>NZ_JABEQE010000003.1 GCF_014174375.1 Gluconacetobacter asukensis
CGCTTTAATCGCTTCTCAAATCCAGCCATCCGGCCACGGCTCGCTCGGGTCCACATCCCCAGCTTGAATCACGCCCAAGCCACCGCATCAACACATTCTCAAACGGTCTCTAAGATGATAGGAAGATCAGCCTGTTGTTGGAGATGCGAAACAGGTCCTTGATATCTCCAGTTGACATATTTGTTTGTAAAGGTGACGTATTTATTCTCCCGCACCATGAATATAGAAAAATTCATCTTATTATATAAGAATAAAAATTTTGTCTGATGAAGATCTGAACTTTAAATGAGGTCCAAGACCTTTGTATCCCGTAATTTGTGCAAGGCAAGTCAGGGTCGTAGTCCGGTTTTCGCGATTGATTGATGACAGACGAATATACGTCTTCTATCGCCTTGTTGATGATCGCCACCAACATGCGTCATTCTTTCTGATCTGCATAGAAATAAATTTTAACTCTATAGATAATTTTTGTTCTTGTAAATCCCCATTTGGGGCATGAAGATTTATTCTGTTTCGGATACCAGATCAAGCCGTGCCTCGGGGGCGGATAAAGTATTGATGTGGGTTGGGTGGAGTCTGCGATCTCCGTAGATTAAGTTCGCGCTGATGCTATCGCATGTCGTGTCATCAGGGTCTGGCGTGCTGATGCAGAAGGCACGTAGCGGCCGGCGATCCGCCTGAGGATGGGGTGAGGAGTTGATATCGTGGGGAAGTGACCCCAGACCGACGTGTCTCGCAAGCGGTGTGGTCCGGAACGCGGGATTGCTGGCGTGGAACGTGTTTGGTTCGGTGTTGCGATTAGAAAAACGTTGCATGTTCCCTCTTTGGGTGGGCAGGCAGGCATGGTGAAAGATGCAATGGCCAAATGCGCAGGTAATTTTCAATTTTCGTGGGATGCAATGTTGCTTGAGTGCAATATTCTTCGATATTGATGGGTATATTTATTTTATTTTATTTGTAAAGAATTTTTGGTGATTTTCGCAATCTGTACAGCGTTTTTCATAAAAAAACGTGACAGATGGGTATCCTCAAAAACTCGTCGTGGGCTTTAAATATTGAATAATATAGATTATTAATAAAGCGTGATCTCTGCGCGCCGGCGGTGTGTGGCGAGCAATCTTTGGTGTCGATATGAGTTGGCAGGGGCGGCGGACGGACTTCCCTGAGAGTGGGACGCATGTCTGATATCTGGTTGGAATTTCCATGACGCGTCGGTTGGGTATGACAATGCATTCGAAGCCGTTTCGTCGGGTCGTGCTCGATTCCGCTCTTGTCGGCATCATCGGGCTGGGGCTGATGGTCTTGGTCAGCGCACTCACGCTGTCCGATCTGCAGCAGGGGCTGTTCGCGCTCGGTACGATCGGTCTGATGCTGGTTGTCAATCGCCTGCCGGGACGCCTGGCCAGCTGCTTCCTGATCACGCTGTCGATCATGATGTCGATGCGCTACATCGTGTGGCGGGTCGGGACAACGATCACTCATGACAACGTGCTGCAATTTGTTCTGTCCATCACGCTGCTCCTGGCAGAATGCTATGCTCTGGTGGTTCTCGGCCTGGGTTATTTCCAGATGATCTGGCCGCTGGAAAGGCAGGTGCATCCCCTGCCGGTGGATGAGACGCTCTGGCCATCTGTCGATGTCCTGGTCCCGACCTATCATGAAAGCCTGGACGTGGTGCGCGCGACAGTGCTGGCGGCGCAGGCGCTCGACTGGCCGGTGGACAAGCTGAACGTCTATATACTGGATGACGGAAGGCGGCAGGACTTCCACGATTTCGCTATCGAGTGCGGTGTCGGTTACATCACGCGGCCGGATAATCGCTTCGCCAAGGCGGGTAACCTCAACCATGCGCTTGGCATGACCGATGGAGACCTGGTGGTCGTGTTCGACTGCGACCACGTGCCGGTGCGCGATTTTCTGAAGCAGACGGTCGGCTGGCTGGTGGCCGAGCCGACGATGTGCATGCTGCAGACAGCGCATTATTTCTATTCGGCCGATCCGTTCCAGCGCAATCTGACGGCGGCCGAACAGGTGCCGCCGGAAGGCAATATGTTCTATGGCCTGATCCAGGATGGGAACGATCTGTGGGATTCGACCTTTTTCTGCGGGTCGTGCGCCGTGATCCGGCGGGCGGCGCTGGATAGCGTCGGCGGTTTCGCCACGGAGACCGTGACGGAGGACGCGCATACTGCCCTGAAGATGCAGCGCAAGGGCTGGAGTACCGGCTATCTGCGTCAAGCCCTGGCGGGCGGACTGGCGACCGAGCGGCTGATCTTTCATATCGGGCAGCGCATGCGCTGGGCGCGCGGCACGCTGCAGATCATGCGGATCGACAATCCCTTGCTGGGTCGGGGGCTGCGCTGGGAGCAGCGGCTCTGCTACCTGTCGTCGATGTCGCATTTCCTGTTCGCTGTGCCGCGTATCATCTTCCTGGCCGCGCCGATGGCCTTCCTGCTTCTGGGGGTGAATATCCTGACGGCGTCGCCCCTGGCGGCACTCGCCTATGCCGGGCCGCACATATTGCATTCGATGCTGACCCTGTCGCGAATCGAAGGACGCTGGCGTTATACCTTCTGGAGCGAGCTCTATGAAACTTCGCTCGCCATGTTCCTCGTGCGCCTGACGGTGTCCACCTTTCTGTGGCCGAACAAGGGACGTTTCAATGTTACTCGCAAAGGCACGCAGCTTCATAACGACTATTTCGATCTGCGTGCGGTCTATCCCAACGTCATCCTGGCCGTTCTGCTGGGGACAGCAGTGCTGCGCGGCATTTTCGGGGTGTGCTTCCAGCATCTCGACCAGGCGGCCTTCCAGTCGATGCTGCTCAATATATTTTGGGGCCTGTTCAGCCTGTTCATGATTCTGGCATCGATCGCGGTTGCCCGTGAAACGCGCCAGAGCCGCGTCCAGCATCGCGTGCGGGCCGATCTGCCGGTGACTCTGCAAACGGACACCGGTGAAGTCTGGCAGACCCGCACCACCGATCTGTCGCTGGGCGGGGTCGGGCTTATAGCACCAAGCGACATGCCGATTACCGGGCCCATGCAGGTCGTCCTTGATTACCACGATGCGCGGGACGGCCTCGACGCTTCGATCCGGGTCGAGATCCTGCGCCGACGCGGTGACCGCATGCATGCGCGCTGGCTGGTTTCGGGGTTGGACGGCGAGCGACAGGTCGTATCGATGATCTTCGGCCGTCATGATGCCTGGTCCTCGTGGGACGACTTTCCCCGGGATCGGCCTATCAGAAGTTTTCTCATCATCCTCAGGAACATTGCCGGCCTGTTCTGGCGGCGTTCCGGTGAGGCTCGTTTGTCCGTCATTCCTGCCGATGATGAGTCGTCTGATGACGTCACACCGGCCAAGACATTGGAGAAGGCAAGTTTCGTGTTGAAACCTTCACGACCAGCCACGCAGCGTGGCGTAGTGGCTTCCTGTGTCCTGGTGGCCGGCCTGGCGATGGCGGGCATCCCTATGGCCCATGGACAGACCGACGGGGCCCTGCCCGCGTCCGCCCCTGCGGAGGACGATCCGTCATTCGCCCTGCCGTTGCCGGCGCCGCCGGCCGCTTCGGAGGCCAAGCCGGCCCTTGCCGTGCCACCGCCTCCGGTCGCACCGGGGGCACCGGGACTGCCGATCAATGACACCAATGCCGGCGACCGCAATCCGGTAGCAGGTAGCGACGCCGCCATCGCCGCACGTATCTCGGATACCGAGGTGACGAATACGCTGTCCCTGCATGATCTGGGCGTATCCGGTCCCATGGTCCTGCGGGGTTACAGCCCGCTGCAGGGGGTGACTGTCGCGGTGCCGGCCAATCGTATCGTGACCCATGCCCAGTTGACGCTGTCCGGCGCGTTGTCACCCGAACTGCTTCCCGAAGCGAGTGCGGTGACCGTGACGCTGAACGAGCAATATGTCGGAACCATCAAGGTCGATCCGGAGCATCCACAGTTCGGGCCGCTGACGTTCGACATCAATCCTATGTATTTCGGTGGGAAGAACACGCTGAATTTTCATTTCGCCGGCGAGTACAGGCGGGATTGCAACGATCTTTATAACGAGGTCCTGTGGGCGCGTATTTCCGACCTGTCGCGCATCACGCTGACCACGGTGCGTATCGCGCCCGAACGGACGCTGGCGCGTCTGCCGGCGCCGTTCTTCGATCCGAACCTGCGTAATCCCGTGCGGATTCCGATGGTGATCCCCGCTACGGGGGCCAATTTGCGGGTCAGCGGCATGATCGCCTCCTGGTTCGGCAAGCTGGCGGATTTCCGGGAATTCTCCTTTCCGGTCACCAACGTGATCCCGGATGCCGGCAATGCGATCCAGATCGGTGAAAACCTGCCGGTCGGGCCTGATGGCCTGCCGCCGGAAGGGCCGACGCTGCTCGAAATACCCAATCCCAACGATCGCTGGGGTACGATCCTAGTGGTGACCGGGCGAAACCCGCAGGAACTGGAGATTGCGGCGCGGGCGCTGGTGCTGTCGCCCACGACTCTGGGTGCGGTGAATGCGCAGGTGGTGGCGAATGTCGAGGCCGCGCCGCGCAAGCCCTATGACGCGCCGTCTTTCGTGCCGACGGATCGCCCGGTCCGTTTCGGCGAGTTGGTGCCGGCTGAGACATTGGAAGCGAACGGCTTTGCGCCTTCCTTGCTCAACATGCCGTTTCATCTGCCGACCGATCTCTATACATGGCGGCAACGGCCGTTCCTGATGGATCTGTGGGTCCATCCGCCTGGTGTCATCGGCGGAACGACGGTCGATCTGGCGAGTTCGCGGCTGGATGTGTCGGTCAACGACATCTTCCTGCAACGCTCCTCGATGATTGCGTCGGGAACCTGGGACACATGGTCGCGGCGGCTGATCAATCCGCATTTCGGCACGGTCGGCATTCAGGTGGCGTTGCCGCCCGCGACGCTGTTCGGCCAGAATCAGCTTCAATTCGCGTTTGATGCCAGGCCGGTCGATCGTGGTGCCTGCCGTCACGTTCCGATCGACCTCCATACGAGTGTGGATGAGTCGTCGGTGCTGGATTTCCGGCGGGCCTATCATTTCACCACGCTTCCGGACCTGGCCCAGTTCGCCCAGATCGGTTTTCCCTTTACGCGTATGGCGGATCTGTCGGAGACGACGGTGGTCATGCCGCGTCATCCGGATAATGCGACGGTGGGAGCCTATCTGGACCTGATGGGCGTCTTCGGCGCGACGACGTGGTACCCCACGACCGGGGTGTCGATTGTCTATACAGACAGTATCGATGCGGCTCCTCCAGCAGGTGACGTCATTCTCCTGGCGACGGCCAAGCAGGTGCATGAAGCGGTGTCGTTGCTGTCCCGGGCGCCTTATCAGGTTGACGGGACCCGGATTACCGCTGGGCAATACACGGGTCTGCAAGGGGTTCGCTATCTGTTCCAGGACCGCGACCAGACCGGATTGCGCAATGCCGTGACGGCAAGGCTGCGGGCGCCGATCGTGGGGGCGGGACTGCTGATCGGCGCGCAGTCACCCTTTGACTCCCATCGATCGGTCGTGGCGATCATGGGCGACACGCCGGAGCGGCTGCAGGAGATGGTGCTGGCGCTGCGCGACGCGGCCGTTCATCCGCTGATCCAGGGAGATCTGGTTATCAAGAACGGCGAGCGGATTTCCAGCTATCGCACGGCGCCGCGTTATACGGTCGGGTCGTTGCCGTTGTGGATGTGGCCGGCCTGGTACCTCGATGGCCATCTGTTCGGCCTGTCGCTGGTCGGCCTGCTCGGTACCGGTCTGCTGGCCTATGTGATCTGGCGGGGCTTGCGGCGCCGGGCGCATCGTCGCCTGGGCGATATGTCCTCGGACGACAAGTGAGCGTGTTGTCCTGAGGGAATGAGAATGAAGGACGGAAACCGGATATGAGTGCGCTTCTCGCAGGTCTTACGCTGCTGATTATCGGCGACAGCCATGTGACGTTCAAGGACTCGCTGCTGTCGGTCCTGCCGGACGCGTTGACGGCGCAGGGCGCGAAGGTCGTGGCCTATGGGGTCTGCTCGTCGCAGGCGGCGGATTGGGTGGTACCCAATCCGAACAATGGCTGCGGCGCGGCCGAGCGGATCGACGATGCCCCGCTGGGGCCGCCGAACATGCAGCCGGCGGCCCCGCCGTCAATGTCGTCGCTACTGGAGAAATGGCATCCGAATGTGGTGATGGTGGTGCTGGGTGACACCATGGCGTCGTACGGGCAGGAGAGCGTTTCCAAATCCTGGGTCGATGAGCAGGTGAAGACCCTGACCTATACGATCGGCAAGACCGCCTGTATCTGGATCGGGCCGACCTGGGGCCAGTACAGCCCGCGCTATGGCAAGACCGACGCGCGGGCCGCGGAAATGGCGGCCTTCCTCAAGACTGAAGTTGCACCCTGCACTTATATCGACGGCACGGCTCTGATGAAGCCGGGTTCGGTCGCGACCATCGACGGGATTCACGCCACGCCGGCAAGCTATCGGGTATGGGGCGATGCGATTCTGCAGGCGACGGTGCCGCTGTTGCAGAAGATCAAGAATGGGGCGGCTGCGGCGCCATAGGCCATCCTGGCCCGTTCGCATCCCTTTAGAGCGCATTTGTACGGAAGGCCGGAATGTTACAGCGCATCACGACCCCCTCTGAGGCAGGCAACTGGCCGGAGGCCCTGCGGCGAGTTTTCTTCCCGATCGACCGCCGGAGGGATGTCGACGGGCTGCGCGGTCTGGCCGTGTTGCTGGTGGTGCTGTTTCATGCCGGATGGATCCGTGGCGGTTTCATCGGCGTTGATGTTTTCATCGTGATTTCCGGCTATTTCATGGGCCGTTCGGCGTTGCTTCAATCGCCGTTCCGGCCCGTGAATTTCGTTTGCCGCCGCCTCTATCGCCTGCTGCCGGCCCTGCTGTGCATGATTGTTGCCGTCTGTGCGGCCATGCTGTGGTGGGTCCTGGCCAGCGATCGGGCCGACATTGCGCTCAACGGTGCCTATTCGCTGGTTTACCTGTCGAATCTGTGGGCTGCGGGTCATGTCGGATATTTCGAAGGGCAGAGTATCGCCTATCCGTTCCTGCATACATGGTCGCTCTCGCTGGAGATGCAGTTCTATACGATCATCTTCTTCATGGCGCTTTTCCTGCCCTATGTTCGGCATCGTGGCTGGGCGATCATCGGGATCTTCGTGCTTTCGCTGGTTTCCAGCGTGACGGCCCATCTGCACGGCGATGTCCAAGCCTATTACAGCATCTTCGACCGGATGTGGCAGTTCTCGCTCGGGACCATGATCTGGCTTCTGCCGCCGTTCCGCATCTCGTCGGTCGCGGCGAATCTCGTCAGTGCGGTGGCGTGTGCGACGATCGTTCTGGCCGGACTGTTCTATTCCCTGAATTTCGCCTGCCCGTCCTATATGTCGGTGCTGCCCTGCCTGGCGGCGGCCGCGCTGATCGCGCTGCCGCAGACCTGGGTTTCACGAACGGGGTTGAGCCTGCTGTCGCCGCTGGGCGTCATGTCCTATTCTGTCTATCTGTGGCATTGGCCCTGTATTGTCGTGGCGAATTACCTGATGGTTTTTTCGGTGCATGGCTGGGTCATGGCCTGCGTGCTGGCACTGGCGCTGGTGGCTAGTTTCATAAGCTATGTATGCGTCGAACGGATCGGACTGGCGTATGAAGGCCGCGTGGCCATGCCGGTGCGGGTCCGTGGGGCGTTGTGTCTGGTCGGAACCAGCGGGCTCGTCGCGCTGGGGCTGTCAATCATATCGGCGGTATCCCGTGTCCATTAGATTGCGCTCGCCCCAGGGGAACGGACAATTGCGTGCATATTTGACCGGCATGACGATGCTGGGCGGCCTGGTCGCATGGGGGCCGGGGGTGGCCTATGCCCAGGAGACAACAGCAGACGGCGCGGTTCCGGCGGCCGCTGGGCCGGTGGTTACCGGGGATGCCAGTCCCGTGCCGACAGCCGACGCCCGCCTGGCGCATGCCCGGTCGGTGTTGGACCTGGTGCTGGAGCAAAGTCATTACTGGATCGACGCGGGCGAGTTCGTCCGGGCGGGCGAAAGCATCCAGCGTGCGCTGGCGATCCAGCCGACCAATGTCGACGCGCTGAACATGCTGTGCGTGGTGCAGATCGGGACCGGCGATGTCGCGGCCGCGCAGCTGACACTGAATCGCCTGGCTGCCGCCGGTGGGAGTGCGGGCCAGTTGTCGCGGCTGCGCGCGGCTATGCGGGCAGGGCCCGTGGATCCGAAGGGATTGGCCGAGGCACGCAAGCTGGCCGGATCGGGCAGCATGCTGGCCGCGATGCTGCGCTATCGCGCGCTGTTTCATGACGGCGAACCGCCGCCCGCCTTGGCTTTGGAATATTACCGTGTACTGGGCGGCACCATTCTTGGATATAACGATGCACGCGCCAGGCTGTCGGCCCTGGTGGCGGAAAGCCCGCACGATCTGAATGCACAGCTGGCGCTGGCGCAGATCCAGACCTATCGCGATGTGTCACGGGTCCAGGGCCTGGCGGCACTACGTCGTCTGGCCGGGGCCGACACGCAGCCCCTGATCCGTCGCCAGGCGATTGCGGCATGGCACGAAACGCTGTCCTGGGTTCCGATCGTCGGGTCCAGCATTCCGCTCTACATGGAGTGGCTGGCGCTGCATCCGGACGACGCGGCGATCGTCACCCGGTTGGAGAAGGCCCGTGCCGTTCAGGCGGCGATCGACGAAGGTAATGACCGGACCGAGGGGTTCGTCCTGTTGGAGCATGGACGGTTGGATGCCGCCAGTGCTGCCTTCCAGCGGGCATTGATCGTCAGTCCACAGGACGCGGATGTGCTGGGCGGGCTGGGGCTGGTGGCGCAGCGGCACAACCAGATCGCGGTTGCCCGCCGCTTCTTCCACCAGGCCATCGATGCGGATGCGGGGCGTGCATCCCACTGGCGCGCCGCATTGAGCGCGTTGAATGCCGTCGGTGGGAATGATCCGGAGATCGTCGCGATCAACCGTCTGGTGGCGGAAGGACAGTATGACGCTGCGCGGACGGCGCTGGAGCATCTGGCGCGGCGTCCCGAAATGGCATTTGCATCGCTGCTGATGACTGCCGGCCTTGACCGGCTGCAAGGGCGGCCGGCTGAAGCTGAACAGCGTTACCGGCAGGCGTTGCGGCAGCGTCCGGCCGACCCCGATGCGCTCTTCAATCTGGCGGACCTGTTGTTCCAGGCCGGGCAGGTGGATGAGGCACGCGTTCTGACGGCTCGAGTGGCGACTCTGCGGCCGGCCTTGTTGCCCCGCCTGCTGGCTGCGGACGATACGGCCCGCGCCGCCCGCGCCGGCACCGATGCCGAGCGGATCGCCCTGTTGCACCAGGCGCTGGACAGGGTTTCCGGCGATCCGTGGCTGACCTTGCGTCTGGCGCAAGCGCTCTATCATGACGGTCAGCCCACCGAGGCCCGGACGTTGATGGAGACTCTGACCCGCAACGAACATGCCACCTCGCCCAGCCTACGGGCCGGCGTGATCTTCGCGATGAATATGCGGCGGTACGAGGACGCGGCCGTGCTGCTGGAGCGGCTGCCGCCGGAAACACGTGGTCCGAGTATGCAGCGTGCCGCCGAACTGGTCGCCTTCTACCGCCGCGTCACCGCCGTGCCGAAGGACGATCCGCGTTCGATACGGGCCTTGGCCGACCAGCCTGATCCGACCGGCGATCGCGCGGCGATCCTGGTCGATGCGCTGCTGGCGCGTCATGATAGGGACGGCGCGCGCTGGGCGTTGGCGCATGAGAGCGCGATCACCCTGTCCGCCACCCCCGCACAGAAACTGCTCTATGCCGGCCTTGCGTTGCGCCTGGGGGTTCCCGCCGACGCGCAACGCGCGTTGGATGCCTATGACCGCCTTGTCCGTGCCGAGGGCATGCCGCCGGCGGCGGATGCCGTCCTGGCGCGCGCGGACCTGGCGGCGGGGGTTGCGATCCAGCGCAGCGACGAGGAAGTCCGCGCCGGGCGGCCGCAGGAGGCCTATCGCCTGATCGCGCCGATCGTCAGCCTGCATCCGGATTCGGTGGCGGCGTGGCTGGCTCTGGGGCGCGTCTACCATGGGTTGAACCAGCCGCAGATGGCGTTGCGCGCCGACCAGGAAGCCCTGCGACGGGGGCCGCAATCCGTCGATGCGGTGGCGGCGGTGGCACAGGACGCGCTGGCTCTCGACGACCGGCCGGCGGCGAGGGCGATGGAACGGCGTTTGATGGCCAGTGCCCCCAAGCTGTCGACAACCTGGCGGATACGGGCCGAGAACGATCGCCTCGATGGACGCGACCGCCAGCAGGAGGCCGACCTGGTCTTTGCCCGCGAACTGCAATGCGGCGCGGAACAGGAGCCTGCCTGCGCGCCTGCTGTCCGGCAGAAGCCGGATTACCGTTGGCCCGAGATCGAGACCGCATACGTGCCGTTGCGCGGAGCTCCGTTGCCTGCCGGCGAACATTACCTGCCGCAGGACGGTCAGGTCGGGTCCATGAACCGGCAGATCGTCTATCTGCAGGAAAGCACGGCACCACAACTGGATGCCAACACCTATGTCCGCAGCCGCCTTGGCACGGTCGGGCTGGGTCAGCTGACCGAACTGGCGGTGCCCATCACCGGAACGATCCCCTTTGCCTCCTGGCAGAACCGGATTTCGTTTTCGGTCACGCCGACGTTCCTTTTTACCGGAGATCCGTTGAGCCGCGCTTATAGTGCCGCCCGGTTCGGTACGGTTCCGCTTTATGGCAGCGGGTCTGGAGGGCGTCATGCATACAACGTGCAGGGCGTGGGGTTGGATGTCCGCTATGTCGACCATTGGTTCGCGGCCGATGTCGGATCCAGCCCGCTCGGCTTCCCCATTGCCAATGTGTTGGGCGGAGTCGAATTCTCACCGCGTCTGACCGATAATCTGACGCTGAGGATCACCGGCGATCGGCGGATGGTGACCGACAGTGAATTGTCCTATGCCGGCATGCGTGATCCGGGAACCGGCAAGGTATGGGGTGGCGTTACGCGGATCGGCGGACATGGTTCGCTGGAATGGGCCAATGAGATATGGAACGCTTATGCCGGCGGCGGTTTCGCCCTGCTGCAGGGGACCCATGTTGCCGACAATACCGAGGCCGATGCCGAACTGGGGGGCAGCGTGACCGTATGGCAGCGGGTGCAGCGGCAGAGGCTGCGGCTGGGCCTGGATGCTGAATATCTCGCCTATCGTCGGAATGAATATGAATTCACCCTGGGGCAGGGCGGATATTTCTCGCCCCAAAGCTATTACGCCGTTATGCCGTCGGCTGACTATACGGGCCATGTCGATCGCTGGACGTGGTCGGTGCGGGGGGCTGTCGGGTACCAGAACTATCATGTGAGCTCCGCATCGTATTTCCCGTTGGACCCTACCATGCAGAGGATGATGGCCCTGCTGGGGTCGAATCGATATGACAGCCAGGGCGCCAGCGGTGTCGCCGGCAGCGGAAAGGCGCGTATCGTCTATCAGGTGACCGACGGCCTGCGCCTGGGGGTAGAGGGCGGATATATTCGGTCGGGAAGCTGGTCTGAAGCCAGCGGCATGCTGATGGCGCATTATCGGTTCGATGGGCCGTAAGGAGGCAGATCATGTGCTTCGCAGGCCGCTCGAACCCGCGCGGGATCATATTCTGGTCGGCTTGCCTGCTGCTTTCGGCCATCGGGCCCGCAATGGCAGCCGAAGACTGCCCGGTGCCCGGTGCGCCGGAGATGACCTGTATTGCCAGCGGTTCCATCCCGGTGGGCCGGCCGCCGTACGCACATGATGATTCGCGCGCGGGATATGCTGTTGGCGATTTATGGCAGGCTGGGGGGCAGGTCTGGCATGCCGTTTCGGTTCAGCCCGATGCTGCGCGCTGGGACCCGGTGCCTGTCGTCCGACCCGGTGATCCGTTCGGTATTCATACCGTCTTCGCCGGCGGCACGATGCGGATGATCGCGAACTATACCGGCCCGGCACTGGATATCGCGATGACCGTCTCCGGTCGTGTTCTGCAGCGTACGATCGCGATTCGTCCCGACGGGCATTTCGATGCGCCAGCGCTGGAGGTCGCGCTGGCGACACGTGACAATGGCACGGCCGTGCTGGTGACGCGGATCTATGATCAGAGTGGTCACCATCATGATCTGACGGCAATTCCCGGGCATGCGGCGGCTCATATTGGTGCAGTGCGTATCGCGGGGCACGACGTGATTTCGTGGGGCGAACGGAACGGGCCGGGGGGATTCTCGATCCCCGCAGACATGGCGTTGCCGCGCGACGGATTTTTCTTCGGCACGACGGGCATGGTCGCCTCCTCCAATAGTGCGTCGGGTGCCTATCCTGTCCTTGCGACCTTCGGGCAAGGCGGACAGGCAGTTCGCATTTTCACGGGGAGCTATACGCTCGATGGGTTCGTGCATCTGGGGGACGCGAATAATCCTGACCAGCGGAGTGGCTTCGTGCTGCCCAGCAGCCCGGTGGCTTTCGGGATCGGCTCGGGACCGAATGGCTATCGGCTCGTTTCGTCCCGGGCGATTGTGGCGCATCCCAGCGTGATCCGCTCAGGGACATTGAGTGGGGGCTTCATCGGTTACGGCGGAGAGGCCGATGCATGGGTCGCTCAAGGGCGTGGAACGGCCCTGTACACCGGTATCGTTATTGCTGATGCGGCGCCTTCGGATGACATGCTGTTGGCTTTTCAGGCATCGGCGGCAGCCGACAATCATGATCTTCCTCAGCAGCGCACCGTCTTTGTGGCGATCGGAGACAGCCGAACGGAAGGGTATCAACTGGCGGACGGCGGGAACTGGCCGGTGCTGATGCAGCGGATGGCTCGATATCACAGCTATAATTTCGCGGTATCGGGTGCCACGACGCGGCAGATGCTTGCGGCCCTGCCTGCTGCAGGTGCAGCGGCGTCGGGAGCGGCGCGCCGTGTTGCGGTGGTGTTCGGGGGATTCAACGATCATCTGGAACAGAGCAATATCCCGGCTGACGAGACCGTTGCCAAGCTGGCAACGATCGTAAAGACCCTGAAGGGATTCGGTTTTACGGTTGCTCTCATGGCGGAGGCCAATACCAGCGGGCCCCGCCGGGTGGCGATCGCGGATGCGCTTCGTCGAGGCCGTATCGCCGCTGATCTTGTCATCGACCCGTTTGCTGCAGGGCAGAAGCTGTTCAATGTGGAGGACCGCCGTTACTGGCAGGCGGACGATACGCACCCGACCGATGCAGGTGCCGCCATGCTGGCGGACGTGGTATGGGCGCATGTGAGGCCGTTGCTTTCTCCGGTTGAGCACCATTGAAATGCGAGCCCCTCGCCGATCCGTCGTCATGCTGCCCGAGGCGGGATGGCCGGACAGGAGTGAGCCGTCTCGCCTGCCGACAGTCGGGGCAGAGCGTAGCGGCTCGGCCAGGGCACCGATGACGCCCTGACGCAGGCATCGCGCTGGACGGCGCCGACGCCCGATTTCAGTGGTCCGAAGGGCAGCGCGGCCCACGAATATCCTGATCGAGAAGTTTGTATGATGATCCTGATATGCCCCGATGGCAAAGGTCAGGACGTGGGGGCCGGCGGTCGGGTCAGCCGGCGGAGAAGCTGGGCAGCTTCTGCATGATGGCGGCGCAAAACAGATGCACGGCGCGGTCAGCAACAGGGCGACGCAGCAGGCTGCGGGCAATCAGGTGAATGGTGGTTGATGACGGGGCGTTCACCGTGTGCACTCGGCCGGAGACGCATGCACGCCGGTGCCGACCGACCCTGGTGATCTCGGCATAAAGCAGGCTGGTGCCCATCGCCGTCTGGGAATGCGCGCCGAACAGCATGATCCGCGCGGGCAGCGGCATCAGCCATATGCCGCCGCCTGCGGGCGAGGGGCAGGATATCTTCTGAACCGGGCGGTTGCTATTGGCTGGATTTTGAAAACGGCCTGACGGTCTGCTCCCTCATCATCAGCGGGAAACGCAAAAATCGCCCGGACTATTCCATCCGGGATCAAGGAGGCCGGTGACTGGGCGAATCGTTGGTAGCCGCCTTGGGCGGAATTGTGGTGCTGGTCTATTATTTCTTTTATGGAATGATCTGCGGGCCGGCTGCTGCTTGCTCTAATGTTTGATTGTATCGCGCAGAGGTTGAGGCGTGTGGCAGATACTTCGGGAGCGGACTCTATATCACCAGGCTGATCCGTCCGAATTAAAATAATAATGAAAACAATGAATTAATTGGGGGCTCGCGGTTCGAACGACGATAGGCGGCTTTGGAAGCCGGTGGATGAAGCGGCCCCACATTGTGTCGGCCGACAGGGCTGTAACCTTCAGCCGTTTGTTGCAACTTTGTCACGCGCAACGGATTTTTCGTTGGTTTCGAAAAATGAGTTTGAATAATTAATGAAATTTCTGATGCTCTCTATACAGAACCAGACTATTCGGTCAGGTTCCAAGAAAAATGACCCGGTGGGTCATATTTCATCAATGGAGATTGTATGACAAACTATATCAGATCGACGATGCTCGCTCTGGTGTCTTCGACTGTACTGTCGTCGGGGGCGTTGGCGCAGGAGATGGGCACTTCATCGGCGACAGGACAGGCGAGCCCGGCCAAGGTCGAAGCGCGTCCGTCAATGCTTGGTGCGACGTCGCCGACCGACGAGCAGGTGGAGGTCACGGCCCATACCTATGGTGATGGCGTGACGCGCCGTGCACTGGGCGGCGGCTTGATGGTGAACCAGGACGCGCCGAAATCGATCTCTGAGGTGACACGCGATTTCATCGCCAAGCAGAACCCGGGCCAGAACCCGATGCAACTGATCGCGCTGCTGCCGGGCGCCAACGTGTCGGACACTGACCCGCTGGGCATGACGGGCGGCCACATGTCGGTGCGCGGCCTGAGCGAAAGCCAGATGGGTTATACGCTGGAAGGCTTTCCGATCAACGATATTGGGAACTTCGCCGTCTATCCGCAGGAAATCGTCGATTCCGAGAACCTCCAGAGCATCCGTCTGGCGCAGGGTTCGGCCGATCTGGACAGCCCGCATATCAGCGCTTCGGGCGGTGTGGTCGACATGTACATGATCGATCCGAAGAAGCAGATGGGCGGCAAGATCGACATGTCCTACGGATCGTTCAACGCCACCCGTGGCTTTGCGCGCTTCGATACCGGCTATATCGGCCATACCAACCTGCGCGCCTATTTCTCGTATTCCCAGGGGCGGCAGGACCATTGGCGCGGCCCGGGTTACGAGAACAAGAAGCATGGCGAAATGAAGATCGTGAACGACTGGGGGCAGGGCAATCGCATCTCGCTCGCGGTCGTGGGCAACTCGCTGCAGAACGATGCCTATCCCAGCGTCACCAAGGCGAGCTGGAACCAGTGGGGCTACGGGTTCGACAACCCGGTCGGCAGCAGCGGCCTGATGAAGACCGATGCGCCGAACACGGTCTATGAGCGGCATTTCGTGCCGGGTGACAATAACTACTACAAGCTGCATCCGAATCCGTTCACCAACATCTATGCCAGCATGCCGTCGACCTTCACGCTGACGGACCATCTGACGCTGACGGAAACGCCCTATTTCTGGTATGGTTACGGCAATGGCGGTGGTGCCTATGCGACCAGTCTGACCGGTTACCAGTATGGTGCGCAGAAGATCGGCGGAACGATCAATGGTCTCTCGTCCGGTTCGCCGCTACTGTATAACCCGTCCCTGACGGAGACCTATCGTCCGGGCGCCACGACGAAGCTGACCTGGTCCTACGGGCCGAACCGGCTGATGGTCGGCTATTGGTTCGAATATTCGAAGCAGCGCCAGACCGGACCGTACAGCCAGGTGGGCCCGGACGGAACGCCGCTGGACGTCTGGGGCGGCGGGCCGCAGCTGGTGCTGAACAATGGGGTTACGGCGCAGTATCGCAACACGCTGACGCAGACCGAAGTCCATACGCCGTTCATCGGCGACAGCCTGTCGCTGCTTCATGACCGGCTGACGATCGACGCCGGCCTGAAATATTCGATCGTGACGCGTCGTGGCACCAACAACCTGCCTGACGTCTCGCAGAAATATGTCAATACCGATTACGCCAAGGCCCTGCCGACCGCGGCCATTCGCTACAAGATCAATAACGAGAACCAGGTCTTCGTTTCGGTGGCGACCAACTACCGTATGCCGACCAACTATGCGCTGTATGATTCAGGCGCCTATTACGCGGGCACTGGATATTCGACCAAGGCCAGCCCCAACCAGCAGCCTGAAGTCTCGATTTCCGAAGAAGCCGGCTGGCGTTACCAGGGAAGCCTGATTTCCTCGTCCTTGACCTACTTCCATTATAATTTCACGGATCGTCTGTTCACCCAGACGCTCGTCGATCCGATCTCGGGCGCCTACTGGACGAGCAACGCCAATGGTGGTGGCGAGCATTCGGACGGTGTCGATTTCGAAATCGGTACCCGGCCGTTCCATAACATCCGCCCCTATGTATCGGCTGAGTATCTGCATGCCGTGACGGACAGCAACCTGCAGGCATCGTCGGGCAAGATTGTCGATTATCTGCCGACGAAGGGGAAAATCGCGCCGCAGTCGCCGCCGTGGCAGGTCGGGTTCGGCCTGGATTACGACGACGGCCACCGGTTCGGCAGCTTCAACCTGAAATATGTTGCGAAGCAGTATGCAACGTTCATGAACGATCAGAAGATGAAGGGCTATACGCGCATGAACATTGCAGTCGGTTATCGCTTCAGCGATTTCGGCCTGATGAAGAGCCCGAGCATCCGCCTGAACCTGCAGAACATCACCGGCAGCAGGAATCTGACCTGGATCAATAGCGTCCAGACCAATGCGACGGCGATGACGGGGATCAACGGCAACCTGATTTCGGCCAAGGCCCCAACCTATTCGATCGGTATCCCGTTCTCGGCACTGGCGACCTTCAGCAGCGATTTCTGATCGTTGCAGTAGTTTTGGGGCCATGCCGTCGGCATGACCCCATCGGGTGAGGTCCGGCGCGGTGGCTTATGCCATCGCGCCGGATTGCTTTTGAGGGATGGCGGAATGCGCTGCGAGAGCGCGCAGGTCGGTGCATATGCGGCGGATCGGGTCCGACCAGTCGAGGGGCGCGGCCTGCTGGTACAGGCGCAGGCTGTCATACCAGGGGGAATCGGTGCGGCCGGAAAGCCAGCGCCAGCACTGATCGTAGCGGGATAGCATCCAGACCGGTTTCCCCAGCCCGGCCGCCACATGAGCCGTCGAGGTATCGACGGCGATCACCAGATCCAGCGCCGCAACCAGCGCGGCGGTATCGCTGAAATCCCGCAACAGGGGCGTGTCGTCGATTAGATTCATCCCGGCGGGCGGGGTGCGGGCCTGGGAGGATTTTTCGCCGATCTGGAGACTGTAGAACAGAATGTCCGCATCTATGTCGGCAAGGGGCGCGAAGGTCGAAAGATCGGTCGAACGCCGCCGGTTGGCAAGCTCGGCCGCTTGGATTTCGGGATGTGGAGCGCCCGCCCATACGAGGCCGACACGAAGGGCGGGCCGCCCACTCGCTGCAACATCCTGATGGAGCATGTCGTGCCAGAATGATGTTTTTTGGGCGTCGGCCCGAAGGAAGCCACCGGCGGAAGGAATGGTTGCCAGGGTTGTACCCAGCGCGAAAGGGAGGCTAAGAACCGGGCATTGAAGATCGTGCGGCGGTACCTCGTCATCTTCAGAAAAAAAAATCTGTTCGGGAAAAGATTGCCGGAGCATGGTCAGCAATTCCTTTCTTGCCCGGACGATCACGCGCCCTCCCCGTTGCGCGGCAAATGGAATAAAACGGGAGAACTGGATCATGTCACCAAAACCACCCTCGGTATGAATCATGAGGGTAAGGTCATGGAAATGCTCGCCTTTCCATTGTGGCACGGTCATGCCGTAGCTGCGGGAACTGTGCGTTGTCCAACGCCACTCATATTCCCGAAACCCCGCCAGATAATCGCCATGTGCCAGTAGCGAGATGGCATAGTTGGTGCGTGTCTTCGCGTTGTCGGGTGTGAGTTGTACGGCGATCTGATGAAATTTCTGGGCCAGTTCATGCGCGCCGCGATGATCAAGGACCACACCGAGATTGCTTAGGGCCAGGGCATGCGCAGGGCTCTGTTGCAGACAGTTTCTGTAGGCTGTGGTCGCGTCATCATAGCGTTGCAGGTGCAGCAACGTGTTGCCCAGATTGGACCATGCATCGGGCTGGGTCGGGTCGAGCGCAAGAGAACGAGAGAGGACAGCGTACGCATCGTCAAAACGGCTGAACTGGTTTAACAATCCGCCGTAATTGCTCAAGGTTATGGGATCGTCTGGGGTGGATTCCAGTCGGGTCCGATAAACGGCTGCGGCTTCATTCAGGCGTCCGGCGAGTTGGAGTGCTTCGCCACTTTCTTGGGGGTGAAGCGTCTGCTCCGCGGAAGGCCCAATTGGCTGGGACATGACGTGCAAACCCTTATCGTCTTGTGAAGGGGGAAAACCGGCCACGGATATGCAGGATTTTCCAGAGGGCCGAGTGCGCAGCACGATATCCGCGGGGCAGTGGACAGGATGTGCACCGGGGCGATGAAAGTCCACTGATTACCGGACGTGTCCGGAAAGCATTTTTATGGGCGGGGCCTGAGAGCAATCTGCCACGTACCTGGAAGGAAGAGCATGATATCGGGCGCGCCTTGATGGCAGATAGGAGCTTGCGAGAAAGGACCTGAGCCCGGAATAGGCTCAGATATAATTGGCTAACGTCATGTCCTTCATATCAGCAACCAGTTTGTAGGAGGTTTCAAGCTGCAATTTGACGGCCGCCATCTGTGTGGCGACGACCGCAGGATCGGCGTCCATTGCGCTGCTAAGCTGATCTTCCAGCGTGGATTGGACACTGGTCAGCAAGCCTGATTGCGCCGTAAGACTGTTCTGGGTGGAACCAACCGAAGATTCCAGTTCGGTAAGCTGGCTGATGGTAGTTTGCAGGGACGAATAAAGCTGCTTGGCCATGTCGGAGAAGCCCGTTGTCGACGATGACATGCCGCCCATGGCTGACGCGACCATCATGTCGCGCATCAGGTCGCGAATGGGCGAACCTGTTGATGTTGACGACGCGGCGGAAGTCGTCGAGCTTTGGGTTGCGACAACGCCGACATTTGTGGACGCATTGTTATTCGTCGCAGTGACACGCTGAAGGTTCTGGGCGGAATCGGGGGCAACGGACAGGGACGCCGAGAAGACGCTGAGGGGATTGCTGGAAGCGGAGTCGTTCGTTGCGGCTGCCGTCGTGGCCTGTTCCATGACCGACGTCGCCCCGGCCGTGTCGAGCGAACTGACGATATTCGAGATCGTGGTCGCGAGATTGCTGTTCGCGAGCGGTTCCGTGCTGGGGATTGTCGGCGTGTTGCTATCGGTTCCGGAAAAGACGTAGGTCGATCCGCTGGTCGTATTGAGAACAGTCTTCAGTGCCGTCAGCGAGCTCTGTGCCTGTTCGGCAACGGCTGCGACCGAACTGGTATCGCTCGTGCCTGAAACGCTCAGTAGGCCCGTTGCCATGGACTGAGCCTGCGAGACGAGTTGGGCCAAGGCGCTGGCCGTGACCGACAGGTCGGCCTGGGCATTCGTGATGTTGGACTGCCAGGACTGGATCTGGGTAAGTTTCGGCGTCAGGCTGATTGCCGCTGATCGTGTCGAACCTATTCCTGCGAATGTCGAGGCCAGCGTGCCGTTTCCGGCCTGCCAAGTCAGCGTTTCCTGCTGCACGGACATGGACTTGATGCTGGCGGCAAGGATCAGTGATGTAGCGCTACCGCCATATTGATTGATTGCCGAGCTCATCGGTTCCCTATCCCTATCCCGAACTTGAGTTAATTGATGGCGTTCAGAAGCGCGGTAAACATCGTTTGGACCGTGGATACGATCTTGGCGTTCGCCGTGTAGGCATTCTGCAAGGCAACGACCTTCGCCAGTTCGTCGTTGACGTTGACGCCCGATACATCGGCAACTTTTGCCTGCAGGACGGTCTGGACCGAGGTGCTGGCTGCCAGGCTGTTGCTGTTTGTTGCGATGGTCGCACCCTGGTCCGATGTCAGCGCGGTAGCTAGTTGGAGCAACCCTTGATTCCCGGTGTACCCGATTGAGATATTCCCGGTTGAGCCGAGATTGTCCGTCGGTGCCTCGAGATCCGAGCCGCCCGAACTTGTCGGGCCGGTGACATATTGGGCGCTGGTGCCGAATGTCTGGCTGAGTACATTCTGGATGACTGTCGTATCGCCAATCGTCGTGCCGTCGCTTGCTGTGCTCGTCGACAGTAGAGACGGGCTGCTCACATACGTTGTGTTGACGCTGACTGCCGACGAAAGGCCCACGATACCGGGAGGCGTGGCTGGAACCGTCGATGGAGGATTGGCCGGATTTGAAAGATTGCTCTGGGCGGTCGCCAGATAGCTGGATGGGTCGGTTGAGCTAGCACTGTTCGTGAACAGGGAAAGGCCCGCGCTATTGAAGCGGTTGATCAGCGTATAGGAGAACGAGTCCAGCTGTGCCTGCATCTTCGGATACGTCTCGTCGCGCAGGGTAATATTCGCGCCGAGCGTGCCGCCGGTCAGATGCGTGGTGATGTCCTGTCCTGCCAGCATGATACCGGGAATCGGTGACGTGCTGCTCGTCGGATCGTAGCTCATATCCGGCGTAATGGTCACGTCGCCGGTACTCAGCGGCCAGGTGGTGGAAGGCAGCTTCTGTGTACTGTCGTTCTGTCCGATCTGGTCGGGGCGGGTCGGAAGCTCCGTGCCGTCCGCGGTCCGGACGACCATGTCGCCGTTTGACGTTTCGGAAAACGTGACGGAAAGATTCGACGACAGGTCGGACATGACCCCGAGGCGCTGGTTTTCAAGATCGGCGGTGTCGGAGCCGAGCGCCTTGAGCTTTATGATCTGCTGCGAGAGAGCGCCAATCTGCGTCAGGTCGGAATTGATCGACGGGATGGTCGCGGCGATGCTGTCTTCCGCATTCTGGCGCTGGGTTGTGTAAGTCGATGCCAGTGTGTGGATCGTATCCGTCAGGGACTGGGCGCTCGTCACCACGGCCGTCTGCGAAATACTCTGTAGCGGTGTGGAAATCAATGACGTCAAGGCGCTTTGCACATTGCCCAGTTGGTCGGTCAGCGTATTGGTGGTGCCGGAAACGGCGTCCGTCGAATCCGCTGCGGTCGTGCCCTGGACCGCCGAGACCGCGGCCAGCGAATTGTCCATCGTGGTGTAGGAAGAGACTTGGGCATTCTGCGCATACAGCGCGGATTGCAATGCCTGATTGATATTGAGTTGCGTCGCGCCGATATGGACACCATTGCCCGTACCGCTCGTGACGGCACTCGTGACGGTGGCCGTCTCGCTCACATAGCCTGCCGTGCTCTGGTTTGAAACGTTCTGGGATGTGACTGAATATTGGTATTCAATCGCATTCAGTTCGCTGGTGGCTATCGAGAGAGAGGATAACAGACTCATCGTTCCAAGTTTCCTGTACCTAGCCACCGTCCACGGAGCATACGCGTTTGCCGCCAGAAGGCAGGACGGACCCCGAGACTATGTTATGGATTTGTTATCCATTAATGGTTTCTAAAAGGTTACTCGCGGTGACGCACCTGGAACAGGAAGTGGCCTTTCTTCAGAACAGTCGGTCTCAGACTGACGGCTCGGCTGTGATCTTGTCGATCGCATTCATGTTGCGTGTCGACTCGGTCTGTATAAGCTGGAATGTCAGGTCGTAGTCCCGCTGGATTTCGACCATTCTCGTCGCTTCCGAGACGGCATTGACGTTGCTTGATTCCAGCATGGCCTGCCGGATTTCCGGACGGGCGACCGTGTGAGTCTGGGTGGTCGGCCGAAGAAGAAAATGACCTTCGGGGATCAATGTCTGGGTATTGTCGACCGTCACCAGTCCCATCATCCCGATGACGCCGTTCTGGGTGGATATGGTCCCGTCAGCGGAGACCGACAGCAGGTCTTCTTCGTTCTGCAGAACCAGATTCCGGCCGGTATTGTCCAGAACGGGATTGCCCGATCCGTCGACGATCGTACCGTCCATGCGGCGATGGAACTCGCCGTTGCGCGTCAGCCTGATCCCTTGAGTCGTGCGGACGGTAAAATAGCCTTCGCCGTTGATGGCGAAATCGGTCAGGTTTCCGGTCTGCCGAAGGGAACCCTGAAGCTGGTCGCGATAGGTCGCCTGATCCTGCGAGTAGGATTCCTGCTTGTCGCCCGGCAGCGCGTTCGGCCCCTTCTGTTTGACAAGATACTCGGAAAACAGCTGCCTGTTCGCCTTGTAGCCATCCGTGTTGGCATTGGCGAGGTTATTGGCCGTCACGTCCAGAGCGCGCATCAATGTATCGACGCGAGACAGGGCAATATAGGTCGTATTGTCCAATGTCGTTCTCCAGAAGGAACCGGGCGAGTACGGTCAGGCCAGCGCCCATCCACTCATTTCATCAGCCTGTCCCGCCGAGGGGAAATAGCTGTAAAGCATGCGTGCCCAGATTAACGAATTGTTCATGCAACAGCAACAGGCGAGACCAACCGGCCGGAATGCCCTCTTCCCGCAGGGTAATGTCACCGCCGGCCCGCCCCGCCTTATTTCATCAGGTTGATCGTGCGCGTCATCATGGATCGCGTGATCTGCATGGTATTGAGGTTGGCCTCGTACGAACGTTGCGCTTCGTGTGTGTCCATGATTTCGACCATCGCGTTCACATTCGGCATCTTGACCAGGCCGTTGGTGTCGGCAGCCGGATGCGATGGATCGTACCGCGTTTCGAAAGGGGTCTGGTCCTGCCCGACTTCCTTGATGTCCACGCTGGAAACGCCGGAGGTACGATTCAGGACTTCCTTGAACGTGACCGTCTTGCGGCGATAGGGGTCCGATCCGGCTGTCGCGCCGGTGGTTTCCTTGTTGGCGAGGTTTTCGGCCGCTATCTGAAGGCGTTTTGCCTGGGCGCGCATTCCGGCGGCAGAGATGCCCACTGTGTCGGAAAAATCCATGATAGACCTCGTGCGATCAGGCTGAGGGTGAGCCGAGGGCTATCGAGAACATCGACATATAGACACTGTAGGCATTCGTCGCGAGACGTTGCTGGTCATTGGTATCCGCGATCTTTTCCAGTTCGCCTTCGATATTGACCTGGTTTCCGTCGATGGACGTATTGATCCCGGTCCGTGTCGCACTGCCGCCGCTATTGCGGCCGGTCAGATGACCGGGCTCGGTCTGTGCCAGCGTCATGGCCATCTGGTTTTGTAGTACACCCTGAAACGACGCGGTGTCCTTTGGTACATAGCCCGGCGTGTTCGCGTTGGCGACATTGCCTGCCAGCACGGACTCGCGGTTCTGCAGCCATTGCAGGCGGCGCCCGGCCAAGTCCAGCACATCGGTGCCACTATGGGCCTGGGACATCTGGGATGACAATGCTTCCAGCATGCGCTGTCTATTCCGCTGGTTTCTGTTTGCGCCCGACCTGTGGCGCATGCTCTCCATATATAGGGCGTATCGGGGTCTGAATAGCGTGCGCTTGTGGTGCGAGTGCAGTTTTTTCCGGGGTGTGGCAATCTGCGCGACACATGCCCGATGCCCGCCGTGGAACTGGCCGAGAGACTGACTTTCCAGGTTGCCTTTTGGGTGCGGACCGAAAACGCGTGTCGGACTCCTGCCAGCGCATATTTTCGGCCGGGTTCTCAGAGGGGGGCGGATGTCTGCGAAGCCGTCAGCGCGGCGCCCGACGGCTTGGTCAGCAGTTTGAACATGCGTCCTCGATCCCCGTCCGAAATCCGGTCACCGACGCGATCGGCAACCCAGCCCAATAGGCGTTGATCGGATGCCTGGGAAGCATCCGATGCCAGGCGGAGGGCGAGAATCTGCTGGCTTTCCGTCAATGGGCCGGTCGGTGGGATAATGTCCTCGGCCATTTTTCGTACATCGCCGGCAGCGGCCGCCCATTCCCCTTTCTCTTCATGGACGCGAGCGGTGAGGTCGAGAGCAGAAGCGTTCGCGCTATTGTGCAGAAGGGAGAGGGCCTTGGCCTGGTCGCCTGTTGCCAGGGCGACGCGGGCGGCGATCACCTGCCTTGCGGTCCTGATATCGTCAGGAAGAGAAGGATCGTCCGTGATCGTCAACGCTTGGGCCGCATCCTGGGGAAGCTTTCTTTCGATATCAGTTTCCGCCAGCGCCGCGCCTGCCAGTGCGCGAAGATCGGGGGCGGTGAGCATGGGGATTGCATCGGAAAATGCCTGGGCGGCATCATCCGGCAGGCCGAGGGCGAGAAGCATCCTGCCGTAGGAGACAAGGACGTTACCTTTCTGTGCGCCCGGCTGCAGATCGGGCAGATGGACCTTCAGCATCGCCGTGTCGTGCAGAAGACTTTTCTTGTCCGATCCGGAGGAAGAGGAATCGGCAAGGCCTGTGAGGGCCTGGGACACCAGCGGCGCCACCATGTTCTTCGATGCCATGTCGGGATATGTACGAGCCGCGTCGATTGCCTGGAGTGCGTCGCTCCAATTATGCGTCTGCATATAAGCGTCGGCCTGCATCAGGCGGACCGTGGCCTCGCGCCCGGCCAGTCGCGCGTCAGGCATCATGGTGTTAAAGATTTCGGCGGCCGCGTCAGGCTTGATGCGGCCATCGGCGAGTTCGAACGACGTTTTCTGTTCGAGCGCTTCCTCGGCGACCTGGGGGTTGGGGTCGTCGGCAAGTTTCTGGAATGACGCATAGGCAAGGTCTCGCTTGCCGGAGCGCATCTGCCTGAATGCGTTGACGAGTTGATAGCGTGATCCGGGGGGTAGGTCGTCCAGCGCTGTGAGATCCTCCGGTGTGCCGTAACGGCCGATTTCCTCTGCGGCGGCCGGCAGAAGCGCATCACGAACCGGGGCCGGGTATGATTTTAACCGCCCGAAATCCAGAGCCAATTGATGTGCCGCAGTTGCATCGTTCTCGCCGATGGCGGCGAGATAGAGCCCCAGCCAGAGTTGAGTCGCGCGCTTTTGGCTGCTCGGCCACGGGCCGTTGAGCATCGAGGCGCCGTCCAGCTTTCCGCACAGCAATTCTGATGCAGCCAGAAGGAACCTCACGTCGGGCAGAGCCGCCTCTTCAGGGTCGTCCTGGAGGGCAACGGTCAGGATGCCGCGTGCCTCGATAAAGGCGCCGAGGTTGAAGGCGGCCTTGGCCGCTTCCAGCCGCCGCGTGAAGCGATGGAACGGATCCGAGTCCGCGGCGGCGAGAAGAGCGGTGCGATAGCGCTGGATCAGGGCATCAACAGGCAGATTCTGCAGCCCCAGCCATTTCAGATCGACATCGTTGGCATAAATGGCTCTGCCATGATCGGGAAAGGCCTTGCCGTCTTCGGTCAGGAGGATGCCGTTAGGGACGGGTTTCAGATCGATGCGCGGAGAGTGGGCCGCGATTACGATACCTTCCGTTGTCGGCCAGACGTCATAGCCATCGCCGTTCCGCAAGGAGAGAATGCCGCCATCATCCATGGCTGACGTGCCGACCAACAGTCGATCGCCGGATGCGGGGTCCGAGATTGAGAGCACGCGACCGGACCGGCGCATCGGGTACAGGACGCCACTGTCGGTATTTTGCGGATTGATGACGCGTCTATCGTCGTAATCACCGCCCGGGGGAGGTTTGTCACCCAGTACCCATCCTTCCGCCTGCTGTGAAAGATAGAGGCGCCGTGTGTCCGGAAGACGGACCTGGATCAGCGTCGCATCGGGAAGGGTATTCACGGACAGCGTCGAGAAAATGCCGTCGCCACGCAGGGCGCTGGTATCCATCGGTTCCGCATTGTCGATGACAATGATGAATCTGTCGCCGCTCTGGAAGGCGGCGATCCCCATGCGCGGCGGCACCGGGAGTAGAATACGATTGGTGGACGCCACGCCCGGCTGGGAATCCCCGCCACCTAGCTGGAGCGTGTTCGTCGATGGCGCCCGGGATGCCTCTTTCATGCCGTTCTTGCCGGTGATCACGCCACTGGAGGGCGTCGCCGCAGGCGATTGGGGGATGCCCAGGATCGTTGCCCTCCAAGAAGAGGGCAGCCCCTTGAGCAAGATCGAATCAGGCAGTTCGACGTCCCGCGCCGGGGCCGGTGTTGCGTTCGCGGCCGGCGTGGGAGATGCCGGAGGCGGTTTTGAAGGTGAAGTTGCGGTTCGGGAGGTATGGCGGGGGGCTGCCCGGTGCGAGTCTGCCGCCATGGTGGACGTAATGGCGGAACAGGACAGACAAGCGAAGACTGAAAGCGTGACACAGCGTCTTACGCGGGGAGGTCTGCTGAAAGGCACGTGTCTTTAATCCTGACGGGGCTCATATCCCCGTTGTCTCGAGGTCATCGTCTCTGAACGGATCTTCATCGCTGATGTCTGCGAAGACAGGATTGCAGTGGCCATGTCGTCGGACGGGAAGCTGTGGATCGGTCGGAAAAGAAAAGAGCCGGGCAGCGCGCATCTGCCAGCAGGCCGACCATACGAACTGGCGTACGAAAAGGCATGCTTGCGGAAATGTGCCGCCCGACCGCGGTCGATCAGGCGAAGAGATCAACGGCGCTCGCGGTCGCGGATTCCTTCTTGTTCGTCGTGCCAGTGGGCACGACCTGGCCGCTGGCATCGAACTTCATGGATGAAGACGAACCATCGATACTGCTGGAGGTGATATTGATACCGGTCGCCGCTGCATGTCCGGGGCGGGCGCTGTGATAGGCGGCTTGAGAAGCCGCCGAGGTCACCTGACGGAGGCTGGACGCGAGAAGCGAGGCAGCCGTGGTGTCAACCATTTCGTTATCCTTCAAAACCAGAAAGCAGAATAAATATGGGCCGAAACGTGGCCGCTGGATATTTCAATTCTGGAACCTGCCGGTTCCCCACCATCATGTCATAGAGTCCGTTCAGGAGCGGCCAAGGCAGATTTCCCTGATAGGCGTTCTCTCTCAGACAAATCGCATCTTTCCCGGACCCAATCCAGATATGTGGCCGCGCGCCCCGGCTTTCGTTTCGAGGAAGCGCGGTGTGAAGGCTACAGAAATGATTCGGTCATATCTTATAATATAACCGAACTATGCTCCGTTCAGTTTATGAGATAGATCCGACTTCGCCAAGGTGCTTTTTTCCTTTTCAGGTCTTGTCACCGGCCTTTAACGGATGGGGCGCCTGTGCAGGCGCCGCCGTCTGTGGCAGGTATGTAAAGACTTGAGGTCAGGGTGGCTTTCTATCGATGATAACGGTGCTATCACGGAGCGTCGGCCTTGACACTTTCAGCCATATAGGGATTTTTAGACGCTCCATCCATTCTGGAATTGAACAGGCATCCCTTCTTGGCGGCAATAGTAAAAAAATAGATAGAGGACAAGTATAGTCCTGTATTCCTTCGCGATTAGCGACCATACACTTTTTGGCGGAAGTAGATATGCGCGTACTTTGCGTTGGCGAAGATTCGGGTCGGAATGACGGTCGACCCTACGAGGGATTGTCCAAAGCGGCGGTGGGCGGATCGGTCTCGATAACGACGTCTGGTTCCGCTGGGGTTGTGGAAACGTTGCGGCGGTCCCATTACGATATCGTCGTCATCCAGCAGACGACGCCGGACATGAAGCTGTTGCGTCATATCCGGAACAGCCGTGTTCCGACACCGGTCATGGTTATTGCCCGGACGTCCACCCCGTCGGAGGTGGCGGAGCTGCTGTCCACGGGTGCCGATGATTGTGTGTCGGCTTCGGTCGATCCCGCGGAGCTCCTGGCCCGGCTGCGTGCTATCGTCAGACGAGTCAGCGGACATGACAGCCTGACCCTGCATATCGGCCGCTTGACGGTTGGTGTCGACAGGCGGGAGGTCCATGTCGACTCCAAGCCGGTGCCCTTGACACGCAGGGAATACGATCTTGTGGAATTGCTGGCCCTGCGCAGGACACAGGTTCTGAGCAAGGAGACGGTTCTGGATAGCTTGTATGCCGGGGAGAGCGAGCCCTACGGCAAGGTTATCGACGTTATGATCTGCAAGATACGTAAGAAAATGCGTAATTTCGGTATTGATGAGCCGTTTACGACGCTGTGGGGGATTGGCTATCGCCTGAATGAGGTGGCTTTTACCCCGCTGGGAGCAAAGGCAAGCGCCACCGAAAGCAGGACCGACCGGCAGGCGAAGGAATCCTGTATCCCGGTCATGTCGGGGATCAACATTCTGAATTCTTCGACGACGCTGGACCTTGTCTGATTCCTCGCCATGATCTGCCCCGGAGTGCCGGGGCCAGGTCTGGGAGGCTGACTGGAAATGTGCGCTACGGGCAATCCCGGGCGCGTTTTTTGCGCTTCGTCGTTCCCGACCTGAAGGTCGTATTGGGCCGGATCGGAAAATTCGGGCTCAGGTGCATGGCTGACGCTATGCTGCCTCCAGACCGGTATCCTGACAGGGCTGCTCCTCCTGACCTTGATGTCGGAGGAGCAGCATTTTCAGGAACTGGCGCTGTTCGAGCTGGTGCTGCTCGTCGTCGTTCCGGAAGAGATGTTGGTAATGTCGGACATCGGGATAGTGGCTTTGCCCATCTCGATCTCCATGTCGGAAGCGCCTTTTTGTATGCCGGTGATCGTGCCGGTGACAGTGAAGGGCAGGCTGGATGTGGTGCCCGAGGAACTGATCGTCTGGACCGAAACGCTATAGGCGCCATCGGACAACTGATTGCCGTTATTGTCCGTTCCGTCCCACGTCCAGGTATTGGTGCCGCTGGAGGCGGTGGCGACAACATCCTTGACAATGGTGCCGGCGGAGTTTGCTACGGCGATGGCGACGGTGGATCCGGATGTGCCCGAGAAACTGAGCGAGGCGGAGCTGCTTTGAAGCGGCAGCGTCGTCGTGTTCGCGGTTGCCTTCTGGCCGACCAAGTTGGAGTCGTTGCTCATCTGCCCGCTTTCATTCAGCGAAATCAGTGAGCCGAGCTTCGAGTTCGTCTCGACCTGCTGTTCCACCCCGGCAAATTGCGCGAGTTCCGACGTAAAGGTGTCGGTATTCATCGGGCTGCTCGGGTCCTGATTCTTCAACTGCGTGGTCAGAAGGGACAAGAAGGTGGTGTAGTTATTGGCCAGAGAGGACAGGGCCGATGTTGCGGTGCCGCTGCTTGAACTCGAACTGCCGGAAGAAGACGTGTTCGCAGCACTCTTGGCGGCGGCTTCTGCTGCCTGGATAAGCTGGGCCTCGTTGCTGACACTCGATGTCGTCGTCATTTGCCTGTTCCCTTTCTCTCCGCGACAGCCATCGGGGTCATGCGGTAATGTTGATGCCGCTTCCGGCATATGGACCGGAAGATCTTACGGAATGCGAGCCATTTTGCGCCTCGGCATCACCTGTTGCCGGGCCGGCGACCACGCTATTGGTGCTCCAGATGCTGCCACCATAGGTCTGCTGGCCATTCTGTCCAGAACCGCCGCCGGACATATTGCCCGAAAAATTGCTATTATAGGCCGTGCCGTCAGCATTCTGGTTTTGGCCCTGATTCTGAAAATCGCCATTGTTGCTGCTGGCAGCCACAACGTCAATTTTCAGGTTGCTCACATCCACACCGGCAGCGGTGAGTGCTGCGACCAGTTCATGCCTATTGTCGGCCAGGTGGCGCGCCGTCCCAAGGTCTTCGCTTTGGAGAACCACGCCAGTTGTGAGGCCGTCCGTTCCTTCGACGCGCACATGAACGGGTGTGGAATCTTCGGTCAGAATGGTCATGGAAAGAGATGTCGATCCGCCAGCGGATTGTGTCATGATCGAGGGTGAGACGGTCTGGCCGTCCGTTCCATGCGAAGCGCCGGCCGCCTTCTGGGTCTGCTCCGCGTGGGTTGTTGACGCCACGTCGTTCAACGTGCCCGCAAAAGAACTGGACAGGGAGATGCCGGCGGGCAAGTTGAGGCCGGTTGTCATCTGCAGGTCAGCCTGAGAACTCGCCTTCTCCTGGTTGCCATTCGCGGAATCGGAATGTCCCATCGTGCCGCCATGGGCGCCTGATTGCGCGGCGGAATCGTTTGTGCCGTCGGAGAGGGGCGTGAGGCCAGAGGTGGGGGATGCCGGGTTGTCAGTCGACAGCGACGGCGCGGTCAGGGGCGAGCCGCGGCGCTGATCAGTCTGATTTGCCGAAGTGATCTGCCGGGCCGAAGGGGCCGATGTGCTGGCAGCGGACGCGGTAGTAGCGGTCTCGGTATCTTGCAGGGCCGAAGGCGCGTCCTGAGACGCACGGCTTTCGTCCTTTGCTGCATTCGCGGTGGTCGGAAATGACGATTGCGCCAGCGCGGATGTGGATTGCGCTACCACTATTGTCGGAGCTGTTCCTGTGCCTCCAGCCTGGTCGACGCCACTTGTCCCGTCTGTCGGCGATAGCGCCAAGGTGGAAGCCAGGATCTGCGTGCTGCCAGGCGTCAGTGTCGATATGACCGTGGAATCGTTCTGGTCGGTTGTCGGTCCTGGCTGCGATGAGACGGACACCAGGACGTGCTGGCTGTTCGGCACCTGCCCCGAGGCGGTCGCGGGCGTATTCTGGCCGCTCGTCGATATCGTTCCTGCTGCTGGCTGTGACGCGGCGCCTGCCAGGATCTGCGTGCTGTCAGGCGTCGGTGTCGCTGCGGCCGAGGGGGTGTTCTGGCCGGCTGCTGCCGTTGTGTTCGCCGCCGGCTGCGACAAGGCGGGGGCTATGGCCTGCTGGCCGCCCGGGAGCTGGGCCAGGACAGTCGCGAAGGTGCGCTGGCCGGTTGTCGTTGGGCCGCTCGGAGCCACGATGTCAGCTTGGAGAACCGACGAGGCTGTCGGCGCCTGCTGGATTGCGATTTCGGCCGTGGTAGAAGGCAGGGGTGCCGGGTTCGCTGTTGCGGACACGTCGGCATAGCCGGCCGCACCGTCCTGGCCCTGTGACGCCAAGGAAGGAAGGTTCTGCTGAATCCCGATGACTTGGGACAGGATATCTGTCAGCTGGCTCTGGGTTGTCAGGTCGGCTTGCGTGGCATTGCTAGTTGAGGTGTCCGAACCGGATGTGGCCTTTTTCGCCCGGCTGGACGCAGAGGGATCGATCGTGGAATCTACCGTCTGGATAGTTGGTGCAGAGACCGTGTCCGTGGCCGACGGCTGGGCGGTGTTCTGGGTCGCCGAATGTCTGGCAGGGCTGTCGGTCGGGCCCTTTGAGGCGGTTTTGGAAACGTGCGCAGCCGCATCGTGACTGTCTGTGCGGTCGCTCTGCGATCCGCTGGCCTGCTCGTCGTGCGCGGTCTTGAGGTGGGCGTTGAAGGAGCCCTGCCTATTGGGGGGGCGCCGTGTTGCATGGGACTGTACAGCCGCTGTTCCGGAGATCGCGGTGCCAGGCGAGACCGGGAGAAGCGAACTGGATGACGAAGAAGAAAGCGCCTGATCCGTTTTCGCCGAAACTTTCGACATCGTAATACTCATCAGACGCCCCATGTCCCTGTCGCCATTCCGCTCCGTCAGGCCGCGGCAGCCGCCGATGGCTGCGACACGGATAATGCCGTATCGAGTTCGCTAAACGAAGGCATAAAAGCGGGTGGAATATCCTTACGCCCGATTTCGGCACTGACCTGGGGTGGATTGCCCTGAAGATGTGCCACGAAGACAATCCGGATGATGTCCTGGTAGCGCCCATCCTGCGTTATCACAGCCCGCATCCGGGCCGCCAGAGGGGCGACGACGCCATAAGACAGCAGCACGCCGAGAAAAGTGCCGACGAGGGCGCCGGCGATCATTTCGCCCAGGACGGCCGGTGGCTTGCTGATCGAGGACATCGTCTTGATAACGCCCAGAACCGCAGCCACGATGCCAAGCGCCGGCAGCGCGTCCGCTATGCTCGACAGGCATTCGGCGATATGCAGCTTCTCGGTCAGATTCTTCTTCAATTCGCGGGTCATGACTTCGTCAAGCTGATAGGCATCGTCCATATTGAGGCTGACCAGCCGCAGATAGTCGCAAATCAGATTGCGGGTTTCCAGATCGTCACGAATAGTGGGCGATTGCGCGAAGATGCTGCTTTCGGTCGGATTTTCGACATGCTCCTCAAGCGCCATGTTTCCCTTCGCATGGGCCAGGCGCATGAAGCGGAACAGCGTGACCAGCAGGTCGAGATAGGCCGTTTTGTCGTAGCGGGGGCCCTTCAGCGTCAATTTCAGGTCGTGGGGAAGCTTTTTGAGCGCGTCGGCGGAATTTGCCATCGCAAAGATGCCGGCCGCCGCGCCCATGATGGTCAGCAACTCGAAAGGCATGGAGGCGAGCAGAGGGGCCAAGACACCTCCGGAGGCCACGAACGAGCCGAAGACGCAGAGTAGCGCAAAGACGAGGCCCCCGATGAAGAGCATTGAGTTGTCTCCGTTTTCACCCATATGTGCCGGCCGGCGTGCGCCGGTCGCGGTCGTGTGCAGTTCTCTATGCCAGGCGAGCGACCGAGGTCCTTAGGCCTGTTCTGATATGGCCGGGGGGCGTTATTCCGGCCGTGCCGCTCCGGATGTCTGTTGGTTCATAGCCGTATCGGCAGGGCCGGCCGGCACGGTGCCGGTCGTATCCGACAAGGGAACGATGGGGGGGGGCGCGTCTGCATACAGCTTGTGCATGACAATCACGATTCGTCTGTTCGCTGCGGCCGATGGGGTCGAGGGAATGGCCAGCGACCGGTCGGCTCTTCCGGATACGTCGAGGATATTGGTGTCCGGATAACCAGCCTTGACCAGTGCCTCCCTGGCATAATCCGCACGCAGCGCGGATAGGGTCCAGTTGGACATGCTCCGGTTCTTGCCGGCAGGGTAAGCGTCGGCGTCGGTATAGCCGATGATCGAAATACGTTCCGGCATGGGGGCGAGCCATCTGGCGATTTCGGTCAGCATCTGTCGGCCCATGCGGTTGGGCGACGGGGATCCGGAATCGAACATCGGCGTGTTGTCCGCGTCCCGAAGCTCGATCCGGATGTCGTTTCGGCCGAAACTGACAGCAACGTTGGGGGTTGCGTTGTGCAGGGCGGGGTTTTGCTGGATCGCCTGCTGAAGGCTGGATGCCATATGGTCGATCTTGCCCTGTTCGGTGGCCGCATCGTTGGCGCCGACATGCGCCGTATTCTGGCCGCCACCGCTCTCAGGCCCGCCGATCGGGATGATGGTGGGGGCTTGTGGGATAAATTGTGTCCTGATCCCGTAGGTGATGTCGTCGGGGGAACCGCCTCGCATGGACGTGACGGGGTTCCGTTCGGCGCCATGCTTACTGGATTGCGGTGCGTTCAGGGACGCGTCGTCCTTGATCAGCTTAAATGACTTTCCCTCCGTGAGAGGGGAGGGAGCGGTATCGAGCGCCCCATCCGTTGGCGGCACAATGGTCTTCGTATCCGCCATGGGGTTGAAGAATTGCGCGATGCCTTTGCGTTGCTCGTCCGTTGTCGCGTTGAGAAGCCACATGACAAGAAAGAACGCCATCATGGCCGTCATGAAGTCGGCGTAGGCGATCTTCCACGCTCCCCCATGATGGCTCTGCGTATTGGACTCTTCGCTACGCCTGATGAGGATGGGAGCTTTTTTGTTTCTCGCCATGGGGAATTACCGTGACCTTACAGGCCCTTGTGATGGACCATGCCGACGCGGCAGGACGGGTCTCCGCGATAGGCTGCGCGTCCTGCATGCGTCAAGGAAAGAGAGGTGTCGAGCCAGACTTCTCCGCCGAGTTCGCGCCAGCGCCGGCAGAAGGTGAAATCCTCGCTGAGGTAGGTTCCCGTCTCGGGATCAATGCTGGCGTCGAACAGGGCATGGTGCAGGCTGCCGTCTCCGCTGCCCGCGGTGTCGATCCGGCGGTATGCGGTTTCGGGATAGTGCTTGATCATGCGGGCGATCGCCTTCCGGCTGATCATCATGAAGCCGGTACCGGCGTAATGCGTCCGGATGAGCGGCCCTTTTTCCCATGTCTCGTGCATGGCATCGGTCTCTCCGACATAGCGAAGGGAGGCCGATTCCTGTGATTCGCCGCGCAGGATGTTTTCTTGCGTGCCTTTGTCCCAGAACCGATCCTTGATCGGGTACATGCCCGCGATCAGGTCCTTGTCAGCCGCGAGAAGGCGCGCCGGCGCTTCTGCGGCGAATCCGATATCGGCATCGATAAAAAGCAGATGCGAGGCATCGGACCGCGTGAAAAACTGATGAACCAGGGTATTGCGTGCCCGGCTGATCATCGCATCGTCGCCGAGCAGGGAGAGAGTCATCGGAGTCCGCATGACGCCGGTGCAGGCGATAACGGATTCCATGTATTCCTGCGTTACCAGACCGCCGAAACAAGGCGTGGCAATGAATATCTTTGCGGTCTGTTGTTCTGTCTGTTCCATGCGCTTTCCTGGTCGCTTATGTCCACGGGGATGATCGGATCGCATCAGGCACGATCACGCGCCGACCTCGATAAATAGCGATAGCGGGGGCATTCCACTTACTCAAGGATGAAACATGGCAAAACCGACGATCGTCTTGTTGGAATGATGCATGAACATTCAAAGTCAACCTGAGGCCATGCGAACGCGCCGCGACAAATCGTCGATTTCGGCTAGTTCGCGCCGGTTGCGGATCTCTTTTTCCTCTTCCACCCGACGGTCCAGAATGGAGGTGGCCGCCTTCAGGTCCGCGTTGGCCTGCATGAGGGTTTCGCGCGCCTGGTCGGAGGCACGGCCGGCGACATGCAGGGCGCTCCGGGCGCGTTCAACAGCTTCCTGTCCATAAGGCAGCCACTGACGGAAATCGTCCAGCGACGCGTGCCCCGACGTGGCTTCCAGTCGTTCGGTTTCGATCGCTGCCTGGTTGCTTTCCACCTGGCCGCGTGCCGCGTGCTCTCTGGCCAGCGCCTCGGCCATGATCGCCTTTGCCTGGTCGACCTTTGTCTTGTGAAGGCGGATCAGGGACCGTAATGCGCGTGTCCGGGAATTCATCGCGATGTTCCGGTGGTCGAGAGCGCGCCACGCAGGGCATCGAAGCTTTCGGCGATCGTCGCGCTTTCATCGCGTGACTGCTTCAGGATGTTTTCGATTGCGGGCGCGACGCGGATGGCCCTGTCGGTTACGGCGTCGTTTCCAGCCCGGTAGGCGCCCAGGCGAACCATGTCCTGAATATCGTCCCAGGTTGAAAGATCGGTGCGCGCTTCCAGGGCCAGGGCGTTTTCCTCCGCGGCGTTGCAGCCGGGAACCGTGCGCGAGAGAGAGCGGAGGACATTAACGGCCGGATATCGTCCACTTTCGGCGATTCGTCGTTCCAGTACGACATGCCCGTCGAGAATGCCTCGGACAGCGTCAGCGACGGGTTCGTTATGATCGTCGCCTTCGACGAGGACTGAGAACATGGCGGTGATCTGGCCGGCCCTGCCGTCCGGGCCGGCTAGGCCGGGGCCCGCCCGTTCCAGCAGGCGTGGCAGTTCCGCGAAGACGCTGGGCGGATAGCCCCGGGTCGCGGGTGGTTCGCCGGAAGACAGGCCGATCTCTCGCAGGGCCTGGCAAAAGCGGGTGACGCTGTCCATGAGCAGCAGGACCGATTTGCCTTGATCTCTGAAATATTCCGCCACTGCCATGGCCGAATAGGCGGCTTCCCGGCGCATCAGGGGCGAGGTGTCGGAGGTGGCGACCACGACGACCGATTTGGCCAAGCCTTCGGGGCCCAGATCGTCTTCCACGAACTCGCGGACTTCCCGGCCTCGTTCCCCGACAAGCGCGATCACCGCGACGTCGCAGTCGGTATTGCGTGCCAACATGCCCATGAGCGTGGATTTTCCGACGCCGGAACCAGCGAACAAGCCGAGCCTCTGGCCCTCTCGGCATGTTGTGAACAGGTTGAGCACCCGCACGCCCAGATCGATGCGTGGCCCGAGGCGGGCACGCAGTCCTGCTTCCGGGGGAGGAGCATGCAGCCGGCATGGTTCCCCGCCCGGGGGCAGTGGGCCCTTGCCGTCGACGGGACGCCCCATCGGGTCGATGACACGTCCTTGCCATAAGGGATTGACGACCAGCGTGCCGCCCGCCCGGCGCCTTCTCTGCTCCTGGTCGTACAGCCGGAATGTCGCACGGCAGCCCGATCCTATGCCCGCCAACGCCCCGAATGGCATGGCAATGGCCGTGTCCCCCCGGAACGCGACGATTTCGGCATCTGTCTCACGTCCGTCCAGTCCGAAAATACTAACCCTGTCCCCGACTCCGGTGAAGTCGCGCATGCCGCTGAGGGAGACGGAGAGACCGGTCAGTCCGGTCACGCGGCCTTCCAGCACGCCCACGGGAATATCGTGAAAGGGACCGGCCACGGCCTTGCGGATTGCATCCAGGGTGCGGACCATTCCGGTGGCAAGCGTATCGTTGTGGGACGCTCTCGCTGTGTCGGTAGTCGATTCGGCAGGTTGCATGCTGCGCTCACCCTGTCAGGCAGGCAGCACCTGCGCAAATCGCCAGGCTCGGAGACCGTTTTTTCAGGAATGGCATCAAGGTTGCAGTTTCCGACGTTCCGCGGTTCATTTTCTGTACTTCTGCAACAGTCTCTTTAAAACATGCCGGAATAAAGATTTCCGCTCGACGAGGATGACGAGGTGTTGACACCGAAGAGTGCGGCAATGCCCTCGTTGCTCGAACCGCCACCATACAGATCCATCATGGTTGCCGGCTTGTCCGGCGTCTGCGGAGTGATCTGAAGCATGGCCAGATAACGTTCTGCATATTGCTGGATCTGCATTGGAGTCTTCAACTTGGTGAAATCCACCTTGCTTTTCAGCATCCGGACCTGCTGGTCGTAATCCAGTGTGCCGAATGTTGACGGATCGTAGCCGGAGACCGTTTCCGCGACTTTCAGCAAGATGGGATCAGACATCAATTGCGCCAGGGAGGTAATGCCGCTCATCTTGCGTGTGAAGTAGAGGGCGTTACCGACTCCGTTGTCCTGGAAATCGTTGTTATTCTCGTACTGACTCAATTCGAACTGCGACACGACGTCGCTCATGTTGACCTTGGTCACAGTGTTCGTGACTTTGCTGTCAGTCGTCAGGGTTGAATCCTGGGTCAGTGTCGAGGTCGAAAGATTCGGTGCCTGAACATTGACAGTGTAGGTGACGCCGTTCATCTGCGCCTGCAGAGCGGGAATATCGTGAGAATACTGCCCGTTGACTTTCAGAAGATTGCCGCCGCTGTCGAATGAAGTCGTAAATGTCGTGCTGGTAACCTGCGCCCCGTAGGGATCGATGATATAAGCCTGCCAGGTCGACGGCGAGGAGGAGTCCTGAACCCATTTGACGGACAGCGTGGCCCGGTTGGCGGCGGTGACGCCGTTCGCGTCGTCCGATGCTTCGTTGGGGTCGAATGGTGCAGTGACGTAAGTCTGGTTCGTTCCCGACAGGGTACCCAGCGTAATGGAGGGAAGTGTCAGGGTGGTGCTGGAACCAGACGATGACGTCAGGCTGGCGACCTGGCTTGTACTGATGGCGCTGGAGGTGCTGTACGGCGCCATGGTGACACCGCTTGTTCCCCCGAGCGTCCCGAGATCGAGGCTGACGGATTGATGTGTGGTGGTGCTGCCGTCAGATTGGATGATATTCAGGGTAATGGGCAACGACACAGCGCTTCCCGTTCCGCCTGAGGTTACGGCTTTGCCGGTCGACATGTCGGTAGCGGAAGCCAGGGTACCGTCTTGGTTGAAGACGACCTGATAGGCGTTCGTATCGATTGTGGCATTGCCGCCCGCGTCATAGGCGTTGACGGTCCAGACCAGTGGGTTGCTAGAATCCTGGGTCCATTTAAGGGCCACCTGATGGGCGTCGGAATTCGAATCATACGTCGTGACAGGGGCCGTCGTATAGGTCTGGCCGGTCGCGTCGGCAGAGGGAAGAGTGGCGTTTACCGAGATGGTCGTCGTCGCGCTGTAGGTCTGGCTCATTACGGCGGAGGCTGCGTCGGGAGCAAAGGGCGACACGGAGGATGTGCCTTTGTTCTGCCCCCACATCTTGAAGGCATCGGCAAAGGCCAACCATGCTGCGTTATTGGATGATTTGGCGAGGGACTTGGATGAGGTCGGGTCCTGCGTCAACAAGTCCTTGATGATGGCCGTTGCGTTGGAAAGGGAACTAAGCCCATAGGCCCCGAGTACCACCTGCAGGACCGAATAATCCTTCAGGAGTCCATCAACCGACGTAATCGACGCCGCGTCCTTTTCGAACTTTGCGACTTCCTGCTTGGTTGTGGCGTCGGTCTTCGCGTAGGTCGCTGAGGCCGTCGCCTCGTTCTTGATCGCGGAAATATACGTCGAAATCGGAGAGGCGTTGGAGATGGACATCAGCCCGATCCTTGATACACTGCCATGGCACGGAAGGCGTAACTATGATCTTAATTGCACCATTATAGAGCCTTCAGCCTAGCATGACCATACATTCAGTCTTGCAAGAGCAAGAAAGATTGTGGGGCGAGGTGGATATAGTCTCTCTTCATCTTTTCTTCAGTATGTAGGGTGGTATGCAATTTTTCCCGCCCCCTATCATGTAATGGTCGCGATCGTCTTGATTCGGGCGCGTGGATATATTTCGGATTGCGAAAGGACCGACACGCTCGGCCGGACACGTTCCACGATCGAACGCATGGAGTCCCGAACCGGCGTCGAAACGACAATGACCGGTACTTCGCCGGTGGACGAGACGGTATTGAAGACCTCTCGCAGTCGCGCGACGAAACGGTTCAACAGGGAGGGCGGCATGGCCAGGCGCCGTTCCTCGCCCTGTCCCGCGATGTGGTTCATGAATTCCGCCTCCCATTCCGGCGACAGGGTGATCATCGGAATGTAGCCGCCCGGTCCTTCGAGCGTGCTGCAGATCTGCCGGGAGAGGCGGACGCGCACATGGTTGGTCAGGTTCTGTATACCGCGCAGGCCGAGGCCGCTGCCTTCCTGGATGCTTTCCAGGATGGTCGGAAGGTCGCGGATCGAAATCCGTTCGGCCAGCAGCGATTGCAGGACACGCTGGACGGTGCTGAGCGTGACCTGGGAGGGAATCAGGTCGTTGACGAGTTTCTGCTGCTCGCGGGGCAGGTCGTCGAGAAGCGACTGGGTGGCGACATAAGTCAGAAGGTCGGGAAGGTTCTGCCTGACCAGTTCGCTGAGATGCGTCACGATGACACTGGCGGGGTCGACCACGGTGCATTTCAAGGCAATGGCCTTGGCCTTGAGGGAAGGGTCGATCCATACGGCGGGCAGGCCGAACGCGGGTTCGGTCGCCTTGTCGCCGGCAAGGGGAGGTGTGCCGCCGGACGGGCTCATGGCCATCAGCTTGCCGGGCTTCGCCTCACCTGATCCGATTTCGATCTCCTTGAGCTTGATGATGTATTTGTCCGACGGAAGCAGGATATTGTCCTGTATCCTGATGGGCGGCGTCACGAAGCCCATTTCGGTCGCAATTGCCCTGCGCAGCGCCTTGATCTGCTCGGTGAGTTGGGAATTCTCGCCGCTGGTCAACGGCAGCAGGCCGAAGCCAAGTTCGAGACGCAGCAGGTCGAGCTTGAGAACGTCGGAAATGGGAGCCGTCGTCGGGGCTGGCGTGACTTCGGTCACGTCTCCGTCACTATCCTTGGTGGGCGTTTTGTGGCGCCACCAGGCCCCGGCGCCGGCCAGGGCTGCAATGGTCAGGAAGGGAAAGGCCGGCAAGCCGGGCAGCAGCGCGAAGCAGGTTGCCAGCAACGCGGCCATGGCCATCGGCTTGGGATTGCCGCCCAACTGGCGAACCAGGGTGACGTCGGCGGACCCGTCCGTACCGCCCTTCGTGACGACGATGCCGGCTGCAGTCGAGACCAGGAGGGCTGGAATCTGCGATACGAGCCCATCGCCCACGGTCAGCGTCGTGAAGGTGCTGGCGGCCTCGTTCACGGGCATGCCGTGGCGCAGCACGCCGATGGCCAGTCCGCCGACGATATTGATGCCTGTAATGATGATCGCCGCGATCGCATCGCCGCGCACGAATTTGGCGGCGCCGTCCATGGCGCCATAGAACGCGCTTTCTTCTTCCAGTTCCTTGCGCTTCAGGCGTGCCGTCCGGTCATTGATCGCGCCGGAGGAGAGTTCGGCGTCGATCGCCATCTGCTTGCCCGGCATGGCGTCGAGGAAGAAGCGCGCCGCGACTTCCGCGATACGGCCGGAGCCCTTGGTGATGACCATGAAATTCACCACAAGCAGGATGCAGAACACGATCCCGCCGATGACAACGTCCCCTCCCATCAGGAAGCCGCCGAATGCAGCCACCACATGGCCGGCGGCATATGCGCCTTCATTGCCGTGGCTGAGGATCAGGCGCGTGGTTGCGATTTCGAGTGCCAGCCGCAGGAGGGTCGTCAACAGGAGAAGGGTGGGAAAGGAGGTGAACTCGACCGGCTTCTCAAGGAACAGCGACACCATGAGAACCAGCGCGGAGGCAGTGATCGACAGCGACAACCCCATGTCGAGGATAAAGGTTGGTAGCGGGACAATAAGGATGGATAGAAGCAGCAGGACACCGATCGCGAGGCCGATGTCCGTTCCCGGGATCAGTGATCGCCAGGAAAGCGAATTCAAGCCGCCGCGCAGCACATTGTTCGAAAGCGCCATGCCGCGGGAAAGCGACGGGAACAGCCGCGCGGGGCGGTTCCCGCCAGTCAGCTTGCCGTCGCCGGGCTCTGCGATCGTGCTACCATTGGCGGGGTCCAAGATGCCACTTTTCCTTTCGTGTGCCGGCTGTGGTTATGACGATCTCGGCATGATCGCCATGGCCGGGAAGCCTGGGCGGCTGTTCTGTGGCATGTAGTGGCGCAGACCCGGTTTCTGGGGCCGATAAGTACCGCTATAGTCGGCTTTGAGCAAGGCGCGAAAATAGTGCCGGCGAGGAATTGAGGACTCTTTCGGCCGATATAGGCTCCGGCGGCGTGAGGTAGGGGCTGGGGTATGCGGCTCCGGACAAGGCAAGGTGGATTTGTGACGGAAGTAGACATGAAGGTATGCACGGAGGTCGGCGCGGGTGAAGCCGGGCGGCTCCTGACGGTCGCGTTCGCGAAGGAAAGCCTGCTGCAGTCGCCGACGCCGGCCAATCTGATCGAGTTCTGCGATATGCTGGCGGCCCAGGGGCAACTCGTCGAGGTCTTCCGCCTGGTCCTCGAGATGACGTCGCTGCGCATGGATGACTGGCAGCTCAGCCTGGCCGGCGCGACGGTGATCCTGCGCTACAGTTCCAATTACGATATTGTTGAAACATTATTGCGTAATGTGCTCCGATGTGAACCGGACAATGTCGCTGCGCAGGCGTTCCTGGCGCATATCCGAGTGGCCTCTGGAGATGTCGTCGGAGGGTGCGCCCTGTTCTCCGACATGATGCAGCGCTACCCGGCCGAGCATGCAAATATATGCGAATATATATCGATGTCTCTTCTCGAAGCCGGGTATCCGGCGGAAGCGCTGAAAATCCTCCTGTCTCATCTCCAGAGCGGGAATATGACCGCAGCACTTCTGAACAATGTGGGGTGCGCCCTGGAACGGCTCAATCGCTCCCCTGAAGCTCTGCCCTGGTATGAAAAGGCCCTGGCGCTTGCGCCGTCCTCGCCCGCGATCAGCTTCGGCTATTCCTGCACGCTGCTGAAGGCCGGGAGACTGGGTGAGGGATGGGAAGTTTATTGCAAGCGCGACCTGATTGTCAGCGATAAGTCAGCATGGTTCCTGTCTCTGCCGCGTCTGCGGCCCGGAGATGACGTGTCGGGACGGAAGGTCCTCCTGTTCGACGAACAGGGGCTGGGCGATACGATCCAGTTCATTCGCTTGGTCCCTTACCTGCTGGAAAGGGGGGCAGAGATCACCGTCGTCGTGCCCGGAACGCTGGTCCGTCTTCTGACCCTGTCTTTCCCGGGTGTGTCTGTGCGGAATAAGGAGAGTTTTGGCAGGGAGGACGGATATAGCTTCGCCGCACCCATTCCGGACCTGCCCTACATCGCCGGCGTGATGTCGGTACGGGATATTCCGGATGGCATTCCGTATCTGCGTGCCGATGACAGGGATGTTGCGCGGTTTGCGTCCCGCTTGCCCGGCCAGCGGCCGCGCGTCGGCCTGGTCTGGGCGGGTGACCGGAGGACGCAGTCCGAGCACGTGCTTGCGGACAAGCGCCGTTCGGTCACGCTGGCGGACATGGGGAGCGCTCTGACGCCCGTCGAGGCGACGCTGGTTAGTCTTCAATTTGGTCCGCCGCGCGCGGAAATCGAGGCGTGGCACGGCCAGGCGCTATTCGACCCGATGGGCGATGTCCGGGACATGGCCGACACGGCCGCGATCGTCAAAAATCTCGACTTGGTCATTTCCGTCGATACGGCGCCGCTGCATCTCGCGGGGGCTCTCGGCTGCCCGGTGTGGCTGGTCAGCCGTTGGGATGCCTGCTGGCGATGGGGCGATGAAGGAAGGAGTTCTCCCTGGTACCCGAACATGCGCGTGTTCAGGGCGAAGGAGCGGTCGTTCACAGCTGTCCTTCAGGAGGTCGGGCTGGCCCTGCGTAACTGGCTATAGTCAGGCGCCTGTCGGGGGCAGAGGCGTCAGCCTGTTGGGCCTGCCAAGGCGACGGGGTTGGCGCGGTACGAGGCCAGGGTGCGCCCCCGCATGCCTGCAGAGGAGGGCCGGTGCATCGTGGGTTGTGTGAAATGCGCGAATCCCTGGAACGGGTGAAAGACCTTGGCCGGAGCAGGGGGCGCGCCGCCGGCGGGGTCGGGTTGCGCGTCGGCCGTGAGGGGCGGTTGCTGTATCGTCCTGGGCGCGGCGGGATGGGGGAAGAACGGGGTGGAAAGGGAGGGCGCGTGCGAGGGCTGGCGCGATGGGGGCTGCTGGTCCCGTCCATCCTGCGGGATCGCCCAGGCTTCGAGCACCTTCCACTGGTAGGGTGTGCCGATGCCCGGTGTCTGGGAATGGTACGCGGCGGCGGCCCTGGGCCAGCTTCCCGTCTTGTCATACATCTGGAGCAGGAACCGGCCGGCGTAGAGCGCATTGGTCACCGGGTCGAATGCCATGTCGAGCGAGGCAAAGGCATCCGGATGCTGTTGCAAGTTGACCTGCATGCAGCCGACATCGATCGACTGGATGCCTTGCTGACGAAATGCCTCCACGGCCGCGACAGCTTCGGCGCGCGTTGAATAATAATGGCCGATTCCTGCGGCCGTGATCGTCCACGGCCACGCGGAAATGGTACCGTCCGGGCTAGGTTTGCCGCTTTCGACACGGCTCATGGCATTGAGGAAGCCATCCGGGACACGCAGATCCCGCTCCGCTTGTGCCGTTGCCGCGATGCAGGGCGATGCTTCGGGTGGTCGGGCGAGCGCCATTCGTGCCGGCAGAAGCAGGGCGATGGCGACCACCGCCACCCGACATGCCTGACGTCGCGGAGCATGGTAGAGCATGGCCGGTGTCGGGGCTGGACCTGTCACGGGCCGTCTCTCCCTGTATCGTGGCCGCTCGGTCCTGCATAGGAGCAGGAAAGCATCGCCGGACGTATCGAACCACGAAAGTATATGAAGTCTATGCTGCGGTTCGGCTTTACCTCATTTCCGCGATGGTCCACAACCTGGCGGAACCTGCAAGGGAGAAGGCGAACTGCCCTTCCTATTTCGCGCCGGTGGGCCATTGAATGTCATGGTCCGGCGGCGTATTCTCCAAAACCGCCATGGTCACTTCGCGGAATGCCATGGGCCGAAGTGCAAAAGGTGACCAGTGTCTATGAGGACTTGCCTCAGGGTGGCCAGCCTCTATCGCAACCATTTCGGTAAAGGCGATGGAATGAGTGCTGCGTTTTTCAGCAGGGAGAGCAGGCGGGCGCCCCGTTTTCGACGGATTGTGGCGTTGGTTTCGACCGCGTTTCTTCTGGCAGGACTGTTCCCGTTTCCATCGGCCAATGCCGCGATGGTCAGGGTAAAGGATATCGTCGATTATGAGGGCGTGCGTGACAACCAGCTTGTCGGCTACGGCCTTGTCGTCGGCCTGCGCGGTACGGGCGATCGTCTGACCAATACGATTTTCACGCGCGAAACGCTGATCAGCATGCTGAACCGACTCGGTGTGAATATTCGTGACCGCGAGGTGCAGCTTCAGACGCATGATGTGGCCGCCGTCATGGTGACTGCGACCCTGCCGCCTTTTTCTCATGGTGGCGGACGGATCGACGTGACAGTCTCCGCCGTCGGTGATGCGCGCGACCTGGCCGGCGGGACGTTGCTGGTTACACCGCTTCAGGCCGCGGACGGCGAGGTTTATGCCGTCGCCCAAGGATCGCTGGTTACGAACGCGTTCGCGGCTGGCGGTGCCGGGGCAGCCATGACGCAGAACATTCCGACCAGTGGCCATATCGCCAATGGCGCGGTAGTTGAACGTGAGGTGCCGGTTAATCTGGGGGCGAGCGGCATCATCCATCTCTCCTTGCATAATTCCAATTTTACGACCGCGAACAGAATTGCCGATGCGATAAACCGCCATATCGGGCGTGGCATGGCGCGGGTTGACGACCCGCGTACCGTCGCCATCGACTTGTCCGGGCGGGGTACGGCGGAAACCCTGTACCGTATCGGCGACCTGAGCATTGAACCCGATACGATGGCCAAGGTTATCGTCGACGAAGCCAGCGGAACGATCGTCATGGGGGACAATGTGCGCATCAGCACGGTCGCGATCGCGCAGGGAAATCTGACGATCCAGGTCACGGAAGCGCCTATTGCATCGCAACCCGGTCCGTTTTCCAACGGAACGACCGCTATCCTGCCGCGAACGCAGATCACCGCGAATACTGATAATTCCCACCGTCTGGGGATATTGCGCGAGGGGCCGACTCTTGCAAGTCTCGTGTCCGGCATGAACGCTCTGGGCATGGGGCCGCGGGATATGATCAGTATCCTTCAGGCAATCAAAGCCGATGGCGCTCTTCAGGCCGATCTTGAAGTAAGGTAGCGAGGCATGAGTGGTGTAGGCAGTGTCGCGTCTTCGCTGTCGGTGATCGGCCGACAGCAGGTGTCGGCTGGGCAGGCGGATTCGACCCAGACGGAGCAGGCCCGCAAAGCAGCCGTTTCGTTTGAAAGCGTGACCATCGGCGAACTGTTGCAACCGATGTTCGATACGGTCGATACCTCTGATGGCTTGTTCGGAGGCGGCGCGGCGGAGAAGCAGTTCCGCTCGCTCCAGGTGCTGGAACTCGGCAAGCAGATCGCCAATAACGGCGGTATTGGCATTGCCGACAGTGTCTATCGCCAGATCCTGGCCATGCAGGAACAGGCTCAGGCCCAGAAGGAAACGAGCCAGTCATGAGCAGCGCCCCGGCCAGAACCGCGGATTCTCTCCTGGCCAGCTTCCAGGCGGTTTGTACCGTTCTCGAGGCTGAAAACGATCTTCTGAAAGCGGGCAAGCTGCAGGAGGTCGTGGACATGCTTCCGGCGAAACAGAGAGAAATGGACACGCTGGAGAGCATTCTCTCGGTCGACGGGGCGGATTCGTTGCTGGCCGATCAGCCGCATGTCCTGATGACGCCGGAAACCGAAGAAGCGGCTGGTCGCTTCGGCGCATTGGTCCGCGCCAACCGGGCATTGCTGAAAAACGCGATCGACGCGCAGAACGTCCTGATCCGGCTGATCGTCGTGGATGCGGCGCAGGACGTAGGCGTCGGTTATGGTGCGTCGGGTCAATATATGCCGAGCACAGGCGCGCAGGCGGCACTGACATTGCGCAGCGATGTCTGACGCAGGTTGTCGTTCATTTTCCCGTGTCGTTGGTATGCGATCGGACGGTATGCCGCATAGAGTGAAGAGCCCTCTTCGGGCCCTGGGGCGTCCAGAAAAATGGGGTTCGAATTGTTCGGCTTCTCGATACCCGGAAAAGAGAATTCATGAATCTACGACGTCATTTCGCGGCCCGGTTGCCTGATATCCGGCAGCATGCACTTCGGGTGGGTGCAGTGGCCGTGGCATCCGCCGGGTTGGTGGGCTGCCTGTCGCCGGCCAAGCCCTATCTGGATACGGGCCGGCGCCTGGCAGATGCCGGCTTCGTTGCGCATAAGGCGGACACCACGGCGCGCTATGCCATGATGAATACGCTTCCGCCCGGTGAACTCACCTATCGACCGTCCTCGGTCGGCCCGGTCTATCTTTATGCCGATCCGATCGGTTGTGGGTGTGTGTATATGGGGTCGGCGACGGCATACAGCTATTATGTGTCGCTGGTCGCTGCAGGGAAGAATAAACGGACATCGCCCTCCGCCGTGTCGGAGATCCCGGCGATGGCGGCTGAAAACAGGCGTGATACGGCTTTGTGGGACTGGAGCGCGTGGTCGCCCAATGCCGACCCCGGCCCCACCCAGCCCCGGCATGTCATTGGCGGATACTGGTAGAAGCGGGGATTCCTACCTGGAGGGCCGGCTGAGAAAGGTGTTCTCAAACCTTTTCAGCTGCTGATTTTTCTGCCGGGCCGAGCCCCTGGTTCTGGCATTCTTCGATCCGTCATTTCCCTTGGTCGGGGCGGGAGTGGCGGTGCGCTGTGCCGATGGTGCGTCCGGGCCCCAATCCCTGGGTGTGTCGCCTTCTTCGCGGGTTGCCTTGAGTGGCACGTCATTGGCCGAAGACAGGGTATTTGTGGGCGCCGTGTCCTGTGGGAGTGAGAGGGCGGATTCGGAGTTGCTTTCCCCTGCGTCCATCGGAGGCATGGTGGCAGCCTCTCGCTGCGTGCCGTCGGCAGCAAGGCCGTTTCGTGCTTCGGCATTCTGCTTCAGCTCAATTTCGGATGCCTTTTCGAGTAGTCGTTCAAGCCTCTTTTCGTGGGAGGAGGCCTTGATCGTTGCTGTCTCAAGGCGATCTGCCGTCGCATCCGCCTTGCCGACCATGGTGTCCAGCTCAGTGCTTGTTACCTTGGCCAGTTCGATCATGCGGCTGAGTGGGCGGCCGCTGACTTCCCCGGCCACGCGCAGTTTCTCCACGCCTTCTTCCGCACTCTTCACGCTGGCTTCGAGCTTTTCGACCAGTCCCATCAGGCTTTCGCGGTCGTGCTTCAGATTGGAGAGAATCCGACTGAGATAAAAGCTGTAGATAATCCCCAGGAGAAGGAAGAACGATAAGACGATCTCGATGATCAGCTGGATCTGAGTCAGCATTTGCCAGATGTCTCCAGTCTGGCCCGGTTGTGAAGCGACGGGCGGATAAAGAAAGAAGGAATTGGGGTTGTCCTGTTCTCTTATTCGCGGGATGCGAGGGGTGGGGTGGTGTGAGGATGCGGACTGTCGGGTGGCACCAGTCGTCGTTCGATTTTCACGGCTGCCTTGCCGTGCAGCTGGCCGAGTCGTCCTTCGAACAAGGAGTTCTGTCCGCATTGCAGCGTGACATGAATCGGGGTGTCGCTTCGGTAGGGAAATGCAATCTGCGTACCGGGGCGCAGATTGAGAACCTGGGAGAGGGAGAGGAGTTTTTCCTCGAACACGGCGGACACTTCAACATCGGTCTCGAGAATCTCGGACATCAGATGGTTTTCCCAGATCGAATCGCGACCGAACCGTTCTCCCATGAATTGCTGAGACAGGCGGTCACGCACCGGCTCCAGGGTTGCATAGGGGATGATGAGGTCCAGGTTGCCGCTCTTATCCTCCATATCGATATGCAGCTTCGTCATCACCACGGCGTTGGATGCTCGTGCGATTGCCGCGAAACGCGAACTGACCTCGAGCCGTTCGAACGTGAGATCGATCGTGCAGACAGGATTGAACGCCACCGAAAGGTCGTTGAGGGTCAACGTGATCAGTTTTTCGATCAGGGAACGTTCGATCGCCGTATGCGGGCGGCCCTCGGTCCCCGCGTGGCCTACGCCGCGGGGGCCGCCCATAAGGATATCGATAATGGAATAGGACAATCCGGAATCGACGACGACAAGGCCATAATTCTCCCACTGGACGGCCTTGAAGACCGCGAACAGGGAGGATGACGGCACGGTGTTCATGTAGTCGCCGAAACACATGGAGCGTGTGCCCTCCATGGTGATTTCGACGTTGTCGTTCGTGAAGCTGCGTAATGTGGACGACAGGAGTCTGACAAACCGGTCCAATGCGATTTCCAGCATCGGCAGGCGTTCATACGCTACGAAGCCGGCCTTGATGACGCGTTCCATGCCGGTTTCTTCCCGGTCGGGAAGTCCGGCGAACGTATTGCCCAGAAGGCTGTCGATTTCAGATTGGTCCAGCATGTGGCTGCTGATCATGCTATCTTCAAACCCCGTGAACGCATCTTCCCGCGCGTCATGGCCCATCCCTGACGCGTGGCTCTGCGCTTCGGGCGGTGCCTCGGCGCTGGCTTCATCGGACTGGTCGGCATCCGGTGTGTCGTTTACGTCCTGCATATTGTCTTCGCCGCGGTTTGAACTGTATTTGGTATAAATATCAAGTATAATGTTCCGATTACTGAATCAGGAATTCGACCAGATACAGATTCGTGACCTGCAAGGGCAACAATTCCGCCCGGAGACGACGCATGATCGCCTCGCGCAGCCGGTATATTCCGTCGCCCCGGATGTCCTGCGGACGTGTCTCGTGCAGGTAAGTCTGAAATATGTCCTGAACATGCGGGATCATGTTCTGGAGCGACGCCTCGTCGCGTGCGCCTGATATTTCGACCTTGGCCGTCAGCTTTACATAGACCGGTCGACCATCGCCATTGTCGAGATTGGAAACGATCGGCGGAATGCCCAGGATGATCGGCGGATGCAGCACCTGATCCGTGCGGGTTGCCACCTCGGTCCGAACCGAATGGAACAGATGGCCCTTCTTCATGAATAGGGTGCCCCCGCCGACAGCGAGAAGAAGAACCACCAGACCGATGAAGAGGAATTTCGTTGTGGAACGCCGGGGGGTCGTTTCCGTAGCCATGGATCGCCGCTTTTCGTCTCGGGAAGAGGGTTCGGGTACGCCGCCGGTTGCAGTCTCGCTCATATGCAGGTGGCTCCCGGGGGGTAGGTAAACGATTTATTGATAGTGTAGCTACTGGAGGGTGCATGCTCAATGGCATGGGTGGGGCGTTTGTGACGATAGAGGGAAGCAGCCGCCATCAATCGGGCCGATAATCGGTCTCGTGTGACGTTTTCATGATATCGCGGGGCGCCTGGGCAGCTTCTCTATCGCGGGCAGGTCGGTATGCGGATCGCTGATCCGTTGTCCGTGCCATCATAGAGCATGGACGAAACGCGCAGGAACGTCTTACGAGGGGGCTGGTGTGGTCGATCTGTATCGGGAGCGGCGTCCGGCCGGAGGTCGAGGCCATGATCGCCCCGGTTCGCGGGCCAGGGGACGCACAGATGTCAGGACTGCATCCGTCCGTCTGCCGGCAAGGGACAGAAACCGGGCGCCCGGTAATCGATTTTTCCGGATCGCAATGCCGGATCAGCGGGCGGCGATTCTGGCAGGTCGCGCCGGCTGGCCTGTGTTTGCCACGAGCCAGCCGCGCGTCAAGCCCGTTACTGCTTCATGGCGATCGTGGTCTGCAGCAGCTGGTCTGCGGTCGTGACGATCTTGGTATTGGCGGAGTAGGCCTCCTGCGCGACGATCAGGGCGGACAGATCGCTGGTCAGATTGGTCGTGGAGGACTCGACATACCCGACCGACAGCGTGCCCGTGCCATTTTCCCCGACATTGCCGATTTTGGCGTTGCCGGATGATGCCGTGGCCGTATAGGCCTGACCGTCGACGGCATTCAGTCCGTCGACGTTGGCGAAATTCGCCATGGCGATCTTGCCCACGAGCTGGGTGTCGCCGTTATCGAAAATGGCCATGATAGAGCCGTCGCTCTGGACCGACACGCCCTCGTAGGTGCCGCTGGTCACGCTATCGCTGGCCAGTGACGGAGTCGCTGTGGGGGTGGTGCCGGTCGTCATGCCGGTTGTGCCGCCGATTGTGCCCAGGTCAAGATTGACGGTCTGCTGCGAGCCATCCTGATACGACACTGTGATCGGAATGTTGGCGGTGGCACCGAACAAAGTCGAGCCGACGGGTGTGGCGCCGTTCGTGATGGAGGCGATGGAGCCGTTGGCATCGAAGGTTACGGTATATGGACCGGCATTGGTCAGCGTAGCGGTGCCAGCGCCCGCAACGGCTGTACTCTGGGCTACCACATTCCAGGTATTGGGGGCGGTATTCGTCCATTGAAGTTGAACGCCGCCCGAATTGTTGGTCGGGTTGGCGCTGTCGTAACTGCCATCGTACACCGTGGCTGCGGCGGTGGTAACCGTGTCGCCTACGGCGGCAGTGGATGACAGCGTCCCGGTTGTCGAAAGGGTGGTGCTCTGCGTGGGACGGAAAGCGACATTCGCGACGTTGAGCTGGGTCAGGTTCGTGTTGAGCGCCCCGCTCGGATCGACCATATAGCCATCAAGATAGTAGCCGCTGGTGTTGACCAGGTAGCCGGTCTTGTTTTCATAAAATTCACCGTTTCGGGTGTAATACTGCGTGTTCTGGAACTGGGTCTGGGCCGCTGTGGACGCGCCGGTTTCCTTGGACACGACATACAGGCCGTTGCCGGAGATCGATGTCGCCAGGCTGTCCGCGCTGCTGGCTGCCGTACCCTGGGTGTCCACATGCTGGATGGTGACGGCGGAGACGGAGTCCGAAATATCGGCCGATGCCGCGTTTCCGACGAGCGAACCGGCAACGAAATCCTGGAATGCCGTCGTGGTGGCCTTGTAGCCGACCGTCTGGCTGTTGGCGATGTTGTTGCTGAGGTTCGTAAATGCGGTCGACTGGGCGTTGATACCGCTGACAGCCGTGGTAAGGGCATTGAAAACTGACATGTGCCGTCCCTGCCTGTGCGCGCAGCTATCTGTTCCGCCCACCGTCAAGCAGGAAAATCATAACCCGATCATGGCCTGGCAGCTCATGACGTCATGCCCGTCAGACCATTTCCGGCGTGACGCGATTTCGGGTCAGTGATCTTACGGACATGGAATGGCGGCTGAAACATTCCCCGCGCGACATCTGTGCCTTGCTGACTATCTCAGTAGCATGCGCGGCGTGAAACGCAAGGACTTCATGTGTCGTTTTTATGCTACGGGTATATGAAAGATGTTACTGAATTGTTTCCGCCGGTGGATTCAGTGGCAACGCGCGTCGATATGATTCCGGGTGACGGACCCGCCGGGAAGGATCCCTATCCGATCATGCGATACGGAGAGGCGGCGATTACTGTCGAGGCACGCGTGAACCCGGTGTCTTGAGTTTCATGACGTAGGCGATGATCGCGGCAACGGGCTGGAAATATTCCGGCGGTATTTCGGAATCCACCGGCAGGGTATAGAGGGCGCGGGCCACGGGCGGGTTGGAGACGATCGGGATCTTTGAATCCTCGGCTGCCTCGCGGATGCGGGCGGCGAGTTCGTCCGCGCCCTTGGCGACGATTTTCGGCGCCGCGTCCGTACCGTTTTCGTAAGACAGCGCCACGGCATAATGGGTCGGGTTGGTGACGATGACGGTGGCCTTCTTCACGGCCTGGAGCATCATCTGCCGGGCGCGCCGCATGCGGATCTGCTTCTGTTTGGCCTTTACCTTGGGGTCGCCATCGTCCTGGCGCACTTCCTCCTTGATCTCCTGATGGCTCATGCGCAGCTTTTGCAGCCGATGGTATCGTGTCCATACTTCGTCGAGGACGGCGATCACGGCCTGGACCGTCAGGACGGTCAGCGTGGCGTACACGAACCATGATACGAGTTCCGAGGTCAGGTGGCGAAGGGTCCAGCGTTCGGCCTCGGGTGCGACGTGCAATGTTCCTTTTGCCACGTCGTAGAGCACTGCGCCGAAGGCGACGAACTTGACCAGGCTTTTCAGCATCTCGATCAGGTTGTTCGTGCTGACCACGCGCCTGATCCCCGACAGGGGAGACAGGCGCCCGATGTCGGGGATGAGGGCCTGGGGGCGGAACAGTAGACCCGTCTGAAGCATGGCGCAGGCGATGACAACCGCCACGCAGACGAGCACCAGGGGCGCCACCAGCAGAATGCCTTCGCGTACAGCCTGCTGGAAGACCAGGAAGAGCGATCCTCCATCTATTGAGATGGTATCGAAATGCTCCATCAGTCCGCGCATGTGCCGGAGAAATGTGCCGCCTGCGGAGGTCGTGGTCGCGGTGAAGACGGTCAGGAACGCGCTCAGGACCAGGAGCATTTGCGTTTCGCGGGATTGCGCGACGTTTCCGTCCGTGCGCGCCTTCTGCAGCCGTTTTCCGGTCGGGGCCTGCGACCGGTCTTCGCTGCTGGATCCTTCTTCTGCCATGGTAACTCAGTGCAGCGACGGTGGGGCGCCTACGCCGGGCAGGGCGACAAGCAGGTCGCTCATCCTTTCCTGCCAGACGCCGGTCATGATCTGGATCAGCATGGCCAGCAGGAGGACGCCACCCAATAATTGGGCCGGCATGGCAATGCCGTAGACCTGGATTGCCGGCATCAGGCGGTTCAGTACCCCCAGCATGGCAGGCCACAAAGTGCCGATCAGGATAAAGGGGGCGGCCAGTTGCAGCGCCAGGACGAATGTCTGCGCCGTGGCGGCGACGATGCTTTTCGTCATGTCGCCGAGCATCGGCATATGGCCCGGGGGAAACAGGTGGTACGAGCCGGTCACCGCAGCCAGGGGGAGGACATAAAGGCCGGTCGAGAGAAAGATGACCGGCGTGAGGGAGGAGGCCATGTGGCTTATGGCCGTGCTGGATGCCCCGAGTTCAGGATCCGGCTGGAGGATGCTGGCCAGGCCTGCGAGGACGGCGATGATCTGCATCGCAATAATCATCGCCATGGAAACGAGCCGGGCCAGCAGCCCGATGAATGCACCGCATAAAAGCTCGCCCGCGATGATGGCCAGCACCATGAACGGGCGATGAAGCGCCGGTCCGGATACGGCTGCCAGATGATCCTGCACCACTGGCAGGATGGTGATGCTGATGACAAGCGCAATTCCCGCCCGGACCACCATGGGGGACGTGGTTTCGCCAAAGCCGGGGGCTGTCATCACCATGGCACTGACCCGGCACAGGGTCAGCAGGAACATGGCGGCCAGTACGGGGATGGAGCCGCCGGGAAAGAACAGATCCCCGGTCATTCCAGAATGGTCGCCGCCAGAGTGCGGCCTGTCTTCACGAACCGCCCACCATGATCATCTGGTCGAAGATGGTCTGCGCATATGTATGGAGCGTGGCATACATGAACGAGCCCGTCAGCATGAGGGCGGCTGTCGCGGCCATGAATTTGGGCACGAAAGACAATGTCGCCTCGTTCACCTGGGTTACGGCCTGAAGTAACGAAACCAGGATGCCCGCGCAGAGGGACGACAGAAGGGAAGGTGCGCCCATCTTGACCGCAACGAGCAGGGTCTGACGAAGTATTTCGTGAACATCGACCGTATGATGCATGTGCGAGGGCTTAGATCGACATCTTCATGACGTCCTGATAGGCCTGCACCATGCGGTCTCGAACCGTGGTGACGGTTTGCAGGGTCAGTTTCGCTTCTTCCACGGAGGTCGCGATATCGGTGAGGCTGCCTTTGCCGGAGAGGCCCTGAGCTGTCATCGTCTCGGCCGTCTTGCCGGTTTGAATCGCGTTTTTGAGCGCGCCGTCCAGAACATTGCCGAAGCTGGACACGCTGTCGGTGGAGAGGTCGTTCTGCGTGTCGTCGGTGGAAGGTTGCAGGGCCTTCTGTGTCTGCCCGTAGGCATTGAGCGCATCGAAGCTGCGTGTGGTGATGTCGCTGATCATCGTGTACGTGCTGCGCCTCTTCTGCCTTGCCGGATATCACTGGCAGGTTATTGCGCCTCATTGCCTAACCTAGTCTCGTCTTGACGGCAAGGGCGGTAGTTTTCACCTTTCATTAAAACACCATGACTGATCGGAACCGCTTTGGACGGGGCGGAACCGCCGGGCGGATTGTTGGGGGAGGGGGTGATCTTCGTGGGAATCGAGGCTTGTCGGATGCTGTGCGGCGGATATGTATCGTGATAGAGGATGTCTTCGCGCGCGCCAGTAATCGTAGGGCGTCGGAGCCGTCGTGGCATGGCGACAAAGGATCGCCAGGCTGCATGTACATGGAGTACGGCGTTGACAGGTGATATAGAGTCGATATGCGACGTTCGGTGAACGGTGCCCGCGCCGGATCCGGCAGGGGATTTCTGGCCTGCGCGACTGCGTTGGTCGCCTTGCTGGGGAGTGGTTGCGGGGCTGCCATGGCCCGGGGCAGCAGCGGTGTCGGCACGACCGCGCATATCGGAGACGACGGCCTCCGCTGTCCGGCGGGGGTGGTCCATATCGCCGAAATCCAGGCGATCACACGACAGAATAATGAAGCGGATCCGAACCTGCCGATCGGCCAGGCCTCGGTGGAGGTCTGCGCGACGGATGCAACCAAATTCACCGATGTCGTGACACGCGGCGCACCCGATGAGGCGGTGACGGGCGGTTCGGTGGGGCAGAAGACGGGCGTCGACGGAACGATACAAATTCGTGGCCGCACCGCGCAGATGGACGCGACCGTCTATGTTCCGCTTGCCGCCGCCGATATCGCACAATGTAGCTCAAGGGATGACGCGCCGCAGCAGGACGGCGCGGCCGGAACATGCAGGCCGCATGGATTCGTGGCGAGCTTTGCCGGCACATGGGTGTTTTCGGCGGGAAAATGGCAGAGCTTTCAGACTGGAACGGATTCTGCCGGTAATCCGATCGTGCTGGCCGTCAGGATCATGAACGGACCTGTGGAATGACGGCCTGATACCGGTCGGAAGCGCGGCCGGAGCTTGTGATACCGTGCCGGCCCTTTTCCCAACAGGCCCGGACAAGGTATAAAAAAAGCCCCCGGCGATTGCCGGGGGCACTGACCATCTTACACCGTGAGCGTAGGACGGGATTACTGGAACATCGACAGGATGTTCTGCGACTGCGAGTTCGCGATGGTCAGCGACTTGATGGCCAGCTGCTGCTTGGTCTGCAGCGAGGTCAGTTTCGCGCTGGCGGCCGCCATGTCGGCGTTGGTCAGCGCGCCGATGCCGTTGCCCAGGTTGTCGGAAATGGTCGTGCCATAAGTGGTCATGTTGGTGATGTTGTTGGAGTTCGCACCCAGCGAGGAGGTGACGAAGGTCATCGCCTTGATGGCGGACTGGACCTGGGCGATCATGTCGGCGACCGCAGAGGTGCCGGTGAAGTTGGTGCCGAGTGTGCCGCCGATCGTTTCGAACACATTGGTGGTCGGAGCGGAGCCCGCCGTGCCGCTGTTGGTCGTCAGACCCAGCGCGTCCGTCAGGTTCGCGCCGGCTGTGCCGGTAACGGTCGTGCCCGTCGTAAACGCAGTTGCGCCCGCGACCGAGGTGCCGCCCATATAAGAGGCAATCGATGCGTTGAAGCCGGAGATGGTCGTGCTGTCGCCCTGCAGACCCGTGACGTAGGTGAGATCGTTGGAGGTGATGCCGAGGCCGTCCGTGGTGCTGCCATTGAGCAGGTTGACGCCGTTGAACGTCGCGTTGCGGGCAATGGTGTCGATCTGTGCGAGATAGGCGGTGATCTGCGTGCCGATCTGGTCCAGGGAAGCCGGGCTGCCCTGGTTGTTGCCCAGCGAGGTCACGGCGGTCTGCACTTCCTGCAGCACGCTGATGATCTGGTTGGCGGCGCTGGCCGTCGAGCTGACGGTCTGGGCGGCGAAGGTCAGGCCGTCATTCACGGCGCTCTGGCCGGACACGTTGCCCTGCATCTGCTGCGCGATACCGAAGGCGGCGGCGTTGTCGGCGGCGCTGGAAACCTTCAGGCCCGTCGAGACGACGTTCTGTGTGCTGCTCAGGCTCTGCTGGACGGCATCCAGCGTCTCGATAGCGATTTTCGAAGAGGCGTTATTGTTAATGGAAAGGCTCACGGCATTTTCTCCATGCTGGCTATCCTGGGATGGACCAGGTCAACGCCAGAAAATCGGGAAATGGCTAAGAGAAGGTTACCAGCGCGACCCCGAAGAGAATTTTCACGTAAAATGTGGTCGGCCAAGGCTGGGAGTTCCCTATTCCGGCGGCCTGGGCGGGATGGCCCTGAACCATGGAATAGGCTAGAATGACCAGCATCGAGTATGACAAATCGCAGATGGTACGACGATGATTCATCCGGCACTTCGTGCTTATCAGACCGTGACGGAATCCGCCCTGACGGGGAGGGAAGCCGAATCCGTCTGTTTCAGAATGCTTATCGATGAACTGGAGGCCGCCAGCCAGACTTCCGATCCGCATGTTCGCAATCGGGTGCTGGAGAGGCATCAACGCCTGTGGTCGATGATCATGAGGGCCAACATTCTGGATAATGGCCTGGCCGTCGAGGACGATCGGAAGCTTTTTGTCAGAATGGCTGATCAGGCACAGAAATATGGCATCAGAGCTATCTTGGATTCCAGCCTGTCTCTGATGCCCCTCATCGAGATTGCGGAAAACGTCCTTGCCGGATTGGAAATGCTTCCGGGAGGAGGAAACGAACAGGGTGCCGGTCCTGCGTCCGCGTGACCCGAAGGCTACCGGCCCAGGGTGGCTTCCGCTCCGGGCTGAGCGCAGCGGTCTTGTGATACGGCGAGATTTAAAAGAGGTCTATTTCACCGGCCATTGTGGACTGATCCGGCGCGTCCTCGCCTTTCAGGACCTGTACGACATCTCCCAGCGTGATTCCTTCATACAGGTGGGCCACGCTGACAGTGTCCGCGATCCCGGTCGGGGCAAGAGACATCAGGTTTCTCAGCACCGTTGCCACGGATGCGACCGTCTGCGTCGCCAGGTCTAATTTTTGCAGGCGATACATTTCCGCGCTGGTCATGGAGGTGTCGCGCATGCATTCCGCGACGACCTGCTGGGCGCCTGCGAGTTCTTCGCCGGCCATGTCCAGGAGACGCATGACCTTGAAGACGGTGTCATGCACTGTGATTTCCAGGTCTGACGGTCCCTGGGTGACGGTAGCACGCATGGTCATCGCGGTGTCTCTCTCCACGCTCTGGTGATCAGAACAGTTCAACGCTGGAGCCGGCCTCGCGTGCCCATCTGCGTTCGGCTTCGGCCTCTTGCCGATTATAAGCTTCTTCCTGACGGACGATGGCCTGGCCATCCTGTATCAGGTTCTGCTGGGCTTTTCCGGATGTCGGCCAGAACCGCACCCGCCTGGCCTGGGTGCCGCCGAGGCTCTGTGCGATGCAGGGGATGCCTTCGTCCGCCAGATATTGCAGGACAAAGATGCTGTTTTCCTGCCCGATGCGGCCCAGGGACGGGACGATGGCCGCGCCTCCGAAGGCCTTGCAGCGCAGGCGGTCGCGTTTGCCGCCTGCCTTCAGGATGCCGTTGATGAGCTTTTCCATGGCATTGACACCGAAACGCATGGCGGTGCCGTCATGCCTCTCGCCCCCGCCGGGCAAGAGAAAATGATTCATGCCGCCAACCTCGGTCACCGGATCGAACATGCACACCGAAATGCAGGACCCCAGGAGGGTCACGAGAAGTGCGGATGGATTGTTCGAAACGATGACTTCGCCTTGTACAACTGTCGTCGGTGTCAGGGGGTAGGTCACGTGATGGGTCCGAACACCTTTTCGAGAACTTCGCGCAGTTTCGCGACCGTGTAGGGCTTGGCGAGAAAATTGTTCACCCCCGCCTTGACTGCTTCCTGAACGAGGTCCCGACTGGCTTCGCCGGTCAGGATGATGAACGCGACCTTCTGCGTCTTGGGATTACCGCGGACCGCGCGCAGCAGCTCAAGCCCGTCCATGACGGGCATGTTGAAGTCCGAGATGACCAGATGCGTCGGATTCTGGCCAAGGTACTCGATGGCTTCCTTGCCATCCTTCCTTTGCGCGACATGGGCGAAACCCAGTTGCAGCAGGCTGTTGGCCAGAATTTGGCGAATGGAAGACTGGTCATCGACAACGAGGACCCTGATCTGTGAAGCCGCGGGCATTTTTCTTCCTCTTTCCCTTTGAGGTCCGGCGAGGCGCGCCGGTATCAGTCGTGGTGCATGGTGAGCGCGCATGGCAGCAATGCGTGGTCGCGCGCTATTCGGCTCGTATTAGCGTATCTGGGCGTTCATGGCGGCAGCACTGATCTGATCAAGAGGGACGATCTGGGAGGCTGCTCCGAGCTCGGCGGCAACCCGCGGCATTCCATAGACGACCGAGGATGCTCTGTCTTGCGCAATTGTCCAGGCTCCGGCCCGGTGCATTGCAAGCAGGCCCTCGGCGCCATCCTGCCCCATGCCGGTCAGGATGATGCCCATGGCATGGTTGCCCGCATATTCCGCGACGGAGTCGAACAGGACATCGACGGATGGACAATGACCATTGACCGGGGCGGCTTTCAGCAATCGTGTCACATATTGGCCGTCGCGCCGTTCCACGGACATGTGGCGGTCGCCTCCGGGTGCAATGCGGACCATGCCGGGCAGCAGGACTTCGCCATTGCGGGCTTCGCTGATGGAGAGGGCCTCGATCTTCTGGTTCAGCCTGTTGGCGAAACTGGCCGTGAACAAGGCCGGCATATGCTGGCAGACGACGATGGGTGGGCTCTGGGGCGGGAAACCTGACAGCACCTGTTCCAGAGCTTCCACCCCGCCCGTCGACGCGCCGATCGCAACCAGTCTGAAATCGTGGGACCAGGCTTTCTGGTGCTGCTGCGCGGAGGCCGGGTCGTTGCGCTGGAATTTCGCGACGGGGGAATGGGCCGCCTGCCGGACGAGGCGGGCCAGGCCGGCAAAGGCGTCGCCGCCGGGCGTTACGGAAGAGGGTTTGGGAAAGCAATCGAACGCGCCCATCTGCAGGGCGGTGATCGCGATATCCGCTCCGCGCGCCGTCAGGCCGGACACCATCACGACGGGAATCGGGCGCAGACGCATGATCTTGTCGAGAAACTGCAGGCCGTTCATGCTCGGCATCTCGACGTCGAGTGTGATGACGTCCGGCTGATCCTTGATGATCAGGTCCCGGGCTTCGATCGGGTTCGCCGCCTCACCGCAGATGACGATATCGGGATGCTGTTCGAAAGAGCGCCGGATCAGGGCCCTTGCCGTTCGTGAATCGTCAACCACGAGAACCTTTATCGGCTTCTCCACGCTTTAATGGTCCTTTCGGTAAATGGTCGGCGCAACCTGTATCAGACCGCACGCGCTTGCACAGGATACGCGCTCGGAATGGCCGACATACAGAAAGCCGCCAGGTTCGAGCTTGTCCGCCAGGCGCTGCCACAGGCGTTCGCGGGTGGCGTCATCGAAATAAATGACGACGTTCCGGCAGAAAATGGCTGAAAAAAACCCCTGGATTGGCCAGGAGGCATTGAGATTGAGGACGCGGAACGCGGGCAGGCGGCGAATAGGGCCGGCAAACCGGTAATCCCCGTCGTCGGACGGCTCCATGAACTGCGATTTCCTGCCGGCGGGAATGGCCTCGACCTCTTCGGCATTGTAGGCGCCTTCGGTGGCCTGGGCGACGACATTGGCGTTGATGTCGGTCGCGAGGATGCGAAAATCGTGCGAGACCGCGTCGGGAAAGGCCGTCATGACGGACATGGCGATGCTCCAGGGCTCCTGACCCGTGGAGCAGGCGGCCGACCACACACGCCCCCGCCTGCCTGCACGAACCTGCGGGGCGAGATGGGGGATCACGACGGATTCGAGATGATCGAAATGGTTCTTTTCCCGGAAAAAACTCGTGACGTTCGTGGTCAGGGCGAAGATCAGGTTCTGCATTTCGCCCTCGCCGGCGGACGACGTCACGAAATCCAGGTAGGCGTGGAACGAACCCTGGCCCCGTTCCCGCACCCGGCGGGAAACGCGCGAATAGACGAGGGCCTTCTTGGTCGTAGGAAGATGGATGCCTGCCTGCTCGCGCGCGATCTGCCGGACTCTCTGGAAATCGGCATCCGTATATTCGGACTCACTGGCCGGCATCAGGTCTTTCATTCGGAAACCGTATCCCCGACCAATTGCGCGACGACGGTGTCCAGGCGCAGGATACCGATCATCCGGTCATCGACCAGCACCAGCCCGGCCAGACAGCTGCCTTCCTCGGACACGGCCTGCACGTCCTTGAGGTCGATATCGGCCATGTCGATGACGCGATCCACCAGCAATCCGCAGACGACGCCGTCCTTCGATTCGACGATGACCGCGACCCGGCGGGGATTATCGGGCTGCGGCGGCACGTTCAGATAGATCGCGAGGTCGATCACCGTCAGGATGATCCCGCGCAGGTTGATGGCCCCGCAGACATAGGGGGGGGCAAAAGGCAGGGTCGTTGTCTTTTCGAACCCACGGATCTCGCGAACGCTGAGGATCGGAATGCAATATTCCTGCACACCAATGGCGAACACGATCATCTTGACGATCTTGGGGTCCGTGGCCCTTTTGAGTTCGATCTGCTCCGTCATCTCGATTCCCTGCTTAAATGTCGATTGCCTGGATGGCGCGGCTAGGCTGCCAGTTCCGGGCGGGTGTTTGATGGCTTGCTGTCGATATGTCCAATGGCGGAGGCCACCAGCGCCGAGACATCGAGAATCAGGGAAACGCTGCCGTCACCGAGAATGGTTGCCGCCGATACGCCGAATATCTGCCGGTAGTTGCTCTCGATGCTCTTGATGACAACCTGGGTCTGGTCGCGGATTTCATCGACAATGAGGGCGGCGCGGGCGCCGGATTCGTTCTCGACGACAAGAATGATCGAGGCATCGAGGGAATCGCGTGACGGTGCGTCGGACAGTTTCAGCGCCGTGGCCAGCGGAATCAGCGGCATGCAGTCGCCGCGGATGGAAATCACGTTGCTGCCGTCGGGCAGGGCGTAAATATCGCTCTGTTTGACGATCATGGTTTCGATGACAGACGAGATCGGAATGACCATGGTCGACCCGCCGGCGGCGATCAGCATGCCATCGAGAATGGCCAGGGTCAGAGGCAGGCTGAAACCGAATATGGTTCCCTTGCCGGGAGTGCTGCTGATCGTGATTCTGCCGCCTAGGCTTTGAATGGCCTGTTTGACGACATCCATGCCGACGCCGCGACCGGAGAGGTTGGAAATCGTTGCTGCCGTCGAAAAGCCCGGCATAAAGATCAGGTTGTTGATCTCGTCATCCGACAGGACCGCATTGGGCGGGATGATGCCCCGTTTGACCGCCGTGTCGAAGACGCGTTGACGGTTGATACCGGCGCCGTCGTCCTTGATGGTGATCAGGATCCGACCCGAACGGTGTTCGGCGGACAGGACGATGTGGCCTTCCGCCGGCTTGCCGGCGGCGATGCGGGCTTCCGTGCTTTCAATGCCATGATCCACGGCGTTCCGCAGCATGTGGGTCAACGGATCGGTCAGCTTTTCGACCAGCGTCCGGTCGACTTCCGTATCCTCGCCCTCGAGCGTCAGTACGATGTCCTTGCCGGTCATGGAACAGGCTTCGCGCACCACACGCTGCATGCGCTGGAAGACGGCGCGGACGGGCTGGGCCCGTACCGCCATGACGGCATCCTGGATATCCCGCGTCAGGGACTGCATGCTGCTGATGCTCTGGACCAGTTCATGCTGTCCCGCGGCATCGGTCCGGCGGGAGAGGGATTCGATCGCTGCCTGCGCGATCACCAGTTCGCCGACCAGATCCATGAGATCGTCGATCCGATGCAGGTCGACGCGAATCGATGCCTGCTCGGGCTTGCGGGCGGCGGCCTGTGCGGCCCCGGTGGCGGGAGGCGGCGTGGTGGTGCTGCCGGGATGGAGATCAAGCGCCGCCGCAACCGGCATGGGGAGGAGTGCTTCAACCGGAGGCGGCAACGCAGGCTCGGGAGCGGGGGGCTCTGCCGTGCGTTCTTCCTCGGGCGGGGGAGCGCCTGCGGCTTCCGTTTCCGCCGGTTCGGCCTGTTCTCCATCCTGTTCCAGGGGGACTTCGTCCTCGGCGGATTCGCGGACGATCGAGAAATCGCAGTCTTCGCTGACCCAGTCGAAGACCGTATTGGCGCTTTCTTCCGAGACCTCGGGCGGCAGGACGATATGCCAGGTGAGGTAGGATTTGTCGGGAACCAGGTCGGCGAGGGGAGGGAGTGCCGACCAGTCGCAGGTGATCTGGATCTCGCCACCGCATTCCCGGGCGATGTCGGCCAGGCCGATCAGAATGTTTCGTGCATCGTCGCCGCGCTCGTACAGCGCGTCATGAGGGTGGAAGGTCACGCGCAGCGCGGCGGCGGCCGGTGCGGGTGTCTCTTCGCCGAAGTCGAAATCAAAGGGAATCGGTTCGAAATCCGCCGCGACGGGTTCGAAATCTATGGGGACAGGGGAAAAATCCACCGGAATGACGTCTTCGGTCGTCGCTGCCGAGGCGCCGCCGTCATGATCCCCTCCGGTGCTGTTGATGGCTGCCAGTTCGGCGTGGCTCTCGGCGACGCGCGCCGGATCGACCGCCGCGCCGCCACGGGCCTCGTTGACCAGATCGCTCAGGACATCCATCGCCTTGAGGAAGGTCTTGACGACGTCGTGGGTTGGCGCGAAACGCCCCGAACGCAGGCCATCGAGAGAATTTTCGAAGACGTGCGAAAACCGCACAAGGTTATCGAGCCCGAAAGACGCTGCCCCGCCCTTGATGGAATGCACGGCGCGAAAGACAGCGTTGACGGTTTCATGCTCGGACTCGCCGTCCGACAAAGCCGAGAGCCCGCGTTCGAGCTCCTGTAGCTGCTCGTCACATTCCTGGAAGAAGATCTGGAGGATATCGTCCATATCGGAACTCATGCCGTCCCCGCTTTTTTCAGGCCGTTACCCGACGGATTGCCGCAACCAGACTGTCGGAGCTGAACGGTTTGATGATCCATCCCGTCGCCCCGGCTGCCCGGGCCCTGGCCTTCTTCTCCGGATCGCTTTCCGTGGTCAGGACGATAATCGGCAGATGCTTGAACGCGGCCATCTTTCGAACGGACTCAATCACGCCGAAACCATCCATGCGCGGCATGTTGATATCCGTAATGATCACGTCGGGAGGGGGGCTGGCGCTTTCCAGGACCTCGATGCCCTCCACACCGTCCCCGCCCTGAATCACATCGTGCCCGGCTTCTTCCAGCGCCTTGCGCAGCATGCCCTGCATGGTTCGGGAATCATCAATCGTCAGAACACGCAAAATCTTTTTTTCCGTCATGCTGAAAGCTCGCTGGAGGAAGTGGAAGGTTCTGACAGGAATTCACTGACCCCGAAAAGGGCGAACGCTTCCCTGACTTTCTCTGACGGCGCGACCAGGGGGCGACCGCTTGCCAGAAGAACCTGAAGGCACAGGCCGCCGATATACGCAACGCCTGAGGCGTCCAGAGCGGAACCCTCCGCCTCGGCCCGCGCGACAAGATGCTTGAGCGCCTCGACCGCCGCAGTGTCCAGGCGTTCTGGCAATGGAACCGGGGCGATGGAGAGCGTGGGGCCCGCTTCGTCTTCAGCGATCATCAGAAATCTTCCCATCCCTGATCGGATGAGGTGGTCAGCAGCGGTGTGGCTGACACGCTGGCATTGGCCGACCGCGGGGGCTTGGACGCCGGCGCCCGTCCCGAGGGAATGGTAAAGGCGCTTTCGTCGAACAGGCTTTCCCGATGATCGTCGCCGACCTTGAACCGGCTGATGGTCTGGGTCAGCGTCCTGGTTTCCGCCGTGAGGTTATGGCTGGCGGCTGTCGTTTCCTCGACCATCGCGGCGTTCTGCTGAGTCACCTGATCCATGTCGCCGATCGATGCGGTGACTTCGGACAGACGCTGGGCCTGATCGCGGGTGGAGACGGAAATCTCTTCAACCCGCGTCGAAATGTTCTGCGTGCTTCCGGCGAACTCGCTCAGGTACCGTCCGGTCTGCTGCACCAGGTCGACGCCCTTGTCGACCTGTTCCGCCGAGACGGAAATCAGGCGCTTGATCTCGCTGGCCGATTTGGCGGATTTTTCGGCAAGGGACCTGACTTCCTGCGCGACCACGGCGAAGCCTCGCCCGGCATCCCCGGCCCGGGCGGCCTCGACGCCTGCGTTCAGGGCCAGCACGTTGGTCTGGAAGGCAATGCCGTCGATAACCGAAATGATCTCGCCGATCGCGTCGGATGATTTCTTGATGCCATCCATGGCCCGCGTCGTCTCGGTCATGATATCGGTGGCCGATTTCACCTTGTCCAGGGATTGTTTCGCTTCGGAGTTGGCCTCGGAGCTGGCTTTGGCTGTGCGCTGGACACCATCGGTAATGGTGCGGACCGAAGCTGCGGCCTGGCCGAGATTGGCGGCCTGCTTCTCCGTTCGTTTCGCCAGATCGTCGGACGCGGTCGAAATCTCGGTGGCGCCGGTCGCGATCAGTTCCGAATTGCTGGCCAGGGCGCGCAGTGCATCGTTCAGGTGCGACGCCGAATTGTTAAACGCGTCGCGCAGGGGGGCGAATTCGCTGTTGAAGATCGTGGAGGTGATCCGGGTCCGCAGATCGCCGCGCGCCATGTCTGCCAGGGCGGAACCGAGGGCGTCGATCACTTCGTGGGTCTGCTTGTCGCGGGCCTGGCTGCGTTCGAGCGATTGCTGAATTTCCGCGGCCATGGCGGCCTGGCGGGCCTGCGCCGCGTTCTGCTCCTGAACGATGCGGGCGAATTCGACCATCACACGGGCCATGCGCCCGGTACCGTCCTGGTTTTCAAGAAACGGTACATTGCCGGAAATTTCGCCACGCCCAAGCCGTTCGCCGAGATCGGTCAGCGTCTCAAGCGGCTCCGTCACTACGCGCGTCAGCATGAACCAGATCAGTTGGACGACGACCGCGCCAAAGGCGAGGGCGCACATGTTCACGAAGAACATGTGCTGGATCGGCTCATGGATGAAATATCCGAGGGCTTCTATAACGATCTGAAGCAACAGATAGGCTTCCAGACCCAGCATCACGGTTCTGATCTTGCTCCGGAACGGTGCGTCCCGATACAGCCAATTCAACATGCTGATCTAACTTTCCTTACACACCTGGCGGGGCGCCGTCATGTGGAGCTACGCGCGTATACGGTCTCGCTTCGATGGCACGCCGGATTCCGATGGTTTTTCACGGCGTCCTCCTGCCCTGCGCGAGGATAATGGGCTGGTGCTTGTTCTCCAAGGCCCTTGGGGGCGCTTGTAAAGAGATGTTTTTATTTGAATGTCGGTCTGTGGCGCACGAGGCAGGATCGTGGCGGGCTTTCCCGGCCGGCCCGCCTGGAGCCGGACGGCAGGACGTGGTCCTTGCATGAGATTGCTCGCCAACTTCGAACGCCTGCATTGCCTGTTGGCCATTCCCGCTTTGTCTGCTGCCGCCGGAACGGGGCATTTCCCGAGGGAAGGGCCAGGGAGAAGGCCTCTTTTACCCTTCAGGTGTTGATATCGGGCATGACGTAAATCAATTAATAAGTCGTTAAATCTTATCGTGAGTGGGGTGCCGCTTCTACCGGCTTCGGGTTCCGGCTACCAGTCGCGGTTGCTATCTTTTTCCGCCTGCTGAACAATCGGATGATGCGGGAACGCGTTCATTCATGCGGCCCCGCCATGTCGGGGCCGTCATGATTCGTTCATCCGCCGAAGCTTCGGACCAGGCCGCCCGCCACCATCTGCCAGCCATCGACCATGACGAAGAAGATGAGCTTGAACGGCAGCGAGATGGTCGCCGGGGGCAGCATCATCATGCCCAGGCTCATCAGCACGCTTGCCGTGACGATATCAATGACGAGAAATGGAAGATAAAGCAGGAAACCCATTTCGAAGCCGCGGCTGAGTTCACCGATCATGAAAGCCGGCATGATGACCCGCCAGGGTGTTTCGGCCGCCGTCTTCGGCGTCGGTAGATTGGCCAGATGCTGGAAGGTCGCGATGTCGGCCGGTCGGGCATTGGCAAGCATGAAGGTGCGAAAGGGTTCGGCCGCCGCCTTCAGACCATCGATCTCGCTGACTTGTCCTTCCATCATGGGGACGATGCCGTGGGTCCAGGACTGTTCAAGGACCGGCTGCATGACAAAGAAGGTGAGGAACATCGCGAGTCCGATGATCACCGTGTTCGGCGGTGTTCCCTGCGCGCCAATGGCGCCACGCAGGAGCGACAGGACAATGATGATGCGTGTGAACGCGGTGACCATCACCAGCAGGCTGGGGGCGAGGGACAGCACGGTGATGAGCGCTGTTAACTGAATGAGGCGACTCGTCGTGCCCGTGTCCCCGAGCCCCTTGCCGAGATCGAGGGTCAGAGCCTGCGCGTGGGCCAGATCCGGAATGACAGCTAGCGTCGCGAAGGCCAGAATGCCGGTGATGATGGCCCCGGAACCGGTAGGACGGCTCGTGAGCAGTCGGACTGTCAACGCGTCATGCTCCCCTGTTCATCTCGATTGCGATGAAGCTCCGAATCCGTATTCTGGGACATTCGGCACGGTTTCATAAGACATTCCCATGGCGGCCCGCCGGTGACCGCGCAGGCTCCCGCGCTTCGAGCTGGCGCGCTATCAGCCGGCATGGATATCCGAAGGCTGGGCGGCCGATGGCAGGACGGGCGGAGGGAGGGCGCCCTGCTCGTCCACCCATCCCAGGAACAGGTCGTTTCCGCCACCGGTCAGAATCAGTCCCGTTTTCCTGTTGTATCGTATGATGCTGAGCCGGCGACGCTGATCGACGGCCAGGCTTTCGACGATCGCCAGAGTGCGGGTCTGGCGCCCTTTCAGCAGATAGGGCTCCAGATATTTCAGGCCGTGGCGGCTGAGGAGAATTAGTGCGATGACGATCGCGAACGACGCAAGATAGGCGAGCCATGGGAACGACCCGATACCATACGCCGGTGATCCCGTCTGGGACGTGGTAAGAAGGCCTGTCCCAGACATATTCCGCCCCTTTCAGCCCTGCGTGGCCGGAGACGAGGAAAGGATTTCCGTCATCGTCACGCCGATATGGTTATCATCGACGACCACGACTTCACCGCGCGCGATCAGCCGGTTGTTCGCATAGATGTCCACCGCTTCGCCCAGTTTCTTGTTCAGTTCCACGACCGCGCCGCGACCCAGCCGCAGTAACTGGCTGACCGGCATCGTTGCCGTGCCGATGACGGCCGTGATTCGGACCGGGATGTCGTAGACGGCCTCCATCTGGCTGGCGCCGACGGTTGTCGCGTCCTTGTCGCCCTGTTCCGGTGCGCTGGCGGCCGGAGACGCCGCCGACGCGCTGGTGGAGAAATCCTCCAGTCCGATATGTCCGCTATCCGAGTTCATGTTTCTCTCCGCCTAGTCTAAGCCTTTGGTGTTGGCTGATCTGCACGCTGTCCGGCCAGTGCCGTGACAGCGGTGATAATTTTTTCCGCAATTGATTTTCGCCACTGTTGCGGATCGATGACAATGTTATTCGCCGCCGAAACGATACTGATGGCGGCGGGTCCGGTATCGGGTACGGTTTCTATACGAATGCGCCCGTCTGTCCCGGCGACCGGTCCCAGAGAATGCGCATCGGCCTCCCGGCAGCGGATTGTGACATCGCCTTCGCATTCCCTGGCGAAGCACGCCGCGTCCGCGACTAGGTCGCGTTCCAGCCCGACAAGCATCGTGCCGTCCAGAGCCAGCAGGCCCCCGACGATCTCCACCACGGCAGAGACGAAGGCTCGGGTAGCGTCCTCGACGACCTGATGCCGCCGGACGTTCTCGGTTTCGAACGCCGCGGCGAGAGATGACAGATGGGATACGAATTCGCTGCGCAGCGCCTCTTCCCTCTCCTTCGCACCTTGCTCGAGGCCTTCGCGGAACGCTGCTTCGCGCAGGGACGCGAGGTCGTCGCAATGCATCGTGACAAGGTTGGGGTCGGGTGTGGGTTCGGCGGCAGGGATTTCGGTTGCCGCGATGCGGTCCGCGTCGAGTCCCGGGGCCGCGCCAAAATCCTCCAGGTCGATCAATGGACGGGGCGCGCGCCTACTGTCGGCCGCCCACGCGGCCTTGGGGCGGGCATCTGCTCTCGCCATGTCAGGCACATCCGACCAGCCGGAGGAAAGTGGAGAGGTCACGGAATGATCTCGTCATTGCCGGCGGTTTCGGTCAGGTCGATTTCACCGGCGTTGGCCAGGTTCTTGATCATGCCGACGATTTCGCCCTGTGCCGTTTCGACATCTTTGACGCGAACGGGGCCTAGCGACGCGATCTCTTCGAGGAGGATGCTACCGGCACGTTTGGACATGCATTGCAGGAAGAGCTTCCGGATGGTGTCGGAGGCGCCCTTCAGGGCCAGCGGCAATTTCTCGCGGTCGATTTCGTTGATGATCCGCATGAGCGAGTCGCGCGGCAGCCGCTTGATGTCTTCGAAGGTGAACATTAGCGCCTTCACTTTCTCCATATCGTCGTGATTGCGCTTGTCCATCGCCTCCATCAGGCGGGTCTCGGTCTTGCGGTCGAAATTGTTGAAGACTTCGGCTAGCAATTCGTAGCTATCCCGCCGGGCCGGCCGGCCGAGGGTCGAGATGAATTCGGAACGCAGCGTGGCTTCGACGCTGTCCAGAACTTCGCGCTGCACCGTCTCCATATGCAGGATCCGCATCATGACATCGGTGGCGTAATCGTCCGGCAGTAATGTCAGGACGCGGGCGGCATGTGCTGGCTGCAGACGGGTCAGGATGACCGCGGCAGTCTGCGGGTATTCGCTGCGCAAGTAGTTGGCTAGTACGGTTTCCTGCACGTTGCCCAGCTTGTCCCACATCGTCCGGCCAGCGGGACCACGGATTTCGTCCATGATCTTTTCGACCTGGTCGGGGGGTAAGGCCCGGCGCAGGAATTCCTCGGTGGTTTCATACGTACCCACCAGTCCGTCCGGCGATTCGAAGTTCTTCGTGAACTCCTGGCAGACACTCTCGACCGTTTCAGCCGTCACGATACCGAGGCTGGCCATCGCAATGGAAATGTCGCGGATTTCATCTTCATGCAGCAGTTTCAGCAGATTCGCTGCCTTGTCGCGTCCGATGGCCAGCATAAGGACTGCGGCTTTCTGCTTGCCGGACAGACGGGGTACAAGGGGTGGGTGCGCCATGAGTCCCGACGTGGCTTCCATCGCGGTTTCACTCACGGTCGCGTCCTTTCTTGATGTCGGGAGCCGACAGCCAGTTGCGGATAATGAAGAGGGTCTCGCGGGGGCTCTGCTCTATACGGTCTGACACTCTCGTCAGCGCGGCCATCCGCAGTTTGCCTTCGATCCCTGCAATGGAGATAGTCTCGTCTTCATCGCCCTTGGCGGCGGCCAAGGCAGGTGCGCCCTGACCCGGAAGGCCGGCAGCGGCGGCCGGCGGCCCGCCCGGCAAAGATTCTAAGTGCGTCGTCGCGAGAAGCGCCGGCAGGTCCTTGCCGCGTCGTAGCATGGGCCGGACCGCCAGGAAGATGGCGCCGACCGCCAGGAGGATGGGAACAACCCATTCGGCCACGTAAAGCATGTTATCGCGGCTGAACAGGCTGGAATTGTCCGCCGCGAAGCCGCCTTCCTGGTCCGACATGAAGCGCATGGAAACGACACTGACTTCGTCGCCACGGCTCTTGTCGTAGCCGACAGCCGTCCTGACCAAGGCTGTCAGCCTGTCGACCTCGGCGGTGTCCAGCGGCTTCCAGATATCGTTGCCGTTCTTGTCCCTGGTGTATGTGCCATCCACCAGAACGGCTAGGCTGATCTTGGAGACTCTTGGTCGAGTCTGGTTTATGATTCGGACCCGCTTGCCGATCTCGTAATTGTCGGTCTCTTCCTCGCGGTCATCGTTGGATCCGGTGCGGTTGTTCTGGTTCGCATTGACATTAGGCAGGTTGTTCGCGACTGAGGTGTTCGGCGTCGCTTCGGTATTGACGCTCTTGTCTGATGTCGTCTGCTGCGATCTCAGGACCTGCTGATTGGGGTCGTAGCTTTCCTCTGTTTCGCGAATTTCGTCGGTATTGATGGTGACGGCCGCCCGCGCGCGGACGTGGCCGCTGCCCAGTGTGGGCACCAGGATCTCTTCGGCGGCCTGTGCAAGGCGCTGTTCTTCTGCGTGGCGGAATTTGTCGAGTGACGCTTCCTGCCCATCCGTGCTGTCCGGATCGCCAGGCTTGGCCAGGACGTCGCCGCGGGTGTCGACGATCGAGATATTCTGCGGACGCAGGCCGGGGACGGCCGCCGCCACCAGGTTCTGGATGGCTTGGATACCGTCCGGCGCGATACGGGCCGCGCGGCCAATATCGAGCACCACGCTTGCCTGGGACGGGCTGGTCTGGGTCGAGAACAGGTCGCGGTGAGGAAGGACGAGGTGGACCCGAACGTTGCGCACCCCCTGGAGGAGACGAATGGATCGTTCAAGTTCGCCTTCCATGGCCCGAGTTTCGTTGATCGTCTGTTCGAACTGCGTACTGGTGAGAGTCGCGCTCTTGTCGAACAGTTCGTATCCGATGCTTCCGCCGCTCGGCAGGCCGTCCTTGGCGAGCAGCAGTCGCGCATTGGCAACCTGATCCTGCGGCACATAGATGCTTGTGCCGTCGTTGCTCGTTCTGGTGGCGATATGGGCTTTGGTCAGGTCGTCGACCATATGGGCGGCTTCATTGAGGTCGACGCCACCATAAAGAAGGGCCATCGACTGGCCGCTGCTCCGGGAGGCAAAGATACCGATTGCCGCAAGGAGGACTGCAGCGGCAGCCCCCATCACCATCAATCGTGTACGCCCCAGCCCCTTAAGGCCGGCCAATAAATTCTGCATAAGGAAACCGCTACGTTGATACAGCGCTGGACCGGGACTTCACGCAATTCCCAGGGAGTTTGATCATTCGAAATCTCTGCAGTTCGCATTGCCATCGCGCTGTCAGGCGCATCAAGGCGATCCGGAAGTACTGTGTCGCCATCATAGCGCAGCCGGTCTTCTCAGGAAGGGAGAAACGCCAATTCATGACGAAAATGCCCAAAAACCAGATTTCATCATGAGACGACAGGCAGATGGGGCGCCTGTCGCGCGGGGGCGCGTGTTCCGAAACTTAGGTTCTGTTTCACTGTGTCAGGGAAGATAGTCGTTGGTCGGCGGGGCCTGTTTGACATCCATGTTCAGTCGGTCTGCATTCTGGTCTTGAGTCAGGCCGGTGGGTCCTTGGGCTACCTGCCGCGCGACATTTGGCATTTGTTCCGGACGGCCCCAGCAATCTACGCCATTCCAGCTTTGCGTACAGTATGGCTGTGGAACGGGTGGTCTTGCCGGCGGTGCGCACCAATCCTCGCCTTCCTGAATATAGCCGGCATTGCACTCACGGCCCGCGAGATGCTGGGTGACGGTGTCGGCGGAGCAGCCCGCGAGAAGTGCGGTCATCAGAACCATCGCCCCGCGCTTGATTGTCATGACTGCTAGTTCCTGCTCTTCAGTAACACTGCGTTCCGGTCGCGTGGCGCCTGGCCGATCCAGAATACAGCATGGATGAATGACGCGGAATATGCCCGTGCACGTGCGCCTTCACAACTGGCGGCGTCATTTTTCCCGTGCAAAACATTCGCAAGGAAGACAACCCCTTTCGCGAAATTCTTGAAAGTAATGCATTCTGGGCTTCAGCTATGATTATTTCCAATCTGGATGAGCCGTTAGGGATACGCCTAGTCGCGCAGGAAGCGGTCACTGGCGCGACAATTTCAGTGCGTCCTGGTCGGATTCGGATTGCTTCTGGTCGGCTTTGGATTTGGACCACCAGGTCAATGTCCCCGAATCCACGGGCTGTCCGGTCGTGCCGTCGAAGGATGTGCGAAGGGGGCGGAATGTCCTGACCCCCGCCATGTATTGCGAAACGATATTGACCCGCTCGGGCATCATGTACCCCATGATGGCCGATATCTTGCGGGGGGCCATCTTGTTGGCCACGGAAACGAGGACGTGGATGTCCATGATGTTGAAGACTGCGGCGGCCTCCTTGGGAGGCATTTCCTCATAGATCCGTACCAGCCTGTCTGTCTCGGCCGACATCGTTTCGCGATGCGCGGCCTGCCGTTCGGCCAGCGCGGCTATCGAGCTATCCAGGCTCCGCATCTTTTCGTTGAGTGCCGCCTGGGCGGCGTCGAGGATGTGTTTCTGCTCTTCCAAGTTTTTCTGTTCATTCTCGAAGGTCGACTGTCTCGCCAGGATATTCTGGACCAGATCCGTTTCCACCCTGTCGACTTCGGGATCGGCGCCCTGTTTAGGCGTTACTGTCGCCACCGCTGCCTTCGCCACATCGGGGCAATCGCCGTCCGCGCATGCTTCGGCGCGACGGGCGATGGTTGCCTGCGCGGTTGCGGGGCGCGTCCCCGCATCGCGGTCATCGGAGGGGAGGGCGGAGATCCACCCTTCGGTGGCATTCCTCTCGGCGTTTGGATTGGGGTCTGTGTTTTCTGCGGATCTGCTCTGGCGTGGCTGCGGGACTGTGTCCTGCGTGGGCGGGTCATCGGCCTCTATGGCGTCGCCTTTCAGGTGGCCGGCGAGGGCGTGCATGTTCATCGCCAGCAGCAGAGTCATCAGAATTGACGAAACATGCACAAGCTTCCCGAATGACAGGCGAGGTATCAGCATCTTAACCTGATCGGCTTTCGGATTCGTGTCGATGACATGACGTTGGCCCAAATCGAGAATGCGGGCAATTAACTGGATTTAAACAGACAATTCGGCGCAGATTTTTGCGATCTGTTCGCAACGAGTTCTCGTAAAGTATGTAACTGTCTTGCGTTTCTGCAAGTCATGGGGTCTCCGGAGGCATTGAATGCAACGGACGTTGTAATTCGGAAACCGTAATCACATGTTTTTAATACCGCGCAATAAAAATGCTGGGAATGAAGGTTTCTGTCAAGCCGGACCATGGCCCGACGGCCTATTTTCTCCCGGCCGGGATGAAGTGTGGCCTGTGGAAAGGCAAGGAGCGATGTCAGTATGCATTTCTGGTGTGCGATGCTTCAAGCCGCCAAGTGGCTGTGCGCTTGTGTCGAGTAAGCGGGAGCGTGACTTAAAGGCGCTGCCCGGCTTGGCTCTGTGGCAGATTGTCTGGTTATTGCAGAGGAAGATGGCGTTCTTCTGCATTTATTGTGACAATTCTGTTTACCATCTTTTCTTGAAAGAATGGTGGAAGGGGTTGGATTCGAACCAACGTAGGCGCACGCCAGCGGATTTACAGTCCGCCCCCTTTAGCCACTCGGGCACCCTTCCGTGTTGGAAAGGGTGGTTAAGGCCATCGGCCGGACGTGTCAATGGTCTTGTCGTACGTTCTCTTACGGCATGTCGTGACGGGCGGGACGGTTCGTCCTATATCGAGGAAATGCGCACCCGTCCCCCGCGTCGTCCGGACGCCAGAATCGCTTCTCATTCGACCGATAACCGGGCGGAAACCGCCGGTCGGGAGTCTTTCCGCTCGCCCCGGCGCAGTGGCGGGACCACGCCGCGCGGAACCTACTGGCTGTATGGGCTGCACCCGGCGCTGGCGGCCCTGGCCAATCCGGAGCGGCGAATCCGCCAGATTCTGACGACCGAAGAGGGCGAGGCCGTGTTGCGCCAGCGGTTGGACGCCTCCCTGCCGATGCAGCCCCAGCGGGCCGATCGGGCACGGTTCGAGGCGTTGTGCGGTCGTGATGCCGTGCATCAGGGCATCGCGATTCTGACCGATATCCTGCCGCCCCTGGCGATCGAGGATGCTGTGGAGCGGCCTGGTCCGCTGCTGTTGCTGGACCAGGTGACCGATCCGCGCAATGTCGGGGCGATCCTGCGTTCCGCCGCTGCGTTTGGCGCCGCCGCCGTCGTGATGATGGATCGCAATGCACCCGACGAGACCGGGGCCTTGGCCAAGGCCGCCTCGGGCGCGCTGGATGTCGTGCCGCTGGTGCGCGTGGTGAATCTGGCCCGTACCTTGGATCTACTGAAGGAGCGGAATTTCTGGGTCGTGGGACTGGATGCCGGCGGGGGCGTGCTGGATGGAGGAACGTTCGGACAGCGACGCGCCGCTCTGGTCCTTGGGGCCGAGGGAGACGGGTTGCGGCGCCTGACCCGCGAGCATTGCGACGAGATCGCTGGACTGGCTATGTCGGGCGATATGGAAAGCCTGAATGTCTCGAATGCCGCGGCGGTCGCGCTGTATGAGGTGACCCGCCGACGCTGATGGTGTGGGGAGGCGATTCTAAAATCGCCCTCATGATCCGTGAAATGCGGCCGAGAATGGCTGACGGCAGGGAGGGAATCTGGCACCCTGGACGTGCCCGGTGGAGAGCGTTGCCGATGAGAGCCGCCATTCCTCTTCTGTTCGCTGCATCCCTTATGCTCGCCGGTTGTGTCGAGCGGCGTGCCGATGGGATCGTTGCCAGGTCCGATGTCTTGGCGGGCCCGGCGGCCGATGCCCATTTCGTCCGGGACTTCGCGGTGGCTGCTGGCCAGCCCGGCATAATCAATACATGGTTCATGCTGAATCCCGACTGCTCGGTCGGGGGCCAAATCACGGTGCGGGTGCAGGAGGCGCCGACACATGGCACGGTGACGATCGAACCGGGCGCGTATTATCCCAACTATGCGGTCGGCAGTCAGCGGCGGACCTGCAATCTGCGGCCTCAGCATGGTGTGCGGGCTATCTATCATCCCGCCCCCGGCGCGCTGGGAAAGGATCGCTTCTCCATATTGGTCGTAACGCCGCTGGGACGGTCCTGGACGACCGACATTCATGTCGTCATCCGCTGACGGGAGCGTGGACGCTGGCCGCCCCCTGACCGGAAGCTGTCTGTGCGGCGCGGTCGTCTATCGTCTCGACGGTGCGCCGTTGGATTTCGTGCTGTGTCATTGCGGCCGCTGCCGCAAGACGACGGGGTCGGCTTTCGCCGCCAACCTGATTGCCCATCCGAAGGATATGGTCTGGATCTCCGGCGACCCGGATGGGATCATGCGCTGGGACCTGCCGACGGCCAGCAGCTTTGCCACGGCGATCTGTCGTGCCTGTGGCACGTCGGTTCCGCACGCTACGCGAAACGGGCAGCTGATGATCGTTCCGGCCGGCACGCTGGACGATGACCCTGGTATACGGCCGCGCCGGCAGATCTTCACCGCCTCGCAGGCAGGTTGGTGCGTCGATCTTGAGGATGTGCCCGTGGAGACCTGACCATTGGCAACGGGAGCTTGATTGATGTTCAGCCATGTAACCATCGGTGTTGACGACGTTGCCCGCGCGATCCCGTTCTATGACGCATTTCTGGCCCCGCTGGGCATTACCCGGATCTGGACCGACGAGGACGGTGGCTTTGCCGGCTGGGGCAAGGATGAGGTGGGACCGAAGCTATACCTCACCCGCCCGTTCGATGGCCGGCCGGCGGCCCCGGGCAATGGAGGGATGTGCGCGCTGGTGGCGGACAGCCATGATTCGGTGCGCGCTGCCTGGGAGGCCGCTATGGCTCATGGCGGTAGCGACGAGGGTGCGCCGGGACTGCGCCCCAATTATGGCCCCGATTATTTTGGCGCCTATGTTCGCGATCCGGAGGGCAACAAGCTACACGTCGTCTGTCGCGGCCTCTGACGGGGTGATCCACGCATCGCCATGATGTCGCGAACATGCAAGTGGCGTGTCATTTTTGTAAAAGATTTTGCCGGGTGCGGCTTCCATCATCGCCCACGATCGCGCGTGTCGGTGCGGAGGTGAAGTCAGATCGCCATGCAGAAATTTTCCGCGTTTTCCCTGGCCCGTCAGGCAGTGGGACGTCATCTGGGGTGGCGACCTCAGTGGCGTTCGGTCGCGCCGAAGCCGAGCTATGACATCATCATCGTCGGCGGCGGTGGCCATGGGCTGGGCGCGGCCTATTACCTGGCCAAGCAGCATGGGCTGCGTAACATTGCGGTGGTCGAACGCGGATGGCTGGCGGGCGGCAATACCGCGCGCAATACCACCATCATCCGGTCGAATTACCTGTTCGAGCAGAGTTCGTCCTATTACGAACATGCGCTGAAATTGTGGGAAGGTCTCTCGGAAGAGCTGAACTACAATGTCATGTTCAGCCAGCGCGGCTGCCTGATGGTGGCGCATACGGTTCATGACGTGCAGGTCTTCAAGCGTCATGTCTATGCCAACCGGTTGAACGGCATCGATAATGAATGGCTGACGCCGGAAGAGACCAAGGCGTTCTGTCCGCCGCTGAACATCTCGCCCAACATCCGCTATCCCGTCCTGGGGGCTGCGCTGCAACGCCGCGCCGGTACCGCGAGGCATGATGCGGTGGCCTGGGGGTTCGCGCGGGCGGCCAGCGACCTGGGCGTCGACATCATCGAGAATTGCGAGGTCACGGGCATCGACCGCGACCCGTCGGGCAAGGTGACGGGCGTGCAGACGACGCGGGGACCGATCCGTGCGGGCAAGCTCGGCGTGTCGGCGGCGGGCCATAGTTCGGTAGTGCTGGCGATGGCCGGCATCCGCCTACCCTTGCAGGTCAATCCGTTGCAGGCGCTGGTGTCTGAACCGGTGAAGCCGGCCTTTCCCTGCGTGGTGATGTCCAACACCATTCACGCCTATATCAGCCAGTCCGACAAGGGCGAGATGGTGATCGGTGCCGGCACCGATTCCTATGTGTCGTACACCCAGCGCGGGGGCCTGCACATTCCGGCCCACACGCTGGAGGCGATCTGCGAACTGGTGCCGGATTTCCGCCGGCTGCGGATGCTGCGGTCATGGGGCGGGATCACCGACAACACGCCCGACCGCTCGCCCATTACGGCGAAGACGTCGGTGCCCGGCCTGTATGTGAATTGCGGCTGGGGCACCGGCGGTTTCAAGGCGACGCCCGGGGCGGCGAACCTGTTCGCCTGGACGATCGCACGCGACGAGCCGCACCCGATCAACGCGCCTTTCACCATCGAGCGTTTTCGCGACGGCACCCTTATCGACGAAGCCGCTGCGGCGGCGGTCGCGCACTGAAGCGGCGGAGACTGTCATGCTTCTGATCGACTGTCCCTATTGCGGTCCCCGGGCCGAAATCGAATTCGCCTATGGGGGGGAGGCGCATATCGCTCGCCCCGCCGCCGATGTGTCCGAGGTGGAATGGTCCGCGTTCCTGTATCTGCGCGACAATACCAAGGGTGTTCTGGCCGAGCGCTGGCGCCATTCTCATGGGTGTGGCCGCTTCTTCAACGCGCTGCGCGATACGCGGACCGACCAGTTCCACGCCTTTTATGAAATCGGGACGCCTCGGCCCGATATGGGAGGCGCGGTATGAGCGGCGCTTTCCGGCTGGCCGGTCGCGGTTGCATCGATACCACGCGGCCTGTCGTCTTCCGCTTCGACGGGCAGATGGTCAGGGGGTATGCTGGCGATACAGTGGCTTCCGCCCTGCTGGCAGAGGGCCGGCATCTGATGGGGAGATCCTTCAAATATCACCGGCCGCGCGGCCCGGTTTCCGCCGGGTCGGACGAGCCGAACGCGCTGATCGGCGTTGGCGAGGGGGGGCGGTACACGCCCAATCTGCGCGCGACCCAGGTCGAGATCTATGGCGGGATGGTTGCGGTCAGCCAGAATCGCGCGCCCAGCCTGCGCTTCGATATCGGGGCGTTGAACACGCTGGCGGCGCCGCTGCTGCCGGCCGGGTTCTACTACAAGACCTTCATGTGGCCGCGCGGATTCTGGGACAAGGTTTACGAACCGCTGATCCGCCGTGCCGCCGGGCTGGGCCGCGCGCCCACCGCGCCGGATCCCGACCATTATGCGCTGCATTACGCCCATTGTGACGTACTGGTGGCGGGCGGTGGCCCGGCTGGCCTTGCGGCGGCGCTGGCGGCGGGGCAGGCGGGGGCGCGGGTCATCCTGTGCGATGAGAACGCCGAATGCGGCGGTAGCCTGCTGACCGATACGTACAGCCTCATCGATGGCCTGCCCTGTGGGGAGTGGGTGGTGCGCATTGTCGCCGAACTGCAGCGGCTGCCGAATGTGCAACTGCTGACCCGTTGTTCGGCCTTCAATTACGGCCCGCACAACATGGTGGCGCTGAACCAGCGCCTGACCGACCATCTCGCGATGCCGCCGACCGATATGCCGCGCGAGCGGATTTGGCAGGTGCGGGCGCGCGAGGTGGTGCTGGCGGCGGGCGCGCTTGAACGGGTGCTGGTATTCGAGGGCAACGATCGACCCGGCATCATGCTGGCCAGCGCCGCGCGGACCTATCTGCATCGCTACGGCGTGGCCTGCGGCCGCAAGGCCATAGTGGTGACGGCGGACGATGCCGCCTATCGCGTTGCGCTGGATCTAGCCGAGGCCGGGATGAAAGTCGCGGCGATCGCCGATCTGCGCCCCGCGCCGGGCGGCCCGCTGGTCGAGGCGGCGCGGGCTCGGGGAATCGAGGTTCTGCCGGCCACTACCATTCAGCGTGCCCATGGCCATCTGCGGGTGACGGGAGCCGAACTGGCACCGGTCGGGGCGGATGGCACGGTCGGGAAGGGACGGACGGTCTCGTGTGATCTGGTGCTGATGTCGGGGGGCTTCACGCCCAGCCTGCATCTGCATAGCCAGGCACGCGGGGCCCTGCGTTTCGACGATGCACTGGGTGTCTATCTTCCCGGCGAATCGATCGAGCGCGTGCGGTCGGCCGGGTCTTGCCGGGGTGTCTTCGCTCTGGACGACGTGCTGCGCGATGGGGTTGCGGCCGGGCTGGCGGCGGCGGGTGGCGAGACCGGGCCGGTGTGGACGGTGACGCGCCAGGATGCACCGGGAACGGGGGGCTTCGCGGGCGTGTTGCCGCGCCGTGGCCCCGGCCATCTGGCGCTGGCCTTTGTTGATTTCCAGAACGACGTCACGGCCAAGGATGTGAAGCTCGCGGTGCGGGAAGGTTTCCGCTCCATCGAGCACGTCAAGCGCTACACCACCACCGGCATGGCGACCGACCAGGGCAAGGGCTCCAACGTCAACGCGCTGGCCATTGTCTCCAACGTGCTGGGGCGCAGGCCGGAGGAGATCGGGCTGACGACCTATCGGCCGCCTTATACGCCGGTGACGTTCGGCGCCTTTGCCGGTCATGCGCGCGGCGACCAGTTCGATCCGCTGCGTCTGCCGCCGATGGATGCATGGGCGCGCGCGCAGGGGGCGGTGTTCGAAGATGTCGGGCTGTGGCGCCGCGCGCGCTATTTTCCCCGCGCGGGCGAGGACATGGCGATGGCGGTGGCGCGCGAATGCCGCGCGGTGCGCGCGGTGGCCGGGATCTTCGATGCCTCGACCCTGGGCAAGATCGAGGTGGCGGGGCCGGACGCGGCGGAATTCATGAACCGCTTCTACGTCAATGCGTGGACGAAGCTGGGCGTCGGCAAATGCCGATACGGGTTGGTGTGTCGGGATAGCGGCTTTGTCTATGATGACGGGGTGGTCGGGCGGATTGCCGCCGACCGGTTCCATGTCACCACCACCACCGGCGGGGCGGCGGGCGTGCTGAACATGATGGAGGATTACCTCCAGACCGAGTGGCCCGATCTGGATGTATGGCTGACCTCGATCACCGAGCAATGGGCGGTGATCGCGCTGCAGGGGCCGCGCGCGCGCGACATTCTGGCGCCGCTGGTGGACGGGCTGGATATTTCGGCCGGCGCGATGCCGCACATGGCGCTGCGCGAGGGCACGATTGGCGGCGTGCCGATGCGGCTGTTCCGCGTCAGCTTCACGGGCGAGCTGGGTTACGAGATCAACGTCCCGTCCAGTCAGGCGCAGGCGGTCTGGGACCGGGTCTGGCAGGCCGGTGCCGCATTCGGCCTGACGCCCTATGGTACCGAGGCGATGCATGTGCTGCGCGCCGAGAAGGGGTACCTGATCGTCGGGCAGGAAACCGACGGCACCATGACCCCCGGCGATGTCGGCTGTAGCTGGGCGGTCAGCAAGGTCAAGCCGGATTTTATCGGCAAGCGGGCCCTCGCTCTGCCGGCCCTGAATGCGCCGGACCGGTTGCAGATGGTGGGCGTGCTGACCGATGATCCACGATTGGTGCTGGAAGAAGGCATGCAGCTTGTTCCTGCCGCCGATAGCCCGATGCCGATGTCGGCGGAGGGGCATGTGACCTCGTCCTATTTCAGCCCGGCGCTCGACCGCTCCATTGCGATTGCGATGGTGAAGGGGGGCCGTGGCCGGATGGGCACCAGCCTGTATGCGCCGAGCCTGGATGGCCCGGCGGTCAAGGTCATGCTGGTTGATCCTGTGTTCTACGATCCCGAGGGAGCGCGCCTGAATGGTTGAGATCGCCGAAGGCTGCGCGCTTGCCGGCCTTCCCCCAATGGTCCGGCTGGTGGTGCAGGGCCGCCCGGCGGCGCTGGATGCCGCCGCCGCGTCGCTGGGGTTGGACGCCCCGCCACCGATGCTGCGCGTGGCGTCTGGTGTAGGCGGCTCGGCGCTGCGGCTGGGGCCGTTCGAATTGCTGATCCTGCCTACGTTGGAGGGACGCGCGGGGCTGGACGCGGCCCTGGCTCCGGTGCCGCACAGTCTGGTGGAGGTCAGCGACCGGAATGTCGGCTTTCTGCTGGAAGGTGCGCGGGCTGCTGATATCCTGGCCGGTCTGTGTCCGCTGGATTTCGCCCTGTCGTCCTTTCCGGTCGGGATGGTGACGCGCACATTGCTGGACAAGGCAGGTGCGATGATCTGGCGGACGGACGCACACTCCTTTCATGTCGAAGTCTGGCGGTCATTCGGGCCTTATGTCGAGGCGCAAATGCGCGAGGTAGCGAAGGGCATTTCTTTCTCGCTTCTGACGGTCTGAAAAAAACGGATGACGGAAAAAGAAAACAGGAACAGCATATCGATATCGTAATGTCCGAGGTGGAGATCGGGAGGCGGGCGTGCCCGTGCCCTTCGCAACAGGACGGCCGCCGGCCGATGGAGAGCGTTGTGCCATGCCGAAATACGATGCCGAGGCGGTACGGGGCCTGATCGCCCGTCGTCGACCGGGACATGCGCTGGAAAGCGCGTTCTATACCGACCCGGAGATCTTCCGGGCCGATATGGACGCCATTTTTCACCAGCACTGGATCTATGCCGCGGTGGAATGCGAGGTGCCGGAAGCTGGCGACGCGCTGGCGGTGGATATCGGTGCTTCGTCCGTCGTGATCGTTCGGGGCGATGACGAGCAGATCCGGGCCTTCCACAATGTCTGTCGCCATCGTGGCGCGCGGCTGTTGCCGCCGGGGCTGTCCATCGTCGGCAATCTGGTCTGTCCCTACCATGCCTGGACCTATGGGCTGGATGGCGCCCTGAAATTCGCCGAACATATGGGCGACGGTTTTGACCCGTCCTGCCACGGGCTGCGCCCGGTGGCGCTGCGCTCGGTCGGCGGGTTGCTGTTCATCTGCCTGGCGGAAACGCCGCCCGACGATATCGACGATCTGGCGCGGCAGATCGAGCCGTATCTGGCACCGCATGATCTGCGCAACACGCGCGTTGCGCATTCGGCGGACCTGATCGAATATGGCAACTGGAAGCTCGTGATGGAAAATAATCGCGAATGCTACCATTGCACGCCCAATCATCCCGAACTGACGATTCCGCTTTTCGCCTATGGGTTCGGCTTCGCCCCCGAGGAACTGACGCCGGAAGGGCAGGAGCAGGCCGCGCGATATGAAACGCTGCGCCAGACCTCCCATACGGCGTGGGAGGAGGCGGGTTTGCCCTCGCGCCTGATCGAGCATCTGGACGATCGCCCGACCGGCTTTCGCACCGAACGCCTGCCGCTGGATGGCGCGGGCGAAAGCCAGACGATGGACACGATGGCGGCCTGCCGAATCCCGTTGGGTTCGATCCGCGACAAGGCGGCGGGGGGACTGCATTTCTGGACGCAGCCCAATTCCTGGCATCATTTCATGAGCGACCATATCGTGACCTTTACCGCGCTGCCGCTGGATGAGGGGCGCACGCTGGTCCGTACCAAATGGCTGGTCCACAAGGATGCCGTGGAAGGCGTGGATTACGATTTGGAGAAGCTGACCGACGTCTGGAACGTGACCAACCGCCAGGATGCCGATCTGGTGGAGATGACGCAGCGCGGAGTCGCTGATCCGGCCTATGTGCCAGGCCCGTATTCGCCCTATACCGAAGGGCTGGTCGAGAAATTCATGCTCTGGTACCTGGCGCGCCTGCACGCGCATCTGGGCTGACTGCCGGCATGATGTCCAGTGAGACCCTGCTGCCCTTTTGGGACCCCGAACAGGACGAAGTGCTGGTCTGCCGTGCTGTACGGCGGCAGACCCATGATGTGGCGACCTTTATCCTGACCGCGCCCGCGCCGCGCCGGTTCCGCTACCGGCCGGGGCAGTTCATGACCTTTACCGTCATGATCGGGGATGTCGTGTATCATCGCTGCTACACGCTCTCCTCCTCACCTAGCAGGCCGGATGCGGTGGCGATCACGGTCAAGCGCGTGGCCGGCGGCCCGGTGTCGAACTGGCTGCATGATCATCTGCAGCCGGGGATGGAGATTGCGGCACTGGGTCCGGCGGGGGATTTCGTGCTGGATGTGCCGCCGGACGGTGCGGCGGAACGATATGTGTTTCTCTCGGCGGGCAGCGGTATCACGCCGGTGATGTCGATGGTGCGGCACATGGTCGATACGCGCTTCGATGTTGATGCCGTGTTCCTGCATTCCGCCCGTTCGCCGAACGACCTGATTTTCGAACGTGAACTGGCATGGATGGAAAGCCAGGCGCCGTCGCTGCGGGTGCGGGTCACCTGCGAGCACGATACGCCCTGGCGGCGTTGGCCGGGTGCGATGGGGCGGATCGACGGGGCGCTGCTGATGCGCGAGGTGCCCGATCTGCTCGCCCGCCGCTGGTTCGTCTGCGGGCCGGAGGGCTATCGCCAGGCAGTGCGGGCGCTGGCCATGCAAGCCGGGCTGGATATGGAGCGATTCCACGAGGAGAGTTTCGATTTCGGTGAACTGGTGGCGCAGGAGGCCGACGGTTCCGATCAGGAGGCTGTGCCTGGCGGCGTGCAATATGCAGTCAGCTTCACCCGAAGCCGGCGCGAGATTGCCTGTGCCGGTGATACGCCGGTTCTGTCCGCCGCGCGGGCAGCCGGGATGCGCCTGCCGGCATCCTGCGCGCGGGGCATGTGCGGAACGTGCAAATGCAGGTTGGTATCCGGCACGGTGGAGATGCAACATGACGGTGGCATCCGCCAGCGTGAGATCGACCAGGGCATGATCCTGATCTGTTGCGCGCGCCCCACCAGCGATCTCGTGATCGAGCGTTAGAGCGATGGCCCCACGCGCCAGCGACCTCGCCAGCCTGCGCCGTTTCGGGTTCCTGACGCTGAAGACCTATTCGCTGATCGCTGTCAGTAACGCGATCGAGGCGTTGCGCATGGCCAATCGAGTGACCGGGCGCGAGGATTATGGCTGGCGGGTGCTGAGCCTGGATGGCGCGCCGATTGCCGCCAGCAACGGATTGTCGCTGCATCCGACCGAAGCGCTGGGGGACGCCGAGGGGCTCGATGTGCTGTTCGTGTGCGGTGGGATCGATGTCCGCTCCGCCACCAGCCAGGAGCTGCGGGTGGCGCTGCGCCGGCTGGCGCGGCAGCGGATCGTGATCGGGGCGTTGTGTACCGGCACTTTCGCCCTGGCCGAAGCCGGGCTGCTGCGTGGTTATCGCTGTGCGATCCATTGGGAAAATCTGGGCGCGATCCGCGAGGAATTTCCCGAGATCGATATCGTGGACGAGATGTTCGTGATCGATCGCGATCGCATCACCTGCACCGGTGGTGCGGTGCCGCTGGATATGATGCTGCGGATCATCGCCACCCATCTCGGCCCGGCGCGCGCCCGCGAAATCGCGACGCAGTTCCTGCTGGAGCGCGACCGGGCGGGGAGCGAGGTTCAGCCCGTCACCACGCTGGACCCCTTGCCGCCATCGATGGGCCGGGCCGTGCAGCTGATGGAAAGCCGTATCGACCAGAAGCTGAGCGTGGGTGAGATCGCGCGCGCCGCCGGCCTGTCGGAACGCCAGCTGGAACGGCTGTTCCGCACCTATACCGGTGCCACGCCGGTCGCTTATCTGGCCGCGACACGGCTGGAGCGCGCACGGCGCCTGCTGCGGCAGACCGGCATGTCGATCACGGATATCGGCATTGCCTGTGGCTTCATGTCCCTGGCCCATTTCTCGACCGCCTTCCGTAACCGGTTCGGCTATGCCCCGCGCCAGGAACGCCAGCGGCAGGCAGGCTGAAGGAACGAATATGATCCCCTATGCCGATGCCCTGCTGAAGCCGTTGCGCATCAAGTCGCTGGTCATCCGCAACCGGGTGATGAGCACCAGCCATGCGCCGGGCTATGGCGTCGATGGCAAACCGCAGGAACGCTACCAGCTTTATCACGCTGAAAAGGCGAAGGGCGGCATCGGGCTGACCATGTTCGGCGGTTCGTCCTCGGTCGAACTGGACAGCCCGGCCACGCCGTGGAGTCAGATCGCGGTCTCCGACGACAGCGTGATCCCGTATTTCCGCCAGTTCGCGGACCGGGTGCATGGCCATGGCGCCCGGTTGATGATCCAGTTGACCCATATGGGGCGCCGTACGCGGTGGGATACCGATGCGTGGCTGCCGGTGATCGGGCCCTCGGTCCGGCGCGAGCCGGCATCGCGGTCGATCCCCAAGGAGATGGAGCCGGAGGATATTACCCGTGTCGTCCGTGCCTTTGGAGCTGCCGCGCGGCGATGTCGCGAGGGCGGGTTGGACGGGCTGGAAATCTCGGGGGCGCATGGGCATCTGCTGGACCAGTTCTGGAGCCCATCGGTCAATCACCGGCACGATGCCTATGGTGGCAGTTTGGAACACCGGATGCGCTTCGGCATCGAGGTGCTGAGCGCGATCCGTGAGGCGACCGGGGATGATTACGTGGTCGGCATGCGCATGTCGGGCGATGAACTGATGAAGGGGGGGCTTACGCAGGAGGATTGTATTGCGATTGCCGAGGACTACGCGCGTCGAGGATTGATCGATTTCGTCAATGTCATCGGCGGGCAGGCGCGTGATGAGATGGCGCATGCGGTCTCGCTGCCTAATATGGCGTTTCCCGTCGCGCCTTTTCTCGGCCTGGCCAGCGCGATCAAGCGGGCGGTGGATATTCCCGTTTTTCACGCCCAGCGCATCACCGACCTGGCGACGGCGGCCCGCGCGGTGGCCGAGGGCCATGTCGACATGGTGGCGATGACCCGCGCGCATATCGCCGACCCGCATCTGGTCAGGAAACTGGCTGCCGGGCACGAGGACGATATCCGCCAATGTGTGGGGGCGGGCTATTGCATCGACCGGATCTATGTCGGTGGCGACGCGCTGTGCCTGCAGAATGCGGCGACGGGCCGCGAGGCGACGATGCCGCACGAGATCGTGCCGGCGCCGGTGACGCGGCGCGTGGTCATTGTCGGAGCCGGCGTGGCGGGGCTGGAGGCCGCGCGGGTCTGTGCCCTGCGTGGCCATCAGGTGACGCTGTTCGAACGAGAGGACCGCACTGGTGGGCAGGTGAACCTGGCGGCCCGCGCGACGTGGCGCGAGGCGCTGTCGGGCATTGTGCGCTGGCTGGACGGGCAGGTGCGCAAGCTGGGGGTCGACCTGCGACTGGGCGAGGACGCGACGGTGACCGATATCCTGCTGTGCGCACCGGATGTGGTGATTGTGGCGACGGGCGGCGATGCGATCCGGGGTGACGATCCGGGCAGCGACCTGCACCATACGACGCGGGACGTGCTGGCGGGGCGGATTGCGCCGACGGGCAGTGTGCTGATCTTCGACGAAATGGGACAGCATAATGCGTCCTCGGTGGCTGAATTGCTGGCGACGCGGGGGTGTCTGGTCGAGCTGGTGACGCATGACCGGCTGGTGGCGCAGGAGGTCGGTACCACCAACCAGCCGGTGCATCTGCGCGAATTCTATCGGCTGAACGTTGTGACGACGCCGAACATGGAACTGACCGAGACCTGGCGCGAGGGCAACCGGCTGGTCGCCGTGCTGCGCAACACCATGACGGGCGCGGAAGAGGAGCGGGTGGTTGATCACATCGTGGTCGATCGCGGCGGGGCGCCGGATAGGACTGTTTATGACGGGTTGAAGGCGGCCTCGGCCAATGACGGGCAGACCAACGCGCACGCGCTGGTCGCCGGACGGCCCCAGCCGGTGATGGAGCGGATCCGGGCGGGGGAATATGCGCTGTTCCGTATCGGCGATGCCGTGGCGGCGCGCAACGTCCATGCTGCGCTCTATGACGCGCTGCGGCTGTGCAAGGATCTCTAGCCTGATGCGGGCGCTGATCGCAGGGGAGATCGGGGGCATTGCGCTGGCGGCCGTGGTGGGCTGGCTGGTGCTGCTGGCGCGTTGGCTGAAGGGGCGCCCGGCGGCCGGTTGGCTGGCGGGGCTGCGGCATGTGCCTCGGCGCTATCTGGTGGATGTGCATCATGTCGTCGCGCGCCGTCCGGCGGCCGCGCGGATGCATGCCATGGCGGCCGGGGGCGTATTGGGTGGGTCGGCGCTGGCGCTGCTGGCGGTTCTGCTGGGTGCGGGGGGGATTGTCTGGGCGCTGGCGGCTCTGGTTTTCGGAATGGGGGGTATCGGTGCGCTGCTGGTGTGGCGGCGACGGGTGCCGAAGATGCCGCCCGCCTTGTCGGGAGGCGCATTTCTGTGGCTGCCGGCAGCTCTGGCCGCATGGTGTGTGGGCAATGGATTGGCCGCCCTGTTCATGGCGATCGGTGCGCCGGCGCTGCCGGTGATCCTGTCGGTGGTGCTGGGCGGCTTGGGCGGGGTGGCGCTGCTGCGGTTGGTGGCGCTGGGGCCGATGCGCCATGCATTGGCCGGCGTGGCATGGCTGGCCGGTCATACGCGGCCGGGCCGTTTCAGCGGGAAGGGGCGCGATACGGGGTTACGGCCGCTCGATCTTGCGGCGCCGCGTCTGGGCGTGCTGGTGCCTGCCGATTTTTCGGGGCCGGAACTGGCTGCTTTTGATGCCTGCATCCAGTGCGGGCGGTGCGAGGAGGCGTGCCCTGCTTTCGCCGCCGGGCAGCGTCTGAACCCCAAGGCGCTGATCCAGACCCTGTCGGGGGCGATGCGTGCCGTGCCGCCTCCTTATGCCGGGCGGCCGGCGCCATCGGTGCCGATGTTGCAGGGCAAGGGGGGAATGGGGCAGCCCATCGTCGGCAATGTGTTGCATCGCGACATGCTGTGGGCCTGCACCACGTGTCGCGCCTGTGTCGAGGAGTGTCCGATGCTGATCGAGCATGTCGACGCGGTGGTGGCGCTGCGGCGGGGACAGACCCTGATGCTGGGGGCGACGCGTGACGGCGCGGCACAGGCATTGCGGGCTTCGCGCGAGCGGGCCGAGCCAGGCGGTCGGGATCTGGCGGCGCGGGGGGACATGATTGCGGCCCTTGATGTGCCGGTGCTGCCGCCGGGGGGCGAGACGGACATCCTGCTGTGGCTGGGTGAGGGGGCATTCGACGCGCGCTATGGCCGCACATTGCGGGCGCTGGTCACGCTGATGCGCCGGGCCGGACTGCGCTTCGCCACCCTGGGCGCGGACGAGGTTGATTGCGGGGATCTGGCGCGCCGTCTGGGGGATGAGGCGACATTCCAGTCTCTGGCGGCGGAAGCCATCTCGGCGCTGAAGGCGCGGTGCTTTACGAAGATCGTTACCGCCGATCCGCATGTGCTGCATGTGCTGCGCAATGAATATCCGGCGCTGGGCGGCCGGTGGGAGGTTCAGCACCATACCGGCCTGCTGGACGAGCTGGTGCGCGACGGGCGGCTGCGCCTGGAGCGGCGGGAAGGTGCGCGCGTTGCCTATCACGATCCCTGCTATCTGGGCCGGTATAATGGCGAGATCGATGCGCCCCGCCGCCTGCTGGATGCAGCCTGCACCGACCGGGTGGAAATGGCGCGTCATGGCATGCGCGCCATGTGCTGTGGCGGCGGGGGCGGCAGTCCGGTCAGCGATGTCGATGCCGTCACCCGGATTCCGGACCTGCGGATGGAGCAGGCGCGAGCGGCGGGGGCGAGCCTGGTGGCGGTGGCCTGCCCCGGCTGCACCGCGATGCTGGAAGGCGTGACCGGGCCGCGCCCCGAGATCCGTGACGTGGCCGAACTGGTGCTGGCGGCGGTGGTGGCATGAGCAACGGTGCGATGACGAGGCGGCCCAGACGCGATCCGCGTGCGGAACGGGCGCGTTGCCTGGTGCCGGGCGGTGCCCGGCCGCGTCTGGCACGCGCCGGCTGGGATGGTATGGCGATTGCGCCGGATGCCGGGCCGCGTGAGCCCGTGATGATTCGCGTCGAAACGCCTGTCTTCTGGGTTGCGGCGGTCGTCGAGGCGCCGAATGGGCGGCTGGATCGCTGGGCGCGCCAGACACTGGGTGCGGCGCGTGCGTTGGCGGGGGCGGATGGTGGCGTCGTTGCCTTGCTGGCTGGGAGAGATGCGGGCGAGGCGGTGGGCGAGGCGGGTGCCGACCGTGTGGTGTGGCTGGATACGGCCATTGGTCCGGACGCGATGCCGGGGGTGATGCTGGCGGCGCTGGTGCCGTTTGCGCCGCGCCATGTGGTGCTGGCGGAAACGCCGGCGGGGGGGGATTGGGCGCGCCGGCTGGCTGCGCGGTCGGGGTGGCCGATCCAGACCGGAATTGAAATGCTGAGCGCGCGCCAGGCGATTCGGCCTGTTGGGGCCGCGTGGCGCGAGCGGGCGGCCATGCCGGCCCGAGTGCTGACCCTGCCGATCGATCGTGTCGCGCCCTATGGCGGGATGCGGCGCGAGGGCCGGGCATGCCCGCCGCCGGACGTGCCGGCGATGGAGGCGCGGATGGAGGTCGGGCCGGTGATCGCGGCGCAGGCTGCCGGTATTCCCCTGGCCGAGGCGCCGTTCGTGGTGGCGGCGGGGCAGGGGGTGCGGGATTTTGAAAGTTTCCATACCCTGTCTCACCTTATGGGCGCGACCGAGGGGGCGAGCCGTGTGGTGTGCGATGCCGGGCTGATGCCGCGCGCGGCGCAGGTTGGCGCGTCGGGCACGGTGCTGGATGCGCGCTGCTATCTGGCGTTCGGCATTGCCGGCGCGCCGCAGCATCTTCAGGGATTGGGCAAGGTGGAGCATGTGGTGGCGGTCAATACCGACCTGCATGCGGCGATCGTTGCGCGGGCGGGGCTGTCGATCATTGCCGATGCGCAGGCGGTCATGCCGGCGCTGATCGCCCTGCTGCGGGGGGGAGGGTGATGCGCAGCGTGGTGCTGCTCTCGGGCGGGGTCGACCCTGTCTCCGGCCGTCCGGCTCCGCCGCGCGGCGAGATTGCGGCCATCGGGCTGGCGCTGTCGGCGGGTGGGGCGGTCGGTGGGTTGCATGTGGGTCTGCCGGCGGCGGCCCTGGGGCAGGCGGCCGGTCATGGGCTGGGACAGATCGCGTGTCTGCGGGGGGTGGGCGATCCCGTCGCGATTCTGGCCGCGCATCTGTCTGCCGCGCCGCCCGATCTGGTGCTGGCGGGGTCGCGGGCCTGCGGTGGCGAGGATAGCGGCATGCTGCCCTATCTGCTGGCCGAGCGGCTTGGCTGGCCGCTGCTTGCCGGTGTGGTGGCGATCGGCACCGTGGCGGACGGCTGGCTGCCGGTGACGATCGGCCTGCCGTTGGGGGCGCGGCAGGACGCGCGGATCAGGCTGCCCTGCATCCTGTGCGCGCATGATGCGGCGCCGGCGCCGCCCTTTGTCTTCGACCGCGCGCGGCGGGTGGCGATGCATACGGTCGCTGTGGCGGATGCGGAGACCATCGCCCCGCTGGAAGGGACGGAGCGACCCTATCGTGCGCGCCCCCGGCTGATCGGGTCGGCCGCGCCGGCTGGTGGAGGGCGGGTGCTGGACAATCCGGACCCTGCCGAGGCGGCGCGGGTGCTGCTTGACCATCTGCGGGCGCTCGGCATGCTGGGCGCATGAGAAGGAACATCCATTGATGCGTGAAGATCTGCGTGCCCTGCTGGAGCGGCTGGATTTCCAGCCGCACGGCGTCAGCCATCCGCCCGTCCGCACGGTGGAGGAAGCGCATCTGCATTATGCGGGGCTGGAGGGGGTGCATACCAAGAATGCCTTCCTGAAGGATGCAAAGGGCGTTCTGGTGCTGGTGAGTGTGCCGGCGGACCGGCGGCTGGACATGAAGGCCCTGCCGGGGCTGATCGGGACCAAGCGCCTGTCCTTCGGCAGTCCGGAACTGATGCGTGCGGTGCTCGACACCGAACCGGGTGCGCTGGGGCCGCTCAGCCTGGTGGCCGATACGCAGCACCAGGTCCGCTTTGCCATCGAATCCTCTCTGCTGGAGGCCGATGCCATCACCTGTCATCCGCTGGACAATACGGAAACCTGGGTGATCCCCCGCGCCGTGCTGACCCGCCTGCTGGCCGATCTGGGGGTGGAACCGGTGGTCTTTACCCTGCCGGCGGAGGGGTAGGACCCGTCGCCACGTGCAGCGGCGATGTGGAAATATCGAGATGGACCGGGGAAAATCCTTTGCGGTCGCCGTCGCTCTGGATGGGAATGGCGGCGGGGGATGGCACCTGGATGGTCGAGGCCGTCAGGGTTCGCGTGCCCTTCTGCTGCTCGATCCTGCCGAGGAACAGCGAGAGGATGGTCTTGACCAGGGCCAGCTTGCCGGATGTTTCGAACAGGATGACGGAAAAATTCCTGTCCCCGTGCGCGGAATGGCGCGTCAGCTCGTATTTTCCGGCGTAGAGCGATCCTTTCGAGACGATGATGGTTGTGGCCCGATAGGGAATATCGTCGATCAGCGCGGTGAATTCCGTCAGTTCGAACCGGAAGAGGGATGAGAGCGTGCTGACGGCATAGGCGGCGCGGCCCACCCATGCTTTCAGGCGCGTCGAGGTGCCGTGGACGATGTGGGCGTCGAACCCGATGCTGGCCATCTGTACGAAAGGCTGGCGCCCCGCCTTGGTGTGGAGATAGCCTGGCCAGATGGTCGTGAAATGGCCGGCCTGGATCAGGGTGGCGTTCCTGATCTCGTTGAAGGGGATCTTCAGCTCGTGCGCCAGCACGTTGGCCGAACCGAGGGGGAGGATGCCCAGGATGGCGGAGGTGCCGATCATGCCCGCTGCGACTTCCGCGATCGTGCCGTCTCCGCCTGCCGCGATGATGTGGGAATAGAGCCCGCTGGCGGCGGCGTCGCGGGCGAGGATGGTCGCGTGGCCGGGATATTGTGTCTGCGCGAGCGTCGGGCGCAGGCCGGCCTGTTCCAGATGGCGTACGAAGCGGGAAATTCTTGAGCGACTATGATGTCCGGCCGTCGGGTTTGTAATAATAATGACTTTTTTCATCGAAAATATTCATCTTCTGGGAAATGTCCGCGATCATATACACCGCCCCAGGGATGAAAGACATGGCCGGGCTGGTCAGTCAGGAAACACCACCGTGCGATGCCCGTTGACGATCACCCGCCGTTGCAGATGGTAATGCACGGCCTTGGACAGCACGCGCCGTTCCACGTCGCGGCCCTTGCGGATCAGGTCGTCGGGCGTGTCGGCGTGCGAGATCCGTTCGACATCCTGTTCGATGATCGGACCTTCGTCGAGGTCTGCCGTGACGTAGTGGGCGGTGGCGCCGATGAGCTTGACGCCGCGGGCCTGGGCCTGGTGATAGGGGCGCGATCCCTTGAAGCTGGGCAGGAAGGAATGGTGGATGTTGATGCAGCGGCCGGAGAGTTTCGCCGCCATCTCGTTCGACAATACCTGCATGTAGCGGGCCAGAACGACCAGGTCGGCCCCGGTTTCGGCCACCAGGCGCCATAGCTGCTCTTCCTGCGCCGCCTTGGTCATGGGGGTGACGGGCAGGTAGTGGAACGGGATGCCGTCGGTGGCGACGGCGCGGGTGGCCTCGCGCGGGTGGTTCGACACGATGGCCACCGGGTCCATCGCCAGTTCGCCGATGCGCCAGCGATAGAGCAGGTCGGCCAGGCAATGGTCGAATTTCGACACCATGATCAGCACGCGCTGCCGCGCGCCGGCCGGGTAGAACTGCCAGTGCGCGTCGAACCGGGCCGCCACCTGGGTCAGGATCGCCCGGTCGGGCGGGGTGGCGGCGGTAAAGGCGATGCGTATGAAGAACTGGCCCTCCGCCAGATCCGCATGCTGATGGATCTCGATGATGTTCGCGCCCGCGTCGAACAGGCAGCCCGACCAGGCGGCGACCAGACCCGTCTGGCTGGCGCAGGTGACGATGAGGATATGGGCGTCGGCATAGGCCATGGTCGGGTTGTCTTTACCGGTCGGAGAACAGCCTGATGCCGGCATGGGACAGCACGTCCGGCGCGGCGCGGCGGGCGGCGAAGTCGGGCAGGGCGGTGCGATGGCAGGCGCTGGGGCTGATGCCGAACATGCTCTTGAAATGGCGGGAGAAATGCGAGCAGTCGGAAAAGCCCATCTCGATGGCGATCTCGGTCACGCTCATTTCGCCGGCTTCCAGCAGGGCGCGGGCGTGGCGCAGGCGCAATGTGCGATAGAAATCCTGCGGCTTGCGGCCCAGCGTGGTCTGGAACAGCCGTTCGAGCTGGCGGCTGGAGATGCCCAGCCGGGCGGCGAGCTGCGCGATCGGCAGCGGGCGCGCCATGTTCTGTTCCATGTGTAACACCGCGCGCCGCACCCGCGGGTCGGCGAAGCGGGTTGCCGAGGCCAGGGTCGGGGGCTGGGGTTGCAGCCTTGTCTGGTTGCCGGCGGCGCCGGCGCGTTCCATCAGCAGGATATGGCTGGCCTTGAGCCCCGCCGGGCGGCCGATGCTGCGTTCGATCAGGTGCATGGCCACGTCGGCCGCCGCCCCGCCGCCGGAGCAGGTGATGCGGTCGCCATCGTCGAGGAACATCTGGTCACTGACCGGCTCGTGGGTGGGAAAGGCCTCCTGGAAATCCTGGCGATGGTACCAGCTGACGCAGACGCGGCGATTGTCCATCAGCCCGGCGCGGCACAGGGCGAAGGTGCCGGTGCAGACGCCGATGAGGGTGATGCCCATGGCGGCGGCGCGGCGCAGCCAGGCGGTGGTGACGTAATCGATCTGCTCCTGCCCGTGCAGCAGGCCGCCGACCACGACGATATGGTCGAAGGCCCTGGGATCGCCCAGCGGGGCGTCGCGCGCGATGGCCACGCCGCAACTGGAGCGCACCGGATGGACCGAGGCGGAGAGGACCTGCCAGGAACAATGGATGGGGCGGCTGCGATCGTCCTTGTCGGCGGCGAGGCGCAGATGGTCGACGAACAAGGCGAAGGCGGACAGCGTGAAATGCTCGGCGAGAATGAAGCCGACGCGCAGGCGCGGCTTGATGCCGGCCGATGCCCCTTCTGACATGATCATTCTCCCGATCGTGGCCGGCCCGTGCCGGGCGGTTTGATTTCTTGTCCGAAACGAGGATACGGAACCATAAGCGCGTGCCTCTTGTCCCGATACGACATAAATTTCATTCAATCCGTCAGATTCATCCACCGGGCGCGAGAAATGCCTGTATGGCGGGCAGGGACGGCGCGCCGTCGCGGGTGGTCACGCCGTCCAGCCAGGTGTGCCAGGCATCGGGATGGTCGCGCAGCCAGTGCCGGGCGACCTGGGGCGGGGGCATATGGTCGCGCTGGATGGCCAGCATCATGATGTTCTCGTCGGGGATCGTGAAGCGGATTTGGGCCAGCAGCCGCGCCGCGTTGGGGCAGTCCGTGCGGTAGCCGCGCCGGATCACGGTATTGACGGTGGCCCCGCCATCGGGGCCGAAGACCTTGTCGCCGCCGGTCAGGTAGCGCAGGGCGAAGCGCAGGTTCATGGGATGGGGCTCCCACGCCAGGAACACGATCGGGCGGTGGCTCTGGATCGTGCGGTCGACCTGGCTGAGCATGCCCTGTTCGCTGCTTTCCACCAGGCGGAAGCGTTGCAACTGGAACTGGTTGGTGCGGATCATGTCCAGCACCAGCGCGTTGCCGTCATTGCCGGCTTCCAGGCCGAAGATCATGTAGCCCAGGCGCGAGCCCCATGCCGCGATGTCGCGATAGTCGCGCAGGCCCGCCTGCCAGACATAATCGGGCACCGCCAGCGTGTAATGCGCGCCCGACAGGTTGGTGGCCAGCCGTTCTACCGACCCGTCGGCAAGGAATGGGGCGATCGGGGTGCTGCCCGCGGGTTCCCAGTTGCTGAGAAACGCGTCCACGCGCCGGTCGCGCATGGCCACATAGGTCATGGTGAGGGCCAGCATCGGCGTGCGGGGGGCGTAGCCGAGGGCCTCGAACAGCGTGGCGGCGACGGCGGTGACGGCTTCGGCATCCGTCCAGCCGACATTGGACAGGCGGACCGGTGCGCAGGCGGCCGGATCGCCGGATGCGGCATGCGCCCCGCCCGCCGGGAGGGCCAGCAGGGCCAGCATCGCGAGCAGGCGGCCGGTACGGCTGGGCATGCGGACAATCCTCCTTCTGACCGGCAGGGCTCCCGGCTATCATGTCGGGCCTGTCGGCCTGTCACCCGAATGTTCGCGTCGGATGACGGTTCGGTTCCGACATGAAACACAGGAAGAGCGGATCGGGTCGATTTTTTTGTGTCGATGGGCTGGCCCCGACATTCCCTCGCCGTGGCAAGGGCCTTATCAGACTGTCGGATATCCTGCCTGACCGATCGGAGCCCGTCATGTCCATTGCCACCGCGCGTGCGGTCATCGAGAGCTATTACCGCATCTTCAATTCCGGCGACCGCGCGGCCTTTCTGGCCCTGCTGACCGATGATGTCGTGCATGACATCAACCAGGGCGGCAGCGAGAGCGGGGTGGCGGCGTTCCGCGCCTTTCTGCAACGCATGGACCGCTGCTATCGCGAGGAGATCCGCGACGTGGTGGTGATGGTCAATGACGATGGCAGCCGGGCGGCGGCGGAATTCGTCGTCCATGGCACCTATCTGAGCACCGACGAGGGGCTGCCGGAGGCCGCCGGCCAGACCTATGTGCTGCCGGCGGGGGCGTTCTTTACCCTGCGCGAGGGCAAGGTCGCGCGGATTTCGAATTACTACAACCTGCCGGAATGGACGCGGCAGGTTACGGGCGGGTAGGGGCCTGCATCGCGATCCGTACAATGCGGATTTAAAAAATTGCCGTTCAGCGCGGAAGGGATTGGGGAGCGTTGAGTGCCTGGCGGGCGCGGGCCGCGTCGGCTGGGGTGATGGGGGCGGCGCGGTTGCCCCAGCTGTTGCGTACGAAGGTTGTGACGTCGGCGACCTGGGTGTCTGTCAGTTTCCAGGCGAAGGCCGGCATGCTGGTGCCGCGATCGTTGCCGCGTGTGATCGCGGACTGGGCGCCTTGCAGGATCACGTTGAGGGCGCTGGCCGGATCGGCCGACTGGACGCCCGCGTGGCCGGCCAGGGCCGGGACCATGCCCGGGATGCCTTGCCCGTCGGCGCCGTGGCAGGCGCGGCAGCTTTCGCCGTAGAGGCGCGCGCCGGCTTCCATCGCCGCCGTGCCCGGTGGGGCGGGCGGCGTGGCCTCCTGCCCGGGTGGTGTGGGCACCGAGCGCAGATAGACCGCGATTGCCCGCAGGTCGGCGTCGGTCAGGAACTGGGTCGAGCGGCTGACGACTTCGGCCATCGGGCCGGCCGCGACCGCGCGGCGGCTGGTGCCGGTGCGCAGGTAGGCGACGATGTCCTCCTCCGTCCAGCCGCCCAATCCGGTGCGGGCGGCGTCATCCAGCGCCGGGGCGAACAGGCCTTCCAGCGGTGCGCCGCCCAGATAGGCGCGCACATCGTCGGCCCCCAGGCGGTTCTTGGGCGAATGGCAGGTTGTGCAGTGACCCAGGCCGGTCACCAGATAGGCGCCGCGATTCCATTGCGCGTCGCGCGCGGGATCGGCGCGGAACGGTGCCGGGTCGAAATAGAGCATCGACCAGACGAAGGCTGACAGCAGGCGGATATTGAAGGGAAAAGAGAACTGGTTGGTCGCCACCGCGTTGCGTACCGGCTGCAGGCTGGCGAGATAGGCCTTGATGTCCAGAATGTCGCGGTCGCTGGCCCTGGCATAGGTATTGAACGGCATGGCGGCATAAAGCCGCTGGCCCTTGCCGCCGATCCCGCGCTTGACCGCGCGCAGGAACTGCGCGTCCGTCCAGCCGCCGATGCCGGTTGCGGTGTCGGGCGTGATGTTGCTGCCCAGCAGGGTGCCGAAGGCGGTACGGATGGCCCGTCCGCCCGCGAAGGGACGGCCGCCGGGTGCCGTGTGGCACGCCACGCAGTCCCCGGCCGCCGCCAGATAGGCGCCACGCGCCACCGCCTCCTGGTCGGGAATGGTGGCCTGGCCCGCCGCGCGGGCCGGCGCTGCGCCGGCCCCGATCAGCAGCAGGGCCGCGCAGGCGGCGCGGCGCATGCGGTTGCGGCCGCTGGTCACTGTTTGGCGAACAGCTGGTCCATCGAACGCAGGGCCTTGAATTCCAGGGCATTGCCGGCCGGGTCGAAGAAGAACATCGTGGCCTGCTCGCCCGGCAGGCCCTTGAAGCGGACCTGCGGTTCCAGGACGAAGGGGATATTGTGCGCGCGCACGCGCTCGGCCAGCGCCTCCCAGCTTTCCATGTCCAGCACGACGCCGAAATGCGGGATCGGCACATTGTGGCCATCGACCGCGCCGCTGCCCGTGCCGCCCTGGGGGTCGCGGGGGCCGGTGCAATGGGTGACGATCTGGTTGCCGAACAGGTCGAAATCGATCCAGCTATCGGAGCTGCGCCCCTCGGGGCAGCCCAGGACCTCGCCATAGAAATGGCGGGCGGCGTCGAGATCGTCCACGGGAAAGGCGAGATGGAACGGTGCGGACACTTTCTGTTTCTCCTGATGGTTCATGGATGATTCTGTTATTGGTGCGGCGGTGCGGCGCTATGCGCGCGCCTGGAACCATTCGGCGCGGAACGGCATGCGGTCCGGCCGGCGTCCTGTGGCGTGGAGCAATGCCTGCGAGATGGCGGGGGCCAGCGGCGCCACCATGATCTCGCCCGCGCCCTGGGGCGGCCGGTCGCTCTCGACGATGACCGGCACGATTTCGGGCATTTCGGCGATGGACAGCAGCGGATAGTCGACGAAGTTCGACTGTTCCGCCGCGCCGTCGCGGAAGGTGATTTCGCTTTTCAGCGCGGAGGTCAGGGCAAAACCGACTCCGCCCTGGATCTGGGCGTTGAAGGTATTGTGGTTGACGACCAGCCCGGCATCCATCGCGCAGACCACGCGGGCCACCTTCCAGCGGTCGCCCACGCGCTTGAGTTCCACCACCTCGGCGCATTCCGACACGAACGAGCCGCCGCGCCCGAAATAGGTGTTGAAGGCGATGCCGCGTGCGATGTCCGGGCCGGCCGGCCGGTCCCATCCTGCCGCCTGGGCAGCCGCGTCCAGGACCCGCAGCCCGGCGGGGTAGTTGCGCAGCAGGTGCCGGCGATAGGCGTACTGGTCGATGCCGGCATGATGGGCGAGATCGGTGATGAAGCTTTCCCAGAACAGCACGCCGGCGCTCGACCCGACCGAGCGCATGAAATAGACCGGGATCGGCAGCGGCGTCTGGATGACGTCCACATGGAAGTTGGGGATGGCGTAGGTCTGCTGGTACAGCCCGTCGACCATGCTTTCGTCGTAATCGCCCAGCGGTGTCTTGGTGAGCCAGTACGGCCGGGTGGTGGCGAACAGCGACTGGCCGCAGACCCGCGCGTGGACCGCCAGCGGGTAGCCGTCGGCATCCAGCACCGCGCGCAGCCGGCCCTTGTTGTTGGGCCGGAAATGATCGTGCTGGATATCCATCTCGCGCGTGCGGATCAGCTTGACCGGGCGGCCGAGCGCCTTGGCCGCCTTGGCTGCCTGCGCGACGAAGGCCGGCACGATCTTGCCGCCGAAACTGCCGCCCAGGAAGCCGACATGCAGGTGGACCTGGTCCTCATGCATGCCGCAGATCTTGGCCACGGCCGAGACGGTGGCGTCCGTGCTCTGGATCGAGCCCCAGACATCCACCCGGTCCTTCTGCACATGGACCGTCGCGTTCATCGGCTCCATCGCGGCATGGGCCAGGTGTGGAACGCTGAAGCGGCTTTCGATCACCCGGTCCGGATGCTGGCCGATGATCTTGAGCGCGTCGCCCTGCGAGAGTGCGGGCACGCCGATTTCGGCCTCCAGCCCCGCCTCGGCCAGATTGTCGATCAGCGCGGTCGACAGGTGGCCGTTCTCGCCGGCCGAGAAGACGACATCGAGCAGGTCGACGGCGCGCTGGGCCTGCCAGTAGCGATCGGCGACGGCGATGACGGCGTCATCGAGTTTCAGGATGTGACGCACCCCGGGCTGTTTCAGCACCTCGGCCTCGTTGCGGACATCGACCAGCCATCCGCCGATGGCCGGCGCGATGCGGATGGCGGCGTTGAGCATGTCCGGCAGCGTGACGTCGAGCCCGAAGATGGCCGAGCCATTGGTCTTGGCCGCCGTGTCGCGGCGGGGCAGGGATTTGCCGATCAGCCGGAAGGCGCTGCGGTCCTTCAGCGGCGGATCGGACGGTACGGGCAGCTTCGCCGCGTCGGGGGCCAGCGTGCCGTAGGCCAGTTTTTCCCCCGTCGCCCGGTTGTGTACCCAGCCGTCGCGCGTCTCGCACTGTCCGGGGGGCACGCCCCAGCGCGTGGCGGCGGCGCTGACCAGCATGATGCGTGCCGCCGCGCCGGCGGTGCGCAGCCGGGCGTACAGCTTGGTGGTCGAGGTGGAGGCGCCTTCCTTCTGCGACGGTTTCTCGTTGCGGAACTGGATCTTGTAGGCGTCGCGCCCCATCACCCAGCGCACGGCGACGGCCGGCCAGTCGGCATCCAGCTCCTCGGCCAGGATACTGGGCAGGACGGTGTACGAGCCCTGGCCGACCTCTGGCTGGCACAGGCCGAGGGTGACGGTGCCCGCCTGGTCGATGAAGATCCAGTCCGTCAGTTCGGATTCCGCGACCTCGCCCCGCCGGGCGATGGCGGCGTCCAGCGGGACGGCCAGCACCGCGCCGAAGGCGGCCGCGACCTCGAGGAAACGGCGCCGGCCCAGCAGGACAGGGGATGGGTGGTGCGACATGACCGTGCCTCCTCTCACGCCCGCCGGGCGGCGGCGTGGATGGCCGCGCGGATGCGGATATAGGTCGCGCAGCGGCAGAGATTGGTGATGGCCTGGTCGATATCCTGATCGGTGGGATTGGGATTGCGGGCCAGCAGGGACGTGGTGGCCATGATCATGCCCGACTGGCAGTAGCCGCATTGCGGCACGTCCAGTTCGTTCCAGGCCTGATGCACGGGATTGGTCTCGTCGGTCGGCAATCCCTCGATCGTGGTCACGGCGCGCCCGCGCACATGGCCGACGGCCATGACGCAGGTGCGCACGGCCTCGCCGTCCAGATGCATGGTGCAGGCGCCGCACATGCCGATCCCGCAGCCGAACTTGCTGCCCGTCAGGCCGAAATGCTCGCGCACCGCCCACAGGAGGGGCACGTCGTCGGGCCCGTCGAAGATGACGGGCTTGCCGTTGAGGCTGAAAGTGACCGACATCGATGCTCCTTCTGGAAGGCCCGGCGCAGCCGGGCGGTGTCAGAGCCTGACCGGAAATGTGGGCTGGTGAGCGAGAGCGGCCCGACAGGGCCGCGGCCGGCGTGTGTTTTCGAGCATCGCAGCGCAGCGGCCTCTATGGCCGTGAGCAGTGAAGCGCAGAAAACGCGCGTCGGATCGCCATCAGCACGCATTTACGGTCAGGCTCTCAGACGGTGGCGTAGAGCGTGGCGTATGGCCGCGCGCCGTCCTGCTCGCGGCTGCGCAGCAATTGCAGCACGCCGGCCGCCAGCCGGGCGTTGTGGTCGCGCATGACGGTGTAGGCGGTCTCGGGATCGCCAGCGACGATCGCCCGCATGACCGCGCCATGATCGTCATGCGACCGGGTCAGGCGCTCGCCGTTTTCCAGCGGCTGGGCCTGGCGGAATGCGGCCAGGCGGGTGCGCAGGTCGCGCATCAGTTCCGCCAGGGTATGGTTGTGGGCGCCGCGTCCGATCAAATCGTGGAACTGCTGGTTGATGGCCCAGTACGCCTTGCGGTCGCCGCGCGCGGAGGCGTCCTTGCCCTGCTCGTACAGGTCCTGCAGCAGGCTCTTTTCCAGCGCGTTCATTTTCTGCGACGCCAGCCGGGCGCACAGCGCCTCGATCTCGCACTCCGCGTCCAGCATGTCGGCCAGCTGGTCGAGGCTGATCTGCGTGACCACCGCCCCGCGCCGGGGCTGGAATTCGATCAGTCCCCTTGCCGCCAGTTCCTTCAGCGCCTCGCGCACCGGGGTGCGCGACACGCCGAAGCTGGCGGCCAGGCCCTGCTCGTCCAGTTTCTGGCCGGGCTGCAACTGGCCATGGATGATCTGTTCGGCCAGGCGGTTATATATATCTTCGGCATATGTCGACATGAAGGGCTCCTTGCGTTCAATCCCGCTTCAACTGTGTACCAGATTCGGCGGAGACTTGCCCTGCATGCAAGCAGCGATATGATTTTCCAGCGCCGAGAGCTGCGCGGCCTGCGCCTGCGGCGACCGGCCGGCCAGATGGGGCGTGAGGATGAGATTGGGCAGCGCGCGCAGCCGTGGCGGCGCGAGCGGTTCGCCCTCGAACACATCCAGCGCGGCGCCGGCGATGACGCCGTCCTCCAGCGCCGCGATCAGGGCCGTGGTATCGACCACGCTGCCGCGCCCGATATTGACCAGGAACCCCTGCGGCCCGAGTGCCCGCAGCAATGCGGCATCGACCAGATGGCGCGTCTGCGCCCCGCCGGGGCAGGCCACCACCAGATAGTCGGCGCGCGTGGCCATGGCCGTCAGGTCGGCCACATGTTCCGCGCCCCTGAAGGGACGCGGGGCGCGGGCGTGATAGAGGACGCGCATGTCGAACCCCAGCGCGCGGGTGGCGATGGCCTGGCCGATCTGCCCGAAACCCAGCAGGCCCAGCGTGCGCTCGTGCGGCGCCGGGCGCGGCTGGCGCAGATCCTCCCACCGGCCCGCGCGCACGCCCTGGTCCAGCCGGAGCAGGTCGCGCGAGATGGCCAGCAGCAGCGCCATGGCGTGATCGGCCACCGTGTGGGCGTTTGCGCCGGGGGTATTGGATACCAGCACCCCCCGCGCCTGCGCCGCACCGAGATCGACATTCTCGTGCCCCACCCCGGTACACAAGACCCATCGCAGCGCGGGCAGTGCCGCCATGTCGTCGGCCGACAGCCCGACCGAGCCGTTGGTGACGACAAGACGGACCTGCGCCCGCACCCCCTGGTCGAGCAGCGCGACCGGTGTGGCCGGCCCCGGCCATTCGACGACGCTTCCATGCCGCGCCAGCATCATCCAGGCGGGCTCGGCCAGCGGGACGCGCGTCAGGATCGCCATGGCGTCATCGGGTCCGGGCCGGGACGGGGGGTGGGACAGGCGTGTCACGGTGTCAGGCCGCGACCACGTTCTTGACCGCGCCGCGCCAGCCGCTCTCGGTCATGTCGAAGACGATGCCTTCGGGGGTCTTGTACTTGACCTCGTAGAACACGTTCGGATCGGTTTCCTTGCGGCCGGTCACATAGGCGCCGCCGGCCTCGGTCACCTTGCTGCCGGCTTCTTCCAGGCTGTCGACCCAGACGCCGAAATGGATCAGGCCGTAATAGCCCTTCTGATTTTCGAAGCCCGGTACCGGCTCGTCGCCGAAATTCAGCAGCGCGATGTTCACGATGCCGTCCGACATATAGATGCCCCGCATGGCGCGGCCGGCGCGCTGCATGCCGAAAGCCTGTTCGAAGAATGTCGCCGCCGCCTCGGGGTCCGGCACGGACAGGGCGATATGTCTCAGCTTGCTCGTCTCACTCATGGGTCACTCTCGTCCTTGATATACGCACGTGCCGCCTGAGCCTCATCAGGGCGGAACTTCACTATGCATAGGAATACAATTCGGCGCTACAAAATACTTTGACAGAGAATTGTATTTTTGCCTAGCCTGCGAGCAAGGCAGGAGGGGTGCGTGTCGACGATCGGTCGAAACCTGCCGTCAAATAGATCACATGATTGAAAAAGATGCAGATCTGTGAGGGCGGGCGATTGGTGCGTGACGATTTCCTGTGCGATCCGACGGGTTTCGCCCAGCTGACGCCGGAGCAGCGCGCCCGCATGCGGACGATCGGGGCGTGCTGGAACGACGATATCGTGGCCCATCGTGCGGAGATGGTGGCGCTGTATTCCCCGCTGGCCGCCGGCGCGCCCAAGGCCGCGAAGGTTGTCCGTGACATTGCCTACGGACCCGACGCGCGGCAGGTGCTCGACATCTTCTGCCCCGACGGTCAGGAGGGGGCGCGGCCGGTCGTCGTCTTTATCCATGGGGGGGCGTTTACCCGTGGTGCCAAGAGCGCGAATGGCGAGATCTATGACAATGTCCTGCACTGGTTCGCCCGGCTGGGCTATGTCGGCGTCAATGTCGAATACCGTCTGGCGCCTGCCGTCACCTGGCCCGATGGCGCATGGGACGTGCTGGACGCGCTGACCTGGGTACGGGACAGCATTGCCGCCCATGGCGGCGACCCGGCGCGGGTGCATGTGATCGGCCATTCGGCGGGCGGCAGCCATCTGGCCACCGCCGCGCTGGAGCCGGGGCTGGGCGGGCTGCCGGCGGGGGTTCGCAGCCTGGCGCTGGTCAGCGGCCGGCTGCGTGCCGACCGGCGCCCCGACAACCCCAATGCGGGCAATGTGGCGGCCTATTTCGGCCCGGACGAAAGCCTGTATGCCGCGCGATCGCCCGTGAGCCGTGCCGCGGACTGCCCGCTGCCGGTGCTGGTGGCCGTTGCGGAATTCGAGAACCGGCACCTGGATACGTACGGCGCGGAATTTGCGCACGCCGTGGCGCGGGCAGGCCGGGTGCCTGTGCGCTGGGTCCGCCTGGCGGGCCACAACCACACGTCGATCGTCGCCCATCTCAACACCGGCGAGGAAGGATTTGGCCGCGCGCTCGATGCCTTCTTCCGCTTAAATGATTCCGTGTCCGTTTCGGAACGGAAGCGAACAGGAGCCTCGTAGGACAGATGCAGAAACGGATCATGATCGTCGGCGCCGGCCCTGTGGGCATGGTCTGCGCCCTGGCCCTGGGGCGGCAGGGATTCGACGTCACCGTCGTCGAACGCGAGGCCGGACCGGTGATGGACCAGCGCGCGGCGTCGCTGCACCCGACCACGCTGGCCATGCTGGGCGATCTGGGTATTGGCGAGACGATTATCGACAAGGGGCTGATCGCGCCGAAATACCAGTTCCACGACCGTGTCAGTGGCGAGATCGTGGCGGAATTCGACCTGTCCACCATGGCCGACGAATTCCGCTATCCTTATGTGCTGCAATACGAACAATATAAATTCACCGACGATGTCAGCACCCGTTATGCCGACGAGATCGGGATTGCGGTGCTGTTCTCGACCGAAGCGACGCAGATCGTCCAGCATGCGGACGGCGTGACCGTCACGCTGGAGCATGACGGTGCGCAGGAGGTGCGGGAGTACGATTATCTGATCGGCGCCGATGGCGGACGCAGCATCGTGCGCAAGTCGCAGGATATTGCCTTCGAGGGCTTTACCTATGACGAGCGGTTCGTGAAGATCGCGACCTTCTTCGATTTCGGCGCGCAGCGGCCGGACTATGCCTTCCGCAATTATTTCTCGGACCCGAACGAGTGGTGCAACCTGTTCAAGGTGCGCGGCGCGGACGGCAAGGGGTTGTGGCGCGCGATCTTTCCCACCCGGGTCGGCGAGTCCGAGGAAGAGGCGCTGAGTCATGCCGGCATCCAGGGGCGGTTGCAGAAATTCTTTCCCAAGGCCGGCGATTACGACATTGCCTATTCCAACATGTATGCCGTCAACCAGCGTGTCGCGGCCACCTTCCGCAAGGGGCGCGTGCTGCTGGCGGGGGATTCGGCGCATGTGAACAACCCGATCGGCGGCATGGGCATGAATGGCGGCATTCATGACGCCGTCAATCTGAGCGAGAAGCTGGGCCAGGTTCTGCGCGGCGAGGCCGATGCGGCGGTGCTGGACCTGTACAGCCGGCAGCGGCGCAAGGCCGCGGTGGATTTCGTCCAGGCCCAGACCATCCAGAACAAACGCCTGCTGGAAGAACGCGACCCTGAAATCCGCGCCCGGCATCTGCGTGACCTGCGCGACGCGGCCGCCGACCCCGAGCGGGCCCGGGCCTTCATGCGGCGCGCGTCGCTGGCCGACAGCCTGAAGGCGGCGGCTTCCGTGACCTGATTTTCTGCCCGCTTCGTGCCATGCCCCCAGACAAGGATCGCAGAATGCCCCTCGCCAATGTCGAGACGTCCGCCATTCCGGCGACGTCAGCCCCCAGGACGCAGCCCGGCGCCGGTCCCCTTGGCTGGTATACGGGCCTGTCGAAGGTCGAAAAGATCACCTTCTGGAGCTGCTATGGTGGCGTGGCGCTGGATGCGATGGATCTGCGCATCTTCAGCTTCCTGATCCCGGTGCTGATGAAGGCCTGGCATGTCGCGCCCGCGCAGGCCGGGCTGCTGGGCAGCGCGGCCCTGTACGCGGCGGCGGCCGGCGGGTGGATGACGGGCCTGCTGGGCGACTGGTTCGGGCGCGTGAAGGCGATGCAGTTCACGATCGTCATCTACTCGCTGTTCACGTTCCTCAGCGGCTTTGCCACCAGTTACGAACAATTGTTCATCTGCCGGACGATTCAGGGATTCGGTTTCGGGGGTGAAATCACCGCCGGCGTGGTGCTGATGGCCGAAATCGTCGGTCATCAGAACCGGGGCCGCGCGGTGGGATGCCTGCAAAGCGGCGTGGCCGTGGGCTGGGCCCTGGCCGCCATCATCGCCAGCGTCGCGATTGCGCTGCTGCCGGAATCCATTGCGTGGCGCGCGGTATTCTGGTCGGGCATCCTGCCCGGGCTGCTGCTGATCGTCATCCGGCGGCATGTGGACGAGCCTGCAATATACAAGGAATGTCGCGAGCAGGCGATCGAGCGCGCGGCGCGGATGAAGATCCATGACATTTTCCGCCCTGCCATCCTGCGGCGGACGACGCTGTCCACCGTGCTGGCGCTGGGGGTGCAGACCAGCGGGCTGGGCATTTCGACCTGGTTGCCCGCCTATCTGACCCTGTCGCGCCACCTGTCGCCCGGTGCCACCGGGCTGTATGTCATCGTGCTGACGGCGGGTGCCTTCTTTGGTTATATCGGCAGCGCCTATCTGTCGGATCGCTGGGGCCGGCGGCCCAATTTCTTTGTCTATGTCACGGGCAGCATCGGCATCCTGGCCATCTATCTCTGTCTGCCGATGCCGGCCTGGGCGCTGCTGGTGGCGGGCTTTCCGCTCGGCTTCTTCTCGCAGGGGCTCTATGGCGGCATGGGCACCTTCTTTTCCGAACTGTTTCCCACGGCGATCCGTGCCAGCGGCACCAGCTTCGCCTATAGCGCCGGGCGGCTGGGTGCGGCGTCGGGCGTGGCCCTGGTGGGGGCGCTGGCCCATGGGGTGGGGATCGGTGTCGCGCTGCTGTGGGTCTGCCTGGCCAGCTATGTGCTGGTGCTGATCGCGACGATCCTGCTGCCCGAGACCGGTCGGAACGGGCGCCTCGCCCACTGACGCGTGCCCCGGCACACGGGCTGGGGAGTTCGTTTCTTCCAAGAAATTTCTTTGCGCCGGCCGTGGTGCCGGTGTCCGCGATCCGCGTGAATCGCTCGTCAGGCCGGCGGATGGCATGCCTTATGGGCTCAGCGGGATTTTTTCGCTTCCTTTTGTATACAAAACAGACTGAAAAAGTGTTTTTTCGAGTCTATGTCTACGTAACGGCATCAAAATGATATCGACATATCGTTTTGGTATGCGATATAATCTGGATCACATGATGATCGGGGTGAAAACATGCGTAAGACCATTTTCGGTATAACGCGCCGGAACCTGCGGGCGGTCCTGCTGATGGGTGCCGGCCCCTGCGCGCTCGCACTTCCCGCCCTGGCGGCGACGGCACAGCATCAGGTGCCGGGCCATGGCCCCCACCCGGCAACCGCCCGGCAGCCGGCCCGCTCGACGGATGCCGGCCCGGCCCGCAAGGCCGCCGTCACCACGCCGGCCAAGCCGGCGGGTCATGATGCGCAGGGGCTGGAGGAAGTGACCGTGTCGGCGACGCGGCGCACCACCAGCGTCCAGCATACGCCGATGGCGATCGATGCGATCAGCGGCCGCGTGCTGACGCAGATGCATGCCCAGGGCATTTCCGACTATGCCACGCAGATTCCGGGCCTGAGCATCCAGGATCAGGGGCCTGGCCAGAAGCGCCTTGCCATCCGCAACCTGACCGCGGCCGGCGAGCCGCAGGTGGGCATGTATCTCGACGAAATTCCGATCGTCGGCTTTACCGGCGAGAATACGGATGCGGGGTCGGCCCAGCCCGACGTGAAATTGTGGGACATGCAGCGCATCGAGGTGCTGAAGGGCCCGCAGGGCACGCTCTACGGCTCGGGCTCGGAAGGGGGCACCGTCCGCATCATCTCGGAGCGGCCGGACCTGGCGAAATTCGGCGGCCGCGTCGACACGTCGGTTTCGACCTATGCCACGGGCGGATTCAATAATTCACAGAATGGCACGATCAATATTCCGATCATAAAGGACAAGCTGGCGATTCGCCTTTCGGCCTATCGCGACAGCAACGCGGGATGGATCAAGGAATATTACCTGCAGCAGAACGGCACCAACTGGGTGCATAATGCCGGCGGGCGGCTGAACATCCGCTATCGTCCGATGGAGAACTGGACGATTGACTTTATCGGCTATCGCCAGAACACGAATACCGGCGACCTGTTCAACCTCAACCCCCAGTTCGATTCCGTCGCCCACAGCAAATGGGCAGCGGCCAATTTCGTCAAGCAGCCGATGACGGACCAGTTCCAGGCCTACAACCTCATTTCCACCAATCACATGCATTGGGCGACGTTGACCGCCATTGCGTCCTGGCAGGAACGCAAGATGGAATATACGCATGATACGTCATTCAATTACGGAAATGATTGCAGTAGTGGCGATTTCTGGAACTGCTATCCGCTGGCGCAGTACCAGCAGCGTCTGGCATCGGGCCAGATCAACGCGGTGAACGACCGCCAGCGCGTCAGCGCCTGGACGGCCGAGGTGCGGCTGTCCGCGCCCAGCCATGCCCGAATCCAGTGGACGGGCGGCGTGTTCTACCAGATGCGCAAGAACATGTTCAATCTGTACTATGGCGGGGTGGATTCCGCCGGCTTCTTCGACCGGATGTCAGACGGTTATGCCCCGACCACCAAATATGCCCGGGCCAACTGGGACGACACGCAGCAGATCGCGGAATTCGGCGAGCTGACCTATCCCATTACCTCGAAGCTGAAAGTCACCGGCGGCGTGCGCGTCTTCCAGGTTTCGCGCACCTTGAACACGCTGTCGATCATGCCCTTCATGGATTTCAGCGCCGTGCCCACCTACTACCCGAAGCTGTCGGCGAAGGAGAATTCCGCGACCGGAAAGTTCCTGGTGTCGTATGACATCACGCCGAACGCGATGGTCTATGCCGAGGCGGCGGAAGGCTATCGCATCGGCGGGCCCAACCTGCCGATCGGCTTTACCGTGCAGCAGGCCCCGCCCTATCAGCCCGATACGGTGTGGGACTATGAATTCGGCTGGAAGACCGGCTGGTGGAACAACCGCGTGACCTTCAACGGCGCCTTCTACCGGATGAACTGGTCGAACGTGCAGCAGCAGGGCACAGACCCGACAGGTGCCTTCGATTATATCGTCAATGCCGGGTCGGCCGCCGCGACGGGGTTCGAGGCCGAACTGGCGGCCCGGCCGATCCGCGCGCTGCAACTGGGGCTGGGCACCAACTATGCCGACGCCCAGCTGGTCGGGCGGCAGCCCTATCAGCCGCTGGCGGTCAACCAGACGCATGCCGGCGACCCGCTGCCCTACGTGCCGCGTTGGACGCTGAACGCCAACGCCACCTACACGTTCGACGTGCTGGGCCACGAGACCTACCTGCGCGGCGATATCGCCTACCAGAGCGGGCGCAGCACGGCCTTCAACCGCGCCAATCCCGACTATATCTATCTGGGCGGTTGGTTTCTGGCGAACGTCAATCTGGGCATGAAATTCGGCCGCTACAGTGCGCAGATCTTCGCCAGCAATATCCTGAACCGGCAGACGCGCGTGTCGGGCCACGTCAATTCGGTGATGCCGGTCTATTATAACTCCTCGCCGCCGGCGACGGTCGGGCTCGACCTGTCCGCGACGTTCTGACGACACGGCGCCGGACCGTCCGGTCCGGGAATGGCGGGCCGGCGCGGGGGAAATTCCGCGCCGGCCTTGCTGTTGGTTTTTCCCATTTTTGGAGTCCCGTCCATGCATTTTGCCCCCTATGCCCGGTCGCGCCCCCTGCGGATCGGGCTGGCCGGCCTCGGCTCGATCGGCATTCAGGTGGCGCGCCTGCTGGATGCCGGGATTCCCGGCCTGGAACTGGCCGCCGTGGCGGCCGGGGACCAGGAGCGGGCCCGCGCGCGGCTGGCTGGCCTGGCGAATCCGCCGCCCGTGGGCGACCTGGCCATGCTGGGGGAATGCGATGTGGTGGTCGAGATGCTGCCTTCGCGCCTGTTCGTGGATATCGCGCGGCCGACCCTGGCGCGGGGGGCGACGCTGATCGTGGCCTCGGTCGGTGCGCTTTTGTCCAACATGGAGCTGATAGACCTGGCGCGTGCCAGCGGGGGGCGGATATTGGTGCCCAGCGGGGCCATCCTGGGGCTGGATGCGATCAAGGCCGCCTGTGAAAGCCAGGTGGCATCGATCCGGATCGACACCCGCAAATCGCCCGCCAGCCTGGCCGGTGCGCCGCATATCGTCGCGAATGCGATCGATATCCACGCCATTATCGCGCCCACCGTGATTTTTACCGGCACGGCGGATGAGGCCGCCATCGCCTTTCCGGCCAATACCAATGTCGCCGCCGCCCTGGCGCTGGCCGGGCTGGGGCCCGCGCGCACGGATGTTCGCGTGATTGCCGACCCGGCGGTGGATCGCAATATCCACACGATCACCGTCGAGGCCGATTCTGCGCGCTTTACCGCGACGATCGAGATCGTGCCCAATGCGGAAAATCCCCGCAGCGGGCAGTTGACTCCGCGTTCGATCGTCGCCTGCCTGCGCGACCTGGTCTCGCCGATCCGGATCTGCAGTTGAGCGGGTCGTCGGGCAGCGGGGGGACGATCAGCATTCCGGGAAATTGACCGCGAGGCCGCCCAGCGCCGTTTCCTTGTAGCGGTGGTTCATGTCGCGGCCGGTTTCCGCCATGGTGCGGATGACCTGATCCAGCGAGACATGGTGGGCGCCGTCGCCATGCATGGCCAGCGAGGCGGCGTTGATGGCCTTGACCGCGCCGAAGGCGTTGCGTTCGATGCAGGGGATCTGCACCAGGCCGGCGACCGGGTCGCAGGTCATGCCCAGATGATGTTCCATGCCGATCTCGGCGGCATTTTCGATCTGGAGCGGGGTCGCGCCCAGTGCCGCCGCCAGGCCCGCCGCCGCCATGGATGAGGCCACCCCGACCTCGCCCTGGCAGCCGACCTCGGCGCCCGAGATCGAGGCGTTGAGCTTGAACAGCCCGCCGACCGCCGCCGCCGTCAGCAGGAAATCATGCATGCCCTGGCGCGAGGCGTCGGGGCAGAAATCGCGGTAATAGCGCAGCACGGCCGGGATCACGCCCGCCGCGCCGTTGGTGGGCGCGGTGACGACGCGGCCGCCGGCGGCGTTTTCCTCGTTGACGGCAATGGCGAACAGGCTGACCCAGTCCATCGCCTCGTGCGGGGGGCGCTGGTTGAGGCGGGCGCGCTCCTGCAGGCGTTCGTGCAGTGCCGCCGCGCGGCGGCGGACCTTGATCCGGCCGGGCAGCGTGCCGTGCTGGACCAGGCCGCGTTCGACGCAGGCCATCATGGTGTCGATGATCCGGTCCAGATAGGCGGTGATCTCGGCATGGGGACGGAGGCTTGCCTCGTTGGCCAGGACAATTCCTGCGATGCTCAATCCGCTTTCGCGCGTGCGGTCCAGCAGTTCGATGCCGCTGGTGAAATCCAGTTTCATGTCGGGCTGGGCGTAGCCGGCCTGTTTCGTCGCGTCCTCGGGCACGATGAAGCCGCCGCCGACCGAACAGAAGCGTGCCGTGTCCAGCACCGTGCCGTCGGCGGAAAGGGCCTGGAACTGCATTGTGTTGGGGTGGACGGGCGGGATCGTGTCGCGGTCCAGCACGATGTCGTGTGCGGGGTCGAAGGCGACGGGGCGGCCGTGCACCAGCACCGTGCGGTCGGTGCCGATCGTGCGGACGATGTCATCGGCGGCGTCGGGGTCGACGCTCTCCGGCGTTTCGCCCGCCAGGCCGAGGATGACGGCCTTGTCGGTGGCGTGGCCGCTGGCGGTCCATGCCAGCGAGCCGTAGAGCGTGACGCGCAGTCGTGCGACGGGCATCGCGGGATCGAGATGCGCGATAAAGCGCCGGGCGGCGCGCATCGGCCCGACCGTGTGGGACGAGGAGGGGCCGATGCCGATCTTGAAAAGGTCGAAGAGGCTGATCATGGGCGGTGATGGTGCGCCTGACAGCGGCACGGCACAAGGAGGCGCGCGCCATCTGTACGGCGGAAAACGACAGGGGGCGCGCCGATGGTCAGGCTTTGCCGAGACGCTGCCGGGTCTGCCAGTCCGGGGCTTCGAAGAACGGGGCGTTGGAGGCGGGCAGGGGGGGCAGGCCCCTGATGTGATCGGCGGCTTTTTCCGCGATCATGATGGTCGGGCCGTTCAGATTGCCGTTGGTGACGCGCGGCATGATCGAGGAATCCACCACGCGGAGGCCCTCGACCCCGATGACGCGGGTCTCGGGATCGACCACGGCCATCGGGTCGTCCGTGGCCCCCATCCTGCAGGTGCAGGAGGGGTGCAGCGCGCTTTCGACTTTCCGGCGGATGAAGGCGTCGATCTGGTCGTCGCTCGTGCAGTCGGCGCCGGGTTGCAGTTCCTGGCCCCGGAACGGGTCGAAGGCGGGCTGGGCGAAGATCTCGCGCGTCAGGCGCACGCACGCGCGCATGTCGGTCCAGTCGTCCGGGTGGCTCATGTAGTTGAACTGGATTTTCGGCTTTTCCGCCGGGTCGGCCGAGCGCAGGCGGACCCGGCCTCGGCTTTTCGAGCGCATCGGGCCGACATGGGCCTGGTAGCCATGGCCCTGCGCCAGGCCCTTGCCGTCATAGGTGACGGCCAAGGGCAGGAAATGGAACTGGATGTCGGGATAGCGGATGCCGGCGCGGCTGCGGATGAAGCCGCAGCTTTCGAAATGGTTGGTGGCGCCCAGCCCGTCCTTGAACAGCAGCCAGCGCAGGCCGATCCGGGCGCGGGCCCAGGGCGACATGGCGGAATAGAGCGTGACCGGCTGGCGGCAGGCGACCTGGAAGTAGAATTCCAGATGGTCCTGGAGATTTTCCCCCACGCCCGGCCGGTCGGCCAGGACCGTGATGCCATGATCGCGCAGTTCTTCCGCCGGGCCGATTCCCGACAGTTTGAGAAGCTGCGGGGAGTTGATGGGACCGCCGCAGAGAATGATTTCGCGTGTGGCGCGAACGGTATGGGACACGCCATGGCGCGTATAGGTCAGGCCGGTGGCGCGCCGGCCATCGAAGAGGATGCGCGTGACGCGGGCGTGGGTTTCCAGAAACAGGTTGGGGCGTTTGAGCGCCGGGCGCAGATAGGCGTTCGCCGTGCTCCAGCGCCGGCCGCGATGGACCGTCATGCTCATCCGGTCGAAGCCTTCCTGGCGGAAGCCGTTATAATCGCCGGTGCGGCCGTAGCCGGCCTGTTCGCCCGCCTTCATCCAGGCGTCGTGCAGGGGATTGTCCAGCGTGCCGTATTGCGTGTGCAGCAGGCCGCCGCGTCCGCGATAGGAATCCTCGCCCTCGGCGCAATCCTCGGCGCGGCGGAAATAGGGCAGGACGTGGCGATAGCCCCAGCCGGCAGCGCCACTTTCCTCCCATTCCTGGTAATCCAGCGCGTGGCCGCGCACATAGACCATGCCGTTGATGGAGGATGAGCCGCCGAGCCCCTTGCCGCGCGGGGTGTGCATGCGGCGATTGTCCAGATGCGGTTCCGGCTCGCTTTCGTAGAACCAGTTGAAGCGTTTCGAATGCATCGGCATGGCCAGGGCGCTGGGCATCTGCACGATGATCGAGCGGTCGCTGCCGCCGAATTCCAGCAGCAGGACGCGGTTGCGGCCGTCCTCGGTCAGGCGGTTGGCCAGCACGCAGCCGGCCGAGCCGGCGCCGACGATGATATAATCATAGTCCCGCATCAATAGGGTGCCTCGACATCGCCCAGCGCCACGTAGACGCTCTTGATCTGGGTGTAGTGATCGAGCGCCGCGCGGCTGTTCTCGCGGCCCAGGCCGGACTGCTTGTAGCCGCCGAAGGGGAGTTCGATCGGCGTCACGTTATACTGGTTGATCCAGCAGGTGCCGGCTTCCAATCGGGCGATCACCCGATGCGCGCGGGCCAGGTCGCGGGTGAAGATGCCGGCGGCCAGGCCGAACGGGGTGGCGTTGGCGCGGGCGATCACTTCGTCCTCGTCGGTGAAATCCAGCACTGCCATCACGGGGCCGAAGATTTCCTCGCGCACGATCGTCATCTCGTCATGGCAGTTGGCGAACACGGTCGGTTCGACGAAGGCGCCGCGCCGCAGGGCGCCGCGTGTGGCGCGTCGGCCGCCGGCCAGGAGTTCGGCGCCTTCCTTCTTTCCGGTCGCGATATAGGACAGGACCTTGCGCATGTGATCGTCGGAGATCAGCGCGCCGACATCGGTTTTCGGGTCGAGCGGATCGCCGATCGTCATGGCCGATACGCGGGCCTTCAGCCGTTCGAGGAACCGGTCGCGGATGCCGGATTGGACGAAGACGCGCGTTGCGTTGGAACAGACCTCGCCGGCCGAATAGAAATTGCCCAGCAGGGCGGCCGACACCGCATTGTCCAGGTCGGCATCGTCGAAGATGATCAGCGGCGATTTTCCGCCCAGTTCCAATGTGACATATTTCAGGGTGGCGGCGGCGTCCGCCATGACGCGGCGGCCGGTGCCGACTTCGCCGGTGAGGGATATTTTTCGGATCTGCGGTGCGCGGGTCAGCAATTGCCCGGTTTCGCGCGTGCCCTGCACGACGTTGAACACGCCGTCGGGCAGGCCGGCCTCGCGGAAGATGGCCGCCAGGCGCACGGCCGTCAGGGGGGTGAGCTCGGCGGGTTTGAAGATCATCGCGTTGCCGCAGGCCAGGGCCGGTGCGGCCTTCCAGCAGGCGATCTGGATCGGGTAGTTCCAGGCGCCGATCCCGGCCACGATGCCCAGCGGTTCGCGTCGCGTGTAGCCGAAGGCCGTCGGGCCCAGATCGACGTAATCGCCGGTCATCGTCGCGGCAAGGGCGGCGAAATATTCCAACGCGTCGGCGCCGGACAGCACGTCGACGCTGGATGTCTCGGCGATCGGTTTGCCGGTGTCCAGCGTTTCGATCCGGGCCAGATCCGCGTTGTCGCGGCGCAGCAGGTCGGCGGCGCGGCGCAGGATGCGTGCCCGTTCGGCGCCGGTGTGGGCGGCCCATGCGGCCTGCCCGCGCGCCGCGGCCTCGATGGCCTGTGCGACCATTGCCTCGCCGGCTTCCTCGACTTCCGCCAGCACATTGTTGGTTGCCGGATTGCGGGTTTCGAACCGTACGCCGTTGCCGGTGGCGGGGCGGCCGTCGATCCAGCTTGTGCACAGCCCCTCCGGCGCGCCGTGCCGGATCGCGGGGGGTGGGGAGGGCGATGCGCCGGCGCCGATCTGGCTGTCGAGAAAGGCGAGGACCTGCTGGCGGGGCATGCGGCTGTCGAACGCCGCCGGTGGGGCCAGGGCCGCGCGCAGCCATGTGCCGTCGATCAGCGAGGCCAGCGTGTCGGCCGTGGCGTGGGCGCGGGTCCGGGGCAGCAGGTGGCCGAGATCGTGCCGCAGGTTCGAGAGCATGCGGGCCTGGTAGGCGCGCTGGATGCGGCCCAGCGTCGGGCTGTGGACTGCCTGCCCCCACAGGGCCAGCCAGATGGCGACCTGACGAGTGGTGAACTGTTCGCCCCCCAGGCAGACGCCGATCAGGGCTTCCAGCCGGGCCCGTGGCCCCCGCGCATGGCGCAGGGCGCGCGCGACGTCGGCAGAGAGGGCGGCGGCGGTGCCGCGGAATGCCAGCCCGAGCAGCGCGTCCTTGTCGCCGAAATAATGGACCAGGAGTGGCGGGGAGACGCCGGCATGACGGGCGATGCGTGCCACCGTGGCGCCGGCGAAACCATGATCGACCAATATGTCGCGCGTCGCGGCCACGAGTTCCCTGCGGCGCTTCAGTTCGACCGGCGTAAGAGCGGGAGGGGGCTGTTTCATGTGCGGAATGTGGCATGTATTGAACGTCTGTTCAATGTCGATTTCGTTCCTGTAAAAGTCGGAATTCTCTCTATCACTTTCCGATTTCATTTCGTTATATGTTCATTCAGTTCGCAGGGGTATCGACGTCCGCGATATCGAACACCGAGAGACGGGGGCCGCGCGGATCATGGCGCCGGAACAATGGATCGCGGAGCACAAGATTCCGGTGGGTGCCGTCATGGCGGCCGTGGTGGATGTGGTCCGGAAGCATGGTCTGGGTGTCTTCGACGTGATCACCGATAGTGTCGGTTTCTGTGCCGATGGCCTGACCACGCTGCTGCTGGATCTGCCGCCCCTGCTGCTGGTGGTGGCCGCCATGGCGGGGGCGTGGTTCCTCCGCCGGTCGGTGGGGCTGGCGGCTCTGGTCGCGCTGGGGCTGCTGTTCATCATCAATCAGGGATACTGGAACGAGACGATGGCGACGCTGTCGCTGATCCTGTTCTCGACCCTCTTCTGCATGGCGGTCGGCGTGCCGTTGGGGATCGCCTGTGCGCATCGCCCCCGGCTGGCGCGGGCGTTGCAGCCGCTTCTGGACCTGATGCAGACCCTGCCGACCTTCGTCTATCTGATTCCGACGCTGATCCTGTTCGGGCTGGGTACCGTGCCGGGCATGATCTCCACCATCATCTTCGCCGTTCCCGCACCGATCCGCATGACGCAGATGGGCATTGCCCGGGTGCCCCGGTCGCTGATCGAGGCCGGGGAGGCTTTCGGCGCCACCGAGCGGCAGATCCTGTGGAAGATCGAACTGCCTGCCGCGCTGCCGATGATCCAGGCGGGGTTGACGCAATGCATCATGCTCAGCCTGTCGATGGTGGTGATCGCGGCGCTGGTCGGGGCCGGGGGGCTGGGGGTGCCGGTGGTGCGGGCGCTGAATACCGTGCAGGTCGATGCCGGGTTCGAGTCCGGATTCGTCATCGTGCTGCTGGCGATCATGCTCGATCGGGTCTGTCGCCCGAAGGATTCGGCTTCGTGAGCGAAGGGATCAACGCGGCGCTGGAGTTCCGCAATGTCGATATCCTGTTCGATCGCGGCAATCGTCGCGGCGCGATCGAGGCTGCGCTGGCCCGGCTTGATGCCGGCGAGACGCGCGAGGAGATCGGCCGCGCCCTGAAGGTGACCGTGGGGGTGGCGGGCGCGAACCTCGCGGTGGCGCGGGGCGAGATCAGCGTGCTGATGGGGTTGTCCGGCTCGGGCAAATCGACCCTGCTGCGGGCGGCCAATCGGCTGAATCGGCCGGTACGAGGCGAAGTGCGGATCGGCAACGGCCTGGCGTGGCTGGATATCGCGCGCTGTGATGACGATACGCTGCGCACCCTGCGCAAGACGCGCATCGCAATGGTGTTTCAGCAGTTCGGCCTGCTGCCGTGGCGGACCGTGCGCGACAATGTGGGGCTCGGGCTGGAACTGCGCGGCATGGCGCCGTCGATCCGGCGGGATATCGTTGCCGAAAAGCTGGAACTGGTTGGTCTGGCGAACTGGGCCGATGCCCATGTCCATGAACTGTCGGGTGGCATGCAGCAGCGTGTCGGCCTGGCGCGCGCGTTTGCGACCGATGCCGACATTCTGTTGATGGACGAGCCGTTTTCAGCGCTCGACCCGTTGATCCGCCGGAAATTGCAGGACGAGCTGCTGGACCTCCAGAAGCGGCTGAAGAAGACGATCCTGTTCGTCAGCCACGATATCGACGAGGCGCTGAAGATCGGCAGCCGCATCACGATCATGCGCGAGGGCCGTATCATCCAGACCGGCACGCCGGATGATATCGCCCTGCGCCCGGTGGATGACTATGTCGCTGAATTCATCCGGCACATGAATCCGCTGCCGAGCATTGTGGCCACCGCCGTCATGCGGCGCTTCCAGGACCTGCCGCGCCGGCCGGACGGGATGCTGGATGGCGGGCGCATTGCCATAGCGCCGGACTCCGCTACCGCGACGATCGCCGATCGGGCCCTGGCCATCCGACCGCATGGCGAGTGGGTGCGGGGGGCGCTCTGCGTGGTTCCGGCCCAATTGAGCCTGGGCGAGATCATCGCCTTGCGCCAGCGCAGCGGCCTGCCCGTGCTGGTCGAAGCCGAAGGGCGGCTTGTCGGCCTGTGTGACGATGCGGACATTCTTCAGGCCCTGTGCGGGGAAGCCCGCTTTCGGGCGGGATAGCGCGCGTCGGGCCCCATTTCGGGTGGGTCGCATTTCTTCAAGTGCCTGACGGATTCATCATTCCGAAATGACAATGATTGAACGAACATTCAGCTCTCCGCTTGGTTCCGTCGGACCGGCCGCCTGAACAATGGGACAGCCAACAATGAGACATGCCTCGTGTCTTCCGAGATGTCCGCTGCCGACCGGCATGGCCTCGCGAACATTCCTATCCTTTCTCTTGTTGACCTCCTGCATCGTCACGAGCCCGGATGCGGCGTTTTCGGCCGAGACGGGGAATGGGGCCGGCAAGGCTGGCGGGTCGCGGCATCGTCATGCGTCGAAGACCGATGCGCCCGCGTCCGGCCCGGCTGCAAGCCATACGGATGCCCGTTCGCGCGCGGGTGAAGACCTCATGGTGACGTCCATGCGGCATCATGCCAATGGGGCGACGGAAACCATGACCCGCACGGAGATGGACAGGTTCGTCCAAGGCAGCAGCCCGATGATGATGCTGTCGCGCAAGCCGGGTATCAATTTCGTGGCCAATGATCCGCTGGGGGTCGATACCTGGGGCTCCAGCCTGTATATGCGCGGGTTCCAGCAGGATCAGCTTGGCGTCACGCTGGATGGCGTGCCGCTGGGGGCGCAGACATACCTTCCCTATAACGGCCAGAGCATCAACTTCTCGATCCTGTCGGACAATATCGAGCGCATGGATGTCTCCGAGGGTGGTGGCGATGTGGCATTGCCTGCCACGACGAATCTGGGTGGCGCGATTCAGATCGTCTCGCGCGATCCGGCGGACAGGTTCGGCGGCAGGATTTCGCAGATGTTCGGCAGTTACAATGCTTTTCGTACTTTTGGACGCGTTGACAGCGGCAGGTTGAACGCATCGGGTACCAAATTCACGGTGTCTTACGCCCGATCCGACGGCAATAAATGGAAGGGGGATGGCGAGCAGTTTGATCAGCAGGTGAATGCCAAGCTTGTCCAGCCCATCGGGCAGGACAGCAATGTGAAGGTGTTTTTCAACTGGAACGATGCCACCCAGTTCAACTACGCCGACCAGACGATCGACATGCTGAACAAGCTTGGTCATCGGAACGATTATTACTACCCTGATTATACGCGCGCCTATCTCGCTGCCGCCGGGGAATTCAGTGGTGCCCTGGCGGCTTACGACGCGGCAGGTGGGGATGCCCTGGATGCATCCTATTTTGACGGCGTGACGCATTCGTCGAGTTATCTGGGTGGCGTGAATGCTCATCTGGTGCTGAACCGGCGTCTGGCGTGGAATTCCGTGGTCTATGGGCAGGCTGCGAACCAGTGGGGTACCTGGACGACCCCCTATGTCAGTTCTCCCAATGGTGTGCCGCTTTCCGAGCAGGTCAATTTTTCCGGAAACCAGAAGTTCGGCTTTACGACCGCGCTGGAATACAAGTTCAGGAAACATACGATCGATGCGGGTGTCTGGTACGAAAACAACCGTTACCATGTTGTACAGGATATGTTCCAGCAACCAGTGCCCGGTGAGGGTATTCCTGTCAGCGGTGTGCTGGGCAATTTTGGTACGCCGTTTCAGCGTAACTGGGGTGAGAATTTCAATACCAACAGTTTTCAGTTCCACCTCGAGGATAGCTATCGGCCGATTTCCAGCCTGACCTTCAGGGCCGGGTTCAAATCCATGCTGGTGACGACGGTCGGGGGAGCCACGGCGAACGACGCCGCCTATACCGGGCAGGAGCAGCTTGCCAATGGCAGCCTGACCAGCGCGAAGGCATTCCTGCCTCATTTCAATGGAGTATGGCATTTCCTGCCGGGGCATGAAGTCTATTTCGACGTCGCCCGCAATATGCGCGCTTACAGTTATGGCGGATATCAGCTGGGATCGACCTTTGGGGGTTTCGCCAATCAGGCAACATTCGACAGTATCAAGAATACCCTGCGCCCGGAGACGGCCTGGGTCTATGATGTTGGATATCGCTATACTTCACAGATCGTTGGGGGATCGCTCAACCTGTATCATGCGGATTTTTCCAATCGTATCCAGAACCTGACATCGGGCCCGATTACCGACCCGGTTTCCACGCCCATAGACGTTGGTGGCGTCAGCATGTACGGCGTCGACGCCGCGCTCACGCTTCGCCCGGTCAGGAATCTCTCGATTACGAATAGTATCAGCTATAATCATTCGACCTACGACGACAATATCATATCGGAAGGCGTGACCTATGCGCTGGCGGGAAAGAGGGTGGTCGCTTTTCCGCAATTGATGTACAAGGCCGATATTTCCTATAATTGGGGTCCGGCAAGTGTTTATGCCAATGCCAATTACATGTCGAAGCGCTATTTCAGTTACGTCAACGATATGTCGGTGCCGGGTTACTGGCTGACGTCTTTGGGGGCAAGCTACCGATTCGGAAAGATCGGCCCGCTGCATGATCTTAAATTCGATCTGAATATCTATAATCTTACGAACATATCGTACATTTCCCAGATTGGCGAAAATGGCCTTCCGCTCTCGGGCGATTATCAGTCGGCTCTGGCGGGCTCCCCGCGTACATATTATGGCACCGTCAGCGTCGCATTCTAGGCCTGATGCTTCAGGAGGCCATTGCCTGGATGGTATATGGGCACCGCCGATGATCCGCGCTGCGACGAGTGGTCAGAACGGCAGGACGCTATCGAGAATCTGCTGTCCATAGCGCGGTGTCTGGATCTTGCTGAGCTGGCCACGGCCGCCATAGGAAATCCGCGCTTCGGCGATCCTGTCGTGGGTCACGATATTGTCTTCGGTAATGTCCTGAGGGCGGACGACGCCGCTGACCATCAATTGGCGTAGTTCGCCATTCACGCGGACTTCCTGACGGGCCACGACGACGAAATTGCCGTTGGGTAGGACCTGGGTGATTGTACCTGCCAGGGCAAGCGTGACCGATTCGTTGCGCCGGATCGAGCCGGTGCCCGTGTTGGCGCTGGCGCTGCTTGTGTCGAGGGCCGACGAGCTGGACAGGGTCTTGCCCTGGGCACCGAAGAAGCTCGGGATGCCGAATGTCTGCGAGCCGCTGCCGGCGGCGCTGGTATTGTTGGTCACGGCCGCATTGTCGGCGATATTGACGTTGATCGTGAGCAGGTCGCCGACCTGCGATGCTCGCTGGTCCTTGAAAAAGGCTCGGCTGCCGGGCCGCCACAGGCTTCCGACTTCCGTCGGAGGGGGCTGGAGCGGGGGCATGGGCATCGTGATCGGGCGGTAATCGGGCGCCTGGGTCGGGTCCGACGTCTTCGTCATGCGGGGAGGGTGGCCGATCTCGCTCATATCGGCCAGCCCGGTGCATCCGGACACGCACAGCAATCCGGCCAGGGCTGCCCGGGACAGAGGACGTTTCATCGCAGGCAGGCTCCAGCGCATAAGCGGCGGCTATCGAAGGGACAGGTCCGCGCGCGAGGCGTCGCGCGAGGATGTCGTCAGGTGCCGCAGGGTATTTGAGTCGGAGGGGACCGGGTTGCTCCCGGCCTCGACCTCGATTTCGGATGCGCTGACCACCCGGCCTGTGACGATCATGCTGCTCGACAGATTGAGGATGTGCACGTACTGGCCCGCCCCGCCATCTTCCAGTGCGCGGCCGGTCGCCGTCAGGTGAACGCCTGGTGCGGCGAACGTGATGACTGCCGGGTCTCCCTTATGCATCAGCACTGTCCGATGCAGGTCCTGGTCGAGGACGGCGGAACCGGCGACCACGCCGCGCGTCACGGTCATGCCGTCGATATCGGCTTCGTTCGTGAATGCCCTGGAGCCAATGTGTCCGGCATAGGATTCGTCGAGCTGGACGTCGGAGGCCGAAATCACGCTGCCGGCGGGGAGGGCATGCGCATAGACAAGCAGCCGGCGCGCCGCGTGGATCACGCCGGTCAGCATGAAGGAATCCCGCGTGATATCGCCCGTGGGCTGGCCACGATAGGCTGTCGCGGAAAACCACCCGCTGCGCTGGTCCCATTTGACGTCGGACAGGACGACCGGCTTCGGGTCGTCCGGCGCGACCATCATGGGATGGAAATCGCGAAGGTCGATGGAGACGGGGCCGTTGCCGAGATCCGGCAGGTTCTGCCTGATGAGATCGGCGAAATAGGCCTGGTCCAGTATCCGGCTGGCCCGGGTGATCGTTGCCATGGCCGATGGCGATTGATCGAGCCAGTCGACGCCATATTCGTCGGCGATGGCGATCAATTGCGCGCCGCCCACCTGGATGCTTGCCCCGGGGGCAGGGCCGGGGCCGAGGGGGCGGTCCTGGCCCGGTTCGAGATCGGCGAAGAGGTCGGACAGCCTGACGGTGCCCGACGTAATGAGGGCGGTACTCCGAAGTGTCGCCGCCCGGGCATGCGTGGCGCCTGCTGCCGTCAGGGCGAGCGCGAACACTCCCGCAATTGCCACGCGTGCCGGCATGTTATCTCAGGTTCGTCAGCGTCTGCAGCATCTCGTCGGAAGCGGTGATGACTTTGCTGTTCATTTCGTAGGCGCGCTGCGCAGTGATCAGGTCGGTGATTTCGGTCACTACGTTGACCGATGATTCTTCCACGAAACCCTGCCTGACCGATCCATAGCCTTCGCTCTGGGGCGTGCTGAGATTGGCGGTGCCCGACGACGTGGTTTCGGTGAACAGGTTCTGCCCCATCGCCGCCAGGCCGTTTTCGTTCTGGAAGGTCGCCAGCTGGATCTGGCCCGCGACCTGGGCCGTCGTCTGGCCGGACAGGGTGTACTGGACCTGGCCGGACTGGTCGATGGTGATGTTCTCGGCGTTGTTCGGCAGGGAAATGTTGGGCGACAGCGGATAGCCGTCGGCCGATACGATGGTTCCGTCCTGCGACAGGGAGAATGTGCCGTCGCGCGTGTAGGCATATTCACCCGACGGCAGCGTGACCCGGAAATAGCCGCGCCCCTCGATGGCGAAGTCGAGCGAATTGCCGGTCTGTTCCAGCGTGCCCTGTTCGTTGATGCGGTAGATGCCGGCGGTGCGGACACCCAGACCGATCTGCGCGCCTGCCGGAACCAGGTCACCAGTATCGGAGCTCATGGTGCCGGCGCGTCGCAGGTCCTGATAGATCAGATCCTGGAATTCGGCGCGGCGGCGCTTGTAGCCCGTCGTGGTCATGTTGGCAATATTGTTGGAAATCGTCTCGACATTCGTCGTCTGGGCCTGCATGCCCGTATTGGCGATATCAAGCGAACGCATCATGGGATGACAGTCCTCCGGGCATGCCGCCGCGTGCGGTCACCCACTATAACAATTATAGGTCCACAATATTCGCACATGCGGTAGTCTGACGGACCGCATCCGTCTCTGCATTGCCATCGACACAGCTACGATTATGTCGCGTTCATGGCAAGGTCTTTCCCCCACCCGCGATCCGTTAAATTTCTCTGTCCAGCGGCCCTGTGCGGAACCGGGTTCAGCCGAAACCTCATGGTCGGGCACATGCCGTTCGGCGGGTTGTTTTCGCCATGGAGGGAACTGGCGGAGAGGGTGGGATTCGAACCCACGGTACGCTTGCACGCACGGCGGTTTTCAAGACCGCTGCCTTAAACCACTCGGCCACCTCTCCGGTCGGATATTAGCGTTTTATTTCAGTATCTTGGTGCCGTATTTCCAAAAATAAACCGCTGCCTGATCTTTATCCTGTGCCGAGTTTTGGGCCAGCATTGACAACCGTGTCAAGCTCTGCGCTCGAAAAGTACCGACAGATAGATTCTGTGGTCTTCACGGACATAGGCCCTGGATGCCGAATACCGATGGCAGGAATGACCGGCCCGAGCATCGTTCCTTCACCGAACGGGGCTGCGGGCCCGGCTGGTCTTTGTGCGGCTGAGGGGGATCTGCCGAATGGGCAAACCGGCATAAGAGACCGCGCATGCATTGAGGGATATTTCCGCTCCCGGCGGTATTCTGGCCCGGAATCCTGACTGTCCCTGCTGCATGGGCAGGACACCGTGCCCAATCCGCTGCGGTACGCATATCTGCCGAGGCGATAGAAAAACGCGAAGATACCAGTCGATTTCCGGTCATTCGGCATGTGACCGGACATGTAAGGATCCCAGAGACATACCATTCAGAACGGCACGTCAGGAATCGGGTCGTTAGCCTGTGGTTATAGGTAAACAACCATTTTAAAATGGACGCATTCGATTCGATGCAGAGACAATATAAGACCGGAACACAACCAGTCGCCAGGAACGCAGGGCATGGCAAAAACAAGAGTGTCTGCGGGCCGGCGGATTTTGACACCCATGACCGGTGCCGCAACGTCCCTTGCTGCCCCCCCGCATCGTCTCGATCGACGCGATGCGGGGGGCGACGATCGCGTTCATGATCGTCGTCAATACGCCCGGTAACTGGAACCATGTCTGGCCGTTCCTGGAACACGCCCCCTGGAACGGCTGTCGGCCGGCGGATTTCGTCTTTCCGTTCTTCCTGTTCCTGATGGGCTGCGTCATTCCGTTCGCGCTCGACCGCCGGCGAAAGCCGGGCCATGCTGGCCGGGCATATCGCGCGGCGGGTTCTGCTGCTGATCGCGCTCAAGCTCCTGCTCAGCGCGTATCCCCATTTCCATCTCGGCCATCTGCGCCTCTTCGGCGTTCTGACGCGCATCGCGCTGTGCTACGGCCTTGTGGCGTTGCTCTATATGGCTACCCGCAAATCCCTACCCCTGTTTGCCGTAACCTGCGGCATCCTGCTGGGCTGGTGGCTGATGCTTTGCGCCATTCCCATACCGGGTCTCGGTCTGCCGGGGCACGATGTCCCGCTGTTCGACCCTCAGGCCAATCTGGCGGCATGGCTGGATCGTATCGTGTCGGACTGGACGCTGCGTACGCTGCATACAGGTGTGCTGTATGAAAAAACCTGGGACCCGGAAGGGCTGCTTGGCACGCTACCGGCCTGTGCCTCGGTGCTGGCTGGCGTGCTGGCGGGGCAGGCTTTCCGGAACCGCAGCCTGCCCGCGCAGCGCAGGCCGTTGCTGTTTCTGGCTGCCGGTATCGTCAACCTTGCAGTCGGTCTGGGCTGGGGCATGGCCATGCCGATCAACAAGGCACTGTGGAGCAGTTCCTTCGTGCTGGTCACATCCGGTGCCGCCCTGCTGATGCTGGCCGCGTTCGATTGGGCGTTCGACATCCGGCGGGTACAGGACAGTAGTCGGGTCGCGTTCCGCACGCTGCTCTTCCTGCGCGTGTTCGGCACAAACGCCATCGTTGCCTTTCTGCTCAGCGGTTTCGTCGTCAAGACACTGATGCTCTTTCCGGCGCCCTCCGGCACGGAGCACTCGGCCTATGCCTGGCTCTATATGCGGCTTTTCGCATTCTGGGTTCCATCACCCGACCTGGCCTCGTTCCTCTTCGCCCTGGCTTTCATGGTTGCAATGGCCCTGCCCCTTGCAGCTCTTTACCGTCGCAACATCGTCATCAGACTCTGACCCGGCATCAAAGGCCGCGGTCTTTGAAAGATCGCGTCTGGACATACCATGACCTCTGTGTTCCGACGCGCCGCCCGCACGTAGTGCGGAAAGACGTTTTTCATGCATCTTACGCGGACGGGTGAGTTTTTTTTGAGTATTTTCATATGGATAGGGGGGAGCGGCTATGCTTCTGCGGTTTTCAAGACCGCTGCCTTAAGCCGTTTGGCAACGTCTCCGGCCCATCGCCGGTGTCGCGTTTCGCGAGCCGACGACGCCTTGGGGGCCGGATTTGGCCGACCGCTGTCAGGCTCCGCACCAGGGCGTTGATACTGGCGCGCCCTGCTGGATTCGAACCAGCGACCCACAGCTTAGAAGGCTGTTGCTCTATCCAACTGAGCTAAGGGCGCATGCACAGTGAAGTGTCTTCTGCCAGAGCGCGGTCAGTGCGTCCAGTTCTGGACCCGGTCGTGGCGGAAATTGTCGGCGTAGAGTTTCGGCTTGCGCACCCGTGCCACCGGCAGTTCCAGATCGTAGGGGACCGCATGCCGGTCGGCATAGGCGACGGCGCTCTCGCGGTCCGGGAACTGCAGGCGGAGCTGCGAGCGGGTATCGCGGCTGCCGGTCCAGCCCATCAGCGGGTCCTGCTGGCGGGCCTGGGTCTGGCCGTATTCGAGAATCCAGTCATGGGTATTCGCCTGGCCGGACTGGGTCGCCGTCTTCGCCTGCCTGTAGATTCGGGCCCGCATGGAACGAAACTCCCTTTGATTCTCTGCTGGTCGGGGCGCCCGGACTCGAACCGGGGGCCTCGTGTACCCAAAACACGCGCGCTACCAGGCTGCGCCACGCCCCGAACCTGGGGGCGAAGCTATGAGTCCTTGAGGGCGCTGACAAGCGCCCCACGAAATTTTTCCTTGGCCCGGGCCCGTATCAGCTTGCCGTGCTGCCCTTGCGGGCCAGGGGCGGGATGAACAGTGGCGCGGTGTCCCACGGGAACAACACCCAGGTTTCCTGCGGGACTTCGACCACGAACAGGTCGGTCAGCGGCTTGCCGGACGGTTTGGCGTACAGGCAGGCGAACACGGCCTTGGGCAGGAGCTGGCGCACGATCTGGGCGGTGACGCCGGAATCGACCAGGTCGTCGATGATCAGGAACCCTTCGCCGTCGCCGGCGGCGGCGGGCGCCTTCAGCACCGTGGGCTGGCCCTGTTCTTCCTCGTCATAGGTCACGACGGAGACCGTTTCGATCAGCCGGCAATCGATTTCGCGGGCGATGATGGCGGCGGGGATCAGGCCGCCGCGGGTGACCGCCACGATCCCCTTGAAGGGGCCGCGCGGGATCAGGATTTCGGCCAGCTGGCGGGCGTCGCGGTGAAGCTGGTCCCAGGTTACGGTTGCGTAGTTGGTGGCCATCAGAACAGCTTTCCTCCATCTGGCACGGTCAGGTCGGGTCTGATCAGGACGACGTCGCCCTTCGTGTCGGGCATGCCCAGGGTCAGGACTTCGCTCAGGAACGGGCCGATCTGGCGTACCGGGAAGTTGACCACCGCGCAGACTTGCCGTCCCACCAGCGTGTCGGGGGTGTAGTGGACGGTGATCTGGGCCGACGAGCGCTTGACGCCGATCTGCGGCCCGAAATCGATCCATAGCTGGTAGGCCGGCTTGCGGGCCGCGGGGAAGGGGCGGGCTTCCACGATCGTGCCGACGCGGATGTCGAGGCGTGCGAAGGTCTCGAAATCCGTGGGGGGAAGCGGCGCGGATGGGACGGTCTCTGTCATGGAACGGTTTTGCCCGCGCGGCGGCGGATTTGCAAACGGTCCCGTGGGCGTGATGGCGGACACGAGAGACAATGGATGGTAAAAGACGTCCGTCCGGCTATTGTCCGCCCATCATGCCAGATCATTCCGAGCAGGCGGACGAAACGCGGGAGCGGTCCGCCCCGACACCAGCGCTGGCGCGTCTGTTCAGCCATCGGGGCTTTGCCGTCTTCCTCACGGCCCGAACCCTGTCCTCGTTCTCGTCGCAGGTGCAGGCCGTCGCGGTCGGGTGGCAGATCTACATGCTGACCCATACTGCGAGCGCGCTTGGCTGGGTCGGGCTGGCGCAGTTCATGCCGATGTTCTGCTTTACGCTGGTCGCGGGGCATGTGGCCGATCATTTCGACCGGCGCTTCATAACGGCGGCCTGCCAGGCACTGGAATCCTGCGGGGCGCTGGTCATGGCGGTCGGCTCGCTGAGTGGCTGGCTGACCCCTGGCATGATCTATGGCATGGTCGCGCTGTTCGGTACGGCGCGCGCGTTCGAAATGCCCAGCCAGCAGACATTCCTGCCCGCGCTGGTACCGCCCGCCCTGTTCGCGCGTGCGGCGGCGCTGTCCTCGTCGCTGTTCCAGGTGGCCTCGATCATGGGGCCGTCGGTTGGTGGCCTGCTGTACGGCGTGGGGGCCGGGATCTGCTACAGCGTCTGCACGGTCGGGTTCGGGCTGGCGTCGGTGGCGACCCTGTGCATGCGGCTGGAAGCGCCGGCGCGGGTGCGGCGGCCCATGACGCTGGAAACGGTCATGGGGGGGCTCCATTTCATCCGCGCGCATCCCGAGATGATGGGGGCGATCTCGCTCGACCTGTTTGCCGTGCTGCTGGGCGGCGCGACCGCGATGCTGCCGCTTTATGCGGACTCGATCCTGCATGCCGGGCCGACTGGGCTGGGCGTGTTGCGGATGGCGCCGGCGCTGGGGGCGCTGCTGGTTGCCGTGATCTTCGCCCGCTGGCCGCTGAAGCGCCGGGCCGGAGAGGCGATGTTCGCGGCTGTCGCCGTCTTTGGCGTGGCGACGATCATCTTCGGTCTTTCGCGTTCGCTGGTGCTGTCGGTGGTGGCGCTGGCCGTGCTGGGGGGCGCCGACGTCATCAGCGTGGTCGTGCGCGGGGCGCTGGTGCAGTTGCGCACGCCCGATGACATGCGCGGCCGGGTGTCGGCGGTGAACATGCTGTTCATCGGGTCGTCGAACCAGTTGGGCGAGTTCGAGAGCGGCATGCTGGCCAGCCTGATCGGCCCGGTGGAGGCCGTGGTGCTGGGCGGGATCGGGACGATTGCGGTCACGCTGCTGTGGATGCGCCTGTTTCCCGACCTGCGGCGGCTGGATCGCCTGGACGATATCCGCCCGGTGCGGTGACCTGCGGGCTGCTTGCCGCCGGCAGGCTCCGTGACCTGAGGGCAGGCCGCGGGACGGGTGTGGCAGGCAGGGCCGGATCGCGGTATGATGACGTTTCGAAATGGATCGGGGTATCCGTTTTTATGCCCATCTCCACGCTGCCCGCCGGTCCCGCCATCGCGCTTGTCTGCCTGTTGATCGGCTTTCTCTGCCACGTTGCCCGTCGCTATCGTCCTGACCCGGCTTTGCGGCTGCTGGAAATCGCGACGGTTAGCGCGGCCATAGGGATTCCGCTGGTGGTGATGCGTCCGCCGGTTCCGGATCTTCTGGCGATTCCGGTGGGGAACAGTGCGCTGATGTTCTCGCTGGCGTTGTTCTGGCAGGCAGCTTGCCAGCTCAATGGCCGGCCGCTTTCCCGTATCGGGCTGGTGGTTCCGGTTCTGATATGGCTGAGCTTGTGCGCGTTGCCGCCGTTCCGGCATTCGTTCGTCATGCGGGTGGAAGTCGCGATGGCCATGGCGATCGCCCTCGTGGTGCTGGCGCGGCGCCAATTGATCCGGCTTCCGCGTGAAACCCGCGCGCGTCAGATGCTGATCCTCGTTTCCGGCCTGCATATCCTCAGCTGCGTCGGGCGGGGCGTCCTGGTGGCGTTGCCGTCGCTGGCGGGCTGGGTGCCGCTGATGCTGGCGAGCATTCCCTTCGAGATGCTGACTTATATTGTCCTGTGGCCGGGCCTGATGTTGACCTTGGTTGCCGAACGGGCCATTCTGGAGGCACGGGCGGCGGCATTGCGGGACGATATGACCGGTGTGCTGAACCGGCGGGGATTCTGGCAGATGGCGGAGGCTGTGCCGGATCGCGGCGTGCTGCTGTTCGATATCGACCATTTCAAGCGCGTCAACGATACGTTCGGTCACGCCACCGGCGACTGGGTGATCAGGCATTTCAGCATGGTGGCGACGGCGGTGGTGGGGGGCGATGCCGTCTTCGGACGGATCGGCGGCGAGGAATTTGCCGTCGCGGTCAGTGGTTTGTCCCCCGACGCATTGGGAGCCCTGGCCGAGCGCGTGCGCGCCACCTTCGAACGGACGCCTCTGTCCGGCGATCTGCTGGCGACCGTCAGCATCGGTTATGCCCCTGCCACAATCCCCGACAGGCCGCTGGGCGAACAGATGGCGCTGGCGGATGCTGCCCTCTATTGCGCCAAGCAGCGGGGGCGCAACCGCGTGGAAGCGTCCCCTCCGGAAGGTGCTTCCGTCGCCGGCGTGCCTGTTGGTATCGGTCGAAGGGCCGGTGAATCGGAGGAAAGCCGTCTCGTCGCCCTGAATGCGGTCATGGCCGATCCACAAGGGCGTGCGTGACGGTTGCGGAAGGTGGACCGGCCGCGAGGGCCATGCCTGTCCGATCATACCTGGCCGCCCATCATGCCAGGGCGGCAATGACGGAATCCTGCATCGCTTTTGCCGAGAAATGATCCTGGGCAAAGCGGGTCTGGGCATGCGAGCGCGCCAGCCATGCCGCGTCGTCATTCAGCATGTGCAGCAGGTCGTCCGCGATCTCTCGAGGCGAACGGACGATCGGCAGGATATCGGCCAGCCCCTCGATCCCTTCGGCGCCGATCGGGGTGACGGTCAACGGGACCCCTTCGTACAGGGCCTCGACCACCTTGCCCTTGACGCCGGCGCCGAAACGCAGCGGCACCACCGCTGCCCGGCTGGCATCGTAATATTCGCGGAGCTGCGCGTCGCTGACCCAGCCCGTTACGGTGACGACGGGGCCGGCCAGCGCCTTGACCCCAGCCGCAGGATGCGACCCCACGAGCAACACGCGGGCATCCGGTCGTTCGGCCAGGATCAGGGGCAGGATCTCGCGGACCAGGAAGATTGCCGCGTCGACATTGGGTGGGTGGGCGAACCCCGCCACGAACAGGATCGTACTGCCTGCGGTCGGCCGCTCGCGACGGCGGAAATCACGGAAACTATAGGGGACGACGACGCGGAAATCACAATAGGGCTCCAGCTGCCGGGCAATAAGGGCTTCGTCCTGCGACAGGTAGATGCTGGTGTCGAACATCCGCCATAACTGGCGCTCCTGCGCCTTCATGCTCTCGGCGGCCCGCATCAAGGCGGCATTGCCGGTCAGGGCTGCCTCACGCTGCATCCGTTCGAAATGCAGGTCGTGGCCGTAGAAGCACATACGCGCCTTTTTGTGCGTGAAGAGCGTGGGGAGCAGGTCATTCGCCACGGATGGACGGCTGACCAGCACGCAATCGAGCGCATTGCCCCGTTTGGCGAGCCAGGCCTGCAGGTCGCCGGGCCAACGATGGTCCAGGACCTCGATGCCCATATCCTGAAGGGGAGGGGTATAGATTGGGGAATAGAGTCGATTCTGCGGCCAGAATTTCACGACCCAGCCGGCATCGACCAGGCTGGAGAGGACCCCCATGATGGTGCGGGAGCCGGCATCGCGATCGGGTTCGGGGACATAATGATCGACGACGAGGATGATCTTGCGGTCATGCGCCTGATCGGACGCCCGCAGGAGATCGGCTGAATCGCGGAAATGCAGGCGGTCCAGTACCGATGCCCAGCGGGTCCGCATCAATTTTGCATTGACGGCCTGGTGCGCCTTTACCCCTGCCGCGATGTCCGTTCCGTGCGAGATGCCTTCATAATGAACGACGACGGAACGGGGCTCATAGACCACCTTGGCCCCGGTTTCGCGCACGCGGAAGGCCAGATCGGTATCCTCGTAATAAGCCGGCGAGAATGCGGTATCGAAACCGCCCAGCGTTTCGAACAGGTCGCGGCGGATCATGATGGCGGCGCCGGAGATATAATCGACAGACCGTCGATAATTATATTCCGGGCGTGACGGGTCCTGGTTGCGGCCCCAGTTCCAGCCGCTGGCATCCTGCCAGATGATGCCGCCGGCCTCCTGCAACTGTCCGTTGGGATAGACCAGTTTCGCCCCGGTCATGCCGATATCCGGCCGCTGGGTCAGCAGGTCCGCCAGCGCGTCGATGGCGTCCGGCATGAGTTCGGTGTCGTTGTTGAGGAAAAAGAGATAATCGCCGCGCGCCTGCCGGGCGGCCGCGTTGCAGGTTTTCAGGAACCCCAGATTCTCCGGATTGCGGATGATGTGTGCGCCTTCCACGCGATCCTGCAAAAAGGATTGGTCCTGCTGCGCGGGATAGGCATCGTCCATCACGATCACTTCGATGGATGTACGAGGCTGCCGCATGGCGATGGAGGCGAGGCAGCGCAGCGTATAATCGTCCTGTCCATAGGTGGGGATAATCACCGACACGCGCGGCGTTGCGCTGGTGACCAGATGAATGGGGAAATCGGGCATTGCCGTGAGGAGTGGCAGGGCCTTTGCCTGACCGGCACTGTGGTCCGAAAGGTGACGCATCGCACGATGGCGGCGCCATGCGCGCAGTCGGGCCGCCAACTGGCCCGTGAGCGTCCACCACGCGGCCTTCAGCAGGATACGCGCTGCCCGAGCGAATCTGGGGCTGCGGCCGATCAGATGGCGGACGGGGGCGCTGCCTCGCCAGATGGAACTGTTCTCGATCGCCTGCAACCGGCTCTCGGCCATGGCCAGTGATCGGGAGAGGTCATCAATGGTGGCCCGTGCCGCCATCTGGGCGGCATGTTCGCGCGCGGCGGCTTCTCTTATCGCGGCCCGTGCCCGGTCGGCCTCGGCCTGTGCGGCGGCCGCGCGATTGCGATCCTGCTCCGCGTTTTCCAGTTCTCCGCGCATATGGGCCATCGCGCCTTCGGCGGCGGCCCGCATGTTCGGATCGGTATCGAGGTCGCTGCGATCGATATAAAGCGAATTCGGCAGATCCGGCAGCGGCCCCGCAGATGCGAAAGCGATGAGGTAGGGTGCGGCGGGAAGATGATCCGTTGCCTCGAAATGCGTCTTTCCCTGTCGTTCGAAGACGAGCGGCATGCCGCTCGCCGGCGAGAGGATTGCGGACCCGATGACCGGCTTTTGCGCCAGGAGCGCCACGTTGGGGAAAGAGCCGGCGATGATCTGCCTGAACTCGACCGCGTTCAACTCGAGAACATGGTACGGGTTGGGCGGGGCCCCCGCCGGTGAGTAGACATCCCGGTCGGGTGTGCTGATGATCAGCAGCCCATTGGGGCGCAGCACGCGTTTCAATTCGTCCAGAAACCGGTGCTGGTCGTCCAGATGCTCCAGCGTTTCGAAGGAAACCGCGACGTCGATGCTTTGGTCGGCCAGCGGCAGGGCGCGGGCATCGCCCTGCACATAGACAAGATTGGCGTGGCGGTATTCGCGGTTGGCGTGAATGACGGATGCGGCGTCGATTTCCACGCCCGTGACCGACAACGCCACCTGGGCGAGGAGCGCCGACCCGTATCCCTCGCCGGAGGCCACATCCAGCACCGTCTTCCCGCGACACAGGGTCCGCGCCAGCAGATAGCGGTGATAATGTTCTGTCTCGATCTGTCCCGATATGGCGGAAGAGAAGCGCTCCCCGCTGAACGCGATTGAATTTTCAGGGACTTCCCGACGAATCAGCTCACCCATCCTGCCTCTCACAGCTATTTCGCCTGAGTAGCGCACTTAATCGTGCCGGATGTGTGGCATGCGCCAACCATCTGATTCCAGAGTGGAATTGGATGCTGGGCCGTAGCCGGCGGGACTGTTCCGCCCTGTTGAACCAGGGTCTTTCATCTTACGGACGGGCCTGATACGGCCGCCAGGCGAGGCCGGAGCACCGGAGGCCGGGAAAGGGAGCAGGCAGCGACCGGACCAGTCGTCGTGCCGAGCTTCTCTGTGCATCTATCCCTCTACCTCGTATTGAAAGGTGGGATAACACGGCGGCGACGGACGGGTTCCCATGGCCTCTGCTATCGCCAGTTGAGGGGGGGGCATGCAACGCGTCAGAAACGTTGGCAATGGGTAAAAATAAATATATGATTTGAAAGGGTGAATATAAAATTACGCGTTCCCTGAGAAAGTACCATATGAGCCGGATTTTTTCTGATCATAACAGAAAATTGAAGAAAGAAGGCGATATGCTTTTTTTCAAGGGAACTTTATCCGACGTTATGCGCTTGATTCTGTTTTGTTTTGGTTCCCATGCGGGGATATTATTATATTATATCGTTGTCGCAAAAGCCTTTAGCGGCTTTTCCTATTCGGCGTGCCAATGGGATTGCGGTTGGTATATCAGCATCGCATCTGCCGGGTACGATCTGCGGCCGCATCTGGGCGGCGCCGACAATGGGCAGGCCAACTGGGCGTTCTTTCCGCTGTTTCCCTTGCTCCTGCGGGCCATCCATGCCGTAACAGGCTTCAGCTACCAGCTTTCCGGCGTTCTTCTGAACAATGCCCTCTTTCCCGTGATGGCCGTGTCGGCTGCCTTGTATCTCAAGGCGAGGCGGCCTGAGACGAACGCATATGTGACCGTTCTGGTCTTCCTGGCGTCGCCATTCAGCCTGTATTTTCGGGTCCCTTTCACTGAATCCCTTTATGGGACGCTTCTGGTCGCTCTTCTGTTTCTGCTCCGCAGCGAGAGAGTCTGGCTGGCGTCCGTAGGGGCCGCCTTTTTTACCGCCAGTCGTCCCACCGCCGCGCCGCTGCTGGCCGTCATGGGGGGAACGCGCATGATGGCCCAATGCCTGCATGCCCGCCTTGCGGGGGGAGCTGCCGGGCGGCTGATGGCGCGCTCCGTCACGCAGTGTCTTGCGCTGGGGCTGGTGGGTGGGATCGGGCTTGTGGCCTATATGTTCTATCTGCATGGTCTTGTCGGAGATGCGCTGGCGTTCCAGCATATTGAGGTCGCCTGGGGGCGCCATCCCGGTAATCCTCTGGCGAATATCTGGCACGGGTTGCAGGCCCGCGACCTGAGCGCGGCGTCGTTCCTGCCTGGCCACGAGGAAAGCCAGACCTATTTCGCGCTGGCCTGCGTCGTTGCGGCCGGCCTCGTCCTGTGGGCGTTCTGGTCGGGCCTGGTCCTGGAGGCTGCCCTCGTCGCGGTCACGCTCCTGCTCTCGACATCCACCGGCCTGTGGTCCAGCACGCGATATCTTTATGCAAATCCGGTGACATTGATGCTGGTGGCCGCGTTGATGCAGAAAATGCCTCGGGCTGCCTGTGTGCTCCTCTTCTGTCTCTTTTCCATGGTACAGGCGCTTTTCGTCATTCTCTGGTACCAGGGCGCCCGGTTTCTGATGTGAGATGCCATGACGTGTGACGCGCTGAACATTCACGACCAACCGGACAGCCCCATGACCCCCTATGGCCTGGATGTCGTCATACCCTGTTACAATGAAGAAGACGCGTTGCCCGTCACGTTGCCGCGTATTCTTTCATATCTGGAAACTCTGCAATCCGATCCGCGCCTTGCATTGGGACATTGGCGCGTCATCCTGGTGGATGATGGCAGCAGGGACCGGACCTGGCGCATCATCGAGGATCACGGCAGGGCGGGACGGGTCGTGGGATTGAAATTGTCTCGTAATTTCGGCCATCAGAATGCGATGCTTGCCGGACTGACATATGCCAGCGCCGATGCAATCATTACGATGGACTGTGATCTGCAGGACGATATCAACACGATCGAGGCGATGCTGCTGTCCTACCAGGACGGCTTCGATCTGGTGCTGGGTGTGCGCTCTTCCCGCGCGTCCGATACGTTTTTCAAGAAAGGCACCGCGCGCCTCTATTACAGCCTGCTGACGCTTTTCGGGGTCAATATCATCGAAGATCACGCCGATTACCGATTGATGTCGCAGCGGGCGCTCCGTGCGCTGCTGGCGCATCATGAGGTCAATCTTTTCCTGCGCGGCATCATTCCGGCCATCGGATTCAAGACGTCAATCATTCCCTATGTGCGACAGGCCCGGGAATTGGGATGCAGCAAATATACGCTGGGAAAGATGCTCGCTCTTGCGATCGACGGCATTACGTCCTTTTCGGTCCTTCCGCTCAGGATGATTGCCTTGTTCGGTATCGCGGTCTTCCTCGTATCGTCCGTCACGGGCCTGTGGGTTCTTGTGGAGCGGTTTGTCCATAGTGCCACCGTCGTCAGCGGCTGGGCATCGACGATGCTGCCGTTGCTGGCACTGGGTGGCCTCCAGATTCTCTCCATCGGCATCCTGGGCGAATATATCGGCAAGATTTATCTGGAAACGAAGCGCCGGCCCAGGTTCATCGTCGAAACCACGACGGGTCAGACGTGCTGACAGGCTATCGGTTTGTCGCGGGCGCGGTGCGATAGCGTGGTTGGCGTCGGGGAGGGGAAGCGAGGGTACAGTCCGCGTTCTCCAGAGTATAATTCGGGCTGTAATATGGGTCGTTCAACAGAATGTCGCCCCAGCGGGCGACCATGATGTCTGCCTCGCGCTGGAAGCGCGCCGCGTTCGGACCCATCCTGTCATGTCCGCGCGATGCGCTTTCATGATGATAGAGTTCCGCGAACGGGGTCCAGACGATGCGCAGGCCGAGTTTGCGGATTTTCAGGCAGAGATCGACATCGTTGAAGGCGATGGCCAGGTTGGTCTCGTCCATGCCGCCGACCTGCTGCCAGACGGCGCGCCTTACGGCGAGGCAGGCGGCGGTGACGGCGCTGGCGCTGCGCAGCAGATTCAGAACCCCGAACGGACCCGGTTCCTCGCGGTGCGCGCCGACCAGGAAATGCCCGCCGATGCGGCCGATGCCCAGGACGGTTCCGCCATGTTGCAGCCGGCCATTCGGGTAGAGCAGCCGGCAGCCCACGGCACCGATATCGAGCCTGATCGCGTGCGATACCATTTCACGCAGCCAGCCGGAATCGATGATTTCGATATCGTTGTTGAGCAGCAGCAGGATGTCTCCGCGTGCCTCGGCGGCGGCCTGATTGGTGAGATGCGCGAAATTGAACGGGCCGGGCAGGGCGAGGACGCGCACGCGTGGATCGGACAGGACGGCTTGCAGCAGGGCCAGCGCATCGGGCTCGGTGCTGCCATTATCGGCGATCAGTACTTCGATGGCCGGATAATCCGTCTGCTTCAGCAATCCGTCGAGACAGACGCGCAGCAGGTCCGCCCGGTTGCGGGTGGGGATCAGGATCGACACCAGGGGGGCGGGTTCCGGCACCGGAAAGACGATCCGGTGATAGATCCCGGCGGTGGGAAGGATGTCGGCCGCGACGTTGCGTGCCCGCAGATGGTCGGCGATGGCCCGGCCGGCCACGGCGACGCACCGGGCCATCGCGGTTTCCGAAAAGGATTGCGTGCCTGTCTGCTGGCGCCAGTGATACAGGACGCGCGGGATATGGCGCACGGCGTCCGGTCCGCAGGCAGCCGTCGCGCGCAAGGCGAGGTCATGGTCCTGGGCGCCCTCGAAACCTTCACGAAAGCCGCCGACGGACTGGATGAGATCGCGCCGATAGGCCGTGAGGTGGTTCAGCAGATTCTGGCCCAGCAGCAGGTCGGGATCGAAGTCCGGCTTGAAATAGGGGCTGTAGCGCCGGTCCTGGCCGTCGATCTTGTCCTCGTCGGTGTAGATGATCCGTGCTTCGGGATGATCGACGATCTCGGCGGCCAGTTCGTACAGCGCATCGCGCGGCAGCAGGTCGTCATGGTCCATCAGGACCACCCATGCGCCTTGCGCCAGGCCCAGCGCGGAGTTGGAAGCCGCCGAGATATGGCCGCGCACGGGGCGCCTGATGACATGCACGCGCGGATCGGATGCCGCGATCTCGTCGAGTATCCGGGTTACATGGGGGGCGCTTGAGCCGTCATCGGCCACGCAGAGTTCCCAATCCGCATAGATCTGGGACTGGAGCGATGCGATCGCGGCGCGCAGATAGGGTTCGGGCGTTTCATAGGTGGCCATGACGACCGAAAGCAGCGGACGGTATGGGAAGCGGGCGATATCGGCACGCATGGCCGCTTCGTCCGCTGCCGTGATCATTCCCTGTTCGGCCACCCAGCGTTCGTAATCGGCACGCGCGATATGCCCGGAGCGGAACGGCATGATCGACGGCAGGACAAGATGGGTGACGGGACGTAGGGCACGTTTCAACCGCGGATGCTGCCGCACGAAGCGATGCGCCGCATTGACGACCTGATGGACGCTGTCGGTGGCCAGCCTGCGGATTGCTGGCGGCACCCATCCGGTGGATCGGATCATGGATCGCTTTCCCTGGTGTTCGACCAAATCGGCAGGTGGCGGCAGCGTGTCTGTCTCCGCCCGCTGGCAGGGTCGCGAGAGCGGCAGAGGCGGCCTGGATGGGACGTTTTCGCATGCCGCTTTTCTCAGCCGGGACGATTACGCGGAAAGCGCCTGCCGGTTCGGTGGTGCCTTATGGCACTGGATCAACTCTTGCCAGTTCCCTGAACGCCGAAGGGGGCAGATAGCGCTCCAGTATATCCATCGGGTGTCCGTCCCCCTTGATCTGGCCGTTCTCGATCCAGAGCAATCGATTGCACCATTCGACCAGGATCGAAGGAGAGTGGCTGGCCAGCACCAGGATGTCGGCGTGGCGTACCATGCCTTCCACCCTTTTCTTGGCTTTCTCCATGAAGACGGCGTCGCCGGCGAGAATCCACTCGTCCATCAGCAGGATCTCGGGCGGGAATGCGGTTGCCATGGCGAAGGCAAGCCGAATGGTCATCCCGGAGGAATAGTTGCGGACCGGAAGGTCGAGGAAATGTCCGAGTTCGGAAAAATCCTCGACATCCTTGATCAGTTCCATCGTTTCCGAGGGCGACAGGCCAAGATAAAGGCCACGGAGCCGGATATTTTCCCGCCCGGTGAGCTGGTGGTTCATGCCCTGTCCCGGGTCCAGCAGCGCCGTCAGCCGTCCTTCTGCCGACAGGACGCCGCCCGTTGGCTGGTAGATGCCTGAAAGAACGCGCAGGAGGGTCGTCTTTCCCGATCCGTTCGAACCGATCAGCCCGAGGCGGTCGCCGGAATTCAGGGAAAAGGAGATGTCGTGAAGGGCCTGGACGACCGGACGGTTGCTGGTGTCGTGTCCAAAGCGGGCCGAGGCTTGTCCGAGAATGGTCTTCTTCAGGGAGCGACTGTCGCTGTGATAGAGCGGAAAGGAAATCGTGATGTTGGATGCTGTGAGGTTTGCCATTGTATTCAGACCCAGAAGGCGATCCGGCCGCGCGTTCGCGCAAAGGCGATCCATGAGAAAAGGATAAGGAAACCGGAAATGACCAGGGCCCAGGCCCAGGTGGTGACGGTCAGGGGCGTGCCCAGGAGAGGGGCCCTGAGGATTTCGAACAGATAATAGAACGGATTGAAGCGGAGCAGAAAAAGCGCCTCGCGGTGGCCGGTCAGGATATTGGTGTTCCACATGACCGGCGTTATGAAGAAAGCGATCTGCATGACGGCGGAGATGATCTGCGGCACGTCGCGAAATCTGGCGCACAGGGCCCCGAAGAGCAGCGAGAAGGCGAAGGCGTCGACAAGCCAGAGGCCGAATGCCGGTACCGCCATAAGGGAATAAAGGGACTGGTGGATGCCCATGATCGCGAATACCGCGATGATGATAATAATATTATGGGCAAGGATGATCGTGTTTCGGACAATGCTGCGTGCCGCATGCACCGTGAAGGGCATGCGCATGCCCTTGATGACCGTGTCGGACTCAATGAAGCAGGCGCAGCCGTCGGTCACCAGCGCATTCAGGTAATTCCACGCGATGATGGAGAGCGACAGGAACGGAAGGTAGCTGTGGATGTCCGTATGGAACAGGTCGGCATAGATGAAGGCCATGGCCGCCACCTGCACGCCCATCGAGGCGGTCAGCCAGAACGGCCCCAGTGCGGAGCCGCGATATCTGAGCTTGATGTCGAGAAAGCCCAGGACCGCGATGAGTCTCCAGAGATGCATCCCTTCGCACAGGTCTGTCCATGCCAGATGAAACCGTTGCTTCCATCCGCGATCGGCGGACAGATGGAAATGGACCGGTTTTCGAAAAGCTCCGTCGCGCTGCATCGTGGGGGCTGCTTTTGTCATGATAGTGGAGCCTTGATACCCTTATATCCGCCAGGGGGGCGACCATACGCGGATCGAAGCTTGGGAGGCAAACCGGTCCCGGCCGGTGAGCCGGCCTCACCCCAGGACGAACCAGAGGCGGAAGACCATCTGCTCGGCCAGGGCGACCCGTTGCATCTCCGGGGTCCGGCGCAGGAGCCGGGAGCGCGCCAGCCAGCCGGCCGGGCCAGGGATATCCAGCGCCTGACGGAGCCTGGCGAGGAGGGCTGCATTCTGCTCCGTCAGCAGGTCGGCATGGCGGAGAAGCTGTGCCACGTTGGCGCGGAAGGTGGACATGAAGAGCGCCGGCCCCCGCCGCAGGGCCGCCAGCGCGCGGGCCGCGACATGCGCGGGCGCGCCCACGGCGTTGCTCTGATGCTGGCGGTAATAAAGGGTGGGCTGGTTGTCCGTGACCACCTGGCCGCCGGCGCCGCTGACCAGCAGGTAGCTCCACCAATCATGCAGGGTGCCGGCCGGCGGCGGCATGGCCGCCCGCACCAGCCGGATCGCCGCCGGCGAGAGCATGACGGTGCAGCCCGTGGCGATATTCTGGGTCAATGCCATGGAAAAAGCGGGCTCGGGTGGCAATGCGGGTGACGGGCCGAGTCGGGCGAGTGCCGAATCCGTCAGGAGCTGGCGGGAACAGTACAGGGCCGGCCTGTCCGCCTCATGGAACGGCGACAGGGCGCGCGCGGCGCGGTCCAGCTTGTCGGGAAACCAGACATCGTCCTGGTCGCAGAAGGCAGCCGCGTGGCCGGCCGGCACGTGGTCCAGCAGGAGGCCGAATGATCCGGCCACGCCCAGGCGGCCCGCGCTCTGTGTGATCTGCACGCAGCGTCCGGCGGGCTGGCTGGCGGCGAAGCGCTGCATGATCTGCGTACCATCGTCGGTCGAGCCGTCATCCCGCCAGACGAGGCGCCAGTCCGCATGCGTCTGCTGCCCGAGCGAGCGAAGCAGCGCGTCCAGAAACGCGGCGCCGTTATGGACAGACAGCAGGATGCAGACCGGCATGGGGCCGCGCGGAGGATGGCTGTCGGAACTGTTCACGCGGAGATCCCGTGCTGGAACGTTGGGTCACGGAGGCCGGGATGGGGCAGCAGCCTGCTGGACGGAGAACGGCCGCGATTTGAAAACGCTGCCTTCGTCCCACATATATCCTGTGTTGCTATGTTTACGAAGAAGATTGGGGCGTCATCATGACCGACGGACAATTTGAAACGAAGCTGGAAGAAGGGGTCGGCCGGCTTCAAGATGGGCTTGGCGGCCTGGTGGGCGATCCTGCGCTTCAGGTGAAGGGGAAAGGACGGGTGCTATGTGCCAAGGCGCGCTCCGCCTGTTTCGGGGCCAGTGGCGCAGTGCGCGATCTGACGGTGGATCAGCCGCTGGTGGCGGTTGTGACGGCCGCTCTGGCGGGGTTTGCCCTGGCCATGGCGTGGGTGCGTCGTTGAGGAACCGGCGGGCGGGCTTAGCGTTGGTCCCGCAAGGACTGTCCATGGAGCGTGAATGATGTTGAAGCTGGCACTCTTTTTTCTGGTGATTTCGATCATCGCCGGCCTGTTCGGATTTACTGGAATTTCTGCGGCATCCGCCGGTATCGCGAAAATCTTGTTCTTCCTCTTCATTCTCGCGTTTGTCGTTTTCCTGCTGATCGCATTGCTGACCGCCAAGACAATCTTGTGACGACACACTCCGGGGCGCCAGGCGACCCGGAATCTTTTCCTTCGGCCAATCTGCTGCGCCATTCGCTGGATTTCGTTGCCTGGACGATCGCAAATCCGCCTTGGCCGCCTTTGCCCAAAGCCCCTGGGGCCGGAAATATGCGCCCATCGTCCCGCCCTGGGAACGGGCCTGGGAGGAAGGTTCCCTTCTATGCCTTCCCCGCCGAGGTCCGAAAATTGATCTACACCGCCACTGCCACAGAGCGCCAAGCTGAGGCGGCCCGTCCGAGCCAGGGGGGCATTTCCCCAATGATGACGCGGCGCTCAAGCTCGTCTTCCTGGCTTTGAGCCGGGCTGAGAAAGAATGGATCATGCCGCCGAGGGAATGGTCCATGGCAAAGGCCCTGTTCGCCATCCTCTTCGGTGAGTGCTTCGCGCACGCCGCCGTTTGATCAATAACGTGAACAACGCCTCGCACACGAAATTTCTGACAGTCCCTCTTCGGCCATAGCCGGGGCGGCAATTCGGGCGGCCGCCATAACTGCACAACTCAGAGCCTGTTTGGAAATGCGCGCTGGCGGCGATCCGACGCGCGTTTCCTGTGCTTCGGTGCTCACGGCCATCAAGGCCGCTCCGCTCCGATGCTCGGAAACACACGACGGGCGCGACCCGTTCCGGGCCGCTCTCGCTCACCAGCACGCATTTCCAAACAGGCTCTTAGAAAATTAACCACACAGGTCAATTTCTGTGACTGTTGGTATAACGGTCAACTCGGATTGCCATGTCGAGGCTATTCAATTGCCGGGTGGCACCTGCTGCAGGAGTGGCCGATGTCAGTTGAAATGACAGTATATTTGGAGATTGGTTGATGGGAAAAAATCTTTTGATTGCGCAGTCTGATATGACAGAAGCCTTTTTTTTAGAGGGGGAAACGGACTTTCTTTTGATAACCTTCAATCATCTTTCCATTAGAGCTAACGGATCCGATTTTTGGGGCAGAAGCATCGCCGAAAAAGCTGGCTTCAACTGTCTCGGCTTTATGAGCAAGACGCCTCACTGGTTCCCAAGAAACGATCGCATCTTCGAGAACGAGTCGGTAAAGAAGATCTTGGATAGATTTTCCACCAAGATAATATACGGGCACAGCATGGGCGGGCATGCCGCATTGAAGCATAGCAATAGACTGGGTGCGAGTGTGGTTATTTGCTTTTCTCCACAATATTCTATTGATCCATCGATTACGCTTCAGAATGACACAAGGTTTCATAGGAGATTTAATCCGTCTTTAAATGAAAATATGAGTATAATTCCTTCTGATATTAAAGGTGATATATTCGTATTTACCGATCAGAAGATGCCGCAGGACAGGTTTCATGTTGACTTGCTGCGAGGCGTAACTAATTTTCATGATATAGTGATGCCATATGCAGGCCATGAAACTGTTCAATGTTTTGCGGGTACATCCAAAATAATCACGTTAATCGATTCATGTCTCTCTCTTGATTATCAAAATATCAGACGAATGGCTTCAATTTATAGAAGAAGTTCTATATATCGAAAAAAGAACGTTATGATCAATTTATCAAGAAAATTAGCTCGCAGCAAAAATTTCGAAAAAATGATAAAATTAACGGAATATATGGAAGAAATTATTCCGCATGACCCGATCGTTTTTGACATAAGGAGTAATGCATACTTAAGAATGGGGATTTTTTCGGAGGCATTGAGTAACATAGAAGTTGCCATTCGTATGAATCCGCAACGATCTGGTTTTTACAAGCAAAAGGCGTTAGTGTTGGAGCGAATTGGAGATTTGGACGAAGCTCTGAAATTTGCCGAAATAGCTCTGAGTATTGAGCCGCATAGAGACGATCATAAAAAGACCGTTGCGTTCTTTTCCTCTCGCGTTAAGAAAATCTCTACAATCTGCTGATGAGGAAGATCGCGTCATGGATCACCGCCAGGGCCAGAAGTCAGCGCGCAGCATTCGCGTGCCGGCTGTGTGCCGCGAGTCGCTTCGGGTCAGGGATTGAATAATCTTCTCGTAGCTTCACCGCCGCCGTCATCAGCGAGATCCTCCCAAAAACAAGAGAATCAGTACCAACGCCGATCATTACTTCACACACCTGTCCTGCCAGAGGTTATTTACAAGAGGACGGTCAGTGCCTTCACTTTCTTGGCCGCCATAAAAAAGCCCCCTGGATCTTTCCAAGAGGCTTTTTACGCATCAGGCAAATTTTGGCCTTCGTCTTGGACTTCCAAAAAATCTTTCGGTTATTACAGTCCTGTCATAGTCGTCCGAAGGACAAAAACACAAGAAAATCAAATCATTGATTTTTATCTTTTTGAATGAACGACGGCAGGAACGGATTGTCGGTCTGTAGCGATGCCTTCGATGGCAGGCGCGCTGCGTTCCATCCTCCACCCAGAGCCTGAATCAGGGACACGCTGTCGACCATGCGCTGCTGCTGGATCGACAGGGTTGTCTCGGCAATGCCGAGGGCCGTGTTCACGTTGGTGATGACGGTGGTGTAGATCTGTGTCCCGGCTTCATACTGATTCATCGAGACCTGGACGGCCTTGTTGGCGTAGTCCAGCGCGATGTCCTGCTGTGCGGCCTGCTGGGCGAGGATGCGCAGGTTGGACAGCTGGTCCTCGGTGCCCTGCAGCGCTGTCAGCACGGTCTGGCGGTAGGTGGCCACCGCGCTGTCGTACTGGGCGTCGGCCGAATGGACGGCGGCGGTGCGCGACCCGCCGCTGAACAGGGTTTCGGTTGCCGACGCGCCCAGCGACCAGACGCGGTTGGCGACGCTCATCAGGGAGGTCACGGGATCGCCGCCGCTCTGTGAATAGCTGGCATTGATCGTGACGTCGGGGAAGAAAGCGGCGATGGCGGCGCCGATCTGGGCGTTGTACTGCTCCATCGCGCGTTCGGCGGCGGCGATGTCCGGGCGGCGTTGCAGCAGGTCGGCCGGCACGCCGACCGGAATGGGCGGGATGGCGCGGCTGAGTTCGCCCGGCTTGATCGTGAGTTCGGCGGGGGAGCGGCCGACCAGGACGGCGATGGCATGTTCGTACTGGGCACGGGCGATGCCGGCCTGGATCAGCGATGCGCGGTTCTGTTCCAGCTGGGTGCGGGCCTGCATCACCGCGGTCGGATCGGACACGCCGGCATCGAACTGGTTCTGGGCGATTTCCAGTGCCCTGGTATTGAAGGCGACGTAGCGGCGCAGCAGGTCCTGCAGCGAATCCTGGTAGCGCAGGTTGAAATAGGCCGTCGCGAGCTGTGCCTGGTAGGACAGGGTCGCGTTGGCCAGGTCGGCGGCGCTGGCCTGGGCGGCGGTCACCTGGCTCTGGATATTGCGGCGGATCTTGCCCCACAGGTCGAGGTCCCAGCTGGCGCTGGGGCCGATGTTGTAGGAATTATAGACCGTGCCGGCATTGGCATAGGAGTTGCCGGAAGATGAGACGGATGAACCGCCATGGCCGGCGCGGTTGAAGCCGATGCTGCCGCTGATGGTCGGGAATAGCTGCGCGCGCACGCTGTCGATCGTGGCGCGGGCCTGGCGGTAATTCGCCTCGTACATCTTGACGTTCTGGTTCGAGATCGCGACCCGCGATTCCAGATCGTTCAGGATGGGGTCGTCATAGATCGTCCACCAGGCATTCTTGGGCAGTTCCGCCATGGCCGGCTGGGCCTTTTCCCACCCGGGGGCCGGCACCAGCTCCTTGAACCGGGCGGAAACCTGGGCGGTGGGGCGGTGGTAGGACGGGCCGACCATGCAGCCTGCCAGCACCAGCGGGGACAGGACGGCGCCCAGCAGAAGGGCATGCCGGCGCGGCGCGCGGGCGCCGGGGCGGGATGAGGGGGCGATCGATGGGGAGCGCGGCAGGGACATCCGGGTCAGGCATCCTGTTGGAAAAGGGGACCCCGCCGGCCCTTCAGGGCGTTGGCCAGGGAACGATAATGGCGTCGGCACCACAGGCCGAAGCGGTCGAGATACAGATAGACGACAGGGGTGGTGTAGAGCGTCAGGGCCTGGCTGACGACCAGCCCGCCGACGATGGCGATTCCGAGCGGGCGCCGCAGTTCCGAACCGTATCCCTGGCCCAGGATCAGCGGCAGTGCCCCCAGGGCGGCGGCCAGTGTCGTCATCATGATCGGACGGAAGCGCAGCAGGCAGGCGGCATGGATGGCCTGTGCCGCCGGCTGGCCGCGCCGTTCGGCCTCGATCGCGAAATCGACCAGCATGATGGCGTTCTTCTTCACGATGCCGATCAGCAGGATCACCCCGATCATCGCGATCAGCGAGAAATCCTCGCCCGCCAGATCCAGCGCCAGGAGCGCGCCGACGCCGGCCGAGGGCAGGGTGGAGAGGATGGTCAGGGGATGGACATAGCTTTCGTACAGGATGCCCAGCACCATATAGACCGCCGCCAGCGCGGCCAGGATCAGCAGCGGCTCGTTATTGACCGATTTCTGGAGCTGGCCGGCATTGCCGGCGAAGCTGCCATGGATGGTCGCGGGCATGTGCAGGCGCACCATTTCGGCACTGACGATCTGGATTGCCTGTTGCAGGGGCACGCCGGTCGCGACGTTGAAGGAGACGGTCGCGGCGACCGACTGGCCCTGGTGATTGACGGAGAGCGGCGTCAGTTGTGACGCGACGGTCGAGACGACGCCGATCGGGACCATCGTCTCGGAATTGGTCGAAACCGCCGATCCGCTGGACGCCGAGGTGCCGCCGGCCAGGCTGTTGGCGATCTGGTTGCGGAAGGACTGGCTGCTGAGGCTGGTGGCCTGGCTGGACGTGGACGAGGTGGGGACCCGGATCGTGTTCGACCGTGTCCCGCCTCCGGCGGACCCGCCGGCGGTGCTGATCCAGGCCTGCTGGAGGCTGGCGGGGTCCTTCCAGAACCTCGGTTCGACCTCCATCACCACATGATACTGGTTCAGCGCGTTATAGATGGTCGATGCCGAGCGCTGCCCGTAGGCGTCGTACAGCGTATTGGCCACGAGTTGCGGCGTGATCAGCGTGCGCGCCGCCGTTTCGCGGTCGAGGGCCACATTGAGGGCCGAGCCGCCCTGCTGCACGTCCGACGAGACATCGGTCAGTTCCGTATGTTTCTGGAGTGCGGCGACCAGCTTGGGCATCCACGCATAGAGTTCGGTCGGCGAGTCGGATTGCAGCGTGTACTGGTACGAGGCATTGGACTGGCGCGCGCCCATCCGCAGCGCGCCGGGTGCCATGGTGTAGAAATGCGCGCCCACCATGTTGCGCAGGCGGGCGCCGATGCGGGCGATCGTGGTGCTGGGCGGCCCGGCGCGCTGCGATTTGTCCTTGAGCACGATGAACATGTTGGCCTGGTTGGACGAGCCGCGGCCGCCGGTGAAGCCGGTGATGGAGGCGACATCGCGATCCGCCATCACGGCCTTCTGGACCTCGTCGATCTTGCCGACCAGGGCCTGGAACGAGATCGACTGGTCGCCCTGCAGATGGCCCATCAGCATGCCGGTGTCGCTGTCGGGAAAGAAGCCCTTGGGCATGTGGATGAACAGCGCCACCATCAGCACGACGGTGCAGGGCAGCGACAGCAGCACCAGGCGCGGATGGGCCAGGGCTGCCTCCAGCGTGCGGCCGTAGCCCTGCTGCATGGCGTGCAGCATGCGTTCCAGCACGGCGGCGATGCGCCCCCAGAGGCGTCCCCAGGGGCCGGTGGCGGTTCGTGTCGTGTCGTGTGCGGGCAGGAACAGCGCCGCCATCATCGGCGTGAGGGTCAGCGACAGGATCATGGAGACGATGATCGTGATCGACATCGTCATGGCGAATTCGTGGAACAGCCGCCCGGCGACCCCGCCCAGCAGCAGGATCGGCAGGAAGACCGCGATCAGGGACATGGTGATCGAGAAGACGGTGAACGCGACTTCCTGCGCGCCCAGCAGCGTGGCTTCCAGCCGGCCCTTGCCCTCTTCCAGGTAGCGGCTGATATTTTCGATCACCACGATCGCGTCATCGACGACGAAGCCGGTGGAGACCGTCAGGGCCATCAGCGACAGATTGTCCAGCGAATAGCCCAGGAGCTGCATGGCCCCGAAGGTGGCGATGATCGATGTCGGCACCACGATGGCCGGGATCAGCGTCGTGCGTACCGACCGCAGGAAGACCAGCACCACCAGCACCACCAGAACGACCGAGATGATCAGGGTATACTGGGTGTCGGCCAGGGCGGCGCGGATGGTGACGGAGCGGTCCAGGACGCTGTGCAGCTCGACATTGGGCGGAAGGGCGGCGCGCAGGGCGGGGATTTCGGCCTTGATCTGGTCGATGGTGCGAATGACGTTGGCGCCGGACTGGGCGAAGATGATCGCCAGGACCGCCGGCTGGCGGTTGTAATAGCCGGCGTTGCGCACATCTTCGACGCCGTCATTGACGGCCGCCACGTCCGACAGGCGCACCGGGCGGCTGTTGTGATAGGCGATGATCAGGTCGCGATAGGCCTGGGCATTGTGGGCCTGGTCGTTGGTATCCAGCGTGTAGCGCGTGCCCTCATGGTCGATGAACCCCTTGGGCGTGTTGGCGTTGGCCGAGGCCAGGGCCGCGCGCACGTCCTCGAACCCGATCCCGAACTTGTAGAGCGGCAGCGGATTCATCTCGACGCGCACCGCGGGCAGCGAACTGCCGCCGACCTCGACCTCGCCCACGCCGCGGATCTGCGACAGATGCTGCTGCAGGACGTTGGATGTCAGGTCGTAGAGCTGTGACATCGTGCGGGTCTTCGATGTCAGCGCCAGGATCATGATCGGCGCGCCGTTGGGGTTCGCCTTGAAATAGCTCGGGTTCTGGCGCAGCGACGTCGGCAGGTCGGCGCGGGCGGCCTGCAATGCGGCCTCGACATCGCGGGCAGCGCCGTTGATGTCGCGGTTCAGCGCGAATTGCAGGGTGATCCGGACCTGGTTCTGCGTCGACTGGGACGTCATTTCCGTCAGGTCGGCAATCGCGCCCAGGCGCCGCTCCAGCGGGGCGGCGACCGAGCTTGCGATTTCCTCGGGCGATCCGCCGGCCTGGCGGGCCTGGACCTGGATGACCGGGAAATCGACATTCGGCAGGTCGGCCACCGGCAGCGCCTGATAGCCGATGATGCCGGCGATCAGCAGCGCGATCGTCAGCAGCGTCGTCGCGACCGGCCGAAGGACGAAGAGCCGGACCGGATTCATATCGCGGTCTGTTGCGGCGGCGGCACGTTACGCGTCGTCGAGCCGAAACGCCGCCGCAGATCCAGGCTGATCCGGTCCATCAGCAGGTAGATGACCGGGGTGGTGAAGAGGGTCAGCAACTGGCTGAGCAGCAGGCCGCCGACGATGGCGATGCCCAGCGGACGGCGCAGTTCCGACCCGGTGCCGGTGCCGATGACCATCGGCAGCGCGCCCAGCATGGCGGCCAGCGTGGTCATCAGGATCGGCCGGAAGCGCAGCAGGGCGGCGTGATGGATGGCCTTGATCGGCTCCATGCCCTCGATCCGCTCCGCTTCCAGCGCGAAATCGATCATCATGATGGCGTTCTTCTTCACGATGCCGATCAGCAGGACCAGGCCGATGATGCCCATCACGCCCAGGCCGGCGCCGCTGAGCTGCAGGGCCAGCAGGGCGCCCACGCCCGCCGACGGCAGGGTGGAGAGGATGGTGATGGGGTGGATGAAGCTCTCGTACAGGATGCCCAGCACGATATAGACCGCGACCAGGGCCGCCAGGACCAGCCACATCTCGTTGCCCAGGCTGTTGCGGAAGGCCGCCGCCGTGCCCTGGAACGAGGTCTGGAAGCTGGCCGGCAGGTGCAGGCTGCTCTCGACCCGGTCGATCGCATTCGTGGCCTCGCCCAGCGAATAGCCCGGCGCGACGTTGAACGAGATCGTGGTGGCCGGGAACTGGCCGACATGGGTGATCAGCAGCGGTGCGGTGCTGCGGGTGACGGTGGTGACGGCGCGCATCGGGACCAGGCCCGAGGTCGGCGCGCGGGTCGGGCCCGAGGTGCTGCTGCCCGAATTGCCGCTGATGCCCGGCAGGTACAGCTTGTCGAGCGACGCGAGGTCTTTCTGGAAGGCCGGATCGGCCTCCAGGATCACGCGATACTGGTTGGACTGCGTGTAGATGGTCGAGATCTGGCGCTGGCCGAACGAATCATACAGCACGTTGTCGATCGTCTGCGGGGTGATCGAGTAGCGCGCGCCGGTGGTGCGGTCGAGCGTCACATGGGCCACCAGCCCCTCGGCCTGGAGGTCCGACGTGACGTCGGACAGGGCCGGTTCGCGGCGGAGGGCGGCGATGACCGTGGGCACCCAGGTGCGGAACTGGTTGTAATCGGGATTTTCCAGCAGGAACTGATACTGGGTGGCCGAGACCGTCGTATCCAGCGACAGGTCCTGCACCGGCTGGAGATACAGGCTGGCGCCGGGGATGTCGGCGGTTTCCTGCTGGATGCGGGCCGAGATCTGGGCGGCGGTTTCGGACCGGTCGTCATGCGGGCGCAGGTTGATCAGGAACCGTCCCTGGTTCAGCGTCACGTTCTGCCCGTCGACGCCGATGAAGGATGACAGGCTGACGACATCCTTGTCCTGCAGGATGCGCTGGCCCAGTTCCTGCTGGTGGGCCGCCATCGCGTCGAAGGACGTGGATTGCGCCATGACCGAGATGCCCTGGATTACCCCCGTATCCTGCACCGGGAAGAAGCCCTTGGGGATCGACCAGGCCAGCAGGCCGGTCAGGCCCAGCGTGGCGACGAAGATGGCCAGCGTCAGCTTCTGGTGGCGCAGCACGACCGTCAGCGCCCGTCCGTAGGACGCGATGACCGATTCCGTCCAGCGCTCGACCGTGGCCGACCAGCCGCGCGCGTCCGGCCCGTGCGGGCGTTCGCTGAGCAGGCGGGCGCACATCATCGGCACCAGGGTCAGCGAGACCACCGCCGACAGCACGATCGTCACCGACAGGGTGATGGCGAATTCATGGAACAGGCGGCCCACCACGTCGCCCATGAACAGGAGCGGAATCAGCACCGCGATCAGCGAGACGGTCAGCGAGATGATGGTGAAGCCGATCTCGCCGGCGCCCTTGAGCGACGCCGTCATCCGGTCGTCGCCCATTTCGATGTAGCGGGCGATGTTCTCGATCATCACGATGGCGTCGTCGACGACGAAGCCGGTCGCGATGGTCAGCGACATCAGCGACAGATTGTCCAGCGAGAAGCCCATCAGATACATGATCGCCAGCGTGCCGATCAGCGATAGCGGGACCGACAGGCTGGGGATGATCGTCGCGGGGATGTTGCGCAGGAAGACGAAGATCACCGCGACCACCAGCACCATCGCCAGCACCAGCTCGAACTCGACATCGGCCACCGAGGCGCGGATGGTGGTCGTGCGGTCGGTCAGCGGCGTGATGGTGATGCCCGGCGGCAGGGCCTGGCGCAGTTGCGGCAGGGCGTATTTGATGTTGTCGACCACCGAGATGACGTTGGCGCCCGGCTGGCGCTGCACGTTCAGGATCAGGGCCGGCGTGGTGTTGGACCAGGCGGCGAGCTGGGTGTTCTCGGGACCCTGGACGACGGTGGCGACGTCACGGATGCGGATCGGGCCGCTGTTCTGGTAGGCGATGACCTGGTTGAGCAACTGGTCGACGCTGGCGATCTGGCCGTCGACGCGCAGGGTGGAGGCGCGCTGCGCGCCGTCGAACGTGCCGGTGGGCGAATTGACGTTGACGTTGCCGATCGTGGTGCGGAGCGTGTCCATGTCCAGGCCGAACGAGGTCAGCTTGGGCACGTTGACGCGCACGCGGATGGCCTTGCGGTTGCCGCCCGACAGCGTGACCAGGCCGACGCCCGAGATCTGGCTGATCTTCTGCGCCAGGCGGGTGTAGACATAGTCCTCGACCTCGGTCAGCGGCATCGTCTTCGAGGTGATGCCCAGCGTGAGGACCGGGGTGTCGGCCGGGTTGACCTTGGCATAGATCGGCGGGGCCGGCAGGTCGGTGGGCAGCAGCATCTGCGCCTGGTTGATCGCCGCCTGGACTTCCTGCTCCGCGACGTCCATCGACATGGTCAGGCCGAACCGCAGCGTGACGATCGAGGCGCCGCCGGAGGATTGCGACGTCATCTGGTCCAGGCCGGGCATCTGGCCGAACTGGGTTTCCAGCGGCGCGGTTACCGACGTGGCCATGACGTCGGGCCCGGCGCCGGGATAGAAGGTCTGGACCGTGATGGTCGGGTATTCGACCTGCGGCAGCGCCGAGACCGGCAGGAAATGATAGCCCAGCAGACCCGCCAGCATGATGGCGAGCATCAGCAGCGTGGTGGCGACCGGGCGTTCGATGAACAGGCGGGACGGATTCACGCACGGCTCTCCGGCTGAAGGCGACGGGTCTGATGTCGGGCCGGAATCACGGTTGGGGCTGCCCGCCGGACGTGCCGCCAGAGGTGCCACCGGTCGTGTCGCCCTGGCCTGCCGTAGCGTGGTGGCGATGACGACCCTGTCCGGCCGCCGGGGTGGCCGTGTCGCCCTGTGGGGCGGGGGCGTCGGTTGCGGTCGGGATCGTGACCTTCGCGCCGGCATGCAGGTGGTCGGTGCCGTCGGTCACGACCGACTCGCCTTCCTTCAGCCCGCTGGTTACGACCACGCTGTCACCATGCGAGGTGCCGGTCTTGATGTCGCGGACCTCGACGGTGCTGTCGGACTTGACGACATAGACGAACGATCCGTTCGGCCCGGTCTGCACCGCGTTGGTCGGGAGCAGCAGCACGTCATGCTCGGTATTGACCAGCAGGTGCGCGTTGACGAACTGGTTCGGGAACAGGGTCTCGTCCTGGTTGGGGAAGATCGAGCGCATCTTGACCGTGCCCGTCGCGGTGTCGATCTGGCTGTCCAGCACGCTGACGGCGCCATCGGCGATCTTGCGCGTGTTGGTGCTGTCCCAGGCTTCGACCGGCAGGGAGATGCCGCTGTGCAGCCGTTCGGCCACCCGGCCCAGTTCGGTCTCCGGCAGGGTGAAGATCACGGAGATCGGCTGCATCTGGGTCAGGATGACCAGGCCGTTGGTCTGGCCGGCGGTGATGTAGTTGCCCATGTCCACCTGGCGGATGCCGACGCGGCCATCCACCGGGGCGATGACATGGCAGTAGGTGATCTGCAGCTTCTCGTTGTCGACCTGGGCCTGGTCGACCTTTACGGTGCCTTCGAGCTGCGCGACCTTGTATTGCTGGTCGACGGCGGTCTGGGCCGCGATGCTGTTCTGGTGGATCAGGCGCTGATAGCGGGCATTATCCACCCTTGCCTGCTGTAGCTGCGCCATGTCGGATGCCAGTTGCCCCTCGTACTGGGCCAGCAGCACTTCGTAGGGCCTGGTGTCGATCAGTGCCAGAAGGTCGCCCTTCCTGACGTGCTGGCCCTCGGTGAACAGCACCTGCATCAGGTAGCCGTCGACGCGCGACTGGACCGTGACGTTGGTGATCGGGATCACGGTGCCGAGCTCGGTCAGTTCGACCGGCATGTCGCCCTTGTGCACGGTGGCGACCGCGACCGGCTGGACGTCCGTTGCCATCTGACGGGCGTGGCGCCCGCCGCTGCCGCTCTGGCCGTGCGGCCTGAGGAAGGCCGCCGCGATGACGGCGGCGCCGACCAGCGCCGTGCCCCACAGCAGGAGGCGGCGGCGCGATTTCTTTCCGGCGCTGCCCTGCCGGCCGGGCCCTGTCGATTGCTGAGCGGGCAGGTCGGACGGGTCCAGAGTCGGTTTGTCCATGGTCGTCGGGTCTTCCTCAATCCAATGACGTCGGGCACGTCAGGCGTGCGATTTGTGGGGGCAGTGTTAGCAGCTACGCGAAAAAAAGATGCCTAAATCCTTGCTTAGGAAACCGTCTAGAAATGTAACAATTTTTGACGCACGCCAACTGTCTGCCGTGCGTTTTCGGCTGATGGCGTCGTCTATTCCATTGGTGGCGGGATCGTGATGCCCGCGATAGCGTGCCATCCGGGCCGGATGATCCGGTCCGCCCGGGGGGCGGGATGCGCAACCGGGGTGCATTCGATCCGTTTCCATAAGACAGGCCCCCGCGCGGGGCGGGTTCGTTTGGAGGAGTAAAAGGCATGACGGAATCCGGTAACGAAACGTTTGTCGAGAAGGCAAAGGGCGCCATCGAGGAAGGGACCGGCCGCCTGAAGGACGCGGCGGGTGGCCTGACGGGCGATCTGGGCATGCAGGCGGAAGGCAAGGTCGATCAACTGAGCGGCATGGCGCGTCGCGAATTCGCCGAACTGTATGAAGAGGGCGAAGGCAAGGTGGAGAAGGCCGTGCTGTTCGTGCAGGACCGGCCCCTGCTGTCGGTGGCGATCGCGGCTGTCGTCGGGCTTCTGGCCGGGTTGATCCTGCTGCCGCGCCGGGCGGCGAAGGGCTGAAATCCCGCCGGCCCGAGTCCCTAGCGGAGACGATTTTTTCCGTTTGAAAGGACTCGGCATGGAATCAGCATCTTGCGCAACATGACGTAAAGATGGTTTCCATCCCTTCAGGACGTGATTCGGTGTGCGAATCGGGCGACAGGCGCCCGGCTCGGCCCGGTTCGGGATGGGGTGGATGCCGGATTACACGCGCGAGGCGCAGCATGGGGGCCGGGTCGCCGGAGTGGATGAAGTGGGCCGTGGCCCGCTGGCGGGCCCGGTCGTGGCGGCCGCGGTGATCTTCGACGGCGGCGTGCCGGACCGGCTGGCCACTCTGCTGGACGATTCGAAGAAGCTGTCTGCCGTGGCACGGCAGCGCGCCTATGTCGCGCTGCGTGGCGCCCGGGGGGTGCATGTCGCGGTTGCCGCGGCCTCGGTCGCCGAAATCGCGCGCCTGAATATCCTGCATGCCGCCTTTCTGGCGATGCGGCGCGCTGTCGCGCGCCTGCCTGTGCGGCCGGACCTGGTGCTGGTGGATGGAAATGCCGCCCCCGATTTCGGGTGCCGGACGGAATGTGTCGTGGGTGGCGACGGCGAAAGCCTGTCGATCGCGGCGGCGTCGATCGTGGCCAAGGTGGTGCGCGACCGGCTGATGGAGCGTCTGGCCGTCCGCTGGCCCGCTTATGGGTGGGAGCGCAATGCCGGTTACGGCACCCCCGAGCATCGTGCGGCGCTGTGCGATGTCGGCACCACGCCGCATCATCGCGCGGCGTTCGGCACCGTCCGGCAATTGTCGCTGGGCCTGCCCGTCGATGGCAGCGAAGCAGCCTGGGGTGTGTCATGAGCGGCGCGGTGATGATGGAACTGCCCCTCGACCAGATCCTGCGCGGGGATTGCATCGAGCTGATGCAGACCCTGCCGAGCGGGTCGATCGACTGTATCTTCGCCGATCCGCCCTACAACCTCCAATTGCGTGGAGAGCTGCGCCGCCCCGATGACAGCATCGTGGACGGGGTGGACGATGATTGGGACAAGTTCAGCGACCTCGCGGAATATGACCGCTTTACCCGGGCCTGGCTGGGCGAGGCGCGCCGCCTGCTGCGCAAGGACGGCACGATCTGGGTGATCGGGTCGTATCACAATATCTTTCGGATCGGCGCGATCCTGCAGGATCTGGGGTTCTGGATCCTGAACGACGTGATCTGGCGCAAGTCGAACCCGATGCCGAATTTCCGGGGGCGGCGCTTCACCAATGCCCATGAGACGCTGATCTGGGCGGCACGGGGGGCCGACAGCCGCTATCGTTTCAACTACCAGGCGATGAAGGCGCTGAACGACGACGTGCAGATGCGCTCGGACTGGTACCTGCCGCTGTGCACGGGTGGCGAGCGGCTGCGCAATGCCCATGGGCTGAAGCTGCATCCGACCCAGAAGCCCGAAAGCCTGCTGCATCGGGTGCTGGTCGCCTCGACCAATGTGGATGACATCATCCTCGACCCGTTTGCCGGCACGGGCACCACGACGGCGATGGCGCGGCGTCTGCGCCGCCGCTTTATCGGGATCGAGCGCCATCCGGATTATGCGGAAGCTGCGATCGGCCGTGCCCGGCGCGAGCGCCCCGTGCCCCTGGACAGTGTGCTGACGACGCCTGCCCGGCGCGAGACGCCGCGTGTGCCCTTTGGCAGTCTGGTCGAACGGGGCCTGCTGCCGGCTGGAACGACGGTGTATGACCGGCATCAGCGCGTATCCGCCACCGTGGCGCCCGATGGCACGCTTGTCAGCGGCACGCAGCGCGGGTCGATCCACAAGCTGGGGGCGCTGCTGACCAATGCCCCGTCCTGCAATGGCTGGACGTTCTGGCATCTGTTGCGCGACGGCCAGATGGTTCCGCTGGATGTCTTGCGGACCGAGATCCTGTCGCAGGACAGCGCGGCGAGCTGAACGCCTGGCTGGCCATGGGCTCCGGGCTCGGTCACCCCTTGGGATCAATTGATCCCAAGGGGTGAGACGACCCTGAAGCGGAGCGTCAGCCGCCGCCGAAGCCCAGGAAGCCGATTTCGGGGCGGGGGGTGCCGTTGTCGCGGGGAGCGGTGCGGCTGGTTGCCATCATCACGCCCGACCGGGACCCGTGGCTGGTGCCGTCGATGGTCAGATGGCCGTTGCCGCCGCGCATGGTGATGCCCGAATGGGTGGTCGAGGCCGCGATGACGTGCTCGTCGTCCAGCGTGCGGAGCGACAGCAGCAGGAAGGTGATGTCGTTGCGGTTCAGGTCGATCGCCATGTCCAGCGGCGTCTGGCCCAGAACATTATGGCCTTCCATGTCGGCGCCACGATTCAGGGCTTCCTTGGCCGCGCCGAGGCTGCCGCGATTGATGGCGTCGAACAGGGCGGCGGTCGGGTTCAGGTCGCCATTGGCGTGGCCGCTGACTTCCTCGTTCGCCTCGGCGCCGGGGAGGGCGGCCGGCGGGGCGGCCAAGCGTGCGGCGCGCCGTGCCTCGGCCTGCTTCGCCGCATCGGCGGCATCGGCTTCGGCCTCATCGTCATCCGATTGGGCATAGGCGAAATGCGTCGGGGCCATGATGACCGCGCTGCCGGTCAGCAGCGCGAGGAAGAGAAGGCGGATACCTGTTCTGACAATCATTATTCGTCTCAGTAACATTCGTCTCGATGACAGGCGCGACCTGTTCGGGGCGGATGCGGACCGCCCGATATGGACCGGCTTGCCGGACGCGTACCCGGCCCCCTTTCATAATCCAGATCAGGCCGCGATGCGATGGAAATCGCAAGATCGTGAGTCATGTTGCCGTCGGGCCGCGTGGCAACGCGGTTCAGCGGCCCTCGCGCCACCAGCCCGTCAGCAGGAGTGAGGCGGCCAGCGCCAGCACCAGCCAGACCGGCAGGAGCGGGCTTGCGGTTCGGCCGGTGACCAGGCGGGCGTCGCGCTGGGGAAAGCCTATCCAGTCCGATCCCGCCACGCGGCCCGACGCCGGGGGATGCAGCGCGGGCAATTGGAGATGGTCCGGATCGTCCCCAAGCCAGAACACGCCGCCGCCCGTCTGGGCGGCGAGCGGAGCCGTGACCGTCGCCGTGGCCCGCAGGTCCGACCATTCCACCGGATCGTCCTGGGCGGGGGCGGCGAAGGCGCGGTGCGTCCCGTCATCGGCCATCCAGATGCCCTGCCGGGTTGCCGGCGCATCGGCCTGGGACAGGCCGATGCCGGTGGCATGCAGCGGCACCTGGCGCGTCGTGCCGTCGGGCGCGGTGATGGTGACCGCGTGAGGTGCGGCGGGGGCGGCGGTGCGGCGGGTCACGACGATCCGGCCGTCGGTGATGGTGGCCGTGAGTTGTTCCTCTTCCAGCTCGGGCTCTTTCATCAGCCAGTGCGAGACGTGGCGCAGCAGTTCGGATTGCGGGCCGCCGCCGCCCTCGCCATGCGACCAGAGCCAGATCTGGTCGGACAGGAGGAAGGCGACGCGGCCCCGGTCCACCCGGTCCAGCACCAGCAGCGGGGTGTGGTTCGGGCCGTCCATCAGGACCTGTCCGTGGACGGAATCGGTCCGCAGGACCCGGTACCATGGCCCCCATTCGGCATCGTGCCCGTCCGGCGCGCTGCCGGCGCCCGGCAGGCCCGCCGTGACGGGGTGGCGGTGGCCGTCGGCCGTGAGGGCGGGGCGGAAGCGCTGTTCCACCAGGCCGCCTTCGACCGGGACATGGGCCGGCAGGATGTCGCCCAGCGGCGTATCCTGCAGGGAGCCCGCACCGAGGAATTCCGGGCCGCCGATCAGCAGCAGGCCGCCGCCCTCGCGCACATACTGGGCGATGTTTTCCAGATAGGCGCGGGGCAGGATGGCGCGGTTCTCGAACCCGTCCAGGATGATCAGGTCGAACTGGCTGATCTTCTCCTGGAACAGTTCGCGCACCGGAAAGGCGATCAGCGCGAGGTCGGACAGCGGCGTGCCGTCATCCTTGTCGGGCGGGCGCAGGATGGTGAAATGCACCAGATCGACCGACGGGTCGGCCTTCAGCAGGCGGCGCCAGACCCGCTCGCCCTGGTTGGGGGTGCCCGAGACCAGCAGCACGCGCAGCCGGTCGCGCACCCCGTTGACCCGCACCACGTCCTGATTGTTGGCGGTCGAGACTTCACCCGCGAGGGCCGAGACCGACAGCCCGACCAGCATGGGGCCGGGATGGGTGACGGGCAGGGTGATGTCCTGCGGCTGGCCGACGCGGACGGTCTTGTGCAATGGGGGCTCGCCGCCGCGATCCAGCGTCAGCTCGACCTCGGCGCCGGTGTCGGGATGGGGGCCCAGATCGTCCACCTGCACCCGCAGCGTCGCGGTCTGGCCGACGATGGCGTAGGGGGGCGCCTGGAGGATGCGCAGGCGGCGGTCGGTTTCCTCGCCCTTTGCGGTCAGCAGCACATGCAGCGGAAGAATTGTGTGCCGGCCGCCGGAATCGGCGGGGCGCAGCCGTTCGGGCCCCTGGGCCGGGGTGTCGTGAACCTGTCCGTCGGTGAGCAGGATGGCACCGGCCAGGCGGGCCGGCGGAATGTCGGCTGCCGCCTGGTCCAGGGCCGCGAACAGGCGGGTGCCCTGGCCATGGCCGTCGCGCACGGTGACGGTGCGCAGGGTCAGCCCCGGCACATGCGCGGCTTCGGCCTGGAGGCGTTCGGCCGCCTGGTGGGCGATTGCGGCGCGCTGTCCCACGCCCATGGAGGAGGATTGGTCGACCACCAGAATGGCGGTTTCGGGCAGGGCCTGCCCGGTTTCGCTGATGCGTTCGGGGCCGGCCAGCCACAGCAGGACGATGGCCGCCGCCGCCGCGCGCCACAGCGTGCCGCGCGCCCGGCGCAGCAGGCCGGCCAGCAGGACGAGCGTGGCCAGGAGCGCCAGCGTGTAGAGCAGCCAGGAGGGCAGCAGCGGCGAGAAGGACAGCATGTGCCGCAGGGTGGTGAGGTCGGGCATGGTCATTCCCCCAGCCGCCGCAGCAGGGCGGGGACATGGACCTGATCCGCCTTGTAATTGCCCGTCAGGGCATAGAGCACGGCATTGACGCCGAACCGGTAGGCGGTGACGCGCTGGGTGGCCCCCTCCGGTACCGTGGCGTAGGGCGTGTTGCCCTGCTCGTCGACGGCCCAGGCATGGGCCCAGTCGCTGGAGCCGATGATGACCGGGCTGACGCCGTCATTGGCGCTGTCGCCCTCGCGCGCCACCCAGACGGGCAGCCCGTCATAGCGGCCGGGGAAACTGTGCAGCAGGTAGAAGGTGTGGGCGAGCACGTGCCGGTCGGTCAGGCGGGTAAGGGGGGGCACGTCCAGCCCCCTGGTCATGCGGCGCAGCGCCGCTGCCGTGCCGGGGGCCTGGGCGGCGAAGCCGGCGCCTTGCGGAGTGTCGGCGCCGGGTGCTGTGGGATCGACGCCCTGGCTGTCGATCAGCAGGATGCCGCCATGGCGCATATAGGCGTTCAGCGCTGCCGTGCGCGCCGGGTCGATCGTCGCGTCGGCCGCGACCGGCCAGTAGAGCATCGGATAATAGGACAGATCGTCGCGGCCCGGCACCACGCCGTCCGGATGGCCCAGCACCGCCGAGGTCCGGGCGTTGGTGTAATCCGACAGGCCTTGCAGCCCCTCGCGCGACACGGCGTCGAGATCGGCATGGCCGGTCAGGATATAGCCCAGCCTGGTTTCAAGGGCCGCGCCGGGGACGCCGTCCGGCGCGGGTTGGGCGCGGGCGGGGGAAGACAGGGTGGCCAGCAGCAGGGCGCCCGTCAGGGCTGCCCGTCCGGCCGGGAGGCGGCCGGCCCGCAGCAGCAGGGTCAGCGCCGCGTCCAGCGCCAGCAGCAGCAGGGCGGCGGCGACCAGCCAGGGGCCCAGCGCGCGGTCGCGGGGCTGGCCCCCCAGCGTGACTTCGTGGCCGATCGTGGCCTGGGCGGCGAGCGGGCCGATCGCATCGCCCAGATTCAGGGCGCGGCGGCTGGCGCGCGGGCCGTACAGGCCGGGCGGATGGGCGGGAGAGGGGGGCGCGGCCCCGAAAGCGTCGGCCGGGAGTGCCCGCGCGGCGGGTGGGGGCGGGCTGAGGACCGCGTCGGCATCCAATGTCATGTAGGGGGCGAGCAGGCTGTGGTCGGCCGGGGCGTCGACGCCGACCGAGCGTTCGGCCAGCCGGCGCAGCATGTCGACGAACAGGCCGGAGAGCGGCAGGTTCGACCATTCGGCCGTGCTGGTGACGTGGAAGAGCACGATTTCGCCCGCGCCCAGTGCGGCATGGGTGACCAGGGGCGTGCCGTCGGTCAGGCGGGCCCAGCTATGGGTGGCCAGATCGGCCGCCGGGCGGGCCAGGACCTGGCGCGAGACCGTGACGTCGGCGGGAACGGTCAGGCCGTGGAAGGGGGAATCGTCGGGGAATGGGGCCAGATGTTCCGGCTTGCCCCAGGACATCGCGCCGCCGAGCTGGCGTTCGCCCGACATCAGCGGCACGGGCAGCAGGGCGTCGGGCAGGGGGGATGAGGGGACATCCGCATCCGCGATGCTGTCGGGGGCGGTGGGGTCGTGGTCCGGGCTGCCGTTCAGGAGGGGGCCGGCGAAGCGGATCAGCATGCCGCCCTTGCGCACCCATTCGGTGACGGCACGGCGGGTTTCGGGGCTGTCCAGCGCGCCGTCGGGTGCGATCAGGATCGAGAGCGGACGGGCCAGCAGCGTGGCGGCCGGGCCCTCGCGCAGTTCGGCGGTCGGGGACAGGGCGCGGCGGAGGTAGAACAGCGTGCCCACCAGGGGCGTATCGGTGCCGGCGACGCCGATCAGCCCCACCGGGCGGCGCCGGTCGCCCTCGTCCAGCAGGCGTACGCCGGCCGGGCCTTGCATGTCGCGCAGGACCAGCCGGCCGATCCGGTTGCGCAGTTCGGCGGGCAGCGCCACCTCGGCCGTGCCCTGCCGGGCGCCGGCCGCGACGGGCACCGGCACCAGTGACAGCACGCCGCCATCCGTGGCTTCGGCCCGCACCGTCAACTGGCGCGGATGGGGCGAGGGCAGGGTGTTGACGGCGACGTGCAGTTGCTGGTCGCCGGTCGCGGGGGCGGGGGTCAGGACCGCGATCGTCGCATCGCGGTCGATCAGGGTTTCGACGGGGCCGAGTGCTGCCAATGCGGCGGCGAAGGCGGGGTCTTCCGTGCCGGCCAGCCCGTCGGAGACGTAAGCCACCCGCCCGTGCCACCCGCTGGCGGCCAGGTCGCGCAGGGCCTGTGCCGCGGCGGCGCGGTCGGTCGGCCAGGGCATGGGGCGGGAGGAATCCAGCATGCCGCGCAGCATGGACGGTGGCGTCGGCGCGCCGATGGACGGGGCCTCGCCGGCCGGTCCCGGTGCGGTTGTCAGCAGGCGGACAGGGTGGGTTGTGCGATCCAGCAGGGCATCGATGGCCGCCAGGCGCAGGGGCCAGTCCGGCACGGCGGCCCAGCCATTGTCGAAGACCACGAGCAGGTTGGTATCCGGGCCGCCGGGCGCGGGTTGGCCGGTGCGGTCCTGGCGGAGGATCGGGCCGGCCAGCCCGACGATCAGCGCCGCAAGTGCCACGCAGCGCAGCAGCAGCAGCCAGAGCGGGGCGGTGGCGGCCTGCGTGACCCGGGCCCGCAGGCCGCGCAGCAGCATGATGGCGGGGAAGGCGCGGCGCTGGGGCGGCGGCGGCAGGGTGCGCAGGAGCAGCCACAGCACCGGCAGGATGGCCAGCGCCGCCAGCAGCCAGGGAAGCTGGAAGATCATGGGCGCTCTCCCCGCCCCGACAGGGCGGCGTGCAGCGCCAGCAGGGCCTCTTCCGGCCGCTGGTCGGTCGCGTGGCGGATCAGCAGATGGCCGTTGGTGCGGCACAGATCGGCCAGGGCCGCCTGATGGCGGGCATAGGCGTCGCGATAGGCGCCGCGCACCTGTTCGACGCCGGAAAGGGTCAGCGTGTCCTCGCCTTCCAGGCCGGAAAAGCGCACATGCCCCGCGTAAGGGAGTTCGGCCTCGGCCGGATCGTTGACCAGCAGGAGCAGGGCCCGGGCCGGTCGCGCCGTCAGGCCGCGCAGCAGCGCCCCCATGGCCGGCAGCCCGCACAGCCCGTCGCCCACCAGCACCACCCGTGCGTGACGGGGCACCTGCTGCGGATGCGGCAGGCTGGTATCCTCGGGGTCATGCGCCATGGTCCGCATCAGGGCGACCGCCAGCCGGTCCAGCGCCGCCCGGCCGCCGGGGGGGATGTCGACCGGTTCGCCCGGCGTCAGCAGGCGCACGCGTTCGCCCTGGCGCAGCAGCAATGCGCCCAGCGCCAGGGTCAGCAGGATGGCGGACTCCGATTTCAGCGGGAGCGTCGGGGCGGAGCGCCAGCGCATCGAGGCGCTGGGGTCGCACCACAGGCAGACGGTCTGGGCGGCCTCGGCCTCGGTCTCCCGGACATAGGCCCGGCTGCTGCGGGCCGATTGGCGCCAGTCGATGCGCGTGACCGGCTCGCCGGGCTGGGCGGGGCGGAACTGCCAGAAATCCTCGCCCGGGCCGGCCTGGCGGCGTCCGTGGTGGCCGGCCGCCACGGTCGCGGCGATGCGCTGGGCCGATAGGATCAGCGACGGCATGCGCGCGGCCAGGTTTTCCGCCGCCGCCAGAGGGATGGCGGCCGGATGCATGCCGGCGTCGGGCGTTTCCGTTACCGGGACGTGCCGCGCCAGCGCGCGACGCAGGTATGCGGCCGCGCGGCCGGGCAGGGAGGGGGGCCGCGTCATCGCGACGGTCAGTCCAGCGTGCGGAGCAGGCCGTCGATCAGGTCCGGCAGGCGCCGGTTCTCCGCCCGGGCGGTGAAGGTCAGGGACATGCGGTGCGCCAGGACCGGCTGGGCCAGGGCCGCGATGTCGTCGATGCTGGGCGACAGGCGGCCGTCGAGCAGCGCGCGGGCGCGGGTGGCCAGCATCAGCGCCTGTGCGGCGCGCGGGCCGGGACCCCAGGCCACGGAGTCGCGGATGGTGGCATCCTGCGTCGTCTCAGGCCGGGCGGCGCGGACCAGCCGTACGATGGCGTCCACCACCCGGTCGCCGACCGGCAGGGCGCGGACCAGGCGCTGGGCCTCGACCAGGTCGCGGTCGGTCAGCACGGGGCGGGGCACCACGTCCTGGCTGCCGGTGGTGGCCAGCAGCATGGCGCGTTCGGCGGCCTCGTCGGGGAAGCCGAGCGGGATCTGGAGCATGAAGCGGTCGAGCTGGGCTTCGGGCAGCGGGTAGGTGCCTTCCTGCTCGATCGGGTTCTGGGTGGCGAGGACGTGGAACGGGTGGGGCAGCTTGTGGTCGGTGCCGGCGATGGCGACCCGGTGTTCCTGCATGGCCTGGAGCAGGGCGGACTGGGTGCGGGGGCTGGCGCGGTTGATTTCGTCGGCCATCAGCAACTGGCAGAAGACGGGGCCGGGGACGAAGCGGAAGCTGCGGCGGCCGTGCTCGTCCTCATCGAGGATTTCGCTGCCGGTGATGTCGGACGGCATCAGGTCGGGCGTGAACTGCACGCGGCGGGCTTGCAGGCCCAGCACCGTTCCCAATGTCGTGACCAGCAGGGTCTTGCCCAGGCCGGGCGCGCCGACCAGCAGCGTATGGCCGCCGGCCAGGATGCTGGTCAGGGTCTGGTCGATGACCGTGCGCTGGCCATGGATGACGCGGCCGATTTCGGCCCGCGCCGCCTGGAGCAGCCCGCCCAGGCGTTCGGCCTGTGCGAGGTCGGCGGTGGCATCCGATGCCGTGAAGGGAGGCAGGCCCGGCGCGGTGCCGGAGGCTGAGGGCAGGGCGTCCGATATCGTCATGCGTTCAATCTGACAGGTCTGGGGGTTTCATCAAGTCGGGGATGATCCCTATATCGGGGGTCGGATGATTCAACTGGCGTGGGTTATGCATTTGGCTGACGATCTGAACAGGCACGCCGTGGCGTCTTTCGAGACTGTCGGATGTTCCCCGCGGCGTGCCGTCGCGTCCGCGCCGTCGTCATGCGGGGCGTTGCCGTTCCGGATACAGCGCGACGGGACGTGGCTTTATCGCGGCACGCCGATCCGTCGCAAGCCGATGGTCTGCCTGTTCGCGTCGGTGCTGACCCGTGATGCCGAGGGGGCGTACTGGCTGCAGACGCCGACCGAGCGCGGCACGATCGAGGTCGAGGATGTTCCGTTCGTGGCGATGGAGCTGCATTGGAGCGGCTGCGGGCGTGATCAGGTCCTGTCCTTTCGTACCAATGTCGACCTGGTGGTGTGTGCCGGGCCGGACCATGCGATCCTGGCCGAATGGGATGTTCCCTGCGAGGAATGCGGCACCGGCCCGGTTCCCTATCTGCATGTGCGCGACGGCGCCGGGGCCTATCCGATCCAGGCCCGGATTGCCCGTTCGGTCTATTACGAGCTGGCGGCCCTGGCGGTTCCCGGCACCTGTCGCGGTGTGCCGTGCCTGGGCGTATGGAGCCAGAATGTTTTCTTTCCCCTCTCGTGCCTGCCGGCCGGAGAGGGGAGCTGACGCGCGGCGAGGAGCCGGCCGTCGAACTGGCGGACCGGCTGGCGGCGCTGCCGCCGGACATACGGCATGGGCTGGGGCGGCTGTGGGGGCTGCTGCCGGAGGCGCGGCTGGTCGGCGGGGTTGTGCGCGACCTGCTGGCCGGACGGACGGTGGCCGATATCGACATGGCCACGCCGGAACCGCCCGAGCGCGTGCAGGCCATCCTGACCGCGGCCGGGATCAAGGTCGTGGCCACCGGACTGGCCCATGGCACGGTGACGGCCGTGATCGGCGGCCGGCCGTACGAGATCACGACCCTGCGGCGAGACGAACGGACGGACGGGCGGCACGCGGTCGTCGCCTGGACGGGCGACTGGAGGGAAGACGCGGCCCGGCGGGATTTCACGATCAATGCGATGTCCTGCGACCGTTACGGCGTGGTGCATGATGATTTCGGCGGCCGGGTGGATCTGGCAGCCGGGCGGGTGCGTTTTGTCGGGGACGCGTCGGCGCGTATTCGCGAGGATGCGTTGCGGGTACTGCGCTTTTTCCGTTTCCATGCCCGCTATGGGCGGGGCGTGCCGGATGCGGAGGCGATGGGGGCGATTACGGCGCTGCGCGACCATCTGTCCCGGCTTTCGGCCGAGCGGGTGTGGTCGGAGCTGCGGCGCATCCTGGTCGGCCCCGGTGTGGTCGCGACCCTGGAACTGATGGATACATGCGGCGTGCTGGCCTGCCTGCTGCCGGAAGGGTGCGACCTGCCGGCGCTGGGGCGGCTGATCGGGACCGGTGCGCCGGATGATTCGGTGCTGCGGCTGGCGGTGCTGGCACGCGCGGCGCCGGACGTGCTGGCCGGCCGCCTGCGCCTGTCGCGGGCCGAGACGGCGGCGCTGGCGGCGATCCGGTCGGGGAAGCTGCCCGACCCGGCGCTGGATGAGGACGGACGCCGCCGCCTGCTGGCCGACGAGCCCGCCCAGGCCCTGGTCGGGCGGAGCTGGCGGGTTCAGGCGGAGCGGCTGGGGACGCGATCGCCCGCGTGGGACGCGTTGCGCGCCGACCTGCTGGCCCGTGCGCGGCCGGTCTTTCCGCTTGCGGGGCGGGACCTGATGCAGGCCGGCATGGCGCCCGGCCCCCGTATGGGGCAGGTGCTGGGACAGGTCCGCGCATGGTGGCTGGCGGGCGGATGCCGCGCCGGGCGGCGGGAGTGTCTGGCCTATCTGGAGCGGCTGGTGGCCGGCCCTGCCTGATTCCGGGCGCTGGGCGTTGCTTTCTTTGTCACCCATGGCTTGGTAAAGGGCTGCATGAACGTCGTTTCGTCCCGGACCCCGGTTTCTGCCCCGCCTGTGCCGCCGCCGGCCCGGCCCACGGGCACTGATGTGCGTGAGCGGGGCATGGACCTGCTGCGGCGGGTGTGGCGCGAGGATGTGCGCCGCCATCGCAGCCGGATCGCGGCGGTGATCGGGCTGACGATCCTGATGGCGTCGCTGACCGGACTGTATCCGCTGGTCATCCAGCGGGCGCTGGACATGTTTGCCGACCATGATCCGCGCATCCTCTACCAGGTGCCGGCGCTGGTGATCCTGATCACGACCGCCAAGGCGCTGTCGCAATACGGCCAGACCGTCGCGGTGCAGAACCTGGTGCTGGTGGTGATCCGCGGGTTGCAGGAGCGGATGTTCGCCCATCTGCTCCATGCCGACATCGCCCGTGTGGAGCGCGAGGCGCCGGCGCAGCTTGCGGCGCGGTTTACCACCGATGCCGTTTCGATCCGCGAGGCGATGATCCGCGTCGTCAATTCGCTGGGCGATGTCGTCACCGTCGCCGGGCTGGTGGTGTCGATGTTCTACATGGACTGGGAGCTGAGCCTGATCGCGGCGGTGCTGTATCCGATCGCGGCGGTGCCGATCCAGCGCCTGGGCAAGAAGGTGCGGCGGGCATCGGGCGGCATGCAGGAACGGATGGGCGAGACCTCGGCGCTGCTGACCGAGAGCTTTTCCCAGGCGCGGACGGTGCGGGTTTATCGTCTGGAACAGGCGGAAGCGAAGCGGGTCGATCATGCGTTCGACCAGTTGCATGCGGCGTTGCTGCGCATTGCGCGGGGGCGGGCGCGGGTCGATCCGGTGCTGGAAGTGCTGGGTGGGGCCGCGGTGGCGGCCGTGCTGGGCTTTGCCGGCTGGCGCGCGGCGCTGGGGGGCGCGACCCTGGGCGATTTTTCGGGCTTCGTGGCGGCGCTGCTGCTGGCGTCGCGTCCGTTGCGGGCGCTGGGGTCGCTGAATGCCGCCATGCAGGAAGGGTTTGCGGGGCTGGAGCGGATCTTCGCCGTGATCGACGAGCCGGCCGATATCGTCGAGGCGCCCGATGCAAGGCCGCTGCCCGAGGGCAATGGGCATCTGCGTTTCGAGGCGGCGTCGTTCGTCTATCCCGATGGGCGGGTGGGGCTGGACGGGCTGAGTTTCGATGCGATGCCGGGCCTGACGGTGGCGCTGGTCGGCCCGTCGGGGGCGGGAAAATCGACCGCGCTGTCGCTGATTCCGCGCCTGCATGACGTCAGCGGCGGGCGGATCGTGCTGGATGGGATGGATCTGCGCGCCGTGAGGCTGGCCGACCTGCGCGATGCCATTGCCTATGTCAGCCAGGATACGCTGCTGTTCGACCTGTCGGTGGCGGACAATATCCGGGTCGGCCGGCCGAGTGCGACGGACGGGGAAATCCGCGCGGCGGCGCGGGCGGCGGCGGCGGAGCCCTTTATCGATGCGCTGCCCGAGGGGTTTGCCACCCGCGTCGGTCCCGGCGGGCAGCGCCTGTCGGGCGGGCAGCGCCAGCGCGTGGCCCTGGCCCGGGCCCTGCTGCGCGATCCGCGCGTGCTGCTGCTGGACGAGGCGACCAGCGCCCTGGACAGCGAGAGCGAGGCGCTGGTGCAGGAGGCGCTGGGCCAGTTGCGCCAGGGGCGGACGACCATTGTGGTGGCCCACCGGCTGTCGACCGTGCGCTCGGCCGACCTGGTGGTGGTGCTGGCCGACGGGCAGGGCGTGGAATGCGGAACCCATGCCGACCTGATGGCGGCCGACGGGCTGTATGCCCGCATGGTACGGACCCAGGCTTTCGGTCTCTGAGCCGCTGCTGCCGTGGCGCTTGTAAATGTACCGGCAGGCGTACATTTATGGGGCGAAGGAGATCGGATCATGCAGGTTCTGACCTATTCGGAAGTCCGGACCCGGCTGAAGGACGTCATGGAGCAGGTGACGGACAATCATGACGAGGTGATTGTCACCCGCAAGAACGGCAAGCCGGTGGTCATGGTCTCGCTGGAAGAATGGAATGCCATCCAGGAAACGATGCACCTGCTGGCGTCACCGGCCAATGCGCAGAGCCTGCGGGCGTCGATTGCCCAGCTTGAGGCCGGGCATGGCGGGGAGCGGGCGCTGATCGAACCGTGAAACTCGTTTTCTCGGATCTTTCATGGGAACAATATCTCTATTGGCATGAGACCGATCCGAAGGTCTTTGCCCGGCTCAATGCCCTTATCAAGGAATGTCGGCGCCTGCCCTTTCAGGGGACCGGGAAACCCGAGCCGCTGAAGGGTGAGTTATCGGGATGGTGGTCGCGTCGTCTGACCCAGCAGGATCGGCTTGTCTATCGTGTTTCCGGCCGGGGTGAGGGGCAGGCGCTGGAGATCGCCCAGTGCCGCTATCATTACTGAGCGGGCCTGTTCGGGGCTTTCATTGCGCTTGTCGAAGCAGGGCGGTTGATGGATCGGGTTCTTCGTGCCATGGATTGACCGACCGGTTCGGTCATTCGATCGGGCCGGCGCCATGAGCTGGAAGTCAAGAGGAACCGTATGGCCGAGCAAGACGGCGCAGGGTCGGGCGACAAGCCGGAAGAATCGCGCAAGAAGAAACCCAACCCGCTGATCCGTGTCGGCCTGATCCTCTTCGTGGCCGCCATTGTCGTGGGGGGTGGGATCTACTGGTTCCTGACCCGTCATGACATCGAGACGGATGATGCGTTTACCGCCGGGCGGGCGGTGACGATCGCGCCGCATGTGCGCGGCTACGTGACGGAACTGCTGGTGAACGACAACCAGTTCGTCCGTGCCGGCCAGCTTCTGGCGCGGATCGACGACCGCGACTATCGCGCGGCGCGCGACAATGCGGCGGCGACGCTGCAGATCGCGCAGGCGCAGGCGGCCGGGGCGCAGTTCGGCCTGGCGGTGGCGCAGAAGGATTTCCCGGGGCGCCTGCTGATGGCGCAGGGCCAGTTGCAGGCCGCCCAGGCGCAGCAGTTCCGGGCCGAGACCGATTATCGCCGCCAGCATGCGGTGGCGCGTGCCGCCACCACGCAGCAGGATATCGATTATGCCACGGCGGCGCTTCAGGCCGCGAAGGCCCAGGTGACGCAGGCCGAGGGCAATCTGCGGATCGCCGAGCCGGTAGAGGCCAATATCTCGACCACCCAGACGCGGATCAGCCAGTACGATGCGCAGATCGCGCAGGCGCGGGCGCAACTGGCGCAGGCCGAGCTGAACCTGGGCTGGACGGAGATCCGCGCCCCGCATGACGGCTGGATTTCGCAGCGCAATATCGAGCGCGGCAGCTTTGTCAGCGAGGGGCAGTCGATCTTCTCGGTCGTCGAGCCGGAGGTCTGGGTGATTGCGAACTACAAGGAAACCCAGCTGGCCCATATGCGGCCGGGACAGAAGGTGGACATTGCGGTGGATGCCTATCCGTTCCTGGACCTGAAGGGGCATGTGGATTCGATCCAGCTTGGCACCGGTGCGACCTTCAGCGCCTTTCCACCCGAGAACGCGACCGGCAACTATGTGAAGATCGTGCAGCGCGTGCCGGTGAAGATCGTGATCGACCAGGGCATGCGGCCCGACCTGCCGCTGACGCTGGGCCTGTCGGTTGTGCCGACGGTGCATACGGAATGAGCGGCGGCCCGGCGGCCGGCGCGTCCGCCCCGGCGGAGACGCCCCCAGCGGAACAGCCATGGAAGCCCCGTGCCAATCCATGGCTGATTGCGGTCGTCGTGACGGTGGCCGCGTTCATGGAAATCCTGGACACGACCATCGTCAACGTCTCGCTGCCGCATATCGCCGGCAGCCTGTCCTCGACCTATGACGACGCGACCTGGACCCTGACATCCTATCTGGTGGCCAACGGCATCGTGCTGACCATCTCGGGGTGGCTTGGAAAACTGCTGGGCCGAAAACGCTATTTCCTGATCTGTATCTTCATGTTCACCGTGTCGTCGTTCCTGTGCGGCATGGCGACCAGCCTGCCGGAACTGATCGTGTTCCGGCTGATGCAGGGTTTCTTCGGCGGGGGGCTGCAGCCCAACCAGCAATCGATCATCCTCGACACCTTCCCGCCCGAGAGGCGGGCGGCGGCGTTCGGGCTGACGGCGATCGCCACCATCGTCGCGCCCGTGATCGGGCCGGCGCTGGGCGGGTGGATTACCGACAATTATTCCTGGCGCTGGATCTTCTTCATCAACGTGCCCGTGGGGCTGGCGGCGACCTTCGCCGTGTCGATGATCGTGGAAGACCCGCCCTGGGCGCGGAAGCAGAAGGCGCCGCTGGACATTGTGGGGATCGGGCTGATCGCTATCGGGTTCGGCTGCCTGGAGGTGGCGGTCGATCGCGGCGAGGATGAGGACTGGTTCGGGTCGTCGATGATCCGGACCATGGCGGTGCTGGCGGTGCTGGGGATTGGCGGCGCGGTGGTCTGGCTGCTGCGGACCAAAAGGCCGGCGGTGGATCTGCGGGTGTTCAGGGACCGCAATTTCGCGACCGGCACGCTGCTGATCGGGGCGGTGGGCGCGCTGCTCTATTCCGCCGCGATCATCGTGCCGCAATTCGCGCAGCAGGTGATGGGCTATAACGCCACCCTGTCGGGCCTGATCCTTTCGCCCGGTGGTATCGCGGTCATTGCCCTGATTCCGCTGGTCGGGCGGTCGATGAAATATCTGAGCCTGCGGACGCTGATCGCGATGGGCTTCTTCTTCATGGGGGTCTCGCTGTTCTGGTCGGCGCATCTGGTGCCGTTGCTGGATTTTCGCCATCTGGTGCTGTTCCGCATGAGCCAGACGGCCAGCCTGGCCTTTCTGTTCGTGCCGATTTCGACCATCACCTTCGCCACCCTGCCGCGCGAGCTGAATGCCGATGCCTCGGCGCTGTTCAGCATGGCGCGCAACGTGCTGGGGTCGATCGCGATTTCGGGCTCGACCGCCATGCTGACCGAAATCCGCCAGGCGCATCAGACGCAGATGGTGCACTGGATGACGCCGTTCCATCAGCCCTATAACGATTATCTGGCGCGTGCGCGGCAGGCCGCTTCGGGGCATGGGATCGCGCCGGGGGCGGTCAATGCCGTGGCCCAGCATCGGCTGTTCGTGGAGTTCACGCGGCAGATCGCGATCCTGGCTTACAACGAGGTGTTCATGATCCTGGGGATAGGGGCGTTTCTGGTGGTGCCGTTCTGCTTCCTGCTGTCGCCGATCAAGGGGGGCGGCAAGAAGCCGTCGGCGGGACATTGAGCGCCGGCCGCGACACGCGAGGGCGGGTGATCAACGTCGTCTCGGCCGCGATCGTGCGGGAGGGGGCGCTGCTGGTGGTGCGCAAGCGCGGTACGGAGAGCTTCATGCTGCCGGGCGGCAAGGGCGAGCCGGGCGAGGGCGAGACCGAGACCCTGCAACGCGAGCTGCATGAGGAGCTGGGGTGCAGGCTGCATGCTGACGGGTTGGCGCTGCTGGGGCGATTCGAGGCGCCGGCGGCCAATGAGCCGGGATGCGTCGTGCGGGCGGCGATCTATCGCGGCGATCTGGATGGCACGCCCGTGATTGCGGCGGAGATCGCGGAGATGCTGTGGCTGGACGTGGTGGGCACGGACGAACCGCCCATCCGGCTGGCCCCGCTGCTGAGCCGGCATGTGCTGCCGGCATTATGCGAGGCCTTGTAGCCTGACGGGACGTTACGGTCGCGGCTGCGCGTAGGCGGCGAAATCGTCGGCCAGGGTGACGTAGATGGCGCGCTTGAAGCCGACATTGCGCTCGGGCAGCGTGGCCAGGTCGACCCATTGCCAGGCATCGAATTCCGCCGGCTGGTGGACGTCCAGACGAATGTCGGCATCGGTGCCGGTGAAGCGCAGGGCGAACCATTTCTGGGTCTGGCCGCGATAGCGGCCGCCGAGGGCCTTGCCGATCAGGGCTGCGGGCAGGTCATAGGTCAGCCAGCGGGGATGGGCGGCGATGATCTCGGCCCGGTCTGTCCCGATTTCCTCGAGCAGTTCGCGCAATACGGCCTGTTCGGGGTCTTCGTCGGCGTCGATGCCGCCCTGGGGGCATTGCCAGACACCGTCTTCCATGGGGCCGCCTGCGCCCTGCATGTCGGTGCGGCGGCCGATCAGGACCTGTCCACGGTCGTTGAACAGCATGGCCCCGACATTGCGGCGATAGGGCAGATCTGCCGCGTCAGTCATGACGCGGCAGGTTTGCCGGCGAGGCATCGGCCGTGTGCGGGCCGGTCGCCATCGCGCGGACGATCTTGAGCCCCTGCTGCAACTGGAAGTCGGTTACGGGTTTCGTGAGGTCGAAGGCGGGCCAGTTGGCCGGCGGCTCGCCGGGGATGGACGAGACGATCGGCGGCAGGTCGACGCGCGTCGGCGGCTTGGCGGTGTTGCCGCCCTGGTTCTTGATGATGTGGCTGAGATCGGCCTCGCGGATGCTGTAGCCCGGGTCCTCGCGGGTTTCGCGCACCGTCACGTCGGGGACGATGCCCAGGCCCTGGATGGAGCGGCCCGACGGCGTGTAGTAGCGCGCCGTGGTCAGGCGCAGCGCGCCGTCGCCGGGGATGGGCAGGATGGTCTGCACCGATCCCTTGCCGAAGGATTTCTCGCCGACCAGCACGGCGCGCTGATGGTCCTGCAGGGCGCCGGCGACGATTTCGCTGGCCGAGGCCGAACCGCCATTGATCAGGACCACCATCGGCAGGCCGTCGGTGATATCGGTGCCGTGCGCGTCCCAGCGCTGGCTTTCCTGCGCGTGGCGGGCGCGGGTCGAGACGATTTCGCCATTGCGGATGAAATCGGAGCTGACGGCGATGGCCTGGTTCAGCAACCCGCCCGGATCGGAGCGCAGGTCCAGCACCAGGCCGGTCAGGTGGCCATGGGCGTCGGCCTTCAGCTTGCGGTAGGCGGCTTCCAGCCCCGGCGAGGTTTCCTCGTTGAATTCCGACACCCGGATATAGCCGGTCGAATCGTACAGGGCCGACTTGATCACCTGGATATGGATGACCGCCCGCGTCATGGTCACGATGAGCGGCTTGGGCGTCTTCTCGCGGATCAGGGTCAGGGAGATCTTGGTATCGGGCTTGCCACGCATGCGCTGCACGGCCTCGTCCAGCGGCAGGCCATCGATGTTCTTGCCGTCGATGGCGACGATATAGTCGCCGGTCTTGATGCCGGCCTTGGCGGCGGGCGTGTCGTCGATCGGCGAGACGACGCGGATGTGGCTGTCATCGGCCTGGACTTCCAGCCCCAGCCCGCCGAACTCGCCCTTCGTGCGGGTTTGCAGGTCGGCGTACTGTTTTTCGGTCATGTAGGAACTGTGCGGGTCGAGGCCGCTCAGCATGCCGTTCAGCGCGTTGATGATGAGTTCGCGGTTCGACACCTGGTCGACGTAATTCGCCTTCACCTGCTCCAGCACGTGGCCGAACAGCGACAGGAGGCGGAAATTCTCGGCCGGGGAATCCGAATCGCTGTCCTTGGCCAGGCTGGCGGCCAGCGCGTTGGATGTCAGGCTGCTCCCTGCCGGCAGGGAGAGGTGGGCGATTTGTGGCCCCGCCGCGATGCCTGCCAGAAAGGCGCAGCCAAGCAGCAGGCCGGTGCGGAACGTCATGCCATGCGTCTCCTGAGTGAAACCGCCCCTGCCGTGGACGGTGGGGGCCCACGCCGTTCGGGAACGGCATGTACCGTCGTCATTGCCGCGATCTTATACCGAACTCGTGCCGGGCGGAAACCGCCGAGAGCCTGTTTGTAAATGCGCGCTGGTGGCGATCCGACGCGCGCTTCCTGTGCTCCGATGCTCACGGCCCATAAGGCCGCTCCGCTTCGGTGCTCGGAACCGCACGCCGGGCGTGCCGCTTTGCGGCACTCTCGCTCACCAGCCCACATTTCCAGACAGGCTCTGGGCAGGGGACTATAGAAACGGGGCGGGGTCGACCGCGCCGCCGCCGTGCCGCAACTGCACGAACAGGGTCGGCCGGGCGCCCTGGCCGCTCCAGTCCGGCATGCGGCCGACCGGGGCGCCACGGGCCAGTGCCTGGCCGGTCGAGACGGCCAGCCCCCCCAGCCCCGCCATGACGAAACGATAATGGCGCCCGCAATTGAGGATGACCATCTGGCCGTAGGAGCGGAACGCGCCTGCGAAATCGACCTGGCCTGCGCAGGGGGTGCGCACGGCGGCGCCGGAGGGCGGGGCGTAGGTGATGCCGGTGGCCGGCCCGGCCTCGGTCGCGGCCCCCCAGGCGGTGACGATCGTGCCCGGGACGGGGGCGCCGCGCCCGGCCGGCGTGCCGGGTGAGGTGGTGCTCAGCCCTGGGCCCGGCCCCTGGGCAATGGCGGCGGCCCGGGCGCGGGCGGAGGCGGCCTCGTCGGCGCGGTGGGCCCGGGCGGCGGCCTGGGCCGCCTGTTCCAACTGGTCCTCGGCGGCTTTTTCCAGCGCCTCGATCCGGTTGACGGCGTCTTGCAGGCTGCTGGCCCTGCGGGTCGCGTCCTCGACCTGGCGGGCGGCCTGGGTGGCGGCGCTGTTCGAGCGCTGCTGGGCCTGGCGGGCGGCCTCGGCGGCGCGGGCGACGCTGTCGCGCTGGGCTGCCTGCTGCTGCTGGAGGTCCGACAGCCGCGCGCCTTCGCGCGCCAGGTCGGCGTCCAGCCCGGCCAGGACGGCACGGCGGGCGCGGATGGCACCGGCCCGTTGTTCGAGTTGCGCGGACAGGCCCTGGATGACCAGCAACCCGGCGATGGCGCGGTCGGGCGGGACCGGGGCGGCCAGCAGTGTGTCGGCCGGGTAGCGCGCCAGCCGCGCCGCCAGCGGCAGCATTGGCGTGACGGACGCCGAATCGCGCGCGAGTTCCGTGCGCAGCCGGGTCTGTTCGGCGCGCAGGGCGGCGACTCGGTCGCCGAGTTCGGCGGTCTGCTGTTCGGTCTGCTGCAACTGGGCGGTGGCGTCGACCGTCGCATCCGACAGGGCAGCGGCCCGGGCGGCGTCCTGACGTGCCTGGGCGCGGGCGGCGTCGCGGGCGGCGGTGCGGGCTGCCAGGTCGCGGGCCTGAAGCTGCTGGCGGGCGATCAGGGCCTGCTGGGCGGCGCGGGCCTGCGCCACCGCGCGGCGCGCGGTGGCGGCTGCGTTATCGGCGGCCGCGCCTTGGCTGGAATGCCGGGCGGCATGGTGATGTGGGCTGTTCTGGGGTGGGTGGGGCGAGGCTGCGTGGGACGGGCCGGGGACTAGCCCGGCGAGCAGGCTTGTGGCCACCGCCGCCAGCGCGCTTTGGCAAAATGGTGGGGAATGTCTGTCCGGAAACGTGGGCTGGTGAGTGAGAGCGGCCCATAGGGGGGCCGCGCCCGGCGTGTGTTTCCGAGCACCGAAGCGGAGCGGCCTTGATGGAAGTGAGCATCGGAGCACAGGAAACGCGCGTCGGATCGCCGCCAGCGCGTTTTGGCAAAATGGTGGGGAATGTCTGTCCGGAAACGTGGGCTGGTGAGCGAGAGCGGCCCATAGGGCCGCGCCCGTCGTGTGTTTCTGAGCACCGAAGCGGAGCGGCCTTGATGGAAGTGAGCATCGGAGCACAGGAAACGCGCGTCGGATCGCCGCCAGCGCGCGTTTACGGGCAGACATTTCAGAAGCCGTGTTTGGGGGCCAGCAGTGAGACGCCCGTCATCGCTTCCGGCTTCGGCAGGCCCATCAGGGCCAGCAGGGTAGGGGCGAGGTCGGCCAGGCGGCCGTCGTGCAGTTCCACTTCCCGCACGCCGGACAGCACCACCGGGACCACGTTGAGCGTGTGGGCCGTGTGCGGGCCGCCAGTTTCCGGGTCGAACATGGTTTCGGCGTTGCCGTGATCGGCGGTGACCAGGATGGCGCCGCGCTGGCGATGGATGGCCTCGACCAGTTGCTTCAGCCCCCGGTCCACGGCCTCGATCGCCTTGACCGCCGCGCTGAAGATTCCGGTATGCCCGACCATGTCGGGGTTGGCGTAATTGAGGATGATGAGGTCGTAAGTGCCGCTGTTGATGGCCTGGACGGCCTTTTCGGTCAGTTCGGGCGCGGACATTTCCGGCTGGAGGTCATAGGTCGCGACCTTGGGGGAGGGGACCATGATCCGGTCCTCGCCCGGCAGTTCCCCTTCCTTGCCGCCGTTGAGGAAGTAGGTGACGTGGGGATATTTCTCGGTTTCGGCCATGCGGAGCTGGCGCAGGCCGGCCTTCGAGACCACGTCGCCCAGCAGATCGTCCAGCGATTGCGGCGGGAACAGCACGCCGATCAGCGCCGCCAGGCGGTCGCTGTAGCGGGTCATGCCGACGGCGGCGGAGACATGGACCACGCGCGAGCGGGGGAAGCCCTGGAAATCCTTCTCCAGCACCGCGTCCAGCAACTGGCGGATGCGGTCGGCGCGGAAATTGAAGGACAGGATGGCGTCGCCGTCCTTGATGCCCTTATAGCCGCCGAGGACGGTCGGCGGCAGGAATTCGTCGGTGGTGCCGGCCTTGTAGGCGGAATCGAGCACCGCCAGCGGGTCGTCGCCATGCGGGCCCTGGGCCGAGACGATGGCGTCGTACGCCTTTTCCACCCGGTCCCAGCGGCGGTCGCGGTCCATGGCGAAATAGCGGCCCGAGATGGTGGCGATGGTCACGGTGGGCGGCAGGTCGGCGATCAGGCGGGCGACAAAGTCGCGGCCCGAATGGGGCGGCGTGTCGCGCCCGTCGGTAAAGATATGGAAGGCGACCGGCACGCCGTTATTGGCGAGGATCTTCGCCAGGGCCACGGCGTGGTCCTGGTGGGAGTGGACGCCGCCGGCGGAGACCAGGCCCATCAGGTGGCAGGTGCCGCCGGTCTTCTTCACGGCCGCGATCAGGTCGGTCAGGGCCGGGTTGGCTGCCAGGCTGCCGTCACGGATGGCGGCGAAGATGCGCGGCAGTTCCTGCATGACGACACGGCCGGCGCCGATATTGAGGTGGCCGACCTCGGAATTGCCCATCTGCCCTTCCGGAAGGCCGACATCCTCGCCACATGTCTTGAGGAAGGCGCGCGGTCCCTCCTGCCACAGGCGGTCGAAGGTGGGGGTATAGGCCGCGCGCACGGCGTTGTCGGCCACGTCCTCGCGCCAGCCGAACCCGTCGAGGATGACGAGCATGACGGGACGGCGGGGGTGAAGCTGGGTCTGGTCGGCCATGGGTATTCTCTCCCGTTATTTTGTCGTCCATGATGGCACCAATTGCCGGGATTGCGAATGGCCCGGAATGGGGCCGGCCCCGGTGGTGTCGGCGCCCCCCGGATGGAGGAAGCGTGATGACAGCGAATGAAGCGGACCCGACGGAGGGACCGGCCTGCGGTAGCGGCTGCGGCCCGCTGACGCCGGAGCAGATCCGGGTGATGCGCGACCACGGAACGGAGCGTGCCGGATCGAGCCCCCTGAACCATGAAAAGCGGGCGGGGTTGTATCGTTGCGCGGCCTGTGGGACGCCCCTGTTCCGCTCGGAGACCAAATATGACAGCGGCAGTGGCTGGCCGTCTTATTATGACGTGCTGCCCCATGCGGTGGAAAGCCGAACCGATGCCAGTCACGGGATGGTCAGGACCGAGATCCATTGTGCTTCCTGCAAGGGGCATCTGGGGCATCTCTTTCCCGACGGGCCGAGGCCGACTGGGTTGCGGTACTGCATCAACGGGCTTGCACTGAATTTTGTGCCCGATGCCGCCTGAGAAGGCGGGTAGCCCTTTCGATTCCGCCATGATCTGCCGTAAAAGGGCAATATGAGCGAGAATGTGATAACCCCCCCGTCCGCGCCCGTGGTGGTGCTGGATCATCCGCTGGTCCAGCACAAGCTGACCCGGCTGCGCCAGGCGAGCACGTCCACCGCCGGTTTCCGCCGCCTGACGCGCGAGATCAGCCTGCTGATGGCCTATGAGGCGACGCGTGAACTGCCGCTGGAGACGGTGGAGATCGAGACGCCGCTGGAGCACATGGAAGGGCGGCTGCTATCCGGCAAGAAGCTCTGCCTGGTGTCGATCCTGCGGGCCGGCAACGGCATCCTGGACGGCATGCTCGACCTGCTGCCGGCGGCCCGGGTGGGGCATATCGGCCTGTTCCGCGACCCGGAATCGCTGGAGCCGGTCGAATATTACATGAAGCTGCCCGAGGATATCGATGCGCGGTTCTGCATTGTCGTCGACCCGATGCTGGCGACCGGGCACAGTGCGTCCGCCGCGATCGACCGGCTGAAGGCGGCGGGCGTGCGGCAACTGGTCTTTGTCTGCCTGCTGGCGGCACCCGAAGGGGTGGCGTTTCTGTCGGTGGCGCATCCGGACGTGAAGATCGTCACCTGTGCGATCGACCGCGAACTGGACGACCATGGCTATATCCGGCCCGGCCTGGGCGATGCCGGGGACCGGCTGTTCGGCACCAGGTAACCAGGCCGGAACCCCGACAGGCGGGCATCGTTGTTCCTCCATCAGGACAGGGAGGAACATCATGTCCGGACATGTCTACAAGGTGGTCGAGCTGGTGGGGTCGTCACCCGATACGATCGAGGCCGCGATCGCAAGCGCGCTGTCCCGTGCATCGGACAGCGTGCATGCCATCCGCTGGTTCGAGGTGGTGAATACGCGCGGCCATGTCGTCAACGGGCAGGTCGGCCACTACCAGGTGACGCTGAAGGTCGGCTTTACCATCGACGAGACGTAGGGTGGCGCCTTTAGGGAGGCTGTTTCAAAAGTTCCGATGGTGAGTGGAAGCGTGGCGTCAGCCACGCGTCTGGCGGTGGTTTTTGAGCATCGGAGCGGAGCGGCCTTGATGGTCGCCCGCCGCGAAGCGCAGGAAACCGCCGTCAGGCCGCCGCCAGCGGGGCTTTTGGAGCAGCCTATCAGAGCCTGATTGTAAATGTGGGCTGCTGAGCGAGAGCGGCCCGAAGGGCCGCGCCCGTCGTGCGTTTCCGAGCACCGGAGCGGAGCGGCCTTGATGGCCGTGAGCACCGGAGCACAGGAAACGCGCGTCGGATCGCCAGCAGCGCGCATTTACAATCAGGCTCTCAGACGCGGCGGACGATGTAGGTCTTGGCCAGCTCTTCCATGATCTGCTGGGCGTGGAGGGGGTCGCGGGCCTCGATCATCACTTCCAGCTCGGCCGCCTGGACGCTGGCGGCGGTGAACAGGCGCTGGTGCGAGACCTCGATGATATTGCCGCCGGCGTCGCCGATCGTGCGGGAGATGTCGGCCAGCACGCCGGGCCGGTCGGGGATGTCCATCTTGAGGCACAGCAGCCGCCCGTCGCGCAGGAGCGTGCGCAGCAGCGTGTTGGCCAGGATGCGGCTGTCGATATTGCCGCCGGTGACGGGGAGTGCGACCCGCTTGCCGCGGAACAGCTCGGGGTAGGTCAGCACCGCCGCCAATGCTGCGGCGCCCGCGCCCTCGCTGACCTGCTTGGCGCCTTCGGCCATCAGGGTGATCGCGTCCTCGACCGCGCGTTCGGGCACCACCAGCACGCGCGAGACATGGTCGCGGATGACCGAAAGCGGCTGGCGGCCGATTTGCAGCACCGCGATGCCTTCGGCGATCGTGGCGCCGCCCGGCGGCATCAGTTCGTCGCCGGGGAAGGCGGACAGGGAGGAATAGGCTTCGACCTGCACGCCGACAATGTCCATCTCCGGCCGCAGGGCGGAAGCGGCCACGGCGCAGCCCGAGAGCAGGCCGCCGCCGCCGATGGGACCGACGAAGACATCCAGCGGGCCTGCATCCTCGAACAGTTCGAGCGCGAAGGTGCCCTGGCCGGCCATGACCGCCGGGTCGTCGTACGGGTGGACGAAGACGCGCCCTTCCGCCGCGCAGAGCGCGTCGGCATGGGCGGTGGCTTCGGCGAAATTATTGCCTTCCAGCACCACGCGCGCGCCCCAGGCGGCGGTGCGCGTGACCTTGGCGGCGGGGGTGAAGCGCGGCATGACGATGACCGCGTCGATGCCCAGCAGGGATGCGTGGCGGGCGACGCCCTGGGCATGGTTGCCGGCCGAGACGGTGATGACGCCGCGGCTGCGTTCCTCCGGCGTCAGCAGTGCCAGCTTGTTGGCGGCGCCACGCTCCTTGAACGACCCCACGGCCTGGAGATTGTCCAGTTTCAGTACGATCTCCGCGCCGGTCGCCTTCGACAGGGCATGCGAAGGGACCGTGGGCGTGCGCAGGACGCGCCCCTCGATCCGGGCGGCGGCGGCCCGGAGGTCGTCGAGCGTGATCATCGCCGGCTGCCTCAGCCGTAGGTGACGGCCAGGATTTCGTAGGTCCGGTCGCCGCCGGGGGCGGGGACCGAGACCGAATCGCCGATCTTCTTGCCGATCAGCGACTTGGCCAGCGGAGAGGAAATGGACAGCAGCCCCTGCTTGATGTCGGCCTCGTGCACGCCGACGATCTGGTAGGTGGCTTCCTTGTCGGTTTCCTCGTCCACCAGGCTGACCTGGGCGCCGAATTTCACCTGGTCGCCCGACAGGGTGGAGGGGTCGATCACCTCGGCCGAGGAGACGATTTCTTCCAGTTCCAGAATCCGGCCCTCGATGAAGGACTGGCGTTCGCGCGCGGCATGGTATTCGGCATTTTCCGACAGGTCGCCGTGGCTGCGGGCCTCGGCGATCGCGCGGATCACGGCCGGGCGTTCTTCACTCTTGAGTTTGCGAAGTTCATCTTCCAGCCGTTGCAGGCCCTTGCCTGTCATCGGAAATTTCTGCAAGGCGCGTCCCCAGCGTGAAGGTCGGTCAGGTGGCCGACATGGCAAATTGCGACAAGAGCATCCCACAAGACCGACAGCGCCGGAAACGGGGCCAGCGGAGGCTGCCCTGTTCCCGGCGTCGGTATGGTACGCTCAGAACGATCCGTTAAAGTAGGATTGAAGAGGCGCGACTTCAAGCGGTCCTTCCCGCATCGCCGCGATCGCGTGCGTGGCGGCCCGTGCGCCGGCGATCGTGGTGAAGTGGGGAATGCCCGAAGTCAGGGCCGAACGGCGGATGTCGAAACTGTCCGCGACCGACTGCGCGCCGTGGGCGGTGTTGATGATCATCTGCACCTCGCCCGAGCGGATGGCGTCCACGCAGTTCGGCCGCCCTTCCAGCACCTTGTTCACCACCTGGACGGCGATGCCGGCCTCGCGCAGATGCTGCGCGGTGCCACGGGTGGCCAGGATGGTGAAGCCCATATCGACCAGGCGGCGGGCCAGCGCCGGCACTGTCGGCTTGTCGCTGCGGCGCACCGACAGGAAGACCGCGCCCGACAGGGGCAGCCGCACGCCGGCGGCGAGCTGCGACTTGGCGAAGGCGCGCTCGAACGAGGCGTCCAGGCCCATCACCTCGCCGGTCGAGCGCATTTCCGGACCCAGGATCGTGTCCACGTTCGGGAAGCGGTTGAACGGGAAGACAGCTTCCTTGACCGCGACATGCGGGGCCACGGCCCGGTCGTCGAGGCGGAATTCCGCCAGCCTGGCGCCGGCCATGACCCGTGCGCCGATCTTGGCCACCGGCACGCCGGTCGCCTTGGCGACGAAGGGCACGGTGCGCGAGGCGCGGGGATTGACCTCCAGGACGAAGATCTCCTGGTCCTTGATCGCGTACTGGACGTTCATCAGCCCGACGATGCCCAGTTCGCGGGCCATCGCCTCGGTCTGTGCCTTCAGTTCGGTGACGATGGCGGGCGAGAGCGTGTAGGGCGGCAGGGAGCAGGCGCTGTCGCCGGAATGGATGCCCGCTTCCTCGATATGCTCCATGACGCCGGCGACGTAGACTTCCTGCCCGTCGGCGATGCAGTCGACATCGGCCTCGATCGCGTCGTTCAGGTAGCGGTCGATCAGCACCGGGCCGGAGGCGATGTCCTGGCCGGCCAGTTGCAGGGCCACGCGCATGTAGCGCTGGAGGCTGGTGCGGTCATGGACGATTTCCATCGCCCGGCCGCCCAGCACGTAGGAGGGGCGGATCACCACCGGATAGCCGATGCGCTCGGCCACGTCCTCGGCCTCGGCCGCCGAGCGGGCGATGCCGTTGGCGGGCTGGCGCAGGCCCAGCCGGTGCAGCATGGCCTGGAACCGCTCGCGGTCCTCGGCGCGGTCGATCGCGTCGGCAGGCGTGCCCAGGAGCGGGATGCCGGCGGCTTCCAGCGCGTGGGACAGTTTCAGGGGCGTCTGGCCGCCATACTGCACGATGCAGCCCAGCACGGTGCCGCTTTCCTGCTCGCGGCGGATCAGGGCGATCACGTCCTCGGCGGTCAGGGGCTCGAAATACAGCCGGTCCGAGGTGTCGTAGTCGGTCGAGACGGTCTCGGGGTTGCAGTTGACCATGATGGTCTCGAACCCGGCCTCGCGCAGCGCATAGGCGGCGTGGACGCAGCAATAGTCGAATTCGATACCCTGGCCGATGCGGTTGGGGCCGCCGCCGAGGATCACGACCTTCTGCCGGTCGGTGGGCCGGCTTTCGCATTCCGGCGTGCCGAACCCGCCTTCATAGGTCGAATACATGTAGGGCGTGCTGGAGGCGAATTCGCCGGCGCAGGTGTCGATGCGCTTGTAGACCGGTGTGACCGCCAGGCGGGTGCGCAGGGTCGCGATTTCGGCCGCCGCGGTGCCCGACAGGCGGGCGAGCTGGACGTCGGAGAAGCCCATCGCCTTCAGCCGGCGCATGTCCTGGGCGTCGCGCGGCAGGCCGTCGCGGATCACGCCGTGTTCGGCCGCCACGATCTTGGCCAGTTCGCGCAGGAACCAGGGTTCGAACTTGCAGGCGGCGTGGATGTCTTCGATGCTCAGGCCGGCACGCAGGGCCTGGGCGGCCATGAGAATCCGTTCCGGCCGGGGCTGCGACAGGGCGGCGCGGAAGGCGTCGGTGCCGCCGTCGCCGGGGGCTTCCACCGGGTCCAGCCCGGCCAGGCCGGTTTCCATCGAGCGCAGGCCCTTCTGCAGGGCCTCGGGGAAGGAGCGGCCGATGGCCATCGCCTCGCCCACCGATTTCATGCTGGTGGAGAGCAGGGCCGGGGTGCCGGGGAATTTCTCGAAGGTGAAGCGGGGGATCTTGACCACGACATAGTCGATCGTCGGCTCGAACGAGGCGGGGGTGGAGCCGGTGATGTCGTTGGCCAGTTCGTCCAGCGTGTAGCCGACTGCGAGCTTGGCCGCGATCTTGGCGATCGGGAAGCCGGTGGCCTTCGATGCCAGGGCGGAGGAGCGCGAGACGCGGGGGTTCATCTCGATGACGACCATGCGCCCGTCGGTCGGGTTGACGCCGAACTGGACGTTCGAGCCGCCGGTCTCGACGCCGATGGCGCGCAGGCACGCCAGCGATGCGTCGCGCATGCGCTGATATTCTTTGTCCGTCAGGGTCAGGGCCGGGGCGACGGTGATCGAGTCGCCGGTATGCACGCCCATCGGGTCGATATTCTCGATCGAGCAGACGATGATGCAATTGTCCGCGCGGTCGCGGACGACTTCCATCTCGAACTCCTTCCAGCCCAGCACCGATTCCTCGATCAGGACTTCGGTGGTGGGGGAGGCGTCGAGGCCCGAGGCGACGATCTGGTCGAATTCCTCGCGGTTATAGGCGATGCCGCCGCCCGAGCCGCCCATGGTGAAGGAGGGGCGGATCACGGCCGGCAGGCCGACCTGCTCCAGCGCCGCGCGGGCCTCGTCCAGCGTGTGGGCGATGGTGCTGCGCGGGCTTTCGATGCCGATCGCATCCATCGCCTCGCGGAATTTCTGCCGGTCTTCGGCGCGGTCGATCACCTCGGCGTCCGCGCCGATCAGCTCCACGCCGTGCTTCTTGAGGAAGCCCGACTTGTCGAGCGCCATCGCGGTGTTCAGCGCCGTCTGGCCGCCCATGGTGGGCAGCACCGCGTCGGGCTTCTCGCGCAGGATGATGCGCTCGACGAATTCCGGGGTGATCGGCTCGATATAGGTGGCATCCGCCAGGCCGGGATCGGTCATGATCGTGGCCGGGTTGGAGTTGACCAGGATGACCCGATAGCCTTCCTCGCGCAGGGCCTTGCAGGCCTGGGCGCCGGAATAGTCGAATTCACAGGCCTGGCCGATGACGATCGGGCCGGCGCCGATGATCAGGATCGAGCGTATGTCTGTCCGTTTGGGCATGGGGGCGCGACTTTCAGGCGGGCTGATTGGTGCGGTCGATCAGGGCGACGAAGCGGTCGAACAGATAATGGCTGTCCGACGGGCCGGGGCTGGCCTCGGGATGGTACTGGACCGAGAAGGCGGCGTAGCGCGTGGAGGCGATGCCTTCGTTCGAGCCGTCGAACAGGCTGCTGTGCGTCACGCGGACATCGTCGGGCAGGCTGGATTCGTCCACCGCGAAACCGTGATTCTGGCTGGTGATCTCGACCTTGCCGGTGCTGAGGTCCTTGACCGGCTGGTTGGCGCCGCGATGGCCGCGCGCCAGCTTGTAGGTGCGGGCACCCAGCGCCTGGGCCAGGAGCTGGTGGCCGAGGCAGATGCCGAAGATCGGCTTGCCGGCGTCCAGCACGCCGCGGATCGCGGGGACCGCATATTCGGCGGTCGCGGCCGGGTCGCCGGGACCGTTCGAGAGGAAGACACCGGCGGGATCGAGGGCGAGGATCTCTTCCGCCGTGGCGGTGGCGGGGACGACCGTGACGTCGCAGCCCGCATTGGCCAGGCAGCGCAGGATGTTGCGCTTGGCGCCGTAATCGACGGCGACGACGCGGCGGCGCTTCAGGGGAAGCGGAAGGGTGCCGCCGGGCCAGGTCCACACGCCCTCGTCCCAGCCATAGGCCTTGGCGCAGGTGACGTCGCGTGCCAGGTCCATGCCTTCCAGGCCGGGCCAGGCGGCGGCCTGCGCGCGCAGGGCGTCGAGGTCGAAGGCGCCGTCGGCCGGGTAGGCCAGGATGGCGGTCTGCGGGCCGCCATCGCGGATGCGCAGCGTGATGGCGCGGGTATCGACGCCGCAGATGCCGGGCACGTTGCGCGCCTTCAGCCAGCCATCCAGGCCCTGCGTGGCGCGCCAGTTGGCGGGTTCGGTCAGGTCCTGCTTCACGACCAGGCCGCGGGCCGCGACGCGGGCGGCTTCGTCATCGGCTGCGTTGGTGCCGACATTGCCGATATGCGGGAAGGTGAAGGTGATGATCTGCCCGGCGAAGGACGGGTCGGTCAGGGTTTCCTGATAGCCGGTCATGCCGGTGGAGAAGCACAGCTCGCCGATGGCGGCGCCGGTGGTCGGCGTGTGCGCGCCGAAGCCGCGCCCCCACAGGGTGGTGCCGTCGGCCAGCACCAGCGCGGCGGTGGCGCCCGTGGGAATGGCGGCGGGGGGCGAGGCGGGAACCTGGCGCTCGGTCATCTGGGTCTCCGGTCCATCGTACGCTTTATGGGGGGGCACGCTATCGGGTTGCAGGTCGGAAAGGCTGAGGCCGGTATGGCGCAGGATCACCGTCCAGTGCTTGGGCGGGATCGCGCCGGCCTGACGCCATTTGCGGATGGCCTCGGTCCCGACGCCGGTCAGGCGGGCGGCATTGTCGGCCCCGCCCAGACGTTCGATGATGTGGTCGATCGATGACGGCATGGAGAGTCTTCCTTCCGGGATTGTCTCCTACCAGCCTCCCGCGAGCCTGGGAAGAAAATTCCCACGTCGGGCGACATGTCAGGTATGGGAAAAATATTCCGGCTGTCCCAGGCCGGATGGAAGCGGGATCGCCATTGTGGGGCGGCCCGAATCGCAACATTTTAACGGGCGGGCCGGCATGGTCCGGCCGGTCAGGAGTACGGGATCATGAGCCTGCGCGCACGTTTCATGGAAGACCTCAAGGCCGCGATGAAGGCCGGGCAGAGCGGGCAGGTCGCGACCCTGCGCATGGTCAATGCGAAGCTGAAGGACGCCGATATCGTCGCCCGCGCGCGTGGCGCGGAGGTGTCGGAAGACGAGATCGTGTCGATGCTGCGGGGGATGATCAAGTCGCGGACCGAGTCGGCCACGATGTATCATCAGGGTGGCCGGCCTGAGCTGGCCGAGAAGGAAGAGGCCGAGATCGCGATCATCCGCGCCTATCTGCCCGCCGAGCTGGACGCGGCGACGCTGGAGGCCGCCGCGCGTGAGGCGATTGCCGAACTGGGGGCCGCGTCGATGAAGGATATGGGCAAGGTGATGGCGGCGCTGAAGGCGCGCTTCGGCGCGGCGCTGGATGCCGGCCAGGCCAGTGGCATGGTCAAGTCGCTGCTGTCTGCCTGACGCGGTGGCGCTCGACCCCGCCTTTCTGGAAGAGCTTCGGGCCCGCACGCCGATCGCCGCCGTGATCGGGCGGCGGACCCGGCTGATCCGTTCGGGACGGAACTGGAAGGCGTGCTGCCCCTTCCATGGTGAAAAGACGCCGTCCTTCTATGTCTATGACGACCATTTCCATTGTTTCGGATGTGGCGCGCATGGCGATGTGATCACGTTCGTGATGCAGAGCGAGGGGCGGGGCTTTCCCGAAGTGGTTGCCGAACTGGCGGCCGAAGCGGGGCTGGAGGTGCCGCGTGCCAGCCCCCGGCAGCGCGAGAACGAGCAGCGTACCCGTGACCTGGCCGAGGTGCTGGAGCTGGTCCAAGCCGCCTGGGTGCGGCGGCTGCATGCGCCGGAAGGGCGGGGCGGGCTGGCCTATCTGCGCGGGCGCGGCCTGTCCGACGAGACGATTGCCGGGTTCGGGCTGGGCTGGTCGGGTGATGGCAGGGGCGGTCTGCTGGAGGAATTGCGCCCGAAGGGGGTGACGCAGGACCTGCTGGTCAGGGCCGGGCTGATGCGGGTGGATGAGGAGGGGCGGCCGAAGGGCGAGCTGTTCTTCAATCGGGTCACCTTTCCGATCCGGGACCGCAAGGGGATGCTGGTGTCGTTCGGCGGGCGCATCCTGGGGGATGGGCAGCCGAAATATCTCAACGGGCCGGAAACCGAGCTGTTTTCCAAGCGGCGGGTGCTGTTCGGCATGGATCGTGCCCGCAGTGCCCTGCGGATGGCGCGGCCGCGTGGGGCGCCGCCGGTCGAGTTGCTGGTCGTCGAAGGCTATATGGACGTCATTGCCCTGCACCAAGCCGGATTCCCGGGTGCGGTGGCCCCGCTGGGTACTGCCCTGACGCCTGAGCAGATGGAGGCGTTGTGGCGTCTGGCGCCGGCGCCGATCCTGTGTTTCGACGGGGACGCGGCCGGGCAGCGCGCGGCGGTGAAGGCGGCGGAGACGGCGCTGCCGCTGCTGTCGATCGAGCGGACGGTCCGGTTTTGCTCCCTGCCTGAGGGAGAGGACCCCGACAGCCTGCTGCGCGCGCGGGGCACCGGGGCAGTTGCTTCCCTGGTGGAAGGCGCGCGGCCGCTGAGTGCGGTTCTGTTCGAATTGCTGACCCAGGGGGTACGCGATCCGGGGCCCGAGCAGCGGGCGGCGTTGCGCCGGCGGCTGACCGACGCGGCGGCGATGATTGCCGACAAGGGGCTGGCCTCGGAATATCGTTCAACCCTGATCGACCGGTTTTTCGAGACCTATCGGCGCCGGCCGGGTGGCGGGCCGCGACGTGAGGGGGCGGTCAGGTCGTCCATCGCGTCGGTGGCTGCGGCGCCATTCGATGCCCTGGCGGCGACGGAGGAGCGCATGCGGATTCTGACTGCGATCCTGCTGCGTCATCCCGCGCTGCTGCCGGAGGTCGAGGATGCCTATTGCCGGCTGGACCTGCCGCCGGCGCTGGGGCGGGTCCGGGCGGGGCTGATGGATGCGGCCTCGGAAGATGCTCTGACGGATGCCGGCGCGCTGGCCGCCCGGCTGGACGAGGCCGGTCTGGCGGAGGAACGCGCCGCCGTGCTGTCGGCCCGGCCGCTGCCGATGGCGCTGACCGCGCCGGACGACCTGATGGCGGTCGATGTGGCGCAGGAATGGTGGCATTTCTATGCGTTGATGAATGTCCGCCAGTTCGGCGAGGATCTGCGGATGGATACCGAACGGATGTGTGCCGGCACGCTGGACGAGCGGGCGTGGGCCAGTCTGCGCCCCCGGCTGCTGGCCTGGGAGACCCTGCGGCGGGGGGAAATGTCCTCCGACGATGGATGAAGTTACATGGCCTGAAACATGCCGGGCCTTGACTTTGGCGGGTGAATCGACCACCTGCACACCACTTGTAATTTGTCAGATGCGATAGAATGGCCGTTTCGTATCCGGAGGTTTGCATCCCACGCGCTTAAGGTGGGACCGGATGTGAGGCAGGGCCGGCGATGCCGTGGCGCGGCGAAAGCGTGGCGGCGGGTTAGCGCTTAGGGATAGGGCAGGCGATGGCTACAAAGACAGCCGCGGGTTCGGAAGCGACTGCTGGCGACCAGGATAACGACACCACTCTGCTGGATACGCAATCCGGAGCTGTCAAGAGGCTGATCGCCCGCGGGAAGGAGCGGGGGTACATCACCTTCGACGAACTGAACGCCGTCCTGCCGCAGGACCAGATGTCCTCGGAGCAGATCGAGGACGTGATGGCGGTGCTGTCGGAGATGGGCATCCAGGTCGTCGAGAACGAGGATAACGACGACACCGAGGCGAACCGCGAGGAAAAGGCCGAGGAAGCCGAGGCCGAGGAAGAATCCGGCAGCGGCAACGTCGACACCGAGAGCCTGGGCCGTACCGACGATCCGGTGCGGATGTATCTGCGCGAGATGGGCTCGGTCGAACTGCTGTCGCGCGAGGGCGAAATCGCCATCGCCAAGCGGATCGAGGCCGGCCGCGACGAGATGATCGGCGGGCTGTGCGAAAGCCCGCTGACCTTCGGCGCCATCATCTCCTGGCATGAGCGGCTGAAGGCCGGCGAAATGCTGCTGCGCGACATCGTGGACCTGGAGGCCATGCAGTCGGGCGGCGCCGAGGAAGAGGGCGTCGAGGCTCCGCAGGAAGACGGTGCCTTCGAGGCGCCGGCCGAGAACGAGGAAGGGGAGGAGGGCGACAGCGCCGGCCTGTCCCTCTCGGCGCTGGAGGAGAAGCTGAAGCCGGAGATCCTGGCGCAGTTCGAGGAGATCGAGGAGCTTTATTCGCGGCTGCAGAAACTGCAGTCCAAGCGGCTGGAGACCCTGACCTCGGGCGCCGAGATGTCGGACAAGTCCGAGAAATCGTACGAGAAGCTGCGCGAGGAGCTGGTCGGCAAGGTGCAGCAGGTGCATCTGCACAATACCCGGATCGAGTATCTGGTGCAGCACATGAAGGAGATCTTCCAGCGGCTGAACGGGCTGGAAGGGCGGATGCTGCGCCTGGCCGAGAGCACCAAGGTCTCGCGCGAGGACTTCCTGATCAAATATCGCGGCAGCGAGCTGGACCCGGGCTGGATGGACATGGTGTCCGCCCTGCCGGGCAAGAGCTGGAAGAACTTCGTCGCCAAGCACACGCTGACCGTGCTGGAACTGCGCGGCCAGGTGGCCGCCCTGTCGCAGGAAACCGGCCTGCCGGTGGGCGAGTTCCGTCGCGTCTATGCCACCATCTCGCGCGGTGAGCGGGATTCGGCCCGTGCGAAGAAGGAGATGATCGAGGCGAACCTGCGCCTGGTGATCTCGATCGCCAAGAAATATACCAATCGCGGCCTGCAGTTCCTGGACCTGATCCAGGAGGGCAATATCGGCCTGATGAAGGCGGTGGATAAGTTCGAGTACCGTCGCGGCTATAAATTCTCGACCTATGCCACCTGGTGGATCCGGCAGGCGATCACGCGCTCGATCGCCGACCAGGCGCGGACCATCCGTATCCCGGTGCATATGATCGAGACGATCAACAAGCTGGTCCGGACCTCGCGCCAGATGCTGCATGAGATCGGGCGCGAGCCGGCGCCCGAGGAACTGGCCGAAAAGCTGGGCATGCCGCTGGAGAAGGTGCGCAAGGTCCTGAAGATCGCCAAGGAACCGATCTCGCTGGAGACGCCGATCGGCGACGAGGAAGACAGCCATCTGGGCGACTTCATCGAGGACAAGACGGCGGTGATCCCGCTGGATGCCGCGATCCAGACCAACCTGCGCGAGGCCACGACGCGGGTGCTGTCCTCGCTGACGCCGCGCGAGGAGCGCGTACTGCGCATGCGCTTCGGCATCGGCATGAACACCGACCACACGCTGGAAGAGGTGGGCCAGCAGTTCAACGTGACGCGCGAGCGTATTCGCCAGATCGAGGCCAAGGCGCTGCGCAAGCTCAAGCACCCCAGCCGCAGCCGCAAGCTGCGCTCGTTCCTCGACGATAACTGAGAGCCTGACCGAAAATGTGGGCTGGTGAGCGAGAGCGGGCCGCCGGGGCCGCGCCCGGCGTGTGTTTCCGAGCATCGGAGCGGAGCGGCCTTGACGGCCGTGAGCACCGAAGCACAGGAAATGCGCGTCGGATCGCCATCAGCGCGCATTTCCGGTCAGGCTCTGAGGGCCGGGTGTCGTGAATGCGATGATCGGGTCCGGGTCGACGACCCGGATCGTCGTCGACGTGACGTTCCTGTGCATGGACGCGCCGCCTGCGGGCGTCGCGCCCGTGCTGCCGGATGCGTATCGGATCGTGCGTCAGCCGGCGCCGGACTTCGCCTTCTACCGGTTTCTCTATGACGGTGTGGGGCAGGATTATTGCTGGTGGATGCGCCGGGTCATGCCCGAGCGGGAGCTGACCGTCCTGCTGCGCGATCCGCGCGTCGAGGTGCATGTGCTGTGGCGGGACGAAGAGATCTGCGGGTTCTTCGAGCTGGACCGGCAGGTGCCCGACGAGGTCAACCTGGCCTATTTCGGCCTGATGCCGGGGCAGATCGGGCTGGGGATCGGCCGGATTTTCCTGCGCGCCGCCCTGGACGCGGCCTGGGCGTCGCGGCCCCAGAGCGTGCGGGTGAATACCTGCTCGGCCGATCATCCCAGGGCGCTGGAGACCTATCTGCAGGCCGGATTCCGCAAGGTGCGCACGGTGCGCGAGGTGTGGGACATTCCCGACCGGCTGGGGATGAGCGTGCCGTCCTGGCTGCGTGTGTAGTTTTTTCTTGTGATCGGGCGGGGTTTGTGCTTCACACCCCTCCTTCCCTGCTCGGGCGCGGCATCGCCCCGGCTATACCCATGCCCCCCGGGAGGGGCGCCGTGCGGACCGTGTCCGAGGCGGCCGGGTTGACCTTATCCGAAGGGAGTTCCCATGCCGTTATATGAGACCGTGTTCATCGCACGGAATGACGTGTCGCAGCAGCAGGTCGAAGCCGTCGCCGACGGAATCGCCACCCTGCTGGAGACTGACGGCGGCGCCGTCAAGAAGCGCGAATATTGGGGCCTGCGCAGCCTGGCTTACCGCATCAAGAAGAACCGCAAGGGGCACTACATGCTCCTGGGTCTGGATGCGAAGCCGGAGACGATCAAGGAGATCGAGCGCCAGCTGAGCCTCAACGAGGACGTGATGCGCGTCCTGACCCTGCGCGTCGAAGAGATCGACGAGGCGCCGTCCGTGATCCTGTCCCGCAAGGGCGACGAGCGCGAGCGCGGTTTCCGTGGTCCGAAGCCGGCCGGCCGGTTCGAGAGCGGCCGCGGCGGTCCCCGTCGCAGCTATGACGACCGCGAGGAATTCCGTGCCCGTAACGAACGGGACGAGCCGCGCGACACCGACGGCGAAGCGGAGTAAGAATCCATGTCCGACACCACTGAAATCAATCCCGCCGCCCGTCGCACGGCCGTGGGCGCCCGTCGGCCGTTCTATCGCCGCCGCAAGTCCTGCCCGTTCTCCGGCCCCAACGCGCCGAAGATCGACTACAAGGACGTGCGTCTGCTCAGCCGCTTCCTGTCCGAGCGCGGCAAGATCGTGCCGAGCCGCATCACCGCCGTTTCGGCGAAGAAGCAGCGCGAGCTGGCCCAGGCGATCAAGCGGGCCCGCTTCCTGGCCCTGCTGCCTTATATCGTCGGTTGAGGGAGGCAGATCATGTCCGCAGTAGAACTGATCCTGCTCCAGCGCGTCGAGAATCTGGGGCAGATGGGCGAGATCGTGAAGGTGAAGCCGGGCTATGCCCGTAACTTCCTTCTGCCCCAGGGCAAGGCGATCCGTGCCAACGGCATGAACCGCGAGCGCTTCGAGCGCGAGCGCGTGCAGCTGGAAGCGCTGAACCTGAAGCGTCGCGAGGAGGCCGAGCGCCTGTCCGAGCGCATGCATGGCCTGTCCGTCATCCTGATCCGTCAGGCCGGCGACAGCGGCAGCCTGTATGGCTCGGTCACGACCCGTGACGTGGCTGACGCCACCACGGCCGCCGGGCTGACGATCGCGCGCACCCAGGTGGTCCTGGAGCACCCGATCAAGCAGCTGGGCCTGTACACCGTGCGCGTGGCGCTGCACCCGGAAGTCTCGATCCCCGTCACGGTCAACGTGGCGCGTTCGGAAGAGGAAGCCGAGCGTCAGGCACGCGGCGAGGCCATCGGCGTCGAGGACGAGCCTGCCGGTTTCGTCGAGGAAGCGCTGATCGAAGAGACGGAAGAGGCCTCGGCCGAAGCCTGATCGACCTGCGCGGCGCAGACGCGCCAGAGCTGCGAAAGGCCCGGAAGAGTTCGCTCTTCCGGGCCTTTTGTCGTTGAAAAGCCATCGAAAGCCCCTTCGCTCGTTCTTTACGGATGGCGCCGCAGACTTCATGCTGTTCCCCGCACGACAGGGAGCTGAATGATGACGCCGGTGATCGACAGGATCTTTCGCAGCTTCATCACACAGGGACGGCTGGATGTCGTCTTTTCGGACGGGTCGCGGCGGACCTATGTCGGGACGGAGGGCCCGGTTGCGTCCATGCGGATTCTCGCGCCTTCGGTGGAGCGGCGGCTGATCGCCAATCCCGGCCTGGCCTTTGGCGAGGCCTATATGGACGGGCTGGTCGAGCCGGTGGGCTGCACGCTGTACGATCTGCTTGATCTGCTGATGACCAACAGCATGCAGGCCGGCCATATCGGCGAAGCCGTGGCGGCGGTGATCCGCTATGGCAAGCGCACCTGGACCCAGTTCAATCCGGCATCGCGGTCGCGGCGGAACGTCGCGCATCATTACGACCTGAACGGGGCGTTGTACGACCTGTTCCTGGATAGCGACCGGCAATATTCCTGCGCCTATTTCCCGCGGGGGGACGAGACGCTGGAAGAGGCGCAGGTGGCCAAGAAGCGGCATATCGCCGCCAAGCTGCGCCTGGACCGGCCGGACCTGGAGGTGCTGGATATCGGCAGCGGCTGGGGCGGCATGGCGCTGACGCTGGCACGGGATTATGGCGCCCGCGTCACGGGCATTACCCTGTCGGAAGAGCAGCTTGCCGTCTCGCGCCGTCGGGCCATGGAGGAAGGGCTGGCGGACCGGGTCCGGTTCGAACTGGTGGATTACCGGGACGTGACGCGACGCTTCGACCGTATCGTGTCGGTCGGCATGTTCGAGCATGTCGGGGTTGGCCATTACCGGCAGTTTTTTGAGCGGGTGCGTGCGATCCTGGCGCCGGACGGGGTGATGCTGCTGCATTCCATCGGGCGCAATGACGGGCCGGGCTCCACCAATCCTTGGATAGACCGCTACATCTTTCCCGGCGGCTATTCGCCGGCGCTGAGCGAGACCTTTGCCGCGATCGAGAAGGCGGGGCTATGGGTGACGGATTGCGAAATCCTGCGCCTGCATTACGCGCAGACCATCGCCCATTGGCGGGAGCGGTTTGCCGCCAACCGCGACCGTGTGGCCGCGCTGTATGACGAACGGTTCTGCCGGATGTTCGAATTCTATCTGGCCGGGGCGGAACTGTCGTTCCGCGTCCAGGGCCATCTGAATTTCCAGTTGCAGATTACCCGCTCGATCGATGCAGTGCCGTTGACCCGCGATTACATGGTCGAGGCCGAGCGGGAAGCTGCCGCCCCGCCGGGCCGCCGGGGGCGTGCCCGCAAGGCCGGGACGTCGGGGTAGGAGGGCCGCCCGCTCCGGCTCATCAGGCGGTGCGGGTGGCGTGGCAGCGTGCCAGCCGGTCGAATTCGGCGATCGACAATGTTTCCGCCCGTCGTTCGCCGCTGATGCCGGCCTGGTCCAGCAGGGTTTCGCCGCCGATCCCGCGCAGGGAGCCGCGCAGCATCTTGCGTCGCTGGCCGAAGGCTGCGGCCGTGACCTGTTCCATGGCCCGGAACAAAGCGGGTTCGGGCTGGGTTTCGTGCGGGGTCAGGCTGACGACGGCGGAATGGACCTTGGGCGGCGGGGAGAAGGCGCCGGGGGGGATGCGCATGACCATGCTGGCCTGGCTGGTCCATTGGGCCAGCACCGCCAGGCGGCCATAATGGCTGGTGTTGGGGGCGGCGCAGATCCGTTCGGCCACCTCCATCTGGAACATCAGGGTCAGCCGTTCCCACGATGCGGCCTGGCGCAGCCAGCCGACCAGCAGCGGGGTGCCGACATTATAGGGCAGGTTGGCGATGATCTGGCGCGGTGCGGGGCAGAGTTCCGTCAGGTCGCGCGTCGTCGCGTCGGCTTCCACCAGCCGTAGCCGGTCGGGGAAATGGGCGACCAGTTCCTCGATGACGGCGACGGCCCGACGATCGATTTCCACCGCCGTCACGCTTGCGGCCGGGGTGGCCAGAAGGGAACGCGTCAGGCCGCCGGGACCGGGGCCGACCTCGACCACATGCCGGCCGGTCAGGTCGCCGGCCAGGGCGGCGATCCGCGCGGTGATGCCGGGATCGAGCAGGAAATGCTGGCCCAGTGCCTTGCGGGCGTCCAGCCCGTGGCGGGCGATGACGTCGCGCAGCGGCTCCTGGGCCGGATCGGGCATGGCCATGGCCGGATGGTCCGGGCTGGTCACACTTTCGACCGGATGTCGATGACCGCGCGGCGGCGCAGGTCGCGGTTCAACTGCCGCGATGTCTGCTCCACCCGCTCGTTCATCAACTGGTCCGCGATTTCGCTGGGCGTCTGCTGGGCGAAATTCTTCTGCTGGCGCGCGCAGACCATCAGCACGGCGATGCCGTCGCCCGAGACCAGGGGGTGGCTGGCCTGGCCGGGGGGCAGGTTGGCCAGGATCTGCTGCATCTGCGGATTGATGCGCTCCAGCTGCAGGTCGCCGGGATTGGCGGGGCGCTTGTCGCCGTAACGGTGGTTCGCCGCCTCGAGATCGGCGCAGGAATGCGCGCTGGCGGCAAGCTGCTGGGCCTGTTGCAGCATCGCGCGCTGCTGCTCCGAAGGGGCCTGGGGATTGAGCGGCGTGGTGAAGGGCAGGTAGGCCTGACGCAGCGTCAGCATCGTGCCCATCTGGTGGCCGATGACGCGGCGGCCGTTCAGCGTGGCGATGACGTAGCCGCCGGCGACGCGGATCGGGTTTGAGATGGCGCCTTCCGGCATGGCGCGTGCGACGGCGACCACTTCCGGGTCCAGGCTGTCTTCCTGCACCCAGCCCATCATGCCGCCTTCCAGCGCCGTCTGGCTCTGCGAGAACTGGGCGGCGACGATGGGGAAGGGCGCGCCGTTGCGCAGTTCCTGGATGATCGTCTGGGTGAATTTGAGCTCGTCCTCGGAGTGACGGGCGTCATCCACCGGGATGAAGATCTCGCTCATCAGATATTGCGACTTGCCGTCTTCGCGGCGCAGCGCTTCCTCGCGCTGGGCGATCTCGGCGGCGGTGGTGCGGCCGCGCGATCCCATTTCCTCGCGCAGGACCTGGGTCCAGCCCAGCTGAACCCGGATCTGGTCGATCATGGTGGTCAGGGAAATGCCGTCGGCGGCCAGATGGTCGCGCAGGGCATTGTGGGGCATGTTGTTGCGGCGCTCGATATCGGCGATCGAGGCGGCGATCTGCTCGGGCGGCACGTTGATGTGGCGCGAGAGCATTTCCTGCTGGCGCAGGCGCTCGTCGATCAGCTGCCGGACGATCTGCGGGCGCAGGCGGGTCATCAGGTCGTCGGTCAGGTCCAGGCCGGCGGACAGGGCGAACAGGCGGCCACGATTTTCTACGTCACGCCGTGTCAGCACCGTGCCGTTGATGACGGCGACGATCGAATCCTGGGGGATCGAGCCGTCCGAGGCCTCGGCGGCTGGTTTCGGTGCCAGCGCATGCGCGGCATCTGCCGGCACGATCGCGCCTGCCGTCCAGGCGGCCAGCCCGGCGGCCGCGATACGGGCCATGAGGTTCGATGGAAATCCGGTCGGGGAAAGGCGGCGTCGCATTCTGTTCGGTCTCTCGCGCGTCGTCGGGTCAGCCATGGATACCAAAGGCCCCGATGGTCTTGAAGGTCAGGGTGAACATGATGGTCGAATTGCGCTGTTCGCCGCCGATCGAGGTATATTGCTTGATATACATGATATTGAAGGCGAAGCAGTCATTCTGGTAGCCGGCATTGCCGCCCATGCTGACGAACTCCTGGCGGGACAGGCTGCGCCGGACGAAGCCGGAGAGGCTGTAGCCGCTCCAGTTCGTCGTGGCGCCGAGCGTCAGCTCGTTGGTGCGGACGAAGTAGGCGGAGGTCGGGCTGCCGGTCTGGAGGTTGGTGGCATAGTAATAATAGGGCGTCACCGGCTCGTAGACATAGCCGCCCGTGACGCGGAAATGCTGGACGCCGGTGGAGAACAGCGCGTCGCCGAAATCGATGCGTCCGGCATAGGGGTCGATGCGGGTGCGGCCGGTAAAGTCGACATACTGGTTGGGGGCGATGCGCGCCCGGGCCACCACATCGGACAGGTGATGGTTCAGCCCCGAATAGGGGATGCGGTTGTGGTCGATATGTTCCTGGACGCTTTCGCCGACCAGCGTGTCGATTTCATGTCCGTCCCATGTCCAGTTGGCATGGACGCCGAAATTGCCGCGCAGGCCGCCGTCCAGCCTGTCGGTTCCAGGATAGCGGTTCAGCGAGAACAGGGTCGAGTCGGTGAACTCGTATGCCAGGCTGTCTTCGTTGGGCATGTTGCGGGTGACGCTGTTGCCCGTATTGGGAGCGGCGATGATCTGGGCGATCGGCTCCAGGATCTGGGTGCCGCCGCCATGCTGGAAGGTGCGGAGGAACGGCCAGTTCATCTTGAGCGCCACGGTCGGCAGGACCTGGCCGGTGACAACCGCGCGGCGGGCCGCCGTCGGGTCATAGAGCGGTTGCTGGTTCAGGCTGGTGGCGCGATGGATGGCCGATTCCAGATGCAGGGTCAGCGTCCAGAGCTGGCCCAGCCGGTTGCGGAACGGCCGGTCCCAGTTGGCCGAGAGCTGGGCGCGCTGGTCCGACACGCCGTCATTGCGGTAGACGTAGAAATCGTTGGTATCCAGCGCCAGACGGCCGCCCCAGGCGTCGGGCTGGCCGAAATAGCTGAAATTATAGTGCGGCAGCACCCAGGGCAGGTCGTTGTTGCGGATGACGCCCTGGTTCAGGCCCTGATAGGCCTGGGCGTCGAGGCGCGAATAGGAACCGGTGCCGAACCCTTCGAGGAAGACGTTCGACGTCAGCATTTCCTGCCCGTAGCCGGTCACCCGGTAGTCGCGCATGTAGTTGGCGGAGGTGGCGAGGTTGATGTTCATCCCCGCTCGCCATTCCCGCGAGAGCGAGGCCTGGCCCTGGGCGAAGATGTAGCCCTGCACCCCGTGCTCGTTCGCCGAGCCGACGGTGTTGCCGAATGTGTTGATGTACGCCCCCTGACGATGGGTATCGTACGCAAGGCCGCCAAGGATGTTCAGCGTGCCCCAGTTGAAGAGGTTGCGGTACTGCGTGCTGACCTGCGGCCCGGTGCGGGTCGAGAACAGGCCCTGGACGGTCAGATCGGACTGGCCGTCGATCACCCAGTAATAGGGAATGGTGGCGTAGGCGCCCAGATAGCGGTCGTGCGGTGTGATGCCGGGGGTGAGGAAGCCGCTCTGCCGCCGGACCGAGGGGTCCGACATCGAGAAGACCGGCAGGTACATGACCGGAATCCCGAACATGTCGAGATAGGCGTCACGGAATTCGATGCGCTTGTGCTCGGTATCGTCGATCGCATCATAGGCCCGCAACTGCCAGAATGGCGGGCGGGTGGGGTGTTTGGCGCAGATCTCGCAGGCGGTATAGACGGCGCGGGTCATGTCGTTGACGCGCCCGCCGGTCCGGCGCATGCCGTTGGCGGCAAGCTTGGCGTTGTCGGCCATCAGCGCGTGCAGGCGCGTCATGATGCCATCGCGCATGCCGTTGCTGAGTTCGGCATAGTCGCTGAACAGCACGGTGCCGTCCGCCTCGACGATCGCGACATTGCCCCGTGCCGCCGCGATGCCGGTATTGCGGTCATAGGTGACCGTATCGGCCCGCAGCACATGGTCGTTCTGCCAGATCTGGACGTTGCCCGACCAGGTGATGGTGCCCTGGGCGTTGTCGTACGACACCTTGTCGGCCTGGAACGTCACCGGGGCCTTCTGGGAAACCGGCGAGCCCGCGTCGACATGCAGCGGGTGGACCTGCGCATGGGCGTGATGGATCTGGACCGCGGCCCCCAGCAGCGTGCCGCCAAGCATGGTGGCAGCCAGCAGCATGCCGCGTGCCTGCGCGGATTGGCCCCCGACGGGGAGAAACAGGCGACGAGGCAGGAGAAAGGGCATCATCCATCTTCTAAATGAAGCAGAAGAGAAACTGCAAGGCAGAGACCCGCTCCGGTCGGGGCCCAGGCAGCAAGAATCGGCGGCATGGCGCCGGATTCCCCGAATTGCGCCGCCACCTTGGATACCGTGAACAGCGCGAAGCCCGCCGCCACCCCGCCGCCGATCATGCGCGCCACGCCGCCGCGCCGGGTCGGGCGCATCGAAAAACCGGCCGCGACCAGCGCCATGGTGCCTGCCAGGATCGGCAGCGTGAGCAGCGACTGGAAATGCAGCCGGTGCCGGATGGACGAGAAGCCCGAGCGCTCGAGAAGCGAGATGAAGCCCGGCAATGCCCAGACCGACAGCGTGTCGGGCGAGGCGAAGCTTTCCTGGACGCGCGCGAGCGTGAGGTCGGTCGGCAGGGTGAAGCGTCCCACCTGGACGGGCAGGCGGTCGGGCCGGATGGTGTGGGTATCGTCAAGCACCCATTCCCCCTGGCCCAGATGCCCGCTGGGGGCTTCCACGCGGACGATCATGCGGTCGGTCTCGTCCAGCCGGAACAGGCTGATGCCGCTGATCCGCAGCACGCCGTCCTGCAGGTGCACGCCACGGGCATGCAGGATCGCCACCCCGTGGGGGGCCAGGGCATTGTCGGCCTGACGGATCCACAATGCGCCGTCGGCGAGATTCAGCGGGCCGCCGCTGCGCAGATAGACATGATCCAGTGTTTCCGCCCGCCGGTACATGAGCGAGGACAGCGGCGACAGCGCGCCGGTGGCCAGCGCGCCGATCAGCAGGGCGCAGGCCAGCGGGCCGGTCAGGAACTGCCACGCCGAAATGCCGGCGGCCCGCGCCACGATCAACTCGGACGAGCGCGTCAGTCGCCAGAAGCAGACGAGCCCGCCCAGCAGCACGCCGAAGGGCAGGATTTCGATCGTGAAATAGGGGATGTGCAGGAGCGCGATCTCGCTGACCAGGCGGGTGGGCACGTTGGGACGCGTTGCGACCCGCCGCAGCAGGTCGATGAAATCGAACAGCGAGACCAGCCCGGTCAGCGACAGGATCATCGCCAGGACCGCCAGCGTGAACTGCCGCGCGATGTAGAAGGAGAGGGTGACCGAGACGGTCATGGGCGGGGCGCCTGGCCGGACGGGATGGATGCGGGAAGCGGCGGCCCCGCCATCGGCTGCTGCCGCTGGCGCCATTCGGGCAGGAAGAGCGTGATGGCGCACACGGCGCCCGGCAGGATGGCCTCGATCCACATCAGGGGCACCAGCCCGGGATTGCGGCCGGCCAGGTTCTGCACCATCAGGCTGAGGGCCAGCAGGCACACCACGCTCATGATCGCGGTGAATGGCCGCAGGATGTTGCCGTGCCGCGAGAAGGTGCCGCCCAGCACGCTGACCAGCCCGATCATCGCGAAGGAAAAGGCGGTGAAGGGCGAGGTCAGGCGCCGCCAGGCCTCGACCGCGAACTTGCCGCGATCGCGGTCCGAGACCTGGTGCGGGTCGGGATGCAGCAATTCGTGCAGTGCCATCTCGCTGGCGTCGCGATAGCGGGTCTGCTCGCCCCGGGGAGTGGTCAGGTCGATGGTGTTGCGCGCGAAGGTCAGCACGTTCAGCCGGCCGGTCCGGCGGTCGATTTCCTGCCGCGAGCCGTCGAAGAGGACCACGCGGGGCTGGTCGTTGATGACCAGCATGGTACCGCGCTCGGCCAGGATGGTCGAGGGATTGTCGGGCTGGCGGCCGTCCTCGACCATGATGCCGTGGAGCGTGCCGTCATGATCGCGGGAGCGGACATAGACGGTCATGGTATTCGACAAGGGTGTGAAGACGCCGTCCTGCAGCATGAAGGCCGCGATGCGGTTGCGGATCTGGAATTCGTACTGCTTGAACGCGTGAAAGGCCTGCGGGACGATCCACACATTCAGGAGCAGGCAGAGCAGCACCGACGCGCCGGCGCACAGCAGGCCGGGCCGCGCCACATGGAAGGGCGACAGGCCGGCCGCGCGCATGACCGTCAGTTCGCGATCGCTGGCCAGGCGCTGATAGATGAACTGCACCACAACGAAGGTCGTGATCGGCAGGATGATGGCGACGAAGGAGGGGACGAGCAGGCTGGTCAGTCCGATGAAGACCCGCAGGGACAGGCCGCGTTCGACCACCAGGGAGACGAAGCGCAGGGACTGGGTAAGCCAGATCAGGGCCGCCAGGCCGCCCGTGGTTGCCGCCAGTGCCATGAGGAGCTGCCGCAGCACGTAGCGGTCGAGCATCGGCAGGTGCGCCCTTGACGGACGTCTGATTGCGGATCGGGCGAACGACATAGGCTTGTGTAGCTCCCCGGAGGATGTGGTGAAAAGCCCTGTGTCCAGGGGTGGTGCGACCGTTACGGCTGGTCGTCCCACCGGTTCCCGACCGTCATCAAGCACCGGCCGGCTGAAGCAGATCCCGTCCCGATGGTTTTATTGGGGCCGGCGAGGATGCCAGTGGAAAATCGAGGAGCCGGAAAGAGGTCCATGGGCCGCCCCCGCGCGGGACACGCGGACGGTACGCTAGCCTGCCGGGGGGAACAGCGTGCCGGGATTCATCAGCCCGTGCGGATCGATTGCGTCCTTGATCCGGCGCATGGTGGCCAGTTCGGCGCCTCCGCGCCAGCCGGGCATCATGTAGGGCTTCAGGCGTCCGACGCCATGTTCGGCCGAGAAGGAGCCGTCCAGGTCGCGCACGATGGCGGCGACCGCGTCCATGATCCGGTGATCCTGCGCCAGGAATGCGGCCGGGTCCATGCCCTCGGGCTGCACCAGGTTGAAATGGATGTTGCCGTCGCCGATATGGCCGAACGGCGCGGGGCGGATGCCCGGGATCAGGGCCGCGCAGGCGGCGCTGGCGCGGTCGATCAGTTCCGGCACGCGCGAGACGGGGACCGAGACGTCGTTCTTCACGCTGGCGCCGGCGCGGCGCTGGGCCTCGGCATGCTCTTCGCGCAGTTTCCACAGCGCCAGGCGCTGGCCCTCGCTTTCCGCGATCACGGCGTCGCTGACCGTGCCGGCCTCGAACATGCAGGCCAGGACGTCTTCCAGCACTGTGCGCAGGTCGGCATTGCGGCGCGGGGTCGCCAGTTCCACCAGCACATAGGCCGGGGCGGGCTCGGCCAGCGGCAGGCTGGTGCCGGGCACCAGCCGCGTGACCAGGTCCATCCCGGCGCCCGACATATATTCGAAGGCCTGGATCAGCGCCGGGTCCTGGGCGCGGAAGGCGCTGAACAGCGCCAGCGCCGCGCCGGCGTCGGCGACCGCGCACAGCGCGGCCTCGACCGCGCGCGGCTGGGGCTGCAATTGCAGGATGGCCGAGGTGATGAAGCCCAGCGTGCCCTCGGACCCCACGAAGAGCTGGCGCAGCGCATAGCCCGTATTGTCCTTGCGCAGCCGGCGCAGCCCGTTGAAGACGCTGCCGTCGGGCAGCACGACCTCCAGCCCCAGCACCAGCTCCCGCGCATTGCCGTAGCGCACGGTGTTGTTGCCGCCGGCATTGGTGGCCAGCACGCCGCCGATCTGGGCCGAGCCTTCGGACGAGATCGAGAGCGGCAGCATCAGGCCGGCTTCGCGCGCCGCGTCCTGCGCCGCCTTCAGCGTGACGCCGGCTTCGATGTCCATCGTGTGGTCCAGCGGGTCGATCTGCCGCACGCGGTTCATCCGCGACAGGCACACCACGATGTCCCGCCCGCTCTCGTCGGGCGTGGCGCCGCCGACCATGCTGGTATTGCCCCCCTGCGGCACCATCGCGACCCCGGCCGCGGCGCATAGCGAGACGGCCTGGGCCAGTTCGGCGGTGCTGGCCGGGCGCAGGACGGCCGCCGCGCGCCCGTGATAGAGCGAGCGCCAGTCGGTGCAGTAGGGCGCGACGTCTGAGGTCTCGGTGAGGATGCCCGACGGTCCCAGCAGATCCGCCAGACGGGCCAGCAGGTCGGCGGTCGGGGGAGCGGAGGAGGGGGTGGCGGTCATGGCGGGTTTCCGGTGGCGATGGATGATCGGCGCGGGGGACGGCGCCTGTCTTGGGACAGAATGACCGGCAAGGCAATGTCCGGCCCCAGGTCTGGCCCCAGGTCTGGCCTTGGGGCCGATGGTTCCGTCAGTTGAGGGCCGTCGTCCGGAACGGGACGGTCGGCACGTCCATGGCGCGCACCATGCCCATGCCGATCGCGCCCACCAGGGCGCCGACGGCGACGGCCAGGGCGACGACCGAGCGGCGGCGCGGCGTGGGGCGTGCCCGCATCACGGACAGGGCGGCCTGCGTTTCGGCGCGGGCCTGCTGGGTCAGGTAGAGCTGCGACCGCAATTCCTCATTGCGGGCGCGTGCGCTGCGCAGGTCGAGATCGAGCCGGTTGACGCTTTCGGTCAGTTGCATGATCCGCGTGCGCGCGGCCTGCATTTCCTCGGTGGCGGCAGCGCCGGATGCGGCGCGGGAGGCGCGGGGGCGGGGCGGGGGGCGCTGCGGCGGGTTCGGCGCGATGGCGGTGAACAGGTTCTTCAGGGCCCCGCCGGTCATGGCGTTGCGGCGGGCACGGTTGCGGATGGCGTCCAGCGCATTGGCGGACTGTCCCGGATGGTCCTCCAGGACCAGGGCCAGGATATCCGCCAGAATCTTCAGTTCCTTGGGATCGAGTTTGTCGCTCATGGCGGCGGATCACGATGCTCGGGGCAGGCGGTTGCGGACGGATGCGGCATCATGCGGGACGGGGGGAGGCCGCGCGGCGCAGGCGGTCGCGGATGGCCAGCCCCAGCCCGGCGCGGGGGATCGGCATGGCGGCGATGCGGGTCAGGCCGCGCCGCGCGCCCTCGCTGTCCAGGAAGCGCAGCCCGGCGAACAGGCGGGCCGCGGCTTCGTCCACCGTGCCGGAGGGGCTGAGATTCCAGACCAGCCCGGCCCCCGGCAGTTCCGGCCCGAAGGCCAGCAGGGCCTCGTCGGTGCCGACCTCCTGCGCGTCCAGGCGGACCGGCAGGGAGGGGGCGTAGTGCGATTCCATCCGGCCGGGCGAGACCGGCAGGGTGTCGGCATAATCGTCGGGATGGGAGATCGGGCCGCAGATCTCGGCGAGGGCCTCGATCGTGACGCCGCCGGGGCGCAGCAGCATGGGCGCGGTGCCCGTCAGGTCGAGGACCGTGCTTTCCACCCCGACCTGGCACGGGCCGGAATCCAGCACCGCGTCGATGCGGCCGTTCAGGCCGCGCATGACGTGATAGGCGTCCGACGGGCTGACCTTGCCGGACAGGTTGGCCGACGGGGCCGCGACCGGGCGGCCGGTGGCGCGCAGCAGGGCCGCCGTGACCGCGCCGCGCGGCACGCGGACCGCCACCGAGGGCAGGCCGGCGGCGGCGAGGTCGGAGATCGTGCCGCCCGGCTGGCGCGGCAGGACCAGCGTCAGCGGGCCGGGCCAGAACCGCTCGGCCAGGCGCCGGGCGAGATCGTTGGGCATGGCCTCGGTGAAGGCGGCTTCGGCATCGGGGAAATGGCTGATCAGCGGGTTGAAGCGCGGGCGCTCCTTGGCGGCGAAGATACGGGCCACGGCGGTATCATTGGTCGCGTCGGCGCCAAGCCCGTAGACGGTTTCCGTCCCGAACGCGACCAGGCCGCCTGCCCGCAGCAGGTCGGCCGCGCGGGCGATGCCCGCGTCGTTTGCTTCCAGGCGTTCCGTCATCTCCCCTCTACCCGTCCGTTCGTGGCCGATCATGTCGTTGATCATAACGCGTCACGCGCCTGATTGCTCCCGCTTTCCGGCGCAGATGAAGTGCGGGTTGCGCCAGTGGGGCTTGCCGTAGCGCAGCGGTGCGCCATCCATCACGGTAACGCTACCGCCGGCGGCCTCGACAATGACCTGCGGGGCGGCGGTATCCCATTCCATCGTCGTGCCCAGGCGGGGGTAGAGGTCGGCCGCGCCTTCGGCCACGCGGATGAATTTCGCGGCGGAGCCGATATTGCCCAGATGGGCGATCTGCCGGCCGCCCAGGAACGACGCCAGGCGCGGATCGTCGGCATAATGGCGCGAGGCCAGCACCGTCAGCCCCTCCGGCGGAACAAGGCGGGCGTGGATGGCATGCGTGCCGGCTGCGTCGATACGGTGCGCGCCGGTGGCGACATGGCCGGCATAGAGCTGGTGATAGGCCGGCAGGGCGACGGCCCCCAGAACGGCGCTTCCGTCACGGACCAGGCCGATATTGACGGTGAAATCGTCCCGGCCCGCCGCGAATTCGCGCGTGCCGTCCAGCGGGTCGACCAGCCAGAATGTGTGACCGGCCTCGACGCGCACGCCGGCGGCGGCTTCTTCCTCGGCGATCACGGGAATTTCGGGCGCGGCGGCGCGCAGCCCGGCCAGGATATGGGCCTCGGCGGCGTGATCGGCCTCGGTCACCGGGGACGAATCGGATTTCGTCACGGTTTCGAACCCGCGCGCACGGATCGCGCGGATCAGTTCGGCGGCCTCGGAGGCCAGGCGGGTTGCCAGGTCCAGCAACGCGTCGTCGCCGGGATGGAGCAGGGAGGAACGATTCATGGGTTCATGGGATTAGCTCACTCGCGGCCGCGCGTCATGCGCCTTTCTCGAATCTTCGGGGTTTCGACGGGCCGGCTTTGGACAGATGCGCCCGCATGCGGCATGCTGGGGCACCTGTTCCAGGGTCCGGGGCGCGACCCTGACCGACCGATCGTTGCGGAGTATCAGCGCCATGTTGCAGACCGGTTTTTCCGATGCCGTCCTTCCCGCCGATGGCGTCCTGGCCATCCTGGTGTCCGAGGACGGGCCACGTCCGGCCACCTATCTTGCCGCCGACCGGGCGACCGGCGGCGCGCTGGAGCGCGCGGTCGGCGCCGCGTCGTTCACGTTCGGTGCCGGCCGGACCTGCATGTTGCTGGCCCCCGGCGGCGGGTTCGACCGTATTCTGCTGGTCGGGCTGGGCAAGGTGGCCGAGATCGGCGCCCGCACCGTTGAGAACGCGGCCGGCGCCGCCGTCACGGCGCTGGGCAAGCTGGCTGCTGCGGCGCGGATCGCGGCCGATGGCGTGGCACCCGCGCTGGTGGCCCATGTCGCCCAGGGTGCGACGCTCGCCGCCTTTCGCTTCGACAGCTACCATACCCGCCTGCCCGAGGATGCGCGCTGGCGGCTGACGGAGATCACGATCCTGACCCCGGCCGCCGCCCAGGCGGAGGCGGCGTGGGCGGACCTGTCCGCCGTGGCGCGGGGTGTCTATCTGGCGCGCGATCTGGTCAGCGAGCCGGCGAACGTCCTGCGTCCGCCCGAATTCGCGACCCGGATCGAGGCGCTGCGCGAACTGGGGGTGGCGGTCGAGATCCTGGATCGGGATGCGATGGCCGAGCTGGGCTTCGGCGCGCTGCTGGGGGTGGCGCAGGCCAGCGATGCCCCGCCGCGCACGGTGCTGATGCGCTGGAACGGCGCCGGCGATGATTCGGCGCCGCTGGCCTTTATCGGCAAGGGCGTGACCTTCGATTCCGGTGGAATCTCGATCAAGCCGGCGGCCGGCATGGAGGAGATGAAGACCGACATGGCCGGCGCGGCCGCCGTGGTGGGGCTGATGGCGGCGCTGGCCGGCCGCAAGGCGCGGGTCAATGTCGTGGGTGCGGTCGGGCTGGTGGAGAACATGCTGGCCGGCAATGCCCAGCGGCCGGGCGACGTGGTGCGGACCTATTCCGGCCAGACGGTCGAGGTGATCAATACCGATGCCGAGGGGCGGCTCGTGCTGGCCGACGTGCTGTGGTACGTGCAGGAGCGGTTCAAGCCGCGCCTGATGGTCGATCTGGCCACGCTGACGGGCGCGATCGTCGTTGGGCTGGGGCATGAATATGCCGGGCTGTTCTCGAACGATGACGCGCTGGCCGGGCGGCTGGCCGCGGCGGGCGAGGAAACGGGCGAGCTTCTGTGGCGCATGCCGCTGTCCGATGCCTATCGCGACGCGCTGCGCTCGGACATCGCGGATTTCAAGAATGTCGGCGGGCGGCCGGGCGGGTCGATCACGGCGGCCAAGTTCCTGGAACATTTCGTCAATCAGGTGCCGTGGGCGCATCTGGACATTGCCGGCACCGCCTGGGCGCGGAAGACCGTGCATTGCACGCCCAAGGGAGCCACGGGTTTCGGCGTGCGTCTGCTGGAGCGCTTCGTGCGGGAAAACCACGAGGGTTGAGGCGGGATCGCGGCGCGCCATGGCGGAAATCGGCTTCTATCACCTGACGCGGACCAGCGTCGACCAGGCGCTGCCGGCCCTGCTGGGCCGGACGCTGGAGGCCGGGCGGCGTGCCGTGCTGCGCTGTGGCGACGCGCAGCGGGTCAAGGCGATGGACGAGGCCCTGTGGCGCGCCACCGATCCGGTCTGGCTGCCGCATGGCAGTGCCGCGATGGGGCACGGGCCGTTGCAGCCCATATGGCTGACGGCCGGGGACGATGTGCCGAACGGGGCGACCTATCTGTTCCTGATCGACGGGGTGAACTGTCCGGACGCGGCCGCGTTCGAGCGGGTGTTCGACCTGTTCGATGGAGGCGACCCGGAGGCCGTGGAAGCGGCCCGCCGGCGGTGGACCAGTGCCCGCGAGGCCGGGCACACGCTTGTCTACTGGCGGCAGCAGGCAAAAGGATGGACCCGAGGGGCGCGCTGAGCCTGACCGCAAATGCGCGCTGGTGGCGATCCGACGTGCGGTCGGACTCTGAGGGTGGCTTTCGCGCATGGCAGCACAGAATCTGTGAGGAGGACCGCGCGGCATGGTCAATTCCGTCATGTTTCCGGGTGGTGCGCGCGTGCCGGCGCTGGGCATGGGGACCTGGGCGCTGGGCGACAGTGCCGAGCGCCGGACGCAGGAGATCGCCAGCCTGCGGCTGGGGCTGGATCTGGGGTTGCGGGTGGTCGATACCGCCGAGATATACGGGACCGGGCGGTCGGAACGGCTGGTGGGCGAGGCGATCGCCGGCCGGCGGGATGAGGTCTTTCTGGTCACGAAGGTGCTGCCGTCCAATGCCTCGCGCGCCGGGGTGGCAGCCAGTTGCCGGGCGTCGCTGCGGCGGCTGGGCACCGATCGGATCGATCTGTACCTGCTGCACTGGCGGGGGGCCGTGCCGCTGGGCGAGACGATCGGGGCCTTCGAGCGGCTGAAGCGGGAAGGGCTGATCGGCGCGTGGGGTGTATCGAATTTCGATGTCGGGGATCTGGATGACCTGGCGCGCGTCGCCTCGCCCGATCCCTGTGCCGCCAACCAGATCCTCTACAGCCTGGATTATCGCGGGGTGGAATTCGATCTGCTGGAGGCGGACCGGCGCCGGTCGATCGTGACCATGGCCTATTCCCCGCTGGGACAGGGCGGGAACCTGCTGCACCAGCCGGTGCTGGCGCGGATCGCAGGTCGGCACGAGACCAGCCTGGGGCCGGCGACGCCCGCCCAGGTGGCGCTGGCCTGGGTGCTGCGGCAGCCGGGCATGCTGGCGATTCCCAAGGCGGGCAGCCCGCGGCATCAGCGCGAGAACGTGGCGGCCACCGAACTGGTGCTGACATCGGAGGATCTGGCGGCGATCGACCGGTCGATCCCGCCGCCGCGACGCAAGGTCCCCCTCGCCATGATCTGAGCGGCGTGGTTTGATGGCGGTTCGATCGGACCCGTGATTCGGGGATGGGGCCATCCTGCCGCTGTTTCTCATGCTTGTGCTGTCGGTGCTGCTGCTGGACGGCCTGATGCCCCGGTTCGCGGTGCCGCAGGCGGCCCGCGCGGGGTGGGGGCTGGCCCTTGTGCTGGCACTGGCGATGGCCGTCCTTCCTCCGGGCCCGGTGTCGGTTCCGGAAGCGGGGGCGATGGCCCTGTTGCGCGTCGATGCGCTGTCCTTGCCATTCGTGCTGATCCTGTCGGTGGCCGGCCTGGCCTCGGGCGAGCGGACGCCGGTGCTGGCCGGCGCGGCGCTGACGGTCGGCACCGGCAATCCCCTCCTGTTTTCGATCGGCGCGGCGGCCTTGTTGCCGCTTCTGTGGGCTCGGGGTGCCGTGCCGCGTGCCATGGTGGCCTGGGGGAGTGTCGGGGTGGCGACGGCGACCGCCCTGCTGGCGGGTTCGGGCGGCTGGCGGCTGATCGTGCTGCCGGTTCCGGCACTGGTGGCGGCCGCGGCGCTGATGGGGCTGTCGCTGCGGCCGCTGTCTGGCGCACGGCATGGCGCGCCTGTCGGGGTTGGGCATCTGGCGGGGATGGTGGCCGGGCTCTGCCTTGCCGTGCGCATGCTGGTCGACTGGCCCGGGGGGGCGGTCGGCGCCTTCTGGGGGGGCGCGCTGGTCGTTGTGGGGTTGATGCTGGCCCTGGTGGCGTGTGGACGCGCCCTGAGCGCGCGCGATGCGGGCCGTGTGATGGCCGGCATGCTGGGGGGCTGGGGTGGCTTGGCGCTGCTGCTGGTCGGGCTGGTGGTGACCGGGCGGGCGGATGACCTGCCCTTGCTGGCGCTGGGGGCGTTCCGTGCCCTGATGCTGCTGATGGGTGGGGTCGGGTTGGCGTTTCTGGCCGCGATCCTGACATTGGCGCGGATTGCCGAGGCGGCGGGTTCGCTGGGGCTGATGCGTGCCGGGGGGCTGGCGGCCCTGATGCCGAAGGCGTCGGGCATGCTGGCCCTGGCGCTGGCCGGGGCGTGCGCCCTGCCGCCGTCGGGCGGGTTTGCGGTGGCGTGGCTGCTGGTCCAGTCGCTGCTGGCGCTGCCGCGTGCCGAAGGGCTGGCGGGCGCGATGCCGTTGCTGGCATCGCTGGCCGGAGTCGGGCTGGTCGGCGGGTTGTTGATCCTGGCGGCGGTGCGTCTGTTATCCTGCCTGGTTCTGGGGCGGCCGCGCACGCCGCGCGCGGCCGGGGCGACCGACCCCGCGACGGGAAAGCTGGCGGCGCCGGTCGCGTGCCTGGGGGGGAGTGCGGTCATGGTGCTCGTGCCCGGAATCTGGCTGTGGCTGACGCGCGGCGCGGGGTGGGACATTGCCGGCCTGCGCGGGATGATTCCATCGGGTGCGCGGCCGGACTGGCTGGTTCTGGCGGCGCCGGGTGGTGGCGGGGTGCTGTATCCGATCGGCATTGTGGCGCTGTTGGGGCTGGCGGGCGCCGGTGTGCTGGCATTGTCGCGTCTGGCCGGCACGGTGGCGTCGCGCCCGGTGGCGGCCTGGACCGAAGGGGCGCCGCCTTCGCCGCCGTGGATGCCGTTCGGCGAGCCGGCGGCGCAGGCCGGGCCGGCACAGTTTGCCGGTGCGCTGGCGTGGGGCCTGGGGGGTGGATGGCCCCTGCGGCGCACTGTACGGCGGATGGCGCGCAGGGTACGGGATGCGGGTCGTCGCATGCTGGCGCTGACGGAGGGGGGCGTGGCCTGGGCGTCGCGCCATGCCATGGGGCTGGTGCTGCTGTGGCTGGCCGTGGCGGCGCTGGTCCGGATGTGGGGCCGTTCGTGATGGTGTCGTGGGCGATGATGTCGGCCGGGATCGTGGGATGCGCGCTGCTGGCGGTGCATCTGGTGCTGATGGTCGCCTGCGCGCCGCTGGCGCGGGGGCTTCTGGCGGCCGGCATGGCCTGGGCGGGCAGTACCGAGCGTGTCCCGGTGCTGGCGCGCTGGCGGCTGATCCGGTCCTGCGCGCGCCGGCATGGGGTGCGCGCTGCCGGCGTGGCCGAGATTGCGCCGGCGATGACGCTGGCGACTGTGCTGGCCGCCTGTGCGCTCGTGCCCTCCTTCGCGCTCGGCCTGCCGGGAAGCGGGCTTTCGGACCTGCTGACGGTTTCGGGGCTGCTGGTGCTGGCGCGTCTGCTGCCGCTGCTGGCGGCATTGGCGCCGGGCGGCGCACGGGCCGGGTTGGCGTCGGCCGGAGGCGTGGGCGCCCTGGCGGCGATGCAGGCGGTTTTTCCGCTGGCGGTGGCGGCGGCAATCATGGCGACCGGGCATGGGGGGATCGATGCCCTGCTGGCGCGGCTGCGCGACCCCGATCCGGGGGGCGGGCGGGTGTCGGCGATGTTGCTGGCCGTCGCCCTGTTGCTGGCCGGGCCGGATATCGGCCCCGGCGATGATGCGCGCGCGGCGGACATGATGGTCGATCTGGGCGGACGCGGCCGTGCCGCCATGGAACTGGCACGGGATCTGGGGCTGATCGCCTGGATCACGCTGGCGGGGGATCTGGCCTGGCCGGGTGGGCTGGCGATGCCGCGGGACGGGGCGCTGTTGCCGGCGGCTGCATCGCTGCCGGGTGCCGTGGCGGCATGGCTGGCGCGGACGGGGGTGATCTGTGCCGGCATCGTCGCGGCGCGGGTGGTGGTGATGGCCTCGGCGCGCGGGGCGCGCGGCCGGCTGGTGCTGGCGCTGCTGTTCGCGGCGCTGGCGGTCGTGGTGCTGTTCGCGGATCAGGAGGTCGCGTGATGGGATCGCCGCTTCCCGGCCTGCTGATTGCCGCCTCGGTCGTGCTGTCGGGCTTGCGCTGGGCCTTGCCCTGGCAGGCCGGGCTGGTGGTGCTGACATTGCTGGCGGCGGCGCTGGATGTCGACGCGCCGGTGCGTCCCTGTCTGGCGGCCCTGTTCGTGGTGGCGGGGACGGCGCCGCTGGTATGGGGGCTGGCGCGGCTGGAGGATCGGCCGCCGGTGCCGGCGGAGCGGATATCGGGGGTGGGCGGCGGCCTGATGCTGACGATCCTGGCCGTGCTGGCGGTGCCGCGCGGCCTGATCGACGCCGTGACGCGGCCGGACCTGATTGCGGCGCTGGTGGCCATTCTGTGCGGTGTGCTGGCGGCCGCGGTCCGTCGTTCGGTGGTGGGGCAGTGCGTGGGGCTGGCGGCGGCCCTGAACGGATTGATGCTGCTCGCCGGGCTGGCCGGGCGGGACGCGGTGCTGGCGGGGGCTGTGGCATTGCAGGCGGCGCTGCTGGTGGTGGCCTTTGTCTGCCTGCGCCGGATTGCCTGGGGGCGGGAACCGACGTGAGCATTCCGCCTGTTTCGCTGCCGGTTTCCCTGCCGGTGCTGATGCCGCTGGCGCTGTGCTGGCCGTTCCTGTCGATGGGGGTGCTGGCGGCCTGCTCGCCGGCCTCGGCGCGGGCGGCGGGGATGGGTCTGTCGGCGGTCGGGCTGGGGCTGGCCGCCCTGGCGGTGGCGTTGCGGAGCGTCTGGCCGGCGACGCCCTTTGCCGTGCCGCCCGGCGCGTTGGGACTTCTGCTGCCGTTGCCGCTGCTGGCGCTGTTTCTGGCCTGTCTGTCGGCCGACATGGCGCCGGGACGGCGGGGGGCGGGCGTGCTGATGCATGGGTTGGCCGGTGGCGCGGCCGTTGCCACCGCCTGCGCCGATCCGCTGTCGGGCGCGGTCGCGGTTGGTGGGGTGGCGATGCTGGTGGCGCTGGCGACCGCCGTGACGCGTGGCGCGGCACGGGCGGGGTGGGATCTTTTTCGTCTCAGCCTGTCCGGCATCCTGCTGGCCGTGCCGGGTGCCGCGCTGCTGGCGGCGTCTGACGCGGCGGGACGGCTGGAAGGGCTGGGCGGCCTGTTGCTGACGGTCGGGCTGGGGACTGTCGCGGGGCTGGGGCCTGCCGCCCCGGTCGTGCTGGCGGCCGGGGATGCGGTGGCGCCCATGGCCCTGGCGCCGGTCATGACCGCGATCCCGGTGCTGCGTCATCTGGCGCAGGGCCAGGACCGGATAGGGGTGATGGCGCTGGGGCTGGTGACGCTGTGGCTGATGGCGCTTTCCATCCGCGTGGCGCCCCCGGAGCGGCGGGGCCGGTTGTCGGTCGGGTTGATGATCGGCCTGGCGGCGGTAGCGGCCGGAGCGGGTGGCGGTGCCGGTCAGGCGGGATTGGTGGCGCTGCTGCTGTCGGTCGCGCTGATGGGGCCGCTGGCGCGGCAGGCGGGACCCGGCCGGCGTGGGCCGTGGGAGGGGGGCATTGCGCCCTTGATCCATTCGCCGTTCCTGCCGTTCGGGGGACTGGTGCTGACGCTGGTCGCGCTGGGCGATGCAGCGCCGATTCTGGTGCTGCCGGTGGCGGTCGGGGTGGTGGTCGGCAGCCCGCTGCCTGTCGGTGGCGCGGTCCGGATGGGCTGGCTGGGACGGGGCGTGACCGCCATGCTGCTGGGCGGTCTGGTGGTGCTGGTGCTGCGAGGGTGGCGATGATCCGCGCCGAGCCCGATCCGGCCCCGCGTACGGCCGCCGCGCTGATCAGGCGCGGAGAGGCTGAAGCCGGCGGGTGGCGCTTTCGGCTGGAGGAGGAAGGCTGGCACGATCTGGCCGAGGCGCTGCGGCATGACCCGCTGCCGTTCGTGACCCTGTGGGCCGATGGGCGGGATGTGCATGCCCTGTTCCTGGAGGGGGGCGAGCGCCCGTTGGTGGCGAGCGTCGAACCCTATGGCGGGCGCTATCTGGGCCTGTCCCCGGAGCGTCCGGCGGCGGCGCCGTTCGAGCGTTGCGTGCAGGATCTGTGGGGGTTTTCGGCGATGGAGGCGCGGGATGTGCGTCCATGGCTGGACCATGGGCTCTGGACCGCGACCTGGCCGCTGAGTGCGCGGCCGGGGCCGGCCGCCTGGCCGCCCGACCCGCCGGATTTTCGGCCGGTGCCGGGCGAATGCATGATCCTGGGCAGCGGGCCGGCCGATGGCGGGCACCATACGCCTGCCCATCTGCGCCTGGCGGTGGATGGCGGGGGCGTGGTCGGGCAGGCGGAATGGCGGCTGGGTTATGCGCATCGTGGGGTGGTGGCCCGGCTGGTGGGGCTGGATGCCGATGCTGCGGTGCGGTTGGCCGGACGGGCCGCCGCCGGGGCGTCGGTCGCCCATCAATCGGCGTTGTGCCGGGCGATCGAGGTGGCGGCGGGGCAGGCTGCCGATGCCGCCACCGTGCGCACGCGCGTGCTTCTGGCGGAAATCGAGCGGGCGGCGACGCATCTGCATGATCTGTCGCGCGTGGCGCGGGCGGCCGGAGGGGCGGCTCTGGCGGCGGAATGCGAGCGGCTGCGCGAGGCGATCCTGGACCAGTGCGGCCGGATCGGCGGCCACCGGCTGCTGATGGACCGGGTTTGCCCTGGTGGAGCGGGCGATCCGGCGATGGACGACGCGGCCGTTTCCATTGGCGGCCGGGTGGCGGATCTGCTGGAGGCCGGCCGGGCCGCGCTGATGCGCGGTCGGGGGTGGCCGGGGCTGGAGGCGCGCATGGCCGGGGTGGGCGTGCTGGAGCAGTCGGCGGCGCGGGCGCTGGGCGTGGGGGGCGTCGTGGGCCGGGCGTCGGCGCGCGAGGAGGATCTGCGGCGGCTGGTGCCGGGCTATCGGCGCGAATGGCTGGATAGCGGCGTGCGGCGCGGTGGCGATGTGGCGGCGCGCATCGACCTTCGGCTGACGGAGCTGGGCGGCGTCGCGCGGCTGTTGCGGGCGGCGGCCGGCAGCATGCCGGATGCCGGGTGGAAACCGCAGGCGGTCGGTGAGGGAGTCGGCTTTGCCGAGGGGCCGCGCGGCGCGGTGTGGTATTGGGTTCGTATGGTCGATGGCTGTGTTGCGGCGGCGCATGCGTGCGACCCCGCGCTGGCCCAGGCCTGTGCGCTGGAGCATGTGCTGGCCGGGGCGCAGGCCGAGGATGTGGGGATGATCGTGCACTCGTTCGGCCTCTCGGCCGCGGGCGCGGACCTGTAGGGAGGCGATTCTTGGCGCTGCTGCGTGCGATTCTGGCGCGGGGAGTCCGGCCTGCCATCCGCCTGCCGACCGTGGGGCCGATGGCGGTGTTTCACGTGGATACAGGCGGGTGCGAGGGATGCGCGATGGAGGTCTCGGCGCTGGACGGGGCGGCCTATGCGCTGCCGGCGACGGGCCTGCGTTTCGTGACGACGCCGCGCCTGGCCGATGTGCTGCTGGTGACCGGGCCGCTGACCCGCGCCATGGCCCCGGTGCTGGAGGCGGCATGGCATGCCATGCCCGACCCGAGGGCGCTGGTGGCGGTGGGGGCCTGTGCGATCGATGGCGGCCCGTTTGGGGAGAATTATGCCGTTCTGGGCGGGCTGGAGGGCCGGGCGCCGCTGGATGCGTCGATCCCCGGCTGTCCGCCTTCGCCGGCGTCCATCGTCGCCGGGCTGGCGGCGTTGCTGGGGGCCTCCGGATTGTCTTCCTCGGCCTGAAGAGCCAGAGCCTCCTGCTTCAGGCGGTGGAAGCTGCGGCGGCTGAGGGGGAGCAGGGCGATGTAGATCACGCCCGCGGCGGCCAGGGCGCCCCACGGGTCGGCGACCAGTACGGCGGCATAGGCGCCCGTGCCCAGCATCAGCGGCAGCACATAGGCCGATGGGACCTTGAAATTCTTGAACGACCAGACGGGCAGCGTGGAGACCAGCAGGAACGCGGTGAAGCTGAGCGTCAGCGCCGGCAGGATGGGCAGGCGGGTCAGGTCGTAGATCTGGTTCCAGCCCAGCTTGTGGGCCTCCAGGCCCAGGAACAGCGGAAACATCGCCAGTCCAGCCCCGGCGGGGGCCGGGACGCCGGTGAAGAAATTGCTGGCGTATTGGGGCTTTTCGGTATCGTCCAGGCTGGCGTTGAAGCGCGCCAGGCGCAGCGCCATGCAGACCGTGAACATGATGCAGGGCAGGTAGCCGTAGCGCCCGGCATCGCGCAGCGCCCACAGATACAGGACGAAGCCCGGCGCCACGCCGAAACACAGGAAATCGGACAGGCTGTCGAATTCCGCGCCGAAGCGGCTGGTGCCGCGCAGCAGGCGGGCGATGCGGCCGTCCAGCCCGTCGATGCACGCGGCGATCAGCAATGCCACCGCCGCGTCGCCGAACCGTCCGTCCAGCGCGAAGCGCATGCCCGTCAGCCCCGCGCACAGGCCCAGCATCGTCATGATGTTGGGGATCAGCCGGTTGAAGGACGGGCCGCGAACGCGGGGCCGTCGTCTGCGAATCAGCCGGCGGCGCCGCCGCGGCGTGGCCGGGGCGGAGGAGGGGGGCGTGTCGGGCAGGGCCATCGGGGTCAGAGACGCGCCATGACCGTTTCGCCGCCGATCATGGTCTGGCCGGCCGAGACCAGTGGTTCCACGCCCGGGGGCAGGTACAGGTCGGTGCGCGAACCGAAGCGGATCAGGCCGAAGCGCTCGCCGGCTTCATAGGTCATGCCTTCCTCGGCATCGCACAGGATGCGCCGGGCGATCAGGCCCGCGATCTGCACCACCGCCAAGTTGCGCCCGTCTTCCAGCGTCAGGCGCAGGGCATTGCGTTCGTTGAGGTCGGACGCCTTGTCCAGGCTGGCGTTGAGGAACTGGCCGGGGTGATAGGCCACACGCGTCACGGTTCCGGCGGCGGGCATGCGGTTGACGTGCACGTCCAGCACCGACAGGAAGGTGGCGATGCGCCAGACCGGTGCGTCGCCCATGTCGAGCGATGCGGGGGGAGAGATCTTTTCCACCGACACCACGCGGCCGTCGGCGGGGGCCACCGCCAGATGCGGGTCGGCCGGCGGCACGCGCTCCGGATCGCGGAAGAAATAGAGGCAGAAACCGAAGAACAGCCCCGCCGCGTGGCTGAGCCAGCGGGCCGGGCGCCAGGGCAGGAGCCGGGCCGCCAGCGCGGTTGCACCCGACGCCAGGAGGAAGGGACGGGCGGCCGGATGCGGCCGCGCGAGGACGAGTTTGATGGACTGGATCAGGGACATGGATCGAGCTTCATGGGGTTTGCGGGGGGATGGGTCAAGCGTGGCGCCGGTGGGACACCAGTGTGGCATGGATCGGAGGGACGGTCAGCCGGGTTCGTAGATCCGTCGTGGCGCGCGGATCAGGGCCGGCGCGGTCAGGGCCGGAACGCCGGAATAGACGTCCTTGACCGCCTCGATGACGAAGACGCCGCCCAGTTGCGGCAGCAGCATGTGGCCGGCATTTTCGGCCAGCGTGCCGGCGCGCCGGTGCCGGGCCCCGGGCGGGGGCATGAATAGCGCGCCGTCATGCCGTTCGGCGCACAGGAAGGCCTGCGACAGGCGCCGCGTGATCTGGCGGGCGGAAAAGGGCTCGCCCTGGCCGAAAGGCGTGCCGTCGGAATGGGCCCACCAGCCGGCGCGGTTGGGCACCACCAGCAGCAGGCGGCCATGATCCTTCATGACCTTCCATACCGAGCGGAGGAGGGCGTCGGGTCGTGGGGTGATTTCCAGTGCGTGGACCAGTAATACCCGGTCGAAGGACAGGTCGGGGAAGGGCAGGCGGTCTTCGGCCGCCAGGCAGTCGCGCACGCCCTCCGGCCTGAAGACGGGGGCGTCGCGGGTGACGGGTGTGTCCATCCGCGCCGAGATGCAGGGCGCGCCGTCCGGCCGGGCCCAGAGCGGCAGGAAGGGCAGCGTGTAGCCCAGCCCCAATATCCGGTCGTTGCCTGTATGGGGCCAGAACGCATGCAGGCGATGCCGCAGCAGCCGGGCGGTGTTCTCGCCCGCGCGGCCGGCATAGAATCTGGCTGCTGTGCAGATATCGTCTTGCATCAGGCCCGATTAGCACAAACTGTTGGATAATGGCGGGCCGCCCCGGAACCGCGTAGGAGACGGAGAGAGATCATGGTGCTTGCCATTCACCCGGTGCCGATCCTGGCCGACAATTATGCCTGGCTGCTGCGCGACGAGGAAAGCGGTGCCACGGCGCTGGTCGATCCGGCCGAGGAGGCGCCGCTGGTCGCGGCGGTGGAGCAGGCCGGGGGCCGGCTGGACCAGATTTTCCTGACGCATCATCATGCCGATCATGTGGCGGCGACCGATGCGCTGCGCAAGCGCTACGGTGCGATTGTGACCGGGGCGGCGGCCGATGCCTACCGGCTGCCGATGCTGGACCAGGCGGTGAATGACGGCGACGGCGTGACGCTGGGCGGGGCCATCGGCACCGTGATGGAGACGCCGGGCCATACGCGCGGGCATATCGCCTATTACTTTCCGCTGACCCCGGCGCTGTTCTGCGGCGACACGCTGTTCAGCCTGGGCTGTGGGCGGCTGTTCGAAGGCACGGCGGAAGAGATGTTCCAGTCCCTGCGCCGGATCGCCGCCCTGCCGGACGCGACGCTGATCTGCTGCGGGCATGAATATACGCAGTCCAACGCGCGCTTCGCGCTGGCGGTCGATCCCGACAATGAAGCGTTGCGCGAACGTGCCGCCGAGATCGACAGTCTGCGGGCCGAGGGACGGCCGACCGTGCCGGTGCGGCTGGGGGTGGAAAAACGCACCAATCCGTTCCTGCGCGCCCCCGACGTGGCGGCGTTCGCACGGCTGCGGCGGGAAAAGGACGGTTTTCGTTAACGGATCGTATAGCCTCCATCGACGACCAGGTTTTCGCCGTTGACCATCGCGGCGGCGTCGCTGACGAGGTAGGTGACCGCGCAGGCGATCTCGTCGGGCTGGGCGAAGCGGCCGGTGGGGACCTGGGCGCGGAAGGCGTCGCCGACGGGGCCGGACCAGACCTGCTTGCCGAGTTCGGTTTCGACCACCGTGGGCGAGATGGCGTTGGTCGTGACGCCGCGCGGGCCCCATTCGAGGGCGAGGGTCTTTGTCAGGCCGAGGATGCCGGCCTTGCTGGCTGCGTAGGCCGCGTGGCCCTCGAGCGCGACCAGGGCCGCCTGGGACGCGATATTCACGATCCGGCCGTAGCCGTTGGCGCACATCAGCGGGCCGAGGGCGCGCGCGAAGAGGAACGGCGCGCGCAGATTGATGGACAGGGTGGTGTCCCAGGCCTGGGTGCTGAGTTCGGCAGCCGGCGCGATCAGCGCGATTCCGGCGTTGTTGATCAGGATGCCGATCTTGCCGGCCTGCGCGATGGCTGAGTCGCAGGCGCGGGTGATGGCGGCTTCGTCGGTGACGTCGGCTTCGATGCCGATATGGCCGGACCCGAGGCGGGAGGCGGTCTCCCTGACGGTGGGGCTGCGGTCGACGAGGCAGAGGCGGGCGCCCTGCTCGGCCAGGCGTTGCGCGATGGCGAGGCCGATGCCCGACGCGCCGCCCGTGACCAGGGCGGTGCGGTTGCGCAGGGAGAAGAGTTCAGGAAACGGTTTCATGTTCGATTGTCCTTGGTGTGTCTTGAGGGTTCTGGATCGGTCTGTTCATTTGGCCAGGCTGGCGTGGGGCAGGGGGCGGACCGCCGGCGCCCTGGAAGATCGCCTTGCCCGGTCGAGTTCGGCCTGGAGGTCGGGCTCCAGGGTCAGGAACCAGGTCAGGATGGCGCTGAGCACGTAGATCGCGGCGTAGACCAGCATGACGCCGAAGATCCCGAATGAGGGCTCGACGAGATAGACCACGGCGGGGCCGATCCAGACGCTGGCGCCGGCGCCGAGATTGAGCAGCGACATGGCGGCGGGTTTGTCGTCCGGCGCGAGGTAGGGCATCAGCGCGGAAAGCGGGACATAGGCGGCCAGCGTCATGCCGTAGAGAGCCCCGGCGAACAGGGTCGGCATGATATGCTCGGGGCCGAACCAGGTGGGGCACCAGTAGAGCAGCATGGTGCTGACGGCCGAGCCGATGCCGCCGCCGATCATCACCGTGCCGCGCCAGCTCAGCCAGTCGCTGAGGATGCCGAACAGCAGGTTCCAGATCACGTTCGAGATGAAGATGGCCTGCAGGACCAGCAGCCACTGGCTGAGGGTGAAATGCAGGTCGTGCATGAAATAGATCGGCAGGCAGACGAGGAATCCGAATTCGGCGGAAGTGTCGATGGCGCGGACGATGCAGCCGATGCCGACTTTCGGCCGCTGCCAGGCGATGGAGAGCGAGGCGAACAGGGTCCGCAGCGGATGCTTTTCAGCGCCTGGGACATGCTGGTTGCCGTGGGGTTCGCGGATGCCTCGGAGGGCCATTGCGCCACCCAGGATGACCAGCAGCAGGGCCGTCCATAACGTATGGATTGAGCCGATCCAGGGAATGGTCGTTCGTGCGAACATCGAGCCCAGCGTGGGCATGCCGCCGGTGAAGCAGAACCAGAACCACCCGACGGCAGAGCCGAGGCGGCGTGGATGGACGGAGGTGACGACCCAGACCAGGAAGCCGAAGGCGAAGAGCGGGTAGCCGAATCCCCTGATGCCATAGAACAGGATCATCAGCGGGTAGGAGTTGGACGGCAGCGCGAAGGCCAGGAATCCGACCTGGAAGACGATCCAGATGGCCAGCCCGGTCATCATGACGCGGCGGGCGCCCCACAGGTCGGAAAGTGCGCCGGACAGCCAGGCGGAGATGGCGGCGCTGAGCCCGTAGATGGTGAAGAGCAGGGCGACATCATGTTCCGTCAGGCCCGTGCTGACGAGATAGGAGGAAAGATAGCCGCTTTCCACGCCGTCGCCGGACATGAAGATCAGCAGGCCGATGAAGCCCCATGCGAGTGATGGCGGCATGCCGATGCCGAGAAGCAGGCGCCCGATCGCCGTGCGCGGACGTTCCTCGGCGGGGATTTCGTCCTGGGGACGAACGGGATATGTCGTGATGGTTCCAGCCATTTTTGTTGCCCCGGTTTGGTGGCCCGCAGGCGTGGGCGCCCGCGGGCCGTGAAGGCATTCTTTTTTTATTTATGGTGACTGTATCGTCGGTATTTCTTGTTTTTTTGGTCCCTTTGGGCGTTCGGAGCCGCCCTTCAGGCTGGGTCGATTTTTGCCAGTTCTTCCGCCATCGTCTGCAGGATCAGGCAGCAGGAGGTCGCGCCGGCATCGAGGACGCCGCGCGAGCGCTCGCCGAGGCGGCTGGCGCGGCCGATGCGGGCGACGAGGTTGATGGTGGAATCGCGGCCTTTCTCGGCGGCGGCCGAGGTGGCGGCCAGGGCGGCTTTCAGCCCCTGTGCTTCGGCGGCGTGGCAGGCCCGGACGGCGGGGACGAGCGTGTCCATGAGCGTCTTGTCGCCGACATCGGCATTGCCCAGCGAGCGGATGCCGGCCTCGGCGCCGTCGAGCATGAGGCCGAATACCTTGGCGTCGATATAATCGGTGTTGGCGAGCGGCAGGGCCATGCCGGCGAAGAAGCGCCCATAGAGCGGGCCCATCGACCCGCCGATTCCGGCCAGGAGGGCGTCGGACAGGATCTGCAGGGCTTCCTGGAGCGGTGGCGGGTTGGCGCCGAGCGCCTGGCCGCAGCGTTCGAACCCCTTGGCCATGTTGATGCCGTGGTCGCCGTCGCCGATCTTGCCGTCGATTTCGCTCAGCCAGTCCCGGGCGCCGACGATCGCGTCGATCAGGGCGGGGATGACGGATCTGGTATCCGTTACGGGAATACCCTTGCCGGCGCTGTATTTTTCGGCGGTGAAGACATTTTCGACATCGGCCTGCGTCGCGGCGGCGATGGCGGGGGCTTCGACCGGTGGCGCCGTGTAGAAGGTGCCGATGCGGGTGAGGCCGATCGAGTGGGTGGGGTGGGACATCAGCCGGTCCAGCTCCGCATCGAGCTTCATGACCGTCAGGGTCGCGCCCTTCATTTCCAGCGAGGTGAAGAAATTGCCGACGAAACTGTGCCGGATTTCGATCCCGCGCTCTTTCATGATCTCCGCCACGTCGGCGAAGAGCACATAGAGTTCGATGATCGGGGTCGCGCCCAGGCCGGAGAGGAGGACGACGACATCGTCACCGGCCGAGAAGGGCAGGTCGCCCAGCACATGGTCGCACATCATGCGCGCGATCTCGTGCGAGCGTTCGAGCGGGCGCACTTCGACGCCCGGTTCGCCGTGATGCCCGATGCCGACTTCCATGGTCCCGGCGTCGATGGTGAAGTTCGGGTGGCCGTTGGCGACGATCGTGCAGGGCGACAGGCCGACCCCGATGGAGCGGGTGTTGTCGATGGCCTTCTGCGCGGCCGCCAGGACCTCCTCGAGCGAGCCGCCTTCTTCCGCGCGGGCACCGCCGGCCTTCCACATCAGGATTTCGCCGGCGACGCCGCGCCGGCGGCCGGCATCGCCCCTGGGCGCGGAGGCGACGTCGTCATTCGCGACGACCGATCCGACCGTGATGCCTTCCCTGGCGGCGTCGCTCATGGCGAGGCGCACATTCATGGTGTCGCCGGCATAATTGCCGAACAGGCAGGCGACGCCCGCCCCCATGTCGGCGACGCGCATGGCATCCAGGAAGCTCGCGGCGGTGGGGGACGAGAAGATCTCGCCGATGGCGGCGGCATCGAGCATGCCGGTGCCCACGTACCCGAGGAAGGCCGGCTCGTGACCCGAGCCGCCGCCCGTGATGACGCCGACTTTCCGGACCGGGCTGCCTTCGCGGCGGCGGACGACGCGCGGATTGTCGGTCGCGGCCAGGATGTTCGGGTGGGCGAGCAGATACCCGCGGACGGCATCTTCGACGATGTGGTCTGGACTGTTGAAGATGCGGTCCAGCTTGGGAATGGAGCGGGACTTGGGATCGATAGTGTTCATGGGATTTCCCCGGGCTCGCGGGCGGTATGGGCCGCCCTGTCGTTTTTATGCGGATGGACCTGAACGAAACATTGGAATCAGGAACATTTGTTCAAGGCGTGGTATGGTCCGGCTGATGGGCCTTGTGGGTGTTTTGGCGATTAACGCATAGTTTTGGGTGGGAACGGTATCACTAATCTGTGAATATGGCGCCAACGCCCCGGATCTCGGTCCTTGCGTCTTGAACATTTGTGCAATTTGATTTGCATTTGTGTAGTGGCCCGCGCAGTCTCCGCAAGACGCGGGGTCGGTTGCCGCTCCTGAAACGGGACGTCAGGCATCGGCGCGCGAGCGTTAAGGAGGACGGGATGAGAATCGCCATCGGCTGCGACGAGGCGGCCACCACACTCAAGGACATCATCAGGCTCGCCGTGACGGAGGATGGGCATGACGTCACCGATTACGGGACGTTCGGGGCCGAGCCTGTGCTCTACCCGGATGTCGCGGTCGCGGTCGCGAAGGCGATCATGGCGGGGAAGCATGATCGCGGCATCCTGCTGTGCGGGACCGGGATCGGGGTTGCGATCAGCGCCAACAAAGTGCCGGGCATTCGGGCCGCGCAGACCCATGACACCTATTCCGCCGAGCGGGCCATGAAGAGCAACAACGCGCAGATCATCACGCTCGGCGCCCGGGTCATCGGGCCGGAGCTTGCCAAGTGTATCGTGCGTGCGTACCTGTTATCCGAGTTCGGCAATGGGGCATCGGCGGAGAAGGTCGATCGCATTGCGTATTATGAGGGCCTTCTTCCAGCATGAACGCATGAGGGACGAGTCTGACTGCCCGGACGGCGCGCCATCGCCCCAGGCCCCTGACGAGGGGGCGCGGGGCAATGGAGAAGCGCGCCGGAGCACGCGCGCGGACATCTCGCCCGAGCAGCTGACGGAGATCGCGGCCCTTTATTATCTGGAGCAGGTGACGCAGGAAGAACTGTCGCGGCGTTTCGCGCTCTCGCGGCCCACGATCAGCAAGCTGCTGAAACGGGCGCGGGAAGAGGGGATCGTCGAGATCCGGGTGCGGACGCGGCCGGCCGCGTCGGCGGAGCTGGAGCAGGAATTCCGCAGGCGCTTCAGGATCGAGCGGCTGCTGACGGCGGTGGAGCAGCGCGACCCGGATGCGCAGCGGGACGGTGTTGCCGCGTTGCTAGCGTCTCATCTGGAAAACATTCTGCGCGACGAGATGATCGTGGCGGTCGGGATGGGCCGCAATGTGGCGGCCATTGCCGACCAGGTGGGCACGCAGGTCGCGCGGGAGATCGTGTTCGTCTCGGCGATCGGCGGGTCGACGCGCGCGGGCGAATATATGAGTTCCGACCATATCTGCCGGCGGCTGGCGGCCCGGTTCGGCGGGGAGAGCGAGACGCTCTATGCGCCGGCGCTGGTGGCGGACCCGGAGATCCGGCGGGCGCTGATGCAGAACGAGGTGGTGCGGCGCACGCTGCACCGGGCGCAGAGGGCCGACGTGGCGCTGATCGGGATCGGCGATGTCAGCGAGGAGAGCAACATGGTCCGCATGGGCTGGTTCTCGCCCCAGGAGGTGGCGGCGGCCAAGCTGGCGGGCACGGTCGGCGACATGATGGGATATGATTTCATCACCGTCGACGGCCAGGCGGCCGATGTTCCGATGCAGGGGCGGGTGATCGGACTGTCGCTGGACGATCTGCGGCGGATTCCCAATGTCGTGGCGATTGCCAGCGAGAGTTCGAAACTCGTGGCCATCATGGCCGCGTTGCGCACGGGCACGATCACGACGCTGGCGACGACGGAGACGATCGCACGCGATATTCTCCGCCTCGATGGGGAGAGCGATCCTGTTCGTGCCCGTTGATTGTGCCGGTCGCCGGTGTGCGACGGACTGCCGGAGGATAGCCGTCCGATGAAGCTCTATCACGCCCCGCTGAGCCCCTATGCGCGCAAGGTGCGGGCCGCCGCGATCCTGCTCGGGCTGGAGGCGCGCGTGACCGAAATTGCGGTGCGGGTTTCGGACTCGCCGCCTGCCGTGCTGGCGGCGAACCCGCTTTGCAAGATCCCGACCCTGGAACTGCCGGATGGCGAGGGCGTGTACGACAGCCGGGTGATCGTGGATTATCTGGACGGGCTGGCCGGAGGCGGGCGGCTGGTCCCTGCCGGGGGCGAGGCGCGCCGGCGGGTGCTGCGGATGCAGGCGCTGGGCGATGGGCTGGCCGATGCCGCGATCCTGGTCCGGACGCTGATCCCCGCCGGGCTGGCCCACGACCATCCGCTGGTCCAGCGCCAGCTTGCGGCGGTCAGGCGCAGCCTGGACCGGCTGGAAAGCGAGCCGCCCGCGCTGGAGCCGATCGATATCGGCGGCCTGTCGGTGGCGTGTGCGCTGGGATATCTGGATGTACGCTTCGCCGATGATCCGTGGCGGCTGGACCGTCCGGCGCTGGCGGCCTGGTACGAGGCGGCCTGCCGGCTGCCGTGCCTGGCCCGGACGGCGGTCACCTTATAATCCGATCGGGGCGGGCACTGCCGGGCCGCCGGCGCGTTAGGCGTTGCGGGCGCGCGGCCTGTGCATCGGATAGGCGGTCATGCTACGGTTTTCGACCCTGTTGCCGATATCCGGGTGGTCGTCCTGCGATTGCCTTGGGTGGATGTCATTTTCGTGTTGTCTCGCCGGAGCTTGCACGGCGGTTCGTTTCATGCCCCGGCCACCCGCCGGCCCAGCCGTTGATGGAGGGTATATTGCCGGATGCCAGCCGCCCGTGCGCCCCGGTCGTCATCAAGAAATATGCTAACCGACGTTTGTACGACACCGAACGCTCGATCTATATCACGCTCGACGCGCTGGCCGACATGGTCCGTTCCGGCAGGGATTTCGTGGTTTTCGATGCCCGTACGGGCGACGACATCACCCGCGCCGTGCTGACCCAGATCATCATGGAGGAAGAGACCAAGGGGCGCGCCATGCTGCCCGCGAGCTTCCTGCGGCAGATCATCCGTTTCTATGGCGACAGCATGCAGGGGCTGGTGCCGGAATATCTGGACCAGATGATGGAGCGTTTCGCGGCCAACCATCACCAGGTCCGTACCACCATGCAGCGGACGATGGCGGCGTTCCTGCCGCCGGAAATGGAGACGCTGGATCGCCAGGACATCGAGATGATGGACCGGGCGATGTCGGTGTTCGCCTCGTTCTGCGAGCCGGCGGCTTCGCATGAGGATGGGAACGGTAACGCGGTGACGGTGGTCGAGGGCGCGGCCGGGAGCGGCGAGAGCATGGAAGAGGAAGTGCTGCGTCTGCGCCGCGAGGTTGCGGCCCTGCGGGCCGCGCTGGCCGCGTCGTCCGGCGCAGGCTGAGGCGCATGAATTCAGTTGAGCCAGTCTGTCAGGTGGCCTAGCGGAATTGTGCCGACGAACAGCGTGCCGACGAACAGCGTGCCGGCGCTCAGGCGCAGCGGCAGGCTCAAAGGGCGGTCGGTGGGGGGTGGGGCCTCGGGTGTGGCGGGTGCGGTGCCGCCCGGATAACGGGTGGCCAGCCGGTCGATCGTCGTGACGGCCCTGGCGAGGTCGGGGGACAATATGCCGGCCTGGTCCAGCGTGCGGACGGTCTGGCCGATCCCTGCCACGGAGAGGGTGAAACTGCCCTCCGGGCCATTTTGCACCGAGAGATGGGCGTTTCCTATCACCGACAGGGACAGGTGTGTCCAGCGCGCATGCAGGTCCTGCACCAGCAGGGTGGGCTCCGTGCCGCCCGGGAGGGAGAGGGTGAGGCCGGCATCCGACAGGCGGTGCGCGTCGGTGAGCGCGGGCGGCAGGGGCAGGGTTGGCGGCAGGTCGATCGCGGCGGCATGGCTGGTCAGGGCGATGCGGCTGGCGTCGGGGCCGGCGCGGTCGTTCCATAATCCGTGGCCGCGCAGATCGTGCAGTGTCAGGTCGGTCGTGCGGCCGTCCGGTTGCAGGATCTGGAGGGTGAGCGCGCGGGCGGCCCATGCGGCCTGACCGGCCACGGCCCCCGGCGGCAGGCCGAGCGGGACGAAGATGCGGGCATCCTCTCCCTGGACCCTGACGGCCCGGATGGTGTCGGGGCCGGTCATGCGGGCGGCCTGCGTGCCCTCGAGGCCGATCCGGATGGTCAGCGGGTGCAGCATGGACAGCGACAGCGTGACGCTCTGTGCGCCCCAGGCGATGGTCCGGCCGCCGGCCTGGCCGTCCAGGCGGGGGTTGCGCAGGGTGAGCCGGGCGGTCAGGGGGGAGCCGCCCCGGGTAGGGAGGCCGGGCTGCACGGTCCAGCCCTGCTGGCGCAAGCGGGTGCTCCAGCCTGCCGCCATCCTGTCAAGCGCGTGCTGCGCGGCCTGCCAGGCGAGGCCGTCGATGGCCGCAACCCCCAGCAGGGCCAGCGCGGCGCGGCGGAGCCACGGGCGGCGGCCGGATGGGCGATGGCGCACGGGCCGGGGGGAGTGCTGCGGCATGTCGTTCTTGATAAGGCATCTTGCGGAAGGCCGGGAACAGATTGATTCACAAATCTTTCACATGCCGCGCCCGGTTGGAAAAAAGAGCGGGGGACCGAATTTATCCACAGTTTCGGCGAACGGGGAGCGGGCGGCAGCGCGCGCAGAGGCCGCCGGCAGGCCCGGCGCCGGGTCTGTCGGGAAAATATATTAAAAATAGGTGTGAATTTAATATGTTATTGCGCGATTTTCGGCTGTCCGCCGGATGATGGCGTGGCGTGGAGGCCGCCGGTAGCGGAGGGGCGCCAGCCTGTGGGCAAACGGACAGTCACAGGCCCGCCGGATGACCGGTCTGACTGCCCACAGAGTTATCCACAGGTTTCTCCGCGCCCTCGATCCTGCCGAACCGGCTGGACGATTCCTGCCATCGTGCGGTGATTTCGCTCAGGATGCGGGCCTTGCCCACATCGGCGGGCAGGGCGGGGCCGATGGCGATGTGGATCGGCCCGGGACGTTTGACGAAGGCGTTGCGCGACCAGCGCAGGCCGGAATCGGTCGCCACGGGGATGATGGGCAGGCCGGTATGGGTGGCCATGGCGACGATGCCGGGGTGCAGGCGCCTGGTCTCGCCGGCCTGGGTGCGGGTGCCCTCGGGGAAGATGACGATCTGGCGCCCGTTGGCGGCCGCCTGACCGGTGGCGGTCAGCAGCGCGCGCAGGGCGCGGGCGCCATCGGCGCGGCGGACCGGGATCATGCCGGCCAGCAGCAGCATCGGGCCGACCAGCGGGATGCGGGTCAGTTCCTCTTTCATCACATAGGCCGGGCGGTCGACCAGGTTCATCCACACCAGCGTGTCGAAGGCCGACTGGTGCTGCGAGGCGAGAAGGCAGGGGCCCGCCGGCAGGTGTTCGCGGCCCGTCACGACGACCCGGATGCCGCAGATATGGCACAATCCCGCCACCGAGAGCCGGGTCCACAGCTTGGCGTACGGCAGGGCGAGGCGCCGGGCGAACAGGCGGATGGGCATGGCGGCGATGCCCATCACGACCGTCAGCAGGACGAAATAGAGATTGAACAGGCACGCGCGGACGAAAATCATGACGGGCGGGGGCATTCCGGACAGGTCAGGCACGACTGGCGTGCGACGGGGCGGCGTACATCAGAAAAACGGCCGCGAGACAAGAGCCGGTCGCTTCCGTCAGTTCTGTGCCCGGGTCGTCATGTTGCGGGTGAGGCCCAGGCTGGCCATCAGCCACTTGTCGTATTCCGTCGCCAGCAGCCGCAGCGAGGAGCCGCGCAGCGGCGCACGCAGCGCCGGGGGACGGACCGCGTAGGGATAGAGCGCCACGTCGGGCAGGGTGCGGTGGATTTCCATGATCGCGCGGCGGATATGGTAGCCGGCGGTGACCACGATCAGCGAGCGCAGCCCGTTGGCGCGGGCCCATTGCGCGGTTTCGTCGGCATTGCCGATGGTCGAGGTGGCGTGGCGGCCCAGCGTGACCTGCCGCCACAGTGCGGGCGGCAGGCTGGCCGCGAGGTCCGGCGGGAGGGCGCCGGCGACGCTGGCGGTGGTAGCGTGGGGGGCGACGCCGGAGATGAGCAATTGGCGCGCCTGACCGCCGGCCAGCAGCCGCAGCGAGGCCTCGATCCGGCCCTGGCCGCCGGTGAGGGCCACGATGCCGTCCGCGACGGGGGGGCGAGAGGGCGATTTCAGTGCGTCGTGGACGAACCAGGCGAAGCCCGTTCCCCACAGGAGCATGCAGCCCAGCAGGCCGGCCAGCGTGCCAAGGAGGAATCGTCTGGCCGTGCCGCCCCGGTTCATTACGGGAGTCATTACGGCAGGTTTCGCAGCCAGGCGCGCACCGTGGCCTGGGTCGTCAGCCAGCCGATCAGCGCCGCCGCCGGGGCGAGGGCCAGCAGGGTGGCGACCAGGGGGGTGGGCAATGTGGCGAGCAGCGTGTGGGCCAGCATGGTCCAGTCGGCTGAAGATGCGGGCGTGGGCGTTGGGGTTGCCGCCGCGAAGGGGGCCGCCACGCGGGACAGCAGCACCAGGATCGGCAGGGCCAGCACGCTGCCCGCCAGCCCGCCGATGAAGGCGAGCAGGGCGGTGCGGCGGGCGAAGCGCCCGGCGATATAGCCGTCGGTCGCGCCCATGGCGTGGATCAGTTCGATCGGCAGGCGCCGGGCCGCCAGCCCGGCGCGGGTGGTGGCCGCGATCAGCACCACCGCGATGCCGACCACGATCGCCACCGCCAGCAATGCGCAACTGTGCAGGCTGTCGGCCAGCCGGCCCAGCCGCTCGCCCCATTCGGCATTGCGTTCGATCAGTGTGCCGGGAGCGATGGTGTTCAGGCGGCGGGCGAGTGCCGTGGCGTCGGCTTGCGTGCCGGTGGCCATGTGCAACTCGATGATGGCGGGCAGGGTCAGGGCGAAATCATGGTCCTGCCCGAGCCAGGGGGCCAGCAGGGCGCCCAGTTCCGCCTTGTCCAGCCGGTGGACGCGCGAGGCGCCGGGACTGTCCGCCAGGGCGGCCAGGACGGCGTCGGAGCGCGTGAGATGGGCAGTGGTGCCTGCTGTCGTTGTCGGGGTCTCCGGGTCGGGGACCTGGATGGTCAGCATCGACGCGGCGCCGTTCGACCAGCGGGCGGAGAGGATCTGTGCGCCCGTGGCGCCCGCGAGCGCCAGGGCGGCCAGGACCGCCATGGCGGCGACCAGCAGCGGCAGCAGCCGGTCGGGCAGGGCGCGGCGCAGGGCCAGCCCGTCCGCGCGCCTTGCCTGGTTCCAGCGGGTGAAGAGGCCCGGCCGCTCAGCCATCGCGCAGCAGCCTGCCCTGGGCCAGTTCCAGCTCATGGGCCGGATAGCGGCGGATCAGCGCGTCGTTATGGGTGGCGACCAGGATCGTGGTGCCCAGCCCCGACAGGTCGCGGAACAGTTCCATCAGCCGGTTGGCCTGGTATTCGTCCAGCGCGTTGGTGGGCTCGTCGGCCAGCAGCAGGGCCGGGCGGTGGATCACGGCGCGGGCGATGGCCACGCGCTGCTGCTCGCCGCCCGAAAGCTGGGGTGGGCGGGCCGTGGCGCGGGAGGCGAGGCCGACCCAGTCGAGGATGGAATGGACCTCGTCGCGCACTTCGTCCTCCGGCCGGTGTTGCAGGCGCAGGGGCAGGGCGATGTTGTCGAAGACCGGCAGGTCGGGCAGCAGCCGGAAATCCTGATGCACGACGCCGATGCGCCGCCGCAGCCGCGCCAGTGCCGCGCGGCGTGCCTGGGCGACGCTGCTGCCCAGGATTTCCAGCGTGCCGGAAGTCGGGCGCGCGGCCAGCGCCAGCAGGCGCAGCAGGCTGGATTTTCCGGCGCCCGAGGGGCCGAGCAGCCAGCGGAAACCGCCCTGTGGCACTTCGAACGAGATCTGGCGCAGGGCCACGGGGGCCGAGGCGGCAGAGGCGCCGGCGGCATCATAGCGGAAACCGACGTCGCGGAGCCGGATCACGGGTGAGGGTCGGGCAGCGCGTGCGTCACATCTCGCGGGCCGCGACGGCGGCGAGCGCGGCGCAGACCGCCGCCGCCGCCATCATCAGCAGCCCGTCGACCACCAGCGAATCGGCCGTCACGACATGCGAGCCGATGACGATCTGGTGCGGGATGGTGCCGGCGACATGGGTGACGATATCGCGGGTCTGCGGATCGGCGGAGGCGGCACTGGTGCCGATGGCGCCGACGATATGGGGCAGTGCGCCCCAGCCCACGCCCAGGATCAGGACCAGCGGGGCCAGCAGTTCGGTGACCTGCTGGACGAAATAGAAAAGCCCGTAAAACACGGCGCATATCGCCACGCGGGCGATGCGGGCGATGGGAAAGCGCTGCGATCCGCCCGCGCGGGGCGGGAGGAACCGGTCGGTGGCGCGGCCCGAATTGAAACTGTCCATGACGGTCGGATCTCCGGCGGCGGCTGCGGCGCGCCCGATCTGCCGGGTACGCATCCCTGCCGGAGGTAGCCGTCACTTGTCATAAATGCAATCTTCGGGGAGAAAAGCAGGCAGCAAACGCGCCGGCAAGGCTTTGCCGGACCGGCTCGGGTGGAAGGCAGCAAAGCCCCGGTGTCAGTGGCCGTCGTCATCTTCCGTCTTGTGGATACGTGTTACGGCCTGCCCGCGCCCGCGGTGCGGGAATGCATGCCCATGCCGGCGCTTGTCCGCCCGGCCGGGACGCCCGCGCCGGTGCTGGGATTCTTTCGCCTGGGTGCGGAACGCGTGGTTGTCATCGATCTTGCAGTCCTGCTGGGGTTGCGGGCGTGGAGCGCGCCGGACGATGACGCGATGCTGTATCGCCCGCTGCTGCTCTGCGATCCGGGTGCCGGGATGAAGGTGGCCTTCATGGTCGACAGCGTACTGGATGTGCGGCAGAGGACGGGGGCGGTGATGGCGCTGCCCGCCGATGGCATGCCGGCCGGCGGCTGGCTGGCGGGGGAGGTCGAACTGGCCGGAGGAATGACCGCGTTGCTGATGGACCCTGACCGGCTGCTGATGGAGCGCGAACGGCAGCGGATCGAGGCCCTGGCCCTGGATGCGGCATTGCGCGATGCAATGTGGGAGAGCGCGGATGGCTGACCGGCAAGGCACCCTGGAGCGGCTGGCCACCCGGATCGTCGCGCGGACCGGGCTGCATTACTACGTCGACAAGATGGACCTGCTGGAGATGGTGCTGCTGCGGCGCATGGATGCCTGTGGCTGTGCCTGCCCGATGGATTATCTGTCGCGGCTTTCGGACGATGCGGCGGGCGAGGCCGAGTGGCGGGCGCTGGAATCGGCCGTGACGATCGGCGAGACGTTCTTCTTCCGCTACGCCGAGCAGTTCCATGCGCTGGAACGCACGATCCTGCCCGACCTGATCACCCGGCTGCGCCCGCTGCGGACCATCCGGATCTGGAGCGTCGGGTGCTCCAACGGTGCCGAACCCTATTCGCTGGCCATTCTGCTGCACCGGCTGCTGCGGGCGCGGGGGGAGCAGGACTGGACCGTCGATATCCTGGGCACCGACATCAGCGATCTGGCGCTGGAGCGGGCCCGGCGCGCGGAATATGGGGCGTGGTCGCTGCGCGATGTCGGTGCCTCGGAACGGCGGCAATGGTTCCGCCCCGCCGCCAGCGGGCGGCACTGGACCCTGCGCGATGTCTATCGGCGCATGGTGCGCTTTGAATATGGAAACATCATGGACCTGCCGTCGGGCGGGGGGCCGGCCGGGCCGTTCGACCTGATCCTGTGCCGTAACGTGCTGCTGTATTTCGAGACGAAGCAGGCGCTGGAGCTGGTGCGGGCGCTGGCGGACCGGCTGTCGCCGCCGGGTTGGCTGCTGCTGGGCCATTCCGACCCGATCGGCGAATGCGGCGATTTTCTCGAGACCGTGACGTTCGCCGGTACGGTGGCGTTTCGTGCCGCGGGCTCGCGCCAGGGGCCGGCCGTGCCGCGCCGGGGCGCGCTGTCCTGCCTGCCGGATGCGCCGCTTGCCCCGCCGCCGCCGTTTCGCCCGGCGCGGGAGCGGGCGCCCGATATCCTCGCCCGCGCCGATGCGGGGCTGGCGCGGGCCGAGGCCCGGGCGCTGGCCGATCGCGGTGCGCTGGCCGAAGCGCGGGCCTGTTGCGGCGCGGCGCTGGCCCTGCATCCGCTGGATGCCGAGCTGCATTTCCTCTCGGCCGTTCTGGCGGAGGATTCCGGGGCCGCGGAGGATGAGTTCCGGCGCACGCTCTATCTGGATCGCGAGCATGTCATGGCGCATGTGCATCTGGCCCGGCTGCTGCGGGATGCCGGACAGACGGACGATGCCGAACGGGTGCTGCGGCAGGCCCGGACCCTGCTGCGCCGGTTGCCCGCCGACGCGCCGGTCGCGGATGGCGGCGGGCTGACCGTGGCCGGATTGCTGCGGCTGGTCGGCGGAGACGGGGCGGCGGATGCCGATGACGCGCGCGAGGATGGTTCGCCGATGCTGGCGCGGAGCGTGTCCTGACCGGTCGGGGCGGCATGCCGGGGGCGACGGGCCCGCGGGACGCGTCCGCCGGGAGCGCGGGCGGCTATGCCCGCCGGGTGATGGCGGAGCGTGCGCGGCAGCTGGCGGCGCGCGGGCAGGCGCCGGCCGATGATGCGGGGCGCCGCGCGGCGGTGATCCTGGACGTTGGCGGGCAGATCTATGCCATCGACCTGCATCATGTGCTGCGCATGGCCGAGCCGGCCTGGAGCGTCATGCCCCGGCGGCCGGACTGCCCGGCTTCGGTGCGGGGTGTCTATGGCTATGTCGGCCATCTGTATACAGTGATCGATCTGTCGGTTCTGCTGGGCGGGGCGCCGATGGATCATGCCGGGGCCATGGCGCTGCTGCGCCCGGTGGCCGGCCTGCCTGTGGCGCGGATCGCGCTGCTGGCCGGGCGGACGCTGGGTGTGGACGACGTGGTGGGGGCGCCGGCCGCCGCACCGGTATCGGCCCACCCGATGGCGGCCCTGCCTGATGGGCGGCTGGTCGCGGTGCTGGACCCCGCCCGCCTGTTCGCCGCGCGTCAATTCGGAGTCTGACCTGTCGTGACAATTGCCAATCGTCTTCTGTTCGGGTTCCTGGTCGGCGTCATGCTGATGGTGTCGATCGGCGTCTATGCGCTGGGGCAGATCCGCAATGTCCGCGACGAGATGACGGTGATCGTGACCCGGGACCTGCTGGTCTATCGCCACCTGAACCATCTGCGGGTGCTGGAGAACGACCTGGTGGCGCGGCGGCTGTCGATCCTGTCGCATTATTATGCGCGGGATTACCAGAAGGACCCGGCGATGCTGGACGCGGCGGTCACCGACTGGACCGGGGTGGACCGGCAGGCGGAGGATACGCTGGTGCAGGCGATGGCCGCAGCCAGCCAGGCCGATGACGAGGCGCGGATCGACGCGCGCCGCGCCATGTTCGCCGCCATTTCGGCCCGCCTGCACGAGGCGCTGGACCAGGCGCGCCAGAATGCCGAGGCGGCGTCGGACCTGTTCGCGGCCATCCGCCAGGGCGATGATGCGGCGGTACGCCAGCAATCGGCGCGGTCGGACACGCGCGACCAGACTATCGACCGGCTGATCTCCGACGCCGGGACCACGCTGGATGGCGGGGTGCAGGCGGGCGAGATGCAGAGCAGCGCGCTGTATGAATTCAGCCGCCGGTCGCTGATCCTGGGGCTGGCGGTGGCGGTGATCGTCGCGCTGATCGTCACCTTCTGGACCCGGCGGTCGATCCTGGCCCCGCTGGCGGCGCTGATGCGGGTGATGGAGCGGGTGGGGCAGGGCGACCTGTCGACCCATGTGACGGTCGGTGGCTCGGGCGGCGGACGGGATGAGTTCGAACGCCTGGCCGACGGGCTGAACCGGATGATCGACGGCCTGCGCGAGATCGCGCAGCAGAGCCGTGATGCCACGCGCAACCTGGATGCGGCGGTGGCCGATATCCGCGCCTCTGCCCAGCAGCAGGCGGCGAGCGTGGAGGAACAGTTCGCGGCGGTGCAGGAGACGGCGGCGACGGTGGACCAGATCACCCATTCCGGCGCGCAGATCAGCAAGCGCGCGCGGGAAGTGATCTCGTCGGCCGAGACCATCGTCCACAGTTCGGCCAGCGGGCTGGAGGCGGTGGAGGAGACCGCGCGGGCCATGGAGCGCACGCAGGAAGGCGCGGAGGCCGTGGCGTCGAACATCGTCGCACTGTCCGAGCGGACGGATGCGATCAGCGAGATCATCACCGCCGTCAACGATCTGTCGGAACGTTCGCACCTGCTGGCGCTGAATGCCGCGATCGAGGCTGCCGCCGCCGGCGAACATGGGCGCTCCTTCGCCGTGGTCGCGGCCGAGATGAAGATCCTGGCCGACCAGTCGCGCGATGCCACCCAGCATGTGCGTGCGATCCTGGGCGACATCCAGCGCGGCATCAACACTTCGGTCATGCTGACGGAGGAGGCGGTGAAGCGCGTCTCGGCCGGCAAGGAACGGACCGATATCGCCTATCGCACCATCGAGCGCATGACGGGCGGCATCGAGGAAGGGGTGAACGCGTTCCAGCAGATCGTGGCTTCGACCAACCAGCAGCAGATCGGCATCGAGCAGGTGATGACCGCGTTGCAGAGCATTCGCCAGGCCAGCCAGCAGACGGCGGCGGGGACCCGCAACCTGGAGGCATCCGCCAGCAATCTGGGCAGCCTGTCGCACCAGCTCCTGGCCATTTCCGCGCGTTACCGGACCTGACGGCCGGCCGTGGAGGCTCTGCGACAGGAACTGCTGGCGGTCTTCGATGCCGAATATCGCGACCATCTGCGCGTCGTGCGCGACATTCTGGCCGCCGGACCGCTGGATGGGCGCGGGATCGGCGAGATCTTCCGGCGCGTTCATTCGCTGAAGGGTGCGGCCCGCGTCGTCGAGCGCGCCGATATCGAGACCATTGCCCATGCGCTGGAGGGGCGGCTGTTCGGGCTGCTGGACGGGCAGCAGCCCGTGACGGCGGAGGATATCGCCGCCATCGGCACCGCCATGGACCAGGTCGACGCCCGCATGCAGGATCTGGCGGAGGCGCCGGTCGGCCCTGACGGGGGCGAGGCGGGGCCGCCGGGGCGGGAGGAGCCGGCCGACAGCTATGTGCAGGTGCCCGTGTCGCGCCTGGATGCGCTGGTCGGCGTCATGCACGACATGATGGGCATTGCCGAGCGGCAGGAACGGCTATGGGCCGATCTGGAAGACCTGACCGCCGCCGCGGCGCGGCGGACGGGGCCGGCCGCCGACCCGGCGGCGGAATTGTCGCGCCTGACCCGCGCCCTGTTTGCCCTGTCGCGCGAGCGCGGGCGGATCGCGGGGCAGGCCGACCGGGCCATGATGCGGCTGGACGAGGAAGTGCGGGCGGTGACGCTGGTGCCGGCCGGGACGGTCTTCGGCTCGCTGACCGGCATGGTGCGGCAGATCGCGCGCGAGCATGGCAGCGGCGAGGTGACGGTGCGCCTGCTGGGCATGGATGTGCGCGCCGACCGGCGGGTGATGCAGGCGCTGCGCGACCCGGTGATCCATCTGCTGCGCAATGCCATCGTCCATGGGCTGGAAAGCCCGGCCCGGCGGCAGGCCGAGGGCAAGCCGGCGGAGCCGGTCCTGACCCTGTCGGTGCGGATGCTGGGCGTGCGCCTGCTGGTGTCGGTCAGCGATGACGGGCGCGGCCCGGACCTGGAGGCGATCGCCGCGCGCGCCATCCGCCAGGGGCTGATGCAGCCGGATGATCCGGGCTTGCCCGAAACCCTGCTGAGCCTGGTGTTCGCGCCCGGTTTTTCCACGCGGGCCGAGGCCGACCGGCTGTCCGGCCGGGGCATGGGCCTGTCGGTGGTGGCGGAGGCCGCGCGTGCCCTGCAGGGGTCGGTCCGCATGGAGGCGGGCAACCCCTGGGGAACGGTGGTGACGATGGCGGTGCCGGTCTCGCGCCGGCAGCGCACCACGCTGGTGGTCGAGGCTGGCGACATGACCATCGGCCTGCCCGGGCGGGTGATCGAGCGGCTGGCGCGGGTGCGGCAGGCCGATATCCGCATGGTCGATGGCCGGGCCTGTTTCGCCCTCGACCGGCGGCGCGGGCCGGGGAGCGGGCAGGATGCGGGGGCTGCGCTGGTGCCGGTGGTGCCGCTGGCCGCCTTTCTTGGCCGGCCGGATGCGGCGTTGCCGGTCCATGACGGGGCGCTGTCGGTCGTCGTGCTGGGCATGGTGGATGGCGGGTGCTGCGGCTTTGCCGTCGACCGGATGCGCGAGGTCCGCATCCTGCATATTTCCGACGCCGAGGCGGCGGGGCTGGACAGCGAGCTGATCCCCGGTGTGGGCTGGCCGCGCGGGGACCGGCCGGTCTTCGTCCTCAATCCCGACACGCTGCTGGAACGGTGGCGGATGGCGGGGGCCACGGGGGGGCATTTCGACGGTGCCGGCGATGCGGGGCCGGACGGCGGGGCGCCGGCGGCCCGCCGGGTGCCCACCGTGCTGGTGGTTGACGATTCGATTACCACACGGACTCTCCAGAAGACGATCCTGCAGACCCACGGCTATGATGTGCTGCTGGCGACGGACGGGGTCGAGGCCCTGGCGCTGCTGCACCGGTCGCCACGTCGGATCGACGTGATCGTGACGGACGTGGAGATGCCCCGGATGGATGGTTTCGCATTGCTCGACGCGGTCAGATCGGACCCGCGCCTGTCCCGCATTCCGGTGGTGCTGATGACGTCGCGCAACGAGGAAGCCGATATCAGGCGCGGGCTGGAGGGTGGCGCCCGGGCCTATGTGACCAAGCAGGGGTTCGAACAGGGCGAATTGCTGGACATTATCCGAGGCGTGCTGTGACCGGCCTGGCCGGGCCGCGCGTCCGGGTGCTGGTCGTCGAGGATTCGGCTGTGGTCCGGCATGTGCTGGTGCGGCTGATCCGCGACGATCCGCGGCTGGAACTGCTGGAGGCGGTGGAAACGGCCGAGGAGGCGCTGCGCCTGGTGCCGATGCTGCGGCCCGACGTGATTTCGATGGATGTGCGGCTGCCCGGCATGGACGGGTTGGAGGCCACGCGGCGCATCATGGCCGAATGCCCGACGCCGATCGTGATCGTCAGCGACTCTTCGACCGATCCGGCGCTGCGGATCTCGATGAATGCGCTGCGTTCCGGCGCGCTGTCGGTGGTGCAGAAGCCGGCCGGATGGCCGGTCGATGCCGCCGGGGGGGCGGCGATCGCGACCCAACTCTACATCATGAGCCAGGTGCCGGTGATCCGTCACCGGCTGCATTATGGGGCGGTGGTGCCGGATGTGGGGACTCCGCCGCCGCCGCGTCTGCGCCCGCGCCTGGTCGGCATGGCGGCATCGACCGGCGGGCCGCAGGCCTTTGCGCATATCATGGGGGCGCTGCCGGTCAGCTTTCCGTGGCCGATCCTGCTGGTGCAGCATATGGGCACGGGGTTCATGGAAGGTTTTGCCGCCTGGCTGGATACTCAGACCCGGCTATCGGTCGCGCTGGCCCGGCAGGGGGAGATCATGCGGCCGGGGCATGTCTATGTGGCGCCGGCCGAGGCGCATCTGACCCTCGGGCTGAGCGATGAGATCCGGTTGTCGAACGCGCCGCCGCTGGGCGGGCAGCGGCCGTCGGCCACCGCCCTGTTCGCCTCGATGGCGCGGGTGGGGGCTGGGGCGATCGGCATTCTGCTGACCGGTATGGGCGAGGACGGGGCCGTGGGGCTGCGCGACATGCGCCGGGCGGGCGGATACACGATCGTCGAGGACCGGAGCACGTCGATCGTGCATGGGATGCCCGGTGCGGCCGAGCGGATCGGCGGGGCCTCGATCAGCCTGCCCCTGGGGCAGATCGCGCCGCATCTGGTGGCCGTGGCCTCGGCCGCCGCGCCCTTGCCGGTGGTGGCCGGGATGGAAGGACGGGGGCCATGACCGACGCCTCCGCCGAGGCGCAGGTGCCGCCGACGCTGCTGCTGGTCGAGGATTCCGACACCCAGGCGCTGCGCATACGCCGGATGCTGGAAAGCCACGGTTTCGCGGTGACGCGGGTGGCCAGTGGCGAGGCCGCGCTGGATACGCTGGATACGCGGATTCCGGATCTGGTGGTCGCCGATTATCATCTGCCGGGCATGAATGGCGGGCAGATGGCGCGCCAATTGCGCATGAGTGCGGCCACCCGCATGATCCCGGTGCTGATGCTGACCGAAGGGGGCGAGCCGGGCCTGGAGCGCGAGGGGCTGGAAAGCGGCGCCGATGCCTATGTGCCCAAATCGGCCGAACCGGACCTGATCGTCTTTCGCATCCGTGCGCTGCTGCGCGAGGGGGCGGGCACGGGGGCCGGTACCGGGCAGCGGGATGCCAGCCCGCTGTTCCGCCGGGCGCGAATCCTGATTGTCGGCGGCGAAGGGGCGCGGGAGCATGCGGTGGCGGCCCTGGCGGCCCTGATGCGCAATGACGGGCATGATGTGACCGTGATCGGCCATCCGGGCGCGATGGAGCGGGGGGACTGGTTCGACCCTGCGCGTGCGCCCGACTGCGTGGTGGTCGACCTGGTGTCCGATCGGTTCGACGGCATCGCCTTCTGCCAGGAACTGGACGATCTGCGGCAGGATGTCGTGGTGGCGGGCGGAGGGGCGCCCCGCATCCTGGGGCTGAGCGGGCCGGGTGCGGCGCGCGGTGTCTTTCCCGCACGGGCGTTCGAGGCCGGTGTGGACGACATGGTGGCCGACGATATCGAGCCCGATGTGCTGGCCCTGCGGATTCGGGCGCTGGTGCGGCGCAAGCTGCTGCAGGACGATGCGCGGCGTATCGACCTGGACCGGCAGGCGCGCGAGATCGCGGTCGAGGCCGCGCGGGCCGAGGCGGCGGCGATCGCCTCCAAGGCCTCGCTGGCCGAGGCGCTGGAACAGGCGAATGCCGAACTGGCCGATGCCAACCGCCGGCTGATCGAGACCCAGGGCAAGCTGGTGCAGACCGCCAAGATGGCGTCGCTGGGCGAGCTGGTGGCGGGCATTGCGCATGAGATCAACAATCCGCTGGCCTTCATCCTGGCCCACAAGGAGACGGTGGCCCGCCTGCTGGCGCAGGTGATTGCCGAGGAGGACCTTGGCACGGATGCGGATGGGAGCCGGCACGCGGCGCTGATGAAATGCCGCGACCGTGTCGAATCGATGAGCCTGGGCCTGCGGCGCATCCAGAACCTGGTCCTGAACCTGCGAAAATTCTCGCGCCTGGACGAAGGGCTGTTCCAGGTGATCGACGTGCCCGAGGCGCTGGAGACGGTGCTGGCCCTGCTGACGCAGAAATTCGGCAACCAGATCGTGGTGGAGCGGGATTATCGCGCGCCCGAGCGCCTGTATTGCCAGTCCGCGCTGCTGAACCAGGTGATGATGAACATCATCAGCAATGCCGCCGACGCGATTTATTCCATGCTGGAGGATGCCGGCGAGGGCGACCCGGCGGGGCCGGCGCGGGGGGTGATCAGGATTGCCACCGAATTGCGTGTCAGCGAAGGCTCGGGCGAGCAATCATATGTCTTTATCGTGACGGATAACGGTCCGGGCATTCCGCCGGAGATGGCGGAGCGGATCTTCGAGCCGTTCTTTACCACCAAGCCGGTGGGGGCGGGGACGGGGCTGGGGCTGGCCATCGCCTATAGTGTCGTGCAGGCGCATCATGGCACGATCACGATTGCCGACGCGCCGCGCAGGGCCGGCGGTGCCGGCACCGATGGAGGACGGGGAACGATGTTTACGATTTCGGTGCCCTGGCAGCCGCATCTGGAAGCGATGGCCGAGCCTGCACGGGGTGCTGCGGAGATGCAGGCGTGACCGACCGCCCCGTCGTGCTGCTGGTGGATGACGAGCCCGAGATCCTGGTGGCGCTGACCGACCTGCTGGAAGACAGTTTCACCATCCTGTCGACCACCTCGCCGGTCGAGGCGCTGGATATTCTGGCCCGGCGCCGCGATGTCGATGTCATCGTCTCGGACCAGCGCATGCCCGAGATGGGCGGCGACGTGATGCTGGCGCGGGCGCGCGGGATGTGCGACGCGCAGGCGATCCTGCTGACCGGGTATGCCGATATCGGCGCCGTGGCGGCGGCGCTGAACCAGGGGCGGATTTCCTTCTATTCGCACAAGCCCTGGGATGGGGATGCCCTGCGCGCGATGGTCGTCCAGGCGGCGCATCGCCACAAGCTGGAAGGCGAGTTGCAGACCGAGCGGATGCTGCTGCGCGGCCTGCTGGGGAATCTGCGCGCCGGCCTGGCCTTCAAGGACCCTGATGGGCGCTTTATCCGCATCAACCGCAATGCCGCCGCCTTCTATGGCCGGGACGAGGCCGATTGTCTGGGGCGGCGGGAGGAGGATTTGTCCGATCCGGCTCTGCTGCCGGCGCTGCATGCGGCCGAGGCGCGGCTGGAGGCCGAGGGCCGGGACGAGGAAGTGCTGCCGGTTTCCGGCCCCGGCGGCAGTGTGAGCTGGCGGGAGTTCACCCGTGCGCGTCTGGGCGTGAATGCGCGGGGCGAGGCCTATTCGGTGCTGATCAATCGGGACATTACCCGCCAGCGCGAGATGGAGGCGCGCCTGCGCCAGGCGGAGAAGATGCAGGCGCTGGGCACCATGGCCGGCGGAATCGCGCATGATTTCAACAATCTGTTGACGGCGGTGATGGGGTCTCTGGAACTGGCCGTCGATATGGGCGAGGGGCTGGACGACCGCACGACCCATCTGCTGGACAATGCGATGGGCGCGGCGCGGCGGGGGGCCGACCTGACGCGGCGGCTGCTGAATTTCAGCCGGCCGCGCGATCTGAGCCTGCAACCGGTCGATGTGAACGCCCTGTTGCGCGGCATGCATGACCTGCTGGTGCAGGGCGTGACCGCGCGGCGGCGCGAGGGGGCGGCGGGGCGCCCGCCGGTCGAGATCGGGATGGAGACCGCGGACCCGGGCGGGGAGGTGCCGCTGGTGCGGACCGATGCCGGGCAACTGGAACTGGCGCTGCTGAATCTGTGCCTGAATGCCAGCGACGCCATGCCGGATGGCGGTGGGATCATGCTCTCGACCCAGGTGGCGCGGCTGGAGGCTCCCGTGACCGAAGGGGACCTGCCCCAGGGCGAGTATGTGGTGGTGTCGGTGGCCGATCAGGGCACGGGCATGGCGCCCGAGACACTGGCGCGGATCTTCGAGCCGTTCTTCACGACCAAGGATGTCGGGCGGGGGACCGGGCTGGGCCTGTCGATGATCTATGGTTTCGTGCGCCATGCCGGGGGCGATGTGCGGGTGACCAGCGCGCCGGGGCAGGGGACGCGGGTGGATCTGTATCTGCCGGTCCATCGCTGCCCGGTGGCGGCCCTCGATCGGCCGGAGGCGCTGGAGCCTCTGCCTGTCCGCAAGGGGTTGCGCATCCTGGTGGTGGATGACGAGGCCACGGTCAGGACCGTGACGGCCGGCTTCCTGCGCGGCATGGGGCATGAGGCGATCGAGGCGCCGGGCGGCGAGGAGGCGCTGGCGCAAATCGGTGCGATGGCGCCCCATCGGCCCGACCTGGTGGTGCTGGACGTCATGATGCCGAAAATGGGCGGCGAGGAGGCGGCGCGGCGGATCGGCGCGCTGTATCCCGAAACGCGTATCCTGTTCCTGACCGGCTATGCCGACAATGCCGTGTTGCCGGAGGATGCGCTGGTGCTGCGCAAGCCCTTCACCCAGGCCGAATTGTCGGGGCATGTCGCCCGCGCGATGGGCGGATGAGGGGGCGGCTCTTGTCCTGAGGCGCGAACGGCCTATTTCTGTCAGTCATGCAGAACATACACGCGACCCCCCATGATCCAGTCGGCTGGCATGGAACGACGATCCTGTGCGTGCGACGTGGCGCAGAGGTGGCAATGGCCGGTGACGGGCAGGTGACGCTGGGCGCCACCGTCATCAAAGGCAATGCGCGCAAGGTGCGGCGGATCGGGCCGGCCGGCACCATCCTGGCCGGCTTTGCCGGCGCTACCGCCGATGCCTTTACCCTGCTGGAGCGGCTGGAGGCCAAGCTGGAGCGGTTTCCCAACCAGCTTGAGCGCGCCTGTGTCGAACTGGCCAAGGACTGGCGGACGGACCGCTATCTGCGCCGGCTGGAGGCGATGATGGCGGTGGCCGATCTGGAACGCTCCTTCACCCTGACCGGCAATGGCGATGTGCTGGAGCCCGAGGATGGCATCATCGCCATCGGTTCGGGCGGCAATTATGCGCTGTCGGCCGCGCGGGCGCTGGCCGAGGTGGACGGGATGTCGGCGGCCGAGATCGCGCGGCGGGCGATGCGCATTGCCGGCGAGATCTGTGTTTATACCAACCATTCGGTGATCCTCGAGACGCTGGGTGAAAAGGGAAGGGAGGACGCATGATGGATATTCCCAACCATTCCCCGCGCGAGATCGTCTCGGAACTCGATCGCTTCATCATCGGCCAGGGAGACGCGAAGCGCGCGGTGGCCATTGCGCTGCGCAATCGCTGGCGGCGGGCGCAACTGGCCGATGGCATGCGCGATGAGGTCGTGCCCAAGAACATCCTGATGATCGGGCCGACCGGCTGCGGCAAGACCGAGATCGCCCGGCGGCTGGCGCGGCTGGCGCAGGCGCCGTTCCTGAAGGTCGAGGCCACCAAGTTCACCGAGGTCGGCTATGTGGGCCGCGATGTCGAGAGCATCGTCCGCGATCTGGTCGAGGTGTCGCTGAACATGCTGCGCGACCTGCGCCGCCGCGACGTGCAGGCGCGGGCCGAGCAGGAGGCCGAGAACCGGCTGGTCGATGCGCTGGTGGGCGAGGGGGCCTCGGCCGATACCAAGAACAAGTTCCGCCGCATGCTGCGCGCGGGCGAGCTGGAGGAGAAGGAGGTCGAGATTTCGGTCGCCGATGCCCAAGGCGGCCCCGGCATGGGCGAGATGCCCAACATGCAGCCCGGTACCGTCATCAATTTCTCCGACATGATGAAGGGGCTGATGAACCGCGTGCCGCAGCGCCGGCGCATGACCGTTGCGGCGGCGCGCGAGGCGCTGACCCGCGAGGAAGCGGACAAGATGCTGGACAATGACGCCCTGGTCGGTGAGGCCGTGGCGCATGCCCAGGATCATGGCATCGTGTTCCTCGACGAGATCGACAAGGTCTGCGCCCGGTCGTCGGAGAGCGGTTTCCGGGGCGGCGATGTCTCGCGCGAGGGGGTGCAGCGCGACCTGCTGCCGCTGATCGAGGGGACCACGGTTTCGACCAAATACGGGCCGGTGAAGACGGACCATATCCTGTTCATCGCCTCGGGCGCGTTCCATATCGCCAAGCCGTCGGACCTGTTGCCGGAATTGCAGGGGCGGCTGCCGATCCGCGTGGAACTCTCGCCGCTGACGCGCGAGGATCTGCGGCGCATCCTGACCGAGCCGGAACATTCGCTGCTGAAGCAATATACGGCGCTGCTGGGGACCGAGGGGCTGGATCTCGATTTCTCGGACGATGCGGTGGATGCGCTGGCGGAGCTGGCCGCCGACATCAACGAGCGGGTCGAGAATATCGGCGCGCGGCGGCTGGCGACGGTGCTGGAAAGGCTGCTGGAGGATGTGTCCTTCACGGCGGCCGACCGATCGGGCCAGACCGTGCGGATTACCGCCGCCGATGTGCGCGACCGGGTGGAGCCGCTGGCCAGGAAGGGCGACCTCAGCCGCTTCATCCTCTGAGTTTGTGCCCGTAAACGCGCGCTGGTGGCGATCCGGCGCGCGTTTCCTGTGCTCCGATGCTCACGGCCCACAAGGCCGCTCCGCTTCGGTGCTCGGAAACACACGCTGGCCGTGCCGCTGCGCGGCACTCTCGCTCACCAGCCCACGTTTCCGGGCACAAACTGAGCGGCACAGGGGGCTGGTGGCGATCCGGCGCGCGTTTCCTGTGCTCCGATGCTCACGGCCCACAAGGCGGCTCCGCTTCGGTGCTCGGAAACACACGCCGGGCGTGCCGCTGTGCGGCACTCTCGCTCGCCAGCCCACGTTTCCGGGCACAAACTTTGTGTTCGGGGCCCCATCGCGGGTCGCGGGTTTCTGGTGAGTGGGGATGTGGTTTAGTCTCTGCTCGCCCATTTGATTGTTTTTTGTCAGGTAGCCTTGATGACTGATCCTTTCGTCACGCCCCAGGATGCGACTGCCGCCGACGCGATTGCCGCGATCGGTGAGGAGCTGGACCTCTTTGATGACTGGATGCAGCGCTACCAGTACATCATCGAACTGGGCCGCACGATGCCGCCCTTTCCCGCCGAATGGATGGATGACGCCCATCGCGTGCCCGGCTGCCAGAGCCAGGTGTGGCTGGAAATGACCGCGCGTGACGGTGTGCTGTTCTTTGCCGGGGCGTCGGACGCCGCCATTGTCTCGGGCCTGGTGGCGCTGCTGCTGCGGGTCTATTCGGGGCGGCCGGCGGAGGAAATCCTGGCGACCGATTCCGGTTTCCTGCGCGATCTGGGGCTGGTGCAGGCGCTGTCGACCAATCGCGGCAACGGGGTCGAGGCGATGGCGCGGGCCATCCGGCATGCGGCAGCACAGGTCGGCGCGTAGACACGCGGCTTGCGGCGACCCGGCGCGCGGGCCGGGTCGTGTCGCGGTTCAGTCTTGCCCGGCTGGTTCGGCGTCGGCGTCGTACAGCACCTGCAGCACGACGCACCATGGATAGCGCGGGTCGTAGCTGTGGCCGGTGGCGTCGGCCAGTTTTCCATCCGGCCCGACCGGGACGTGGGTCAGGGCCACCGTGTCGTCGACATTGCCGCCGATGATGCTGATCTGGCGGCCGAAGGGCTGTCCGTTCTGGCCGGTGGCGACCACGATGCCGCAATGGGCCGGGAAACCATACCGCGTCGGCAGGTCGGCGAAGCGGACCGATTTGCTGGCACCCCGGCCGACGCAGATCAGATCGCCCAGTGCCGGGGCGTAGGCGGCCGGGTCCTGCGCGCGGACGCCGCTTTCGGTGCCGGAGGCGGCGGCGTTGATATAGGTGGAATGGTTGGGCGAATAGGCGAAGCGGTCGTTCGCGCCGGCTACCCGCATGACATAGGAAATGAAGGCCGCCGACCAGGCGAACATGGCGTCATGGACATAGTCGGTGATCGCGCCTTCGGTATTGTGCTTGCCGGTCCAGGCGACCTCGCTTTCGCTCGGGTCCTGGCCGATCCACCAATATTCGCCCACCCTCTGCCACAGGCCGGGCATGCGTTCCGGCTTGACGGTCGCGCTGGCGGCCTCGGGGCGCTGTTCGGGGTCGTCGTCATCGACCGCCTGTCCGAACATCCGCCATTCCCGCATCGCGATCGCGGCCACATCCTGGCGGGTGAAGGGTTCGAAATTGCGGCTGGCGAAGTCGGGGACATGCTCGTCCACCACCAGCGCGCCCTGGCCGTTCGCGTATTGCGCCGATGGCGTATGGGCTCGGTGCGGGGAGGGATAATGCGGGGCGCAGGCGGCGAGGAACGCCAGGGGGGCCATGAGGGTAAGCGTGCGTGATGCCGTCATTGCGACCTTGCGCGACATTGATTCGCTTCTCCATTCAGCGCGGGCCGGCTGTGTCGCGCGCACGACGCCGGCTCCCTACCCATAGGACGCGACGCGTGGCAGGAAAAGAGGCCCCGGCGGGGAAGCCGGGGCGGGCGACCGGGCGCGTCCACCTGGAGTTTAGCAATATTGTGAAATGTTTTTTCATTGCCGCGTGGCCGGTTCTGGCGCCCGATGACAGATGACGGCTCGGCCGTCGCTTGCATACGAGGGAAAGACTTGGCCGGGGCGTGCGTACGCTCCGGTCCTTTTTGCGTTCTTTCCCCGTCGTTGAGTCCGCTCTCGATGAGAGGCGGGCAGGAAGGAGCATTTCATGCCGATGGAAAACATTGCCGTCTCGGGCATTCCCTTTCCGGTCTCGCGCATTGCGCTGGGCACATGGGCGATCGGTGGCTGGATGTGGGGTGGCGCGGATGACCGCCAGGCCATCGCCACGATTCACGAGGCGCTGGATCTGGGGATCAGCCTGATCGACACTGCGCCGGTCTATGGGTTCGGCCATTCGGAGGAAGTGGTGGGGCAGGCGCTGGACGGGCGGCGCGACAAGGTGGCCATCGCCACCAAGGTCGGGCTGGACTGGAAGGACGGCAAGCCGTTCCGCAACTGCTCCGCCGCGCGCATCCGGCAGGAAATCGAGGATTCGCTGCGCCGGCTGCGCACCGACCGGATCGACCTCTACCAGATCCACTGGCCCGACCCGTCGGTGCCGCTCGACGAGACCGCGCGGGTGCTGGAGGATCTGCATCGCGAGGGCAAGGTGCTGGCGCTGGGGGTGAGCAATTTCTCGGTCGCGCAGATGGAGCAGTTCAGCGCCGTGGCGCCGCTGGCTGCCGTCCAGCCGCCCTATAATCTGTTCGAACGTGCGATCGAGGCCGATATCCTGCCTTGGTCGGTCGAGCATGGTCTGGCCGTGCTGGCCTATGGGCCGCTGTGCCGGGGGCTGCTGTCGGGCAAGATGAAGGCCGACAGCCATTTCGGGAATGATGATCTGCGGAGTGCCGATCCGAAATTCCAGGCGCCGCGCTTTGCCCAGTATCTGGCGGCGGTTGCGGCGCTGGAGGCGTTTGCGAAGGAACGGTTCGGGCGGTCGGTGCTGGCGCTGGCGATCCGCTGGGTGCTGGACCAGGGGCCGACCATCGCACTGTGGGGGGCGCGCAAGCCCGAGCAGATCGCGGGGATTGATCAGGCGTGCGGCTGGACGCTGTCGGCAGACGACAAGGCTGAAATCGACCGTATTCTGGCGGCCCACATCACCGACCCGGTGGGGCCGGAATTCATGGCGCCGCCGGGCGGCTGAGGCTGATCACATCGGAGGCTTGTCGTTCAGAAACCGGTCAGGAGCAGGTCGAGGGCTCGGGTGATGTCGTCCTGGTGGATGGCGAAAGACGCCACCACCTTATTGAGCTCTCGATCGGGCACGGCGGCGAGGTACTGGGTCATCATGACCCAGGGCAGCCCGTCGAACGCGAAGACCGGATTCAGTCCTTTGGCGGGTTTCGGGGCTTTGTCGGGCGGCAGGAGCGGCACGACGACGCGGGTGCCGAGTTCCTGGAGCAGATCGGCCTGCACATCCAGAGCGTAACGCGCCTCTTCCCGGCCGGCGAGGCGGTAGACATCGAAGCGGGCCATCAGAAGGTGCGGAAATCTGCCAGCGGTAGGCCGTTCTCTTCGACGTAGCGACGGGAGCTTTCCAGCGCCTCGCGATTCTCGGCCAGCCACTGGCGCGCCCGGACGGAGGCGATGGCGGCGGCCAGGCCCTGCGCGCAGGCCTGGGAGATGTTCAGGTCGAGCGCTCGCGCTTCGGCGAGCAGGTCGGGCGGCAGCGTGACATTAGTCGGGCGGCGCATGGGCGCTGTCTTGGACGGGCGAGGCATGGAGAGAGTCCTCCGAAATGGCACGGGACCTGTATAGCGCATTTCTATGCGCATCGAAATGCGTGTCCGCGGCTTCCTCCAATCTCGTTGTCCCCTGATGATATCCTTCATGAGGGGCTGGGCGTGCCTGATTCCCTCTTATCGGGGTGTGAAGCAGACAGACAGGCTGCGGACACCCTGGGCGCCGCGGATGAGGACGCCCTGGATGTCGGCGGTGGCGGAGGGGCCGCTCATCAGGACGCCGTAGCGGGCGGTGTGGAGTTCGGGGCGCAGGTAGGCGGTGTGCATGTTTGCCGTGATCTGCGCCGGGTCCAGCAGGACCACCATGTGCTGGGTGAGGTGGGCCAGGGCGTTGAGGTGGAGTTGGGCTTCGCTGAGGAAGATCGAGCCGGTTTCGGCGATGCCGAATGCGGCGCGGACGATGGTGACGTCGACCGGTTCGGCGGCTTGCGGGGTGGGCAGGTCTTCGATTTGTACGGTGCCGGTGGCTTCGGGGACCAGGGAGCAGATCATCAGGCCGGGTTTGGGGAAACGGCGGGCGATGGCTTGGTCCAGCGTTTCGTCAGGGCGGCGGTCCAGCATGGTGCCGCCCATCGGGATGAGGTTGGTGGTGAAGCGTTCCGGGCTGGCGTCGGATTCACCCAGCAGGGCCGGCTCCGGCAGCGGGTGGGCGGCCGGGTCGGGGCTGTTGCGGCGCAGGGTGGCCAGAATGGTGTCGCGGGCGCTCATGGCGTGTTCTCCGCAATGTCGAGTTTGCCGGGCTTTGCTGCCGGGCGGTTGCGGCGGTACCAGCTGTGGAAGGTTTCCGTGACCGGTTCGGGGAGTTCCCGGTTTTTGCCCCAGGGGTTCAGCCAGTTATAGAGCGCGAAGCGGGGCAGGGTGCCGAGTGCGGTTTCGGTGCCGGCGATGGCAGCGCGGTAGAGTTTGGGCTGGCCCATCAGCTTGCCGGCCATGTGCATGATCTCGCGCTTCACGAACGGCATCTGGTGGTGCTCGACCAGGACCTGGCGCCATTTGAAAAGCTGTTCGTGGATATTGATCTTGACCGGGCAGACATTGGTGCAGCTGCCGTTGAGCGTCGAGGCGTAGGGCAGGGTGCTGTATTTGCGCTCGTTGAAGGTAGGATCGATGATCGCGCCGATCGGGCCGGAATAGACCGCGCCATAGGACAGGCCGCCCGAGCGGCGGTAGACAGGGCAGGTGTTCATGCACGCGCCGCAGCGGATGCATTTCAGGGACGTCCAGAAATCGTCCATGCCCAGTCGGGCGGAGCGGCCGTTATCGACCAGTATGACGTGCATTTCGCTGCCATCCTGCGGGCCGCGGAAATGGCTGGTATATTGGGTGATGGGCGAGCCCAGGGCGCTGCGCGAGAGCAGGCGGATGAACACGCCGAGATCGGCCATGCGGGGCACGACGCGTTCGATGCCGATGGTGGCGATATGCACGCCCGGCACGGTGGCGCTGAGATCGGCATTGCCCTCGTTGGTGCAGACGACGAACGTGCCGGTTTCAGCCACGAAGAAATTGCCGCCGGTCATGCCTGCGTCGGCATGCAGGATGACCGGGCGCGCGGCCAGGCGCTGTGCCTCGGCCAGTTGATGGGGATCGTCGGCGTTGGGATCGGTGCCGTAATGCCGGGCGAAGATCCGGGCCACGTCTTCGGTCAGTTTGTGGACCGACGGCACGACGATGTGGCTGGGCAACTGGTCGTCGAGCTGCTGGATGCGTTCGCCCAGGTCGGTTTCGGTGACCGTGACGCCGCGCGCCGCCAGATAGGAACGGAGGTCGCATTCTTCGGTCACCATCGACTTGCTCTTGATGAGCGTCCTGGCGCCGCGTGCGGCCAGGATTTCGGCGACGATGCGGTTATGCTCCGTGCCGTCGGCGGCCCAGTGGACGTGGATGCCGTTGCGTTTGGCGTTGCGTTCGAATTCTTCCAGATAGTCCGCGAGGTTTGCCAGCGCGTGTTCCTTGATGGCCGACGCCCGGCTGCGCAGTTCCTGCCATTCGGGCAGCAGGTGCATCTGGGCGTCGCGCTTCTGGCGCATGTCCCACAATCTTGCATCGTGGAAGTCCAGGTGCGGCTTGTCGGCGATGAAGGTGGCGGCGGCGCCGGCGTGGTTGATGGGCTTCTCCTTCATTGCCGGGCTCCGTTCAGGATTTCAGCGATGTGGATGAAGCGGATGTTCACGCCGGCGCGCTCGGCGCAGCCGCGCTGGTGCATCATGCACGAGGAATCGGCCGACACGATATATTCGGCGCCTGCCTGGTGGTGGTCGCGGACCTTGTCGAGGCCCATGCGGGCGGACACGGCTTCCTCGGAGACGGAAAAGGTGCCGCCGAAGCCGCAGCATTCGTCGGGCCGGGCGGGGGTGGCGAAGCGGATGCCCTTGACGCCGGACAGCAGGGTCATGGGTTTGGAGAAGGCAGGTTCGCCCAGTTCAGACATGCTGGCGGTGCGGAGCGCGCGCAGGGACGAGCAGCTATTGTGCAGCCCGACCGTGTGGGGAAATTCCGCCCAGGGGAAATCGCGCACTTTCAGCACGTCGTGCAGGAATTCGACCAGTTCGTAGGTGTGGGCGCGGACGTGGCGCACCGCGTCGGTCTGTTCGATGGCGTCGAAATGCGCGCGGACGTGATGGGTGCAGCTTCCCGAGGGCATCACGATCGCGTCGAAGCCGGCGAACAGGCGCACGAACAGGGCCTCGGCCGCCGCGGAATCCGACACGCAGCCGGCGTTCGTCATCGGCTGGCCGCAGCATGTCTGTTCCTGCGGATAGGTGACGTCCTGGCCCAGCCGTTCCAGCAATTCGAGCGTCGCGATGCCGACGCCGGGGTAGAAGGCATCGATATAGCAGGGCACGAACAGGCCTATTTTCATTCGCATCGGGCTTTCCCCCCTCGGCACCGCCGCCCGTGCGGGCCGTCATGATGGGCCGTTCCCGGCCTTCTCGGTTCTTGGATCGGCGATTGTTATAACAAGATGCGGGGGTGACTCAACCGGGCGTTTTGGGGGGATTTCGCGCCCGGTGGTCAGTCCCTGTGATCAGTCACTGTCGGGCCGGTCGCCGGCTGCGTTGCCGGTGATGCGTATCCAGGCGCCCTGGCTTTCCATGCAGACGGCGTATTGGGTCTTCAGGCGCTTGAACTGGTTGCCGCCGCCGCCGCCACCGCCGCTCATCACCGTCGTGGTGCCGCTGGTGGCCGCGTTGACGGAGGCATTGGTCTGGCAGAAGGCGTCGGCGGAGTGATAGGCGTCGCTGTTGCGGTCCATGATCGCGCGATAGCCGGAAACGGAACCGTAGATCGAATGTTCCTTGTGCGGGTGCGCCTGTGCCGGGCCGGCGAGGCTCATGCCCGTTCCGGCCAGCAGCAGAAGCAGGCGGCTTGCGTCGATGCGGAGGGTCATGGTCGAAATCCTTGTTTTTGCGGCCTCCGCCGGGAGGGCGCGCACGCAGGATAGCAGCCCTGCGCGCCGGCTTACATTGACCGTCCGGCGGGGGCTCCCCATTATTTCGGGTAAGGGGCGTGCCTGCATGACGGGGCGCCGGGGCGCAGCCGGGCGGCGCGCCCGTTTGTTCGACATCGCGTCCAGCCAGGGAGAAGACGCAGAACCGTGAGTACCGATCCGTACGAGATCCTGGGCCTGTCGCGCACGGCCAGCCAGGACGACATCCGCAAGGCCTATCGCAAGCTGGCCAAGAAATATCATCCCGACCTCAACCCGGGTGACAAGGTGGCCGAGGAGAAATTCAAGGCGATCGGCTCGGCCCATGCGTTGCTGTCGGATGCCGATCAGCGTGCGCGTTTCGACCGTGGTGAGATCGATGCCGCGGGCCAGGAGCGTGGCTGGCCCGGCGGAGGGGGCGGTGGCTATCGCGACCATGCCGAGGGGGCACAGGGGTTCCGCTATTCCGCCGGCGGGTTCTCCGAGGATGATCTGGGCGATGTTTTCGGGTCGATGTTCGGACAGCGGGGGTTTCGCCGCCGGCCGCAGGGGCCGGCGCGGGGCGACGACCGGAATTTCTCGCTGACCGTCAGTTTCGAGGATGCGGTCAATGGCGGCACGTCGCGCGTGACCCTGCCGGGCGGCGGGACGCTGGATGTGAAGATCCCGCCCGGGATCGAGGACGGGCAGGTGATGCGCCTGCGCGGCAAGGGGGGCGAGGGCCATCAGGGCGGGCCGGCCGGTGATGCGCTGATCACCATCGGCATTGCCCCCAGCACGACCTATACCCGTGACGGCAATGATGTGCGCATGACCCTGCCCGTGGGGGTGAAGACGGCCGTGCTGGGCGGGCCGATCAAGGTGCCGACGCCGAGCGGGTCGGTATCGATGAACGTTCCGGCCCATTCCGACAGCGGCAGCGTGCTGCGCCTGCGCGGCAAGGGCGTGAAGGCCCATGGCGGGCAGGAGGCCGGGAATCTGTACGTGACGTTGCAGGTCACGATCGGCCCCACGGACGCGGCGTTGGAGAACTTCCTGAAATCCTGGACCCCACCGGGCGAGGCGAAGGGGGGAGGTGCCGCATGATCACGATCGAGACCCTGTGCGTGCAGGTGGGCAATGTCAGCGCGGTCGATGTCCAGCACTGGATCGACAGCGCGTGGCTGCGGCCGGAAGGCGAACCCGGGGCCTATGTCTTTCATGATATCGACGTGGCCCGGGCGCGGCTGATTGCCGAACTGACCGGGGATCTGGGAATCGGCGACGAGGGGATGCCGGTGGTGCTGTCCCTGCTGGACCAGCTTTATGACGCGCGGCGCCAGATGCTGCATCTGCGCGCGGTGCTGGACCGCCCCCAGGCGGGCGACCTGCGCACGCGCCTGGCCGCCCTGTTGGGCGTGCCGGAGGAAGGGTAGCAGGCCCAGCCCGGCAGCGATGCTTCAAGGTCGGCCGAGAGAGCGTGGCCGGAAATGTGGGCTGGTGAGCGAGAGTGCCGCGAAGCGGCACGGCCGGCGTGTGTCCGCGAGCACCGGAGCGGAGCGGCCTTGATGGCCGTGAGCACCGGCGCACAGCGGACGCGCGCCGGATCGCCACCAGCGCGCATTTACGGCCACGCTCTCAGTCGTTGCGGCTGAGGGGGAGGTTGGCGACCTGACCGGGCTTGGTGCCCTTGATGGTCAGGTTGGCGCTGTTGGCCGAGACCAGGCGGAATGTCACCAGCGGGTCATGGCCGAGCGATTGCAGTTCGTCCTTGCCGTGGGGGGCCAATGTGACCTGATGCGGCGCGTAGGTGTGCAGCTCGTCGGGCAGGGTGACCTGGACCTGATGGTGTGCGTCGGGCGCGCCGACCACGACCGGGGAGAGGCCCATGGCGGCCCACTGGCCCGTGAGCGGGCTGGCGGCGGCATGGGCCTGTGTCGCGGACAGGGCCAGCAGCGCGGCGGCAAGGGCGTGAAGGCGGGGCATGGCGTACTCTCCGGGTTTGGCTGTCTTGTTGTCTGTCTTGTCTTTTGCCGGACCTTACTGTGTCTGGTCCGTGTCCGACAGGGGGGCGGCCGCGGTGGTGGTGTGCAGCGTGGCGTTGGGCGGTTTGGGGTGGGCCACCAGCCGTTTCAGCCCGTCGAACAGGGTGGTCCATGACAGGCGGGGCCGGCGGCCGTCGGGCAGGACCATCGAGACGCTGGCCGTCATGCCCGCCGAGAGCGTCAGCCCCGCGGGCAGCGTGTCGATATGGACGCGCACCGGGATGCGCTGGGCCAGCCTGACCCAGGTATAGACCGGATTGACCGAGGGCAGGCCCTGGGTCGAGCGCTCGGCATTGGTCGAGGAAATGCCGCGCGTGATGCTTTCCACATGGCCCCATAACGGGGTCGGCACGCCCATCAGGTCGATGCGCATCAGGGCGCCGCGATAGAGGCCGCGCAGCCGCGTTTCCTCGAAATACCCGTCGACCCAGAAGGAATCGGCGTCGATCACCTGGATGTCGGACACGCCGGCGGTCGCGAAATCGCCGACCCGCATCGTCAGGTTGGTGACGTAGCCGTTGACGGTGCTGTGGACCTGGGTGCGTTCCAGGTTGATGCGTGTCTGCGACAGGGCGGCCAGGGCTTCGGCATACTGGGCCTTGGCCTGTTCGGCCACGGCTTCGAACTGCTGCTTTTCCTCGGCCGAGGCGGAGGCCGAGGAGAGTTGCTGGCGGCGCTGATGCTGTGCCAGGCGCAGGGTCATGTCGGCCTGCCGTTCGTTGACGCGGGCTGTGGCCTGGGCGACCGCGACGCGGAAATCGAACGGGTCGATGGTGTACAGCACGTCGCCACGGTGGACGTACTGGTTGTCGGTGGCGTGGATCTCCACGATCTGGCCCGATACGCGCGGGGCGATGTTGGCGACCTGGACACGGACCTGGCCGTTCCGGGTCCAGGGGGCGGCGGTGTAGTATTGCCACAGCCCGAGCAGGACGATTGTGGCGACGGCCAGGATAGCCAGCGTGGTGGTCATCCGCATGACCATGCGGGCGCGTTCGAACACTATCGGACCCTTTTACAGAAGAAACACATACAGCCCGACCAGGCAGATCAGGATGCCGAATTCGACCAGCGGCACGTTCCACACCCGTTTCTGCACCATCCGGCTGGCCAGAAGCGGGCGCAGCAGCAGCAGGGTCAGGACCGCCAGCCCGGCATCGATCAGGAAGGAGGCGACCTCCACCCCCGCTATCGAGATAGTGGGTGTCATCGCGATGCCTCCGGCACGGGCAGGATGCCGTAATGGCGCAGGGCCCGGGCGTTGCGGTCCAGCAGGCGGGCCGCGCCGAACAGGCCGGATACGGCGCCGATCAGCGTTTCGCGGTCGGCCGGGGGCAGGGTGTCGGACGCTGCCAGCAGGTGGGCGGCCTGGCCCAGGATGGGGGCGCCGGCCTCGGCCAGGTTGAGGGTGCGCAGCATGTCCTGGGTCCGGGCGACCGGCTGGGCCACCGCCGGGATGGTGGCGGCGCGCATCAGGTGGCGGCGGGCCCGTGCCAGCGCGCCGTTGAGGTCGCCCAGCGATACGATGCGGTCGAACACGCGCAGGGTGATGGGTTTCTGCGGCAGGTGGCCGGTCCAGGTGCGGGCCTGGAGCAGGCGGTCATATTGCCGGCTGATCAGGGCGGGGCTGGCGATGTCGCCCTGGCCGGTGAATTGGCGCCGCAGCGTCATGCACACCGCCATGGCGATGCGGAACCGCCGCCGCCGGGCCGACGGGGGGGCCAGCGTGAGCGCGAAGAACAGGATCACCGAAGAGAGCATGTAATAGAGATTGCGGTCGACGAACTGGGTCGGGTCGTAATTATGAAAATTGTCCAAGCCCAGCACGATGAAGAAGAAGACCCCGAAATTCAGTCCTATCGGCATCAGGCGCGGATGGATCAGCAGCAGGCAGCTGGCGAAGATGACCGGAGCCAGCATCAGCGAAAAGAAGATCATGCCCGAGCCATAGGGCAGGATGCGGGTATCGAGCACCAGGGCGCAGACGGTGGATAGCGGCACGCCGATCAGGGCCCCCATGCCGAAGGCGCGCGTGTCGAAGGTGGTGATCGACAAGGTGAGGATAGTGGCGACCTGGATCAGGGTCGTCGTCGTTCCCGGCAGGCCGCTGAGGATGCAGATCAGGGCGGCGACGGTGAAGCCGACCATGACCCGCGTGCCGTTCAGCAGGGCCAGCACCGGGTCCTGCTGGCGGGCGATGTGCACGTCCTGGGCGATGCGGGGGGCGGCGCGGCCTTCTTCCAGCGTGCGGATGCCGTCCCGGACCCAGCGCCCGTAGGAGAGCAGGGCCATCGTGCGTTCGATCAGATAGGCTTCGGCCGGGGTCAGGGGCGGGGCGCCGGGTTCGAGGAGCAGCAGGTCTTCCAGTGCGCGGCTGGCTTCGTCCTCGTCGGCGAAAGGGGTGCCGTCGCCGAAGCGCCGGCGCACGCGGGCGAGGATGGTGGGCCGGACTTCCTGATCCATGCGCAGGACGCCGCTGATGGCGCGGCTGCACGAGATCATGTCCAGCATCGCGACCATGGCCGAGCGTGCGCCGGTCATGCGCAGGGCGCTGTCGGCCAGTTCGGTGCGGGCGAAGGAGACCTGGCTGGTCAGGGCCATGATGCGCCCCGCCAGCGACACCCAGGTGACGTCGTCGGGCGAATCCTGCCCGTTGACGGCGTCGCGGGCGATCCGCTGCACCTCGGCGGCGCCGTGGCGCAGGCCGGCGGCCAGCCGGTGCCATGCGGTGGGCGAGCCCGTCACGTCATTGACGACCGCCACCGAGACGATGCCGATCATGATGGCCGAGACGCGGAAGATGGCGACGTTGAAGACGTCCTCGGGGCGGTCGATGCAGCCGATGCCGATGATGGCGACCGTGTAGCCGGCCAGCAGCGCGCCATAGGCCCGGAAATCGCGCAGCAGCGTGCCCACCACCACGCACAGGCCCAGCCACAGGGCGGCGCCGCCCAGGAACATCACCCGGTCCTGCCCGAAGAGTGCGATCAGCCCGATGGCCACCGTGGCACCCGTCAGGGTGCCGGCCATGCGGTAGAGCGCCTTGGACAGGATCTGCCCGCGCAGGGGCTGGGTCAGGATCATGACCGTGACGCCCGCGCTGGCGGGGGAGTCGATCTGCAGCCAGAAGGCCACGCCCAGTGCCAGCATGACGGCGGCCCAGCTGCGCAGGCAGAAGGCGATGCTGCCCGGCGGCAGCCAGGCCGGGCGTGCGGTAGGCAGCCAGATCCAGCGCGCGAGGGCCGTCGCCATGCCCGTTCCGCCCTGTTTCATCGCCTTCATGGTCCTCCGTCAGCTCGCACGGCGCGGACTATGGCGGTTGCGGACGAGCCATATATGTCCAGGTCGCGACAAACCGTATCAGAGGCTGGGTGCTGCGGGGATCGGAAAGACGTGAATGTGAAAAATACGTGATTGGTGAATGAAAAATCTCGTTATCGCATGCGCCGGTTCTTGCTTTGGGTGGTAGCGATGGCTGGTATGCGCCGGTGGCATGTCCCTCTGGCCGTCCCTGCCGGATCGGGCGATAAGGGGGGATGCGCCTGCTTCACACGTCCGACTGGCAGATCGGCAAGGTCTTCCGCTTCGCCGACGACGATATCCTGCCCGTCCTGCAACAGGAGCGGCTGGAAGCGATTGGCCGGATCGGCCGTCTGGCCCGCGCCCAGGGGGCGGAATGCGTCGTGGTGGCGGGGGATATCTACGACCATCTGCGCCCCTCGGAGCGCACGCTGCGCCAGCCGGTGGAGCGGATGCGCCAGTTTCCCGACCTGCGCTGGCACCTGATTCCCGGCAACCATGATTTCAACGAGCGGGACGGGCTGTGGGAGCGGCTGGCACGGACCGGCCTGCCGGATCATATCGTGCCGCATCTGGCCCACGCGCCGGCGCCGCTGGATGCGGCGGGCACGGCGTGGGTGCTGCCGGCTGGGCTTGGGCATCGGCATGTCATCGGCGACCCGACTGCCTGGATGGATGGAACCGCCACGCCCGAGGGGGCGATCCGCGTCGGGCTGGCGCATGGCTCGGTGCGGAGTTTCGGGGAGGAGGCGCCGGGGCATAATCTGCTGGCCATCGATCGGGCGCGGCAGGCGGGATTGTCCTATCTTGCGCTTGGCGACTGGCATGGCGCCCAGAAGATCGATGCCCGCACCTGGTATTCGGGCACGCCGGAGGTCGATGGGTTCGACCTCGGCGGTGCGGGCGGGGGGCAGGCGCTGCTGGTGTCGCTGGATGGGCCTCGGGCCGAACCGGTGGTCGAATCCCATGCGGTCGGGCGTTTTCGCTGGGCGCGGGCGCAGGCGGTGCTGACCTGTGCCGACGATATCGTGGCGCTGGAGGGGCGGCTGCGCGCAATTGATCCGGATGACCCCAGTCGGGTGCTGGTGTGGCTGGCCGTGAGCGGGGCGCTGGGGCTGTCGGACCTGGAAGGCTGGCAGGCGCGGATTGTGGACGGGCTGGGCTCGGCATTGCGGTTACTGCGAATCGATGGCGCGCCTGGGCTGGCGCCATCCTCGGACGATCTGGACGCGTTCGGGCCGGGGGGTGCCGTGCGGGCCGCCGCCGAGACGCTGGCGCGGCAGGCCGGCGAGGGCGACGAGGCGGCGCGGGCGATCGCGGCGGCGGCGCTGCAACGGCTGTATCTGCTGGCGCGCGACGGGGCCGGGGGGTTGGCATGACCGGTGGCATGATTCTGCGGGGGCTGGAAGTCGAGCAGGTTCGCCGGTTCGGTGATGCCGTGCGGCTGACGGGGCTGGGGCCGGGCATCAACCTGCTGGGGGCACCGAACGAATTCGGCAAATCGACGCTGCTGGCGGCGTTGCGTGCGGTGTTTCTGCTGCCGCACGGGTCGAAGGCGCGGCCGATCGCGGACCTGCAACCTTATGGCGGGCGGGGGGCGCCGCGTATCGTGGTCGATTTCACGCTCGACGGGGGCGACTGGCGGCTGGAGAAGCGCTTCATGCGGCGGGCTTTTGCCCGGCTGGAAGGGGGCGGCGAACGGCTGGATGGCGACGCGGCCGAGGCGCGGTTGCAGGATCTGCTGGGCGTGGAGGCGGGCAAGCGCGGCGCCGAGGCGATGGGGCTGCTGAATGCGCTGTGGGTGACGCAGGGGCAGAGCCTGGTGCAGCCCGACCTGTCGGACCCGGCGCGGGCCACCATCCGGTCCTGTCTGGAAGCCGATCTGGATGCCATGACCGGCGGGGATGCGGCTGGCCGGGTGTTGTCGCGGGTGACGGCCGATCTGGCCGTGCTGCTGGATGGGCGTGGAAATCCGCGCGGTCGCTTTCGGGCCGCGAAGGAGGGCGAACAGGAGGCGGCGGCCGAACTGGCGCGGCTGGAGACGCGCCGACAGGGGCTGGAAGATGATCTGAACGCCATGGCGGATCTGCGCCGCCGGCTGGCGCATGAGGACGATGCCGACCGGCGGGAAAAGGAGCGGGCCAATCTGGCCGAGGCGGGCCGGGTGCGGGATCGCTTACGGGATTATGATGCCCGGTATCGGGCCGCGCGGGCGGTGCGCGACCATGCGGCGGCGCAACTGGCTGCCGTGCGGCAGGATCTGGCCGGGCGGGCGGCGTGGGAACGCGATCTGGCGGCGGGGACGGCGCGGGTGGCGGAGCTGGAAGCGGCATTACAGGCGGCGCAGGGCGCGCATGATGCGGCGGGGGCGGCGCATGCCGCGCGGCTGGAGGCGGTGCGGGTGGCCGATGCCGGGCGCCAGGCGGCGCGCCGGGCGCTGGACCTGGCGGCGGGCCGGGTGGAGCGGGCGCGGCTGGTGCGTGAGCGGCGCGAGGCGGCGGCGGCGCTGGACCGGCTGGACGAGGCGGCGCGGGCTGTGACGCAGGCGGCGGCGGAGCTGGATGCCTGTACGATCGACGATGCGCGGATGGGGGCGATCCGCAAGGCCGAGCGCGCGCTGGATGCGGCGCGCGCCGCCAGCCGGGCGCAGGCGACGACGCTGGATGTGACATTGGCCGATGGCGCGCGCGGGCGGCTGGTGCTGGATGGGCAGGCGCTGGAGAGCGGCCGCATTGTGGTGACGGATAATGCCGTGCTGCGGATCGAGGGGATCGGCACCATCCGCATCGAACCGGCCAGCCATGGGCGCGACGCGTTGCGCGCGGACCTGGCGGGGGCGGAAGAGGTGCTGCGCCGGGCGCTGGCGGTGGCTGGTTGTGCCGATATTGCCGGTGCCGAGGCGGCGCTGGCCGCGCGGCGGCAGGCCGAATTGGCCTTTCAGGCTGCGCGGACGGTGCTGGGCGGCCTGTTGGCCGGTGCCGATCAGGTGCCGGCGACGGCGATGGAAGCGGCCCGGCGGCGGTTGGCGGATCTGGATGTGCGCATCGCGCGGATCGGTGAGGCCGACGATGGGACGGATGACCCGCTGGCGGTGCTGGAGGCGGCCCGGAAGGCGATGGAGGCGGCCGAGGCGCGGTATGATGCCGCGCATCGGGCGCTGCTTGCCCCTGACGAGACGATGCGTCGGGCGGCGGAGGATCTGGCGCGGCTGCGGGCCGAATGGCAGGTGGCGCGGGATGGCGCGGCCCAGTTGGCGCGCGATCTGGAGGCTGCGCGGGCGGTGGAGGCGGATGAGGCGCTGTCTGCCCGGCTGGCGGCCGGCCATGAAGCCGCCGAGAGGGCGGAGCAGGCGCTGGTGCGTATCGAGGAGACGCGGCCCGAGGGGACCGAGGCGCTGGCCGATGCGGCGATCCAGCGGCTGGAGCGCACGATTCAGGACGGTCATGCGCGCCTGGCGGCGCTGCGGCAGGAGATGGCGGCGCGCGAGGCCCGCATTCGCGCGGCGGAGGGCGACGGGCTGGACGAGCGGATTGCGGCGCAGGAGCGGCTGCGGGCGGCCCATGCAGCGGAGGATGCGGCCTGCGTGCGGGAGGTTGCGATCCTGCAATGCCTGCGCGATGCGGTGGCGGCGGCGGAGCGGGCGGCGACCGAGCGTTATCTGGCGCCGCTGGCCCGTGCGATCCAGCCGGCGTTGGGGGCGCTGTTTCCGCGCGCCGTGGCGACCGTGGAGGCGGATTTCAGTATTTCGGCGCTGTCGCGGCGGATCGACGAGCCGTTCGTGAATCTGTCGGATGGCACGCGCGAGCAGATTGCGGTGCTGGCGCGGCTGGGGCTGGCGGACCTGATGCAGGCGCGGGGGCGGCCGGCGATGCTGGTGCTGGACGATGCCCTGACCTATGCCGATTCGGGGCGGCTGGACCGGATGTTCGACATTCTGACTGAGGCGGCCGGCCGGTTGCAGATCCTGATCCTGACCTGCCGGACGGAGCTGTTTACCGGGCTGGGGGCAAGGCGGCTGGCGGTCGAGCCGGTCGGTGGGGAGGCCGCGGAAGGCCATTGACGCCGTTTCCGGCGATGGAGGAACATGCTGCCATGTCAAAGCTGGATCTTACCCGCCCCTTCCTGCCTGTCCGCATTGCGGTGATGACCGTATCGGACACGCGTACCCTGGAAACCGATACGTCCGGCACGTTGCTGGCCGAGCGGATTGTTGCCGCCGGGCATCATCTGGCGGCGCGCAGCATCGAGCCGGATGATGTGGACCATATCACCGGCTGCCTGAAGGAATGGATCGCCGATCCCGAGATCGACGTAATCATCTCGACCGGTGGCACCGGCGTGACCGGTCGCGATGTGACGCCCGAGGCCTATGAGCAGGTGCTGGAAAAGCGCATCGAGGGGTTCGGCGAGCTGTTCCGCATGCTGTCGTACCAGAAGATCGGGACTTCCACGATCCAGTCGCGGGCGCTGGCCGGGGTGGCTAGGGGGACCTATCTGTTCGCGCTGCCGGGGTCGAGCGGTGCCGTGAAGGATGGCTGGGACGATATTCTGGTCTGGCAGCTCGACAGCCGGCATCGGCCCTGCAATTTCGTGGAGCTGATGCCGCGCCTGCGCGAGCATCTGCCGGCTTCGCACGACTGAACGACGACCACGGAAAAGGGAACGCGATCCATGAGCGCGAAGAAATTGCTGCTGCTGGCGGGCGACTATGTCGAGGATTACGAGATCATGGTCCCGTATCAGGCGCTGTCGATGCTGGGGTTTACCGTCGATGCGGTCTGTCCGGGCAAGAAGGCGGGCGAGCATGTGCTGACGGCGATTCACGATTTCGAAGGGGCGCAGACCTATAGCGAGAAGCCGGGGCATCGTTTCGCTCTGACGGCGGATTTCGAGGAGGTGAACGCGGCAGATTATGCCGGGCTGGTGATTCCGGGTGGCCGGGCGCCGGAATATCTGCGGCTGGACCAGCGGGTGATTGATCTGGTGCGCGCCTTTGCCGGCCGGCCGGTTGCTGCCGTGTGCCATGGGGCCCAGTTGCTGGCCGCCGCCCGGGTGATCGAAGGGCGTACCGTGTCGGCCTATCCGGCCTGCCGTCCGGAGGTTGAACTGGCGGGCGGGATTTATGCCGATATCGCGGTCGATGACGCGGTGACCGATGGATGGCTGGTCACGGCGCCGGCCTGGCCGGCGCATCCGCGCTGGCTGGCGCAGTTTATTGCCGTGCTGGGGGTGGGCGTCACGATCTGATCGGCTGAGGGCCGTCCATGTCGGCTGGCGGCATTGGCATGGGCGGATAGCTGTGCATCATGGACAGGCAAGGGCGGCGTTCCGGCCGCCTGATCATGTCTGGGAGAATTCCGTCTTGCGCACCCGTCATCTTCTGGCCCGCTCGGCGCTGGCCGTTGCGATCGCCACCGGCTTTGCCTCCGCCTCGTTCTCCGGCCCGCAGGCGTTCGCGGCCTCCCCGCCATCGGCCACCACGCCGCTGAAGCTGAAATCGCTCGTCATTACCGGGAACAAGCAGGTTTCGACGGACGAGATCCTGGCCGCCCTGCCGTTCCATCAGGGTGATACCGTGACCCGGGACCAGATCGCCGCCGGCGCGCAGGACGTGATGGGCGTGTATCAGAAGAAGAATGTGGGCCTGAAATTCGGCCAGAAGATGAAATTCGCCGGTGCCGCCGTCTATGTCGAATGGGCGATCGAGGAGCAGGCGCCGGAGGTGGTGCAGACCGCGCTGGTGGTCGACAAGATCGTCTTCGAGGGGAATAAGAAACTGTCTGCCGCCGACCTGACGGCCGCGACGAAGCTGCGTCCCGGCTCGACGATCGATCAGGCGGCGATGGCGGCCGATCAGCAGGCGGTGCAGAAGGCTTATCAGGACCATGGTGTCGGCGCGGCGATCCAGGTGGTGCCGTCGCAGCCGGCTGGGGATAACCATGTGGTGCTGACGTATCAGATTACCGAGAAATAAGGGTGATGGACGCGGGGCGGGGCTGTTGGCTGCGCTCCGCGTCTTTTTTGGATAGAGCCGTGGCTTGGGCGGGCGGTTGCTCGGTCCTCATTTATGACGCTGTGCGTCCATAAGACGTTCCGATAACTATATGGAATGCGCCTGAACGCTCTGGTTTGAGGGCCGTTCTATGAATCCTTTATGACATTGACTGTCTGCTGCTTCGTTCCGTGCGCGGGAATGCGAAACTGTCGAGATCGTTCATCCGGGCCCGGAGCATCTCTTTCATGTTTCAGATCAACCGACGTTCCTTTCTTTCCCTGACGGGTGGGTTCGCGTTGGCCAGTGCCGCCAGCGCGCGGGCGGCGGTGCCGAGCCGGCCGCCGATGCGCGCGCATGAGCCATTTACCTTTCTGTTCATCACCGACACGCATCTTCAGCCGGAGCTGAACGCGCAGGTTGGATGTCATGCGGCCTTCGTCAAAGCGCGTGGTGTTCCAGCGGATTTCGCCATTCAGGGCGGTGATCATGTTTTCGACGCGCTTGGCGTCAATGCCTCGCGCGCCACGATGCTGCTGGACCTTTACAAACGCACGGCCGACGATCTGATGCTGCCGGTTCATCATACGATCGGCAATCACGATTGCTTTGGCGTCTATACGAAGAGCGGCGCCGAACCGACCGACCCGATGTATGGCAAGAAGTATTTCGAGGATAATTTCGGCCGTCTTTATTATTCATTCGACCATAAGGGCGTGCATGTCGTCGTGCTCGATTCCATCGGGATCACGGCGGATCGCTCATATGAGGGGCGGATCGACGCCCCGCAGATTGCGTGGCTGGCCAATGATCTCGCCGCGCAGCCTGAAGGCACGCCGATTATCGTGGTGACGCATATTCCGCTCGTTACCGCCGTCGAGGACTATGCGGCCCCGCCTGCGACGCCTGCGAAGCATCACGCGCTGAGCGTCGTCAACGCTTACGAGGTTCTTCCCCTGTTCGACCGCTATAATGTCATCGGTGTATTTCAGGGGCATACGCATATTCTGGAGCGTATCGACTGGCACGGCGTGCCCTACATTACCGGCGGTGCCGTCTCCGGCAACTGGTGGCATGGCACGCGTTACGGGACCCCGGAGGGCTTCATGGTGGTGGACGTCGCGAATGGGGCTGTGAAGACACGGTATGAGACTTATGGTTTTCGGAGTGTCGATCCGCAGAATACGTGAGGAAAGTGGGGGTATGGACCCAGAGTCGGGCGTCGGAACGGCTGATTGAGTTGCGTTTGGAGCGGATTGTTTGCGTTGCGAGCGTGTCCGCTTACGCCCTCATACTAGTCATCAAAGACGCTCGATGTCTTTTCTCTGAGCGGGCATAGTGCTCCGTGTTAACTCCAGCAACCGGAGCGGTCTCTTGCTCATCGTTTTCAGCGGTCGGCCCGGCTCGGGCAAGTCGACCATTGCACAGTTGTTCGCGAAGATGTTGCCCGCATTTTACCTTCGGATCGATGAGATTGAGCCGGCAATCAAAACCTGACCTTTCGAAAGGTTACGTCGACTGCCGCCTCATATGCGTCGTTCTTAGATGCGGCGAGAGGCGCTACAAGCGGGCGCTCTTTTCGGAGGCAAGAATGGAGAACGAAGCTCTGGGCACCTTCGATGTGAAGGTCTCGCCGATCGGCGATGATGACGAACCAATTGGCGGGATGTCGATCAACAGAACATTCCACGGCGACCTGAAGCGCTTAACTGCCAAGCGAATTTGAGCAGATAGGCGGCAGTCGCCTTTGTCCTCCACACGAGTTCTCGTAAATAAACCATGCGAGGCCTGCTGGACGAGCTCGAAAGCGAGACGTTTGAAGGTAAGGACATGGTTTTGACACGAGGAGGGAAATTACCCATGCGACCTATTATTCACGCCGCGACTGCGCTGGTTTTATGGACTGCGTTTCAGCTTCACGCAGCCGGCGCGCAGGAGACACACGCCTTATCTTTACCCCAACTTGAGGGTTCCTGGTCGTGTGAGGGATACTTCATCCGAAATAAACGCCCGATCGCTTCAAATATTTCCGTTACGCGTGATGTTGGTAACGGCGCATTGCTTCTCCATCATGACGATAAGCCGCCTGCCTTATACCATTCCCTGGAAGTCTGGAGTGTCAGCAAGGATGGCTCTCTGAAATCCTCAATCAGTGATGTCTATGGCATGCGCTGGTTCACTGCACAGGGCTGGGACGGAAACGGTTTGAAACTGAATCGAACCGAAGGTGGTTCAGTGGTCGAGCAATTCACCTACGCATTCAGAAACGCGAACACACTCGAACTCGACTGGGCTATTAGTCGCAGTGGACGGCCGTTGACGATTGGCGATACGCTTACCTGCCATCGAACCGGTTAACCGTTCTCAGCAGGTAGAAGGTTGGCTCCCATTGTCGAAGGAACCCCGACCTAATGTACGGGCCGCGAACACACGTCTTTGCAGGACGCTTACAGCTTGGTACGCAGGGCGTGCTAGGTGCTGGACCTTGGCTAACGCTGCGAGCGGCAGCGTGGACAGCCGTCTTGGCATTTGCAGTCGAAGGACCAGCCCTCGCCCCTGCTGCTGTTGCGCATATCACTCATCGACACATTGCCTTGTCGCCAATTCTGCTCACCGGCATCTTATTGCTCAGCTACGGCGGCTATGGGCTTTTGGTGCGTTGGGGTGAGCGTCGGCCAGTTTCTGAGTTGGCACTTTGGCGCGCGCCGTTTGAGTTGGGGGCTGGAGCGCTGACGGGCGCGGTCCTTATGATAATGATATATGTCTCGTTGCTCGCGACTGGCCTTTATCAAGAACATCAAAGCGGGGCTCCAGAATGGCTCTTTCAAGCTCTGGCATGTTTTGCCACGGCTTCTCTCGAGGAACTTCTTTTTCGTGGTATAGCTTTTCGCATCTTGGCGCGGCTGCTCGGCTCGGTCCCAGCCCTGGGTATATCCGCTTTATTGTTTGGCATGGCTCACCTTATCGCCCCGGATGCGAGCATACTGGCCGCCGTAGGAATTGCTGTTGAGGCGGGACTTCTCCTGGCAGCCTGTCTTATGCTCACTGGGCGCATATGGTGCGCCGTGGGCCTGCATGCCGCCTGGAATTACATGGAAGGCCCGATTTTCGGAGCTACCGTCTCCGGTCATGTGCGGCCAAACGCCTTGCTAAGCAGCAGTCCGGCAGACGGTGCTTCGCCTCTATGGAGCGGCGGAAATTTTGGTCCCGAGGCGTCTCCTGTTACCATGCTGATCGGTCTGGTCGCTTTTGCGGCGGTCATGGCTGTGATCATTCAGCGCGGGCGCAGGGAAACGGGCAAGCTCGCGTGACAGCAGCCAAACGGCGAGATCGACGCTTTTGCCTACTCCATGCCAAACCAAAATGTTATCTCTTGAAAACTATTTAAAAAACTCCCACGCGATTATGCCCGTATAAGATAGACTGTTTAGAAAGTTTCTCGGCAGTAAGGCATCGAACGGTGATCTCCATGCGTCGACAAGCACACGAGAGATGAATTTCAAATCACCTGTCGTTGCGCGGCGTATCGAAACCTTTTCGGCCATCGTCGGTCACTCTCCTGTATTGGCCGTTTCCATGTCTGCTTATCTAAGATTTCTATCTACAGCAGACATTCCGCTCCTTCCGCAGTCCGGACGTGGGGCGTTCTGGTGAGGTGATTTGATCGCCCGTTAAGGATGGTCGTGCGGCTGTAATGCTGCCTGCGATATAGAGGAGCATGGTGGACGCACGCCGGATTGTTTCCGGCGTGCGTTTGTAAGGCTGGTGTCAGTTCGGGTCTGTGCCCAGGATGCGGTGGTTCAGCATGGGGGTGATGTCGGGGTCCTTGCCGTAGAAGGCGCGGAATAGGGGGGCGTAGTCCTGCGTGTGGCCTTGGGAGAGGACCATGTCGCGGAAATGCTGGCCGTTTTCACGGGTGAGGCCGCCATGGTCGCGGAACCAGGCGAAGGAATCGTCGGCGAGCATCTGGGTCCACAGATAGGCGTAGTAGCCGGCGGAGTAGCCGTTGGACCAGATGTGCAGGAAGTAGCTGGACCGGTAGCGGGTGGGGACGAGGGCGGTGTTGAGGCCGGTCTTGTCCAGGGCCGCCTTTTCGAAAGCGTCGACATCCTGCTGGGACGCGTTGGCGGGCAGGCTGTGCCAGGCCATGTCCAGCTGGGCCGCCGCGATCAGTTCGCCCATGGCGTAGCCGCGATTGAATGTCGCCGCCTTCTTGATCTTGTCGACCAGTTCCTTCGGCATTGCGGCACCCGTCTGGTAGTGGCGCGCGTAATGGGCGAAGACGGTCGGATCGAGCGCCCAGTGTTCGTTGAACTGCGAGGGGAATTCGACGAAGTCGCGGGCAACCTGGGTGCCTGACACGAGCGGGTAGGTCTGGTTCGCGAACAGCCCGTGCAGCGCGTGACCGAATTCGTGGAACATCGTGACCACGTCTTCGAACGTGATCAGGTCGGGCTGGCCGGCCGCCGGCTTGGCGATGTTGGCGACGTTATAGACGACCGGCTTCGTGCCCAGCAGTTTGGACTGGCCGACGAAATTCGACATCCACGCGCCGCCATTCTTGTTGTCGCGCTTGAAATAATCGAAATACATCAGCCCGAGGGTGGAGCCATCCTTGTCGAGGACCTCGAACACCATCATGTCGGGATTGTAGACGGGAATGTCCTTGCGCTGCTTGAAGGTGATGCCATAGAGCTGCGTCGCCGCGAAGAACACGCCGTCGCGCAGGACCGTGTTGAGCTCGAAATACGGCTTCACCTGATTTTGGTCGAGCGCGTAATCCTGTTTGCGCACCTGCTCGGCGTAATGCGTCCAGTCCCAGGGTTGCAATGCGAAGGACTGGCCGTCCTTGCGGATCGTTTCCTGGATGCGGGCGGCTTCGTGATCCTGCTGCGTGCGGGTCGCCGGCGCCAGCTGGGCGATAAAGCGCTGTACGGCGGCGGGTGTGCCGGCCATCTGGTCATACAGCACATAGGATGCGAAATCGGGGTAGCCGAACAGGGCCGCTTTCTGCGCCCGTGCGTGGGCCAGGATCGAGATCGTGGCGCGGGTGTCGTTGGCATCGCCCTTTTCGGCGCGGGTCCAGCTCTGCTGGAACAGGGCCTCGCGCGTGGCGCGGTCGGTCATGCTTTCCAGATCGGGTTGCTGCGTCGTGTTCTGTAGCGGGATCAGCCATTTTCCGGACAGCTTGCGGTCGCCGGCATCCTTGGCGAATGCGGTGATCGTGCCGTCATCGAGGCCGGTGAGGGCGGCCTTGCTGTCGACCGTCAGCGCGCCGTCACGGGTGGCGGCCAGGAGCTTCTGCTGGAACGCTGTTTCCAGTGTGGAAATCTGCGTGTTCAGGGCACGCAGTTTCGTCTGGTCGGCGGGTGAGAGCTTCGCGCCGGCATGGACGAACTGCTGGTAGTAGAGTGTGAGCACCTGCGTCTGCTCGGGTGTGAGATTCAGGTGGGCCCGGTCATTGTACAGGGTCTCGACGCGCTTGAAGAGTTTCGCATCGAGATAGATCGAATCCTGATGTTGCGAGAGCAGCGGGGCGACGATGCTCTGTGTCTTGTCCAGCGTGTCGTTGGTGTTGGCCTGATAGACGCCGTAGAAGGTCAGGCCCACGCGGTCGAGCATGCGGCCCGAGCGTTCCATCGCGACGATCGTGTTGTCGAAGGTCGGCGCGGCGCGATTGTCGGCGATGCGGCGGATTTCGGCCTTCTGGATCGCCATGGCCTGGAGGAAGGCCGGCTTGTAGTCGCCGTCATGGATGATGTCGAAACGCGGCGCCTGGAGCGGAAGCGTGCTCGGGACGGCGAATGGGTTGGAGGAAGCCATTGCGCTAGCGGAAAGACTGGCGAGCGCGGTCGTGGCGATCAGCGTGCTGATGCGGAACAATCGTGTCATTCAGTGAACCCTCGGAACCCAGGCGGCGCCGCGTGGCGCCGCTGGCGAAGCCGGATGATCCGGCCGATGGTCATTTATAGGCAGCCATGGCCGGTGTGGGAACCGGGTCACCCTGTCCGCAGCCGATTTTGTGGGGGAACGTCGCCGGCGCACTGATCCCGCGGGGGAGGCGGTCGGGCGGAGGGATCGGGAATGATCCGCTTGCAGGCTGGGTCTATTGGAAACGGGTGATGAGCCGGATGATCGCGATGCGCCTGGTCGAGTGCTTCAATAATTCGGCATCTCTCGATCTGTTCGCAGATATACGGAACAGGTCTGCGATGTGGTCACACCTGTTCTTCGGTGCATGCGCGCAGGGCGTCGGCGACTTTTTTCTGCTCGTGGTCGGGCAAGGGCAGCACTGGCCTGGGCGGTCTGGCCTCGGACAATCCGAGATGATGGATGGCCGCGTAGGCGACGCGGAGGCTGCCATGGGCGCGGAAGAGTGCCCACATCGGCTGGAGCCGGTCGTTGCAGTGCCGCACGGTGGCATCGTCACCCGTGCGGGCGGCGGTGACCAGGGTGCGGGCCAGTTTCGGCAGGAAGCCACCAAGGACGCTGAACCAGCCGTCGCAGCCTGCCAGCAGGGCCTCGGCGGCGATCCAGTCGCCGCTATAGCCGATGGCCAGTCTGCCCACCGGGCCGGCGCGGAGGCGGGCGAGTTCGTCGGCGACGGCGCCTTCGGGCGGGGGCGGCATCTTGACGGCGGCGATGTTGGGGACGTCCGCCAGCCGTTCGAGCAGTTCCGCGCCGAAGTTGAAATGGGTGGTGCTGGGATTGTTGTAGATGCACAGTGGCAATTGCGTGGCGCCGGCGACTGCCACGTAATGCTGGTACGCCTCTTCCTGTGTCAGCGGGGTGTAGGAGACCGGGGCCATGAGCAGCCCGTCTGCGCCTTCGGCTTCGGCATCGCGCGCGAGGGTCTGGGCGTCGTCCGTGCGCAGGGTCCCCACGCCGACGATCAGGGGTGTGCGGCCGCCCACGCTCTTGGCCGCGGCGCTTATGGCCCGGCGTCGTTCGGCGCTGGTGAGGTAGGCATAGGTTCCGGTGCTGCCCAGCAGGCCGATGGAATCGACGCCGGCCGCCGAGAGGTGCGCCGTCAGGCGCGTGACGCCGTCGGCATCCACGACGCCGTGTTCGTCGGCCGGGGTGATCGGGAAGGCGGACAGGCCGTGGAAGATCGACATGCTATCTCTTATCTCTTGGTATCAGAGATGGGCGGTGGCGACCGAGGGGCGGTTGAGCATGGACATCAGCTCGCGCCTTGTGTCGGAATTGGTGCGGAAGACGCCCAGCATGCGGCTGGTGACCATCGATACGCCGGGGCGGTGGACGCCGCGCGTGGTCATGCACTGATGCCCGGCTTCCAGGATCACGGCGACGCCGTGGGGTTGCAGCACGTCGTTGATCGTGTTGGCGATCTGTGCCGTCAGGCGTTCCTGGATCTGCAGGCGGCGCGAAAAGGCGTCGACCACGCGGGCCAGTTTGGAAATGCCCACCACGCGTTTGCTGGGCAGGTAGGCCACATGGGCGACGCCGATGATCGGCACCATGTGATGTTCGCAATGGCTTTCGAAGCGGATGTCGCGCAGGAGCACGATCTCGTCGTAATCATCGACCTCGGAGAAGGTGCGCGACAGGATGGAGGACGGGTCTTCGCCATAGCCCGCGAAGAATTCCTCGTAGGAGCGCACGACCCGGCCGGGCGTGTCCAGCAGGCCCTCGCGCGACGGGTCCTCGCCCGCCCAGCGCAGCAGGGTGCGGATCGCGTCTTCCGCCTCCTCGCGAGAGGGGCGGAGAAGGGGGGGCTGGGAGATCTCGGTCATGAATCCTGTCTTCGGGAACGAGCGTGCGCGGGCGCTAGTGGATGATGGTGGGGTGGTAGGGACAATCCAGGCTGAAGGGCGGGACCTGGACGTCGAACGGCCGGTGCGAACGGGCATCGATCATGTGATAGAGGCCGCGCATGAAGCCGGTCGGTGTCTGCAACCCGGTGCCGGATGTGTATTCGAAGACCTGGCCGGGCTCCAGCACCGGCTGTTCGCCCACCACGCCGTCGCCGTGGACATGTTCGACCCGCCCGACGGCATCCATGATCTCCCACGTCCGGCGCAGGAGCTGGACCGTCTCGCGGCCCAGATTCTCGATCCGGATGCGGTAGGCCCAGGCGAAGCGGTGTTCCTCGGGCATGGACTGGTCGTCCAGCCAGAAGGTCTGCACGATCACGCGGATCGATTCCGTGGTCGCCTCGTAGCAGGGGGCGCCTTCCATGGCCTCCGCCAGAGCGGCGTCCGGGTCGGGGGGCATTCCCGGCGGCGGCGGTCTGTCAATGGCCATGGCGTGGTCCCCGTCGGCTCAGCGCGACCGCAGGGCCGCGAGGCCGCGATCCAGATCGTCTTTCAGGTCGGCGATATCTTCCAGCCCGACCGAGAAGCGGATCGCGCCGTCGCTGATGCCCAGGCGTGCGCGTTCTTCGGCGCCGATCTTCATGTGCGTGGTGGTGGCCGGATGGGTGACCATGGAGCGCGCGTCGCCCAGATTGTTGGAGATCGCGATCAGCCGCAGCGCGTTCATGAAGGCGAACGCGCCCTCCTTGCCGCCTGCGACCTCGAACGCCACCAGGGTGGAGGCGTCGCTCATCTGGCGTTTGGCCAGTTCGTATTGCGGATGGTCGGTGCGGCCGGGGTAGAAGACTCGGGTGACGCAATCGGCGGCGGCCAGATGGTCGGCGACGGCGGCGGCGTTTTCGGTCATTGCGCGCACGCGCAGCGACAGTGTTTCCAGCCCCTTCAGCATCACCCACGCATTGAAGGGCGAAAGGGCGTTGCCGGTGTTGCGGGTGAAGGGTTGCAGCGTATCGGTGATCCAGTCGCGGCGGCCCAGCACCGCGCCGCCCAGCACGCGGCCCTGGCCGTCGATATGCTTGGTGCAGGAATAGACGACCACGTCGGCGCCCAGTTCCAGCGGCTTCTGGTACAGCGGGGTGGCGAAGACGTTATCGACCACCACCAGCGCGCCGGCCGCGTGGGCGAGGTCGGAGATCGCGCGGAGGTCCAGGATATCGAGCATCGGGTTCGACGGGCTTTCCAGCAGCACCGCCGCCGTGGGGCGGGAGAGGGCGGCGGCCCAGGCGTCCAGGTCGCGCCCGTCGACGAATTCGGTCTCGACACCGTAGCGGGGCAGCAGGTTGGCGACGATCCAGTGGCAGGAGCCGAACAATGCGCGCGATGCCACGACCCGGTCGCCGGCCTTGACGTGCGACAGCAGGGCCGAGGAGACGGCGCCCATGCCCGTGGAGGTCGCGATACAGGCCTCGGCCCCTTCCAGGTCGGCCAGGCGGGATTCCAGCGCCGCGACGGTGGGGTTGCCGAAACGGCTGTACTGGTAATGGACCACGTCGCCGGTGAAGGTGGCCTCGGCCTGTTCGGCATTGTCGTAGACGAAGCCGGAGGTGAGGAACATCGCCTCGCTCGTCTCGCCGAAGGGCGTGCGCTCGATGCCCGCATGGAGCAGGCGGGTGGCGGGGCGGTAGGTGCTGGTGGAGTCGTTGCTCATCGTCAGTTCCCGGAACAAAACCGTCAGGAGGCCGAGGCTGGGAGCATCCGGGTGGCGAACCGGTTCTGCGGCCCCGCGTCCTGACGCGGAAATCCGACCGTGGAAACCGTGACGCCCGCGGAGTCTGGCGGTGTCAGGCCTCTTTAGCGCGTCTGTTTAACCTCGTCGCAAGCCGGCCGATCCAAATCACGAGGGCCCCGCGGCCCCCTTGGGGCCATTGGACGTCAGGGTTATTGCGGATCGCGGGGCTGCTCGTCAACCATGTGGGGTGGGTGGGGGTGGATTGCATCGGGCCGGCCGGTGCGGTATAGGGCTAGCCGCGACGCGGGTGTAGTTCAATGGTAGAACGGCAGCTTCCCAAGCTACATACGAGGGTTCGATTCCCTTCACCCGCTCCAGACTTGCTGATAAATTCCGGTTGGTGGCGATCCGACGTGCGTTTTCTGCGCCTCGGTGCCCGGAAGCATGCGATGGCGTGGCCCTGTGCGGCACTCTCGCTCATCAGGCCGCATTTCTCAGTTGGCCGTCTGGCCGGGTAGCGGCGGGCCGCCCAATGCCTTCTGGCGGCATTGGGACGGGAGCGGTTTCCGGGCAATTGGGCTTGAGTTTCAGTCCTTGTGAGTGGCGACAAAGAGTTCGCCATTTGCGTCGATCCAGCCGCGAAACATGCCTTCTGTGTTGAATTCCGCCGTGACCGTGCCGGCGTGGTCGATGGCGATGACGCCGCCGCCGATCCCCTGCGGCGTGAAGGTCTCCGCCAGGATCATGCGAATCGCCTCCCCGACCGAGTGTCCGGCATAGCGCACGCGTGCAGCGATCTCGTGGCCGATCACGTGGCGGATGAACTGTTCGCCCTGTCCCGTGCAGGAAACCGCGCAGATGCCGTTCTGCGCATAGGTGCCGGCACCGATGATGGCACTGTCGCCCACGCGGCCCACCGCCTTGTTGGTGAAGCCCCCGGTGGAGGTGGCGGCCGCGAGGTTGCCGTCGCAATCCAGTGCCACCGCGCCGACCGTGCCGTGCTTCTCGCTCTCGCTGGCGAAGGTGCCCAGCCGGTCGTGCGCGCGCATCGCCTGCAGCGCCTCTGCCCGACGCGGGGTGGTGAAATAGGATTGCGGCATCGTCTCCAGCCCATGGGCGGCGGCGTATTCGTCGGCTGCCGGGCCGGCCAGCATCATGGGGATATCCTGTTCCATGAGCCGTCGGGCCAACCGCACCGGGTTGCGCACGGCCCGTGCGCCCGCGACGGCACCCGCCAGCGCGGTCGCGCCGTCCATGATCGAGGCGTCCAGTTCATGCCCTCCCGCGGCGTTCAGTGCGGCGCCATGCCCGGCGTTGAAATGCGGGGAATCCTCCAGGGCCATCACGCAGGCTTCGACGGCCGCGACGGATGGGCCGCCTTCGGACAGGATCGCGTATCCGGCTTCCAGCGCCTTGCGGATGTCGGCTCGCGCGTCGGCCCATTCCTCCTCGGACAGAAGGGAACGGGACATGACACCGCAGCCGCCATGCAGGGCGATGACGGGGCGGCGGGTCGGCGCGGGGCTCATGGCGTATCTCCCTGGGGGTGGGCCATGCACCAGGCCGCGACCTGCTCGTGTGTGGCGAACCAGACATCCCCCTTCTGCCGGGCGGCTTCGAGCAGGGCGGCGATCACGCCGATCCGGCTGCGATGGCCGCTGATATGCGGATGCAGCGTCAGCAGAAACAGCCCGCCTTCGTCATGGGCGCCCTGGAATTCTGCCAGGAAGATATCCAGTACGTCGCGCGGGGGCGTGTAGGGGCGGAGCGCCGAAAAGCGGTCGAAATTGAAATAGACGGCGTCGTCCCGGATCCATTCGGGCGGCAGTTCGACGATACCGGTGGGGGCCCCGTCCTGTACCAGTTCGTACGGATCATCGTCGGCCATCAGGCTGCTGTCGTATAGCAGGCCCATCTCGCGGATGATGGACAGCGTGTTGAGCGAGAAATCCCAGCTTGCCGTGCGGATGCCGACGACCGGCTTGCGGCTGATATCCTGTAGCACCTCCCGCGCGCGGGAGGTCAGGTCCCTTTCGGTTTCTGCGTCCAGATGGGTGTTGCGCTCGTGGATCCACGAATGGATGCCGATTTCATGCCCGTCGGCGACGATGCCGCGCACTTCCTCGGGATAGAGGAGAGCGGACACGGCGGGGTAGAAGAAGGTTGCGGGCACGCCATGGCGTTGCAGCAGCGCGCGGATACGCGGCACGCCGCGACGGTTGCCGTAATGGCCCTGGCTGATCCGCATCGGGCTTTCATCGCCGTCACGCAGCGGGATCGTGTCGTGGTCGGCGTCGAACGAAATGGCGAAGGCGCAGCGTGCGCCGTCCGGCCACGCAGCGGGATGCAGCGAGCGCCCGGCCCTGGCGCGTCCGACGGCTGCGCGCCAGCGGCTCTCGGGCCATTGCCAGGGAGGGAGAGGGGCGTCGGGAGGCGTCGTCATGGCAGGGTTTCCAGGATTGGTTCGTTGGCGGCCGGCGGTGGCGGAAGCGCGCGGCGCCAGTGTGCGTCCATCTTGCGGGCGAAGGGGATGAACAGGGCGGAAGCGAGGGCGACGAATGCCGCCAGCGCGGCCAGGTTGCCGAACAGATGCGCATATCCGGCGATGGAGGCCGCGCTGAGACCTCCTGCCGGCCCGTGCGTGGCATCGGTGGCGATGAGGCTGCCGAGATAGCTGGCAAGCCCGCCGAGGACGGAGAAACACCCCATCAGGCGGCCGACGCCGTCGGGCGGTGCGTAGCGCGCGATGACGGCGAGCCCGAGGGCCGCGATCAGCAGTTCGCCCAGTGAGAACAGCGCATATCCCGCGACCATCCACCAGGGCGAGACCGGCCCGGCCGCGCCAGCCAGTGCTGCCGCGCGCCACAGGACGAAGGAGCCGGTCAGCAGTACGAAACCGGACAGGAAGCGGATTGGAACGGAAATCGGGCGCCCCTTCCGTTCGGCGCGGTGATAGAGTGCGGCGAGGCAGGGGGCGAACGCGACGATCCACAGATTGTTCAGCGACTGGAACTGGCCGGGTTGCAGCGCCCAGTCCATGCCCGCGAGGCGGATCGCGCCCGCGACGTGGTCGCGCGCGAAGCCGGTCAGTGAGGTCGCGATCTGCTGGTTGAACAGGAAGAACAGGATCGCTTCGGACTGGAGGGCGAAGGATAGTTTCAGGCCCGCGCGCCAGGCGGGTTTCGCACGCCGGTAGAGCATGATCCAGATCAGCAGGATGGCGGTGGCCGCGACCCAGATGCAGGTCCTTGCGAGCGCCGGATAGTGAAGCAGTGTAAAGGCCGCGCCGATACCGGCACCGAGCAGCAGCCACAGGCGGCGATCGGGCGCGCCGGCCGGCGGGGGCGCCGTGGCCGGCAGCGTCAGCGAGACCGCGAAACCGGCCCACAGCACGGCGGCGGCGATACCGAAGCTTGCCTGCCAGCCGATATGCACGGCGAGGAAGGGAATGGCGAGGGCCGCGATTGTCGCCCCGATATTGATGGACATGTAATAGATGGTGAAAACGATATCGAGCCGGTCGTCGGCGCCGCTGAAGGCGTGACGCAGCAGGCTGGTGATGTTGGGCTTGAAGATGCCGCCGCCGCAGACCAGGACGGCCAGCACCAGCGAGACACCGGTCGCGCCGCTCATGCCGCTGGCCAGGCCGGTATAGCCGATGGCCAGCAGTGCGAGCGCGACGGCGACCGTCCGCCGGGCGCCCAGAATCCTGTCGCCAAGCCAGCCGCCCAGAACGGGCACGCCGAACATGAGGGCGCTGAATGCGCCCCACAGCATGATGGCGCCCTGTTCCGACAGACCCATGGTCCTGATGAAATACAGGACCGAGACGCTCTGCAGGCCGTAGAAGCCGAACCGTTCGCACAATTCGAGCGTGGCGATCCGCAGGAAGGTGCGTCGGCGGGGCTCCATCATGTCAGAACCTGGCGTTGATGGAGCCGAAGAACTGGCGGGGCGAGCCTGCCAGCAGGGACTGGCGGTCGCCCACCAGCGGGAAGCCTTGCTCGCCCACCGTCGAGATGTAGGGTGTGTTCAGCAGGTTGTAGACATCGAACGAGACCGAGAGGTCGCGGAAGATGCTCTGCTGGCCGAAGCTGTATCGCGCACCGACATTCGTCATCCAGAAACCCGGCACGCTGGTATCGTTGGTGTAGCTGAGATAGCGGCGCGAGATGTAGCTTGCATCGAAATGAGCCGAGAGCCCCTCGTAGCTGTAGGTCAGGCTCGTTTTGTACATGAACTGAGGGTAGGCGGGAACCTTCTTGCCCTGCAGATAATAGAGCACGCCTGCCGAGGTGATGTTGTTGTCGTATGTCGAGTGATTGTAGCTGATGCTGTTGTCGATCGCGAGATGGCGGATCGGGCGGATCACGACGTCGGCATCCACGCCGTTCATGGTCACGCCGCCGAGATTGCCGACGGTCGAGGTCGGATTGACCAGCGAGCCGGAGGCCATGAGCCCGAGGCGGTTGGTGAAGTTCGAGCGGTAGGCGTCGACGGAAGCCGACACGACCTTGCCGTAATAATGATAGCCGACGACGTAGGTCCAGTTGCGTTCCGGACGCAGTGTCCGGCGCGCGATATCGAATGCCGCCTGGTTTTTGACGCCCCACAGGGACGGCACGCTGCCCGACTGGTAACCTTCGTAGGTGAAGGCGCGCATGTTCTCGGCCATGTCGAAATAAAGCTCGTGGTTTTTGAGGAAATGCCAGTCGATATTGACGTGCGGCAGGAACGCGGCCGATGAGGTGACGCTGCCGTTCGGCAACTGGTCGACATGGGTGTAGGAAACGTTATTTTCGTTCGCGCCGCCGGCCGTGGTGACGACGAGGGACTTGAAACCGCCGGTGATCGCGAGGCCCGGCAGGATGTGGTACGTGTCGGTCAGGTGGTATTGGACCGTGTTGGTGTTGAAGCCCATGCCCCAGACCTGGGCGAACGGGCCGCCATAGGTGTTGAACGGGCCGACTGCGCCGATCGGAGCGCCCTGCCCGAGGACGGGTTCGGAATAGTAATATTTTCCGATATCGTAACTATTGTTCTCGAACCACACGCCCGTGCGCAGCACGTTGTTTTCGTAGGTGTGGGTCATCTCGGTCGTGAAACCCAGGCGCCGGACCTGCTCGGGGATGACCATGAACGATAGCGGGGCGCCGGTCGGCGATGCGACATAGGGGTTCGCCCAGGTCGAGTATTCCTGGCTGCCATGGCCGTAGAACAACGTCTTCCAGCGGATATGGTGGCCCATGTCGAAATCGAGTGTCAGGCCGCCCAGATAATCGCGTTCGGCCTGTCCGCCATTGTAGTAGGCGGCATCGGCGGGATCGGACAGCGAGGCGAAGGACGAGGGATAAATCCCCTGCGCGGCGAGGTAGGCGGTGCGGTAGTCGGGCGCGTAGTTGTCCAGGCGCTGGCCTACCTTGTGCAGCAGCTCCAGGGACAGGTCCTGGTATTCGTACTGGGCGAGGTCGCTCCAGTTGAAAAATGCCTTGATACTGCTGTTGTTTCCGATGGGCTGGACGATCTTGGCATTGACCTGCTGGGTGAACTGGTCACCATAGCCTTTCCATTTATCGGCATCGACCCGCATATAGGATACATATGCCTTCGTTCCGAAAGGCGTGAAGGTGCCGGTATCGCCCTTTATGTAGGTGCGATAGCTGTTGTAGCTGCCGAACATCTGCGAGATCGTGCCGCCTGCCTTGTCGGCCGGATCGGCGGAATAAAATTCCATCGCGCCGCCCAGTTCGCTGGTCGACGGAAGCGTGACGTCCCCGCCGCCCTGGCTGAGATTCATCCGGGCGATATTGTCCTGTGTGATCGCCGAATTGACGTCGAGGCCGTTATATTTGTTGTAAGACTGGTCCCCGAGCGGAATGCCGTCGAGCGTCGCGCCGAGCTGGCTCTGGTTGAAGCCGCGCACATAGAACGATTTCGAATAGATATCGAGGCCAAGGGGATCGTTGGACACGAAGTTCGCGCCCGTCAGGCTGCCGAGGATCTTGAGCGGGCTTGTGCCTGCGACGAATTTTTCCATGTCCTTCCTGGACACGTCTGTGATGGCGCTGTGGGCGGCCCGGAGTGCCGCGGTGACCATGACGTTTTCGTTCTTCGCGCTCGATGCCGCATGTGAACGCTCCGGTTTCGCATGCTGCTTCTGATGGGGCGTGGCGTTCTGCGGTGTCGCAGCCAGGGCGGTCGAGGACAGCAGCATGAAGGCTGCGGCGCCGAAGGGGTTCATCTTTCTGGTGAACATATGCGTGCCTGCGTCTCCGTTGCGTCATGTCGGGTCGTCGGGTCCGCCGGCAGGTCATTCATCGACCGGAACGAACCGTTATCGGATTAAGCACACAAAATGTTACTCTGCAATGATACAAGATGGATGATATGGCAAATTTTAGCATCCTTGTGTGTAACAAGTTTCCGTCCTAATATGAGCAGGCACGTTGCGCCGTTCCCGAATGTTGTCGAACAGGTCCGGCGATGGAGGAGGAGGATCTCATTCGACAGGACAGCGCCAACCCGGAGGTGGTGGAACAGGATGGGGGCGAGCGCCTGGACGTGACCCTCTTTCGGATCGACAGGACTCTGGACCTGCCGATCGGAACGCAACTCAAGGGACAGATCGAATATGGGATCGGGCTCGGCGTCATCAGGCCGGGCCAGCGGCTTCCGCCTGTTCGCGAACTGGCCGAGCGGCTGGGCATTTCCCCGGTCACGGTGGGGCAGGTCTATGCCGAACTCAAGCGCGGCGGCGTACTGCGCGGACGGACCGGGGCAGGCACGTTCGTTGCCGACCTGATGGCCGGATGGTCGGCCCGAGGCGCGCGCGGCTCGGAGATCCAATCCGCGATCGATGTGTTGGTCACCCGTGCCCGGGCGCTGGGGCTGAGCACGAGCGAGGTCCTGGGCCTGGTCAGCGCGCGGATGGAAGGTGGCGGCCTGGGTGTGCCCCCGCCATCGGTGATGGTCGTGGGCAATTTCATGCAGACCACAATTGCCTATTGTCGGCAGATGGAGCGGCTGAGCGAGGGGAAGGTACGGTTTCTGCCGACGACCATCACCCAGTTGCAGACGAATCCGTCAGAACGGCAGCGTGTTGACTTGTGTCAGATGGCTGTGACATTTGCTCATCGCCGCACCGAGGTCGCGCGTATGTTGCCCGGACTGGGCGTGGCGGTCATCACCTTCATTCCGTCGATGGAGACGCGGATGAAACTGGCGCAGATCGATCCGGGCAGCCGCGTCCTGCTCGTCGTCATCAATCCGGAGTTCGCAGGGTCGATGAAAGCCGGTGTCCAGCAGTTCGCGCCGCATATCGCGGAACCTGTGGTCGTCCTGATCGACGCGCCGGAATGCGAGGTCCTGACGAGGAATGCCGATGTGATCGTCTACGCCACCGGCGCGGATGATCTCGGGCTGAAATTCCCTGACGAATCGATCCATTTTGAATATCAGCACACGCCCAATCCCCATGACGTCAGCCGCCTGATCGCCGAGCTGACCGCACGGCGGCCGTGAGGGGCGCATGTCACAGGAAACATCATGAATTTACGCGAGATGAACTGGATGCAGGTCGAGGCCTATCTGGAGGCGGATGATCGCATCGTTATCCCGCTCGGTTCGACCGAACAACATGCCTATCTGAGCCTGTTCACGGATGCGATCCTGGCCGAGCGCGTGGCGCTTGAAGCCTGCGGACCGCTGGGGATTCCGGTCTGTCCCGTTGTTCCGTTCGGCATGACGCCGCGTTTTCTTGCCTATCCCGGCACGATTTCGCTGCGGACGGAAACCTATCTTGCCCTTCTTGAGGACCTCGTGACCAGCCTCCACGGCCAGGGGTTCCGTCGCTTTGTGTTTGTGAACGGGCACGGTGGCAATTGTCCGATCTGGCCGTCACTCTCACTGTGGTTTGAGAAAAATATCGATTGCAGAGGCGTATTTCATGATTGGTGGCGGGCGCCGGAAACCTGGCGTATCGTGACGGCGACCGATCCAGTGGCGATGCATGCGTCGTGGATGGAGAATTTTCCGTGGACGCGTATTGCGGGCATCGCCCAGCCGGAGGAGGCGAAGCCGGCCATCATGCTGGAACAATTGCATGATGTGACGCCCGAAATGGTCAGGATTCGCCTGGGCGACGGCAATTTCGGCGGACGCTACGCACGCGCGGATGCGGAGATGCACGCCATATGGGCCATCGCGGTCGAGGAGACGCGGCGGGTCATTGCTGCGGTCTGATCACGGTCGGTACCCGACGGCGGTGCCGGCACAACCCGTTATTGCGGCGGTTGTTCCGTGTGATGTTGCGCCTGGAATTGTTCGATCGAGCGGCGCAGGCCGGTGTCGGGGGCGGCGGGCATGGTGTCGCGGTAGGTGGTGCCGTTCCAGACCCAGCGGTCGGTGCTGTCCACGATCAGGTCGCGCATGCCGCCATGGAGGTGGTGTGACAGGGCGATCGGTCCGCTGACGGAATCCAGCACCTTGACCCAGTCGTGCCGGTCGCGCCGCAGATAGACCGAGGTGGCGCAGCCGGCCGAGCCGCACAGATTGGCCGATTGCAGTTGCACGAACAGGGCCGTGTCCCCGGCATGGGTCGAGAGGGGGGCGGAGCCGACCAGGACCACGGGCGTATCGCCCTTGCGCGTGGCCGCCGCCAGGTCGGCTGCATTGAGCGTGCGGGCTGCCTGGTCCAGCGCGCCGCCGGGTTGCTGGGCCAGGATGACCGGATCGCCGCTGTCGATCGCGGGGGCTGCCGGGTGGCGGGGTGCGGCCAGGGCGGCAGGGGCGAGCGCCATGGCGGCGGCCAGGGTGGCGAGCAGGCTGGTATGACGGGGCGGGCGAATCATGCGATGAGGTCCGTCGGTTCGCGGGCGGTCCTGAGGGCCGCCTTGGGGGAAGGCTGGCTCCGGACCGCGATCCGGAGCCCCGTGAGGGGAGTAACGCATGAACGAGACCGAAAGGACACGGCCGGGTCCATACCGTCATTACAAGGGCGGTCTGTACACGCTGATCTGTGTCGGCCGGCATTCCGAGACCGAGGAATGGCTGGTGACCTATCGCAGCGAGGCGCGCGGTGATTACTGGGTGCGGCCACTGGCCATGTGGGTCGAGGACGTGGACGGCGTGCCCCGTTTCAGCCCCGTGCGCGAGGCGGCGGGCTGATCGGGCGGCCTGTTGCGTTTTTGAATCGATCGCCGCACGATCGGCGGATGTCGCGATTCTCCGTTGTCTGTGCCCTGGCCGCCGGCCTGATCCTGCCGGGGGCGGCTCTTGCCGCGCCCCAACCCGTATCGTCCGATGCCGCGTCGCGCGCTTTTGCGCTGCTGGGCCGGGATCCGGTGCGGTTGGATATGCTGTTGCGGGCCATGCCCAAGGGCGCGGACCTGCATAATCATCTGGCCGGCGCCGTCTATGCCGAGAGCATGCTGGACTGGGCGGCGCAGGATGGGTTGTGCGTCTCGCCCGCGCACGGGCGCATTCTGGCTGGTGCCTGCGCGGCGGGCGGCGATGGGGTTCGGGCTGCCGACCTGTCGGGGCGGCCGGACATGCGGGCGGACATGATCGATGCGCTGTCGATGCGCGATTTCGTGCCGACTGCGTCCGACCGGTCGGGGCATGACCATTTCTTTGCGACCTTTGCGCGCTTCATGCCCGCGCAGGCGGCCCATGGCGGCGACATGCTGGCGGAGGCAGTGACGCATGCGGCCGGCGACCATGTCCTGTATCTGGAACTGATGATTTCGCCCCAGCTTGGCGCGGTGGCGGGGCTGGGGGCGCGGCATCCTCTGCATGACGAGGCGTTTGCCGAGGCCGACCGGGCGATTACTCCCGACCTGCCGGTGCTGGTTGGGGCGGCGCGGCAGGATGTCGACGCCATGGAGGCGCGGATGCGGGCCGTGCTGCGGTGCGGGACGGCGCAGGCCGCGCCGGGATGCGGGGTGACGGTGCGCTATTTGTACCAGACGATCCGCACCATGCCGCCTGCCATGGTCTTTCCTCAGCTTGATTTCGGGTATGCGCTCGTCCATGCCGATCCGCGCTTTGTCGGTGTGAATATCGTGGCACCCGAGGATGATGCGGTGGCGATGCGCGATTACGGGTTGCATATGCGCATGTTCGGCTGGCTGGCCGAGCGCGATCCGGGGGTGAAGCTGTCGCTGCATGCGGGGGAGCTGGCGCCCGGCATGGTGCCGCCCGAGGGGTTGCGCGACCATATCCGGCAGGCGGTCGAGGTGGCGGGGGCGCGCCGGATCGGCCATGGGGTCGATATCCTGCATGAGGACGATCCGGACGCGCTGATGGCGGAGATGGCGCGGCGCCGGGTGATGGTGGAGATCAACCTGACCAGCAACGATGTCATTCTCGGCATTGCCGGGGCGGGGCATCCGTTCGATGCCTATCGCGCGGCGGGGGTGCCGGTGGCGCTGTCGACCGATGACGAGGGCGTGTCGCGGATCGACCTGACGCATGAATATGCGCGCGCGGCGACGGTCTATGCGCTGGATTATGCCGCCTTGCGCGATCTGTCGCGCGCCGGGCTGGAATATGCCTTTGTCCCCGGCGAGAGCCTGTGGCGCGGGGTGGCGCCTTATCGGATGGTTGCGGCCTGTGCGTCCGTGCCGGCGGGGCCGGTTCCGGCCAGCGGTGCCTGCCATGATTTTCTGGCCGCGAGTGCCCGGGCGCGCCTGCAATGGGCGCTGGAAGCGCGGCTGCATGATTTCGAAACCACGATGATCCGCGAAGCGGGGCTGGGTGCTGGCTCCGCGCGGTCGAAAGGACATGGACCGGCATGATGACGCACGCATCGCGCAAACGATTGGGCCGGCGGCTGGCGGGGGCCTGTCTGCTGGGTGCCATGGCGGCCTGTGGGAGTGCCGGGGCCCGCGCGGCGCAGATCCCTGTGCGCGTGGTGGTGGTGGTGACGTTCGAGATCGGCAAGGATACCGGTGACGTGCCGGGCGAATTCCAGACCTGGGTGGAGAAGCTGCCGCTGAAGCAGGAACTGCCGGCGCCGGGCACCTGGCATGGGGTGATGCGCTATAATCCCGACCTTCAGGTGCTGGGCATCGCCACTGGTGAGGGACCGGAACATATGGCTTCGGCCATGACCGCGCTGGTGCTGGACCCGCGTTTCGACCTGCGGCGAACCTATTTCGTGCTGGCGGGCATTGCCGGCATCGACCCTAATTTCTCGTCGATCGGTGGGGCGGCGTGGGCGCCACGCGTCATCAATGGCGGGCTGGCGCATGCGATCGATGCGCGGGAGATTCCGTCCGACTGGCCGGATGGCTATACGCCGGTGCAGGGCAGCACGCCGACCGACAAGCCGGTGCCGCCTTTGCATTCGCTGTCGGGCGACATGGAATATACGCTCAATCCGGCGCTGGTGGGCTGGGCGTATAATCTGACGCGTTCGCTGGCGCTGCCCGACACGCCGGCGCTGAAGGCGATCCGGGCGCGCTATGTCGGCTATCCGCAGGCGCAGAAGCCGCCTGCCGTGCTGCTGGGCGACACGCTGTCCAGCGAGACGTTCTGGGTCGGCGAGCGGATGAACCGCTGGGCGGAGCGCTGGGTCGGCTACTGGACCGAGGGCAAGGGCACCTTCGCCACCACGGCCGAGGAAGAAATCGGCCTGATGCAGGCGCTGACGTTGCAGGCGCAGGCCGGGCGGGTGGACCCCGATCGGGTGCTGGTGCTGCGGACCGGCAGCAATTTCGACATGCCGCCGCCGGGCGAGAGTGCAGCCGAATTGCTGAAATCCGAGGCCAGCGAAGGCGGGTATTCCGGCTATCTGCCCTCGGTCGCTGCCGCCTATCAGGTCGGCAGCGTCGTGGTGCGCGAACTGGCGCTGCATTGGGACCGGTATGCCGACCATGTGCCGGGGGCACCGCCGGCGAGGGCGGGTGAATGATCTGACGCGGTGCTGTCCAACTTTCCCCGGATCGTATTGTGCGTGCGTGTCGGAAAATCGACACTGGCCGACCGCTTCGTTATAGCGGGCGACATTCATCAACGTGATCTTCAGGGAGTGGCGTGTGCAGTGCGAATGGCGTCGATCTTACGACAGGCTGGTGCCGATGCTGATCAAGGAGCATTTCGGTGATCCGGGCGGCCTGACGCGGCAGTTTCCTTATATGAAATCGACGTTCCAGTGGAAAGGTGACGGCTTCATCATCAGTGCGGAGGCCCTCGCCAACCCTCATACCGAGTATCATGGGCTCGAGCGGCTTGCTTTGAAGCATCATCGGGCCGGTTCCTATGCTCTTGCAGGGGAGCATTGGTTGATCGCGGCTGGTTGGCGTCGTGGCATGATGGATGCCAATGACGAGCGCCATGTGGAGGCGCTACAGTTCGTCTTGCGTCATGTGGAATATGACAGGGCGATGGCGGAGTGGAAAAAGAAGAAACTGGGGCGAAGCGCGATGCCTTATCCCGGTCAGTTCGGGCTTGCCGACGATTGACGGTCGGAATTTTTGGAATCCACATGAAGTGGAGTGTTCCGGTTTGGCGCATGTTGAAAGTCAATGAGGCAGAAGGGCGACTTAGAGCCATGTCCATTCACACTGGTTCATGAGGGTGTCTCTAGCACATTGTTTTAACGATTATCTTTATCCAACCAGATGCGTCTATCCGATTGGATAGTGCTCTAGCCGTACGCTTGCATATTTTTTATCTGTGATTATTGTAATTTTCTCTCTAATGATAGAAAATATATGATTTTTCCATAATATTGGAAGTATAATATTTGACAACATGAAGATAAATGTCTGAAATGTGTGTGGTAGATACGTAATTTTGGGGAGTAGTCGAAACAATGCAACCGCTTGAAGTTTTGCGCCAAGCGACGTTCGGCCGACGGACCGCAGAGGAAGAAGCTGAGCAGCTTAGGCGTTATTTTGTAGAAACTGAGCAATGGAGTCAGGTTTTTAAAGGTGAAGTAGATGTCGTGTATGGACCGAAGGGAAGCGGAAAGAGTGCAATTTACAATTTGATCATACAGAGTGCCGACGATCTTTTCGACCGAAATATTTTGCTGGTCCCTGGAGAGAATCCCCAAGGCGCGCCAGCGTTCAGGGACATCATTGACGACCCGCCATACGATGAATTTCATTTCATAGGCGTTTGGAAGCTCTATGCTTTGACGCTCTGTGTTCACGCGATTCGTGATTATGGGATAAAGGGACGCCATATTGACCAGCTTTTCACAAAGCTGGAAGAGGCCGACCTTATCCCGGCGCGGTGGTCGCTCAGCCGAGCCCTGCGCTATGCGATGGACTATGTGCGCGCGCTATCCAAGCCAGAGTCGATTGAGACAGAACTCTCCCTCGATCCCATTTCTGGAATGCCATCCGGTGTAAAGGGGAAAATTGTTCTTCGCGAACCAACATCCTCACAAGCCAGAAAAGGCATCGTATCTGTCGATGAGTTATTTGAGCTTACCAGTGAAACATTACTTGAGGCAGGGTATTCTTTATGGATCGTACTGGATCGTTTAGATGTAGCTTTCGCCAGTAAGCCGGGCCTCGAAGCGGCAGCGCTTCGAGCTCTTTTTAAGTTTTATCTTGATACGAAGCGACATAAAAATATTTCTACGAAGATTTTTCTTCGAACCGACATATGGCGTGAAATTACAAAAGATGGTTTCCGCGAAGCAAGCCATATCGAACGAGCGCTGATCATCAATTGGAGCGCAGAAGACTTGACAAATTTGGTGGTGAGGCGAGCGTTAGCAAATAATTCTATTTGCGAATATTATAAATTAAACCCGAGTGAGGTGCTGGAGGATTTTGTTACGCAAGAAAATTTTCTTAATTCTATGTTTCCCGATCAAGTCGAGACTGGTCCAAATAAACCGAAAACATTTGGATGGATTCTGGGACGAACAAAAGATGCAATCTCATCTACCGCGCCGAGAGAACTGATCCATTTTCTAAGCGAACTCCGAGATGTGCAGATCAATCGACTCGAACGCGGTGAAAGACAACTTTCCGGCGGCCGTCTATTCGAACAAAGTTCATTTAAAGAGGCTCTTCCAGAGGTTTCAAAAAGTCGTCTAGAACAAACGATTTTTGCAGAATATCCCTCTCTGAGACCCTATATTGAGGCTCTGAAGGAACAGAAGGCGACACAACCGCTGTCGAATTTAAAAACTCTATGGAATACTGATGATGCGGCCACGATTATTATTGTTGGTCAACTCGAGGGGATAGGTTTCCTTGAAAAACTCAGCAGTTCGCCACCAGCGTGGCGGGTGCCCTTCCTCTATCGACCAGCACTCTCGCTAGTCCAAGGGAGCGCAGAAATCTAGAGCTTTTCCATCGAATGCCGGTTCGGCGGATGCAATGTGCATCCGCTTCCCAGAGGACGAAATGTTCATATCATTGATCGAAAGGCATGTATTGTTGCCGAGAACGTCGGCCATATGATGGTCGTTTTTTTGGTGTTGCCGCCTGACTGCGGACCATCCGTTCATCCCGTTAAATCGGAAATTTGCACTAAACATGACCGAATGGACAAAGATGCATCTTTATCTCTTCTCTTTCCCTGGAAAAAGAAGAGATTGTTGATTTGGATTCAATATTTCAGATTCTGAGTGCTTGTGACGATTTGGTCGGCTAAGGCGTCTAGCGCTGACTGGGTCAGGGTGGCGACCTGATCGTCGGTTGTGGCGGGGCCTTGGCGGGTCAGGGTCGTGCGTTGGTGCAGCAGGGGCTGGCGTTCGTCGCGGGGGATGATCGACCAGTCGGCGGTCAGAGAGGCGGTGCCGTCATGCGCGATGTCCAGCCGGCTGATGTTGATTGCGAGTCTCCAGGTGGCGGGCAGGATTTGCGGCTGGTCGGTCACGAACAGGTCGGTGCGGCTCTGTGCCAGGCGCGCGGTGATGAGGTCGGTGGCGCCCAGGGACAGGCGGCTGGCCCAGCGGCCGGTGGCGCTGCGTTCGATGCGGTTGCCGTCGCGGGCGATCAGGTCCTGGCCATCCAGATAATCGGGCAGGGTGACGCGGGCGACCGCGACGGTCGGCGTTGCCGGCGTGACGCTGCCGACGGGCACCGCACCGGTCGCGATGGCCGGCGCCCCCAGCGTATAGAACCGCACCGGCGGCGACGCGCAGGCGGCGAGCAGCGCGGGAAGAACAAGCCCAGCCACCCACGCCGGAACGCGTTGATCCCGGCGTGGGAGAGGCTGTTCTCCCAGCCGGTCTGCCGAGCGAGAGGGTCGCGAAGCACGCCGCCCGGCGTGTGTTTCCGAGCCTCGGCGCGGAGCGGCCTTGATGGAAGTGAGCACCGGAGCGCAGGAAACGTGCGTCGGATCGCCGGCAGACCGGCTGGGAGAATAGCCTCTCATGGGCGGCGTCCCATTAATAGGAGTTGCGGATTGCGTTCGACGTCGCTGGCGAAGCCGCGTAGGGCGGCGGCGGCGGCGGACAGGTCGCGCAGGGTGGAGTCGATGTTCGCGCGGTCGGCCGAGCGGGGCGATGTCATGTCGTGCAGGGCGGACAGGCTGTCGCGGGCCTGGATGACCGTGTCGTTGGCGTTGCGCAGCACTTCATGCAGGTCGGCGCCGCGGGCGTCGAGCTGCTGGGTGCCGGTATTGGCCAGCCGGTCGATGGCGGTCAGCGTCGTGCTCAGCCGCTGTTCCAGATCCTGGATGGCGTGGGTCGCGCTGTCGACGGCGATGCGCGAATGGTCGGAGGTCTCTTTGATGCTGTCGACCAGCGGAGGCAGGTCCTGATCCAGCCGTTCGCTCAACTGCTTGATGCTGGCGAGAGCGGCTTGGGCGTTGTCGGCCAGTTCCTTCAGGGGAAGCTGGGTCAGGGTCTCCTGCACCTTCTGGATCGCGGACTGGCGGGTCGGGATCTCGACCTCCTTGCCGGACACGATGTCGGGGTGCAGGACCGCAGGGGCGGAAGGGTCGAAATCGAGGTCGATCTCGGCCTGGCCGGTGACGAAGCTTTGCAGGTTCAGCGACGCGCGCAGCCCGTGGTCGATCATGCTCTGCAGGGTCAGGCTGCGGTGGCTGCCTGACTTGCCGGCGATCGAGATGCGGTTGGGCTGGAGTTCGACCGTCACCGGGATATAGGCGGCGTGGGTTCGGGCATCATAGGTGATCGAGATGGAATCGACCGCGCCGACCCGTACCCCGCGGAAGGTGACCGACGCGCCGATGCTGAGGCCGGAAGTCGAGCCCTGGAACACCACGGTGGCCTGCCTTGTGGGCGAGAAGAGGTTGAAATTTCCGAAGAATATCAAGGCCCCCATGCCCAGGGCCACGCCCCCGACGACAAAGGCGCCAACGATCGTTTCTCGATTTGCCATGGGTCAGTCGGTCCTCCCGGACTCGGTTTCGCGTTCGCGGTGCATGAAGGCGTGGACTTGCGGTTCGTCGCAGTGATCGTGGAGCCAGGACGGCGCACCGTGGGCGATCGGGGTCTTGGTCTTGGCGTCGAGGAAGATCCCGTCATCGGCGATCTTGAACAGGCTGGGCAGTTCGTGGCTGACGATGACGATGGTGGCCCCCAGACCGTCGCGCAGGTTCAGGATCAGATCGTCGAGCCGGGCCGAGGTGATCGGGTCGAGTCCGGCGGAGGGCTCGTCGAAGAACAATATGTCCGGGTCCAGCGCCATGGCGCGGGCCAGGCCGGCGCGTTTCTTCATGCCGCCGCTGAGTTCGGACGGGTATTGGTCGATGGCGTGCAGCATGTCGACCAGGCCGAGTTTCAGTTCCACCTGGTTGCGGACGGTGGCGGGGTCCATCTTGGTGAGCATCTGCATCGGCAGGGCGACATTTTCGCCGACCGTGAGCGAGCTCCACAGGGCCGCACTCTGGAACAGCACGCCGAAGCGCCGGCTGACCGTCTGGCGGTGGGCCGGGTCGGCCGTCCAGTAATCCTCGCCATCGACCAGGTAATGGCCGGCGGTGGGGCGCAACAGGCCGATCATGCTCTTGAGGACGGTACTCTTGCCGCAGCCTGAGCCGCCCATGACGGCGAAGATGCTGCCGCGTTTGATGTCGAAGGAGATGTCCTTCTGGATCACTTTCGGCCCGAAGGCGAGCGTGATGCCCTGGAGGGACATCAGGGTGTCGCTTGTATCGGTGGCGGGGGTTTGAGGCGCCATGTCAGATTCCGATCGTCGTCGCGATGACGGCGAAGATTGCGTCCAGCGCGATGACGCCCACGATCCCGACCACCACCGCGCGGGTGGCGGCCACGCCGACATCGGCGGCGCTGCGGCCGGCCTGCAGGCCGATGCGGCAGCTGGTCAGGCCGATCAGGATGGCGAAGAAGATGCTCTTGATGAACCCGAACACGAACTGGTTCAGCGCCACGGCATTGAGCGTCTGGTGGAAATAGCCGGCGCCGGTGACGGACAGCATGCCGATCGCCACCGTGAAGCCGCCGAGCATCCCGACCAGGCACCCGTACAGATACAGGAAGGGCATGGTGGCGGTCAGGCTGAGGATGGAGGGCAGGATCAGGTAGCTGGAGACCGGGATGCCGAAGACGGTCAGGGCGTCGATTTCCTCATTGCCCTGCATGGTGGCGATGCGCGCGGCATAGGCGCCGCCGGTGCGGCCGGCCATGATGATGGCCGTCATGACCGCCGACATCTCGCGCACCATCGCGATGCCGACCAGGCTGGCGACATAGATATCGGCCGCGAATTTGCGCAGCTGCACCGCGCCGACGAAGGCCAGGATCGCGCCGACCAGGAAGTTCACGACGCTGACGATCAGCAGCGCCGACGGGCCGGCGTCGCGGATGTTCGACATCAGGTCGGTCATGCGCATCCGGCCGCGGCCGGTCACGGTGGCGACGCCGCCTTTCGCGGTTTCGATGCCCAGTTCGGTCACGGTCCCGATTTCGGTCAGGCTGTCGATGGTGACGGTGCCGATGGCCGCCAGGGGGGCGAAGGGACGGCGGGGCAAGGGCGGAGCGGGCGCGGGGCGGTCGGGCAGCAGGTCGAGCAGCTTACGCGCCGCATCCGGCAGGGTTTCGGCGCGCATGTCGAGATGGGCCTGTGCCGCGCCCTGCTTGAGGGCCCACAGGAAGCCGATCAGCCCGGTATCCCAGCGCCCCAGCCCGTCGGTGCGGAAGGTCAGGGGCTGGTTCGGCCGGGCCTGGTGCAGCCCGTCGGATGGGAAGTCGGGGACATGACCCTGCTGCGCGATCCAGTCGCCGGACAGGACGATCACGTTGGCATTGTCGCCGGCTTGCAGGGACCATTCCGGTTGGCCGCGATCGGTACTGTTCACAGCCTCTCCATATCGCAGGACATCCCCGTGGCGGGTGGTCTGGGAAAAAGGGTGGGCGGGCGACGGCGTGCCGCGTTGACTGGTCCTGTTTCCTTATCAGATAGGGGCAGTCGGGCAAGAGGTGGCGCTCAGGGATGCGGCGGCACGAGGACCCTGGCTTGCGTGGCGGGCACGTCTCGACCCGTGGCGACGGCGGCCAGGTCGTCCATCACCATGTGGGCTACGGCCTGGCGGTAATGGATCGGGTCCCAGAAATTGGCGCGGCTGTCGGCGAGGGGGCCGGGGATTTCGAAGTCGATCGCCAGGGCGTGTGGGGTGGTGCGGGCGAGGGTGGCGATGGCGGTGCGGCAGGCGGCGCGCGTGGCGGCGACCTGGGTGCCCGGGGCACCCTGCTGTTCGCGCGCCGAGGGAGGGAACCACAGGATCTTGATGGTTTCCGCCGGAATGGTGTCGAGCAGGCGGGACAGGAAGGGGATTGACGCCGGCGGCGATGCCGGCCCGTTGGCCGGGGCCGTGTCGAAGGCCCAGGTGCGGAACAATTCGTCCACCCGGCGTGGGTCGTAGAGACTGTCAGGCGGTACGAAGCTGGCATAGCCGTCGGAGCCAAAACGCTGTGTCTTGTGCCCGATCAGCCACATGAACTGGTTGGCGGCTTCCTGCACCGCATACATGTTCATCATTTCCAGATAGCCGCGCCAGGGCGAGCCCTCGTACATCCAGTCGGGCATCGGGCGGTTGGGCCCGGACAGGCCGTGGCGGTCGGCGAAGCACCATTCGGCATCGATATCGATCAGCACCACGCGCGGGGCAGGATGATGGCGGAGGAACAGGCGCAGGATGCGGTCCTGTTCCCACGGCGTCGCGCTGTTCATGGCCATGTTGACGAAATGGGCGCCGAACGGGGCGTCGAGGATGGCCGGTTGCAGCAGGCGGCCGGTCGAGGTGCCGACCATTGCGGAATCGAAGCGGGGGCTGACGGCCAGGGCCGGCATGCTGTAGCGGGCGTTGCTGGAAATCGGAATCCGGTGCCAGGGCGGCGAGAGGGGCAGCATGTCCCATGGATCGACGAGGGCGACGAACAGGTAGACGAACGCCCCGACCCCGGCTGCCGTGAAGGCGAGCGCGCGGGCGAAGCGGCGCCAGGCCGCGCCCTGGCCGGGGTCAGAACTGGAAATAGATGAAGGCATCGGGAATCCGTCCGCCGATCAGCAGCAGCAGGAAGACGAAGGCGATCGCGGCGGGCACCGCGACCAGCGGGCTGGGGCGCAGCAGCCGCAGCATGGCGTCCTGCGAGGATGGGCCGACCAGCGCAACGGCCAGGGCGATCCAGAACACTGCCGCATCGACGATTCTGGTATGGCCCGGCCCGCCCATGCCGGCCATGCCGGCCAGCACCCGGCCGGCGGTCGGGAAATCGGGCGCGCGGAACAGGACCCAGCCGATGATGACGAACAGCATCGTCACCGCCCACCCCACCAATGCCGGCAGGCGCAGGCCCGCGCGGGTCCAGGCATGGTTGATCGCCAGCCCCGCGCCATGCAGCGCGCCCCAGGCGACGAAGGTCCAGCCCGCGCCGTGCCACAATCCGCCCAGCATCATGGTCGCCACCAGATTGACCATCTGGCGCGCCGCGCCGCGCCGGTTGCCGCCGAGCGGGATGTAGACGTAATCGCGCAGGAAGCGCGACAGCGTCATGTGCCAGCGCTGCCAGAAGGTGCGGATGCTGGTGGCGCGGTAGGGCACGTCGAAATTGAAGGGCAGGCGCAGGCCGAACATCAGCGCCATGCCGATCGCCATGTCGGAATAGCCCGAGAAATCGAAGAAGATTTCCAGCGTGTAGGTGAGGGCGGCGACCCAGGCTTCGGCGAGATTCGGCGTGGCGCCGCCTGCCGCGTGGGCGAAGAGCGGGTTGCAGGTCAGGGCCAGCGTGTCGGCCAGGCCGGCCTTCTTCGCCAGCCCCAGCAGCAGCAGCATGGCCCCCCGCGACAGGTTCTCCCACATTGCGGGGCCGCGCGGGTCGGTGCCGAACTGCGGCACGATTTCCGAATGGCGGACGATGGGGCCGGCGATCAGCTGGGGGAAGAAGGTCACGAATTCCAGGAAATCGAGCGCGCCGCGCACGGGACGGGCGCCGCGCAGTAGGTCGGCGTGATAGGCGATTTTCTGGAAGGTGAAGAATGAGATGCCCAGCGGCAGGAGGATGGTCCAGGCCGGCGGGGGGCGGCCTGCCGCCCAGGCCAGGCTATCGGCGAAGAAATGCGCGTATTTGAAGACGAAGAGGATCGTGAGGTTCAGCGCGATCCCCGCGATCGGCCAGATGCGGCGCCCGGTGGCCGCCCAGGCGCGGCCCAGCGCCCAGTTGGCCAGCGTCAGCGCCACCAGTGCCGGGACGAAGTGCCAGTTCCACAGCCCGTAGAACAGCAGCGAGGCCGCGACCAGCACCGCCTGCCGCACCGTGCGGTTGCCGGCGCACAGATAGAACAGCGCGAGCGTCGGCGGCAGGAAGCCGAGCAGGAAGGCCTGGGTGCTGAACAGCATGACGTCGGGGGCGCGGCCTTACTGGTGCCGGAAGGTCACGACCAGCACATCGCGCCAGGCGGGGCGCGCGGGGTCGAGCGGCCGGACGGCGGTGACGCCGTGATAGACGCGGTTATCGTCCACCAGGGCGGCGTCCAGCGGTTCGGTGAGGGTGAAATGGCCGACCGGGCGGCGATGGAGATCGTGGATCGTCGTCTCGCCGCTGGCCACGTTCTCGCGCTGGACCATCAGGACCAGCACCCAGTCCACGCCGTCGCGATGCAGCCCTTCGGGTGTCGGCTCGCCGGGTTGTTCTGCGCGGGCCTCGATGCGGAACTGGTGGATTTCGACATGCCAGGCGTCGGGGCGGCGGTCGGGCGGGGTGAGGTCCGTGACCAGCCGCCGCATCAGGCGCAGCACGGCGATCAGCGCCGGGTGGGTGCCGATGGCGGCCTCCACGGGGCGGAACCAGCGTTCGATGCCGCCATTCAGCTCGTTGTAATCGCGGCTCTGATAGTGCGGCTGGTGTTTCTTGCGTTCGATCCCGTCTGCCGAAACCGTGTAGGTGGCGTGCCGCCGCCGGCGATAGCGGCCGCCATCGGCCATGTAGCGGTCCAGCCCCAGCCGGTTCCAGCTGGCGGCGAATCCGTCCCAGTCGGCCAGGCCGCAGGGTGCGAGCAGGGCGTGGGTGGTGGGGGCGTGCAGGAAGGCGAAGCCGCCCTGCGCCAGGGGGGATTCGACGCCGGCGAGATCGGCCGGCAGGAGCGTGTCAGTCATGCGACGGGTCCGGTTGGAGAGGCGCCGGCGCGGTGTTGGTGTTGGCAGGCGGTGCCGGCTCGGCCTGTCCGATCATAAGAGGAGTGGGACCGAAATTGGCCATCAGCGAGAGGGATGACGGGATCGGGAACTTTACCCCCTCGGCGACCATGCGCAGGCCCAGCCGGCGATAATATTCGCGCGACACTTTCCACTTGCTGCCCGGCGTGGTGCGGAACGAGCCGATGAATTTCGCGCCGTTGCCGTCGGCATTGTCGACGCCGAGGAAGGTGAAGTCGCTCAGGATCAGCGGCGCGAACAGGTCATCGGCGCGCATGCCGGCGACGACGTCGGCCAGGATGGACGCCACGCGGTCCGGGTTTTCGCTGAGATCGAGCATGAAGCTGACGATGACGACGTTGTAGTCGCGCGAGGTGTTGGCAATGGAGGTGACGGACGAGAACGGGATGATGTGCACGTCGCCCGACGTGGTGCGCAGGCGCAGCGTGCGGATGGACAGATGTTCGACCGTGCCGGACACGCCCCCCGCCGTGACCCAGTCGCCGACCTGCATGGCGTTTTCCACCAGCATGAAGAAGCCGGTGATGAAATCCTTCACCAGGCTTTGCGAGCCGAAGGCGATCGCGGCACCCATGATGCCGGCGCCGGTGAGCAGCGGGGCGACGTTCAGCCCGATCTGCGACAGGGTGGTGACGGCGACGATGATGACGATGACCGTCAGCAGCACGGTGCGGATGATCGGCAGGACCGTGCGCAGCCGGATGGCGCGCGAGACCTGCTCGCTGGTCTCGTAGCGGTTGATCTGGTTCTGCAGGGCGGCGTTCGCGGCCTCCCAGACCACGATGGCGACCGTGAAGGCGATCAGGATCGACAGGATGGCGGCGATGATCCGCGTGCCGAGTTCGCCGTGCAGGAAGAAGGAGAGGGCGGGAATGCCCCATGCCTGCAGCAGGATGACCATTGTGGCGAAGATCAGCAATGCGGACAGGCAGCGCCGTGCATAGGGATAGTAATAATCGGCCCGGGCCCGCAGGCCCGGATAGCGGGATTCGACATCGTCATTGATATGGAACAGCCGGTTCTGTGCACCGAAGAGCAGCAGGGACAGCACGCGCGAGACGACGATGACGATGATGGTCAGGACCGTGGTGCGCCAGATCCAGGCATAGCCGCCCCGTGTATGGGTTGCCCAGACCAGCCACAGCGCCAGGTCGAACACCATGGCCGGCAGCCACCAGAGCTGCGCCAGGCGGCCGAGGAAGAGCCAGAACGAACTTTTCTGGAAACGGGCCGGCGGTTGCAGGGACGCGGCCACCTGATGGCGGATGCGCCATATGAACACGGCGATCATGAGATGTTCGGCCAGCACCAGGGCGCGGATCAGGGCCTCGGTCCCGCGCGGGGCGAGGTGGAACAATCCGCCCAGCGTGGAGAGGCACACGACGATCGAGGGCATGGCGACCAGCACGTTCCACCAGCGCGTGACGATCCGCGCCGTGCGGTCCGAGGCGCGGCACAGGCGGATGGTGGGCGATTTCGGCACCAGGACCGTTTCGACCAGCAGGTACATTCCGCGCGCCGCGGCATAGGCGTTGGCCAGCGTCAGCGTGACCAGCTCCGCCTGATCGTTATCGCCGAAGAGGGTCGCCCCGGCATAGCCGACGCCCAGGAACAGCGCCACGGGCAGCAATTTGGTGAGCAGATGCAGCAGCGAGAAGGGAATCCGGCGGATGATGCGCAGGGTTTCGACCTGCTTGCGGTCGTCCTGGCGCCTGGTGTCCTCCACCGTGCGTTCGGCCTGGCTTGCGCCGGGCGGGACGGCAGTGCTGTCTTCGGCCTGGACCTGGGCCGCGCGCTGGTTCAGGCGGCGTTCGGCCTCGACCGCGTGGGCGGTGATGCTGCTCAGGGGGCGGCGCAGCGCGATCGACAGGCCGCGCTCGGCGACCAGTGCGAGGATGATGATCAGGCCCGCTTGGCCGAATGCATCGAACAGGGCATGTCGCGATGCGGGGTCGGACAGTTCGGTGCGGAACCAGTGGCCGACGAAGGCGAGGTCGGCGAACAGGGCGGCGAAGCTGCGCGCCTGGCGGACGATGCCGTTGCGCATGGTCGACAGTTCGTCCAGCACGTCGCTGCCCACGCTGTCGGGTTCCAGCGCCACATCCGACTTGTCGGACGATGCGGGAGGCGTGGCTGCGGCCGCCGGTGCGGCGGGCGCCGCCTGGGGCAGGCCGTTCGCGATTGCGGTCAGGGTGCGGGTGAACTCGGCGCGTTTCTGCGGGTCGTTCAGCACGCCCAGGACCTGCTGCGCCTGCTGGGCGGTCATGGAAGATGGCGGTGAGGAGGGCGCGGCATCGGCGGCGCGGCCGGGCGTTGCAGGCAGGAGGAGCGAGCCGAGAAGCAGCGCCAGGATCGGCATTGCCCGGCATGGGCGCCATCCGGCGCGGGGGAAGGAAGAACCGCGAACGGGGAAAACCGACATGCCTGGGTATGACCTCCTGGAAGATGGGCCGGGGCGGGACCGGATCGTCGATCGGAGCCTGACTGGACATGCGCGCCGATGGCGATCGGGCGCGCATGTCCAGTCAGGCTCAGGGAGGCAGGATAGCGATCCGTGCCTGTCGCGTCACCGTATCGCGATCCAGATGGTACAACATGTCCAGCAGCCGCATTTGCAGGCTGCCCGGTCCGGCGGCCTCGCGCGCCGCGCATTCCCCCGCCAGGCCGAGCAGGACCATGGCGTGTGCGCAGGCGGCCATGGTGTCGGGTTCCACGGCCAGGCAGGCGCCGGCCAGTGCGGTGGCGGTGCAGCCCAGCGCGGTGACGCGCGTCATCATCTGGTGTCCGTTCGCCACGGTGGCGACCCGTGTGCCGTCGGTGATGTAGTCGGTGGCGCCGCTGACGGTGACGCAGGCGCCGGTTGCCTGCGCCAGCCGGCGCGCCGCCGCCAGGGCCTGTTCGGCTGTTTCCAGCGAATCCACGCCGCGCCCGGCGGGCGGTGGCTCGGCGTGGCCGTCGCGCAGGTGGGCGAGCGCCATGATTTCCGATGCGTTGCCGCGAATCGCCCGCGGGGCGTGGGCCAGGCTGTCCAGCGCGACGCGGGCACGGAAGGGGAGCGCCCCCACCGCCACCGGATCGAGAATCCATGGTGTGCCGGCATGCTGCGCCGCGCGGGTTGCCCGCGCGATGGCGGCGGCCTGGGGAGCGGTGATGGTGCCGATATTGACCACCAGAGCGGCCGCCATGGCGGCGAAGGCCTCGACTTCCTCTTCGGCATCGACCATGGCGGGCGAGGCGCCGAGTGCGAGCAGGGCGTTGGCCGTGCTGTTGGCCGCCACGATATTGGTGATGTTATGGACCAGCGGCGTGGCGGCCCGGACGCGTTCCAGCGTCGTGGCTACGGCGTCGGGCGTGAAGAGTGCGTTCGACATGGGCGGGGGCTCCCGCCCTCTCAGGCCGGAGGGGTGAAGCTGACGAGGGCTTCTTCCTGCCGGCGGATGACGCAGGTGCCGGCCAGGAGATCGTGCAGGGTCTGCTTGCGCCGGGTCCATACCACCATCAGGAAGCCCAGGCCGAGCGTCAGGACGGACAGGAAATGGCCGAAATAGCGCAGGGTGGCGCGGCCGATGCCGATTCGCTGGCCGTGGAGATCGGCCACGCGCATGTGGCAGGCCCGCTTGCCCGGCGTGCCCTGCAGGCGCGAGGATTCGAACAGGATATAATAGAGCGCCGGCAGGAGAAGCTGCAGGGTCTCGTACAGCCCGTTCCCGTGCCATGTGGGATGGAAACCGCTGTAGGAATAGGAATAATCGACCGGCACGTCGCGGATCACGTCGCTGATGCGGACGATGTCCGAGATCTGGTATTTGTCCGACGCCGATCCGCCATTCGTCAGCGTGACGGTGAGGCTGGGGGAGAGCAGCAGCCGCATGATCGCGCCCAGCACGCTGAGGATGAACGCGTCGATGGTCCAGGCCAGCGCCCGGAACCAGAAGCCCGCATAGACCCAGACATGGCGGGGGTGGAGGCTGCCGAACGGATCGGAAAGCGGGGGCACGTCGGGCATGGAGCGGTCTCCGCTGGTCGGTCAGCCGGGATCTGTCAGCTGCGATAGGACCCGTTGATGTCGATATAGCCGTGGGTCAGGTCGCAGCTCCAGGCCGTTCCGGTGCCGTTGCCCAGGCCCAGGTCGATCATGATCTCGATTTCCGGGCCCTTCATGTGGGCGACGACCGGCGTTTCGTCATAGCCCGGGACGACGGTGCCCTCGCGCGCGATCCAGACGCCGCCGATGGCGACCGACAGCGTGTCGCGGTTGGCGGGCTCGCCGCTCTTGCCCACGGCCATGACGACGCGGCCCCAGTTTGCGTCCTCGCCGGCGATCGCGGTCTTGACCAGGGGGGAATTGGCCACGGCCATGGCCACCTTGCTGGCGGATTCGTCGCTGACGGCGCCCTTGACCTGGATCTCGATCAGCTTGGTGGCGCCTTCGCCGTCGCGCACCACCAGCAGGGCCAGTTCCAGCAGCAATGCGTTCAGCGCCGTGGCGAACGGCGCCAGCGCCGGGTCGGTCGGGGCGGTGACGGGCGGGTTGCCGGCCTGGCCGGTGGCGAACAGCAGCACCATGTCCGAGGTCGAGGTATCGGAATCGACCGTCGTGCGGTTGAAGCTGCGGTCGGTGCCGGCGGCCAGCAGCGGTTGCAGGATCGAGGGGGGCAGGGCGGCGTCGGTGGCCACGAAGCACAGCATGGTCGCCATGTCCGGCGCCACCATGCCGCTGCCCTTGGCGATGCCCTGGATGCGGACCGGCACGCCGCCGATTTCCGTCTCGCGCACCGCGGCCTTGGGGAAGGTGTCGGTGGTCATGATGCCGCGTGCGGCGTCTTCCCAGCCAGTCTCCGACAGGGTGGTATAGAGGCCCGGCAAGGCGGTGGAGATCTTCTCGTAGGGCAGGACTTCGCCGATTACGCCGGTGGAGGCCAGGAAGACCTCGCTGGCCGCGCAGCCGACCAGGCGGGCGGCGTCGGCGGCATTGGCCTGGGTGGCTTCATACCCCGCGCGGCCGGTGAAGACGTTGGCATTGCCCGCATTGACCACCAGCGCGCGGGCCGAGCCGTCGGGCAGGGCGGCGCGGCACCAGTCGACGGGTGCGCCGGGGCATTTGTTGCGGGTGAAGACGCCCGCGACCGTGGTGCCGGGGGCGAAATCCGCCATCACCAGATCGGTCCGCCCCACATAGCGGATGCCGGCCGCCGCCGCGCCGAAACGCACCCCGGCCACGGGCGGAAGGTCCGGCAGCGCGCGGGCGAGGGGGGATACGGGGAGGGGAGCCATCGGTCCGGTCTTCTTTTCTGGGGGCGGCATGGTCCGACCCGCCGGGGGCCGGGGAATGGATATGGGTCTTTGTAGACTGGTCGCACCCCCGGTTTCATGTGAAACCGAGGGTGCGACCGGATGGGTCGTTACTTCTTGGCCGGAGCTGCCGGAGCCGCCGCCGGGGCGGGGGTGTCGGCGATCGGCTTGCCGCTGGGATCGAAGCGCACGACCTTGACGGCGGAGACCGCCTTTTCGACCGTGTCGCGGACGCTCTGCTGGATCAGCTTCTGGCGGATTTCGTCACGCACGGCGTCCAGCTTGGGCACGGCGGCGGTACGGGTTTCCAGCACCTCGATCACGTGCCAGCCGTACTGTGTGTGCACCGGAGTCGGGCTGATCGTGTGGGGCTTCAGCGTGAAGGCGGCATCGGAGAAGGCCGGCAGCATGTCGCCCTTCTTGAACCAGCCCAGGTCGCCGCCATTCTGCTTGGCCGACGCCTTGTCGGTCGACAGCTTGGTGGCCAGGGCCGCGAAATCGGCGCCGCCCTTGAGCTGCTTGATCACGTCCTTCGCCTCGGCTTCCGTCGCCACCAGGATATGGCGGGCGTGGATTTCCTGCTCCGGCTTCTTGTTGGCGTAGTTCTGGTCGTAATAGGCCTGGATCGCGGCGTCGGTCAGCGTCGGCGTGACCTTCTGCGACAGATAGGCGTTCTGCAGCGCGTTGGCGGCGGCGGTCTGCATCTGCTGCTTGACCTCGGGCTGGCTCTCCAGCCCTTCCTTATGCGCCGCGAGCTGGATCGCCTTCTGGTCGATCAGCTGGTTCAGCAGCATCGGGAAGATCATGTTCGGCGGCAGCTGGCGCAGCTGCTGCGGCATGCTGGCGGCGGCCTGGCGCACGTCGTCGAGATGGATGTCTTCACCATTCACGCTGGCGACGACGGGGTTCGGGTTGGCCGGGGGCGCCGGCTGGGCCGTGGCGGCGGCGGGCGCGGGCGCTGCGGCCGGGGCGGCATGGGCATGAGGAATGGAAAGCGCAGGAACGAGCAGGGCTGCCGCCAGAATGGAGGCTGCCGGGCTGGAAGGCCGCATGTGTTGAGAACCCTAAGATATAAAGCGTCCGAGGCATCATGGCCGAGGCCGCCCGGTCCTGCAAGGCTGGGCGGGACGGGGCTTTGGAAACAGCCTCTCGGGCCGGCTTCGGTTGACCGGTGGCGGTGTGGGTCCTATCTCAGATGCCGCGCGCGAGAATGCCCTTGCTCCAGTTTCAGCCCGTCCGGGGGTCCGGCCGGGTGTGGGGCCGCGCCATTCCGGAAGGTCTACATGTTCGCCAGTCTTGCCCGTGCCCTGTTTGGAACCGCCAACGATCGCTCTTTGAAGGCATTCCAGCGCCGCGTGCCCGAGATCAATGCGCACGAACCCGCGTTGCGTGCGTTGAATGACGCGGCCCTTGCGGCCAAGACGGTGGAGTTCCGGGAGCGGATCGCGAACGGCACGTCGCTGGACGCGCTGCTGCCCGAGGCGTTCGCGGTGGCGCGCGAGGCGGCGCGGCGCGTGCTGGGGATGCGCCATTTCGACGTGCAGCTGATCGGCGGCATGGTGCTGCATGCCGGGCGCATCGCGGAGATGCGGACCGGCGAGGGCAAGACGCTGGTGGCGACGCTGGCGGTGTATCTGAGTGCGCTGGCCGGCCGCGGCGTGCATGTGGTGACGGTCAACGATTATCTGGCCCGCCGCGATGCCGAGGAAATGGGCCAGATCTATGCCTTCCTGGGGCTGACCACGGGCGTGATCGTGCCCAACATGGCCGACGAGGAACGGCGCGCGGCCTATCGGGCCGACATCACCTACGGCACCAACAACGAATTCGGCTTCGATTATCTGCGCGATAACATGAAGTACCGGATCGAGGACATGGTGCAGCGCCCCTTCCACCATGCCATCGTGGACGAGGTGGATTCGATCCTGATCGACGAGGCGCGGACGCCGCTGATCATCTCGGGCCCGGCCGACGACAGTTCGGACCTCTACCGCTCGGTCGACGAAGTGGTGCGGGAGCTGGTCAAGCTGCCGGACGCCTTCGAGAAGGACGAGAAGTTCCGCACCGTGATCCTGACCGATTCGGGGTCGGAACAGGTCGAGACCATGCTGCGCGAGGCGGGGGTGCTGTCCGAGGGCGGGCTGTACGACATCCACAACATCGCGGTGATCCACCACGTGCAGCAGTCGCTGCGCGCCCAGACGCTGTTCTCGCGCGATGTGGATTACATCGTGCGTGGCGGCAAGGTGATCATCATCGACGAGTTCACCGGCCGCATGATGGATGGCCGCCGCTATTCCGACGGGCTGCACCAGGCGCTGGAAGCCAAGGAGCATGTCGAGATCCAGCAGGAAAACCAGACGCTGGCCTCGATCACCTTCCAGAATTACTTCCGCCTCTATCCCAAGCTGTCGGGCATGACCGGCACGGCGATGACCGAGGCCGACGAGTTCGCCGAGATCTACAAGCTGGACGTGGTCGAGATTCCGACCAACCTGCCAGTGTCGCGCCAGGACGGGGATGACGAGGTCTACCTGACCGCGCGCGAAAAATACGATGCCGTCAGCACGCTGATCGAGGAGATTGCCAAGACGCCGCAGCCGGTGCTGGTGGGCACGACCTCGATCGAGAAGAGCGAGTATCTGTCTGAGCTTCTGAAGAAGCGGGGCATTCGCCACAATGTGCTGAACGCGCGTTTCCACGAGATGGAGGCGACGATCGTGGCCCAGGCCGGCGCGCCGGGGGCGATCACGATCGCCACCAACATGGCCGGGCGCGGCACCGACATCAAGCTGGGCGGCAATGTGGAGATGCGCATTCGCCAGGAGCTGGCGGATGTGACCGACCCCGAGGAAAAGGCGCGGCGCGAAGCCGAGATCCGCGCCCAGGTGGCGGAATATCACGACATCGTCCGCAAGGCGGGCGGGCTGTATGTGATCGGCACCGAGCGGCATGAAAGCCGCCGGATCGACAACCAGTTGCGCGGCCGTGCCGGGCGGCAGGGCGATCCGGGCAATTCGCGCTTCTTCATCTCGCTCGAAGACGATCTGATGCGCATCTTCGGGACCGAGCGCATGGGCGGGATGCTCCAGCGCCTGGGCCTGAAGGATGGCGAGGCGATCGTTCATCCATGGATCAACAAGGCCCTGGAGCGTGCGCAGAAGAAGGTCGAGGCCCGCAACTTCGACATGCGCAAGAACACGCTGAAATATGACGACGTCATGAACGACCAGCGCAAGGAGGTCTACGCCCAGCGCAAGGAATACATGGCGGCCGAGGATCTGTCGGCGACGGTGCAGGAGATGCGCGCCGATGTGACCCACGACATGGTGCGCCGGCGCATCCCCGAGAAGGCCTTCGCCGAACAGTGGCAGAGCGCCGAGCTGGCCGAGGACGTGCGCGAGACCCTGGGGCTGGACCTGCCGATCGTCGACTGGGCGCGTGAGGACGGGGTGGATGGCGATGTCGTGACCGAGCGGTTGGACCAGGCGGCGACGCAGGCCCAGGCCGCCAAGGCCGCCAATTTCGGCCCCTCGGTGATGCGCTATATCGAGAAGCAGGTGCTGCTGACCACGTTCGACTCGGCGTGGAAGGAGCATCTGCTGGCGCTGGACCAGATGCGCCAGGGGATCGGGCTGCGCGCCTATGGCCAGAAGGACCCGCTGAACGAGTTCAAGCACGAGGCATTCCAGCTCTTCAGCGCCATGCTCGATGACATGCGCCTGCGCGTGACCTCGACCATGGCGCGGGTGGAAGTGGCGCCCCCGGTGCTGGACAATCCGTTCTCGCACGCCGCCGAGATCCATGCCGACCCGCACGTGCCGGGCCTGACCTCGGAACCCGGTCCGGGCGCGCTGTTTGCCGAGACGGCGGGTGACGTGACGATTGCAACCCCGATCGGTGCCAGTGCGATCCTGCCTGACGACCCGTCGAGCTGGGGCGAGACGCCGCGCAACGCGGCCTGCCCTTGCGGGTCGGGGAAGAAGTACAAACACTGCCACGGCCGACTAGCCTGAATGTTGGCCCGGAAACGCGCGCTGGTGGCGATCCGTCGCGCGTTTCCTGCGCTCCGGTGCTCACGGCCTATCAGGCCGCTCCGCTCCGGTGCTCGGAAGCACGCGACGGGCGCGGCCCTTCGGGCCGCTCTCGCTCACCAGCCCACGTTTCCGGGCCAACATTGAGTGGGGCGGATCGGCGGTTTTGATGAAGATCTAGAGATTAGAGAAGACGGACGATGGCGGGTCATTCCCAGTTCAAGAACATCATGCATCGCAAGGGCGCGCAGGATGCGCGCCGCGCCCGGCAGTTTGCCAAGGTGATCCGCGAGATTACCGTGGCGGCGCGGTCGGGCCTGCCTGACCCGGCGAGCAATCCGCGCCTGCGGGCCGCGATTTCGGCGGCGCGCGAGGTCAACATGCCGAAAGACACGGTCGAGCGCGCGATCAAGAAGGCGACGGGTGCCGGTGGCGGCGACGATTACGTGGAAGTGCGCTACGAGGGCTATGGCCCGGCGGGCGTGGCCGTGATCGTCGAGGCCCTGACCGACAACCGCAACCGCACGGCATCCGACGTGCGGGCCGCGTTCTCGAAATATGGCGGGTCGCTGGGCGAGACCAATTCGGTGTCGTTCATGTTCACCCGGCTGGGCGTGATCACCTATCCGGCCAGCGTCGCCAGCGAGGACGAGATGCTGGAGGCGGCGATCGAAGCCGGCGCCGAGAATGTGGAAAGCACCGCCGAGGGGCATGAGGTGACCTGCCCGGTGGAATCGTTCTTTGCGGTGCGCGATGCGCTGGAGACGCGATTCGGCGAGCCGGCGAGCGCGAAGTTCGACTGGCGGCCCGGGACGGTGGTGACGCTGGACGAGGACAAGGCGCGCACCGTGCTGAAGCTGATCGACGTGCTGGACGAAAGCGACGACGTGCAGGCCGTCTATGCCAATTTCGACCTGCCCGACGACGTGGCCGAGACATTGTCGGCCTGACCGGGTTGTCCATGGTCCGGCTGCTGGGCATCGATCCGGGCCTGCGCTTCACGGGGTGGGGGATCATCGACGTGGCGGGCAACCGGCTGTGCCATGTCGCCGATGGCGTGATCGCGACCGATGGCGACGTGGCGGTGCCCGAGCGGCTGCGTTGCCTGCATGACGGGTTGATGGAGCTGGTGCATCGGTTCGCGCCGGCCGAGGCGGCGGTCGAGGAAACCTATGTCAACCGCAACGGGTCCTCGACGCTGAAGCTGGGCTATGCGCGCGGGGTTGCGTTGCTGGTGCCGGCGCTGGCTGGAATCGCGGTTTCCGAATACGGTGCCATGGCGGTGAAGCGGGCGGTGGTCGGCACCGGTGCCGCCAGCAAGGAGCAGGTGGAGATGATGGTGCGCCGCCTTCTGCCCGCAGCGACGATCAAGCGGGCCGATGCCTCCGACGCGCTGGCGGTGGCGATCTGCCATGCGCATCATCGCGCCAGCGCCCTGCGCGTGGCGGGCGGGACGCGCATGGCATGATCGCGCAACTGACCGGACTGGTCGGGCAGGTCGAAGCCGATCGCTGCGTGGTCGATGTCCATGGCGTGGGGTATCTGGTCCATGCCTCGACCCGCACCCTTTCCGCCCTGCCCAGCCCGCCGGAAGCGGCGCGGGTGCTGGTTGAGACCGTGGTGCGCGAGGATGCTTTCCTGCTCTATGGTTTTGCCGATGCTGCGGAGCGCGACTGGTTCCGGCTGCTGACGACCGTGCAGGGGGTGGGGGCCAAGCTGGCGCTGGCGATCCTGTCCGCGCTGTCGCCCGGCGATGTGGCGGCCGTCATCGTGGCGGGGGACAAGGCTGGGCTGACGCGGGTTTCGGGCGTGGGGGCGCGGCTGGCCGAGCGGATTCTGACGGAATTACGGGACAAGGCGGGCAAGCTGCCGGTCGGCCCCGGTGTGGTGCTGCCGGCCCGGCCGGCTTCGGCCGGGGTCGAGGGCGATGTGCTGCTGGCGCTGGCGGGGCTGGGCTTTCGCCGGGCCGAGGCGCAGCCGGTGGTGGTGCGGATTCTGGCGCGGCTGAAGGAGGCCGGCGCCGGGCAGGAGGCCGACCTGGACGTGGTGATCCGTGAAAGCCTGCGGGAACTGGCCCGATGAGCGAATTGCCCCCCCGCGCGGTCGATCCTGCGCGCATGGACGAGGATTCGGCCGAGGCCGGCCTGCGCCCGCAGACGCTTGAGGATTTTACCGGGCAGAAGGCCAGCCGCGAGAATCTGGCGATCTTTATCGCCGCCGCGCGTGCGCGGGGCGAGGCGATGGACCATGTGCTGCTGCATGGGCCGCCGGGCCTGGGCAAGACCACGCTGGCGCAGATCGTGGCGCGCGAGCTGGGGGTGGGCTTCCGGGCTACGTCGGGGCCGGTGATCCAGCGTGCGGGTGATCTGGCGGCGATCCTGACCAATCTGCAGCCGCGCGACGTGCTGTTCATCGACGAGATCCATCGCCTGCAACCGGCGATCGAGGAAGTGCTCTATCCGGCGATGGAGGATTTCCAGCTCGACCTGATCATCGGCGAGGGGCCGGCCGCGCGGTCGGTGCGCATCGACCTGTCGCCCTTCACGCTGGTTGCGGCGACCACGCGGGCCGGCCTTCTGGCCACGCCGCTGCGCGACCGGTTCGGCATTCCGCTGCGGCTGGTGTTCTACACGCCTGAGGAATTGCGGCAGATCGTCTCGCGCGGGGCGCGGAAGCTGCAATTCGACCTGACGCCGGAAGGGGCCGAGGAAATCGCCCGCCGGTCACGCGGGACGCCGCGCATCGCCGGCCGGCTGCTGCGGCGGGTGCGCGACTTTGCCTCGGTCTCGCGCGCCGGCGCGGTGGACCGGGCGATGGCCGATGCCGCGCTGTCGCGGCTGGAGGTCGATTCGCTGGGGCTGGATGCGATGGACCGGCGCTATCTGCGGCGGATCGCCGAACATCATCATGGCGGGCCGGTGGGGGTGGAGACGCTGGCGGCGGCGCTGGCCGAGGCCCGCGACACGCTGGAAGATGTGGTGGAACCCTATCTGATCCAGGAAGGGCTGGTGCTGCGGACGAGCCGCGGACGGATGCTGGGCGAGCGGGGATGGCGCCATCTGGGGCTGCAGCCGCCGGCCCGCCAGGCCGACCAGGGCGATCTTTTGCTGGGAGATGACGGATGAAGCACAGCATCCCGTTCCGCGTCTATTACGAGGATACCGACGCGGGGGGTGTTGTCTATCATGCCCGCTATCTGGCCTTTGCCGAACGGGCGCGGACCGAGGCGATTCGCGGGCTGGGCCGATCGGCGTTTTCGCTGCTGGAAGAATACGGGCTGGCCTTCGTCATCCATCGCGCCGCGATCGACTACAAGCGGCCGCTGCGGCTTGACGATATCGTGACCGTGACCACCCGGCTGATCGAACAAGGCCCGGCCAGCTGTCGGCTGGAGCAGGAGTTCCTGCTGGGGGACATATGCTGCGCGCGGCTGGACGTCCGGCTGGCATGTGTGCGTGCCGCCGATGGTCGGGCTGCCCGATTTCCGCCTTTATGGCGTGATCTCCTGACCGGGTTGCTGGACTAGGGCGAGGCGTTTTTCCGCGTTTCTGTCCGGGAGGAATTTTTTCCGTGCGGCGGGTGCGTCCCGCCGTGGGGGGTGCTTCTGCTTTCTCCTGGAAGCCTATAAGGAACAGTTTGGAAAGCAGTGTGGGACTGCCCCGACTCGGCGTCGGGAGCGGGGTGCCGAAGCTGTGTGCGGAAGGTGCAGGAGGCGTTTTTGGACCAAGCGGTTAACGCGGCGAATCTGGGCGCGGCTGCGTCCGACCTGTCGCTGTGGAGTCTGTTTCTGAACGCGGCGATCATCGTCAAGCTGGTGATGATCGGTCTGGCAGTCAGCAGCGTCGTCGTATGGGGCATCATTTTCGACAAGATCGTGACCCTGCGGCGGGTGAATCGCGAGGCGTCGGCGTTCGAGGACAAATTCTGGTCGGGCGGCAGCCTGGACGATCTGTACGAATCCGATGGCGCCAAGCCGCTGCACCCGATGGCGGCCGTGTTCGGCGCCGCGATGGGCGAATGGCGCCGTTCGGCACGCATTGCCGGCATCGACCTGGCGCGCGGCGGGGTGAAGGAGCGCGTCGACCGCGCCATGAACATCACCATCACGCGCGAGATGGAGCGGCTGGGCCGCTGGATGATCTTCCTGGCCACGATCGGGCCGGTGGCGCCGTTCATCGGCCTGTTCGGCACGGTGTGGGGCATCATGCATGCGTTCGGGTCGATCGCGGCGATGCACAACACCAACCTGGCCGTGGTGGCCCCCGGTATTTCCGAGGCGCTGTTCGCCACCGCCATCGGCCTTGTGACCGCCATTCCGGCGGTGATCGCCTATAACGTCATCAGCAACAGTCTGGCACTGTTCGAGGACCGGATGGCGGCGTTCGGCACCGAATTTGCCGCGATCCTGTCCCGCCAGTCCGAAGAAAGGGGCTGAATCATGGGCGTTTCCCTCGGAGGAGGGGGCGGCCGCCGCGGGCGTCGCCGCCCCATGTCGGACATCAACGTCACCCCGCTGGTCGACGTCATGCTGGTGCTGCTGATCATCTTCATGGTGACGGCGCCGATGATGACCAGCGGCGTGAATGTGGACCTGCCGAAGACCGACGCAGCGCCGGTCAATGCCGACACCAAGCCGATCACGGTGTCCATCCGCAGTGATGGCGCGCTGTATCTGGGCGACAATCCGGTGTCGTCGGACCAGCTGGTGGACCAGCTGCGTGCGGCGGCGCAGAACGACCCGTCGCACCGCATCTTCGTGCGTGGGGATTCGCATATCGATTATGGGCGCGTGATGGAGGTGATGGGCCGCATCACCGCCGGCGGCTTTACCCATGTCGCCCTTCTGGCCCAGCAGCCGCCCTCGGGCGGCGGCGCGCCCTGACGCCATCGGGTAGGAGAGCCGCAATCGTGGTTCCGCCGCGTCGTTCCGAACGTAACCTGATGCGGCGGTCGATCGTCGCATCCGGCGTCGCGCATATGGTGCTGCTGGCGGCCGTGCTGCTGGGGCTGCCGGTTTCCGTGCCGCCCGAGCCGCCGCCGCCGCCGACCATCGAGATGGAGTTCGCTCCCTCGGACAGCGGCGGTACGCCGCACAAGGCCGACAAGCCGGCGCCCAAGCCCGCGCCGGCCCCGGCCCCCGTGCCGCAGGAGGCGCCGCCGGCCCCGACGCCGCCGGTCAAGGCGCCGAACGAGGAAGCGGCCCCGCCGCCGCCTCCGCCGCCGCCCATGCCGCCGCCGCCGGAAACCCCGCCGGCGAAGCTGCCCGATACCCCGGTGCCGCCCAAGGTCGAGCAGCCGTCGCCCGATGCCGTGCCGACACCGCCTTCCCTGCCGTCGCCGCCCGTGCCGTCGCATGAAGCGGCGCCGCCGTCGCCGCAGCCCGAGCCCGCGCCCCTGCCCAAGATGCAGCAATTCTCGCACATCACGCAGCCGAACGAGGCGAAGAAGGCGGTGCCGGATACCCATTCGCTGCTGGCGACGCTGGATGCGTTCCGTGCCGACCAGAAGCAGACCCATCCGCCGAAGGCGCGGGCGAACCCGGTGCAGGGCGGGGCGCCCGACGGGGGCGGCGCGCCGGATGGCGACATTACCAATGCGCTGAGCTCGGCCGAGCAGAAGGCGATCGGGAACGCCGTCCGCCGCTGCTACACCGAGGATACGGCAGCGAAGGATTATGCGCAGTTCGTGGCCCATCTGGTGGTGACGGTGGATGGCACGGGCATGGCCCGCATCGTCCAGTTCGCGCCCGAGACCCAGGCGCGGATGGCGGGCGATTCGTCCTATCGCGCGCTGGCTGAACGGGCGCGCGCGGCGGTGCTGAGCCCGACCTGCGCGCAACTGCCCATACCCAAGGCGATGCTGGGGCAAACCCAACAGCTCAAATTCGTTTTCCGTCCGTGAGGCAGCCCAGGCGCTGCCCCGTCGGTGCGTTCGAGGAGAAGACCATGCGTCCGAGTGACCTTCCGCTGATTTCCGATGTCGAGGCCTCGCTGCTGGCGACCCATTTCGGTCGTCGTGCCCTGCTCGGGGCCGGAGCTGTCGCCGCCGGTGTCCTGGCCATGCCGCTGTCCGCGCTGGCCCAGGCCGCGCCCGGCGCGCCGGGCGATGCCGAGATCACGGTGGACCAGGCGCGCACGGCGCCGATTCCCATCGTCATTCCGGTGCTGGGCGGCGATGCGGGGCAACTGGTCAGCAGCGTGATTTCCGGCGACCTGGGCAATTGCGGCCTGTTTGCCCCGATCAACGGCGCGCTGCCTGTCGGCGTGCCGGATTTCGGCACCTACAAATCGCTGGGCGCGCGGGCGCTGGTCAGCGGCACCGCCACCACGGGCGCCGGTGGACTGCGCGTCGAGTTCCGGCTGTGGGACGTGCTGACCGGGCAGCAGATCCAGGGCACCGCCTACACCGCCGGCGCCGGCGACGCGCGCAAGATCGCGCATATCATCGCCGATGTGATCTATGAGCGGCTGCTGGGCGAGAAGGGATATTTCAACTCGCGGATCGCCTATATCGCGCGGTCGGGCCCGCGGGCGCACCAGACCACCCGGCTGGCGATCATGGACCAGGATGGCGCCAACAGCCATTATCTGTCCGGTGGCCAGTGGCTGACCCTGACCCCGCGTTTCAGCCCGGTCAGCGACCAGCTTGCGTTCATGTCCTACGCCAACAACCGTCCGCGCGTGTATGTGCTGAACCTGGCGACGGGGCGGCAGCAATTGCTCGGCGATTTCGACGGGATCTCGTTCGCGCCGCGCTTCGCGCCCGACGGGCATACGGTCATCATGTCCGTCACGCGTGGCGGGGGATCGGACATCTATTCGGTCGACCTGGCCTCGCGCGGCAAGCGGCAGCTCACCAGCTCCGGCGCCATCGATACCAGCCCGTGCTACAGCCCCGACGGATCGCAGATCGTCTTCAATTCCGATCGCGGGGGTACGCCGCAGCTTTACATCATGAGTGCCGGCGGTGGCGGCGCGAAGCGGATTTCCTACGGCAACGGCATATATGGCTCGCCGGTCTGGTCGCCCCGCGGCGACCTGATCGCCTTTACCCGCATTGCCAACGGCAGTTTCTCGCTGGGCGTGATGGCGCCCGACGGTACTGGCGAGCGCATCCTGACCCAGGGCTTTACCGTGGATACGGCGACCTTCTGCCCCAATGGCCGGGTGCTGGCCTTCTGCCGCCAGACAGCGGCGGGAGCCGGGGGGGCGGGGTTCTCGTCCTCGATCGGCACGATCGACATCACCGGCTTCCACGAACGCTCGATCCCGGCGGCCGGCATGGCGTCCGACCCGGCCTGGTCGCCGCTGAACGGCTGAAAACACGTCGGAAAGGCGCGTGACTGTGCTTTTCAGGCCGATGTGCAAAACAAGATGCCCGGCATGTGTTACGGGCATCTTGACGGTCTGTCATGTCTGGCGCTAACGGGCGAGTGGGCTCCACTGTTCGTATAGTTCTGTCGTTGGGTTGTTGACGGAACAAAACGAGTGTCGGAACCAGATAAAGCTTACCGGCAACTTAATCATATGGTTCCGTGCGGGAACCGATCTCAGGATCTAAAACCAATGAGACTGAAGCTTCTTGGTGCGCTTGGCATGGCCGTTTTTCTCGCGGCGTGCTCGGACGATACGAACAAGGGCGCCACGACCGGAACCGGTGCTGCCGCCCAGAGCACCGGCGTGACGCCCGGCAGTGAAGCCGATCTGGTCGCCAATGTCGGCGATCGCGTCTTCTTCGAGCTGAACAAGAACAACCTGTCCAGCGAAGCCCAGGCGACGCTGGACCGCCAGGCTGCCTGGCTGGCGAAATATCCGCAGGTCACCGTGCAGCTCGCCGGCAACTGTGACGATCGTGGCACCGAAGAGTACAACATCGCCCTGGGCGAGCGTCGTGCCAACGCGGCGCGCGACTACCTGGTGGCCAAGGGCGTTGCCGCCTCGCGCATCACGACGATCTCCTACGGCAAGGATCGTCCGACCGCGACGGGTGACAACGAGGAAGCCTGGGCCCAGAACCGCAACAGCATCACGTCGGTTCGCTGAGCGAACCGGCCGACGCGTTCGTTCGGCTGAAGGAAGCCGGCCAGGTGTTTCACCTGGCCGGCTTTTTTATTTTGTCGTTGCCTCTTCTTCATGGCTGGATCGTGCGTGATCTCTTCACGCCTTCGGGGAGGGCGTGCATAAGAGGTGGCGTTTATGACCTCGTATCGTCGCGCCCGGCGATCGGCATTGGTCCGGCCGGCGGCGGTGCGTTCATGGAGACATCCGTATCATGCGGTCTGTTGCCTTCCGCCCTTTTTCGCCGTTTCGACATCGCGGGGGGCTGACCCCGCGCGCAAGGGGGCTGGCGATCCTGACCCTGCTGGCCGGCCTGTCGCCGCTGGCGGTCCGGGCGCAGGATACCGAGCAGATGACGAGTCGTGAGGGGATCGCGCTGCAGAACCAGATCATGGATCTGCGCCAGCAGCTTTCGCAGATGCAGTCGGCGGCGCCCTGGGGCCAGGGACAGGGGAACGGGCAGGGCAATGGCATCCTTCCGCCACCCGCGCCCGAGGCTGGCGGCAATGGCGGCCCGCCGGCCGGTGGCGACCTGACGGCGCAATTGCTGGACCGGGTGATGACCCTGGAGCAGCAGGTGCGCGACATGCGCGGGCAGCTCGACCAGCTGACCAACCAGGTGCAGCAGCAGAATGCGACCCTGGCGAAGCAGATCGACGACATGAATTTCGCCATGCAGAATGGTGGCCACCCGGCGCCCCGACCGGCGGCCGGGCCGGATGCGATCCCTGCCGAGGCTGCCCCGGCTGCCGCCGGTGCCGGGGAGGCGCCAGCGGCCAAATCCACGCCCGAAACCGTGCTGCGGGACGGCAATGCGGCCCTGATGCATGGGGATTATGCGGCGGCGCAGGCGGCCGCCAAGCAGGTGCTGGCCGGCCCGCGTGGCCCGTTGCAGATCGACGCGCAATTCCTGCTGGCGCAGTCGCTGGCCGGGCAGAAGCAGTATCGGCAGTCGGCCGTCGCCTATTACGATACCTATAACCGCTCGCCGCGCTCCGGCCGGGCGCCGGATGCGCTGCTGGGCGTGACGGCGTCGCTGCTGGCGATGGGGGACAAGAATTCGGCATGCCAGGCCCTGGCCAAGCTGAAGAGCGAGTTCCCGTCGCCGGCGCCGCGCGTCAAGACGGCTGAGGCGGCCTACCGCACCCGCGCCGGATGCCACTGAGAGCGTGACCGGAGATGCGCGCTGGCGGCGATCCGACGCGCGTTTCCTGTGCTCCGGTGCTCACGGCCGATAAGGCCGCTCCGCTCCGGTGCTCGGAAACCCACGCCGGGCGCGGCCCTGCGGGCCGCTCTCGCTCGCCAGCCCACATCTCCGGTCACGCTTTTGAGCCCGGCCTGTCGAAGGGGCTCCGTCGGAGGGGTGAAGAGGTGGAGATGCGCGCTGGCGGTGATCCGACGCGCGTTTCCTGTGCTCCGGTGCTCACGGCCATCAAGGCCGCTCCGCGCCGAGGCTCGGAAACGCACACCGGGCGCGGCCCTGTGGGCCGCTCTCGCTCGCCAGCCCGCATCTCCGGTCACGCTCCTGAGCCCGGCCGTCGAGAGGGACGCCGAGGGGGGCTGGATTATGGATGATGGTCGGTTTGCCGCCCTCATGGCGGGGTTGGGGCCCTGGGTGCCGGATGGGGCGGGCATGCCGGAGGTGGGTATTGCGGTGTCGGGCGGGGCGGACAGCCTCTGCCTGGCCTATCTGGCGGGACGGTGGCGCCGGGCGGTGCGGGCGCTGATCGTCGATCATGGGTTGCGTCCGGCGGCTTCCGCCGAGGCGCGCCTGACCCGTGACCGTCTGGCGAGGCTGGGCATTCCCGCCGAGATCCTGGTGCTGGAGGGGTTGCGGCATGGCCCCGGCGTGGCCGACCGGGCGCGGCGTGCGCGCTATGCGGCCCTGTCCGCCGCCTGTCGGCGGGCGGGCATCGTCGACCTGCTGCTGGGCCATCATGCCCGCGATCAGGCGGAGACCGTGCTGATCCGCCGCCGTGCCGCCAGCGGGCCGGACGGTCTGGCTTGCATGGGCGCCGTGACATTTACCGGGGACCTGCGCCTGGTGCGCCCGTTGCTGGATATTGAGCCGGCGACCTTGCGCGGCACGCTGCGGCGCGCGGGGCTGGAGTGGGTGGAAGATCCTTCGAATGCCGACCGGCGGGCCGAGCGCGCCCGTCTGCGGGCCACGCTGTGCGCCGATCCGCCGGCGGTGATGCGGCTGCGGGCGGAGGCGCGGGAGGCGGGAGCCGCGCGCATGGCGCGGGACGCCGAACAGGCGCTGTGGCTGGCGCGCGGCGTGACGGTTGCCGAGGGCGGCTGGGTGGCGCTGGCGGAAGACCCGGCTTGCCCGCGCGCGCTGGCCTTTCTGCTGCGTGCGGTCTCGGGGCGGGATTATCTGCCGCCTGCGCGGGCGGTGGCGGCGCTGTGTGCCGATCCGCGGCCGGCCACGCTGGCCGGTGCCTGCCTGGTGGCGGCGGGCGCACCGCTCCGCCGCGCCGGGCTGCGCTGGCTGCTGCTGCGCGAGGAGGCGGCGATGCAGGCCCCCATGCCGGCGGCGGAGGGATGTGTGTGGGACGGGCGCTTTGTGCTGTCCGCGCCGCATGGGGCCGACCTGCGGGGGGTGACGGTCGGGGCGGCGGGGCCGCCGGGGCGGTGGATGCCGCCCCCGGACTGGAAGACGCCGTGGCCGGCCCGCGCGCTGCGCACCCTGCCGGCCCTGTTTCGCGCCGGGCAGGTGGTCGGGGTGCCGACAATGGGGATCTGTCATGATCCGGCGCTGGCCGGGGTGCGGCTGACGCTGCGGCCCGGCGCGGTGGCGGCCGAGGCGGGGCGTTTCGCGGGGGGCAATTGACCGGTGGGCAGGCGGATTTTCGCGCCCGGGGGCAATAAAGACCCTGTGTGGGGGTGTGAATGTCCCTCGAAGGGCCTATGTATGACTAAATCGAGGTAGAGAAGGCGTCTGGCTGCCGGTCAGAAGGAAGCCTTACCTGCGTGTTTCGGCACCAGGCGGAATCCGGGTGGCGTCAAGCGTATGGAACAATGGGCAAGATGAACAATTTTGGCCGGAACCTGGCCCTCTGGGTAATCATTATCGTGCTGCTGCTGTTGCTGTTCAACGTCTTCCAGCCCGGAAGCACGCAGCACGCCGCGCAGCAACTGGCATATTCCGACTTCATCGGGGACGTGAATAACGGGCGCGTGCGCTCGGTCGTCGTGCAGGACCATAATGTCTCCGGCACGCTGACGGACGGCACGTCGTTCGAGACCTATACCCCCCAGGACCCGACTCTGATCCCGCGCCTGACCGAGAAGGGCGTGGAGGTGATGGCGAAGCCGCAGGACAGCGATTCCAATCCGTTCCTGCGCTATCTGATCAACTATGCGCCTATCCTGCTGATGTTCGGCGCCTGGATCTTCATCATGCGCCAGATGCAGGCGGGTGGCGGCCGGGCGATGGGCTTTGGCAAGTCGCGCGCCAAGATGCTGACGGAAAAGCAGGGGCGCGTGACCTTTGAAGATGTCGCGGGCATCGACGAGGCCAAGGGCGAACTCCAGGAAATCGTGGATTTTCTGCGCGATCCGCAGAAATTCACCCGGCTGGGGGGCAAGATTCCCAAGGGCGTGCTGCTGGTGGGCCCGCCGGGCACCGGCAAGACGCTGCTGGCCCGCGCCATTGCCGGCGAGGCGAACGTGCCCTTCTTCACCATCTCGGGCTCTGATTTCGTCGAGATGTTCGTCGGCGTCGGCGCGTCGCGGGTGCGCGACATGTTCGAGCAGGGCAAGAAGGCCGCGCCGTGCATCATCTTCATCGATGAGATCGATGCGGTCGGCCGTCATCGCGGCGCCGGCCTGGGCGGCGGCAATGATGAGCGCGAGCAGACGCTGAACCAGATGCTGGTCGAGATGGACGGGTTCGAGAGCAATGAGGGCGTGATCCTGATTGCCGCGACCAACCGCCCCGACGTGCTGGACCCGGCCCTGCTTCGCCCCGGCCGTTTCGATCGTCAGGTGGTGGTGCCCAATCCCGACGTGATGGGGCGCGAGAAGATCCTGCGCGTGCATATGCGCAAGGTGCCTCTGGCGTCGGATGTCGATCCCAAGGTGATCGCGCGCGGCACGCCGGGGTTCTCCGGCGCCGACCTGGCCAATCTGGTGAACGAGGCCGCGCTGATGGCTGCCCGCCTGGGCAAGCGCACGGTCGCGATGCTGGAATTCGAGAACGCCAAGGACAAGGTGCTGATGGGCGCCGAGCGTCGCTCGCTGGTCATGAGCGAGGACGAAAAGCGGATGACCGCCTTCCACGAGGGTGGGCATGCGCTGGTCGCGATCCTGACGCCGGGCGCCGACCCGGTGCACAAGGCCACGATCATTCCGCGCGGCCGTGCGTTGGGCTTGGTGATGAGCCTGCCCGAGGGCGACCGCTATTCCAAGAGCCGGGCGAAGTGCCTGGGCGAACTGACGCTGGCCATGGGCGGCCGTGCCGCCGAGGAGATCATCTTCGGGGCCGACAACGTGTCGAACGGCGCCTCGGGCGATATCAAGATGGCGACCGACCTGGCGCGCCGGATGGTGTCGGAATGGGGCATGAGCGACAAGCTGGGCATGATCGCCTATGGCGATAACGGGCAGGAAGTCTTCCTGGGCCACAGCGTGACCCAGAACAAGAACGTGTCCGAAGAGACGGTTCGCGAGATCGATGACGAGATCAAGAGCCTGATCGACAGCGCCTATGCACGGGCGCGGACCCTGCTGATCGAGCATGTCGAGGACCTGCACCGGCTGGCCAACGCGCTGCTGGAATACGAGACCCTGTCGGGCGAAGAGATCCGCCAGGTGCTGCGCGGTGAACCGATCGAGCGGGTGGTGGTGGATGATCCGATGCCGGAGAATCGCCGGTCTTCGGTGCCGCCCACGCCGCCGGCGGCACCGCAGCCCTCGCCGGGTGGTGGGGCGGGCCTCGATCCGGCTCCGCTGCCGGGCTGACGCCGGCGGGCTGCATTTTGCTTGCAGGATGGGTAGGGAAAACAGGCGGGGGTGGCTCCGTCTGTTTTCGTTTCAGGACCATGCCATGATGATGGGGCGGGAGGTCGATGGACGCGTTGCGGCTGCTTGAACCGACGGGACTGGTGTTCGGGCAGGATGCCCATGGGGCGGTGGAGGCGGGGCTGGCCCATTGGCTGGCTGGTGGGCCGGCGGCCTTTACCCTGGCGCGTTTGATCGACGGCGATGCCGCGCGAATGGTCCGTGCGGCGGATGTGCCCGCTGACTGGCTGGATGTGCTGGCGCGCGTGACCGCGCCGCTGCCCTCGGCGGACCTCGCACCCGGGCCGCAGGTGATGGGAATCCTGAACGTCACCCCCGACAGTTTCAGCGATGGCGGCCGCCATTTCGGAGCCGAGGCGGCGGTTCGTGCCGGTATCGCCATGATTACGGCGGGGGCCGGGCTGCTGGATATCGGCGGCGAGAGTACGCGCCCCGGATCGGTTGTCGTGACGCCGGAGGATGAGTGGGCGCGCATTGCCCCTGTGCTGACGGAGTTGCGGCTTCAGTCCGACGTGGCGCTGTCGGTCGATACCCGCAATGCGGGGACCATGTCGGCTTCGCTCGGGGCGGGGGCGGCGCTGATCAACGATATCTCGGCCCTGCTGCATGATCCTTACGCGCTGGCGGTGGTGGCCGATGCCGGTTGCCCTGTCGTGCTGATGCACATGCGCGGCACGCCGCAGACCATGCAGCAATTCGCCACCTATGACGATGTGGCCTTTGACGTGACGCGCGAACTGGCCGCGCGGATCGACGAGGCGGTGGCGAACGGCATTGCCCGCGACCGGATCATCGTCGATCCTGGCATCGGATTTGCCAAGAATGCCGCGCAGAATATCGAGATGATGCGGCGCCTGCCGATCCTGGCCAATCTGGGGTGCCGTGTTCTGCTGGGGACCTCGCGCAAGCGCGTGCTGGGGGAGATGGCGGGCGTGCCGGTGGCGTCGGACCGTGATCCGGCCACGATCGCCAGCAGCCTGCCGGGGCTGGCACTCGGCAACACCATCCTGCGCGTGCACAATGTTCCGGCCATGGTGCAGGCGCTGAGGGTCTGGCAGGGATTGTGGACCTGCGATAAGCCGGGCAGGCAACAGGTGCGGTGAACCAGGGATAGCCGGAAGATGACCAAGACCAGAAAACTGTTCGGCACCGACGGAATCCGCGGCACGGCCAACCAGGACCCGATGACGGTGGAAGTTGCCCAGAAGCTGGGACAGGCCGCCGGCCTGCGCTTTACGCGCGGGACGCATCGGCACCGTGTGCTGGTGGGCAAGGACACGCGCCTGTCCGGCTACATGATCGAATGCGCGCTGGTATCGGGGTTCCTTTCCGCCGGGGTGGACGTGACGCTGGCCGGACCGATGCCGACGCCTGCGATCGCGATGCTGACGCGCTCGCTGCGGGCCGATCTGGGGGTCATGATCTCGGCCTCGCACAATCCTTTCGGCGACAATGGCATCAAGCTGTTCGGGCCGGACGGGTTCAAGCTGACCGATGAGACCGAGGCCGAGATCGAGGCGTTGATGCGCGCCGACCTGACGGACCGCCTGGCGACGCCCGAGCAGATTGGCCGTGCCTCGCGTCTGAACGATGCGGCTGGCCGGTATATCGAGAATGCCAAGGCCTCGTTCCCGCGCGGGCGGCGACTGGACGGGCTGCGCATCGTCATCGACTGCGCCAACGGTGCCGCCTATCGCGTGGCGCCGACCGCCCTGTGGGAACTGGGGGCCGAGGTGATCCGGATCGGGTGCGAGCCGAACGGGGTCAATATCAACGAGAATTGCGGTTCGACCCGGCCCGAGGCGCTGTGTGCGGCGGTGGTGGCGCATGAGGCCGATATCGGCATTGCGCTGGATGGTGACGCCGACCGGCTGCTGATTGCCGACGAACAGGGGCGGCTGATCGATGGCGACCAGATCCTGGCCCTGATCGCCCGATCGTGGAGCCGGCAGGGCCGGCTGAGCGCGAAGCAGGTCGTGGCGACGGTGATGTCGAACATGGGGCTGGCGCGCTGCCTGGACGGGCTGGGGCTGGAACTGGTGCGTACGGCCGTGGGCGACCGCTATGTCGTGGAGCGCATGCGCGAACTGGGTGTCAATCTGGGTGGCGAGCAGTCGGGCCACATGGTGCTGTCCGATTTCGCGACGACCGGCGACGGTCTGGTCGCGGCCTTGCAGGTTCTGGCGGTGCTGGTCGAGGAGGGGCGGCCGGCCAGCGAGGTCTGCCGCGTGTTCGCGCCGTTTCCGCAGTTGCTGCGCAATGTGCGTTTCGTCGGCAAGAGCCCGTTGCACGCGCCCGCGGTGCAGGAGGCGCGCCGGGCGGCCGAGGCCGAACTGGGGACGGCCGGGCGGCTGCTGCTGCGCGAAAGCGGGACCGAGCCGCTGGTCCGCGTGATGGCGGAGGCCGAGGACCTGGCGCTGGTGGAGCGTGTGGTCGCCGGGATGTGCGCGGTGATCGGTTCCGCGCAGGAAGCGGCGTAGGGGCACCGGTCTTGGCCATCATGAAGGGTCGCGTCCTGGTCATCGCCGGCAGCGATTCCGGCGGCGGTGCTGGAATCCAGGCGGATATCAAGGCTGTGACCGCGCTGGGCGGATTTGCCATGACGGCGGTGTCGGCCCTGACGGTGCAGAACACCCTGGGAGTCAGCGGAATCCTGCCGGTGCCGCCCGATTTCGTGGCGGCGCAGATGCGCAGTGTGCTGGACGATATCGGGGTGGATGCCTTCAAGAGCGGCATGCTGGACCGGGGCGAGGTGATCCAGGCGGTGGCGGCGGAAGTGCGGGCCCACCCGGATGTTCCATATGTGCTGGACCCGGTGATGGTGGCCAAGGGCGGGTCGCGCCTGTTGCAGGACGATGCGGTGGAGACGCTGATGCGGCATCTGGTGCCGCTGGCGAGCCTGCTGACGCCCAACCTGCCGGAGGCGGAGGTTCTGGTCGGCCACCCGATCCGCACGGTGGACGATATGAGCCGGGCGGCGGAAACGCTGCGGCGCGCGGGTGCGCGGGCGGTGCTGCTGAAGGGGGGGCATCTGGAGGGCGATATCCTGACGGATGTGCTGTGCGAATCGTCGGGCATCGCGCTGTTCTCGGACACGCGACTCCCGACACGGCATACGCATGGGACCGGCTGCACGCTGGCGAGTGCGATTGCCGCCGGATTGGCCCAGGGGCTGGCCCTGCGCGAAGCGGTGGAACGGGCCCGGCGCTATCTGCGGGCTGCGATCGCGACCGCGCCTGGATATGGAGCCGGTGCGGGGCCGTTGAATCATGCGGTGACCGTCGATTCGGCATGGGGTGCCCCCGGCGCCTGAGACCCTGACCGACGCGCCTGCGATCTTGCCAGGCGTCGGACAATAGGGGGCGGGCGGGACTCATTTCGGATGGTCCTCGTTCATTCCTCCCATCGAACCGCTCGATACGGGCGGGGAATTGATGGGGAATCGTATACATATTTCCCTGGATTCTGGCGGAATGCCGCGTGATGTACGTGACGTGGGGGTCACGCTTCATTCATGCGGAGTGCCAGGTCTGTGTGCGCGATATTCGGCGGTATTGGCGTCTGACGCGCCGATATACCATGGATGACTATCCCGGCACGTGCGAAGCGCCTTTGGCGGCTTGATATAACATATTCGTGATCATGGGATTTTGACGCCCCAACCTCATCCAAAAAAGATTGTTTATGGAGAGTTACACACCTATAGGTAGTAATTGTAGTCATAAACAATCAATGGTTGATGAACATGCGTGTCTTACTCGTCGAGGGGGATGGGAGTGCGGCCCGTGGTACTTCCAACACATTGCGCTCCGTTGGCTACATGATCGACCATGCCGTGACGGGCCATGAAGGGGTCGAGATGCTTCGCCGTTACGATTATGATCTGGCATTACTTGAAATGGTGTTGCCCGATATTGATGGCTATGAGGTCCTGCGGGCGGCCAGGGCCGCGCGGCTGGACACACCCATCGTTGCCATGTCCAGCCTGAACGGGGCTCAGGCCAAGGTCAGGGCTTTTTCGGCCGGTGCGGACGATTACATTACCCGGCCCTACGATACGCCGGAGCTGGCTGCCCGTATCCAGGCCATCGTCCGCCGTTCGAAAGGCTATAGCCAGCCGGTGCTTCAGGCCGGGCTGGTGAAGCTGTCGCTGGACAGCCGGGAAGTGACGGTGAAGGGGCGGCTGGTTCATCTGACCGGCAAGGAATACATGATCCTGGAACTGCTCATGCTCCGCAGGGGCACGGTCCTGAGCAAGTTCGCGTTTCTCGATCATCTCTATGGCGGGATGGACGAGCCGGAAATGAAGATCATCGATGTCTTCATCTGCAAGCTGCGCAAGAAATTGCAGCAGGCGGGGGCGAAGAACGTGGTCACGACCGTATGGGGGCAGGGTTACATGCTCAGGGAGGATGGCGATGAGGACGCGCCGCCTTCCGGCGTGATGATGTCGCCGCCGCGATCGTCGGAGGAGCTGGCCCTGTCGGTTGTCTGACGACGGGTCTTTGGGGGGGAAGCGTACGGATCGGCAAGAGCGCGAGGCATCGTGCTGCCTTGGCGTTCCGCAAAAAAAAGCAGGGTCCGAAGACCCTGCGAGTTAGCGTGATGATTGAATAATGCGATGCCCCCATCGCCCTTTCTTTATGGCACCGTCAGGGGGCATCGGCCTTGATCTGAATCAAGGACGGATGAAAAGAACGAAAGGTCTGAAAGGATTTTTCAGCAGGGGGCAGGCGCGTCCGTCTAGCGTGCGCTGTCCCCCTGCATCAGGGCCAGCCCTTCGGCGACCGACACGAACTCGCCCCCGCGATCGATCCGCTGGTTGCCGAAACGCGCCGCGAACAGGGCGCGCACCGCCGGGACGAACGAGGTGCCGCCGGTCAGGAACACCCTGTCGATATCGGATTCGGTCAGGCCCGCGCGTTCCAGCGCCGTGGTCACCGCGCCGTCGAACTGTGCCAGATCGGGGGCGATCCAGTCCTCGAAGGCCGCCCGGGTGATCGTGCGGTCGATATGGATATCCTTGTGGTGGAAGCGCAGAATCGTGCTGTCGGCGTGCGACAGTTCGGCCTTGGCGGCGCCGACGGCGCGATACAGGGCCTGGCCCTGCTGGTCGGCGACCAGGGTGGCCAGCGCGTGCAGGCGGTCGGGTTCGGAGGCGGTGCGTGCGACATCGTCGATCGCGCGCAGCGTTGCCGGCGTGCGCATCAGCGACAGGCGGTGCCAGCGCGCCAGGCTGGCGTACCATTCGATCGGCACCGGCAGCGGTGCGCCGCCCATGATGCGATAGGTGCCGTCGCGCCCCAGTTCGGGCGAGACGACATTGTCGATGATCCGGTAATCGAACTGGTCGCCCGCGATGCCCACGCCCGCATGGCCCAGCGGGATGGCCCGGCCGATGGCGGGATCGAAGCGCAGGACCGAGAAATCGCTGGTGCCGCCGCCGAAATCGCCGACCAGGATCGTGGCCGGCGCATCCAGCCGCCGGGCGAAGCGCCAGCCGGCGGCTTCGGGCTCCAGCGCCACCGCGATGCTGCGGAAGCCGGCCTCGGCGAAGCCGTCGCGCAGGCGCTGCTCGCCGAATGCATCATCCGGCAGTTCGCCGGCGAAGCGCACCGGGCGGCCGACCGTTGCGTCCACGTCGGCCGGGTCGATCCCGACGGCGCGCATCAGTTCGGCGACGAAGAAGCCGACCAGGTTTTCCAGCGTCAGGCGCCGGCCCAGCAGGCGCGTCTCGCGGAACGATGTCTGCGCCAGATAGGATTTCATCGACATGATCAGGCGGCTCTCGGCCGGATCGTCCAGATAGGCGTCGATGGCGGCGGCGCCGATGGCCTGGTGAACGGCCAGGCGCCCGCGCTCCTCTTCCTGCCACAGGCACAGCAGGGTGCGGCAGGTCTCGGTTTCGGGATGGCCGGGAAAGGCGAATTGCGTGGTGTGGGTGTTGCCATCCGGGGTCGCGATGACGACGACGCTGTTGGTCGTGCCGAAATCGATGCCGACACGGGGGCGTGGCGTGGGGGCAGAGGACATCATCGCGGGTGAATAGGTGCTGCGGATCGGGATGTCCATCCGTGTCGTGCAGGGCTACCCGGCGCGGCGGAAGGTCAGATTCAGGCGGGCGCGGCCGGTCAGCGCGTGGGTGCCCTCGGCCAGCGGATGGATGCCATGATGGGCCAGGCGGGCCGGGCCACCCCAGACCACGATATCGCCATGGTCCAGCGGCACGCGCTGCACCCGGCCCGAACGGGCGGGGCCGCCCCAGAGGAACACCACCGGCAGGCCCAGCGAGACCGAGACGATCGGCTGGCCGAAATCGCGTTCATTGCGGTCCTGGTGCAGGGTCAGTCTGGTGCCGGGTTCGTAGCGGTTGATCAGGCAGGCGTCGGGGGTGAAGCCGGGATATCCGGCCTCGGCGGCGGCTTCCGCCGCCAGGGCGGTGAAAATGTCGGGCAGGGCGGGCCAGGGCTGGCCCGTCAGCGGATCGTGCGTGGTGTAGCGATAGCCCCTGTTGTCCGAGATCCAGCCCAGTGTGCCGCAATTGGTCATGGCGACCGACATGGTCCGGCCGCCCTGGGTGGTCATGCGGCGGAAGGGCGCCGCGTGGGCGATGGCCTGGATCTGGGCGATCAGACTGGGCGCCGTGGCGCGGGCGCGTCCGGCCAGCAGCAGGGCGCCCGGCCCCAGCACGCGATCCCGCGCGCCCGATTCCAGGTCCAGGCCGGGCAGGGTGCCGGTTGCTGGTGGACGGGGCGGGGATGGCGGCATGTCCGGTCCTGCCTTTCAGGGGCGGTTGGGAGGTGTGCGGTCGCCACTGCCCAGTTCGCATTGCAGCAGCACGACATCCAGCCAGCGCCCGAACTTGTAGCCGACCGATTGCAGGGTGCCGACCGTGCGGAAGCCGTGGCGTTCATGCAGGCGGATGGAGGGCAGATTCGCGCTGTCGCCGACCAGGGCCATCATCTGCCGGAAGCCTCGTGCCACGCACTCCGCGATCAGCGCGCCCAGCAGCGTCGTGCCGATCCCGCGTCCGGCGGCGTCGGGGGCCAGGTAGATGGAGTCCTCCACCGTGTCGCGATAGGCGATCCGTGGGTGATAGGGGCCGGCATAGGCGTAGCCGATCACCGAGCCATCCTGTTCGGCCACCAGATAGGGAAAATCCCTGGCGCGCAGTGTCTCCATGCGTTGTGTCATCTCTTCGACGGAAGGGGCCTCGATCTCGAACGACGCACAGCCATGCAGCACATGATGGGCGTAGATCGCCGTGATTGCGGGCAGGTCCGTGGTGTGCGCGGCGCGGATTGTGACGATGGGAGAGGCGGGTGGCATGCTGGTGGTCCGGCTGGTTTGGGAGTGATGAACGGCAGGGGGCAATCTGCGGCGGCGTGGACCCGATGTCGATGATGACGTGATCTGTCGGCCGCGAGGGGAAGCCCTTCCCGGCCGAGGATCGGCCAGGAAGGGATTGCGACCGGATAGCGGTCAGTTGGTCGCGGTGGGGGCGGGGGCCTTCAGCGTCGCGGCCAGGAAGGCCTCGCGCGCGTCGTCGACATGCGCGCGCAGGACCGGGTCGGTCAGCATGTGGGTGCCGGGCAGGAGCAGCAGATTGTAGGGGCGCCCGGCGGTGATGAAGGCCTGCGTCATCTTCATGGTGTTTTCGAAATAGACATTGTCGTCGGTCAGGCCGTGCATGATCAGCAGCGGACGGGAGAGGGACTGCGCGTAGGTGAGGACGTTGCTGACGCGGTAGCCCTCGGGGTCGTCCTGCGGGGTGCCCAGATAGCGTTCGGTATAGGCCGTATCGTAATCGCCGAAATCGGCCGGCGGAGCGCCCGCGACGCCGGCCTTGAAGACGTCCGGTCGGCGGATGGTGGCCATGGCGGTGAAATAGCCGCCGAACGACCAGCCATGGACGCCGACATGATCCAGGTCCAGTTCGGGGTAGCGCTTGCCGAGGGCGGTCAGGCCGTCGATCTGGTCCTGAAGCGGCAGGTCGATCAGGTTGTTCTTGGTCGCGCGTTCCCAGTCATGGTCGCGGCCCGGTGTGCCGCGCCCATCCAGGCTGACGACGATGAAGCCGTGATTGGCCATGCACTGGCTTTCCAGGGACAGGCGCGGCGCGTCCAGGACCTCCTTGTATCCGGGGCCGGCATAGACGGACAGCACCACCGGGTAGCGCTGTCCCGGCTTGAAGTCGGCCGGGCGGATGATCATGGCGTCCATGTCGCGCGTGCCGGCGCGCGTGTATTCGATGTGCGGCACCAGTGTCGGTGTTTCCGCGACTGTAGGCACGGTGGCCAGTACATGGCCCGCGCTATCGCGCAGGGTGGTGACGGCGCTGCCGTCCGCGCCCGACAGGCTGTCGATGAAGCGGGTATGGCCGCTATCGGCGAAGGTTGCGCCATGCAGCCCGGCTTCCGGCGTCAGCAGGACCGGCGTGCCGCCTTGCAGGGGCAGGCGGTAGATCGCGGTGCGGGTCCGGTCGGGGTTGGCGGTGACGGTCACCGTAGCGGCTTCGGGATCGATATCGTCCAGCGAGACGAAGGGCAGGCCAGCGGGTGTGACCGCGTGGTCCAGCGTGCCGTCGGCGTGGCGCAGTTCCAACTGCCAGTGGCCGTTGCGTTCGGCGGCCCACAGGAAACCATTGCCGTCCGGCAGCCAGCGCGGTAGGGAGCGGCCGCGCCCGTCGCCCGAGGGGCTGATATTGATCCAGGCGGGATCGCGTTCGGTGAGCAGGGTCGTGGTCTGGCCGGTGGCCGGGTCGACGCGCAGGACCCGTTCCTCGGTCTGGGCGCGGTTCAGCACCACCAGCGTGAGCGGGCCGCGACCTTTGGGCCAGACGGCTCGTGCCAGATAGGGGAAGGCGGTGCTGTCCCACTGGACCCAGCGGGTCGGGCCGCCATCGCGCGCGACCAGCCCCAGCCGGATGTGCGCGTTTGCCGTGCCGGCGCGGGGGTAGCGGAATTCGACCGGCTGGGTGGCGGGGTGCTGGGGGTCGGTGATGTAATGTTTCTCGACGCCGGAGGAATCGGCCTCTTCATAGAGGATCGTTTGCCCGTCGGGCGACCACCAGAGCCCGTCCGGCCGGGCCAGTTCCTCGGCGGCGGCGAATTCGGCCAGGCCACGGGTCAGGGTTTCGCTGCCGCCATGGGTCAGGCGCACGGTGTGTCCGCTGGCCAGTGTCACGACATGGACGTCATTGTCGCGCACCACTGCGACATGGGTGCCGTCCGGAGACAGGCGGGGGGCGATCCAGCCACGGCCGGGGACGTCGGAGACCTTGCCGGTCGTGACCCCGATCTGCATCAGCCGGTCGCCCTGGCTGACCAGGGCGGTCTGCCCGTCATCCGACAGGGTGAAATCCGTGATGCCGGTCAGCGACATGCGGGCGCGTTCGCGCCGGGCCTTTTCCTCGACCGACAGGGATTCGGTGCCGGTCGGTCGGGCCAGTTCGGTCTCGGTCCCTGTCGCAGGGTCGAAGCGCCACAGATGCAATGTGGTGTCGCGCGGGCCGCTGCGCAGGAACAGCACCGCGCGACCATCGGGCGTCGGCTGCGCGTGGCGCGGCAGGCCCAGCGTGAAATTCCGCGTGGCGGCCAGGTCGGCATAGCACTGGCCGGCGGCGGGCGCGGCATGTGCCGCTGCTGCCAGCAGCAATCCGGGGAGGGACAGCGCCACGCGCCGCATCAGGCGGCGGGGGCGGCGGCCGGGGGAAGGTGAAGGCATGATGAAGTCCGTCTGTCATGTCGAAAGCGCTCGACGATGAATTGACGGGGCGTTGGGCGCAAGTCGGGGGCCTTACCCTCTCGCGTGGTCGGGATCGTTTCGGTATGACACGAGGTGCCCGCTGCGTGTCGGGCATGGAAGTCTGAAGCATGTCTCCTGTCGCGCGGTTCCTGCCGCTGATTGTCATCGTTGCCATTCTGTCCTGGGCCAGCGCCTATCCCGTCGTGCGGATTGCATTGCGCGATCTGCCGCCGGTGCCGCTGGCTGCCGCGCGCTATGTCATTGCGGCGATGCTGGCCGGGGGCTGGCTGGCGTGGGCGCGCCCGCCTGTGCCGGCTCGGGGCGATTGGCTGCGCATTCTGGCGTGCGGCGCGATTGGAATCGCGCTTTACAATATCCTGTTCAATACCGGGGAAGTGACCGTCTCGGCCGGTGCGGCCAGCCTGCTGATCAGCGCCATGCCGCTGATCGCTGCCCTGATCGCAGTGGCGGTGATGGGGGAGCGGCTGTCGCCTTGGGGATGGGGGGGCTCGCTATGCAGTTTCGCGGGTGTGATGCTGATTGCAGAAGGACAGGTGGGCGGTATCTCGCTGGGGTCGGGCGCGATGCTGGTCTTCGGGGCTGCGGTTTGCGGCGCGCTCTATACGACGCTGCAAAAGCGGCTGGTGTTGCGATATGGGGCGCTGCCGACCATCTGCTACATCCTGATCGCGGGGGCGGCCTGTCTGAGCCCCTGGTTGCCGCAGGCGTTAAGGGTGCTGCCGAGTGCGCCCGTGCGCTGTTGGGTGGCGGTGCTGGAACTGGGGGTCTTTCCCGCCGCCATCGGTTATGCGGCCTGGGCGTTCGTGGTCGGCCATATGGGGGCGGCGCGGGGGGCGGGGTTACTGTATCTGCTGCCGCCGGCGACGCTGGTTCTGGCGTTTATCCTGACTGGCGAAATCCCCAGTGTGCGCACCTTGCTGGGTGGTGCGATTGTCATGGCGGGGGTAGTGATCACCAATACGTATGGACATCCGAGCCGTGCGACGCGGCATGGGGCGTGAGGCGGGTGCATGTCGAAAGACAGGGCAGAGCATGAAATTTTGTGTGGTTGGCGCGGGTTTTAGCGGTGCAGTCATCGCCCGTCATCTGGCCGAGCGTGGTCACGAAGTGGTCGTGGTGGACGAACGCTCGCATGTTGGGGGAAATTGCCACACGGAGCGGGATGCCGAGACCGGAGTAATGGTCCATCGTTATGGGCCTCATATCTTTCACACCGGAGAGGAGCGCGTATGGCATTATATACAACGCTTTGGCACCTTCCGTCCCTATACGAACCGTGTGAAGGCTGTCTCGGGCGGTCGTGTCTATTCCCTTCCTGTCAATCTTCTGACCATCAATCAGTTCTTCGGAAGGGATATGGGGCCCAGGGAAGCGCGTGCCTTTATCGAGGAAAAAGCCGATCATTCCATTGTTGATCCGCTTTGTTTCGAGACGCAGGCGCTCAGGATGATCGGACCGGAATTATATGAGGCATTTTTTCGTGGCTATACACGTAAGCAATGGGGGATCGATCCCACTGAGTTGCCGGCATCGATCCTGAAGCGTCTTCCCTTGCGATTTGATTATGATGATAATTATTTCAGCCATCCCTATCAGGGAATGCCTGAGCAAGGATATTCGGCTATTATCCGGCATATCCTGGATGAAAAAGGAATCGAAATAAAATTAAACTGTTCATTTGAATCCCTGTCTGAAAAATTTTATCATGTTTTCTACACAGGACCAATCGATCGATATTTCAAGTTTCGGACCGGACGGCTGGCATACAGGACTTTAGATTTTGAGCGCTTTGTCGATGACGGCGATTATCAAGGGACGGCCGTCATCAATTATTGCGATGAAGACGTGCCTTATACCCGAGTCACGGAGCACAAATATTTCGCGCCTTGGGAAAAAGAAGAATTCTCACGGACGGTATGTTTCCGCGAATATAGCCGACTGGCCGGAAAGTGCGACATTCCGTATTATCCAGTCAGGATGATCGGTGATCAGTCTCTGCTGAACCGCTATATAGAAATGGCGCGTGAAGAGAAAAGCGTTTCCTTCATCGGCCGACTGGGCACCTATCGCTATCTGGACATGGATGTGACTATAAAAGAAGCGCTTGATGCCTGCGACATTATCGATCGGACTCTTCAGTCCTCCGAATTGTCCTTGCCTGCTTTTTTTGTGGACCCTCATTGAATGCTACGGCGATCGTCGATAGTCCGTGGCGATGTGACCGGGTAGATAGTTTTTTCCTGCATTCCGACATCTTCGCATAGGGTGATCTACCATGAACAAGTTTTTTATCAGCCTTGAAAGAACACCTGAGCGTACCGAACGCTTCCTGCAGGCCAACGCCCATATACAGGGTCTTGTCAGGTCGCCTGGTGTCGATGGTGCGTCGATGGATATCGAGGAGATGAAGGAAAGAGGATTCGTAAGGGATTCCTGCGCGTTTACACGGGGCGCCATCGGGTCGGGCCTCGCCCACGTCGCCTTGTGGGGGAATGTCGCCAAATATGGTATTCCCGCGCATATTTTTGAGGATGATGCGTTCCTGTGCCGCAATTTCGAGGAAGAAAGCAACAGGATCATCGCCTCCCTACCCGCCGATTGGGACATCATTCTATGGGGGAATAATTCGGATACTGTCTTGCAGTTCGAACTGTTGCCGGGAATTACGCAGTGCGTTGCCACCTTCTCGCAAGAGACGGTTCGGCGGGGAATTTCCTCGTTTCAACAGATGGACGTAACTGCGTTGCCCTTCAAGCTGGATCATACCTTTGGAATCTGCGGGTATGCGATTTCGCCACTGGGGGCAGAAAAAATGATCAAGCGTATCCTGCCCATGGATACGACGCATATAGCGTATCCCTCGCTTGGAGGCCGGGTTATCACGACGACATCGATCGATCATCTGATGAATACAGTGTATCCGGAAATGAAGGCCTATACATGCTTTCCGCCGCTGTGCCTGACCGACAACGTGGCTGCGAATAGTCTGAATCTATAATAATATCCGATATCCCGGATCGCTGGTCGGGAACGGTCGGAAAGCTTTCCATTCAGATGGAATCCATCTGAATGGAAAGAAGGATGCAGAGAAAAATTACGGAGTCGAAGTGGCTGCAGTCGCGATAATATTTTCAACGGCAGCATTTTCGTTGAAAAAATTCTTTGCATAAATTTCATGTAAAATAACGTTGTTTGAAAGAGTTTTATATAAAATTTGAATTAGCCTAGCATGAACGGAAGGGTCGGTTGCGATTATATCATTCAGGTTGAAAATATTCAATTTTGAAAGGCATTCTCTGAACGATTTTTTCTGTATGTCTACGTACAATAGCTCTTCTTTTGGTCGTGTTTCTGGGAAAAATACCGGGCACGGAGCGTTATTGATAAATCTGACGTCTTTGACCATGCCGTGATCGGAAAAATTCGCAATTTCGAGAAGATGAGTCCTATAATGGACACTTTCATTATCGATGATGCAGTAAAAGTTGCATTTTTTTGAGGTTGTGCCTTGCATATATTTTCTGTCTTTTGGTAATTTGTGTATGTAAAATACATCTACCTTTTCGGAAGATAATTTTTCAGATATTTTTTCAAGAGACCATCCGCTACCACAAAGATCGACGACCATAGTTTCATTTGTTATTAAACTATCGGAATAGTGTTCGTAATATTTACTTGTAGATGTCTTTGCGTAGCGACTTGTGTAGTAATAAATGCACTCAAATTCATCAGGAAACAGGGCTTCGAAGAGATCTTTCCATGCATAGCAATCTCTGCTTGAAAAAAGAATTCGCGTCTTTCCAAGTTTTTTGCATATTTTATAGAGTATGATGCTGGAGAATAATAATATAGGGAAATTCATGTGAATTTGCGAAATCTGCAATTCACGCTCATGCCTTGTGGGGGACCAACTCGTCAATCGCACCTCGCGGCATAATTCACCGAGGGCCGTAAAGCCAATATCAAAAAAGACTTTTTCGACGGCATCTATTTGGAAGCTGGTCGTAATTTCAACGTCGATCCCTGCTTCCCGAGCGCGGAAACCATCAGCATGAAGATTGTCACCGAGATGTTTCCTGACGGAAAAATCTGAGAGTATATGTCTCCATATATAGCCATCATGTTTACCGTAATTTGTGACGATCAAACCAAATTCTTTTTTTAATCCGGATTTCTCAAGAAGAGATCGAATGACATGTTCGGGAAGATACATGTCGGAAATGAGGATATCTCCGTCGGATACTTTATCAATATTCTCTTTTATGGCAATGGCATTCTCTACCTCTAAATCTATCTCGATTTCCTTGATAAGGTTTACTTTCTCTTCACTCACGTTGAGTATTTTTTTTAATTCATGATAAATATCATCAATTTTGTAGATGCGTCCGAATAATCTTTGTTCGGCTTCTCTTCGAGCTTGGGCAAAGCCCATGATGCCGGTTCTCTTTTCTACTAGAGAAAAAACATTAAGGGGGAAAACACAGCGCCTGGCGATTAAAGTATCAAAAACATCAAACGTGTTAATGATGTTCTTTGAATTCATAATAAATCTCTCTCCGGGGGGGCAATGCCGCATATGTCAGAAAAATGCAGCTTTTCTGTATCAAGCGTATCGGTTGGTTCAGAGAAGGACGTCTTCCTTCAATTGTAAAACTGGTCTCACGGGAACAGATAGGCAGGAGGCGGAAACTATATTCCGTCGCGCAGGCGCATCATAGCCTGAAAGGTATTCAGAATATTTTTTATTCTGGTGCGATTAGAGCCTGTTTGGAAATGCGCGCTGGTGAGCGAAAGCGGCCTGGAACGGGCCGCGCCCGGCGTGTGTTTCCGAGCATCGGAACGGAGCGGCCTATATGGAAGTGAGCACCG
>NZ_JABEQE010000004.1 GCF_014174375.1 Gluconacetobacter asukensis
GCGCGGACAACAGACCCCCAATCCCCGCCAAGAAGAGATACAGAACGCATCTTTCTCTTGAATCATAAGTCGGACACTCAATTCAATCCATTACCTTCGCGCCTATGGGGCAGCGCCCTCGCCTTGACCGACAATGACTATCCCTCAGCCTTCATCACAATCGGCCGATCCACCAGCACAATCGACAGAATCCCCGCCACCACCAGCGCCACGGCGCACATATACCACGCGATATCGAACCGCCCGGTATAGGACACGATATAGCCCGTCATGATCGGGGCCAGCAGCCCCAGCGAATTGCTGAAGGTCAGGGTCACCCCGGTCACGGCCCCGATCTTGCGCCCGTCTTCCACCAGATCGGTCAGCAACGCGGTATTGGCCCCGTTAGCGGCGATCAGGCAGCAGAGCGAGACCGACAGCACCAGCAGGATCGGCCCCATGGTATGGAAATGCGGCAGCAGGCCGATGCTCGCGGCCCCGGTGACGCAGGCCGCCACGATAAACCGGCGGCGCGGCGGGTGCAGGTCGCGCCGGAAGACGATGCGCTCCGACACGCGTCCCACCACTATCGCCCCGGCAGCGGCGGCGAGGTAGCACAGCGCGGTATGGGTGCCCGAGCCGGTCACGTCGATATGCAGCTCATGGATCAGATAGAGCGGCATCCACGACATGACGAGGAAGTTGAGGTAATTCTGCGTGCACTGCACGGCCAGGATGCCGAAGAACGAGCGCGAGCGGAACAGCGCCCGCACCTCGCCCAGCGAAATCGGGGTCTTCGGCTGCCGATGCACCCCCTCGCCGGGATTGCGATAGATCAGCCACCACGCCACGGCCCACACCAGCCCGATCACGCCCAGCGCGATAAACTCAAGGCGCCAGCCGAACAGCGCGATCAGATAGGCCCCCGCGATGGTGCCGCCCGCCAGCCCAAGCTGCATGCCGGTCAGCAGCACGGTCATCACCGATCCGCGCTCCTTCGGCAACGCCCAGTTCCGCACCACCGTCGCCCCGACCCCGAAGGTCGGGGCTTCGCCCACGCCCAGCAGCACGCGCGTCATCAGGAATTGCGAGACATTCTGCACCATGCCGCCCAGCAGCATCGCGCACGACCACAGCGCGACGGCCACACTGCCCACCAGCCGGGCGCCCACCATGTCCAGCACGATGGTGGACGGCAGGTTCAGCAGAAAATACGACCAGAGAAAGCTGGACGACACCCACCCCATCTGCACCGGCGTCAGCGAGAACTCCTTGCCCAGCGCCGGCAGGGCAATCGATAGCGCCGCCCGGTCGCCATAGCTGATGACGTACATCAGGAACACGAGGCCGAAGAACACATAGCGCGAGGCATGCGGCCCCCGCGCCGGCGCCGCGAGGGGGATCGGTGCAGGATGAGTGCTGGGGGCGGCGCTCATGACGGCGCTCCTTCGACAGGGGTTGAGGCCATGGCGGGTACGGGCGCTTTCGGCCGGTCGTGACGCAGCATCCACAGGCCCGATCCGACGATCAGCAGCCCGCCGGCCAGCATGGCCAGGCCGGGAACCTCCCCGAAACCAAGCCAGCCGATCATCGCCGCCCACAGCAGCCCGGAATAGGTGAACGGCCCGATGGCCGAAACCTGGGCCGAGGCAAAGGCTTCGGTCTGCAACACCTGGGCAATGCCGGCAAAGGCCCCCACCGCGACCAGGCACAGCGCGTCACCCATATGCGGCGTGGTCCAGATGAACGGCAGCGGGATGGACGTGGCCAGCGTCATCAGGATCGCCTGCCACAGGGCAATCGTGGTGCTGGATTCGGTGGCCGATAATTGCCGGATCTGCATGGTCGTCAGGGCGCCCACCGCACCCTGCGCCAGCGCCACCAGATAGGCCCAGCCGGCAACCGCCCCCACCACGCCCGCCTGGGGCGCATTCCGCCCCATGGCCACGACCACGACGCCGCAGAAACCGAGGAACACCGCAATCCAGCGATGGCGCGACGGCCGCTCATGCAGCAGCGGAATCGACAGCAGCACCAGAAACAGCGGCTGGGTGTAGGACAGCACCTGCTGCTCGGCCAAAGGCAGCCGCGTCACCGTGACCACGATCATGATCATGCTGATCAGCCCGACGACCGAGCGCGTCAGGTGCCCGCCGAAATGCTGCGTCTTCAGCGTCATCTTCGTGCGCGCCGCAATCATCATCACGAACGGCAGCGAAAACAGATTGCGGAAGAAGATGATCTCCAGCACCGGCAGGCGCGGCCCCGTCACCTTCTGCAAACCATTCACCATGGCCGTGAACAGCATGGCCGAGGCCAGCAGCAGGGCCCCGCGCTTCAAATCATGCCTCATGGCGCCATCCACCCGACACGACTCCATACCGCCACCGCAATGACTGGCGCACTCTCTCCGGGCAGGATGGGGCGGTCGGACAAATGGGAAATTCCTGTAGCTGGGGTCAGTCGGTCAGAAGGTGCGCGGGCGTCAGTTCGGCACCCGTCGCCTCGATTTCCGCGCGGACGGCCCGCGCCAGGTCCAGCGATCCGGGCGTGTCGCTATGCACCAGGATCGAACGCGCCTTCACCGGCAGCCGGCCGCCATCGATGGTCCGCACCGACCCGTCTTCCAGAAACTGGCGCACCCGCGCCCGCACCGCCGCCAGGTCATGGATCACCGCACCGGGCTGGCCACGTGGCACCAGCGCGCCCTCGGCGGTATAGGCCCGGTCGGCCAGAAACAGCGTCAGCGTCCGCAGGCCCGCTTTTTCCGCCGCGCGTTCGGTCGGCTGTCCAGGCATGCAAAAGACGGTCAATTCGCGGTCCAGCGCGGCGATCACACGCGCCAGCCGCAGGGCGCGCCCGTCATCCGCATTGGCCATGGTGCCGAAGGCGGCATGGTAGCTCACATGCGTCACCCGGTGCCCATGCCGCGCCGCAATCCCCTGCAACGCGCCGATCTGGCAGGCCAGCATCGCTTCCATCTCGGTGTCGGACACCGCCATCGGCCGCCGCCCGAACCCGATCAGGTCCGGCAGGCCCGGATGCGCGCCAATGCCCACCAGCCGCGCCTTCGCGGCCTGCACCGTAAGGTCCATGATGGCATAATCGCCGGCATGGAACCCGCAGGCGATGTTGGCCGAGGAGATGATTTCCATCAGCCCGTCATCGTCGGCGATGCTCCAGCGGCCGAACCCTTCGCCCATGTCCGAATTCAGATCGATCTTCATCATTTGGCTCCGGCTGCGCGGGGCGCCCGTCGCCGGGCAGAGCCGCCATACAGGGCGACCATCATGCGCAAATCATCGAGATACGCGGCAATCGGCCGCATGGCGGCCACACCCTCCGCATGGTCGCACGGCGCAAAGCGGATGCGCCTGCCGATGCGGGCCTGGGCCAGGCGCCACAGATCGGCTTCGATCACGGTGGCAATCCGCGGATAGCCGCCGGCCGTGTTGGCATCCGCCATCTGCACGATGGGCGTCCCGGCCGGCGGCACCTGCACAATGCCGGGCACGATCCCGTAGGACCGCAGCTCGACCGGCTGATGCAGGCTCAACGCTTCACCCTTCAGCCGATACCCCACCCGGTCGCTCTGCGGCGTGATCTGCCATTCCGTGGCCCAGAACCGCTCGCGCGACGCCTCGGTGAACAGATGGAAATCGGTGGCCGGAATGGCACGCAGCGTCACCACGCCGTCATCCCCGTCACAAGGCCGGCGCAGCACGACCGAAGGCGGCACCGCCCCATAGCCGCCTGCCACCGGGCCACCCACCACCGGCAGACTGTCCCCGGCCTCCAGCGGCCGGCCCGACAGCCCGCCGAATCCCCCGCGCAACTGCGTGCTGCGCGAGCCCAGCACCACCGGCACATCCACCCCGCCCGACACGCAGACATAGCCACGCGCACCCCGGCGCGGGGGCGATACCGTCAGCACCTGCCCGGCCGCCGCATGCGCCACGGCCCAGGGCAGGAGAGGGTGCCCGTCCAGGTCCAGCACGGCATCCACACCCGTAACGGCAAAGCTGCATGCATTCTCGAACCGGATGACGAACGGATAGGTCTGCAACTCGATACCGGCCGCATCCGAGGCATTGCCCAGCAGGATATTGCCGATTTCCAGCGCCAGAGGATCCATGGCGCCGGACGTGCCCACGCCCAACTGGCGATAGCCCGGCCGGCCCAGATCCTGCACCGTGTTCAGGGCGGAGGTTTCCAGAATCGTAATCACAGCTCAACGCTTTCCGGATAGAAGCGGATACGGTCCCCGATCGCGAACAGGGCAGGCGGCTCCCGGTGCGGATCGAACAGCGCGATTTCCGCAAAGCCGATCGAATTCCACCCGTTCGGCCCGGTCAGGGCGGAAATCCCGGCCTGCATGCCGCCGATCGTCACCGTGCCCGCCAGCATCTTCAGCGACGGCACCGATTTCCGGGGGGTCGCAATGCGCGGGTCCAGCCCGTGCAGATAGCCAAATCCGGGCGCACTGCCCAACGCGCAGACCGTGTATTCGCCCGCCTGATGAATGGAAATCACCTCGGCCGGCGACAGGCCGGTATGGGCGGCGACATGGGCCAGATCCTCGCCCAGCGCCCCGCCATAGCGCACGCCAACCTCGAACAGCCGCCCCGCAATATGCCGCTCGGGCAGCGTCTCCCAGGCATGGCGCAGCCAGTCGGCCACGATGGCGGGCCGTTCCGGCGGCACGGAAAAGACCAGCATCAGGTTGGTCACACCGGGGATCAGTTCCTGAACGTCGCTGCGCGCACCGGCTTCTTCCATCAGTGCCCAGATCCGCCGCTGCTGCGCCAGGGTAAACTCCCCCGGCGCTTCGAACAGCATCGCCCGGGTGCCGATCATGCTGATCACGGGCCTGTCCCCTGCGGGGGGCGTCCGGGCGGCAACGGGGGCCGGATTGTGCATCGTGTCGCTGTTCACCTTATGCCGTCTCCAGCCCGATATGCACACATGCGCAAAAGCGCGGAGGGTCCGATTCTAAAACCGATATCGCAACGATATGGGGTCCGATCGTCCTTCCGATACCCAAACGTATGGCGATTCACGGACCGCTCGCCAGACCGAATTTCGCTGTGATGTCATCGGATAATCTTATGGCTCCGGCCCCGGTGCCCTTCCATCGCATTATCTTATGACGCGAGAACGAACGGCTCTTGGCGCTCCGGTCGTTACGATACTAGCATCAAAAAACACCATGCCCGGACGACGCGCCACGACCCGCGCCGCGCGGCCATTTTTCCTTGCAGGATCAGGATTCAGCCAATGAGCACCCAGCCCTATAACACTGCTCTCGTCACCGGCGCCTCGTCTGGTATCGGTGCGGCGATCGTGGGGCGGCTGCAACAGGCCGGCATCACGGTCCACGCGGTCGCCCGCGACAAGGAACGCCTGGCCAAACTGGCGGACGAAACCGGCTGCGTCCCCCACGCCCTCAGCGTCGCCGACCATGCCGCGATCGCAGCCCTCGCCGAAGAGATCGAGATCGATGTCCTGGTCAATAATGCCGGCCAGTCCCGCACCGGCAACATCACCAACACGACGCCGGACGATATCGACGCGCTGGTCGACGTCAATCTGCGCGCGGTCCTGCACCTGACCAACCTGGTCGTCCCCGGCATGATCCGGCGCGACCGGGGGCATATCGTCAATATCAGCTCCATCGCCGGCCATTACGCCTTCGCCGGCGGCAACACGGTCTATCACGCGACCAAGGCCGGCGTGCATTCCCTGTCGCAGCAATTGCGGTGCGACCTCTACGGCTCGCATATCCGCGTCACCGAAATCTCTCCGGCCCGCGTGGAAACCGAAGTCTTCGGCCGGCTGATCGGCGACATGGCAGAAGCCAAGCGCCGCTTCTTCGACGAATATGACTCCCTGCTGCCGGTCGATATCGCCAATTCCGTCGCCTTCGCCGTCCTGGCCCCGCCGCGGATGAATGTCAGCTTCATGGAAGTGCTGCCGACCATGCAGGTGGTGGGCGGTCTGAACTTCGCGAAGAAAAAGCCCGACGCGGCGTAACGCCAGTGGACATCCAGCAGCTCAAACGCCTGATCGACCTGCTTGCCCGCTCCCCGATCCAGGAACTGGCGATCGAGGAAGGCGGCCAGTCCATCCGGCTGACCCGCCAGCCGGCCGGCGCCATCATCCCGGCCCCGGCGCCGCTGCTGGCGGCACCGCAGGCACCCGCCGCGCCGCCCCCGGCTCCGTCGTCCCCGGCTCCGGCGGCCGAGGCACCGCGCATCATCACGGCCCCCACCTACGGCGTCTTCCATCTCTCCCCGTCACCGGGCACCCCGCCTTACGTGACGGTGGGGCAGGCGGTCCAGGCGGGCCAGCAGGTAGGACTTGTGGAAGCGATGAAGGTCTTCAACGCCGTCAAGGCGACCCTCTCGGGTCAGGTCGCGGAGATCCTGGTCGAAGACGGTGCGGAAGTCGAGGCAGGCCAGCCCCTGTTCCGCCTGTCATGAGCGCGCCGCGCCGTTTCAACAGGGTGCTGATCGCCAATCGCGGCGAAATCGCCCTGCGCATCCAGCGCGCCTGCCGCGCCCTCGGGCTGGAGACGGTCGCCGTCCATTCCGAGGCCGACGCCGAAAGCCGCCATGTGCGCCAGGCCGATATCGCGCTGTGCATCGGCCCGGCCCCGGCGGCCCGCTCCTATCTCGATGCCGATGCCCTGCTGCTGGCCGCCCGCGCGACCGGCGCCTCGGCCATCCATCCGGGCTACGGTTTCCTGTCGGAAAACGCCGATTTCGCCGACGCGGTGGAAGCCGCCGGCCTCACCTTCATCGGCCCCACCGGCGCCTCCATCCGCATGATGGGCGACAAGATCACGGCCAAGCGCGCCATGCGCGACGCCGGCGTGCCCTGCGTGCCCGGCTCCGACGGCCCCCTGCCGGCCGAGATGGACGCCGTCCACGCCCTGGCGGCCCAGATCGGCTTCCCGGTCATCGTCAAGGCCTCGGGCGGCGGCGGCGGTCGCGGCATGCGCGTGGTCTGGAACGCCGAGGAACTGGGCGAAGCCGTCACCCTGACGGCCAAGGAAGCCCAGCAGGCGTTCGGCAACCCCACCCTCTATCTCGAACGCTTCATGCAGAAGCCCCGCCATATCGAAATCCAGGTCCTGTGCGACACGCACGGCACGGCATTGTGGCTGGGTGCCCGCGACTGCTCGCTGCAACGGCGCCACCAGAAGGTGCTGGAAGAGGCCCCGGCCCCGGGCATCCCCCCCGACATCATCGCCGAAATCGGCGAACGCTGTGCCGAGGCCTGCCGCCGCATCTTCTATCGCGGCGCCGGCACGTTCGAATTCCTCTACGAGGACGGCATCTTCGCCTTCATCGAGATGAACACCCGCGTGCAGGTGGAACACCCGATCACCGAGGCCACGACCGGCATCGACATCGTCGCCGCCCAGCTCCAGATCGCCCAGGGCGAGAAACTGGCCATCCGCCAGCAGGACGTCGCCACCCACGGCCACGCCATCGAATGCCGGATCAATGCGGAAGACCCGCTCTCCTTCATGCCGTCCCCCGGCCGCATCACGCGCTGGGACCTGCCGGGCGGCCCGGGCGTCCGCATCGATACGCATGTCACGGCCGGCTATACCGTCCAGCCCTATTATGACTCCCTGATCGGCAAAATCATCGCCCACGGCACCACCCGGCAGGAAGCCATCGCCCGCCTGCGCGTGGCGCTGGCCGAAATGCAGGTGGAGGGGGTATCGACCAATATCCCCCTGCATCGCGACGTGCTGGCCGACCCGCATTTCCAGGAAGGCGGCGTCGATATCCATTATCTCGAACGATGGCTGGCAGACAGGACGACGCCATGACCGCAACGCCGCCCCTGCTCCCCGACCTCTCGACCCTCCCGAACGTGGAGGAAATCGGCCAGATCACCACCTGGCTGGCCGAAGCCGGCCTCGCCGCGATGGAACTTGCCAACGGCGCCGGCGGAAAACTGCGCATCGCCGTAGCACCCGCCCCGGCCCAGGTCGCCACACCCCAACCGGCGGCCCCCATCGCCACCGCGCCCGAAACCGTCACCGCCACGGCCCCCTTCTTCGGCCGCCTGGCCCTGCACCACCCGCTCCGGCAGGACCCCTTCGCCCCGGTCGGGTCCACCGTGTGCAAGGGCGACACCATCGCCCTGCTGACCATCGACAGTCTCCAGCTTCCCGTCACCGCGCCGGCCGACGGCACGGTGGTGGAGATCCTGGCGCAGGAAGACGCATTGATCGGGTACGGCGCCCCCATCCTCACGATCGGGGCCTGACCCTCTTCGGTCTTTTCAGGGCCTGTCGGGGGCACGGTCCCTGTCGGCACGTTTCATCAGGACGGCAAGCACGAGCGCGACCAGCAGCAGCGCGGGAACGTCCCCTGCAAGATGCCCGTGATGCATATCCTGATTCAGCGCCTGCAATGCCATGACAACGGCATGCACGACACTCGACCAGACGGTGAACCAGATGAGTGACCGATTGTCGAAGGGCTTCCACGCCGCGCGGATCAGGAAGACGCCGAGGGTCGCATACACGCCGACGATCATCATGAAATAGTTGCTGGAGGCCGGCGACCCCGCATGCCAGGCCCACCCGGACGGCCAGACGACCGCAAGCGGATAGACCAGGCAGAACGTCACGCCGAACACGATCAGGGCGGCGGAAAGAAGGCGATCGTTGCGAACCATGGCGCTACTCCTGGTCGGGGACGGCAAGATCAATGCAAGGTCGAACGGGTCCGGCATGCCGGAGATGCGGAACGCGCGACCTGCTGCTGAGAGCGTCCTGAAGCGTCGCGGGTTTTCCGGCAGCTCCTATCCATGAGGGGGAGCCTTGCCGGCAGGCAGATCCATATCGGTATGGATGGACGCTCCTATGCCCTCGCAAGGATGGTATGGGGGGCAGCCTGTGTGCTATCCCGACAACGGCGTGTCGAAGCGTTTTTGCAACTGGGCGGCCTCCTATGTCGGGTGGCCTGCCAAATAGAACACCCGGACCTGTGGTCCTGTGGTGAGCCGCCTCGGCTGTTCACCACGGGGGAATAGGCAGGAGGTGCGTACGCCCACTGTGAAACACCTTTCGACCCGCCCGACGCCAGGCGGGGCGCGGGAAGGCCTGTCCGCCGAGGCTTTTATCGCCATGCCGGTCCCTGCATCGCGGCTCATGGGGTCTCCGTTCCGAACGGGAGACACTTTCTCCCTCTGATGCTTGCCATCCAAAGGCCGCGAAAACCCTCCCTTGCATTGTCTTTCCTCCCTGTCGAACAAGCCTGGCGTACGCGCAATGCGCTCTATGAGCCTGCGCCAGGGTGGTATGGGGCCAGCCTGTGTGCTATTGTAATAATGGCGTGTCGAAACGCTTTTGCAACTGAGCGGCCTCCTATGTCGGGTGGCCTGCCAAATAGAACACCCGGACCTATGGTCCTGCGGTGAACCGCCTCGGCTGTTCACCACGGGGAAATAGGCAGGAGGTGCGTATGCTCAGTGCAAAACACCTTTCGACCCGCCCGACGCCAGGCGGGTCGTGGGGAACGTGTGTCCCCCTTGCTTCCGTCGTCGTCATGCCGTGCGAGGGTGGAAAGCGGATTGGCGATACAAAAAGATGACGATATATCCAATGAAATGTCTGCATCGGACATGGCTGTTGCCCTGGTCCGAGCCTGCGGATGGAGTCGTGCGCGGAAAAAGGCGCATACGCACGTCATGCGATGCATCGAGACGGATCGGACGGGCGAGGCGGCATTCTGGATGGCCGTTCGCAACATCCTGGATCATCCGATGAACGCCGATCCAGAAGAGAACGATTTGATTCATTGATGAAAAAAGGAGTTTTTCGAATGCATGGGGTTCGAATGGAATCCATGGTGAAGACATGGATCGGGCAGAGCCTTCATGAGCGATTCGATCACGTTGTCGAAGAGCCCATTCCTGAAACACTCATACGTTTTCTCGATAGAATAGATAGAGATAATGAAACGGGTTCTGTCATGGCCGAGTGATGCTGGCCGGATGTGGATTTATTTTTAATAACTCACGTAATGTCAGAGCGTAATTGTCCGTATTTATTTTTGAATTCCATGAGTCTATTGATGTTCATTAAAATTACTGAGATGTTGTAACTGAAGGGTGAACGTTGGTTACGCCAGTTCGAGTTGGAAAACGCCGGTCGCTTTGCCGTTTGTGGATCGGCAGGCGATTGTGGGTTGGCGCCGTGGTCGCCGTTTTGCTGTCCACCACGATGGCCGGCATCATTCTGGTCCATGTCTGCCAGCTTTTCCTGCACGCCCGGCACGATGTGGCGGGCCTGGAGCAGCTTCGCCAGGTCCTGGACACCGCCAATCGCATCAGCGCCGAACGCGCCCCGTCCAATGTGCTGATGTCGGGCGAGCCCGGCCTGGCATCCGCCCGCGACAGGCTGCGTGCCGCGCGCGCCGAGACCGACCAGGCCCTGGCGCGCGACGCCGCCATCGTGCCGGCGGCGCAGTTCCAGGATGCCGTGCGGCATCTGGCGCGGGCACGGGAACTCGTCGATCGGGCCGCCGACCTGGCCCCGGCCGGCTATGACACCGTCCAGCACGCGGTCGATGCTCTCTTCGCGGCTTACGACACCTACCGGGCGGCAATCATGTGGGAGGCCGCCTCACTCATCCGCTCCGATCCCGGATTGGCCGGCTCTGTCCAGCACGCATTGCTCCTTTCCACCCTGCGCGACGACGCCGGGCGCCTGGGTTCGAGCATCATCGCGCCCCTGATCGTCCAGACCGCAATCCCATCGCCCAATATCGCGGCTGGCGACCGCCTGGCCGGACGTATCGCCATGCAGTGGCAGATGCTGGCTCTCAATCCCGACCTGACGGATCGTGGTCCACGCCTGACGGCCCTTAGGACCGAAGCCGAGGCAGCGTTCTTCGGCGATGGGCAGCCGCTGGTCACCCGGTTGATCGCCGAGGGAACGCATGGCGGCGCCTATACGCGAAGCGCCGCCGCATTTTCCAATCATTACGTCGAAACGCTGACGCCACTGGAAACCTGGCGGACCGCCTGCCTGGACACTCTTCTTTCCCATTACAGGCAGAGGGCGCGGCGGGCGCTGGAGCTGGCATGGGTGGTCGGGGCCATGATGCTGGCCGTCGTCGGCCTGATCGCCGGCGGGGTGCTGCTGGTACATCTACGGGTGCTGCGTCCCCTTCTGCAGGCCAGCGAGGCCGTTGTGGCCCTGGTCCATGACCAGCCCGTCCACCTGCCTCTCCCCCATCGCGGCAGCCCGGAATTGCGGCCGCTCTTCGCAGCCGTGGAGCTTCTGGACGTCAAGCTGCGGGAGCGTGCCGCGCATGCGCGGCACCTGAAGCACCAGGCCGAGACCGACGAACTGACCCGCTTGCTCAACCGGCGAGCCTTCCGGATGCTGGGGAAACCAAGACTGGATGTCGCGGGATCGGATAGACGCGCGTTTCTCATCCTGCTGGATATCGACCATTTCAAATCCATCAACGACCGATATGGCCATACCGAAGGCGACCGGGTGCTGGTCGCGGTTGCCGCCGCCTTGCGCGCGCATGTGCGACCTGACGATCTGGTCGCGCGGATCGGCGGCGAGGAGTTCGCCATCCTGATCCAGGCGCACACGCAAGGGACCGCGCTGTCCCTGGCGCACCGCCTGCGCCGGGGCGTGGACGATCTCGAGATCCTGTCCGCCGATGGTGCCAGGATCTCCGTCACCGCCAGTTTCGGCGTCGCGGCAGGTGACAGCCTCCCATGGCGGCAACTCATCGCGAAAGCGGATGCCGCCCTGTATGCCGCCAAACGGGCAGGGCGCAACTGCGTTCGCCTGGCCGAACAGGATGTCTTCGACTGGCCGCAGCCGCTTCCTGCAAAGACCGATCCATCGCGCTCCTTCGCATGATCGTAGCGATATGCTGAAGGGGCCATAAGCCTCGGCGGGGGTACGCTCTCGCGAACGCCAACCCCGCCTTTTGAATCAATCCCGAAGACCGGCCACAAACGCCGCAATCCGCCGGCACCCCTCGCGCAGCGTCTCGGTATCGGTCGCATAGGAAATACGAAAGAACGGGCTCATCCCGTACGCCGCACCCTGCACGCTCGCCACCTGCTGCTCTTCCAGCAGCGCCATGACGAAGTCGGTATCGCTGTCGATCCGCCGGCCACCGGCCGAAACCTTGCCCAGACAGGCACCGATCTCGGGATAGACATAGAACGCGCCCTGCGGCGTGTGGCAGTGCAGACCGGGGATGGCATTCAGCAGCCCCACCACAAGGTCGCGCCGGCCCTGATATTCGGCGGCCCGCTCCTTGAGGTAATCCTGCGGGCCTTCCAGCGCCGCGATGGCGGCAGCCTGCGCGATGGTGTTGATGCCGCTGGTGGCCTGGCCCTGCATGTTGTTCATGGCGGCGATCAGGTCGCGGGGGCCACCGCAGAAGCCGACGCGCCAGCCGGTCATGGCATAGCTCTTCGACACGCCGTTGACGGTCAGCACCCGGTCCTTCAGCCGCGGCTCGACCTGCGCCAGCGTGAAGAATTCGAAATCGTCATAGATCAGATGTTCGTAGATATCGTCGGTCAGCACCCACACATGCGGGTGCTTCATCAGCACGGCGGCAATCTCTTCCAGATCCTTGCGCGGGCAGCACGCCCCGGTCGGATTGTTGGGGAAGTTCAGCACCAGCCATTTCGTCCTGGGCGTAATGGCGGCATCCAGGTCGGCAGGCGAAAGCCGGAAATCATTGTCGGCCAGGCACGGCACCTGCACGATCTCGGCCCCACCCAGCCGGGCGATGTCGGCATAGCTGATCCAGTAGGGGGTCGGCAGCACCACCTCGTCACCCGGATTACAGGTGGCCATCATGGCGTTATAGATGATCTGCTTCGCGCCATTGGCGATCAGGATCTCATCCAGCGCGTAGTCCAACTGATTGTCGCGCAGGAATTTCTGCCGCACCGCCGCCTTCAGCGCCGGCTTGCCGGCCTGCGGCGGGTATTTGGTGTCGCCACCGCGCGCGGCGGTGATGGCGGCGTCAACGACATGGTCGGGCGTCGGAAAATCGGGTTCGCCGGACGACAGGCTGACAATCCGCGCCCCCTGCGCCTTGAGCGCGGAAGCCTTGTCCGTCATGGCGGCGGACGCCGAGATCGCAATCCCATTCAGTCGGTCTGCAAAGCCAGGCATCGATGATCACTCCAGGCGCGATGGCAAGATGGCGCACGGGGCGCATCCGGCAATTTAGTTCGTTTCGCATCCGTCGAGATACTGCCGAAAATAATCTGGCCCCATACAACTATTATATGGGGCCGGAGAGCCCCCTCAACATTACGGTATGGATACGGTCCGGCCGATGGGGCGAGCGCAGAACGCCCCGGCCGATCGGCCTCCTCTTCGGATGCGGGAATCACCATGGCGGACATGATACGCAATGACGAAGGCGCCGGCATGCCGGCTTCCGGCACGCGCACCGAACGCGACCTGCTGGGCCCGGCGGAGCTTCCCGCCGACGCCTTCTGGGGCGTCCATACCAGCCGGGCCGTCGCCAATTTCCCCATCAGCGGCACCCCCATCGGCGCGTTCGCCGAGCTGGTGCGCGCCCTGGCCGTCGTCAAGCAGGCCGCCGCCCGCGCCAACCGCACGCTGGGCGACCTCGACCCCGACCGCGCGGCCGCGATCGAGGCCGCGTGCATCCGCATCAGGGACGACCGGCGCTACCACGCGCATTTCGTCGTCGATGTCATGCAGGGCGGGGCAGGGACCTCGACCAACATGAACGCGAACGAGGTCATCGCCAACGTGGCGCTGGACATCATGGGCCGGCCAAAGGGCGACTACGCGACCCTCCACCCCAACGACCATGTCAACATGGCCCAGTCCACCAACGACGCCTACCCGACGGCGCTGAGGCTCGCCGCCCTCTTCGCCGTCGATCCCCTGCTCGACGCCCTGGCCGCGCTGGCCGAGGGGCTGGATGCGAAGGCGCGGGAATTCGCCCCGATCCTCAAGGTCGGCCGCACGCAATTACGCGACGCCGTGCCGATGACGCTGGGCCAGGAATTCGCCGCCTTCCGCAGCATGATCGAGGCCGAAATCCGCAATCTGCGCACGCAATCCGCCGCCTTCCTCCCGGTCAATCTCGGCGGCACCGCCATCGGCACCGGCGTCAACACCCGCCCCGGCTACGCACAGTTGGTGACGGAGGAACTGGCCCGCCTGAGCGGCCATGCCATCATTTCCGCCCCCGATTTCATCGAGGCAACGTCGGATGTCGGCGCCTTCACCATGTTCTCCGGCGCGCTCAAGCGGCTGGCGCTCAAACTCTCCAAGATCGCGGGCGACCTGCGGCTGCTGTCCAGCGGCCCGCGCGCGGGTTTGGGCGAAATCATCCTTCCCCCCGTCCAGGCCGGCTCGTCGATCATGCCGGGCAAGATCAATCCCGTGATCCCGGAAATGGTGAATCAGGTCGCCTACCTCGTCGCCGGGCACGACCTGACCATCACCATGTGCGCCGAGGGCGGCCAGCTTCAGTTGAACCCGTTCGAACCGATGATCGGCTATTGCCTCCTGTCCTCGATGCACCTGCTGACCGCAGCCGTGGACACATTCCGCACGCGCTGCATCGCCGGCATTACGGCCGACAGCGCGCGCTGCCGCGAACTGTCCGACAACAGCCTGGGCGTGGTCACCGCCCTCGTCCCCGTCCTCGGCTACGAAACCTGCTCGATCCTCGCCCGCCGCGCCCTGGCCGAAGGCCGCAGGATCGCCGACCTGGTGCTGGAGGAAGACCTCCTCTCCCGCGACCGGCTGCTCGACCTCCTGCGCCCCGAAAGACTGACCGCACCGAACCTCGCGAGAGCCGGGTAATGCGCGTCCGATCGCCGCCAGCGCGCATGTCCAGGCCGGCTTTACGTGGCTTGGGTTCCCGGCCAGTTCCGGGATGTCGCCATGGCCTTGGCCAGCGCGACCAGATGCTCCCGCACGGCGACCGAGGCTTCCGTTTCCGGAACCGTCTCGGGAATGCACAGCGAGACATCTTCCTGAATCACCGGGTTGCGCAGGGGATAGATCTTCGACCGTTCGGGCACGACAATCCGGCTGGCGACCGACCATGGCAGGATGGTACTGCCAATCCCCTGGGCAATCGCCTCCTGCAGGGTCGGCAGCGCCTCGATCTCCGCGACGATATTGGGCGTCAGCTGCTTGCGCAGAAACGCCATGTCGATCCGCTGGCGGACGAAATTATGCCGGGGCGGGACCAGAAGCGGAATCTCGATAATGTCCGCCAGTTGCACCGCCCCAGACGCATCTTGCGGAAATTCCAATAATGCCGGCGCAAGAAGAAAAAAATCCTCTTTCATCAACGGGGTGAACAGAACACCCTTGATCGGCCCGGACCCATGGATCACCGCCATGTCCAGCCGTCCGGTCATGATCAGCTCGCTGTAGATCTCGTCGAAACTCTCGGTCAGATGCAGCACGACCTCCGGCAGGCTGGTCCGCACCCGCTGCAGAAGATCGACGGCCAGCGTCGACCCGGCACTATAGGGCGAAAGACCGACCGAAACCTTGCCCACCAGCGGCCCCGCGCCGAGCGTGATTTCCGTCATCGCCCGGTCGAGCTGCTTGCTGATCGTCTGCGCGTGCCGGTACAGCTCCACCCCCGCCATCGTCGGGGTCACGCCGCTCTTGCTCCGGATGACCAGTTTCTGCTTGAAGGTACTTTCCAATGCCGCCAGTTGCTGGCTGAGCGCGGGCTGGGCAATGTTCAGCAGATCGGCAGCGCGGGAGATGCTGCCAAGATCTATAATTTTTACAAATGCCTGCAGCCGTCTTATGTCCAACTGTCACTCCGTGTCGCGCGCGTAAGGTTCCTGCGGATAGTAGGCATCGGCCTGCCGCCCGTCAACGAAACTGCGGGGTGGGCGCGCCCGGCCCCCGCTTGTCCCGCCCCTCCATGCTGCCCGGGCAGGGACCCATAGGATTTAACTATGCGGCCATATTCATAACTGCATCGTAACTTATGCATACGCAGTTGGTGTCGCTGTCTCGGATTTTCTGAAATGGCCCGTGGTTCGGCCACGGTTCGGATGCGCGCCGGTGTCATTGTAAATATCCTGTTTCATGACGGGAACATTCCTCAATCAAACCAGAAGGGTGGCGAATATGCTTCTTCAATATTCCCGGCTGCCGCAACCACAGGGCACCGCCGACATCGACCTTCCGGCTGCGCTGTCCGCGAAGCGGCAGGGAATCGCGCCAGCCTCCTTCGGATCATGGTGGAAGGCCGGCACCGCCCTGCGACCGGTCACCTGCTGGGCCGTCATCGGTCTTTTCGCAGCGTCGGCCACCGCCCCCGCGCGGGCCGCGACCGGCACGTCCGATGCAACCGGCACGGGCAGCGTGAAGGCTTCCGCCCCGGCCAAGGCCAAGGCCCGCACGCAGCCGAAGCACAAGGCCGACGCCGACGAGCAGGTCATCGTCACCGGCACCCGCGCCCCCAACCGCCACGCGCGGCAGAGTTCCAGCCCGATCACGGTCGTCACCGCCGCCACGCTGGCCCGCACCGGCCTGCCCAACCTGGCCGAGGCGCTGGCCCGCACCTATCCGTCGATCAACATCCAGGCGATGGGCCAGAACGCGGATGCGCTGACATCGTCCATCCGCATGCGCGGCCTCAACCCCAACCATGTGCTGGTGCTGGTCGATGGCGTCCGCCGTCATACCAGCGCCAATATCAGCACCGGGGCAGGGGTGAATTTCGGTTCCACCCCCACCGACCTGAACATGATCCCCGCCGCCGCGATCGACCATATCGAGGTGCTGGAAGACGGCGCCGCCGCGCTCTACGGCTCCGACGCGATCGCCGGCGTGGTCAACATCATCACCAAGAAGAAGCCCTCGGGCCTGCATGTCAGCGCAACGACCGGCGCCAACGCCTATCTGGGCGATGGCTGGACGGCCCAGCTCGACGCCGATGGCGGCATCCGCCTGGGCGATGACGGCTACCTGCATCTGTCCGGCCAGTACATGCACCGCGACGATTCCGTCATCAAGGCCATCGACCACCGGTTGATCGAAAACCAGGCCCCCGCCGGCGCCTATACGGGCAGCGCCTATACCGGCAGCCTCCCGGTCCCCCTCTATTCCAACCAGGTCACCAACGTTCCCGAGGAAACACGGGAATCCCTGGCGCTCAGCTTCGGCAAGCCCCTGACCGATAAGGTCGAAGGCTATGGCCTGATCACCTACGCCCATCGCCATTCGCAGGCGTTCGAACAGTTTCGCCTGCCCACCGTCCTGCCGTCAGCCTACCCGTACGGTTTCGAGCCCCTCGACGTGGGCGAGGAAAACGACTACGCCGCCACGCTCGGCGTCAAGGGCCGCGATCTCTTCGGCTTCGACTGGAATCTCAGCACCACCTATGGCGCCGACCAGGTCAATCTCTCCACGACCAACAACGTCAATCTCGGCATGCTGAAGTCTACATGCGTGCCCGCCTCGGTCGATCCCACCTCCATCTATGCGTCGGGCGACGGCTGCGGCTACGTCAAGGACAAGTTCTTCCTCAAGGGCTTCACCGCCGCGCAGTGGGACAACAAGCTGGATTTCCGCCGGGGTTTCACCCTGCCGTTCCACATCCCGCTCAACCTGGCCTTCGGCGCGGAACATCGCCTCGAAACCTATGAACTGTCGCCGGGCGAACCCTCGTCGTACCAGCTCGGCGGCCCCCAGGCCATCGTGGGGCTGACGCCGTCGAATGCCGGTTCGTGGAGCCGCGACATCTGGGCCGGCTATATCGACACCGACTTCAAGATCATGCCGCACTGGGACATCGACCTGGCCGGCCGTTTCGAGCACTATACCGACTCCGGCAATACCGAGAACGGCAAGATCTCGACCCGCTACGATTTCAGCAAGCGGATCGCCATCCGCGGCACGGTCAGCAACGGCTTCCGCGCGCCCACCCTGGCCGAGCAGCATTACAGCTCCGCCGCCCTGTCGCCGACGGTCGCGGGCGGCCTCCTGCCCGCCAATTCGGCGGCGGCGCGGGAACTGGGCGCCACGCCGCTCAAGCCCGAACGCTCATGGAACCTGTCGGGCGGCTTCGTCCTGGAACCGATCGACGGTTTCCATATCGAGGTCGACGCCTACCAGATCGCGATCCGCGACCGCCTGGTCAGCAGCAGCACCTATAATGGAACGGCGGCAGTCAGCGCGCTCGAATCCATGGGCTTCACGGTGCCGTCCAGCATCCCGGCCCAGAACGTCACGGCCAACTACATCACCAACGGCGCCAGCACCCGCACCCAGGGCGTGGATATCAAGGCGGACTACACGCTGCACCTGCAGCGCTACGGCAACCTGGCCCTGTCGGCTGCGCTGGATCTCAACCGCACCCGCGTCGGGCATATCGCCAGCAATGCCAAGGGCATTCCCCTGCTCAATGCACAGGCCATTTCCCAGTTCACCACGGAATATCCGCGCAGCAAGCTGATCCTGAACGCGCTGTGGACCATCGGCGATTTCGACATCAACATCCGCCAGAGCCGCTATGGCGAAACCAAGAGCCTGCTGACCTATCAGGATTGGGCCACCGGCACCTGCGCCGACGGATCGTCCCAGCAATATTCGACAAAGTGCTGGTATGAATTCAAGGGCGCACCCCGCTGGCTGACCGACCTGCAGATCGGCTACCGCGTCAACTCCCACTGGCACGTCGCGGTCGGCGGCAACAACATCTTCAACATCCGCCCCCGCGAAATCCCGCAATCGACCCGCTATAACGGGACGAACATCTACGACACCTTCGCGGCAGGCATCCCGATGACCGGCGGCTACTATTACGGCCGCGTCGACGCGACGTTCTAAAGACTGGTTACCCCCCGCCCGGATATGTTCATCCGGGCGGGGTCTTCTGTTCTTTTTTTGGAAAAAAGAACCAAAAAACTTTTGATTCGTTCAGGAGTTTTTTGCCGGGACATACGACGCCCCAAAACGAATAAAAGTCTTTTTGCTTCTTTTTCTTCAGAAAAAGAAGAACCCTTACCCCCGCGCAAACGCCAGCAGATCCGCATTCAGCCGATCCCCATGCGTGACGACAAACCCATGCGGCGCCCCCTCATAGATCGTCAGCGTCGCCTGCGCGATCATCTTCGCCGCCAGCGCCCCGGTAGCCTCCAGCGGCACCACCTGATCGTCATCGCCATGAATGATCAGCGTCGGCACATCGATCTTCGCCATATCCGGACGGAAATCGGTTTCGGAGAAGATGGTGACGCAATCGATTGTCGCCTTCAGCGACCCCTGAAGCGCAATCTGCAACGTCTGCTCCAGCACACCGTCCGAAACCTGCGCCCCGTGATTGATCCCGTAGAAAACCGGTGAAAAATCCTTGAGGAACTGCGCCCGATCGGCCCGCAATCCAGACCGGATTCCGTCGAAGACGCTCTTCTCGGGACCAACCGGATGGTCGTCCGTCTTCATGAACAGCGGCGTCACGGCCCCCAGCAGCGCCAGCCTGGCCACACGTTCGCTGCCATGCCGGGCGATATAGCGGGTCACGTCGCCACCGCCCATCGAAAACCCGACCAGGATCACGTCACGCAGGTCCAGATGCGCGATCAGTTCGGCAATATCGTCGGCCAGCCGGTCATAATCATGGCCCTGCCAGGGCTGGTCCGACCGCCCGAAACCCCGCCGGTCGAAGGCAATGGCCCGAAAGCCGTTCTCCGCCAGATGCAGCATCTGCCCATCCCACATATCGGCACTCAGCGGCCAGCCATGGCTGAATAGAACGGGCTGCCCCTTGCCCCAGTCCTTGTAATAGAGGCCAACCCCATCGGAGGTGGTAAAGCGTGTCATGGTCCCGTCCTTTTCGGATTCGCGTTTGCGGTTACAGGGAATGAAGAAGGTTCAGAGAGCAGGCGTTTTCGCGGACCGGCCCAGCCGCAGGGCAAACCGCCCCGGTCCGGCCACCGCAAGGGCGATCAACCCGCCGGCAATCCCGATATTCTTGTAGAAATGGATCATCATGTCGTACCGGAGCATTCCCTCCATGGTCCAGAAATGATGGCCGATAAACCCGGTCACAACGGTATAGGCAGCCAGCAGCAGCGCCAGCGGCTCGACGAACACACCCAGCACCAGCGCCACGCCGATGCCCAGTTCCACACCCGTCGCCACCAGCGCGGACAGGGCGGGCAAGGGGGCACCGGTCTGGGCCATATAGGCAACGGCGCCGGAATAATCCGACAGCTTGCCCCACCCCATGACGAGGAACAGGACAGAGAGGGCAATGCGGGAAGCGAGCAGCGCTGCATCGCGGGTGGCGGGCGTGATCATGGCAGATAATTCCTTTGGCAAGGTCCGGTGAAGCGGAAGGTCCGTGTCCGTCGGTTGACGTTGCAGTCACGTTATGAGCGATCGAGGTGCAATGAAACGGAAACAACAGAAATCCATCGGTTCCGTTTCTTTCCTCTTGCCGGTCAGGCCCCCGCCCGCTGCACGTCGTGGAACGGATAATCGGTGTAACCCCGCGCATCGCCGCCATAGAACGTCGTCCGGTCATACCGGTTGAGCGGCCAATCATGGCGCAGACGGTCCACCAGATCGGGATTGGCGATGAAATTCCGCCCGAACGCGATCAGATCGGCATCGCCCGACGCCAGCAGCCGCTCCGCACTGTCCCGCGTAAACCCGCCCGCCGCGATGATCGTTCGCGTAAACAGCGGCCGCAGCGTGGCGACATCGACCGGATTATCCTCCGCATCCGCCCCGATCCGGGGCTGTACCACATGCAGATACCCCACCCCCATCCGGTCCAGCATCGCCGCGACATACCCAAAGGTCGCATGCCGGTCGCTGTCGGCCATCGACCCATAGGCCCCGCTGGGCGTCAGCCGCACCCCAACGCGCGCCGCCCCCCACACATCGATGGCCGCCTGCGTCGCCTCACGCAGAAACCGCGCCCGGTTCTCGATCGGGCCGCCATAATCGTCCGTCCGCCGGTTCGTCCCATCCTGCAGGAACTGGTCGGGCAGATACCCATTGGCCCCATGGATCTCCACCCCATCGAACCCCGCCTTCAACGCCCGTTCCGCCGCATCCCGATAGGCGGCAATCAGCCCCGGAATCTCATCGCGATCCAGCGCCCGCGGCATGTCGTACGGCACGGTCCCCTCCAGCGTCCACGCCGTGCCCTCCGCCCGAATGGCCGAGGGCGCGACCGGCGCCACACCACCCGGTTGCAGCACCCGGGCCGACTGCCGCCCCACATGCCATAATTGCAGCACCATCCGCCCACCCTTGGCATGCACCGCATCGGTAATGCGCCGCCAGCCGGCAATCTGCGCATCGTCATAGATCCCGGCGGCACGCTCAAACCCATATCCCGTCAACGCCACCGGCGAGGCTTCGGAAATCAGCAGCCCACCCGGCGTCGCGCGCTGGCTGTAATAGGTCCGCATCAACTCATTGGGCAGGTCGCCGGCGCTGGACCGCATGCGCGTCAGCGGCGCCATGACGATGCGATGGTCCAGCCGCATCGGGCCCACGAATTTCGGCGAAAACAGCAGGTCGGTCATATCGAAATTATCCTGTCATCAACTCGCCACCCGGCGGATGGCGCGGCGGCGAGGGGCCGCCGTTGCAATCAAGGATGGACAGTTCCAGATCGGATTGGCAGACAGGATAATTCCATAGTCACCATTCCAGTCTGGAATAATAATGGACCGTCTCCAGGCCATGACCGCCTTCGTGCGGGTCGTCGAAACCGGCTCGTTCACCGCCGCCGCCCGCCGCCTGCATCTGGGCCAGCCGGCGGTCTCCAAGGCCATCGCCCAACTGGAAGCCCAGCTCGGCGTCCAGCTCCTGCTGCGCTCCTCCCACGGCCTGACCCCGACCAGCGCCGGCCAGCGTTATTTCGAACGCGTCGCCCGCATCGTCGCCGAGGCCGAGGAAGCCGACCGCGCGGCACGCGACAGCACCGCCAGCCTCGACGGCCGCCTGCGCGTGGCCCTGCCCACAACTTTCGGCCGCATCCAGATCGTGCCCAGACTGGGCCCCTTCCTGGCCGCCCACCCGAGGCTGGACGTCGATATCGAACTCGACGACCGCAGGGTGGACCTGATCACGGAAGGCATCGACATCGCCATCCGCATCGGCCCGATGAACGACAGCGCCGTCATCGCCAAACGCCTGGCCCAGGGCCGCCGATCACTGATCGCCACTCCCCACTACCTCGCCACCGCCCCATTGCTGGACACGCCGGAAGACCTCCCCAATCACCAGGCGATCCTCTACACACGCGGCGGCACTCTCAAACCCACCTTCCGCCGCTCCGACGGCACGGAAATGACCATCCCCCTCCACGCCCGCCTGCACCTCAGCGCCGCCGAAGGCATCCGCGCCGCCACCCTGGCCCATCTCGGCCTGACCATCGCCGCCGACTGGATGTTCCAGCCCGAACTGGAAAACGGCACGGTCATCCGCTGCCTGACAGACTGGCACCTCACACCTGTGGACCTCTGGGCCCTCTACCCAGCCGGAAGGCTGACCAGCGCCCGCGCCCGCGCCTTTTCGGACTTCGTACAGCATATCGTCACCATGGCCTGACAACCGGAATGCCGGGACCAGGCTTCTCCCTCGCCGATAGCATCAGCCTGCACATCATTCGGTCATCGCGCGCGACACGCTCAACGTCGCAATTCTTGCCGCCATTCCCGACAATCCAATGCCATGTGCAGGAGAATCGTAAATGGTCGGAAAGAGACAGGATAATCCCGCCCACAGAGTGGGAACTTGTTAACATATTGCGCGTTAAAGTCCCTGCGGCACGCCGCAATTATTCATGTGCCACCCTGAATGTTCTCCGAAAATGGGGAAGGGGCCTCCCGCAAGGACCGAGCGAAACGGTGCCTCTGGGCCTGGCATGAAAATCCGCAACGTCCAGGCGCATGCGCTTTCGGCGCATTGCCGCTCTGGAGTGATGAAACGGAGGAAACACATCATGGCGCTGGACGGATTGTCGCGCTTCAAAGGCCGCAAGGTGATCGTAACCGGGGCCGCTTCGGGTATCGGTCGCGCAACATCACTGCGTTTTCTCGAAGAAGGCGCCAGCGTCATCCTCGTCGACCGCGATGCAAAGGCCCTCGATGCCGTCATGGCGGGCCTGGACCCGAAACGGGCCATCCCCTCCCTCACGGACATTTCCATCCCCGCCCAGGTCAAGACCCTGCTGGACCTGACCCGCCAGCATTTCGGCACGCTGGACGTGCTGGTAAACAATGCCGGCGTAACGACAATGGGCACGGTGCTCGATTCCGATCTGCAATCCTGGAACACCGTCTGCGCCACGATCCTCAACGGCACGATCGACGTCAGCCGCACCTTCCTCCCGATGCTCATCCAATCGGTCGGCAACATCGTCAACGTCGCCTCCGTCTCCGGAATGCGCGGAGACTGGAACACGGCCTATTACGATGTCGCCAAGGGCGGCGTCGTCAACCTCACCCGCGTCATGGCCATGGACCACGGGCACACGGGCGTGCGCATAAACGCCATCTGCCCATCCGTAACCCGCACCGGCATGACCAAAGACGCCGTGAAGGACAAGGCCTTCGTCAAACGTGTCGAAGACCGTATCCCCCTCGGCCGCCTCGGAGAACCCGAAGACATGGCAGCTGCCATTTCCTTCCTGGCCAGCCCCGACGCCGCCTACATCACTGGCCTCATCATGCCCGTCGATGGCGGCGTAACCGCCTCCAACGGCCAGCCACCCTTTCCCATGAATTGAAACTCCTGATGGAAGCTATCTTATTTCCATCAGGTTTTTTGGAACGGAATCCGACACGCCCGCACAGACGGTATGTCCCGATTGGCAGGAAAGTGGAAGGTCGGCTTCTGAACTGGTAAGCAGTCGTTCGGTTGAGTAGGCTCGAATGATGGAACTGATGTTCGTAAAACGCAGCGGTAAGTATGACGAGCTGACCATCGTCCGGAGTGATGGAACAGTAGAGAGTGTTGCATGCCCAAAACAAGGGATCATTCCCCACGACATGGTGCATTACGCAGTAGAGAGCGTACTGGCCCATCGCGGTTTCCTCTCGTTGGTGAAGGAAGGACAGGCGTCGGCATTCACAACAGGTGCAGGGGACAGCGACGAAGCAGTAGAGCGGCTGGTGGAAACGTTTCAAGCCGAAATGTGGGGTGGGCGCGTATCGGCAGCAGATCTCCTTTCAACGTATGAGCATGCGTGCGAGTCCCGAGGGCACCGTATCGCGGCAGTTTCACGGGACGATGTAGAGGCGATCCGGGATCGTCTCGATGAGCTTACGCTTCAATGGGGTGCCCTACCGCAAAACGGAGCTCTGACCATCCGCTTCTGACGCTCGCCGGGGCGATCACGAGCGTCTGGCATGCGGACGCAAGCTGTCACACTCCCGTCAATTGTCGGCCCACGCTTACACCCCCACCAACCCTACAACCGCGTTCCCGCCGCAATCTCCTGCATATCCAGATCCTGCTCCATCTCTCGCAGCACATGGTCATGGATCTGCCCATGATGATGCAGCGCCAGGATCTCCGCCCGCGCCGCCTGAATCGCCGCCAGCACCGCCTGATAATGCGCAATCTCCTCCGGCCGGTGGGTTGCCATATCCTGCGCATAATCGCGCGTCACACGCAGGCGGTGCCGATACTGCTCCAGCAGCCGCGGATGCCGCTCGGTACCATCCGGCCGGCGCGATGCCCGCTCGATCGCCCGCAACTGCGCCTCCGCCACCCGCACCCAGGCCGTGTTTTCATCGCTCTGGATACGCGCCGCCTCGTCATCGGTCAGCTTCAGCGCCCGAACCAGCGGCTCCAGCGTGATCCCCTGCAACAGCACCGTCACCAGAATCGCGGCAAAGGCACAGCAGAGCGCCAGGTCGCGGCCGGGCAGGGCCTCGGGCAGCGACAGCGCCGCCGCCAGCGTGACGACACCACGCATCCCCGACCACCCCATGACAATCGTCTCGGGCAGGGAAGGGGTCGCGAACTGGCGCGGCCACCAGCGCCGCAGCACCGCCCGTACGGCATCGGCACCGAACAGCCACACGAAGCGCGAGACGATCATGGTCGCCAGAATGGCGGCCATCGGAATCACCAGCCGGTGCAGCAGGTCCGCCGTGCCCTCCAGCCGATGCAGCACGCCGCGCAACGACAGGCCGATCAGGATGAACAGCACCGATTGCAGCAGAAACACCATCACCTTCCAGAACGCCTGCGCTCGCACGCGCGTGCCGGCGCTGAAATCGGCATGCTGGTTCCACCCCAGCATCAGCCCGGTGGTCACAGTCGCCAGCACGCCGGAGACATGCAGCCGGTCAGCCCCGATATAAGACGCCGCCGCCAGCAGCACGGTCGCGGTAATGATCAGGTCGCTGTCCCGCAACCGGCGGATCAGGAATAGCCCGCCCCACCCCAGCACGGCCCCGATCGCCACCCCGCCCACCGAAACAAGACAGAACGCCCCCACCGCCGCCATCGGGTCGAACAACCCGGTCAGCGCCGCCGCCAGCGCAAAGCGGAACAGCACCAGCCCGGTGGCATCGTTCAGCAGGCTCTCCCCCAACAGCAGCGAGGTGATCCGCCCCGGCAGGCTCAACCGCTCCATCGCCGCCTCCGCCGCCACCGCATCGGGCGGCGAGACGATGGCCCCCAGCGTGAAACACACCGCCCAGGGCAGCGACGGCACCGCCAGCCGCGCGGCAATGCCCACCGCCAGCGTGGTGAACAAAGTGGTGCCGACCGCCAGCGCCAGAATGCCGCGCAGGTTGCGGCGGAATTCATGCCACGCCGTAAACCAGGCGCTGCTCATCAGCAGGGGCGGCAGAAACACGACCATGACCAGGTCGGGGTCCAGCGTCAGCTCCGGCGTGCCCGGCAGCAGGGCCAGCCCCGTGCCGCCCAGGATAAAGGCAGCCGCCGGCGGCAGCGCCAGCCGCCGCGCCAGCCGCTCCAGCGCCAGGATCACCAGCAGCAGGAACAGGAAATACTCATAGCGGGCGACGTCGGACATGGGGGGCGATCCGCAGCGGGAGGACGTATCGATCGCGATACAGCCCCCGCATACATCATATGAAGGGGCAGGGGGAACGGCCCCATGGCCCCGGCCCGGCCCGTTCCCCGGCCGGATACGACTGTCTCAGCTTTGCGACAGTCGGTGCGGGTCGGGACACGTTCGTGTGAAAGAGCTTACAGGATCGTAGCGATCCGAAAACCTTCATGACGATAAGCACGCTGGTCGGCAATAGCCATGGGGCCGCAGCCTCACGAGTTGTTCCGGATCACGGAAACTTCAATAAAGAATAGGAACATACGCGAGATGATTACGAGTGTGTTCTCGATCGTCACCTCGATCCTGATGGCCCTTGTGGGGCTTTTTCTTTTCCTGGGTGGTGGATACCTGCTCGTCCTGGGCGGGTCCTGGTTCTACGCCCTGGCGGGCGCCGTCATGATCGGCGCCGCGCTGGCGGGATTCAAATCGCCCAAACTGGCGCTGCGGCTCTATGCCGGTCTGCTGCTGTTCGCCACCTTGTGGTCGCTCTACGAGGTCGGATTCAACATCTGGAACCTCGAAGTCCGCCTGCTCACGCTGGTGGGCATCGGTGTGTGGATGCTGCTGCCATGGGTCTGGCGGCAGGGCGGAACCTGGCTGGCCGACAAGCGCGAAATGCTGGGCGCGGTCGGCGTCGGCGCCCTGGCGCTGGTGGTCAGCTGCTTCACCTCCTACTCGATCGACGGCACGGTGCCGGCCGACCGCATGGCGGCGCAGGAAGCCGCCGATTCCGCCGCCGACGGCATCCCCGCCGGCGATTGGCAGGCCTATGGCCGCACCATGGGCGGTGACCGCTATTCGCCGCTGGGCCAGATCACGACGGCCAATGTCGGCCATCTGAAGCGTGCCTGGCTGACGCGGACGGGCGATGTCCAGCAGATCGGCGAAGGCACGGTCGCCGGCCCCGACCAGGGGCATGAATTCAACCTGGAAGTCACGCCCATCAAGGTCGGCGACACGCTGTACATGTGCACGCCCCATAGCTGGGTGATGGCGCTGGACGCGGCGACCGGCAAGGTCAAATGGAAGTTCGACCCGCAGCCCGCGAAGGCCGACCAGGAGAAGAACGTCTATCTCTCCTGCCGTGGCGTGACCTATTACAAGATCCCGGACGAAATCCAGACCAGCTGCCGCACGCGCATCTACTCGCCGGTGGCCGATGTGCGCATCGTGGCGCTCGATGCCGAAACCGGCAAACCGTGCGATGATTTCGGCGATCATGGCTTCATTTCGCTGCGCCAGTATCTGGGCCATGTGCCGCACGGGTTCCATTTCGTCACCTCGCCGCCGCTGGTGGCCAAGAACCGCCTGATCACCGGCGGCTGGATCTTCGACAACCAGGCCAATTTCGAACCCTCGGGCGCGGTGCGCGGCTTCGACGCCACGACGGGCGCGATCGCCTGGGCCTGGGATGCCGGCCACACGCCGGAAACCTGGACACCCGGCCCGGATGACGTGCTGACGCGCGACACGCCGAACGCCTGGGGCGTCTATACGGCCGACCCCGACCTGGGCCTGGTCTATATCCCCACCGGCAACGCCCCGCCGGATAACTGGGGCGGCTCGCGCCGTCCGTTCGACGACGCCACCTCCTCGGCGACGATCGCGCTGGATATCGTGACCGGCGAACGCCGCTGGACCTACCAGACCGTGCATCACGACCTGTGGGACATGGACATCCCGTCCGGCCCGTCGATGGTCGACCTCCCCGGCCCGAGCGGCGAGATGATCCCCGCCCTGGTGCAGAGCACCAAGCGCGGCGAATTCTTCGTCCTGGACCGCCGCACCGGCCAGCCGGTCCCCGGCTACCCGGTCGAGGAACGCAAGGTGCCGACCGCCGGCATCGCGCCCGACGACCGCGTGTCGCCGACCCAGCCCTACCCGACCGCGATGCCCTCGGTCTCGCCGCCGGACCTCAAAGAGACCGACATGTGGGGTGCGACGCTGCTGGATCAGATGATCTGCCGCATCCAGTACCGTCAGTCGGCCTATGACGGGCAGTTCACCCCGCCGCATATCGGCAAGACCACGATCGTCTACCCGGCCTTCTACGGCGTCGTCGACTGGCAGGGCATCACGATCGACCCGCAGCGCAAGATCATGCTGGCGAACGCGAGCTACCTGCCGTTCCGCATCAAGCTCGATCACCGCCAGACGCTGGAAGGGCCGGGCACGCTGCCCAAATGGAACGGCCAGGGCGAAGAGCCCGCGGCCAAGGGTGACGCGCTGTCGGTCTCGCCGGATTACGGCACGCCCTACATCGCCTACACCAATCCCTGGCTGAACCCGCTGCAGATCCCCTGCAAGGGCCCGGTCTGGGGCACGCTGACGGCGATCGACCTGGTGACGAAGAAGATCGTCTGGCAGCATCCGGTCGGCACCACCCGCGACACCGGCCCGTTCCGGACGCACGACAACCTGCCCCTGCCCACCGGCATGTATAATATCGGCGGCAACATCGTGACCAAGGGCGGCGTCGTCTTCATGGGCGCCACCGCCGACGACTACCTGCGGGCCTTCGACCTCGCGACGGGCAAGGTGATCTGGCGCGACCGTCTCCCGGCGGGCGGCCAGGCCACCCCGATGTCCTACGAGATCGGCGGCAAGCAGTATGTCCTGATCGCGGCCGGCGGCCATGGCGGCCTGGGCACGCGCAGCGGCGACTACATCATCGCCTATACGCTCGACGGCGCGCCGGGAACCGGCGCGACCGCCCAATAATCAATAATAAACAACAACAGGTGCCGGGCGCGCGTCATGCGCGCCCGGCATCGCCCCCAACGGAATCAAACCAATGCGTTTGACAGAACGGCCGGAATGGCTTCGGACCCTGGTCCGGCTTTCCATCCCCGGTATCGCATTGCTCGGCGCAGCCCCCGCGGCGCATGCCGCGGACGTCACGCTCGGCATCATCGGCCCGCACGAATATGACCTGCCGGTCGATTTCCAGCCCTTCAACGTGCTGGTGCAGTACGGCGACGGCAACGCGGCCGGCTCCTATTACAACGGCTCGGGCCAGCGCACGGCAGGGCAGGGCAGCCACACCTGGTCGGGCCTGACCAAATACGTCCATTTCCGCAGCTTCGAGGCCATTCCCCATGTGGGCTTCGCCTTCGAGATCATCCAGGCCGAAAGCTTCACCCTGGCCAACGGCAAGAACTATGGCGGCCTGGGCCCCACCATCGTCGGCCCCGCTGCCTGGTTCAAGCCGAACGCCCACAGCACCTTCGGCTTCCAGACCTTCATGCAGACCCCGGTGGGCACGCGTGACGCCACCTCGCCCAATTACTGGTCGAACATCTCCAGCTTCATCTTCGACTATGAATGGAAACATTTCAGCTTCGACGGCGACGTGGGCACCGTCGTGGGCTCGACGAAGCATATCAGGGGCCAGAACAGCTATTTCCCCGGAATCGTCTTCTATTCCAACCTGCGCTGGAGCTGGAAGGCCACCAAGCTGCTCGAACCGTTCTTCGCCTTCGACTGGCAGAACGTCACGGGTACCTACAACAATACCACCCAGGCCTACGTCAAGGATTCCAGCGGCCGCGAGGTCGCGCTGGGCGTGGGCATGATGTTCAATATCGCGAAGAACTTCTCCTTCACCACCCGCTACACGCATTCGGTCGAAGGCCGCAACACGCCCGAAAGCAACGCCTATTACATCAAGCTGGTCTATCTCTGGTAACCCGCGCCTGTAGCCGGTTCCCATCATCACGACTTCTTGCCGCCGCGCCTTGTTGCCGGGCATTGACCTGGCGGCGGCCAGAAGATGTATATATGTATTATGCGTAAATTCAGGACCGGAATGTCCTGACAAATCCTGTGGGGGCGCCGTCGCCGACCCGATGCGGCCGGTCCGGCGCTCCACAGCGTGTTGTGAAGAAGCGGGCGCGGCGGCAGGCGATGGAACAGGCAGCTCTCCTGAGAGGCAGCACTGGCGCGGTGCGAAACAGCGCCGGCGGCATCATGGTGGAACGCTCGTGGCAGCGCTGCGCCGCCGCCCACAATGTCGATCCGGCCCAGGGCTGGGCGGCCGACATCCTCAGCGGTGCCGAATTCCGCCAGGTCAGCGGGCGCTCCGTCCCGCTGATGCGGGCGGCCCTGCCCGAAATGCGGCGCCTGTTCGACCTGGTCTATCCCATGGGCCTGCTGGTGCTGCTGGCCGACCCCGACGCCACGCTGCTGGCCCGCTGCGCGGACGAGGCCCAGTCCGCCCATTGCCGCCGGATGGGCCTGCAACAGGGCGCGATGTGGGACGAGGCCATCGCCGGCACCAACGGCGTGGGCACCTGCGTGCGCGACGGCGACCCGATCTTCCTCGGCCAGGGCGAGCATTGGCGTTTCTGCCTGTCGCTGCTGGCCAGTTTCGCGGCTCCCATATTCGACGCGCAGGGGCAGATGGTCGGGGCACTCAACCTCGCCGCCTTCCACGGGGATTCGTCGCGCCCCGCCGCCCCCCTGCTGATGGACACGCTCACCCTGGCCGGCCGCCGGATCGAGGAACAGCTGTTCCGCACCCGCTATGACGGGCGCAAGGTGCTGCTGCTGGACGCGGCCGATGGCTGCTCAGCGCCACTGGTCGCGATCGACGAAGACGGGCAGGTGGTCGGCGCCACCCGCGCCGCGCGCACGCTGATGCACTGGACGGACGAGATGATCCGCGAGCAGCCCAACCTGCTCTCGGCCCTCGAAGGCGACGACTCCCCCAGCTTCCGCAAGGCGGAAGAAAGCGTCATCCGCACCGCGCTCGCCACCACCCAGGGCAACGTCACCCGCGCGGCCCGCACCCTCGGCATCAGCCGCGCCACCTTCTATCGCAAGATGCGCATGCTCGGCATCGCATAAGCGCCTGTCAGCCTCCTCCCGCTCTCGTGGAGAAAGCGTCCGTCAGCTCAGCCGGAGCGCGCGAGAGAAGCCGCCCTCCGCGCGATAGCAGCGCGTCGATGTGATCGACGCAGTGAACAATCAGCACACACGGCACAGCCTCCCGAGCGACACATTCTCGACGCTCAGAGCCGATGCCGCAATCCGTCATCTACCCAAACCCCGGCGGCCGGAACCGGCACACCCGTTCGACCGGTCGAAAGTTCCCGCCACACGGCTTGAAGCCGCCTTCGGCACCCAGCCTGAACGTGATCAGGACACGATCGTCAGAGCTCTGGACGAACTGACCAATAGGGTATGAGGGACGCAGACCTTCCGCTTCCGCCTACATCCCGGACACCTAGGTAAGAGTTTGGCTTTTCGTAAAGCGGACATAAGTCCCAAAACAAAAACCTGTCGTCTGATTGTCAGCCACGATCTGTGCCGCCAGCATTCGAGTGGCCTTGTGCGTATGCGCGCTTCAGCATCTCCACCACGTCCGCTCGGGCAAAATGGTCTGTGTCGCTGTCTTGCCCAGGCCGGTAACGATCCCGAGGCTCGTATCCTGAGATGATGTTCGAGATTGCTGGCTCGCGTTCGCCTGGAGTGAGTTCATATGAGCCTCCCAACGGGGGGAGGCAGCATCAGGCGCGCGATATTTAGCTCTGTGACAGCTCCGCGCGCGGGGATCAAACCGATGACGCCGCTGTCCTGCGGGAGCGCCCATGCTGCAACGGGATACACGCTGTCGGCCTGACCTTCATTTTGATGTCGGAAGCTCCAACCTGAACATGGGGTAATCTGAACGATGTCACACTCATTGGTCGTCTGCTTGTCGCTCATTATTTCGGTTCTCCCGATGCCGCCGATATCTGCCACGCAGCTTGTTGAGCAGCTGTGGCGATCGGCCCGATTTTCCCCCGAAGCAAAGCAACCTGGCGCAGCACGGCGCGCGCATTGCACGAAGCAGCCGCAAGGGCGTCGTGGTCGCCGGTCATGCCCGCGTGCTTCGTCTTTCGAGATGACAATGGCCGGCTGTCCTGTATGTGTGACTCGACCTCGGACGACGACAGCCAAACGGCATCTCTCGTTTCGGTCGGCGCTGTGCCGGTCATCGGCTTGTCATCTCCAAGACTTTTGCAGGACATTTCAGGTCACGTGCCTGAGGGGAGCCCTCACCTGCTCCAGCATGTCAACGAGTCATCTCCTGCACGGCCACTATTTGTCTGGCTCGCGAAGTTGATATGGAAAACTCGTCGGCGAGTTTCTGGTCGTTAATATCCAGATGTCTTTAATTTTTATTACGATAAATTGAATTTATAACCTTTTCGTAGAGAAAAAAATTCTTATTTAATGAATAATTTCCCCGCGTTATAATATAAAATACAGAAACAAACGCAATGTTTATCGACAAAATCAATATAGAAGCTCCCCAAAAAATATCCAACATACCCCCATATGTTGAAATTAATTTAATAATTTCAAGCATAGAGAACGATGCGATGGCAAAATGGACAATATTATTTCTCATTTTTATGTTAAAGTTATATCCAAAAATCATAACAAAGCACATTGCGCCTAAAATAAAATCATACGTACAATCATAAACCAGATGATATTTTATCCTGAGAAATAAAACAATCACTCCCAAAAAAAACAATGAAACCGAACTCATATTTCACCCGATTGTGTTGAAAAAGACGAGGCGGGAGGTGGGTAGGACGGCGCGATGAATGCCGTCTGAGGCGCCCCTCTCGATCAGGCTGGGAGGACTGCTGATCTAATTGGGATCAGCTTTGCCAGCTTGCGGAGGTTCTGGGCTGCGGCAGCGAGAAGAAACTCGTCTTTGGCGCCGTTCGGTCCGCGCAATCGTAATCGATCGAGCTTCAGGATGCGTTTGAGGTGGGCGAACAGCATCTCAATCTTCTTGCGTTGTCTGCATGACGTGAAATAGGCATCCGTCAATGCGAGGTCGCGTGCCATGTCGCGGGCGCCTTCGTGAGCGGAGCGCATGATCTTGCGGGCTGGCATATTGGGCGTGCAGCGCGGTCGCAAGGCACAGCCTCCGCAATCCTGCTGGCGGGCGCGATAGCGGACGAAGCCGTCCTGATCGACGTAGGAGCGCGGCGTAGTGAAGTTACGGTGGGAGGGACGAAGCCGTTGGCCGCCCGGGCAGACATAGCTGTCATCCTCGTGATCAAAGACGAAATCAGATCGGGCGAATGTACCGTCGCTACGGGCAGATTTATCGAACACGCGAATATGCGGTTCGATGGCTTTCTCCTCGACCAGCCAGGCGAGGTTTGCTGCCTCACCATACGCGGTGTCGGCTGCCAGCCGTTCCGGCCAAAGGCCGAAGCGTTCCTGTGTCCGCTCGATCATGCGGCGTTGGGCGGTGACTTCCGCCTGGCGCACTGACGTGGTGGCCTCGGCATCGACGACGACAGCATGGTCGAGGTCGATGAGGTAGTTGGTGCTGTAGGAGAAAAAGGCCCTATCCGGCGTAGCGGCGGTAAAACGCGCAGCCGGGTCGGTCGGGGCCAATTGCTTGGGGACAACGGGTGTGGCCGCTCCGAAAGCGGCATCGTCGAGCACGGCCAGATACTCACTGACGGTGCGGCCGGTGGCATACGGTGGCAAACCGTCGCTGCCCGGCACTGCACGCTGGCGATCGACATCGGCGCGGATCAGGCTCGCATCGACTGCAAAGGCTTCGCCGCCGACCAGCTTTTCCTCGATGCAGCGCCTGACGGTCATCTCGAAGACCTCCGGCAGGAGGTTGCTCTCACGGAACCGGCCGTGCCGGTTCTTGGAAAAGGTCGAGTGATCGGGAACCGCGCCGTCCAGGCCGAGCCGGCAAAACCATCGGTAGGCGAGGTTGAGATGCACCTCCTCGCATAAGCGCCGTTCCGAGCGAATGCCTATGCAATAGCCGATGCTCAACATCCGGATCAGCAATTCAGGGTCGATCGATGGGCGCCCTGTATGGCTGTAGAATGGACTCAGATGCGCGCGCAGCCCGGATAAATCGACGAAGCGGTCAATCGCACGCAGCACATGGGATTGCGGCACATGCTGCTCGACGCTGAAGCCGTAGAACAGCGCCTCCTGCGTCCCGGTCCGCTCACCCATCATCTGCCTGCCCTCCGTCCATGGGCGAATACTGAATCAGCGCTCAGCCACTACCGCAAGGTAGGGTTTTTCAACACAATCGCCTCATATCGGACAGGCGTCGTACGGGTAGACTCTGCGCATAGCGGACACGCATTGTTCGAATCTAAACTGTCGAGTTAGTGCTAAATCAGATAGGCCGTTTTCCATTGCAACCTACTCGAACAGTGAACAGGATATGACACTATCCAGCCTTTTCCGGTTCATTTGTATGGTATGAGTATAGCGTTCTGTACTTCGATCAAAAGCCGTCACTAATGATCACTTGCCTTCTAGAGGCGGACGCCGTGTTGTCGCAGCATTTCGAACGGAGTAATCGAGCTAACTCCGAAGGCGTTGCCAGCATCAGGAATTTTTATTCTGCGCTGCGAGCCCGGGGTGCTCGTTTCAAGCGTCACGATCTGATGCTGGCCCAGCATAGCATAAGCTACGAGGTAAGAATCGGCTTTACTAAGAAATTCAGCTACGGCTGCAGTGGTATAACCATTGGAGGTTGCCCACGTCGCGACCTGCCCCATTGTGTTGGTAATAGCTGCGTTATCGGGAAGGAAGAGATCAGCTGCATGGAAGTCGATCCAATTCCTAATTTGGTCGTCCTTCTGTCTCAGTTCGCGTTTCACGGGTGAAATACTCTTCACGTGGCCGGCAGTAGCTGCTTGTGTTATCCAGTTCCAATAGCCCCCGCAGATATCGAATGCGTAGTAGGTCAGCGCCGGAGTGAGGAGCGCGTTAGAGTCCATCAACAACATCAGCTGGCTACTCCGAGGCGTCGAGCTTCTTCGCGGAAGGTCTTCGAGTTACTGAGGTTCAGAAGATCGAATGCATCACCCATGAGCGTTTGGCCTTCGAGTGCTGCCGAGATGACCGCCGATGCGAAGCGCGGATCTACACGAGCGCCCATAGTGGCGTAAAAATCTCCGCCCCCAGACGCTTTTTTTTCTGAACGCTTCAGCGAAGCAAGCTCTGTATCGTAATTCTCTTGGAAGCCAGCGTAAGACAGGCGTCCAAGATCTTTTAGGCGTCGTAGAGCAACTAGTGTGCTGACCCGGAATGTCCGAGCTATTATCGCCTTTGCAAGATTGACGTCGCTCGGCAGGTCCATTGTAGTCAATTGGGACATGGGCACCAGAACTTCCGCCGCGACGGCGTTGCAAAACCGCTCGAGGCTCTGATCCAGCCCAATATCCTCTGGCAAATCGTCAGCAGCACTATTGCTTATTCCATCCTGTCCGATCCAAATATGGGCCAGTTCGTGCGCGAGCGTAAAAATCTGCGCGGCTTTCGTATCGGCACCGTTAATGAAAATCAGTGGCGCGAAGGAATCAGGGATTGCGAAGCCACGAAACTCGCGAGGATTGAGTGGGCGGTGGGTGTTGTTCCCGACAACACCATTGACCATGACGAGAATGCCTGCATTCCGGGCATGGCCGATAAATTGCCGAAGAAACTCGCCCCAATTTGCCGCTCCGGACCGGCTACCGACTTCAAGTTTGAGCGCCGTTCGGATTTGCCCCGCGACGACAGCAGGCTGATCTGCGGCGGAAGCGGAGCTGACAAAACTCAAAATGTCGGCCCCAGAACCCGAAAGATGATCTCTATACCAACGTTGACGCAACTGACAGGTATGAATCGTGTCAATCAATTCGGTGCTCGGCCTCAGCGAACCGTCATCCGCCATGCGTCTAAAGTCGGGCAGAGGTAACTTCTCTTCCGGCGGCTCAGACAGAAATAACATCCCCATCGGCAGGTTAAGAACGCTGGCCAGCGTTTCGATTTGTTTGAAGGTCGGTCCACCTTTTCCTGCAAGCCACTCAGGGTAACTTCTAAAGCGCTTTGTGAGGGTATCAAGCGGCATTTCGGCCCGCTTACGAGCCCATTCCAGCACGCTAGGCGATATTTCAACCTTTGCCATTACGTGCTGTTCCTCTTATTCCCTCAATCATTCATCTCTGCTGGACACCCGATTGAATTAATCGGTCATCGCATCCTTCTGTCGTGTGCAACATAAGGAACAGGTAGATCAAAATGCTACAAGTGAGTAGCACGATACTCCGCTGACGAAAAGCGACAACTAAGTGATCGTCCGGTTGAATGGTCACGCATCCCGATATCCGACCCTCCGCTTATCCCGCCTAAATCGCCTGTCTGCTATGCGTGTAGACAGGCAACATCCGTCCTCATGCCGCCTCTGGTTATAGTCATGTCCGCCCGCAAAGCGCTCGTTCTTCACGACCCCCGGTCGTTCCAAAGGACATAGGACGTCGCCCCCACCTGCACGCAGGTTTTACAAACCCAGTTCCGAGAGTGAGGGATGGTCGTCCGGGCGTCTCCCTTGCGACCAGTGGAACAGGCGCTGTTCCGCCGAAATCGGCTGATCGTTGATCGAGGCGACGCGACGGCGCATCAGCCCGGCCTCGTCGAACTCCCAGTTTTCATTGCCGTGGGAACGGAACCACCGGCCCGTCTCGTCATGCCATTCATAGGCGAAGCGCACCGCAATCCGGTTTTCGCGGAACGCCCAGACTTCCTTGATCAGCCGGTACTCATGCTCCCGCGCCCATTTGCGGGTCAGAAACAGGACGATTTCCTCCCGTCCGCAAAGAAACTCCGTGCGATTGCGCCACTGGCTGTCGGGCGTATAGGCCAGCGCGACCTTCTGCGGGTCGCGACTGTTCCAGGCATCTTCGGCCAGACGCGCCTTCAGCGTGGCGGTTTCGGTATCGAAGGGTGGAAACGGCGGGCGGGACATGGGCGGACCTCCGGTTCAGGACCTGATGAACAGACAGGCGGCGGCCCTGCATGCCTGCATTTCGCGCCTGTCGGGAAGCAGCGCAATCGCCGCACGATAGCACGCCAGGATCGCTTGCGGAGCCGCCTCGGGCCGCCCGGCATCGAACGACGGATGCCGGTGCGTATGCGAACCCGCGTTGAAGGGCCCATGCCACCTCGGCCCCGGCCGGAACGGTCACCACGAAATCGATACCCGCCATCACGCCGCCCGCCTGCCACGAACCATCCCGACCGATACCGGCTATGCCAGCAGCAAAACCGTCGAAACGGTGCACGCCAGGGGCAGGGACCCGCCGGCGCCATCGGGCGCCCGGCGGATCGGCGCCCTTATGACGTCCGGTCACAGCCACCCCAATGAACCACGCCGGATCACCCAGCCCTGGCGCCTGGACATGAAGGCCATGCTGCCATCAGGCCCGTCACGGGCTTTACCCGCGTCTACCTCCCTGGTCTCGCCAACGTCATACCCGAATGGACGTTCAGCACCGCCGATGGCCCCATAAACTGCCGACACCAATTGTTACCATTGCGCCCGATCCGACGGAGTATAATCCACCCCGCACATCTTGCGCGATCATGGCTCGTCCGATAATATGAGAATAATTCTCATTATCGTGGTGGCGCGTGCTTCGGAAAATTCATCGCTGGATCGGGCTGGCCCTGATCCTGCCGTTCGCGTTGCAGGGCCTGACCGGGCTCCTGCTGGTGGTCCTGCCGCTGCTGCTGGCGGGCCGTCCCGCCGTTCCGGCCCCCGGGGCGACGACCGCACCGGGCATCAGCGCCGAGGCCATGATCGCCGCCGCCCGCACCGCGGCCCCCGCCGGCACGCTGCCCCTGCGCTTCGACCCGCCACGCTGGCCGGGCGACAGCGCGGTCGTCGCCTTCGGCCCGGCCGGCGAGCGCCATCCTGAATTCGAGGTGATGGTCGACCCAACCCACGCCGCAATCCTGCGCACCCACATCGTCCCGCATATCCTGCGCGTGCTGCACAATCTACACGCCGACCTGCTGCTGCTGCCCTACGGCCAGAACGCGACCGGCATCATGGGCGTGCTGCTGAGCGTAATGGCTATCACCGGGCTGATCCTATGGTGGCCGCACCCGGCGCTGTGGGCATCGGGCAAATGGCGCCGCACGATCACCGTCTCCCCCCGGGCCCGGGGCTATCGCCTGTGGCGCGAAACCCATCTCAGCCTGGGCTTCTGGACGTTGGGGATCATGCTGTTCCTCGCCCTCAGCGGCACGGTCCTGGCCTTCCCCTTCGCCCGCCCGCTCTTCGGCGTGCAGGGCGGCGACCGCCCGGCCCACACCCGCGCACACCATGCCGACCACACGCCCGCCATCCCCGGCGAGCAGGGGCTGGACACCGCCATGGCCGCCGTGCAGGCCCAGATGCCCGACGCAATCCTGACCTCGGCCCGCCTGGGCGCCCGCCCGGCCGAGCAATCCTTCACCATCATCCTGCCCGCCTACGGCCCCAACCGCCCGGCAACCGTGCGCTATGACGCCGATGCCGACACGGTGCGCTTCACCCGCGACCCCGGCCGGCAGCGCACGGGCGAACTCACCTTCATGTGGCTGCACACGCTGCACGAGGCCAAACTGGCCGGCCCCGCCGTCATCGCCAGCCTGTGGCGCACCGCCGTCGGCCTCGCCGGCGCCGCCCTGTTCTTCTTCTCCCTCTCCGGCGGCGTCATGTGGGTCCTGCGCCGCCGCCACCCGCAAGGCCCGGGTAGCCGCCGTGCCGGACGCCGCCGGCACCCCAAACCGCATGCAGGCGCGCCACGCCCATTCCCGAGACGACAATAAAGGGTGAAACGCAATCTCAAACTGGAGCGCCAGATGCAACTGGCGCGTGAGACGCTGAGGGAACAGGCGGACGTCCTTCAGGAACTGGCCAAGCGATAAAACGCCCGCTTGACCCGATACTGGACATCGCGCGCATGGTGCCGTCGATCGCGTGATCAGGCGGCCGGCGACGGAAATGGCGGGGTAGGGGGAAAGCCCAGTTTCCCGAACAAGCGCCCTCCGTCTACAGCCATTCCCGACACATTCAACCCCGCATTTGCTGGCCGATGTTTCTCTGCAGACGCACGATGGCCACACTGGCTGCCAGCAAGCTGCCAAACACCAGGGCGAACCCCGCCAGGCTCCCGGCGAAAGATGGCGGCACAGCGAAATGCGTACCCTCGACGCGCCAGATCATCATGACGGGATAGCCGAGCAGATAGACAGCAAGCGCCCTCCGCCGGGCATAGAGGGCAATCGCATCGAGCCACGCAGGGCGCGCGCAGGAAGCCCCAAACCAGACCAGCAGGGGCACGCCGACACCCAGCAACGGCCAGCCGATAAACCGGGTCGTCAGCAGGAGCATGCCAATGAATGAAGCGAGAACGCAGATCGGATGGAACTGCGGGGTGCGCGCGCCATAACGGTCATGGAGATGCCACAGCAACGCCCCACCGAAGAACCCCAGACCCATCCGGGGCCACCCACCCCAATAATGCACCGTGGACCAGCCCGCATTGGGATCATGCCAGACCCCGGCAAGCACAAGACAGACCGCCACCGCCCCGGCCCACACCGCGAACAGCCGTCGCGGAGAACCGGGAACGCGCAGCAGGGCCAGAAACGCAAAGCCGAACAGTTCCAGCACAATGGCCCAACTCGGCGGATTGAGCGGAAAGACCGAGCCATGGACAAGCGTCGAGAAGACCGGCAGCAGGACCAGGCCCGAGAAAAAGGCGCCGATCCAGTTCGCAACCGTCCACCCGTCCGCGTTGGCGAATGCAAAGGGCGCGAACGCGCAGAAGCCCGCGACAAGCGCTATTGCATATATCGGGTAGATATGGGCGATACGGTCACCGACAACCCGCCACCTGTTCGCAACCATAACAGTCGGCTGCGACAGATAACGCATCGAGAGAAAACCCTCGATCATGAAAAAAATATCGATCGGGATCTGCCCCTGCGGCAACAGCCGCGCAACATAGGGCTCCGACCAATGACCGATGAAAATGCTGATACCGACGAGCAAGCGCAGTATCTGCAGCGTCGGATAGCCCTCATTCTGTCCGCGCGCGGGCAGCCGCGCCACAGAAATCCTTGTCGTCATGCGTCCGCGTCCTTCATTGTTCCGGAGGGAGCGGCCTGGACGTCGAACGCCCGTTAGCCACGCTGCTGAAGGAAGGCCGCGTCACCGGAACATCGCCTCCGCGTCCCGGGCATCCTTCGCCTTTCCAGCACGTGCAGCAACCCGCCGGCGCACACTTCGTTGCGCGCGCACACAATTTAGTGACTGAACGGTTAACCGCCTCCGGCCTGATGTTCCGCCTTTTTCCTCCTTCCCAGACGCCGGCTAATGTCAGGACGGGTCCGGCCCGATGCGGCCATCCGCGCGATCCAGACCGGCGATCCGCTTCATATCCTCCGCAGGGGCTTTCGGCCCCCGTACCCCGTCAAAGGGGGGGGCGGCCTCCGGAAACCCGTTCGTTGCGGCCCGGGCTCAGATCTGTGCGGCAAGTTCTTCCAATTGCGTAAGGCATGTACCCCATCCTTGGAAGAATCCCATCTCTTCATGCTTCGCCCGATCTTGCTGGCTCTTGTGGCGCACCAGTGCGCGATAGCGCGTGCCGTCCGCAACCGGCTCCATGGTGACTTCCACAGTCATGAAGGCTTCAGCGTTCGGCCGGAACTGTGGGCCGAGGCCATCAGTCCAGACCAGGCGCCGTTCAGGCTCGACAACAAGAACGCAGCCCGGCTTTTCCGGAAAAGCATCTCCTTCCGGCGAGCACATGACAATATTGAACGTCCCCCCCGGTACAAGGTCGACCGAGGCTTTGGCCACGCCATAAGGCCGGGGGGCGAACCATTGCGTCAGCAAATCCGGCTCCGTCCATGCGCGCCAGAGTTGGGCTGGCGTGGCCTTTACCGTACGTTCGAGGACAAGGTCGCGTTCGTTATCGATTTCCACGTGCATTTTCCTTTTCAGACAATGTTTCGATAAAGCTATCCAACTGGTCCAGGCGGGTTTCCCAAACGCGCCGCTCCCGTTCCAGCCAGCCTTGTGCGGCTGTGAGCGCGTCGGGACGCAATTGACACATACGGACGCGGCCCGTTTTGCGGGAGATGACGACCTCGCTCTCTTCAAGCACACGGATATGCTTCATGAAGCTGGGCAGCGCCATGTGATGTCGTCGCGCAAGCTCGCCAACGCTCGCCGGCCCGCTGGCAAGCTGCGCGATGACCGCGCGACGGGTGCCGTCCGATAAACAATGAAAGACGCGGTCAAGGTAAGCCATATGGATAACTAATCCCATTCGAGATATCCCGTCAAGACAGTAAGCCATCCGGCTAAATATCTCCATGGAGAGCAAGGCATGGAAAGCAAGGATAGGGACGTGGCAGGGTCCGCTTATTGTGGTCGATGGCAGCCAGTTGGGTCATCATCGAACGACACCGCCATGCCTTTCGGAAGGCGAGAAATGAAGTGAGAGAACCCGATGCCGGGTCGCGCCGCTGGAAAGCGCATTTGCATCACCTCTGCTGGCGGATAAGTTGGGGCTCTTCTGGCGCCTTCAACGACGAGAAACTGCGGGAGTTCACTCACGGCGGCATTCAATGCAACCAATGCAGCGATGACAAGCCTGACCCAATCGGCAGCGATCGCTTGCCGCCCACGGGATCAGGGTCAACGGCATCGCGCCAGGACCGCTCCGGATGCCCATGCGGCAGGGCTGGATGCAGCCTTTGCGGTCGCCGAAGGGAAGGGGAAGGGAGACAAGATCAGGAGTGTCGCCGCCTCTACTCCCCAGAAGCGGTTCGGCGAGGCGTCGGATCTCCTCGGCGCGATGCTCTTCCTCGCTTCGGACGAGTCTGCCTTCGTGACCGGTCAGACAATCGATGTCGATGGAGGCCACAGACTCATGTCATAAGAACCGGTTGCAACGCGCGCTCTCTTGCCGCCGGTTCACGATAGCGGCGAACCGTTCCCGGGTTCTCGCATCGTGTCGAACGTCCGCGTGTTTCCCTTTCGGACGATGACTGCATCCGGGGGGCAACCCGGCTTCATTTTGCCCGGGAGGGATCGTCCGCCGGGTTGACGTAGGTCATGCCGAAGGGGCCGACGCCGGAGACTTCCACCACGACCGGTGAATCGGCCGTCCGCAGGGCATGCGGCGTGCCCTTGGGCAGATGGACGAAGCCACCGGCCGCAAGCGCATCCTCCCGCGCGCCGGTAAAGCTCCTGCCAATGAAATGGGTGAAGCGACCGGATAGAACGGTCAAGGTCTCGTCCATATTATGGGTGTGGGGCGCGATCTGCGCATGCGCCGGCATCCTCACGCGAATGACGAACGGGCCGGGGGCAGAGGCATTTCCATACACATAGGAAATCTCGACATGTTTTGGAAAATCGGCTGGTGCTGCCACCCACCTGACCTGCTCCTGCGTCAGAACGATGGATGCATCATCGGCATGGGCCGATCCGGCAGCCACGAGGCCCGCAAGGATCGGGAGGGCAAGAAGAGCGTTGCGGAACATTCTTTCCCGTCCTTCTCAAGTGCCGCCTAATATGTGGACGGGTCCGGCCCGATCCGGCCATCCGCCCGATCCAGACCGGCGATCTGCTGCATATCCTCCGCATCGAGCGCAAAATCGAAGACCGCGATATTCTCATCGAGCCGCTTCGGCGTGGCCGATTTGGGAATGACGATCAGCCCACTGTCGATATGCCAGCGGATGATCACCTGCGCGGCGGTCCTGCCGTGTTTCCCGGCAATCTTCGCAATCACCGGGTCGTCCAGAACCCGCCCCTGGCCGAGCGGGCTCCAGGATTCGGTCCTGATCCCATGAGCCTCATTGACGGCACGCAGCGCACGCTGCTGAAAACGCGGATGCAGTTCGATCTGGTTGACCGCCGGCACCACACCCGTCGCATCGATGATGCGCGCCAGATCCTCGGCCCGGAAATTCGACACGCCGATCGATTTCACCCGCCCCTCCTGCCGAAGCGCGACCATCGCCTTCCAGGTCTCGACGAACCGCCCCTCGGCAGGCTTGGGCCAGTGGATCAGATAGAGGTCGAGCCTCTCGCGGCGCAGCCTGCGCAGGCTGGCATCGAACGCCCGCAACGTCGTGTCATAACCCTGCTCATCATTCCGGATCTTGGTCGTCACATAGATGTCGGGCCGGCCTGCCAGCCCCTCTCCCACGCCCTCTTCGTTGCCATAGATCGCGGCCGTGTCCACGGCCAGATACCCGGCCGCGACCGCATGCCGCACGATCGCCGCCGTCTCCCCGGCCGGCGTCTGCCACACGCCAAGGCCCATCTGCGGCATCGTCGTGCCGTCATTGAGCGGGATATGCGGCTGGGCACGCTTGCTGCCGGGCGTATGGGGCATGTCGTTCATCTTCCGTCTCTCATCCTCTCTTCATGATCGTTTCACGACGCCACGGCCGCTCGCGAGCCGCCTGAAAACCACGTCCTCCATCTATTCTCGAATAATGGCGATTTTGTATCGTTTTATTAAAAACCGGAAAACTCTTCCCAGGCAGTGCAAAGCCCGCACGCTGCCTGATGACGATTCCACGTTTTCGAGGAAAACCCAACTGTTTCCTTTTTCTTCCAAAATCCGGCCTGTCTCGCCCCTTCAAGAGATCGTGTAAAAGAAAATCCCGTCTCCCCTTGTCCGGCGCACGATCGTGCCGACCTACCCACCGTGGTCCAAGCAACAGGAGGCCATCATGGCGGATACCACAACCAGAATTGACGAGACGCACGAACTCATCGCCTCCGACAAGGTCGAGGGCACGGCGGTCTATTCACCAGCCGACGAAAAGCTGGGAACGATCAGTCACTTCATGGTCGATAAACAGACCGGCCACGTGGCCTATGCCGTCATGAGTTTCGGCGGCTTTCTCGGAATGGGCAACAGCTACCACCCCCTTCCATGGCGGGCCCTGCACTACGACGTGAATCGTCAGGGTTATGTCGTCGACCTGACACCGGATCAGCTGAAGGGGGCTCCGAGTTACACCTCGGAAACCATGCCCAACTGGAGCGATCAACTATACGGTCACCAGATCGACAAATATTACGAAGGCCCCCTGGGGCATTAACGCCCTTCCGGGCCCAAGCGCGCATCCGGCGTGGCAACAGGCATGACGATGCAGCTCATGGCCACCGCCACGTCGAGATGCCGCTCCCGATTCGAAAAATACAATATGAAGGAACAGTATTAACGAATCAGGGAAGGGGCCTCACCCGGGGTGCCCCAGCAGCTCGAACTCGCCGATCGTCGCCGGATGTGCCCCCTCAGGCCGCCAGCGATACAGAAGATGCGGGCGCGGGTCCGCGATCAGGTAGGGCCGGGTCTGCCGCTTCCATGCGAAATGCTGGGCCTCGCGATGGTCGATCACCGTCCAGTGCACACCATCATCCGATGCCGCAAGATCCCACGCCCGCGCACCATCGTTCGGATCACCGCCCGACGTCACCGTATAGGCCAGCGCGGTCGCCGCATGAGGAAACACCGCCTTCAGGCCGCCGCCCGGCACCGGCGCACTGGTCATCGCATCATTGTCAAACAGCGCGGCAGGTCCCTCCGTGCGCGCCTGTTCTCGGTCTGTCAGGTCCACGGCCGGTTCGGGCATGGCGCTCCCACGGGTCAGGGAGGGCAGGGCGGCATCCGCCCCCGTCCCCCACGCCGACGGCCGGTCGCCCATCGTGAAATGCAATATGCCGCCAGCGGCGATGTCCGCATGGGACAACCACCACCACGTCAGATTTTTGCCATTCAGCGTCACGGACTGGATAAACCGCCTGCTGTCGCTCACGCCCGGCGCCTCGATCGTCAGGCGGTGCCCATTGTCGAAAGCAAGCTGCATCGTCTCGAAACGCGGTGCGCCGATCGCGTAGGTCGGCGTGCCGACCCGCAACGGGTAGAAACCGGCGGCGCTGAACAGCCACCAGGCCGACATCTCGCCATTATCCTCGTCGCCCGGATAGCCCTGCCCGATCGCCGTGCCGCGATACAGCCGGTTCATGACATCGCGGATCTTGTCCTCGGCCTTCCACGGCTGCCCCGCGAAATCGTACATATAGAGGATATGATGCGCCGGCTGGTTACTGTGGCTGTATTGTCCCATGCGGATATCATGCATCTCCCGCATCTCATGAATAACGCCGCCATACGCGCCCACATGATAAACGCCCGGCGTCGCGAAATAGGCATCGAGCTTGCGGGCCAGGCCCGCGCGGCCGCCATAGAGGTTCATCAGCCCCTGCGCGTCCTGAACCGGATCGAACGCCATCGTCCAGGCATTCGTCTCCGTATAATCTCCCCCCCACGCCAGCGGATCGAATATGTCCTTCCCGGCGCGCCACGCGCCATCCGGCCGCCGCCCGACAAAGAATCCAACATCGCGGTCGAACAGATTGACATAGTTCAGCGCACGATTCCGCAGATACCAGGCCTCCGCCTCGAAATCCGCCCGTTCCGCCGATCCCGCACGCGCCATCCGCGCCAGATCCGCCGCCATCGTGCCGATCGCGAAATCATTGAGCGTGGAGGCACTGGACCATGACAGCGCCTCATCCGTGTCGGTGTCCGTGTAACCCCGGAAGATGGAACGCGCCAACCCCTTGCGCCCCACACCCGGATCGTCCGGCACCACGGTCGCATCCTTCAATGCCGCCCGGTAAAAGCTGGAAATATCGAAATGCCTTACGCCCTTGCCCCAGGCATCGGCGAAGGCGACATCGGCACTCGTCCCCGTCATCAGGTCCGCATAGCCCGGCGAAGACCAGCGCGCGATCCACCCGCCTTCGCGATATTGCTGCACGAAACCATCGATCAGCGTGCCCGCCTCGTCGGGACTCAACAGCGCATAGGCGGGCCACGCCGTCCGATACGTGTCCCAGAACCCGTTATTGACGAAGAGCTTTCCCGTCTCGACCCGCGCCCCCGTATGCGTCTCGCTGTTCGGCCCCACCGGCGCCGCGAACGGGCTGGCATGCACGAAGGACGGCGCCTGAGGGCTGCCGGCATTTTCGTACGCCGCGTTCGGATAGAGATAGAGACGGTAAAGATTGCCGTAGAGCGTCCTCTGCTCGTCAATCGGCGCGCCCGGAATCGCCACCCGCGTCAGTGTCCTGTTCCATTCGGCCTTTGCCGCCGCCGCCACAGCGTCGAATGTCGTCCCCTCCGGCAATTCCATCGCCATCGTGTGCCGCGCCTGGTCGATGCCGATCAGCGATGTCGCGATCCGCAGCGTCACCGGCCGGCCGTCCGAGGTATCGAACGCCGCCCATGCCTGCACATCGTCGCGCTTCTGGCCCGTCATGCGCCCCTGCGCCCTGGCGGGACGATCGAAGACGATATGGACGAACATGCGCGTCGCCCCGGTCGACAGGTCACTGGCAACATCCGTGTAGCCATCGGCGCTCATGCCATCCTGCGCGATGACGATGCGCCCATGATCGCCGATATTGTCGAACGCGATCTGCCCTTCGTCACCCGTATAGGAAAAACGCATGATGGCGGCATGATCCGTCGGCGCAACCTCCGCGACGATCCCATTGTCGAGCGCCACCCGGTAACGATAGGGCAAGGCCGCCTCATGCGCGTGATCGAACCCTGCCGACCGCAGCCCCCGGTCGGCGGAGGGCGGCGCACCGCCCGGCACAGGCATGATCTGGAATGTCTGCCGGTCCCCCATCCAGGGGCTGGGCTCGTGGCTGAGCGAGATCGCCTGAAGCCTCGGCCTGTTCTGCGCGTCGTTTCGGTCCTGATACTGATAAAGCCAGTCGGAATTGCCGCGCGTGACCGGCGTCCAGAAATTGAATCCATGCGGCACGGCAACGGCGGGAAAATTGTTCCCGCGCGAATAATGGCCGTTCGCATTGGTGCCGCGCCGTGTATCGACCAGGTCGGCAGGCGTAGCCCCCTGCATATTGTCCGCATCGCCGATGCTGATATCATCGAAATAGACGTGATAGGCCCCACCTCCGGGCCGCCCCGCCTGCACTTCGATCGCCGCGATACGCTTGTTGTGCGCGATCGCCCCCAGGGGCACTTCGACCATGTTCCACTGATTCGGATACAGGCCCCGCCCCTGTCCCTGCGGGGTCAGCGGCGCGCCGGCCATATCCCGCGCCCCCAGTGACGAAGCCCGGGTGCCATCGTCAAAGACGATATCGAGCGCCGTCCCGGTCGCAGGATCGGTCAGGGACAGCGGATCATCGACGGGAAAGATCATATAGCGCAGCACGCTGTCCGGCGTGATCGCCGCCCGCTCCGCCGGCGGCACCGTCTTCACGACCGCACGCACCGGCACGCCGCGCGCATCGAACCGCATCGCGTGCAGGCCCGTAAAACCGCTATCGGGATGCGCCGTCACCACCTCATTTTTTCCCGGCCCCGCAACCAGAGAAGCCGCCCAACCCGGACCCGAGAGGGGAGGGAAGCTGCCAGCACCATCGAAGCGCTCGGACAGGACAGGCGCCCCCTTCGCGGCCGATACCACAGCGCATGCGGACGAAAGGGCGATCAGCGCGGCATATCCCGCCCCAAAATGGCGTTTCATGGTCATGATTCCTGCGAATGGGATCGAACGAGGCCCATTCCGCCCCTCCGTCTCGGCGCCGCATGAAAGACCGGCCATACGCAATGATCAACCGGTCGCGCCTACGGCATCGGCGAGATGCGGCTCAGGAATGCCGGTCCATCCAGACATTCCGAGACCGATTTAAATCATCCATTCAGGAACGCGGCCAGTTCAGGCAACAAAATTCCAAAAAAAGACAAGAAGTTTTTTGGTTCTTTTTTTCAAAAAAGAACAGAAACAACCGCCCCGGCCCCCTCAGCCCAGAAGCGCCTGAAGCTCCCCAATCCCGCTCTCCGCGAAAACCCGCACGCCATGCGCGCGCAACAGCGCAGTCGTCACACCCACGCCGTCATGCCGCCCGCCGCCGAAGCTCCCGTCATAAATGAAGCGGCTCCCGCAGGACGGGCTGCCATCGGTCAGGATGGCAAACCGGCACCCATGCTCCCGGGCCAGGCTCAGGGCAATTTCGGCCCCCGCAATAAAGAGGTCCGACACATCCGCGCCGCCCGCTGTGATCACACGGGCCGTCCGCGCCAGCACCGCCTGACCGGACTGCCCACCGGCGATTTCGGCAGGCGGGCGCGGCACCGGGAAGCCCGCCGAAAGCTCCGGGCAGACGGGCACCAGCCGCCCTTCCGCCTGCCACCGGCCCAGGGCAGGGTGCCGGGCCGATTTGGCCCCCCCGTCATAGCGGACAGGGTGGCCCAGAAGGCAGGCACTGATCAGGATCTTCGCGTTCGCCATGGCCAACCCTACCATGGCAGCGGACAGATCGTTACCGCCTCAAACGAGTTCGGCCAGCGCCGCGCGGTCGAAACCCTTCAGATTCTCATGGTCCCCGGCCTTGACCTTCACCACCCAGTCGGGATCGCTGAGCAGCGCACGGCCGACCGCAATCAGGTCGAACTCATCACGTTCCATCCGCGCGATCAGCGGCGCGATCCCGGTCGAATCCGCACCTTCCCCGCTGAAGGTCGCCACCACATCCCCCGACAGCCCGACCGAACCGACACTGATGGTCGCGGCTCCCGTCAGCTTCTTCGCCCAGCCGGCAAAATTCAGGCCGTTCTCGCCGTCGATTTCCGGAAATTCGGGTTCCCAGAAGCGCCGCTGCGAGCAATGCAGAATGTCCACACCGGCCTCGACCAGGGGCGCCAGCCAGTCCGTCATCAGGTCCGGCGTCTCGGCCAACCGGGCGGCAAAATCCTGCTGCTTCCACTGGCTGACGCGCAGGATGATGGGGAAATCATCGCCCACGGCCCGCCGCACGGCCGCAACCACCTCGGCCGCAAAGCGCGACCGTTCCCGGATGCTGGCACCGCCATAGCGGTCGGTCCGCCCATTGGTGCCCGACCAGAAGAACTGGTCGATCAGATACCCATGCGCCCCATGAAGCTCCAGCGTGTCGAATCCAAGCCTCTTGGCCTCCACGGCCGCCTTCGCGAATGCCGCCACCGTGTCGGCAATCGCTTCCTCGCTCATCGCCTCGCCACGCGGCGCCTCGGGGGCCAGCAGGCCGGACGGGCTTTCGATTGGCGTGTCCGGCTGCCAGCCGGTCATGCCCGGCATGGACCCGGTATGCCAGATCTGCGGCCCCATGCGCCCGCCGGCTTCATGCACGGCATCGATCACCTGCTTCCACCCCGCAAGGGCTGCGTCCCCATGGAAGAAGGGAATGGTGGGCTCGTTGCGCGCGGTCGGCCGATCGATCACGGTCCCTTCGGACAGGATCAGCCCCACCTCCCGCTCGGCGCGGCGGCGATAATAGGCGGCATTGGCCTCTCCCGGCACGCCCTCGGGCGCGAACATCCGGGTCATGGGGGCCATGACGATCCGGTTCTTGAGTTCGAGCCCCTTGAGGCGGAAGGGGCGAAAAAGCACGCTGTTTTCGGCACGAGACATCGACAGGCTCCGTTGTGATCTCGTGGCGAACGGTATACATCGTAGACCTGACGTCAATCAGGCACCTGAAGTCGCCCAGGTATACGCAAGGAAACCGCCGATGATGGTCTGCAACCCCCAACGCTTCGCCGGCGATTGTCCCAGCCGCATACTCTTCGACCAGATCGCGGACAAATGGTCGATGATGGTGCTGGCGGTCCTCCACGCCGGCCCTTTGCGCTTCAACGCAATCCGCCGCCTGCTGGAGGGCGTGACGCAAAAGGCCCTCACCCAATGCCTGCGCCGGCTGGAACGCAACGGCCTGGTCTCCCGCCGCGTGATCACGACCTCCCCGGTCGCCGTCGAATACGAAATCACCCCCCTGGGCCGCACCCTCCAGGACCCCCTCAAGGCCCTCTACGCCTGGACCTACGCAAAAATGCCGGAAGTCGAACAGGCCCGGCAGGCGTTCGATCAACGAAACGGGAAGGGGTGAGGTACGAGGGATTTTCCCGACCCCTTCTTTTTCGTAACCGTCCGAAACTGGCACGCTGCGCCTGCCTGGATTTTGTGCCCTGCGTTCAGCGAACTGAACACGGGGCTTGCGATCTCACCTGCGACGGCGGTGCAGAAGATCGAAAAAATGTGCTAAATGGCGATTGAAATCATAGTTTAATCTTCCGGAGAATTCACTCTGCTCAAGAGCTCCCTGATTATATCCGTTTTCAGGAAGCCCATATGCACTCGAGAATATCTCAAGTGAGGCGACGCTGGTCCTTTTTTGAGTTTTTCCCTTGGCTCAAAGAGGGAACATTTTTTCGAATGTTCTCCGTCCCTTCTGGGTAAAGTGGACAACACGGCTGCGAGGGAGTTGCGTTGCCCAACCCTTCTGGAAAATAAAATCCATGAGGCCTCTGCCCAGTGAGCCACCCAGATGAAAACGTCGCTCGCTCCAGTCCAGACAGTTCCGGCAAAGCGGGGGACGCGCCTTGTTTACACCTGTCAGGTCCAGGCCGCATGAGACAAGAAAATCCTCCCCTTGCGTCGTGAGACTCAGCCCGTCTGGAGCAAGCGCCAGAAAGCCTCGTCCCATGAGGCTGTCGTACATCCGCACACCCGCTTCTCCGGCCAGATGCCTGTAACAGACTCGGGCTGCACGTAGGGCCGGATCTCGCGGTCCTGGGCGTGTCCTGAGATATCCTTGAGCCGCCGCAAACCCCATCATGACTTCCAGCAGATTTGCAACATGGGGCCCAGCTAACTGGAAATATCTGTGTCGCCCCTGGCTGCATCCCAGGATCAGACCGCCGCCCATCAGCTTCCGGACATGGCCTGACACTGTCGGCGCGGCAATCCCGGCCTCGCAGGCCAGTTCCGTGGCCGTCAGGGCTTTGCCCGACATCAGCGCGGTCAGGATGTTGGCGCGTGCCGGATCACCGATCAACGCTGCGACATGCGCAATGTCAGGACCTTCCTTCATGCTTCGATCTGCACCGAAACATCCGGGTATCGCAAGCCCTCAAGGTCTGCCGGAAATAATCGCGAGATCCAGTATGATTGCCGTCCTGTTCGAAGCGTGGCCAACCCCGCAAGGGAGGGAAGGTTACGCAGCTTTTGCCGCACAACCGGCTGCTGCTCGCCAGGTCGCCGCAGCCTGGGCGACGGAACAAGGCGGCTTTTAGGTCCCCGCCCGAAAGACGACACTCCAGTTGAAGCGGGCAGTCACCAATACGGGGCGGCTTCACGTTCTCGGACGGAAGAGGCGCGAAGTCCCCCAGGGCGAACTTGTCCGCGCAATATGTGTAACCCATGCTGGCCTTGTCTGACGGTACAGGAAAACACCCTGTCGTTCGGGCAATGGCTTCGACCTTGGACCAGAGATCTGCCGAGGGCAGATTGAGAGTGCATTCCCCGGTTTCACGAATGTTCCGGAGCGCCTGACCGGTCGTTCCCAGTCCGATGACAATATTCGGCCCAAGGGCCCAGGCTGATGAGATCGGGGTGATGTTCGTCTTGCCGTCATGGCTGGCCGTTCCAACAAGAACAACAGGGGTGCCGAAATACAGCACGGATGGCGAAATAGTCAGGATATCAGGTGCAGCCATGGTTACATCCTACGAAAGCAGTTTTCAGCCTGCTCATAGGCCACCCTGAAGAAAGAACGCTTTGTTCTGCACCAAAATATGCCGCGCTAACCCACCTCCTCACTCCCAGGTCCGCTTTGCGGAAGCGCAAGTGACATATCCTATGCCTGAGATAAGGCGGAAGCGGCCCTCAAACAGGCTCTTGCCGCCTCACCCCCCAGCCAACCCCCTTACATCCGCCAGCAGGCGATAAACGGCCTCATCCTCCATCCGCGCCACATTGAAGCGCAGACAATCGGCCGCGGTGCCATTGGCGCTGAACAGATTGCCTGGCGCCAGGATCACGCCATGCGCCAGCGCGCCGCGCGCAACACGGGTGGCATCCAGCCCCGCGGGCAGGCGGCACCAGACGAACGGGCCGGACGCCGGCTCCACCACCGGGCTCAGGCCCAGCCGCTTCAGCCGGTCCAGCACCCGCACCCGGCACTGGTCCAGCCGCATGCGCATCTGCGCCACATGCCGCCGATAGCCGCTATCGGTCAGCACCGCATGGCAGATCCCGGCCGCCAGCCGCCCGGAAGCAATCCCGCTGGCCACGCGCAGATCCACCAGCCCTTCCACCCAGTCCGGCCGCACGGCGATATAGCCGCACCGGAAAGAGGCAGAAACGGTCTTGGAAAAACTGCCGATCCGCACCACCCGCTCCAGCCCGTCGAAGGTGGCCAGACGCGCGGCCGGCGCCGCCTCGAAATCGGCAAAGATATCGTCTTCCACCACGATGATGTCATGCGCCTCGGCCAGCCGCAGCACCCGATGCGCCACCACGGGGGAGAGGACCGCGCCGGTCGGATTATGAATGGCGGAATTGGTGATGTAGAGCCGCGGCCGGCAGGACTCCGCGACTTGCGCGAAAGCAGCAATATCCGGCCCATCGGCCAGATAAGGCACGCCCACCACCCGCACCTGATGCGCCCGCAACAGTGCGAGAAAGTTGAAATAGCACGGATCGTCCACCATCACCGTGTCCCCCGGCCGCAGCAGGAAACGGCAGATCAGGTCCAGCGCATGCGATCCGGAATCCGCCGTCAGGATCTGCGCGGGCGAAACCCCGACATCCTGCTCCGCCATCCGCCGCGCGACGAAGGCACGGATCGGCGCATGCCCCAGCGGAGAGTCATAATCGAACAGCGCATCCGGCGCCCCATCCCGCGCCACGGCCCGCAATGCCCGGCGCACCAGTTCCTCCGGCATCCAGGCGGCGGGCAGCCAGCCGCATCCGGGCGACAGCGCGGCCGGGTCCTGCTCCAGAGACGCCCGCAACATGCAGACCGGATCGACCATGCGCGCCGGCTCCGATGACGGCACGTCCAGCGACAACGGCGCCAGCGGGGCGGCGACATAAAAGCCCGCACCGGGGCGCGAGCGGATAACCCCTTCGGCATGCAGCCGGTCATAAGCCTCCACAACGGTGGATTTCGACACCCCCGCACCATCCGCCATGGCGCGGATCGAGGGCAGGCGGGCACCCGGCGTCAGCAATCGCCGCTCGATCCGGTGGCGCACCAGCCCCATCACCTGCGCCACCCGCGTCCCATCCGCCTGCTGAACGTCCATCCGTACCGGTCCCCTGAACAATACAGTTCATTGTAATTGTACCGGACCGTATCTGGAAACCCGTCGCCGCCCGCCGCATCACCGATCGGCACGAAAGGACGGAACGATGCAGGACAGAACAACGGAAGGCTGGATCGCGGGCCTGATCGGCATGACGATCTTCAGCGGCTCGATGCCGGCCACCAAGCTGGCCATCGCGGGGTTCGACCCGCTGTTCCTCACGGCGGCCCGCGCCGCCCTGGCCGGGGTTCTCGGGGCGCTGTGCCTGTGGCGATGCCGGGCCAGCGTGCCCGCACCGCGCGACCTGTTCGCCCTCGCGGTCGTCGCATTGTGCGTGGTGCTGGGCTTTCCGCTGCTCAGCGCCCTGGCGCTGCAGGCCATGCCCTCCACCCGCTCGATCCTGTTCCTCGGCCTGCTGCCGCTGGCCACGGCTACGTTCGGCGTACTGCGCGGGGGCGAACGGCCCTCCGCCGCCTTCTGGGCTTGGTCGGTCGCCGGGGCGGCACTGGTCTGCGGCTTTGCCGCACGCCGGGGCGGGGCGGGGTCCTACGGCGCCGACCTGACGATGATCCTGTCCGTGATCGTCTGCGGGCTGGGCTATGCCGAGGGCGGCCGCCTGTCACGCACGCTGGGCGGCCTGCGCGTCATCTGCTGGGCGCTGGTGGTGGCGCTGCCGGTATCGGCGGCAGGCGCGCTGGCGACGGCGCCGGCCCAATGGGGCAACATCGCGCCCTCCGCATGGGCGGGGCTGGCCTATGTCACCCTGTTCTCGATGTTCCTGGGGTTCGTGTTCTGGTATCGCGGGCTGGCGCTGGGCGGCATCGCGGCGGTGGGGCAGTTGCAGCTTCTCCAGCCCTTCCTCGGCTTCTTCCTCGCCTTCCTGACCCTGCACGAACCGGTCGGCGGCCAACTCGTGCTGACCGCCATGGGGGTCGTACTCTGCGTGGCGGGGGCGCGGCATTTCTCCCCCGCCCGCACGCCGGCCCGCTAGGGCCGGCACCCGCTTCCGCTTGGCCTATAAAGGCGGCGCCGGAACACTGGCCCCGACAAAGGGCCCGACGACGATCAGCTGGTTGGTCACCGACGTCACCCCCGGCGTGTTCTCCGCCGCCACCCGCGTGGCCGAGACCAGCCGCTCATCGGTCACGGCGCCGCTCAGGACAACCGCCCCGCGATAGACCTCGACCTTGACGAGGTCCCGCACCCCGGCCCCCAGCCCCCTTTCCAACGCGGCTTCCACCGCCTCGCGGATGACGTTGTCGTCGGTGGCCACGGGCGGTTCGGCGGCCAGCGGCATCAGCGCGCGCAGCACGTCGGCCCGCGCCAGGATACCGATCACCCTGCCATCCTGAAGCACCGGCAGGCGCCGGACGTGATGGACGGTCATCATGTCGATGGCGTCCGACAGGCGCGCATCCGGCTCGATGGTGACCGGCTGGTCGGTCATCACATCGGCAATCTTGCGGCCATGGGTGTGGACATATTCGTCCGCCCGGCTACCGGGCGAGAGGAACAGATCCTTCAGCCACGAATGCGCGCCGACCGTGCCCAGTTCGTGCCGTCGCAACAGGTCGCCCTCGGTCACGATGCCGACCAGTTCCCCCTGCGGGGTGGTGACGGGCACCCCGCTGATCCTGCGCTCCAGCATCAGCTGGATCGCGTCGGAGATGCCCTGCGTCGGTTGGAGGCAGAACACCGGTGATGTCATGATGTCCCGGACTTTCATGGCGTGCAGCCTTTGCTCTAGAGACTCACCGATGGTGGGCACGCACCCCGGTCCCCGCAATCGCAGTCCGGATTTTGTGAAGAGCGCCCCGCGTCCACGGCAGGCAAGGGCGAAAGGGCTGGACGGAAATGCAGGTTCCGTGGAAGGTGCGGCCATGCGCGCCGGTGACGGGACAGGGAGAATGCAGGGGTTCATCTCGACAGCGACGGGACGGATGCTGGCCAGCCTGCTGCTGCTGGTCGGGCTGATGCTGCCCGCCACCCTGTCGCACGCCACCTCCGCGCCCCCCGCCATGGCGGCAATGCCCGGCATGGACCCCGGCATGGACATGGGATGCGCCACCCCATCCACCACGGCGCCCGACAGACCCATCTCCTGCCACTCCCCCCGCCATCACCACGGCCATGCCGGCGATTCCTGCTGCCCGCAGGGCGCGTGCGCCGCCGCCTGGCTCCCGGCCCCAACCGCCCAGGCCCCGCCCGCCCTGCGCAGCGTCGCCTCGGTGCAGCCTATCCACATCCACCGCCTCGCCGGCCGCATCTGCGCGCCCGGACGACGCCCACCCAGAAACCGCGCCTGAGAGCCTGACCGTAAATGCGCGCTGGCGGCGCGTCCTGTGCGCGTTTCCTCCGCTTCGGTGCTCACGGCCATCAAGGCCGCTCCGCTCCGATGCTCGGAAACGCAACCCCGGACGCGACCCTTGCGGGCCGCTCCCGCTCGCCAGCCCACATGTCCGGTCAGGCCCCTGAACTCCGCGGCGACCAGGCCCACAAGGCCCCTCGCACGCGTCGGATTGCAGATCGTTCTTCCTGGGCGGATGACCAAGACATGATTTCTCTTCCCCTAGCGCGGCGGGGGGCGCTGACGCGCCGCCGCTTCGTCATCGGCGCCGCCCTGGGCGGCACCGGCCTGTGCCGCGCGGGCGCCCTCGCGGCCCCGGCCACCCCGGCACCGCCTTCCTCGGGCATTCCCCCGGCGGTGCCGGATACGCGCTTTGACCTCGCGATCGGCCCGGTCGGCGTCAACGTCACCGGCCGGCCGGCACGCGCCATCGGCATCAACGGCACCACCCCGGCCCCGATCCTGCGCTGGCGGCAGGGCGACACGGTGGAGCTGACCGTCACCAACCAACTGCGCGAACCCAGTTCCATCCACTGGCACGGCATCCGCCTGCCGGCGGACATGGACGGCGTACCGGGCCTCAGCTTCGCCGGCATCCCGCCGGGCGGTCGCTTCACCTACCGGTTCCGCCTGCATCAGAGCGGCACCTACTGGTACCACAGCCATTCCGGCTTCCAGGAGCAGATCGGCCTCTATGGCGCCCTGATCGTCGACCCCAGGGCCGGCTACGCCCAACCGTTCGACCGAGAATACGTGATCGTCCTGTCGGACTGGACGGACGTGGACCCGGCCGACATCGTCTCGAACCTGAAATTCCAGAGCGACTATTACAATTTCCGCCAGCGCACGGTCGGCACCTTCGTCCGTGACGCAGCACGGCAGGGGCTGGGCCCCACCATCGCCGACCGGCTGCGCTGGGGCGCGATGAACATGGCGCCGACCGATATTTCGGACGTGTCCGGCATCATCTACACCTATCTGGTCAATGGCTGCGCGCCCGCCACCAACTGGACCGGCCTGTTCCGCCCCGGCGAGAGGGTGCGCCTGCGCGTGATCAACGCGGCATCGATGACGCTGTTCGACATGCGGATTCCCGGCCTGACCATGCAGGTGGTGCAGGCCGACGGCAACGATGTGGAGCCTGTACCGGTCGACGAATTCCGCATCGCCCCCGCCGAGACCTACGACGTGATCGTCACCCCCTCCGGCCCCGGCCCCTACACGATCTTCGCCCAATCCGAAGACCGCACCGGCTACGCACGCGGCACCCTGGCCACCGCCCCCGGCCAGACCGGCCCGATCCCCCCCATGGACCCGCGCCCCCTGCGCACGATGGCCGACATGGGCATGGCTGGCATGGACACGCCCCATGGCGCCATGCCCGGAATGGACATGCCTAGCATGGACATGACCGGCAAAGAACAAGGCGATATGCCGCCCGGCATGAAGATGGACCCCACGCCCACGCCCACGCCCTCCACACCACCCGCCCCACCCCTGGGCGTCGAAATGCAGAATATCGCCCGGATGCCCACCAACCGGCTGGCGGAGCCGGGCGCGGGGCTCGAAGGCAACGGCAGGCGCGTCCTCACCTACGCCGACCTGCGCGCCACCATCCCGGGCGCCGATCCGCGCCCCCCCTCGCGCGAGATCACCCTGCGCCTGACCGGCAACATGGAGCGCTTCATCTGGGGCTTCGACGGGCGGAAATTCTCCGAAGCCCCGCCGATCCGCCTGCGCGTGGGCGAGCGCGTGCGCTTCGTGCTGATCAACGACACGATGATGGAACACCCGATCCACCTGCACGGATTATGGAGCGAGCTCGAAAACGGCCACGGCGCCTTCCGCCCCTACAAGCACACGATCATCGTCAAACCCGGCGAAAGGCTCAGCTACCTGGTCACCGCCGACGAGCCCGGCTTGTGGGCCTATCACTGCCATCTGCTCTATCACATGGAGGTCGGCATGTTCCGCACCGTGGTGGTGGCATGAGGGCGCGATTCCCGGCCACCCTGGCCCTCATCCTCTGCGCAGGCACGGCCCACGCGGCCGATGGCAACACAACGGGCAGCATGGACGATGCCCCCGTCGCCTATGTCGGCGGCATGCCGCCCGTCATGGACCACATGCTCTACAGCCACGCGCTGCTCGACGAGTTCGAAGCCCGCGCCAACAATCATGGCGGCCAGTTCCGCTATGACGGCCAGGCCTGGTTCGGCACCGACTACGACAAGCTGTGGCTGAAATCCGAAGGCACGGTCGGTACCGACGGCCGCTTCGGCGACGGCGACCACGAAGTGCTGTACGACCGCGCCGTCTCCCGCTATTTCGACGTGCAGTCCGGCGTGCGGGTCGATATCGATGCCGGGCCGACCCGCGCCTGGGGCGCGGTGGGCGTCGAAGGGCTGGCGCTGTATTTCTTCCAGCTCGAAGCGACCGCCTATTTCAGCGATCGCGGCGCGGCGGCCCGGCTGCAGGGATCGTACGACCTGCTGCTGACCAACCGCCTGATCCTCCAGCCCCAGGTGGAAATGAATGTCTATTCCACCAACGACCGCGCCCGCGGCAACGGGCGCGGCCTGTCGGATCTCGATACCGGATTGCGCCTGCGCTACGAATGGCACCGCAAGATCGCCCCCTATCTGGGCGTGACCTACACCAGCAGCTTCGACCAGGCCGCCAGCATGGCCCGCGCGCGCGGGCAGCGGGTCCACGGCATGAACGTCACCGCCGGAATCAGACTATGGTTCTGACCCCGCCCGTGATCACCACGATGTTTTCAAAACAAGACAGAAGGAAAATCTCGCCGATGCGTCCATCCATCATCAGGACCGCCCTCCCGCTGGCCGCCCTGCTGGCCGGGCTCCACGCCGCTCAGGCTGCCGCGCAAGGCACCACCGGCACGGCGCAGGGCATGTCCGGTATGGCCGGCATGGACATGTCCGGCATGGACCACGGGTCCATGAGCATGAAGGGGCCGATGGAGACCATGCCGGGCATGCAGATGGCCGGCCCATCCCCCACACCAGACCGGACGGCGAACGCCGCCCCGCAGGGCGATTGCCGTGCCATGCCGGGCATGGCCATGCAGGGCGGCCGGTCCGGGGCAGGGTGCGGCACGCAGGGCGCGGCAGCCAACCCCGACCCGCAGCCCATGCCCGAGGCCGTGCGCGAGCGTTAACGGGGCCGCGTCAACGCCCCACCCGGCGCGCCTGCTTCGCGCGCCGGTCTTCAATCTCGGGCTGCGATCAGCCAAACCGTTCGCCGACCATCTCCTCGCTCTCCGCCCACAGCGCCTCCGCACGGACCGGATCGACGGCATAAGCCCGCACCCCGCCCTCGATCAGGCTGATCGGCTGGTCGTCGGGCACCACGGCGCTGACATGGCAATCCTCGCAATAATGCCCGCCCACCGCATCGGCCTCCGCCACCACACCGGCCCAGACCGAGGTCGCAGCCCCCTGCGGGATGGTCTTGAACTGGAAAGGCGGCTTGCCCTCGGCGGTGGCGCGTTCATTGATCTGCGCCACCATGGCCTCGATCTGCCCGGGGCCCATATGGCGGGCCAGCTCCGTCATGATCCCGCCGGGATGCACGGCCGTCGCCCGCACGCCCCGCGCCCGATGCCGCGCATCGAACGCAACCGCGAACAGGATATTGGCGGTCTTGGACCGTCCATAGGCCAGGAACGGCTCATAGGCCGTCCGCTCGAAATTCGGATCGTCGAGGTCGATATCGGAAAACCGATGACCCGACGAGGCCAGATTCACCAGCCGCGCCCCGTCATGCATCAGCCCGGCAATCCGGTTGACCAGCACGAAATGCCCCAGATGATTGGTGCCGAACTGCGTCTCGAACCCATCTTTGGTATGGCCAAACGGCGTGGCCATCACGCCCGCATTGGCAATCACCAGGTCGAAGGGCAGGGCGCGCGCGTTCAGCGCATCCGCACAGGCGCGCACGCTGGCCAGGTCCGCCAGGTCCAGTGCAACCAGCTCCAGCGAACCGCCGCCGCGTTCCGCATCCGCGCGCACCTGTGCGGTCGCCCGATGCGCCTTGTCCAGATCGCGCGCCGCACCCACCACATGCGCGCCATGGGCCGCCAGCGCCCGCGCCGTCTCGACCCCAAGCCCGGCGGAAACACCAGTTACGAACACGCGCCTGCCCGCAAGGGAAAGCCCGGAAAGAACATCCTCGGTCGTGGATGTCGCGCCAAAATCCTGTGCCATCATTGGCCTCCAGCAGGAAAGGGAGTTATGTGGAAGCATGCTCCGCTTATAGATATGCGGAGGATTACTCCGCTTAACAAGGGGCAGAGGCGTGGACGGGGAAAAAATATCGCGCCGCAAACCGCGCAGCGACGGCCAGCGCAACCGCCAGCACCTGCTGGATACGGCGAAAGCCGCCTTCCAGTCCGGCGAGACCGACATCCCGCTGGACGAGGTCGCACGCCGCGCCGGGGTCGGAATCGGCACGCTCTACCGCCATTTCGCCAACCGCGACGCCTTGATCGAGGCCGTCTATCGCAACGAGCTGGACCGTCTCGCCGCGGCCGCCACCCAGCTTGCGGGCACGCATCCGCCGGTCGAGGCCCTGCGCGCATGGATGCTCCTGTTCGTGGATTATATCGCCGCCAAGCAGGTCATCGCCCCCGCCCTGAACGGGCTGGTCGGCGGCACCTGCGCGCTCTACGCGGCCTCGGCCGAGATCATCAAGGGCACGATCGACGGGCTGGTCTCCCGCGCGGTCAAAAACGGCGACATCCGCCCCGATCTCGACCCGCTGGATTTCCTCCGCGCCCTGGTCGGCGTCTCCAACGTCGCCGCCGCCCCAGGCTGGGAAGCCAGCGCCCGACGCCTGGTCGATATCCTCATCGCCGGATCACAGCCTCCAACCGCGTCCCAAAGCCGGACATGACAGCTATACATGACAGCTATATAGGCCATGCTTCAAGCGTATGACCAAGTCTGTCCGGCTTGCAGGGCATCGGCCATGTCATCGCCGATGCCGGAGAGGAAGCATTCCAAAGCGGTCGAATGGCAGTTGGAGGCCATCGCGTACCCGATCATTCTGCAACATGTCGGACAGGCCGCTTCCAGCCTCTTTGTGAGTCGTACCGATAGATTGCCAGTGCCGAAAAATTGAAATGACAAAGGCTGCGTCATCGGTCAGATCGGAAAAACCCAGTACGGTAAGATTGGTGATTTGTATCTTCCAATCCAATAAGCATGTGAATTGCCATTTTTAAGCGGTCAATGCTGAATTCAAGTACTATTTTTGTTGAAATGCCCTGCCTTGTCAGTCGGCAGGGGTTGGCGTAACTGGGGTCCGAACCTTAAGCCGACTTGACCATGTCCGGTTTGCGGGGCCGCATTTCAGGCCCATACACCTCAATGACGTTGGGATTGCGATGAACGCCTATTCAGATTACCTGACCGAAATCAAGGACAGAGCAAATCAGGGGCTCGCTCCCAAGCCGATCGACGATGGCGCGCTCGTCCGTGACATGATCACGTTGATTGAGGACGCAGGTAACGAACACCGGGCCGATGCCCTCAAGTTCTTCATTTACAACACGCTGCCCGGCACCACGAGCGCCGCCGGCGTCAAGGCGGCGTTCCTCAAGAAGATCGTCCTGGGCGAAACGCTCGTCCCGGAGATCACCCCCGCCTTCGCTCTCGAGTTGCTGTCGCACATGAAGGGCGGCCCCTCGATCGAGGTGCTGCTTGACATCGCCCTCGGCGATGGCGGCCCGATCGCCGAGCAGGCGGGCGAGGTGCTGAAGACCCAGGTCTTCCTCTATGACGCCGACATGTTCCGGCTGCGCGATGCCTTCAAGGCGGGCAACGCCATCGCGAAGGACGTGCTCGAGAGCTATGCCAAGGCCGAATTCTTCACCAAGCTTCCGGCTGTCGAGGACGAGATCCAGGTCGTGACCTTCGTCGCGGCCGAAGGCGATATCTCGACCGACCTCCTGTCGCCGGGCAACCAGGCGCATTCGCGCTCGGACCGCGAGCTGCACGGCAAATGCATGATTTCGCCGGAAGCACAGCAGGAAATCGTCGCGCTGCAGAAGCAGCACCCCGGCAAGCGGGTGATGATGATCGCCGAAAAGGGCACGATGGGCGTCGGCTCGTCGCGCATGTCGGGCGTGAACAACGTGGCGCTCTGGACCGGCAAGCAGGCCAGCCCCTACGTTCCGTTCGTCAATTTCGCCCCTGTCGTCGCGGGTACCAACGGCATCTCGCCGATCTTCGCGACCACGGTCGACGTGACCGGCGGCATCGGCCTGAACCTCAAGAACTGGGTCAAGAAGACCGGCGCGGACGGCAAGCCGATCCTCAATAACGACGGCAACCCCATCCTCGAGCAGAAATACTCGGTCGAGACCGGCACCGTCCTGAAGATCGATGTAAAGAACAAGCAGCTCCGCGACGAGAACGGCAACGAGCTGGTCGATGTCGCCGCCGCGTTCACGCCCCAGAAGATGGAGTTCATGAAGGCGGGCAGCTCCTACGCCATCGTCTTCGGCAAGAAGCTCCAGACATTCGCGGCCCAGGCGCTGGGGATCGAAGCGACCCCCGTCTTCGCACCGAACAAGGAGATTACGGTCAAGGATCAGGGCCTGACCGCGGTCGAGAAGATCTTCAACCGCAACGCCGTCGGCGTGGCGCCGGGCAAGGTCCTGCATGCAGGGTCGGATGTCCGCGTGAAGGTGAATATCGTCGGCTCCCAGGACACGACCGGCCTGATGACGGCACAGGAGCTTGAGGCGATGGCGGCCACCGTCATCTCGCCGCTCGTGGACGGTGCATACCAGTCGGGCTGCCATACGGCATCCGTCTGGGACAAGAAGGCCCAGGCGAACATCCCGAAGCTCATGAAATTCATGAACGATTTCGGCCTGATCACCGCGCGTGACCCCAAGGGCGTCTATCACGCGATGACGGACGTGATTCACAAGGTCCTGAACGACATCACCGTGGATGATTGGGCGATCATCATCGGCGGCGACAGCCATACCCGCATGTCCAAGGGCGTGGCCTTCGGCGCCGACTCCGGCACGGTGGCCCTGGCACTGGCCACGGGCCAGGCGACGATGCCGATCCCGCAATCGGTCAAGGTCACGTTCAAGGGCACGATGCAGCCGCACATGGACTTCCGTGACGTGGTGCACGCGACCCAGGCGCAGATGCTCAAGCAATGCGGCGACAACGTCTTCCAGGGCCGCGTCATCGAAGTGCATATCGGCACGCTGCTCGCCGACCAGGCCTTCACCTTCACCGACTGGACAGCCGAGATGAAGGCCAAGGCGGCGATCTGCATCTCGCAGGACGAGCCGCTGATCGAATCGCTGGAAATCGCCAAGTCGCGCATCCAGATCATGATCGACAAGGGCATGGAAAATGCCGCGGGCACGCTGAAGGGCCTGATCGCCAAGGCCGATGCGCGCATTGCCGAGATCCGCTCGGGCGAAAAGCCCGCGCTGGCGCCCGATGACAACGCGAAATATTTTGCCGAGGTCGTGGTCGATCTCGATCTGATCGACGAGCCGATGATCGCCGATCCCGACGTGAACAACCCCGATGTCTCCAAGCGCTACACCCACGACACGATCCGCCCGGTTTCGTACTATGGCGGCACCAAGAAGGTGGACCTTGGTTTCGTGGGCTCCTGCATGGTGCACAAGGGCGATATGAAAATCGTGGCCCAGATGCTCAAGAACCTGGAGAAGGCGCAGGGAAAGGTGGAGTTCAAGGCACCGCTGGTTGTCGCCGCCCCGACCTACAACATCATCGATGAACTGAAGACCGAGGGGGATTGGGAAATCCTCGAGCGCTATTCCGGCTTCGAATTCAATGACCTGCTGCCGAAGGCCACCGCGCGGACCGAATACGAGAACATCCTCTATCTGGAACGTCCGGGCTGCAACCTGTGCATGGGCAACCAGGAGAAGGCAGAAAAGGGCGATACCGTTCTGGCGACGTCGACCCGCCTGTTCCAGGGACGCGTCGTCGAGGATTCCGGCGAGAAGAAGGGTGAATCGCTTCTGGCCTCGACCCCGGTCGTGGTGTTGTCGGCGATCCTTGGCCGGATGCCGAACAATGAGGAATACAAGGCTGCCGTCGAAGGGATCGATCTGACCACGTTCGCTCCGCCGAAGGCGACGCCGATCGATTCCTTGTCCGTCCATTACTGATACGAGGTATTGGGTCCCCGGGTCTGGCCGTTTGGCATCCGTGACGGAGTCCTGTCTGGCACGTTGCCACTCCTGATACGGACATTCGGCTAACCCGGCCCTGTGCTTCGGTGTTCACTTCCATCAAGGCCGCTCCGCTCCGATGCGCGGAAAGGCAACCCCGGGCGCGGCCCTCTGGGCCGCTCCCGCTCATCAGCCCATATTTTCGGTCAGGCTCTAAGAGGCTGTTTCAAAAACCCCGCTGGCGGCGGCCTGACGGCGGTTTCCTGCGCGTCGGTGCTCACGGCCATCAAGGCCGCTCCGCTCCGATGCTCAAAAACCACCGCCAGACGCGTGGCTGGCGCCACGCTTCCACTCACCATCGGAGCTTTTGAAACAGCCTCTAAAACGGGCCCTACGCCCAACGACGTGCGTTCGCGATCTCATGTTCGATCTGCAGGATCATCCGCTGCGGCACGTCATGGTCAGTCGCGATCGCACGCCATCCGGCAGGGGGCTCGCCGCAAAGCCCGCATCCCATTCAAAAGCCACGCTTCGAGGGGCCTCGTCCCGACCAAGCGAGTGCAACAGCGATCGAATATGATCTCTTAAACGCCATAAATCACGATAAATAATCAATAATGATCTTTTGACGATAGGCGGACGATACGGCAGAACGCCGACCGCCGGACCGGTTTCCGGACGGGTTCACCGCGCAGGTCCGCCGCCCATCCTCACCCACCCGCCGCCATTTCAGCCGCAAAATCCCGATAGGACCGCAACGGCCGCCCCAGAATCCCGGTCAGCCGTTCCACATCGCCCGCATCGGGGATCATCCCCTCGCTCTGGAACCGGTCGGCCATCTTGCGCATGTCATAGGCCATCCAGGCCGGGGCAAAGCGCCGCAGCGTCTGCTCGAAAGCGACGGTATCATTGCCCGCATGCACGATCGGGCGGCCAAGCACCTCGCTCCAGATGCCGGCAATGGCGCTGCCCGTCAGCAGATCGGGCCCCACCAGATTGAAGCGCGCAAACGGCAGCGGCGCGGGCGCGTGCGCGCGCCTCAGCAGTTCCAGTGCGGCAATCTCGCCGATATCGCGCGCATCCACCATGGCCAGGCCCCTGTCGCCCACCGGCATCGGATAGACGCCATGGCTGAAGATCGCATCCTTCACGCCGACATCGTTATTGATGAAATAGGCCGGCCGCAGCACGGTCGCATGGAGCCCGGTCTGCTCGATCATCCGCTCGACCGCATACTTGCCCGCAAAATGCGGAACATCGACATAGAGGTCGCTGTGAATCACCGAAAGATAGACAATCCGCTCGATCCCCGCCTCCCGCGCCAGATTGAGCGTGATGAGCGCCTGCGTGAATTCATCCGGCACGACGGCATTGAGCAGGAACAGCGTGTCGACACCCGCCAGCGCCGCACGCATGGCATCGATATCCAGCATCTCCCCCTGCGCCACGGCCACGCCGGCGGGCAGTTTCGCCTTGGCCGGATCACGCACCAGGGCGCGAATATCGGCCCCGCGCCGGGCCAGTTGGGTCACGATTTGCGTGCCGACCGTACCGGTCGCGCCAGTGACGAGAATGGTCATGAGAATGCTCCATGGTTCGAGGATGTGCAGTTCAATCTATTGACCCACCGATGATCCGATAGACGCTATATCTGGACAGTCTGTCTCACGGGTGGATCGCTCATGGATTTATTGGCACTCGCGGATTTCAACCTGGTCGCCCGTCATGGTGGCTTCGGCCGCGCCGCGCGCGCGGCCGCCCGTCCCAAGGCAACCCTGTCGCGCCGCGTGGCCGATCTGGAGGAAAGCCTGGGCTACCGCCTGTTCGAACGCGGCGCGCGAACGCTCAGGCTGACCGAGGAAGGGCGCGCGCTCCACGAACGCACGGCCGCCCTGCTGGGCGAGATCGACGATGTGGCGGCGGCGATCGGCGCGGGCTCGGCGCGTCCGCGCGGCCGGCTGCGCATCAGCGCGCCGCAAGTGTTCGCGCATGTGGTGATGGGGCGGCTGAGCGCACATTTCGCCCTCCTTCATCCGGACGTGCAGGTCGAGGTCACGGCGGAAGACCGCACCGTCGATCTGGTCGAGGACGCCTACGACCTCACCATCCGCGTCAATCCACGGCCCGATGACGATCTGACCGGACGCTGCTTCCTGCATGATCGCCTCGTACTCGTCGCGGTTCCCTCCCTCTGCCGCCCGGCAGGGGAAGAGCCCGTTCCGGCGATCCTCCTCGCCTCCGCCGACCCCGCCCAGCCATGGCGGATTCAGGGGCCGAACGGCGTGGTCGCGATGACGCCGGAGCCGGTCCTGACACTGTCCTCGCTGATCATGGTGCGCGACGCCGTCCACACGGGCATCGGGGCTGCGCTGCTGCCCCTGTCGATGGTCGCGAAGGACATCGCACACGGCCGCTTGACCCGCTGGGGCGACGTCGCGGGCGGCGAGGTGGAATTATGGGCGCTCTACACCTCCCGCCGCCTGCTGAGCGCGCGGGTCTCGGCGTTCCTCGATTGCCTGCACGCAGCCTTCCCCACCGGCACATCCGAGGAACTGGCCGGATTCCTGGCCTAACCCAGCCGCTGTCACAGGTGCAGGAAAAGACCCAGACCGTTCATCCCGCAGCTTTCGGGAGAATGGACATGGTATCGTTATCTATTGAATCGCTCGAAAGAAAGGACGATCAACGTCCTTTCAGCATGATTGTTATCTTCTCTTTCAGTTGCGGCAGATCGGTCTGAACAGTGTTCCAGACGATATCGAAGTCTGTATTAAAATATCCGTGGGTTATTCGGTTTCGGATACCGCGCATGCTCTTCAACGGAATGCCATCATCCACGAAATCCGGGAAGTCGCGCAGAATTTTGGCAGAAGTTTCCCCGATGATGATAAAGGCCAGAACCGTGGCATCCTTGACCAGCGCATTGGCCAGGAACTGTTCCCGCGTCATCCCGGCGGTATAGGCAAGCGCCTTGTCGGCACCTTCCAGAATTTGCCCGAGCAGTTCGCTGATATCCTTCCGCATCACAGGGCGACGCAATCGGACAGGATGCGTGCCCGAAGGGAAGATTTGATGTCGCCCGGCGTCAACAGGTCAACCTGTAAGCCCAGCACATCCTGCAACTGCTCCTGCAAGCCGCCAAGGTCGAACAGCGTCACATCCGGCGTCACGTCCACCAGGATATCCACGTCACTATCGGGCCGGTCATCCCCGTGCGCCACCGAGCCGAACAGGCGCGGATTTCGGGCGAAACGGGTGGCCAGAATCATGTCCCGGATGATGTCCCGCTTGCTGGCCAATATTTCGGACGGCTTCATTGGTCAGATCCCCAAAGACCCCTCATGGGCTGGAACTATGGCACAAATCCACAGGACGGGCATCCGTCAGGTGGCATCCGGCTCCATCAGAGCCATGGCGACTCCTCCCCCTAATAGCGGGCAGAAATTTACGGGCGCCGCAGAATGCCAGCGGGCAGGCTGGCGTCACGCATCCCAAAGGTCCGCTGGCATTTAATAGACGATCGGTCTAATAAATCCCTCATGAATGCCGACTCACCCGCCCCCCGACGCGGCCGCCCCCTGCGCGCGCCAGACGGTCCCGTGCAAACGCGCGAACAGCTCATCCGCGCCGGCGTCGCTTCATTGACCGAGCAAGGGTTCACCGCCACCGGCCTGGACGGGCTCCTCCGTGCCGCCGGCGTGCCAAAAGGCTCGTTCTATTATTATTTCGACAGCAAGGAGGCATTCGGCCTGGCGCTGGTCGACAGCTACGCCGCCTATTTCGCGGCCAAGCTGGACCGCTGGCTGGGCCAGGCGCAGGTCCCCCCGCTGGAGCGCGTGCGCCATTTCGTGGCCGATGCGGCGGCCGGCATGGCCCGGCACGATTTCCGGCGCGGCTGCCTGATCGGCAATCTGGGTCAGGAACTGGCGGTGCTGCCCGAGACTTATCGCCAGGCGCTGGCCACGGTGCTGGCGTCGTGGGAGGCAAGGCTGGCCGCCTGCCTGGCCGAACAGTATGGCGACCCGGCCGCACGGCACTACGCGGCCTTCTTCTGGACCGGGTGGGAAGGTGCGGTGCTGCGCGCCCGGCTGGAACGCTCGGCCCGGCCGCTGGACCTGTTCCTGGACGGGTTCACCGCGCTGGTTCGCCTCTAGCAGAATGGGAGATCAGACAATGTTCGATGCCGTGATGATCGAGAAATCCGCCGACGGGGCACAGACGGTCCATATCGGCCCGGTCGAGGACGCCCGCCTGCCCGATGGCGACGTGACGGTGCGCGTCGAATGGTCGACGCTCAATTACAAGGATGCCCTGGCCATCACCGGGCGCGGGCCCATCGTGCGGCAATTCCCCATGGTGCCCGGCATTGACTTCGCAGGCGTGGTCGAACTCTCGGCCCGCGCCGACATCCCGCCCGGCACCCGGGTGGTGCTGAATGGCTGGGGCGTGGGCGAACGCTGGTGGGGCGGTCTGGCCGGCCGGGCACGGGTCAAGGGCGACTGGCTGGTGCAACTGCCCGAGGCCTTCACCACGCGGCAGGCCATGGCGATCGGCACCGCCGGCTATACCGCCATGCTGTGCGTGATGGCGCTGGAACGGCAGGGGCTGACGCCGGAGCGCGGCCCGGTGCTGGTCACCGGCGCCTCGGGCGGGGTGGGCAGCGTCGCGGTCATGCTGCTGGCCCGGCTGGGCTACCACGTCGCCGCCGTGACCGGCCGGCCGGAGGAAGAGGATTACCTGCGCGCGCTGGGCGCCGCCGAGATCCTGCCGCGCAGCGGGTTCTCCACCCCCGGCCGGCCGCTGGAAAAGGCGTACTGGGCCGGGGCGGTCGATGTCGCGGGCGGCGTGGTGCTGGCCAATGTCTGCGCCGCGATGCTGCCCAACGGGGCGGTCACCGCTTGCGGGCTGGCGGCAGACATGGCGTTCCCGGCCACGGTGGCCCCGTTCATCCTGCGCGGGGTGACGCTGGTAGGCATCGACAGCGTGATGTGCCCCCGGCCCCAGAGGATCGAAGCCTGGCGGCGCCTGGCCGAACTCACCGACCCCACGCGCCTGGAATCGATGGTCACCGAAATCGCGCTGGCCGACGTGCCGCAAGCGGCGGCCGCCCTGCTGGACGGCAGGATGCGCGGGCGCATCGTCGTCCGCATCCCCTGAACAATCGTTTCAAACGCGCGTCCCGTCGCAAGGGGCCGCGCGTTCAAGGCAATGAGATTACTCCGGCGCGCCATCCAGATGCGAGTGATAGCGGGGACCCGCGAACGTGGCCAGCAGGGCAATCGCGCAGCCCGCGCCCCCCACCACGATCATCAGCGCCGGGGCCAGGTCGCCCCCCAGGCCCAGCGCGATCCGGTGCTGGATCAGCCCGGTACTGGCCGCGATCAGATTGCCGCACTGATACGCCACGCCCGGAAAGGTAGCCCGGACATCGGAGGGCGAGAGTTCATTCAGATAGGCCGGCACCACCCCCCAGGCCCCCTGGATGCAGAACTGGATCAGCACCGCGCCGAGGGCGATCCACACCGGCGCGGTGGAAAGCGCCCATAGCGGCAGCAGCGGCAGGGCCAGTGCCGCGGCCAGCGCAATGGCCCGCGCCCGCCCGATCCGCTCCGACAGCGCGCCGAAGCACAGCCCGCCCGCAATGGCGGCCAGATTGTACAGCACCACGATCACGGTAATGGTCGGATGCGGCAGATGCCGCTGCAACGCCAGGAAGATCTTCGGAAACAGGTCCTGCGACCCGTGGCTGAAGAAATTGAACGCCGCCATCAGGCACACCGCATACACCACCAGCCCGCGATACCGCCGCAGGACCGACAGCATGGACGGCTTGGCGGCGCGGGGCATGCCCGCCATCCGCTGCTGGCTGGCCAGCCAGACCGGGCTTTCCTTGACGTAGAGCGCGACATAGATGACCGAAAGCCCGGTCGAGGCCCCCAGCACGAACAGCCCCTGCCATCCCAGCGCCGGCAGCAGCAGGAACATCAGCGACGCCAGCAGGTAGCCCGCCGGATAACCCGCCTGCAGCAGGCCCGACGCCGTGCCGCGCCAGTGCGGCGGCACCGTCTCCATGGTCAGCGACGTGCCGACCCCCCATTCCCCGCCCAGCGCCACGCCGAACAGCAGCCGCAGCGCCAGGAAGATCGTCAGGTTGGGCGCGAAGGCCGACAGCAATTCGATGGTGGAATAGGTCACGATCGTCGCCATCAGGATCGGGCGGCGCCCATACCGGTCGGCGGCCCGGCCGAACAGATAGGCCCCGACCGGCCGGCTGATCAGCGTCAGCGTCGGCGCCAGCAGGATCGCCTCCAGCGAGGTGGCAAAACTGTGGGCCACATTATCCAGCGTGAACAGCACGATGAAGAAATCGCAGGCATCGAGCGTCCAGCCCAGGAAGCACGCGGCGATGATATGCCGGGCATCGCTCAGGCTGCGGATCGGAGGGGCAGCGCCGGTCGGGGGCAGGGAGGTCATGATCGGGGCGGGTCCTTGATTGCTTTCCTCCGTTCTAGCGGCAACCGGCGCCGATGGCATGGGGGGCCGCGAGATCAGGGCGAACCGCCCCCGCCGACCGGCCGCATGCGATCGCGCCGGGCGCGAAAAGTTCGAATCACAAGTTCGAATCTCGCACCGAATTGGCAGGAATCTTTCGAAACTATCACTTTCCTGTGATAGCGGTTCTCCAGCCGTCCGGCGTCGTTAGATTTTTTCAAGGGCCCGCAATCGCCGCGCTCGCGCGTTTTCCTTTCCTCCTGACCAAGAAGGGTAGTGGCATGAACCGTCACCAGCAGGAACAGGAGCCGTCGGGCCCGATCCGGGTGCTCTCCGTAGCATCCGAGATGTTCCCCTTCGTCAAGACAGGGGGACTGGGCGACGTGGTGGGCTCGCTGCCGGCGGCGCTGCGTACCGAGGGCGTGCTGGTGACGACCCTGCTGCCCGGCTACCCTGCGGTGCTGGACGCGCTGGAAGGCCCGGTGCGCGTGGCCACGATGGCGCCCCTGCCGGGTGTCGAAATCGCGCTGCTGGAAGGCTATGCCGCCGGTCATCACCTGCTGGTCATCGATTGTCCGCATCTGTTCCGCCGCAAGGGCAACCCCTATCTGGCGCCCGACGGCACCGACTGGCCCGATAACGGCGTGCGCTTCGCCTGCCTCTCGCGCGTCGCGGCCAGCATCGCCCAGGGAAAGGTGGAGGGGCAGGCGGCGGGCCTCCGCCCCGACCTGGTGATGGCGCATGACTGGCAGGCCGGCCTCACGGGGGCCTATCTGCATTATGACGGCCAGCCGGCCGCGCCGGTGGTGCAGACCATCCACAATCTGGCCTTCCAGGGCCGCTTCCCGGTGACGGATCTCGAACGGTTCGGCCTTCCGCCCCATGCTTTCACGATCGACGGCGTCGAATGTTACGGCGAAATCGGCTTCCTCAAGGCCGGCCTGCTCTTCGCCGCGCGCATCGTCACCGTCTCGCCGACCTATGCGCGCGAAATCCAGTCCCCCGAATGGGGCATGGGGCTGGACGGGCTGCTGCGCACGCGGGCAGACCAGCTCAGGGGGATCCTGAACGGTATCGACACCAATGACTGGAATCCCGAAACCGACCCGGCGGTCCTCTTCCCCTATCAGGTCGGCGACGTGGTGGGCCGCCGGCCCAACAAGCGGGCCTTCCAGGCGGAATTCGGCCTGCCGCAGGACCCGGATGTCTTCCTGCTGGGGCTGGTCAGCCGCCTGACCGGGCAGAAGGGGGTGGATATCCTGGCCGATATCGTGCCCCGCATCCTCGACGACCGCACGCAGCTGGTCGTGGTCGGCAGCGGCGACGTGGCGATGGAACGCGCGCTGGCCCGGCTGGCGCGCCAGTATCCCGACCGGCTGGCCTGCCATATCGGCTATAGCGAGCAATTGGGCCACCGCATCCAGGCCTCGGCCGACAGCCTGCTGCTGCCGTCGCGCTTCGAGCCCTGCGGCCTGACCCAGCTCTGTGCCGTGCGCTATGGCTGCGTGCCGATCGCGGCGCGCGTCGGCGGCCTGGCCGATACCATCATCGACGCCAACGAGGCCGCGATGGCCAGCGATGTCGCGACCGGCTTCCTGTTCTCGCCGGTCGATGGCGAAACCCTGGCCGGCGCCATCCGCCGCGCGGCCACCCTGTACCGCCAGCCGGGGCGCTGGGCGGGGCTGCAACGCAACGGCGCGCGCTACGACGTCTCCTGGGGGCGCAAGGCGAAGGAATATGCAAGGCTGTTCCGCCGGGTCCTCGGCCGGGCGGAAATCGGCATGGCCGAATTCGACAATTCGTCGGTACGGCGCCACGCGCGGCTGGCCGGGCCGGGCGGCATCGTCCCGTCCACGCGGGGTGCGCGGGCGGCCTATCAGGCAGCCCGGCGCGGGCGGGTCCGCGCCAATGACCTGTTCGGCCGGTCTGGCTAGGCACCGTCCCGCCGCGCCGGGCCGCCCCGGCCTGTCCGTTCGTCCGCCATTTTCCGCCTGTATTCCAGCCCGCCGGAATCCCGCCTCATGAACGTTGCCTCGAACGACAGCGTCTATTTCCTTCCTCCGGAGACCGAAGCCCTGCTGCGGGGCACCTGCCCCGACCCGTTCGCCATCCTCGGCCGCCAGGCACACGGCCGTTCCGACATCGTGCGCGCCTTCTGCCCCGACGCGCGGGCGGTGCGGCTGGTGGTCCAGCGTCCGCGCTCGGCCCCGATCGAGCGCGCCATGCGCCGGGTGGACGAACGCGGCCTGTATGTCGGCACCGTGCCCGCCGGCGCCCGCTACCGGCTCAAGATCGGCTGGGCCGACGGATGGGAGGAAACCGAGGACCCGTATTCCTTCGGCCTGCTGCTGGGCGATCTGGACCTGCATCTGTTCGCCCAGGGCCAGCATCGTGACCTGGACCAGGTCATGGGCGCCCAGCCGATGGTGGTCGACGGCGTGGCCGGCGTGCGCTTCGCGGTGTGGGCCCCCAACGCCTTCCGGGTGTCGGTGATCGGCGATTTCAATGTCTGGGATGGCCGCCGCCACCCCATGCGCCTGCGCCACGCGGCCGGAATCTGGGAATTGTTCATCCCCCGCATCGGCCCGGGCGAGCGCTATAAATACGAAATCATCGACGCCGAACACCGGCTGCTGCCCCCCAAGGCCGACCCGTATGCGCTGGCGGCGGAACAGCCGCCGGCCAACGCCTCGGTGGTGGCGGACACCACCCCCTTCGCCTGGACCGACGAGGACTGGATGCAGGGCCGCGCCGGCCGGCATGATCTCGCCGCGCCGATGTCGATCTACGAGGTGCACCTGGCCTCCTGGCGCCGCCCGGCGGGCGACCCGCACGGCATCCTGCGCTGGGACGATCTGGAACGGACGCTGATTCCTTACGTTGTCGATATGGGATTCACCCATATCGAGCTGATGCCGGTCATGGAGCATCCGTTCGACGGGTCATGGGGGTATCAGACATTGGGCCTCTACGCGCCATCGGCCCGCTTCGGGGCGCCGAAACAGTTCGCCGCCTTCGTCGATGCCTGCCACAGGGCAGGGGTAGGCGTGATCCTGGACTGGGTGCCGGCCCATTTCCCCGCCGACGCGCACGGCCTGGCCCATTTCGACGGCTCATGCCTGTACGAGCATGCGGACCGGCGCGAGGGCTACCACCCCGACTGGCACACGCTGATCTACAATTTCGGACGCAACGAGATCCGGGGCTTCCTGATCGGCAGCGCGCTGACCTGGCTGCGCCGCTACCATGTCGACGGGCTGCGGGTCGATGCCGTCGCCTCGATGCTCTATCGCGACTATAGCCGGCGCGAGGGCGAATGGCTGGCCAACATCCATGGCGGGCGCGAGAACCTGGAAGCCGTCGCCTTCGTGCGCGACCTGAACACGATCATTGCCGAACATTGTCCCCACACGCTGATGATCGCCGAGGAATCGACGGCCTGGCCCGGCGTCAGCTGGCCGGTGGCCGATGGAGGGCTGGGCTTTTCCTATAAATGGAACATGGGCTGGATGCACGACACGCTGGCCTATATCGGGCGCGACCCGCTCTGGCGCCGCTACCACCATTCCGAAATCATGTTCGGCCTGTACTATGCTTTTTCCGAGCGCTTCATCCTGCCGCTGTCGCATGACGAAGTCGTCCACGGCAAGGGCTCCCTGCTGGAGCGCATGCCCGGCGACGAGTGGCGCAGACATGCCGGGCTGCGCGCCTATTTCGCCTTCATGTGGGGCCATCCGGGCAAGAAACTGCTGTTCATGGGCGGCGAGCTGGCCCAGCCGTACGAATGGCGCGCGGACGGCGAGGTCGCATGGTACCGGCTGGACCAGCCGGAGGGGCGCGGCATGCAGGCGCTGGTCCGCGACCTCAACCGCCTGCACCGCGCCTGCCCGGCCCTGCATCGCGCCGACTGCACGTCCGACGGGTTCGAATGGCTGATCGGCGACGATGTCGACAATGCCGTCTTCGTCTGGCTGCGCCGCGCGCCCGACGCGGCCCCGGTCCTCGTGGTGTGCAACATGACGCCGGTGCCGCGCCCCGCCTACCGCGTGGGCGTGCCCTATGGGGGATATTGGCGCGAACTGCTCAATTCCGACGGAGGTGAATATGCGGGGTCCGGCATGGGCAATGGCGGCGGTGTCCAGGCCGAGCCCGAAGCCGCCCATGGCTACGACCATTCCTGCGTCCTCACCCTGCCGCCCCTCGCGGTCCTGTATCTCTCGCCGGAGTAAGCCTGTGCATTGTCAGAGCCTGACCGAAAATGCGCGCTGGCGGCGATCCAGCGTGCGTTGCCTGCGCTTCGGTGCTCATGGCCATCAAGGCCACTCCGCTCCGATGCCCGGCAACACACGCCGGGCGCGGCCCCCTGGGCCGCTCTCGCTCGCCAGCCCGCATTTTCGGCCAGGCTCTCAGACAGGGTCCGGCCGATGATGCGCTTTCCCGCCCGGCTGATGCGCGGCGCGCCCGCACCCCTGGGCGCCACCTGGGACGGGCTGGGTGTCAATTTCGCGGTCTTCTCGGCCAACGCGCACCGCATCGACCTGTGCGTGTTCGATCACTCGGGCAGGCGGGAGGTCGCGCGGTTCGACCTGCCCGAACGCACCGACGAAGTCTGGCACGGCTACCTGCCCGATGCGCGGCCGGGCCTGCTCTACGGCTATCGCGCCTACGGCCCCTACGAGCCCCTGCGCGGCCACCGCTTCAACCCGCACAAGCTGCTGGTCGATCCCTATGCCCGCGCGCTGCATGGCACCCTGACCTGGTCGGACGCGCTGTTCGGCTACCGCGTCAACTCGCCGCGCGGCGACCTGTCGATCGACCGGCGCGACAGCGCCCCCGCAATGCCCAAGAGCGTGGTCACCAACGACGCCTTCAACTGGGGCGAGGACCGGCTGCCCCGCGTGCCGTGGGACCGCACGGTGATCATGGAAGCGCATGTGCGCGGCCTGTCGATGCGCCGCAACGACCTGATGCCGGTCGAACGCGGCACCTTCCGCGCCCTGTCCGACCCGCGCCTGATCGACCATCTGCTGCATCTGGGCATCACCACGCTGGAACTGATGCCGGTCCAGGCCTTCCTCAAGGACCGGTTCCTGATCGAACGCGGGCTGACCAATTACTGGGGCTACAACACGCTGGCCTTCTTCGCACCCCAGACCGGCTACCTGGCCGAAGGCTCCCCGCACGAAATCCGCACCGCCATCCGCCGCCTGCACGCGGCAGGGATCGAAATCATCCTCGACGTGGTCTACAACCATACGTGCGAGGGCAGCGAACTCGGCCCCACCCTGTGCTATCGCGGGCTGGACAACGCCGTCTATTACCGGCTGGTGCCGGAGGACGAGCGCCACCTGATCAACGATACCGGCTGCGGCAACACGCTCAACCTCTCCCACCCGCGCGTGCTGCAGATGGTCATGGACTCGCTGCGCCACTGGGCGGTCGATTTCCATATCGACGGGTTCCGCTTCGATCTGTGTTCCACCCTGGGGCGCGAGAGCTACGGGTTCGACCCGTTCTGCGGCTTCTTCGACGTGCTGCGCCAGGACCCGGTCCTGTCCACGCGCAAGCTGATCGCCGAACCGTGGGACCCGGGGCCCGGCGGCTACCAGCTCGGCAACCATCCGCCCGGCTTCGCCGAATGGAACGACCGCTACCGCGACACGGTGCGGCGCTTCTGGCGCGGCGATGCGCTGACGCGCGGCGACCTGGCGGCACGGCTCGCCGGTTCGGCCGATGTGTTCGACCGGCGCGGGCGGCGCCCGTGGGCATCGGTCAATTTCGTGACCTCGCATGACGGTTTCACGCTGATGGACCTGGTCAGCTACAGCCACAAGCATAACGACGCCAATGGCGAGGGCGGGCAGGACGGCCATTCCGACAATCTCGGCCGCAACTGGGGGGTGGAAGGCCCGACCGACGATCCGGCGATCCTGGCGATGCGCGCCCGGGTGCGGCGGGCCATGCTGGCCACCCTGTTCCTGTCGCAGGGCACGCCGATGCTGCTGGCGGGCGACGAATTCGGCCAGACCCAGGGCGGCAACAACAACGCCTACTGCCAGGACAACCCCACCGCCTGGCTGGACTGGTCGCTGGCCGCCTCGGCCGCCGGGCAGGCGATGATCGCCTATGTCGCCCGGCTGGCGGCCCTGCGCGCCGCCCACCCCTCCGTACGCTGGCGCAGCTTTCTGTATGGCAAGCGCGAAACCCCGGCCGGTCTCCTCGACATCGCCTGGTACGATCCCGAGGGCCATCCGATGACGTCCGACGCCTGGAATGACGAGCACGGCAGAATCTTGGGCCTTTTGCGCTCGTGCACTGATGATTCCGGCGTCACCGATACCACCTACCTGATCATGAACGCGGGCGGCGCGGACGCGGACTGTACCCTGCCGCCGGTTCCGGGCGAATGGACGCTGCTGCTCGACAGTGCCGACCCGGCCCGGACCGGCACCATTGCGGACAGGCTGGCGCGCTGGACGGTGGGTGCCCACGGCGTCGTGCTGCTCGGCTTCACTCCCGACGCACGGCATGCAAAGGGAACGGTCGATGCGTAAGACCCATGCTTTCGCCTGCAGTTTCGGCGCAACCCTGGTCGCGCCGCACCAGACGCGCTTTCGCCTCTGGGCACCGTCCAGTTCCTCGGTCTCGGTCGAGATCGAGGGGCAGGCCCCGGTACCGATGGAGCGCCATCCCCATGGCTGGTTCGAGGTCACGGCCCCCTGCGGCGCCGGCGCGCTCTATCGCTACCGGGTCGGCCCCTATCTGGCGGTGCCCGACCCGGCCTCGCGCGCCCAGCCGCGCGACGTGTCGGGCCCCAGCCAGGTGGTCGACCCCCGCGCCTATGACTGGCAGGAGAACGAGTGGCGGGGCCTGCCGTGGGAACAGGCCGTCATCTACGAAATCCATGTCGGCGCGGCCGGCGGGTTTCGCGGCGTGCGCGACCAGCTTGCCCGGCTGGCGGCCCTGGGGATCACGGCCGTCGAGCTGATGCCGCTGTCCGAATTCCCCGGCGGCCGCAACTGGGGGTATGATGGCGTGCTGCCCTACGCGCCGGAATCCGCCTACGGCACGCCCGACGACCTCAAGGCGCTGGTCGATCACGCCCACGCGCTGGGCATGATGATCTTTCTCGATGTCGTCTACAATCATTTCGGGCCGGAGGGGAATTTCCTCCCCGCCTACGCCGCCCCGTTCTTCCATGGCGGCCCGCAGACCCCCTGGGGCGACGCCATCGATTTCCGCCAGCCGGCCGTGCAGGCCTATTTCACCGAAAACGCCTTGTACTGGCTGATGGAATACCGGTTCGACGGGCTGCGTCTGGACGCGGTGCAGGCCATCGGCGAGCGTGACTGGCTGGTCGAACTGGCAGCCCATGTCCGCGCCCGGACCGAGCCCGGCCGCCACGTGCACCTGATCCTGGAGAACGAGAACAACGATTCCGGCCTGCTGCGCTCGGGGTTCGACGCGCAATGGAACGATGACGGGCACAACGCCCTGCACGTGCTGCTGACCGGCGAGGACGAGGGCTATTACGCCAATTTCGCCACCGATCCGGCCGGGCGCCTGGCGCGCGTGCTGGCCGAGGGCTTCGCCTTCCAGGGCGAGCTGTTTCCCACCCTCGGCCGCCCGCGCGGCATGGAAACGGGCGGCCTGCCGGCCAGCGCCTTCATCCTGTTCCTGCAGAATCACGACCAGATCGGCAATCGCGCGATGGGCGAGCGGCTGACGGTGCTGGCCCCGCCGCAGGCGCTGCGCGCCGCCTACGGGCTGCTGCTGCTGTCGCCGCAGATCCCGCTGCTGTTCATGGGCGAGGAATGGGGCTCGCGCCGGCCGTTCCTCTATTTCACCAGCCACCCGCCCATCCTGGGCGATATCGTGCGCGACGGCCGAAGGCGCGAATTCGCCGCCTTCGCCCATTTCAGCGACCCGGCCCGGCGCGAGACGATCCCCGATCCCAACCACCCCGACACCTTCGCCGCGTCGCTCCCCCTGGCCGAGGAGGCCGCCACGGCCGAAGGGCGGGCATGGCAGGGCTTCTTCGCCACCCTGCTGCGCCTGCGCCACGCCCGCATCACGCCGCGCCTGCGCGGTGCCCGGGGCCTGGGCGCGCGGGTCGTGGGGCCGGGCGCGGTGGCCGCGCGCTGGCGGATGGGCGACGGGGCGATCCTGTCGATCGGCCTCAATCTCGGGCCGGATGCGGTCGACCTGCCGGACTGGGTGGCCGGCCCGATCCTGTACCAGGACCCGCCGCAGCCGGGCGGGCAGGGGCCCCTGCCGTCGCATGGCGTGGTCGTCCATCTGGCCGAGCCCCGGCCGCCTTCGGGGGCTGCTCATGAATGACCGCAGCCTGCGCACGCGGGCACGCAAGGCAGGTCTGGCCACCGCATGGCGCGACGCAGCCGGCGTTTCGCATCGTGTCGGGGCCGATACGCTGCGCGGCCTGCTGCGCGTGCTGGAAGACGGGGCGAAGCTGGAGGAGGACGCGCTGCCGCCGATGGTGGTGGGGCAGGCGGGCGTGGCCACGGTGCTGCCGCTGCGCGCATCGTCCGAACGGCTGGCCTTCCGGCTGGAATGCGAGGATGGCAGCGTCATCTCGGGCCATGCCGGCCGGTCCAGCGACGGCTGCGCAAGGCTGCCCGCCATTTCGGATCTCGGCTATCACAGGCTGGAAATCGCGGGCCGGCGGACGGTACTGGCCATCGCGCCGGCCCGCTGCCGCACAGTGGCCGACGCCACGGGCGGCGCGCGCGGCTGGGGCCTGTCGGTGCAGCTCCACGCCCTGCGCGCCCGGCACGATGCCGGGATCGGCCATTTCGGGGCCCTGGCCGACCTGGCGCGCCAGGCCGCCGCGGCCGGCGCCGACGCGCTGGCCATCAGCCCGGTCCATGCCATGTTCAGCGCCCGGCCCGCGCAGTTCAGCCCCTATTCCCCCTCCAGCAGGCTGTTCCTGAACGTGCTGCTCGCCGACATGCGCAGCTGGTTTTCCACGCATGATATCGGGGCGATGATGCGCCGGCTGCGCATCTCGCCGCAGGCCGCGCGGGCGCTGGAAGACGCGCCGCTGATCGACTGGCCGCAGGCGGCCGAACTGCGGCTGCGCATGCTGCGCGGCCTGTATGACGATGTCATCCGCCCCGCGCCGCCGGCCGAACTGACGGCCTTCGTCGCCGCCCATGGCCGCGCGCTGCATTGCCACGCGGTGTTCGAGGCCCTGCAGGCGCATCAGCTCGGCCGTGGCCCGCGCGGCGGCAACTGGCGTGCCTGGCCCGGTGCGTTGCGCGATCCCGCCAGTCCCGAGGTGGCGCGCTTCGCCGAGGAACGCCATCACGACGTCTGCTTCCACCTGTTCCTGCAATGGCTGGCGGCGCGCGGCCTGCACGGCGCGGGCCAGGCGGCGCGCGATGCCGGCATGCGCATCGGCCTGATCGCGGACCTGGCGGTCGGCACCGATCCGGCCGGCAGCCAGTGCTGGGCCAACCAGGACGATTTCCTGATCGGCGGCTCGGTCGGCGCGCCGCCGGACCCGCTGGGCCCGCTGGGGCAGAATTGGGGGCTGACCACCTTCTCTCCAGGCGCATTGCGCGCCCACGGCTATCGCGCCTTCATCGACACGCTGCGCGCGACGCTTACGCGCCAGGGCGGGGTGCGCATCGACCATGTGATGGGGCTGGAACGGCTGTGGGTGATCCCCGAGGGCGCGTCGGCCGCCGACGGGGCCTATCTCTCCTTCCCGGGGCGGGACCTGATGCGGCTGGTGGCGCTGGAATCGCACCGGCACCAGGCGGTGGTGATCGGTGAGGATCTGGGCACCGTGCCCCCGGGTTTTCGCACCCGCGCAGCACAGCGGTCGATCATGGGCATGAATGTGCTATGGTTCCAGCGTGATGCACAGGGCGCGTTCCTGCCGCCCGACAAATGGGGAGCGAACGATGTGGCCATGACGACCACGCACGACCTGCCCACCGTAGCCGGCTGGTGGCAGGCTACAGACATCGGCTGGCGCAAGAGCCTGCGCCAGCTGGCGCGCGGCACCAGGGCCGAGGACGCGCTGGCCGCCCGCGCGCGGGACCGCGATGCGCTGTGGGCGGCGCTGCACCCGCCGGCCGCGCCCGATCCGCCGCCCGTCACGCCCGACGGCGCGGCCCGCGTGGTCGATGCGGCGGCGCGCTTCGTCGGTACCGCCGCCTCGGCGCTGGCGATCCTGCCGCTGGAAGATGCGCTGGGCCTGCCCGAACAACCCAACCTGCCCGGCACCATTTCGGGCCACCCCAACTGGCAGCAGCGCTACCCGCCCGGCCCGCCGGTGCTGGAGCGGCCGGACGCGGCCCGCCGGCTGGACCTGCTGCGCACCGCCCGGAATCGCGTATGACGGCGGGCGTGCGCGCGACCGTCCGCCTGCAATTCCACGCCGGCTTCACGCTGGATGACGCGGTCCCGCTGGTCGATTATTTCGCCGGGCTCGGCATCAGCCACCTCTACGCCTCGCCGCTGCTGGCCGCCCGCCCGGGCTCGACCCACGGCTACGACACGCTGGATTACAGCCGCATCAATCCCGAGCTGGGCGGGCGCGAGGCCCTGGTCCGGCTGGTGGCGCGGCTGCGCGCGCACGGCATGGGGCTGATCCTCGATATCGTGCCCAACCACATGGCGGTGGGCGGCAGCGGCAATGCGTGGTGGGAGGATGTGCTGGCCTGGGGGCGGTCCAGCCGGTGCGCCCATATGTTCGACATCGACTGGTCCCCGCCCGACGACAGCCTGCGCGACCGCGTGCTGCTGCCCTTCCTGGCCGAACCCTACGGCGACTGCCTGGACAACGGCACGCTGGAACTGCGTTACGACGCAGCCGAGGGCCGTTTCGCCTGCTGGCATTACGAACATTGTTTCCCGATCTGCCCCGATCACTTTCCCGATCTCTTCGCGCCCGAAGACGCGCCCCCGTCCGACGGGCTGGCGGACTGGTCGCGCACGCCCCAGGGTGCGGCCGCCGTCGCGCGCGCGCTGGCGCGCATGGCCGGGCCCGAGGGACGGGCCCGCCTCCATGCGCTGCTGGAACGCCAGCATTACCGGCTCGCCTGGTGGCGCACGGCCTCCGACCTGATCAACTGGCGACGCTTCTTCGACATCACCGGCCTGGCCGGATTGAGTGTCGAGCATCCCGACGTGTTCGACGCCGTGCATCGCACGATCATCGGCCTGTATGCCGACGGGCTGATCGACGGCGTGCGCGTCGACCATATCGACGGGCTGACCCAACCGGGCGCTTATACCACGCGCCTGCATCGCGCGCTTGCCGCTGCCGCCCCCGCCCGTCCGCCCGAGGCCCCACCGGGCGCCCCCCTCTATGTCGAGAAGATTCTGGCCGTGGAGGAGGTGCTCCCCACCGGCTGGGCAGTCGACGGCACCACCGGTTACGATTTTCTGGAACAGGTCGACCTGCTGCTCCACGACCAGCGCGGCGCGGACGCGCTGGACGATCTGTGGGTATGGGGCGCCGGCGGCGCCACCAGCTTCCATGCGGAGCAGGAAGCAGCGCGCGAGGCGGTGCTGGACGGCACGCTGGCCGCCGACCTGGCCCGGCTGGTCCACGCCCTGGCCACCCTGGCACGGCGCGACCCGCGCGCCCGCGACTTCACGCCCGCCGCGCTGGAACGCGTGCTGCGCCGTATCCTCATCCGCTTTCCCGTCTACCGGACCTATGAAGGCGATGGCGGCAAGGTGCTGCACGCGGTCTGCCAGAGCGTGCGCGCCGGGCTGCCACCGGCACAGCAGCCGGTGCTGGACTGGCTGGAGCGGCAACTCGGCCCGCAGGCCCCGCAAGATGCCGCCGGCGCCATCGCCTGCTTCGTGCATCTCACGGCCCCGCTTGCCGCCAAAGCCGTTGAAGATACATCATTTTATCGCTATGGCCGCCTCCTGTCGCGCAACGATGTCGGCACGCATCCCGGCCAGTTCGGCGGCACCGTCGCCGCCTTTCACGCCGCCAATATCGTGCGCCGCCGCGACTGGCCCCGCGCCATGCTGGCCACCGCCACCCACGACCACAAGCGCGGCGAGGACGCCCGCGCGCGCCTGGCCGTGCTGTCCGAACTGGCCCAGGAATGGGCACGCGTCGCCACGCGCTGGAGCACCTTCAACGCCCCGCTGCGCCAGCGGATCACGACCCGCTCAGGCCCCTGCGCCGCGCCCGACCGCGCGGACGAACTGATCCTCTACCAGACCCTGCTGGGCGCCTGGCCGGTCGGGGACGGTCCGCTCGAGCACAGGATCACGGCGGAATTCCGCGACCGCGTGGCGGCCTGGCAGGTCAAGGCCCTGCGCGAGGCCAAGCGCCACACAAGCTGGATCGACCCCGAGCCCGCCTATGAGGAGGCCTGCGGCGCCTTCCTCGACGGCCTGCTCTCCCCCCATCCCGAAAACCGGTTTCCCTGGATGCTGGATGCGTTCGTCAACCAGATCGCCCCGGCGGGCGCGCTGAACGGGCTGGCGCAGACACTGCTGCGCCTGACCAGCCCCGGCGTGCCGGATCTGTATCAGGGGTGCGAATTCTGGGATTTCAGCCTGGTCGATCCCGACAATCGCCGGCCGGTCGATTTCGCCGGCCGCATGGCGGCGCTGGCCGAGGGCGCCGATCTCGGACCGCTGCTGCCGCACTGGCGCGACGGCAGGGTGAAACAGGCGCTGATCGCAGCAATACTGCGGTTCCGGGCCGCCCATCCCGACCTGTTCGCCGAGGGGGCGTACCAGCCCGTCAGGGTCACGGGCACCCGGCGCCAGCATCTGGCCGCCTTCGCCCGCGTCACGGCAGGGGCGACGATGCTGGTGATCGCGCCGCGCCTGCCCGCCGCCCTGATGCCGGACCCCACCGACCTGTCCTGCCCCTCCATGCTCTGGCGCGGCACGGCGCTGGACTGGGACGACGCGCCGGCCGGCCCATGGCGCTCGCTGCTCTACCCGGACCGCATTCTCGACCGCGCGGCGGTGCTGTACCTGGCCATGCTGGCCGATGCGGCACCGCTGGATGTGCTGGTGTCCGCCTGACCTGCTAGGTCAGGCGTTCCAGCAGCACGGCCTGTTCCGTCCCCACGCGAATGGGACCAGCAGGCAGAAAGCCGGTCTTTTCCGCCACGCGGAGCGAAGGGCGGTTGTCCGGGGCCACGAGGCAGACCGCCCGGCGAAACGGGGTTGAGCGATCCAGCCACTCCAGGGCACCGCGCAGGGCTTCGGTCGCGTAGCCCCGGCCATGCGCCCATGGTGCCAGCACCCAGCCGGCCTCGGGCACGCCGCCCAGTAACGGGTCGGTGTCCCGCTTGAAATCGGCGAAGCCCACGTCGCCCACATACCGGTCGCCGTCGCGGGTGCGGACGCACCAGTAGCCGAACCCCAGCACCGGCCACAGGCCGCGATAGCGCAGCAGCCGCGCCCAGCTTTCCTGCGCCGTGGCCGGCCTGCCGCTGATATGCCGGACGACAGCCGGATCGGCCCACATCTCGGCCAGCGGGCCGAAATCGGTGCTTTCGTGCAGTGTCAGCCGCAGCCGGTCGGTTTCGATGATGTGTCCTGGGGTCCCGGGCATCGGGGTCTGCATCCTTCCATGACGCACGGCGGCTCTCCTTCAAAATAACTTCACTGTCTCTGCCCCGCGCTTTCCGCTGAGTGTGCGCTGTCATAGCGCCTTTGGCCAAGGGGGGATGCCTTGTCGGAGACAACCATACCGCGCAGTCATTTTCTGCGTCCCAGAATGGACAGCGGGGGCACCGCCGCGTTCAGGATCTTCTTCCTGTCCGTGCTGGCATGCGCGCTGGCCTTCGTCGGGTACAGCCTCCTGACCGACCTGCAGGCGGCAGGCGAGCACGGGCTGGCCGTCGGGGCCTTCGCCCTGCTGGCACTGGCGCTGCTGATCGCGCTGGGCTTCGAATTCGTCAACGGCTTCCACGACACGGCGAACGCGGTCGCGACCGTCATCTATACCAACAGCATGCCGCCCATGGTGGCCGTCGTGTGGTCGGGCATGTGGAACCTGCTGGGCGTGCTGGTCTCGTCCGGCGCCGTCGCCTACAGCGTGGTCACGCTGCTGCCGGTCGAACTCATCCTCCAGGTGGGCAGCAGCGCGGGATATGCGATGATTTTCGCCCTGCTGATCGCCGCCATCGTATGGAACCTCGCGACCTGGGCGATGGGTGTGCCCAACAGTTCCTCGCATGCCCTGATCGGCTCGATCATGGGCGTGGGCATCGCCAACCAGCTGATGGCACCCACCGGGGCGGCGACCTATGGCGTCGACTGGTCGCAGGTGACGAAGGTCTTCAGCGCGCTGCTGTTCAGCCCACTCTGCGGCTTCGTGCTGTCGATGGTGCTGTTCTGGCTGTTCCGCGTGCTGGTGCGCAACCGGACGCTGTTCGAGGCGCCCGAGGGCCACAAGCCCCCGCCGCTGTGGATTCGCGGCCTGCTGATCGGCACCTGCACCGGCGTCTCCTATTTCCACGGCGGCAATGACGGGCAGAAGGGCATGGGCCTGATCATGCTCATCCTGATCGGCGCGGCACCCACCGCCTATGCGCTCAATCGCGCCATGCCGGAATCGGCCATGCCGGCCTTCGTCCAGTCGGCTGGCGAGACCGCGGGCATCTTCCGTCATCACATGACGGGCCGGGGGGCCGACGATGTCGCAGCGGCCCGCGCACGCGTCACGGCCGCGCTGCGCGACAGGGCGGTAGCGGATGGCCAGGTCTATGGCGCGCTGGCCGTACTGTCGGACGATATCGCCCATTCGGTCAGCGGGTACCCCACCCTCAACGCCATCCCCGCCGCGCAGGTGCCGAACGTCCGCACGGACATGTACCTGGTGTCGGACGCAATCCGCGTCCTGGGCAAGACCACCGCCTTCGAAGGGGCCGAGGCTGCGGGCCTCAAGCATTTCATGGGGCAGCTCAATGCGGGCACGCGCTTCATCCCCACCTGGGTCAAGGTCGCTGTCGCGGTGGCGCTGGGCCTGGGCACGATGGTCGGCTGGAAGCGCATCGTCGTCACCGTGGGCGAGAAGATCGGCAAGACGCACCTGAACTACGCACAGGGCGCCTCGGCGGAACTGGTTGCTATGGGGACGATCGGCCTGGCCGAGGGTTATGGTCTGCCGGTTTCTACCACCCATATCCTCTCCAGCGGTGTGGCGGGGACCATGGCTGCGGCAGGTTCGGGCCTGCAATGGCGGACGTTGCGCACCATGGCCATGGCCTGGGTGATCACGCTGCCCGCTGCCATGTTGATCAGCGGCATGCTGTTCTTTATCCTGAGGCATGTCTTCTGACACGAGGCCATGAAAGTCGAACGACCCGTCCCGGCCCTGCACCGCGTGGCGGGTCTTCTGGCGGTGCTCTGCCCCTTGACGATGGGGAACGGCATTCTGGCCGCCACCCTGCCGCTGGTCACCGATGTCCTGCCCTCCGGCGTGCCGCTACCCCCACCGACGCCGGTGGAAGTGCAGCCGCCCGAAGACCCGGGCAGCGAACTTCTGGGTGAGGCCGGCGGGGCGCGGCCTTGGCTGGCCCGCCACGGCATCCGAATCAACATGCAGGATGTCGAGGAATTATGGGGCCTCGCCTCAGGCGGCCTGCATCCCGGACCCACCTATGACGGCATGACGGCTGTGACCCTGATGTTCGATACCGAGCGTGGCTTCGGCTGGCCGGACGGGTTGCTGAATGTCAGCGCGTTGCAGATCCGCGGTCGGTCGCTGACGGGCGAGCGGCTCGGGGCGGTGAATACCGTCAGCGGCTACGATGCCGGGCGCTCGACCCGGCTGTTCGAACTCTGGTACGGCCAGGGCTTCTTCGCGAACCGGCTGGATGTCAGGGTGGGGTCGATCGACCTCGATACCGAGTTTTTGGTCAGTCAGAACGCCTCATTCTTCCTCAATTCCAGTTTCGGCTGGCCGCTCTCGACCTCAAATAACCTCTATTCCGGAGGGCCGTCCTGGCCGTTCTCGGCCCTGGGGGCGCGGGCGAAATGGACGCCGATCGACCAGTTGGTGCTGATGGGCGCCGTCACCGACGACAACCCGACGCGCGGCCCCTTCTACAGCGCCATCGCGCCCACGCAGCGCGACCCGTCGGGCACCGCATTTTCGACCAGCGGCGGGACGCTGTTCATAGGCGAGGCCCAGCTTTCGGTCGATGTCGCCCGCTGGATCGGCGGTCAAGCGGCTCCCAGCCTGCCGGGAACGTGGAAACTCGGCGGCCTTTACGACACCGGCCGCTTCCCCGACCAGCGATACGACGATCACGGCGGCCTGCTGGCAGCACCGGACAGTACGGGCCAGCCGCGCTACCATCGTGACAATTGGATGATCTACATGATGGCCGACCAGATGATCTGGCGGGCGGCGCCGGGGTCGAGCAAGACGATCAGCCTGTTCGTGCGTGCCACCGCCAATGACGGCTCGCGCAACCGGTTCTCCGCCGAGATCCAGGGCGGCGTGACGTTCGACGGGATGGTCCCGGGCCGGACTGACGACACGATCGGCATCGCCTGGGGAACTGGCTTCTATGGTAGCCGGGCAATCGGCAATGCGCGCGATGCCATGCGTCTGGGCACGAGCCTGGCAGGCGCGCTGAAGCCCGAGCAGCATATCGAGGTGACCTATCAGGCGGCCGTGACCCCGTACCTCATCATCCAGCCCGATTTTCAGTATTTCTGGCACGTCGGCGGCACGTCGTTCGATCCGCAGACGGGGCGGCCGATCGGTAACGGCGTCGTGCTAGGCGTGAACATGACCACCACGTTCTGAGGGCCCGGCTACAGGGATTCATGAAAATTTCAACGCGTTTTCCTGTGGAAAGCCCTATTCGGCCAGTAAGGCGTACAGCATGGAAGGCAACGACGATGGACGATGAGGATCTGGAAAGCCTGTCGGCTGAAGAGCGCGAGCGCGTGCAGATGCGCCGCGAACTCATCGACGATCTGGACGAGGAGTTCGAGCTTTCGTTGGAGGAAGAGGCCATCGGTGGAACGCTCGACGCGTCCGACCGCGCGTTTCGGCGCGTCTATTTCCGTGAACTGGTTCGTCTCCAGGGCGAGTTGATCAAGCTGCAGGATTGGGTGAAGGCGACCGGCCATCGCCTGGTCGTAATCTTCGAGGGGCGGGACGCCGCCGGCAAGGGGGGCGCGATCAAGCGGATCACCCAGCGGCTGAATCCGCGTCTGTGCCGCGTCGCCGCCCTGCCGGCACCCAACGACCGCGAGCGCACGCAATGGTATTTCCAGCGCTACGTGGCCCATCTGCCGGCGGCGGGTGAGATCGTCCTGTTCGACCGGAGCTGGTACAACCGTGCTGGAGTCGAGCGTGTCATGGGCTTTTGCACCGAGGATGAATATGAAGAGTTCTTCCGCTCGGTGCCCGAGTTCGAGCGGATGCTCGTTCGCAGTGGCATCCAGATCATCAAGTTTTGGTTTTCGATCACAGATGACGAGCAGGAGGCTCGCTTCCGCGCGCGGATCGAAGATCCGCTGAAACAGTGGAAGCTCAGCCCGATGGATCTGGAAAGCCGCCGCCGCTGGGAGGATTACACCCATGCGAAGGAGACGATGCTCGAGCGGTCCAGCATCGACGAAGCGCCGTGGTGGGTGGTGCAGGCGGTCGACAAGAGGCGTGCGCGCCTGAACTGCATCGCCCACCTGCTCTCGCTCGTTCCCTACGGGCCGGTGCCGAAGCCGGACGTGGTGCTGCCCGAACGCGTCCATCATCCCGACTACGAACGGCAGCCGACCCCGGATGCCATGATCGTTCCCCCGCGCTACTGACGCGGCCTGCGCGAGGGGCTGGAACGCCCCGGGGGGCCTGCGTTCCGCCTGCTTGATCCTGCCGAACCCTTGGTGGCGCTCTGGCGTAGCGGGGGATTGTATCTTTTCAGGATGCGGGCCAGGGTCCTGAGACAGGCGGGTTTTGAAGGATGTCGATAATTAATAGCATGACGCGACCCATCCCGGGCTGCGCTCGTTCACCAGCCCACATTCCCAAACAGAATCTTAAGCGGTTTCCGTTATCTGAATATTAAGTTTATGGCCGTCAAAATAGAATGCTCCTGTCCGGCAACTTTCAGTCCTGATATAAGAGAGAATTATTCATGAACAATCATGATCTGTCTGACTTCAAATCCAGGCAAGATTTCGTTGAGATGAACGAAAGTGATTTTCGTTCCATTCGATCTGTTCAGGCTCTCATTGATCGGGAAATGCCGGCCGCGCTTGACAAATTCTATGCCCAGGTTCGCCGGACGCCGAAGGCGCGGAGTTTCTTTTCTTCCGAGTCACAGATCGAGCATGCGAAACATGCCCAACAGACGCATTGGAAACGGATTTCCGGTGCGCGGTTCGATGATGAATATGTCAAAAAGGTCCGGACGATCGGTTCGGTGCACGCCCGCATCGGGCTGGATCCGAGCCTGTATATCGGTGGTTATGGGATCATTCTCAACCATCTCGTTCAGTCCGTCATTGGCGATATGCTGTCGCATGGTGGTTTCCTGTCCCGGACCTCGTCACGGGTGGCGCGGAACCTCGGGGATGTGATCGGCAGTCTGTGCAAGGTGGTGCTGATGGAGATCGACCTGACGGTGTCGTCCTATCTGGATGACCTCGATAAGGCGCGCGTCGCGATGCAGGCGGAACAGGACCGCCGCGCCCAGGAAGATCGCGAGGTGATTGAGATTATCGGCAATGCCCTGACGGCGCTGGCCAATGGCGACCTGACCCATCGCATCGAAGGCGGCCGGATACCCGAGCGCCTGGACGCGCTGAAGCAGCATTTCAATCAGACGGCCGAGACGCTGGAACATAGCCTGTGCAAGATCTCGGTGAACGCGACCGATATCGTGTCGAACGCCGACGGGATTCGCCAGGGGGCCGAGAATCTTGCTCGCCGCAGCGAACAGCAGGCGGCGAGCCAGGAGGAAATGTCGGCGGCGCTGAGTCAGATCACGCAGCGGGTCGCGAAGACAGCCGAGGAAACGCGGAAGGCCAACCACATGGCCAACACGGCGCGCGGCGATGCCGAGCATGCGGGCAGCGTCGTCCATGGCACGATCGCGGCGATTTCGGAGATCGAGAAATCATCCCGGGAAATGGCCGGCATTATTGGGATCATCAACGAGATCTCGTTTCAGACCAATATCCTGGCCCTCAATGCTAGTGTCGAAGCGGCACGGGCTGGGGATGTGGGCCGTGGCTTTGCCGTGGTGGCCAGCGAGGTCCGCGCGCTGGCGCAGCGCTCGGCCGATGCGGGCCGGGAAATCTCGGCGTTGATCAATCTCTCGGGCGGACAGGTGAAATCCGGCGTGACGTTGGTGCACGAGGCCGGCGATGCATTGCGGCGCATCATGTCGCAGGTGCAGCAGATCAACGATGTCGTGTCGAGCATTTCGGATTCGGCACAGGAGCAGTCCGCCAGCATCAGCCAGTTGAATATCGCCATGGGCGGGCTGGAACAGACGACCCAGAAAAATGCCGCCGTTGCCGAGGAAAGTGCCTCGGCGGTGCGCAATCTGGTGGCGACGTCCGACGAACTGACGCGGATGGTCGCGGGGTTCACCCTGTCCGGCCGAGACACGCGGCCTGCATTCTCGCGGCAAAAGCCCAAGCTGGCCCTGATCCGGACGGAATAAGCGATCGCGAAGGCTGTCACGCGGGCGGCCGGTCTGCCATCGTGCGGTGCAGGAAGGCACCGATCTCATCCGCCATGACGTGCTGAAAGCCAGCGCGGTCGAAACCCGGCGGATCTTGCGATGGCGAAAAATCCGGGCGCGCCATGTTCGCGGGGAAGGGGCTGAGGAACGAGAAATGCCCCGCGCCGGGCACGCAGCGATTATCGACCTGCGCCGGGTCGGGCACGCCCTGCATCACGACATTGGCCAATACCGGCGGGGTGATGTCGTCCTCGGCCGCCGTGCGCATCAGGATCGGGCAGCGGACCGCCGACAGGGCGCCGGGGGCGCGGAACCACCCGGTGGCCGGGGCCAGCAGTACCAGCGCGTGAACGCGCCGGTCATGCGTGACGGCGATGCGCCGTGGCGGATCGTCCGGGCTGCGTCCGCCGCTCCATGGCTGGCCGCCCGCCGCCGCCAGCACCGTGTAGGTGCCCAGGGAATGGCCGATCAGTGCCACGCGCTCCGGCCGCAGGGCGGGGCCGACCACCGGGTCGGCGAAGGCGGCGGCGATGCTCAGGCACACATGCCGGGGGCGGTTTTCCAGATTGGCCAGTGTGCGGGCCAGCGCGTCGTCATTTAGGCTGTTGCCGGGGTGTTTCGGCATGGCGATCACGAAGCCGCGTGACGCCAGCGCCATTGCCAGGTCACGATAGACCCAGGGCGATCCGCCATTGCCATGGGACAGCACGACCAGCGGCCGATCATGCCCCGCGACCGGTCCTTCGGCGAGGGGTAGGTGGTAGGGGCCGAAGCGGCGCGGATGCGGTGTGCCGATGGTGGGATAGAGGATCGCCAGTTCGATCGCCGCGTCCTGCACCCTGTCATGGAGCGTCAGGCCACGATAGCCCACCACATGCCCGGCGGGACCTGGTGCATCGTCGTGGCTCTGTTCCATCCCTGATCCTTTCCGCTCGTGCCGTGGGTGCTCCGGCCCATTGTTCCGAGTGGCGTTAACATGCCGATATCGGATGGGGCGGGCCAGTGGCGGCGACGCATCGCTTCCGCTCGGTATCGAAACGTTTAAAACATGCTCGTGAAGCAGGCCCTGGCCGGACATGCTTGTCCGGCTGGGTGAACAGTCTATTGAAAACAGGAATCTATAATCGTTTTCGCGCCCGGGGGGCCGCAAGGGCCCCTCCTTGCTCTTGTCATCTGTCAGGAAACTCATGCCGTCTGCCCTTTCTTCCATCTCGTCGCGGCCCACGCGGTCTTCGTCCTTCGCTGTCGTGGTTGCGATCGAATTGTGGGAGCGGTTCGGCTATTACGGCATGCAGGCCGTGCTGTTGCTGTTCATGGTGCGGCAGCTCGGCATGGCGGATGCGCGGGCCAATCTGCTGATGGGGGCCTTCGCGGCCATGGCCTATGCCTTGCCGGTGGTTGGGGGCTGGGTGGGCGACCGGGTGCTGGGGTCGCGCCGGGCCATGCTGCTGGGGGCTACCTGCATGATGGGCGGCTATGCCGCGCTGGCGGTGGCGACGGCGCATGTCGGGCTGATGACGGTGGCCATGGCGCTGATCGCGACCGGCAACGGATTTTTCAAGCCCAATGCCGCCAATCTGGTGCGCCGGATCTATGAAGGTGACGACGCGGCGCTCGATTCCGCTTTCACGCTCTATTACATGGCGGTCAATGTCGGCTCGACCGCGTCGATCCTGCTGACGCCCTTGCTGCAGGACCATTTCGGCCCGGCGGCGTCGTTCGCCACCTGCTCCGCCGGGCTGGCGTTCGGCCTGGGCGTCTATACCGTCCTGCGTAGCCGGCTGCGCCATGTCGGCTCGGTGCCCGATTTTGCGCCGCTGGCCGCAGGGCCGGTGGGTGGGTTGCTGCTGGGCATGGCGGGGGCGATCGTGGGGTTGCACCTGATTCTGGATCGGCCGGCCGTGGCGCGGGCCTGTGTGTGGCTGGCCGCGCTGTCGGTCCTGGGCGTCTGGGCGGTGATCTATCGGCGTGCCGTGCCGGCGCAGCGGCCGGGGTTGCGGATGGCCTACATGCTGTCGATCCAGGGCATGATCTATTTCGTGTTCTACCAGCAGATCGTGACGTCGCTGACCCTGTTCGCCCTGCGTGCGGTGCGCGGCGATGTGACGCTGGGCGGGGTGACGCTGTTTCATATGTCGGCCGGCCAGTTCCAGGCCCTGAACCCGATCTGGATCATGGTGGCCAGTCCGATCCTGGCCTTTCTCTACCGGCGCCTGGCCCGGCAGGGGCGCGACCTGCCGATCGCGCGGAAGTTCGTGGTGGGATACAGCCTGGTGACGCTGGCCTTCGTGATCTGGTGGCTGGGGGCGCTGTCGGGTGGGGCGGGGCTGGTTTCGCCCTGGTTCATGATCGCGGCCTATTGCGCCCTGGCGGTGGGTGAATTGCTGGTCGGCGGGCTGGGGCTGGCGGTGATTGCGCGTTATGTGCCCGCTGCCATGGGTGGGTTCATGATGGGGTCGTACCTGCTGTCGATGGGGGTGGCGATGTATGTCGGCAGCATGGTCGCCAACCTGGCGGCCGGTGCCCCCGCGCATCCGGCGGCGGGGGCGGAGGCCTATGCCGGCCTGTTCCTGACCCTGGCTATTGCCGCCGGCACGATCGTGATCCTGTTTGCGGCATTGCTGCCGCTGACGCGGCGGTGGGATCGCCAGCATGTGCGGGATTCGGCTCTTTTCTCCGCCTAGTCCCGAGCTTTCAGAGGCTGGTTTCCAGAACGCGGCGGCTGACTTCCAGGGTTACGTCCTGGTGTTCGCCCAGTGCGGTCATGCCGTGCTGTGCGAGCTGGCTGATCACGCCGTCGATCGTCTCGGTGCCGAGCCCGTAGGCGGACAGGCGGGTGGGGATGTCCAGGCTTTCGAAGAAGGCGCTTGTGCGCGCAATCGCGCACTCGATCCGCTCGTCCTCGGTGCCGTCGCGCAGGTTCCATACGCGCTCGGCATATTGCAGCAGCTTGCCGCGCTTGGCGTCCTTGCGGACCCGCAGCATGGCGGGCAGGACGATGGCCAGTGTGCGGGCATGGTCGATATCGTGGCGGGCCGTCAGTTCGTGGCCGATCATGTGCGTCGCCCAGTCCTGCGGCACGCCGGCGCCGATCAGCCCGTTCAGCGCCAGGGTCGCGATCCACATCAGATTGGCGCGCAGATCGTAATCATGCGGGCTGGCGATGACCTTCGGCCCGATTTCGATCAGGCTCAGCAGCAGCCCTTCGGCGAAACGGTCCTGCGCCATGCCGCCGGCCGGGTAGGTCAGATACTGTTCCATGATGTGGGTGAAGGCATCGGCCACGCCGTTGGCGACCTGCCGCACCGGCAGGGTGTAGGTCTTGGTCGGGTCCAGCACCGAGAAGCGCGGGAAGACGTGGGGGCTGCCGAAGGCGAGCTTTTCCCTGGTTTCCGTGCGGGAAATGACGCTGAAACTGTTCATTTCCGACCCCGTGGCGGGCAGCGTCAGCACGCTGCCGAAGGGCAGGGCGCCGGTCACATCCGCCCCATGGGTGCGCAGGATGTCCCACGCGTCGCCCTTGTAGTTCACGGCGGCGGCGACGAATTTGGTGCCGTCGATCACCGATCCGCCGCCGACCGCCAGCAGGAAATCCAGCCCTTCCGCACGGATGGTCGCGACCGCGTGCATCAGGGTCTCGTAGGTGGGGTTGGCCTCGATGCCGCCGAATTCACGCACCGTCCGCGTGCCCAGGGCTGCGCGGACCTCGGCCAGCGTGCCGTTCTTCTCGGCGCTGGAGCCGCCGTAGAGGACCAGCACGCGCGCTTCGGCCGGAACATGGTCGGCAAGCTGGGGGATCGTGTCCTTGCCGAAGATGATGCGGGTCGGGTTGTAGAATTCGAAATTCTGCATGGTGTCTCCTTGCCGCCGGCGTGGCCGACGGAAAATCGGGTCAGGCGGGCAGGCCGAGCATCCGGCGGGTGGCCGTCATGGCGTCGTCGAACGCCTGACGGTCGCGGGTGAATTTCGCCAGCAGCGTCGCCCCCAGCCAGAGCTGGTAGAGGGCGGCGGCCAGCGGGCGGGCATCCTGCGTTACGGGGAGCGAGCCGTCCTGCTGGCCGGCCGCGATGAAGCGGGCCAGACGGTCCACGACTGCGGTGGCGCCGCCCTGCAGGATCAGGCGCATCCGCTCCGACAGGTCGCAGACCTCGGCGCCGAGTTTGACGGCCAGGCAATGGTCGTGGACCGTGCCGGCGATATGCGCGTCGCGCCACTGGGCCCAGTAGGTCATGAAACGCTGGCCGGCGGTGCCGTCGTGCTGGTCCAGCAGCACGTCGATCCGGGCGAGATAGGTGGTGAAATACTGCTCCAGCAGCGCCTCGCCGAAGGCCTCCTTCGAGGCGAAGTAATGGTAGAACGAGCCCTTGGGGATCTCTGCCGCGCAGAGGATCTTGTTGAGGCCGACCGCCGAGAAGCCCTTGCTGCCGATGATCGGCCGTGCCGTGTCCAGGATATGGCGGCGGACATCGTGATGGACGGATGCTGCGTTCATGAGGGGAGGCTATCCTGAATTAGACCGGTCGTCTAGTGGGGTGTCGATCCGCGCAGCGCGCGGCGGGTGGCCGCCGGCGCGCGTGTCGAACGGGGCGCTAACGCCACAATGCGGCCAGGAGCGGCACCAGCAGGGCGGTCAGCAGGCCGTTGAGCCCGATGCCCAGGGCGGCGAAGGCCGCCCCGACCTCGTCGAGGGCTGCGACCTGGGCGGCTGCGATGCCGCTGCCGGCGACGCCGGCGGCCAGGCCGTGTGCCCGCCAGTCGTCGATCTGGAAGCGGGCGAGCATGTGGCGGCCGATGATGGCCGCCAGGATGCCGCCCAGGATTGCCAGCGAGGCGGTGAGCGCGGGCACGCCGCCGATCTGATCGGACACCGCCATGGCGATCGGCGTGGTGACGGCCTTGGGCGCCATGGACAGCGCGACGCTGCGCGACCCGCCCAGCAGCCAGACGAGGCCCACGCCGCTGATGACCGAGGTGAGCGAGCCGGCCAGCAGGGCGAGGCCGATGCTGGAGAGATGGCGGCGGACCAGCGCGAAATTCTCGGCCAGCGGCACGGCCAGCGCCACCGTCACGGGGCCGAGCAGGAAATGGATGAACTGCGCGCCGGCGAAATAGGTGTCGTAGGACGTGCCCGTGCCCAGCAGGGTTGCCCCCACGATCAGGATCGCGATCAGCACCGGGCTGGCGAAGGGCGAGCCCCCGCAGGCTTTCTGCACCTGGCGGCCGATGACATAGGCCGCCAGCGTGACCACCAGCCAGAGCAGCGGAGTGGCGGAAAGGGGCGTCCAGAGATGATGGAGAGCGGCGTTCATGATGTGCGTCCCTCGCCATTGGTGTCGTGCGTGTGGGTGGGGCGCAGGGTCCAGTGCATGACCAGCGCGGTCACGATCAGGCTGAGAATGGTCGAACCGGCCACGGCGACGAGGATCGGCAGCCATTCCTTTCGGATGACCCCGGCCTCGGCAATGATTCCGACGCCGGCGGGCACGAACAGCAGGCCCATATTGGCGATCAGCCCCTCGGCCGCCGGCTTCAGCGGTGCGGGTGTCCGGTCATTGCCGGTGCGCCGGGCCCGGAGGCCGAGGGCGAGGGCCAGCAGGAACATGCCGATGACCGGGCCGGGGATCGGGAGCTGAAACGTGGCGCGCAGCAATTCGCCCAGAAGCTGGCATCCGACAAGAATGAGCATCGCCGACGTCATCATGGTCTCCACTGGTGCGGGCCCCTGCGGGAGAGGCCGGTCCGGACGGGATAACAACATGATCGCGAAAATGCGACAGCGGAGACGGGTTCATGGCCCGCCGGGTAGGGGAAAACATGCTATTCTCCGCCTGACGCGGAAGGATGGCCGCCATGGACGATCTGCCGATCAGCAAGGCATTCACGCTGCTGGAGCCGGGGCCGGTGGTGCTGGTCACGACCCATGACCGCCACCGGGACAATGTGATGACCATTTCCTGGACCATGGTGCTGGATTTCTCGGCCTCCTTCGCCATCACGACCGGGCCGTGGAATTATTCCTTCGCCGCGTTGCAGCGCACGAAGGAATGCGTGATCGCGATTCCGACGGTGGACATGATCGATACCGTCGTGGGGATCGGGACCTGTTCGGGGCAGGATACCGACAAGTTCGCGACATTCGGGCTGGTGCGTGAACAGGCCCACCGGGTTCGCGCGCCGCTGATCGGGCAGTGTCTGGCGCATATCGAATGCCGGGTGGTCGATTTCATCGAACGCTACAGCATCGTGGTGCTGGAGGGGGTCGCGGCCCATATGGATGCCGCGCGGCAGGAGCGGCGGACGATCCATGCCGTCGGCGACGGCACCTTCGTCGTGGATGGGCAGCGGATCGACCGGCGGGAGATGATGCGGTCGAAACTGCCGGATGGCGTTTGAAAATTTCTTCCTTTTCTGAAGAAAGAACCTCTGTCCATGCGGGGGTGTCGCATGCGTCCCTGCAAAAGAACCCTGAACAGATCAAAAGTTTTTTTTGGTTCTTTTTTCAAAAAAGAACGGAAACGCCGGACTCACGCGATTTTGACAATCCTCGCCCCTGCCTGTCATAACGGTATCGCACTGACACCGTAGCCGGCAGGAGAGACACGACAGGATGACGACGGGCCAGACTGCTTTCACGCGGCGGGACATGCTGCGGGCCATTGGCCTGATCGCGGGTGCGGGGGCGATGTACCAGGCCATGACGGCGCTGGGTCACGCGGCGGAATCGCAATTTACCGGCGCGCCCGACCTGTCCGGGGCGCCCCGGGGTGCGAAGGTGGTGGTGCTGGGTGCCGGCCTGGCGGGATTGCTGGCGGCGTATGAGCTGGAACGGGCCGGCTACGAAGTGCAGGTGCTGGAATACCAGAACCGTCCGGGCGGGCGGAACTGGACCCTGCGTGGGGGCGACACCTATACCGAGCTGGGCGGTGCGACGCAGACGGTCCGGTTTGCGCCGGGGAATTACCTCAATCCCGGTCCGTGGCGGATTTCGCACCATCATCGTGCCATCCTGCATTATTGCCGGGCCTTCAATGTGCGGCTGGAGCCGTTCATTCAGTTCAACAACAATGCGTTCGTCCATTCCACGCATGCGTTCGGCGGCAGGCCGCAGCGCTACCGGGACGTGGCGGCGGATTTCCATGGCAATGTGGCGTCGCTTCTGGCCACGGCGGTCAATACCGGCGGGCTCGACCACGCCGTGACGCAGGACGATCGCGAACGGCTGCTGGAGGCCTTGAAAGGGTGGGGGACGCTCGATGATTCTCTCACCTATCGCAAGGGGCTGCATGTGTCGGGGCAGCGCAGCTATGCCCGGCCGCCGGGGGCCGGGGCCGATGGCGCGCCGCTGCCGTCGGACCTGCTGCCGTTTCATGACGTGCTGGACCCGGTGGTGTGGAAGAGCATGAAGTTCTTCACCAGCTATGACATGCAGCCGACCATGTTCCAGCCCGTCGGGGGGATGGACATGATCGGCAAGGCCTTCGCCAGCCGCCTGCCGCACCAGATCACCCTGAATGCCAAGGTGACGGGTATTGCGCAGGACGAAAAGGGCGTGACGGTCCGCTGGGCCGACACGCGGTCGGCGGAAATGCATGAAACGAAGGCGGATTGGTGCGTGTGCACGCTTCCGCTCACTATTCTCTCGCAGATCGATATTCAGGTGTCGGCCGCCAAGAAGGCCGCGATCAGCGCCGTGCCGTATGCATCGCACGCGAAGGTCGGGCTGGAATTCCGCCGGCGGTTCTGGGAGGAGGATGAGGCGATCTATGGCGGCATCAGCTTCACGGATCAGGAAATTGCTTTGGTGTCCTACCCCAATGACAATTTCCATGCCGCGGGCCCGGCGGTTCTGTTGGGGGCGTTTGCCCTGGGGCGCGGGGGATATGATCTGGCGGGGATGACGCCGGAAGAGCGGATCGAGGCTGCGCTGAAACAGGGCGAGAAAATCCATCCGCAATATCGGAAGGAATTCCTGAGCGGTGCCTCCGTGGCGTGGAGCCGCGTGCCGTGGATGCTGGGGTGCCGCGCGCGCTGGAGCGAGGCCGACCGGGCCGCGCATTACCAGAATCTGGTGTCCATGGAAGGAAGAATCGTGTTGGCCGGTGATCATGCCTCTTACATGGCAGGCTGGCAGGAGGGGGCTTTGCTGTCATCGCTCGATGCTATCCGGCAACTTCATCATCGTGCGACGGCCGTATGAGGCGGCTGGTTCAGGCCCTGCTGCTGGCCTGCGCCTGGGGCGCGGCCGGCCCGGCGCGGGCGCAGGCGCCGTCGGCCGACGGGAGCGAGATCTACCGGCAGATCTGCCAGGCGTGCCACATGAAGGGCGGAACGGGGGCGATCGGGGCGGGCAAGGTGCCGGCGCTGGCGCATAATGCCCGCCTGGCGGTGGCGGCCTATCCGGCGACCATCGTGGCGCAGGGGCATGGCGGCATGCCGTGGTTTTCCGACATTCTCTCGCCCGCACAGATCGCCTCCGTGGTGAATTACGTGCGGACCCATTTCGGCAATCATTATCAGGATGCGCTCGACGCCCAGACGGTGGAAGCGATGCTGGGGCCGAGGAAAGTCGACGACCACTAAGCTGGATTGAAGCGTCCCGGGTTTCCCGGAGGCTATTTGGTTTGAGTCACGCAGCCATATCGATGTTCTCAGGGGCTGCATAGTAGTTGGCTTCGGCCTCGGCGGGTGGGATATGGCCGATGGGACCGAAGAGGCGGTGGTTGTTGAACCAATCGACCCAGCGCAACGTTGCCATTTCCACGGCCGACACACCCGGCCAAGAGGGCTGCCGCCAGATGACCTCAGCCTTGTGGAGGCCGTTGATGGTCTCAGCCAATGCGTTGTCGTACGAATCCCCGACGCTGCCGACCGAGGGTACCAGATTGGCCTCGGCCAAGCGTTGGGTGTAATTCATGGCGAGGTATTGAACGCCCCTGTCACTATGGTGGATCAGACCATCCTCGGGGCCGGGCCTACGCGCATGGATTGCTTGCTCCAGGGCGTCCAACACGAACCCGGCGGTGGCGCTGGTGCTGACCTTCCAGCCCACGATGCGCCGGGCATACGGGCGGCATGTTCATGATAGGAGGACGGAGCAATCGCCAGTTCGCGGCAGATCGGCTCGATACCCAAGTCCTCGCGATGGGCGAAGCAGCCAAGGTTCCACCTGCGTTAGCAGGGGGAATGCTGCGGAGGGGTCTATGAACGCCATCATCATTTCCCGTGGCGGTCGAGCTCCGCCATCGCAAAATACGCCGATGCCTTGCGCAGGATCTCGTTGGCGTGCCGTAACTCCTTGACCTCGCGCTCAAGCTCCTTGAGCCGAACGCGCTCGTCACCAGCTTGCCCCGCCGGCCCCGCCCGCCGTCTCGCCTCATCGCGGCACCAGCGGCGCAAAGTTTCCGCCGTGCAGCCAATCTTCGAGGCAATCGACGTCATCGCCGCCCACTCCGAGCCGTAATCGGCGCGATGCTCCCCAACCATACGGACCGCACGCTCCCGCACCTCAGGTGAAAATCTCTGGCTCATCGTATTCATCATAGCTCCTTCTCATAGATAGGAGCCTCCGGGAAACCCGGGACGCTTCAGAATCCATGAATGCAGACAGCGCCTAAAACACGAGTGTGTGTATCCCCGGCGCTACTACTTGACAAAACATTACAAATCGGTGCGATAAATCTCGAATTGTTTCTATAACGTCGACGCTTCCAGGTGATACGAGGCCGTAACCAGCCTCGGCACGTGAAAGCCGCCGACCTCAACCTCACGCAGCTAACGTGAGATCAAATTGAGTCGCCTCATCGAAGACGTCGTATTCGTCAACGGCACCGCAACACCCGATGCCAACTCACAACGCACCGCCTAATCACGTCGCGTCATCCAATTTCTAGGAAAACTCTCTTCAGGATGGGTTAAGATGCTATGAGGATAATACCCGTGAATAGCGTGAAATTTATGAATGCAAACAAACTGTTTGTAACAAATAACGTAAAAGAAATTTCGTTTACAGTATTTGTGTCGATGTTATTAATATCGGTATTTCATTTTAATATATTGGATTATAAAATTTCGAGATATATGAATTACGTCGGTGAAAATAGGGATATTATTGATACTATCGTAGGTATAATTACTGGACTAAATGCCTTTTCAAATATATTGATGATGTCTATCGTTGTCTTTGCGTGGTTTTATTCAGACACGGGCGCGAAAAAAAATAGTGTCTTTATAGGGGCGTTAACTTCATTCGGAGCGGGGGTGATTAGCCGCATATTGCAGTTTAACCTGCCGATGCATGTCAGACCCCTCTATGATCCGGCGCTGAATTTCCGACTTCCAAGCGGTGTTGGATCTGGTACTCTTAGCCATTGGTCATCGTTCCCGAGCGATCATGCTACGATATTTTTTGGTTTTGCCTGTACTATTAATGCTGTCAATCCTGTTGCCGGAGTTTTGGCCTATATACTTGCATTTATTTTCGATTTCGGTCGTATCTATCTTGGTTATCATTTCCTGAGTGATGTCATTGGAGGGGCAGCTCTAGGCATATTTTGCGTCACATTGACTAGGCCGCTCTGTGTCAATAAAAAAGTAAATTCGTTTTTCTTATGGTGCATGTCACACAAACCATATTTTTTTGCTGTTTCATTCTATTTTTCCATTTGCATAGCGACGATGTTTGATGATTACAGGGCAGCAATACTCAAGATTCTTCATATGTTCCATGTTCATATTCCATCCTAGTGTCCTGATCGAGAAGTTTAGGTGATTATCCTGATGGCGGGGGTAATCGAACGGGACGTGCGGCGGTTGCGATCGAACTGACGGCATTGGAGCGTCAGGAACTGGAATTTCTGGTACGGGCGCGCAAGACGGGACAGGCGCTTGCGCGGCGGGCATGGATTGTCCTTGCTGCCGCCGATGGGGAGGAGAACAAGACGATCCGTGACCTGACGGGCGCGTACATCAACACGGTTGGCAAATGGCGCCGGCAGTTTGCGATAGACCGTCTGGACGGGCTTTACGATGAACCGCGGCCCGAGACGCCGCGCGATGCTATGCATTGGTCGCTGCGCTCGATGGCGCGGGCCGTGGGGTATGCACCGTCCACGATCCATCGCATCTGGAAAGTGTTCGGGCTACAGCCGCACCGGACAGAGACCTTCAAACTGTCGAGCGATCCCGTCTTCGTGGAGAAGGTCCGCGACATCGTTGGCTTGTATATGGCACCGCCCGAACATGCGCGGGTGCTGTGCGTTGATGAGAAGAGCCAGATCCAGGCGCTGGATCGCAGCCAGCCCATGCTGCCTATACGGCGCGGCAAAGTCGTGCGGCGGACCCATGACTAACCCGCCATGGCACGACGTCGCTGTTCGCGGCTCCCGACATTGCCGCTGGCACTGTCATCGGAAAATGCTATCCGAAGCACCGGTCCACGGAATTCCGTAAATTTCCCGTCCAGATCGAGACCAGTGTGCCGACTGATCTCGATATCCATCTGGTGATGGATAACTATGGTAACCAGCCGATCAAGACCCTCCCTGAGTTTTATCGAAAGGCTCTTCGACACCGAGAGCGACATTGCTTTTGTGGATGAGGATCAGTTCCCGGAGATTTTCGATACCAAATTCGGTAGAAGCGAAGACATGCTCGTTCTCCTCGGTGGAATTGATGACATGGAGGCAGCCATCCTCCGGCTCCATGCCGATGCTAATGTCATGCAGGAAATCTTCATCCTCGCCGAACTGAGTGGCGATGCAGGCGGCAGTATAGACAAAATGGATTGCCGCCACGATCAAGCGGCTTGTTTTTGAGGCGCAGCCATGGGCGGCCAATTCCAGGGCAGCAGTTCGTGGAGGCGGTTGACCTTGCGGTCGTTGATGCGGGCGAGGACGTCGGCGAGATAATCGTGCGGGTTGAGGCCGGACAGTTTGGCGCTTTCGATAAGGGTCATGGCGTCGGCAATGTTGTCTCCGCCCGCGTCGGAACCGGTACCACCATGATTTCGATTTCGGGCTTGCCGCTGCCGCTGAGCTGGATGATGGCGCGCCCGGCCGGCAGCGGGAAATCGACCATCTTGCCGATTCCGCTACAGGCCGGCCCGCGCTCGTGGTGGGTGGAGCCCACGGCGGCGCCGTCGCGCACCAGGTCGAGCCACGCGCGGGCATTGAGCATGACCCGGTAGGTGCCTGCCTTCGGGGCGTCGAAGGCGACCATTCCGCCGGAACTGACCGAGCCGCCGGGCTCGTCGGGGCGGAGGGCGTAGCTGACATCCGGCGTTGGCCGCAGGGCCACCAGCACCGCCTGCCCTGGCGGGAGGACGGCATGGTCGAGCGCGGACACGGTGCCGGCGGCCGCGAGGTGGGACGGAGATGCCCATCCGCGCAGATCGTCGGGCAGGGCCGGCTTGTCCGGCGTGCAGGCCGCTGGCGGCGCCGGCGGCGGGTCGTCCGCCCGTGCGGGGGCCGAGAGGGGGAGGCCGAGCAGCAGGACGGCCAGAGACGGGATGACGAATGGTTTCGCGGTTGCCATGATGCCTTTCCGCATTCCTGTATCGCTTTGGGTCCGTAGCCGAATTCTATACGGACACCGCCGAAACTCGAAATGAAAGCCTGCCGGCCGCCCTGGGCGCGGGCGGCGCTGCACGGATTCGGAAGGACTCCGGTGGCGATCGGCCGCCTGTATGGAGTCAAGCGTGAATCGTCATCGCGCTGTGAATTGTTTGGGCCGATGGCGCGATGCGACAGTACGGTGGAATCACGGAGATTCGGTGTTGCTGCTCTTGACGGCGCGTAAATGGCGGAAGACCGGGGGTTTTTCGATGAGGGCCGATGCGGCGCCTCGGGCGATTATCCACAGATTCCGGGGGTACCCTTCTGGATAACTCTGTGGATTGCTTGTCCGGAAACAGGCGTGATCGCGACGAATCCCGCTTTTCTTGGTTTGTTCCGGCGTGGCGGGTGGTGCCGGAGGGCTTCCGCGGTTTTTTTTCCGGTCGGCTGTGAATGATTTGCAGCCTGGGGCAGTCATAAAATTGACATGGAATCAAGACCCTTTTCAGGGGATGGATGCAATCATGCTGGAAACGGCGGAAAACAGCCATTTTCGCGATGATGTTCCGTCGTGGAGCGGCGAGGATTATCCACAGATTCCGGGGATACCCCTCTGGATAACTCTGTGGGTGGATGAAGCTGAGGCTTGAATCCGAGGGACCTTGCCCTGTTCTTCCCGGTTTGTTCCCGCACCCGTGTGTTCGGGCCGGTTGGGGGGGGAGGCGCTGCAAAAAAGAGGCCGGGCCCGAAGGCCCGGCCGAGGGGTTTTTTTTGCACAGCGGGTCGCTCTTATCCGATTGTCGGAAGCGATGAGTATGAAATAATTGTTACATCGTGATGAATCGGGGCCGCCCGTTTTCAGTCCTGTTCGGCGGGGGGAAGACTGTGCGGGAAGGCGGCGGGGCTGAAGAAGCCCAGCAGGATGCCGCCGAAGGCCACCGCGATGGCCAGCGGGGTGAGGACGCCGAAGCCGGCATGGGTCAGCACCTGGCCGCCGGCTGCCGACCCGAGCAGGATGCCCACGTTGCTGGCGGCATTGATCGCGGCCCCGGCCACGTCGGGGCGGGTGGCGCGGGCGCGGATGGCCCCGGACATGACGAAGGGGATGATGGCCGAATAGCCGATGCACCATAGCCCCACGGCGCCCACCGCCGCCCAGCCGGACAGGATGTGCCCATACATCAGCCCCATGCCGATCAGCATGGCCAGGCCGCCGCCCAGCAGGCCGGCGCCGGGATTGCGGTCGACAAACTGGCCGGCCCCCCACAGGCCGAGGATGCTGACGCCGCCCGTGAGCAGCAGGGCGATGCTGAGGGTGCCCGCCGTCAGCCCATGGTCGAGCAGCAGCGGCGCGACATAGGTGTAGAGCAGGTTGTGCGCGAAGAAGAACACGGCATCGACCGCCACCACGATCAGGAAGATCCGCATCACCCTGCGGGAGGCCATGCCGGGCAGGCTGTTGCGCACATTGGCGGGCGAGGAGACCGGCGGCAGGAAAAACGCGATGCACAGGGTGAGCACGACTGCCAGCGCGGTCATGACGAACATCGCGACCCGCCAGCTTGCCAGATGCCCGATTGCCGCCGCGCCCGGTACGCCCAGGATGGCGCCCAGCGAAGTGCCCCCATAGACGAAGGAAATGGCCCGGCCGGTCATGCTCTGCGGTACCAGCCGCGCCGCATAGGCGGACGTGATCGACATCAGCAGCGCATGCGCCAGCCCGCCGATCAGCCGGCCCATGCACAGGAGCGGAAAGGTGGGGGCCACCGCCACCACCAGATTGGACAGCACGTAGCCCGACAGCGAGATGAGCATCAGCCGTTTGCGATCGATATGCGCGGTCATGATCGTGAGCGGGACCGCGCCGAGTGCCACCATCAGGGCGAAGGCGCTGACGGCCAGCCCCGCGTGGCCTTCCGGAATGTGGAAAGTCTGCGCCATCTCTATCAGGATGCCGACGGGGGCGACCTCACTGGTCAGTGCCGTGAAGGTACAGGCAAACAATGCCCAGAGACCGATGACGGCGCTGGTCGGCAGGGTTTTGAAAAGCATGGGGACCTGTTGCGAATACCGAAATTGGACGCCGATTCTTCGAAAACCCTTCTGGCATTCCCTGCATCGGAACGGAATAGACAGTTTTCGAGGGGCTGGAACCCGGCCGGCGGCTACGAGGCTGGCAGGAGGCGAGCAACCGTCCCTTACCCGCCGCTCGACAGTTTCATCAGCACCAGGCCGCTCGTGATCAGGAGGGCGGCCAGGATGCGCAGGGGGCTGGCGGCTTCGCCGAGAAACAGGATGCCGACCAGAAAGGCCCCGATCGCCCCGATGCCAGTCCAGACCGTATAGGCGGTCCCGAGCGGCAGATGTTTCATCGATAGCGAAAGCAGGGCGAAGCTGGCGATCATCCCGGCGATGGTTATCGCGGAGGGGATGAAGCGTGTGAAACCCTGGGATTCCTTCATCGCGAAGGCCCAGACGACTTCCAGCAATCCAGCGATCGTAAGCATCAGCCACGACATGGCGGTCTCCATTCAGAGCCGCCGGGCCGTCCCGGACCTGAAAACCCGCAACAGGGGCGAGGACGTGGCCTCGCGATTGATATAGGACATGATGGGGGCCGGATCAATCGGCCCGTCCCTCCCGCGAGGCCGTCTTCAGCAGCCAGGCGCGGAAGGTCTGGAAAGGGCCGTAGCTGCCGTGGTTCGGGGGGGAGGCCAGGTAGTAGGCGCCCTCGCTGCGCAGCGTTCCGCCCGGCAGTTCGACCAGGCGGCCGCTCTTCAGCAGGTCTGATACCAGAAAACGCGGCAGCAGGGCGACGCCGGCCCCGGCTGCGGCGGCCTGTGCGATGAAGGTGAACTGGTCGCACAGCATGCCGTGGACCTTTAGCGCCTCCACCCCCTGGGCGGCGAACCATCGTTCCCACGCATCGGGGCGGGAGACCAGGTGCAGCAATGGGGCGCCGAGCAGGTCGGCCGGGGTGCGGAAGGCGTGGCGGGCCTGCAGGGTGGGGCTGCAGGCCGCGACGATCTGTTCCGACATCAGGAAATCCATGTCCGCGCCCGTCCATTCGGCCGCGCCGAAATGGATGGCGGCATGGAGCGTGTCGCCCGAGAAATCGAAGGGCAGGGGGCGGGACATCAGGTTGATCGTGATGTCGGGATGGGCGCGCATGAAATCCGGCAGGCGGGGGGCCAGCCACTGGCTGCCGAAGGTGGGCAGCACGCCCAGATTGACGGCGCCGCCGGTGGGATTGGCGCGAAAGCCCAGGGTGGCGGTGGCGATATGGCGCAGGGCCTCGCGGACCTCGCGCGCATAGGCCTCGCCCGCCAGGGTCAGGCGCACCGTCTGGCGGTCGCGGACGAACAGGTCGGCGCCCAGTTGCTGTTCCAGCGCGCGGATGTGCCGGCTGATCGCGCTCTGGGTCAGGTGCAGTTCCCGCGCGGCAGCGGTGAAGCTCTCCAGCCGGGCCGCGGCCTCGAACGAATGCAGGAGCAGGGTGGGAGGCAGGAAACGTCGCGGGGTCGCCATGTCAGCCCGTGGATGCGAAGGGGAAGTGACGCGCGGGGTGGGGTCATTCCAGATCCGCATGATGTCAGTTTCCTTTATCGTTTGAAAGGCGGGCCGCCGTCGCGAATGATATGGAATCGGAATAACAGGCCGGCCGCGCCAGGGGCGCCCGACAGGGTGGGGACGTGTGGTGGACAAGACCGGGATGATCGGCGCGGACGCGATCCGGGCCCGTTTCGCGCGGGCGATGTCGGAGATGTATCGCCAGGAGGTGCCCCAGTATGGTGCCCTGACGGAACTGGTCGCGCGGGTGAATGCGCGGGTCCTGCAGGACGACCCGGCCCTGAAGGCCCGGCTGGAGGCGATCGGCGCGCTGGCGCGGCTGGATGTGGAACGGCATGGTGCGATCCGGCTGGGCACGGCGGCGGAACTGGCGACCATGCGCCGGCTGTTCGCCGTGATGGGCATGGCGCCGGTCGGGTATTACGATCTGTCGGTTGCGGGCATTCCGGTGCATTCCACCGCCTTCCGGCCGGTCGATGAGGCGGCGCTGGGGCGCAATCCGTTCCGGGTCTTTACCTCGCTGCTGCGGCTGGACCTGATCGCGGACGTGGCCCTGCGCGCCGAGGCCGAGCGCATTCTGGCGGCGCGGCGGATCTTCACGCCCGGCGTGCTGGCGCTGATCGGGCAGTGGGAGGGTGAGGGCGGGCTTGGGGACGCGGAGGCGGACCTGTTTGTTCGCGAGGCGCTGGAGACGTTCCGCTGGCATCGCGAGGCAACGGTCAGTGCCGCCACCTATCGCCGCCTGCATGACGCGCATCGGCTGATTGCGGATGTGGTGTGCTTCAAGGGGCCGCATATCAATCATCTGACGCCGCGCACGCTGGATATCGATGCGGCGCAGGCCGAGATGCCGCTCTACGGCATGCGGGCCAAGGAGGTGATCGAGGGGCCGCCCCGCCGGGCCTGCCCGATCCTGCTGCGCCAGACCAGTTTCGCGGCGCTGGAGGAGCCGATCCTCTTTCTTGGGGAAGGCAGTGCGGGCGAGGACGGGTGCCATACCGCCCGGTTCGGCGAGATCGAGCAGCGTGGCATGGCGCTGACCCCGAAAGGGCGGGCGCTGTATGACCGGCTGCTGCGCGTGGCGCGTGACGACGGGCCGGAGGATGTGCCGTACGGGGCGCGGCTTGAAGCGGCCTTTGCGCGGTTTCCTGATACCGAGGACGAATTGCGCGGGCAGGAGTTGGCCTATTTCCGCTACGACCTGACGGATGGCGCGTCGCTGCCGCCCGGCCTGTCGGCCGAGGCGCCGATCGGGGATCTGGTGCGGTTGGGTGTGGTTGTGGCCACGCCGATGACCTACGAGGATTTTCTGCCGGTGAGCGCGGCCGGGATCTTTCGCTCCAATCTGGGTGGTTTGGGTGGGGCGGATTATGCCGCCAGCGCCGACCGTACGGGGTTCGAGGCCGCCCTGGGGGCCGAGGTGCTGGATGAGTGCGCGCTGTACGCGGCGCTTCAGGACCGATCTGTTGCCGATGTCCGGCGATGCCTGCGTGATGCGGCTGCCGCGTGATTGAAGGCCGGTGAGGCCACCCGGGAGGAAAAGAGCACGGCGATGAGAAACGATCCGCGCAGCCATGGATTGTGGGAACTGTCTGCCCCACCCGCGCCCGCCACCATGGCGCTGGCCGGGGATATCGATGCCGATGTGGTGATTGTCGGTGCGGGTTATACCGGCCTGTCGGCCGCGCTGCATCTGGCCGCGGCCGGGGGGTCGGTGGTGGTGCTGGAGGCGGTGGAGATCGGGTTCGGCGGGTCCGGGCGGAATGTCGGGCTGGTCAATGCCGGATTGTGGGTCATGCCGAAGGATGTGATCGATGGGCTGGGGCCGGTTCATGGGCCGCGCATCCTCCGGTTGCTGGGCGATGCGCCGTCAATGGTGTTCGATCTGGTCGGGCGGCATGGCATTGCCTGTGAGGCCGAGCATAATGGCACGCTGCATTGCGGGGTCGGCCGGGCGGGGCTGGCCAGCCTGAAGGAGCGCGAGCGCCAGTGGCGGCGCCTGGGCGCGCCGGTCCGGCTGCTGGACCCGGGTGAGACGCGAGAGAAGGTGGGCAGTGGCGTGTATGCCGGGGCGTTGCTGGATGCGCGGGCCGGCACCATTCAGCCGCTGGCCTATGCGCGCGGGTTGGCGGGGGCGGCGCTGGCGGCGGGGGCGCGGATTCACACGGCGAGCCCGGTTGTCTCCGCCCGGCAGGAGGGCGGCCGTTGGCGGTTGTGGACCGAGGCGGGCAGCGTGCGTGCGGCGAAGGTGATCGTGGCGACCAATGCCTATACGACCGTGCATGCCGGCGCGTTGTGGCCCGAGATCCGGGCGGAGCTGATTCATCTGCCTTATTTCAACATTGCCACCGTGAAGCTGGATGCGGCGCAATTGGGCTCTGTCCTGCCGCAGAAGCAGGGGGCGTGGGACACGAAGGAGGTGCTGACCTCTTTCCGGCTCGATCGGGCGGGGCGGCTGGTGATTGGCAGCGTGGGGGCGTTGCGGGGGGCGGGCCTGTCCGTGCACCGGCAATGGGCGGCGCGGGCATTGGCACGGATCTATCCCCAGTTGGCGGGTATCGGGTTCGAGAGCGAATGGTTCGGCAGCATCGGCATGACGGTCGACGATCTGCCCCGCCTGCACCGGCTGGCGGAGAATGTCGTGTCCATCAGTGGTTATAATGGGCGGGGTATTGCGCCCGGCACGGTATTTGGCCGCGTGCTGGCCGATTTCGTGCGCGGTGTGGTATCCGAGGCCGAATTGCCGTTGCCGGTGAGCGATGTGGTGCCGGCACGTGCCCGGCGGGTGCGGGAGGCGGTGTATGAGTATGGCTCGGCCGCCGCGCATCTGGTCGGTGCAAGGTTGTAGGAAGGATTCTTCTTTTTCTGAAGAAAAAGAAGCAAAAAGACTTTTATCCGTTTTGGGTCATCGCGTGTTCCCAGCACAAAATTCCTGAACGAATCAAAAGTTTTTTGGTTCTTTTTTTTCAAAAAAGAACAGAAAACCAGACGATGAAGCGAGAAAGCAGAGAGACGATGACAAACCTGATAGCTTCCGAAGTGCATGACCTGCTGGTGCGCCTGGGCGTGCCGGCCGCGCGGTTTACGGGTGGCACGCTGGCCGTGCGCTCGCCGGTGACTGGCGAGGAGATTGCGCGGGTGGTCGAGAGCGCGCCGGAAGATGCGCGCCGTACGATCGGCGCGGCGGCGGAGGCCTTCACGGCGTGGCGCCGGGTGCCCGCGCCGCGCCGGGGTGAGCTGGTGCGCCTGCTGGGCGAGGAACTGCGCGCCAGCAAGGAGGCGCTGGGCCGGCTGGTGACGCTGGAGGTGGGCAAGGTCGTGTCCGAGGGCCTGGGCGAGGTCCAGGAGATGATCGATATCTGCGATTTCGCGGTGGGGCTGTCGCGCCAGTTGTACGGCCTGACGATCCAGTCGGAGCGGCCCGATCACCGGCTGACGGAGCAGTGGCATCCGGCGGGTGTGGTTGGCGTGATCTCGGCGTTCAATTTCCCGGTGGCGGTGTGGTCGTGGAATGCGGCGCTGGCTTTCGTCTGTGGCGACCCGGTGGTGTGGAAGCCGTCGGAGAAGACGCCGTTGACCGCGCTGGCGGTGCAGGCGCTGTTCGACCGGGCGGTGGCGCGATTTGGCGATGACGCGCCGGCGAATCTCGGCACGCTGCTGATCGGCGGGCGGGAGATTGGTGAGCTGCTGGTGGACGATGCGCGGGTGCCAGTGGTTTCGGCGACGGGTTCGACGCGCATGGGACGCATTGTCGGCGAGCGTGTGGCGCGGCGCTTTGGCAAGTCGATCCTGGAACTGGGCGGGAACAATGCCTCGATCGTCACACCTTCGGCCGATCTGGAACTGACGCTGCGTGCCGTGGCCTTCGGCGCGATGGGCACCGCCGGGCAGCGCTGCACCACGCTGCGCCGGTTGATCGTGCATGAAGATGTTTATGACGCGCTGGTGCCGCGTCTGGCGCAGGTTTATCAGCGGATTTCGGTTGGCAGCCCGATCGATAGTGACGCGCTGGTGGGGCCGCTGATCGACGGGGCGTCGTTCGAGGCGATGCAGGCCAGCCTGAGCGATGCCAAGGCCCATGGCGGCATTGTGCATGGTGGCGAGCGGGTCGACGTGAACGGGGACGGGTCGTTCTATGCCCGCCCAGCGCTGGTGGAAATGCCGGGGCAGGTGGGGCCGGTGCGTGAGGAAACCTTTGCGCCGATCCTGTATGTTCTGAAATACAGCGCGCTGGATGAGGCGATTGCGTTGCAGAACGATGTGCCGCAGGGGTTGTCCTCCTCCATCTTCGGCAACGATCTGCGCGAGATCGAGCTGTTCCTGTCGGGCGCGGGTTCGGATTGCGGGATTGCGAACGTCAATATGGGGCCGTCCGGTGCGGAAATCGGTGGGGCCTTTGGCGGAGAGAAGGAGACCGGTGGTGGCCGGGAATCCGGATCGGACGCGTGGCGGGCCTATATGCGGCGGCAGACGAATGCGATCAATTATGGCCGCACCCTGCCGCTGGCGCAGGGGGTGACGTTCGATATCGGTTGATGGGTGGGTCGGGGCGGAGGGCCCCGACCTTTCAAAACGCTTCGTTATCGTTGGTTTGCGGGAAGCTGTTTTTCAGACCGAGGGGCGGGCTCTGCCCGCGCCCGGCAGGGCATGATGCCCTGCACCCCGGTTTTTGACTATCGTCGGTGACATCGGCCATCGTGCCGGGGGGCATCCGTCCGCGCACGGATGTGGTCATGGCGTGAGGCGAGGAAGGCCGTGCTGGCAATCGCCAGGGCGTAGACGGCGAGGTCGGCCACCGCAAAATGATGCCCCAGGAGAAAGCTGCCCAGCGGGCCGGAGCGGACATGATCCAGGGCCGGCGCGTGGAGGCGTTTCAGACATTCGGTGAGGGTGGCCAGCACGATGGCGGCGCAGGCCGTCCGGAGCGGGTACCGGCCATTGGACGGGATGGCCACTGCGCACCAGATCATCATGCCCCAGAGCCATGAACCACCCCATTTGGTGACGGGAAACGGGAGGCCGAGCGGTGCCTTTCGCAGAATCACGCCTGCCGCGATGGTCGCGCTCATCAGCAGGACGAGCCGCGTGGATGACAGGCCGGGCCGTGGTGGATGGGGCATCGTCGGGAGTCCGTTGTCACGTCGTCGACTGACTGTTCGAGCGGGAGAGGCGGTTCGGCCGGATGGCGATCGTTGTGGTGACGAACGCCACGTAGAGGAGCAGATACCAGGAGCCGATCTTGCCATACCGCACCATGTGCCCTGCATGCTGTTTCGAATAGAGCCATGTGCCGGTAAAGGTCCCGATGTTCTCGGCAATCCACAGCGCCAGGCTGGACAGGAATGCGGCACAGGGAAGGGGCATCCACCAGCGCCGGGTGGAGACCCGGAAGGAGATCCGGGTGCGGCCGAAAACCAGGACCGTGGCGAGGAAAAGCAGCCAGCGCATGTCCGGCAGGGCGTGGTGGGTAAAGAAATTGAGGTAGATCGCAGCAGACAGGCCGAGTGTTGCCGGGAAGGGCGGATAGGGCGTGAAGCGCATGTCGAAAATTCTGATGACGCGAACCATGTAGCTCCCGACCGCCGCATACATGAAGCCTGAGAACAGGGGGACGTGCATGATCTTGAACACGCCCGGCTCGGGATAGGTCCAGGCGGCGACGCTGACCTTGAACCATTCCATCATCGTCCCCGTGACATGGAACAGGAGGATGATCTGGGCTTCCTTCCATGTTTCGAGCCGGAAGGTGAGAAACACGATCTGCGTCAGGACCGCGAACAGAAACAGCGCATCGTAACGGCAGACTGGCCAGGAGGGGGACCAGACCCATTTCGTGACCAGAATGGCCAGCAGGAGCAGGCCGCCGAACAGGCAGGCCCATCCCTGTTTGAGGACGAAGAGGCCGAGTTCGAGGAGGCCGGACGAGAGATGCGACCGGCCCCAGTTGCCCATGCGACGTTCGAGCGCGCGCGTATCGAGGCGTGGGGAGCGTGGCATCGGTATCCGGCGGGAGTAGGGAGAGGGCCCCCTTCTTCTATGACCGTATTCCTTCCGACGGAAGTCGTCCTGGCCGTCTGTCCGCGCGGCGGTCTCACGATCCGGATATCAGGGCCCCGATCGTTTCAATATGTCAGGACAGCAGGACGGAGGAGGCCCCGGCATTGTGTATGTCGATGCCGGTCATTCCATAGAGGGTGACGTGACCGCTTTGTCCGGTTACGAAAATATCGGTATTTCCCTGGGATGTTGAAACCTTGATGTCCGCGATATTGCCGATGCCGGTCAGGGTGACGGTTTCCCTGCCGGGATTGAAGCCATAGAGCCCCAGATGGCCTATTTTGGACATGTCCGCGTCGAGTGTCGTGATTCCGGTTTCGGTTCCGAAATACGCATCCAGGTCGCCGCCCCAATCATGGATGGTCGCACCCTCCAGCCCGCCATTGAAGGTTGTGTGGCCGCCCTGAACGGCCAGCATGATATGATTGCCGGAAACGCTCTGCGAGGCGTTGACGACAAAATCCTTCACGCCGGTATAGATATTCTGCTGCGTGGCGCCGCCATCGACGGTCGCCGTCGTGCCCTCATTATCCGCAGCGCTCATCGACGCCACGATCGTCTGGACCCCGGAGAATGTGTCCGACGCCTTGACGAGCAGGTTCACGGAATCCGCGAACAGCGTTTCGTTGTCGTTTCCGCCCGTGATGGTATCCGTGATACCCTGGGAATGGAACGCCACCAGATCGAAGACGCCCTCGTCGCCCGTGACGTCGATCTGCCCGCCATCGGTGACGAGAAGATCGGCGGCCGATGCATTGTGGCTTCCGTTTACGGTTGTCACGCCCCCGGTCGCCCAGACGGTGGTCTTCTGAAGGTTGAGGTTGACCGTATTGTTGCCGCCTTGGATACCGAGATAGGCCTGGGGGGCGTTATTGCTGAAGGGGGAGAACATCGAGGGCCCGCCGGTATCGGTCCCGGCATTGAAGATCAGAGTCTGATCGCCGTTCCAGACCTGCTGGACACCACCGCCATCGACCGTCAGCGTATGATCCGTCGGACCGTTGGGATCGGACACGATCACTTCGACGGCGCGAGCGGTATTGCTGACCGTCATGTCGTTGTTATTGGTAAAGACGAGCAGATTCGCGTTGGACGATGCGCTGTCGATCGTGCCGTGGCCGGCCGAGACATGCAGGCTGTTGGTGCCCGACAGCAGAAGATTGAAATCGGCATTCGCATTGTCGATGATCGAGTCGGCACCGGATAGCGTTCCGTCAATCGTCGATGTGCCGGAATTTTCGATGGCGATAGTGGAGAACATGCCGGAAAGTGTCACGCCGCCGGCGCCGTCGACTGAAAGGGCGTACCCGTTGCCGATCACCGCATCGGTAATATTTGCATTCGCATGCAGGGCGACCTGTGCCGATGTCGAGGATTCGATCGTATCGTCGGCGTTGCTGGAAACATCGACAGACGATGCGGTGCTGGTGAGGGTGAGGGCTACCCCGCTTCCTGCCTGTGTCACTACCTGGGTTGCGGACGTGACGACGGATGGTGTCGGAGAAATTGCCGTGGCCTGTCCCGAGATCGTGACGATGTTCTGCGGATTCGTGTCATAGGAGCGGGAGAGCGTGTCGTCATAAGACACGTTGGGGTCACTGACATCGAACGAGATGGCGCCCCCTGACGGCTGCGTCCCGGCGACGGATTCCGGCCCGATGAACATGCCGGAAAGAGACCAGTTCGCGAGATTTTCGAGTGCGGCGCTGTTCTTGTCAGTAGCCTGGCCGACCATCGAGGCGATCATCTGGTCGATGGCGGCATTCAGATCGATCGTGACAGTGTGCAGGGGGCCGCTATCGGTGACGGCCGGAAGGTAGGCGACGGGATTATCCGCGCCGGCGTTTCCGCTTACGTTGAACATGCCGGTCCAGGTGCCGGTCGTGCTGTCGTAGCTGAGGGTGGAATAGGGCTGTGGCTGTCCGCGCGTGTCGGTTATCGGGACCTGTAGAAAGATCCCGAATGTCGGAAGCGACGGATCATAATGTGCGCTGTTGGTCGCGTTGAAGGTCACCGTGAAATCGTTGCCCACATAGCCGACCCCGTCCAGTGGAGCGACGGAGGATACTCTCTCATCGGCCGAGAAGGTCATTGATTTATCGAAAGTATAGGCCGGCTGCGTCGCGGGTGCGGCTGTTTGCAGAAATACGTCGCGTACATTGCCGCCGGCCGCACTCAGCCGATACGTATACTGGCCAGGCGTTCCATAGACGACGAGACCCGATGACGCACCGGATGAATCCCCCGCGTGCCACGAATAGTCGGCCGCCCCCAACAGGCTGTCATCGTCCTGGGATGCGCCGACAACGGGAGATGAGGGGTCGAATATTTCAGAGGCCGGTGTGCCCCATTGGGTCAGGCTCCAATCTGTATTGTCGGCACCGGAGACCAACGGAAGCTGCGATTGATATTGCTCTGCGCCGTCAAGAACCGTTCCGGTATTGAATAATATTTTCGGGCTGGCGCTGACATCGTCAAAAATTCGAATGGACATGGGGCGGTTTCGTCAAATCTCGGGATTGGAAATATTGGCGCCGCGACATTATCGTCCCGCCCGAGACAAAAAAGTTAACGTTCGTTTAATTTATGTCCAATTCAAGAAAAGATGAAATATTCATGGAGGGGTATCTTGACCGGTCTGGCGGAGGTGTGTTTAGGGTTTGGGTTTTTTATTTTAATGAAATATTAATACGTGGATTAATATCAAGATAATGAACTTTGTTCTTAATATTGTTTTCCACGAATGGCAATAATGAAACCATGTTTGATTTCGTATCGTTCCTCCCCTCGTTGGCGGGGGCGGTTGGGGCATTGCTGGTGTTGGCTGGGAGGTCAAGGAGCGGGTGGCTGGCGCCTCGGATAATAAAAGTTTCCCTTATGGGCCGCCTGTGCATCGGAGCGTCTCCGACGACGGGCGGGAGAGGCCGCGTCGTCTGCGGCCTCTGGGGGAATCGCTGTCTGAAGCCGTTCGTAACCCGGCCTGCTCAGAGCCTGTTTGGAAATGCGTTCAGCATCGCCAACGCCTGCCGGGTCGCCTCGGTCAGCGGGGTGGGCAGGGCTGTGAGCGGGAACCAGCCCCAGTCGGCAAGGGCGTGGGGTTCATGGATGGCGGGGGTGCCGGTCTGGATGGTGGCGCGGAAGACGGGGGCGACCCAGTGCGTGCCGCGCGCGCGGTCGATCTGGTCGACGATGCACAGCAGGCTGGTAAGGGTGATGGTGATGCCGAGTTCTTCGGCGATTTCGCGGATGGTGGCGTTGGCGACGGTTTCGTAGGGGTCGAGCTTGCCGCCGGGGAGGCCCCAATGCTGGGCTTCCGGGTCTTTTCGGCGGAGGACCAGCAGGAGTTTGCCGTCTTCGATGATGGCGGCGCCGCAGCCGACGCGAGGCTGGGGAATGGGGGGTGTGCTGTCGGTCATGGGGGCAGCATAGCCAAGTGCAAGAATGGAAACGATCCGTTTCCGTCATTTTTGTTATTGTATTTCAGGACCTCCGCTATGTCTGGATGCAGCGGAACGGTTCGGGCCTGATGGGTCCGGGTGTTCGGTGTGCATTTGTCCTGATTTCGGAGTTGTTTCCCATGAAGCGCAGCGCCTATTCGCTTTTCACGGCCTTGGCCATTGCCGCCAGCCTGCCTGTTGCCGCCCAGGCGGCGGGCAGCCCGGCCGAGGTTCAGTCGGGCCATTATGCGGTCGAGCCCAGCCATACGCAGGTCGGGTTTTCGGTCCTGCATTTCGGCTTCACCAACTACGCGGGTGTGTTCTCCAACGTGTCGGGCACGCTGGAGCTGAATGCGAAGACGCCGGCGGCGTCCAGCCTGTCGGTGACGATCCCTGTCGCCTCGGTGCAGACCACCAGTGACGTGCTGAATGGCGAGTTGAAAGGTGCCGAGTGGTTCGACGCCGAGAAATTCCCCAACGCCACCTTTGTCTCGACCAGCGTGAAGCTGACCGGCAAGAGTGATGCCGTCGTCGCGGGGAACCTGACGATCCATGGCGTGACGAAGCCCGAGACGCTGAAGGTGCATTTCATCGGCGCCGGCGTGAACCCGCTCGACAAGAAATACACCACCGGTTTCGAGGCCACCGGCACCGTCAAGCGCAGCGATTTCGGCGTGAGCAAGTATGTGCCCTATGTCAGCGATGAGGTGACGTTGCGCATTGCCGGCGCCTTCGAAAAGCAGGACTGACCGCCATGGCCATAGCCGCGCGCGAAGCCGGCGGGGTTGTGCGGTATACGGCCGTCGCGATCGTCCTGCATTGGGCGATCGCGCTGGGCATCCTGGTCCTGATCGCGATGGGGCTGGTGATGGACCATCTGCCGCTTGCCCCGATGCGGGTCTTCCAGCTCTACCAGCTTCATAAATCCATCGGCATCACCATCATGTTCCTGATCGTGCTGCGTGTGGGCTGGCGCCTGACGCATGCGGCGCCGGGCCTGCCGGAGAGCATGAAGCCGGTGGAGCGGCGGGCGGCGCATCTGACCCATGCCGCGCTGTATGGGTTGCAGCTTCTGTTGCCGCTCAGTGGCTGGGCGCTGGTCTCGGCTTCGGTGCTGGGCATTCCGACCGTGCTGTTTTCCGTCGTGCCGTGGCCCGACCTGCCGGTCCTGTCCACGCTGGCCGACAAGGCGCCGGCCGAGGCGGTGCTGAAGATCGTTCATCACTGGGCGGCCTGGAGCCTGCTGGCGCTGATCATGTTGCATGTGGCGGCTGCTCTGCGTCATCATGTTATTCTGCACGACAATATCCTGCGGCAGATGCTGCCGGCCTTCGGCCGCCGTACCCTGCGCCAGGGAGAGTAATCCGATGTCTTTTCTCAACAGGACGGCCTTCGCGGCCGTTGCGGCCACTCTGTTCCTCGCGCGGCCCTCTCTGGCGGCCGAGTGGACGATTGATGCCGCCCACAGCATGGTCGGCTTCTCCGGCATGCAGACCGGCAGTCCGTTCAGCGGGCATTTCGGCAAATTCGGCGGCACGATCTCGTTCGATCCGGCCCATCCCGAGGCGGGCCATGCCCTGATCACCATCGATATCGCCAGTGCCGCGACCGGCGACCGGCAGCGCGACGGGGCGATGCCCGGCCGCGACTGGTTCGATGTCGCGGCCTTTCCCACTGCTACTTTCGAGGCCACGCGCTTTGTGGCGACGGGAGGCAATGGCTATCAGGCCATCGGTCGGCTGACGATCCATGGTGTCAGCCGGCCGGAAACGCTGCCATTCACGCTGGAGATCAGCGGTGATACGGCGCATGCCAAGGGGCATCTGGACCTGGTCCGTTCCGCCTTCAATGTCGGGCAGGGGCCGTGGGCGAGTGGCCAGTGGGTTGCGCTGGCGGTCGGCGTGGATGTCGATCTCTCGGCCCACAAGGGAGGTTGAAGACGTTTCGATTGTGGTATGGTGGGGAGGGCTCGGGTATCGCCATGCCCTGCTTTCAGCCATAGTCGGTCACAGGATGGCGTTATCCGGTCAGGAAAGGGTGTCGGGCATGCGGCGTCGTGATGAAGATGGCATCGTTTCGGAAGCCGGCCTGCTTCTGGCCGAAATCCAGTCGGATGTGGAGCAGTTGAACAGGCGCGCGCAATCCGTCCCGCAGATGCCCGACAGCCTGCGTCAGGGCATTGCCGCCCTGGCGGACAAGATCGACGCGCTTTGTGACCTGAGCCGCCGATAGGCGGCGGGCCGCGCGGTCAGAGCCTGTTTGGAAATGCGCGCTGGTGAGCGAGAGCGGCCCGGAACGGGCCGCGCCCGGCGTGTGTTTCCGAGCATCGGAGCGGAGCGGCCTTGATGGAAGTGAGCACCGAAGCACAGGAAACGCGCGTCGGATCGCCACCAGCGCGCATTTCCAAACAGGTTCTCAGCCCGGCCCGCACTGGGCGTCGATCAGCAGGCGCGCGCATGCGCCCACCTGCGCGGCCGGCCCCGGCGGCGGGAAGGCCTGGCCCACGACATAGGCGCCTTCCATCAGCAGGATCAGGCCGTCGGCAAGCTGTTCCGGATTGGTGGCCCCCATCTGCAGGGCGCGGTCGACCAGCCAGTCCCGCACCTGATGCTTGAGGCGGGCTGCTTCCTGCCGCACCGGGTGCGCACGGTCGGGATATTCGAGGATAGCGTTGGTCAGCGCGCAGCCGCGATAGTCGGCGGCGGCGGAACGTTCGGCCAGCCCGTCGAAATAGGCCAGGAGCTGGGCGCGGGCGTCATCGGGGTGTTCGGCGCGGACAAGGGCGATCCGGTCCCAGAAACATTGCTGGTAGTCGGCGAGGAAGGCCGTGGCCAGCCCGTCCTTGGAGGCGAAGGCGCGATAGAGCGACGGCTTGGTCACGCCCGCATTCTGCACGATCTCCTCCACCCCCACGGCGCGGATGCCCTGGCGGTAGAACAGGTCGCGGGCCGACTGGCGGAGCCTGTCGGCCGCCGTCGGGCGTCGGGGAGGGCGCGGGGCGGGCGAGGAGCGCATGGGGAAATCCGCTTGACGATGTTACCGATCGGTACGTAACGTGGCGCGATCTTGAACTGACCGGTCAGTCATATGAGCCCGCTCCCTGTTTCCCGCAAGGTTTCCCGGCCCGCCTACGCGTTCGTGGGGGTGGTGGGGCTGACCTTTCTGTCGCTTCTGGTGTCGGCGGGGGTGCGTGCCACGCCGGGCGTGCTGATGATGCCGTTGCAGATGGAACTGGGCTGGAGCCGGGCCGGGATTTCGGCCACTGCGGCGTTCGGTATCTTTCTCTACGGTTTTGTCGGCCCGTTTTCGGCGGCGCTGATGCAGGCGGTGGGGATACGCCGCACGCTGGTCGGCGCGCTGCTGCTGATTGGCGGGGCCAGTTTCCTGTCCCTGTTCATGACGCAGCCATGGCAGTTCTTCGTCACCTGGGGGATGCTGACGGGGCTGGGCACCGGGGCCGTGGCGATGGTGCTGGGGGCGACGGTGGTGAATCGCTGGTTCGTGGCCCGGCGCGGCACCGTCATGGGGCTGCTGGCGGCCAGCACGGCCACCGGATCGTTGTTCTTCCTGCCGGCCCTGGCGGCGCTGGCCCATGACCATGGCTGGCGCGCGCCGGTGCTGGCGGTGACCATCGCCTGCCTGGTCCTGGCGCCGCTGGTGGCGCTGTTGCTGCCCGAACATCCCGAGCGGCTCGGGCTTCTGCCGCATGGGGCGCCGCCGGATTATGTGTCGCCCCCGCCGCCCGACCGCAACCCGCTGCACATGGCGGTGGGGGCGTTGCGCGATGCGGTGCCGAAACGCGATTTCTGGTTTCTGTTCCTGACGTTTTTCGTGTGCGGGTTTACCACCAATGGGCTGATCGGCACGCATTTCATCGCGATCTGCGCCGATCATGGGATCGGCGAGGTGCCGGCGGCGGGGTATCTGGCCATGATGGGGCTGTGCGACCTGTTCGGCACCACGCTGTCAGGCTGGCTGACCGACCGGACGGATGCGCGCTGGCTGCTGTTTTCCTATTACGGGCTGCGCGGCCTGTCGCTGGTGGCGTTGCCGTTCTGCGATTTCTCGCCGGGCAGCCTGACGGTGTTCGGCATCTTCTACGGGCTGGACTGGATCGCGACCGTGCCGCCGACGCTGCGCCTGGCCAATGTGGCGTTCGGCGAGCGTGCGGCGCCCATGGTGTTCGGCTGGGTGGTGTTCGGGCACCAGATCGGCGCGGCCTGTGCCGCGTCGCTGGCCGGGCTGCTGCGTCAGGCTCAGGGCAGCTATCGGGACATGCTGGTGCTGGCCGGCTGCGCGGGCGTGCTGGCGGCGCTGATGGCGCTGGGCATCGGGCGTGCGCCCGTGCGCGGTACTGTTCCGGCAGGGGCGCGATAGAGGGAAGGTCCTGGGGCTCCCGGATCACGGCGCAGGCATGGCCGCGCCTCCGGGAGCGGTGGGATCACGCTATTCCTCCAGGTCGTACTGGCTTGCGGCGTAATCCACGTTGAGGTCATTCACATCCCTGACCGCACGCATCACGGCGTCGCGCCGGCAGTCCGAGCGTTCGATCGCACGGCGGAGTTCCGAGCCGATGGCGGTACTATCGCCGCAGACCGTCAGGGCCGCGCGGTCTATCCGGGCCACAAGGTCCCGGGCCCCCGGGGCGGTCGCCAGATCGGCCCGGTAAAAGGTAACGGGTATCCGTTGGATCTCGTCCTCGCCCCAGCCCTGGCCCTCGGCCGTGATCTCTTCGGACTGGGTGTTGCGGGCCTGGGCCCAGGCGGAATGCAGGGGCACCAGGGAGGGCGCCAATCCTGCTAGGATGAGCAGTCCGGCCCCGATGAGCCGGGCCCGATGGTGGGGGGAGGTTGCTTTCAAAGTCTGCTGTCGGGTTGCCGGCTTTGCCGGGTTGGCTTCCATAGGCGCCATACCAGCCATCCATACTGGATTGGTCATGACACACGCTCCAAGATCGACCTGGAAGAGACTCAGTGCGGTCGCCCGCCGGAGATTGCCTCCGGCAGCGCCGCCTGACGCCTTACTGTGTAGGCGTGTGGGCATGGGGGAACCAGATCACATTCAGCGGGGCCTTTCCCTGCGTCACGCAATGGGCGCATGCCCGTCGGGCTGTCAGGCGGCCGGGCGGCGGCCCTGATAGACGCGTCCGAAGCGGTTTTCGAGGAAGGTGTCCAGCGCGATATCCTCCTGGCGGATGAGGCCCTGGGCGGGGAGGTGGCCGTCCTTCAGCAGGTCCAGCACGGCGCAGATGGCGCCGGCGGTGGTGATCTGGATGGCGGTGCGTGGGCGGCCGTTGACGGTCTCGCCATAGATGCGGCGGACGAAGCTTTCCTGCGTCAGGCGGCCGTCGCGCCAGCCTGACACGGTGACGAAGACCAGCACGATGTCCTGCTGCGTCACCGGCAGGGCGTATTCGAGAATATCCTTGAACAGGTCGCGCCGTTCGGCCAGCCGCAGGTCGCGCAGCAGCAGCTTCATCGCCTGGACGTGGCCGGGATAGCGGATGGTGCGGTAGTTGAGTTCGCGCACTGCCCCAGCATAGGTCTCGCACAGCGAGCCGAGGCCGCCCGAGGTATTGAAGGCCTCGTAGGTCACGCCGTCGACGCCCAGCGTTTCCAGCCCTTCCAGCGCCGGCACCATGCGCCGCCGGCCGTCCACGATGGCCTCGCAGGGCTCGATATATTCGTTGATGACGCCGTCGGTGCTCCAGGTGAGGTTGTAGCCCAGCGCGTTGGAGGGGAATTCGGGCAGCGCGCCGACCCGCAGGTGGATCGTGTCCAGCCGTTCGAAGCGCCGGGCGATGTCGTGGGCGACGATGGACACGAAGCCGGGGGCCAGGCCGCATTGCGGGATGAAGGCGGAGGACGCGCCGGCCGCCAGGTCGCGGACCGCGCGGGTGCTGGCCACGTCCTCGGTCAGGTCCAGATAGTGGATGCCCGCCGAGGCGGCGGCGGAGGCGATCGCGGTCGTGAGATGGTAGGGTGCGGCGGAGAGGACGGCGTCATGGCCCGCCATCAGCGGGGCCAGGGCGTCGGGCTGTGCGATGTCGGCCCGGAGGCGGCGGACCTGGGGGCCGACATCGGCGCGGTCCAGGCCCGGCTGGTCCCGGTCGATCAGCGTGACGGCGTAATCGCCGGTCGCATCGAGGAAGTCCGCGATCGTGGAGCCGATCTTGCCTGCGCCGGCAACGAGTATCTTCTTCATGCCCATCGTTCCTGATCCGTATGTGATACGGAAATGGAACGAAGGAATACGGCCGGACACAATGGGCGGAGTGACGCGCGATCGGTGCTTTCTTTCGGCAGAATGTCGGATATGATCGGCATTATGCAACCCGATGAGACGGACAAGGCCCTGCTGGCCCTGCTGGAGGGCAATGCGCGGATTTCCACCGTCGCGCTGGCCCGCCGTGTCGGCCTGTCGCGCACGACGGTGCAGAGCCGGATCGAGCGGATGGAGCGGGCCGGGCTGATTGCGGGCTATACGACCGTCACCCCTGCCCATGACGCTGATGCGGTGCGGGCGCATGTCATGATCACGGTCACGCCGCGCCAGGCGGCCTCGGTCGAGGCGGCGCTGCGTCCGATCCGGGAAATCCGCGAACTCCACGCCGTCAGCGGTTTGGTGGACATGATCGCCATTGTCGGCGCGGGCTCGACCGAGACCATCAACCGGGTCATCGACCGGATCGGCATGCTGGACGGGGTGGAGCGCACGACATCGGCGATCATCCTCTCCACGCGGTTCCGGCGCCGGGGAGGGGAGCCAGCTTCGTGACCGGGCCGCTCAGGGGGCGGGTGGCGGCGTGGGGCTGAGATAGGGCTGTGCCGCGGCCGGGCGGGCGGGCGGCGGTTCCGGCCGGTGTGAACCATCGGGCATGGAATGCGTTGAAAAATGTGATGTTTGTTGGGGGGCGCCGGTGCGTCCCGTCCCATCGAACGGCTGCGGAGCCCCCGGCAATTGAGGAGAAGCGACCTTGAGATTTTCAGCATGCGCTCCATTCGCCGCGTTCGCCCTTGCCGCCTTTTCCCTGGGCACGGTCCATGCCGCGTCGCGCGAGGAGCAGAGCGCGGCCTGCCGGGGGGATGCGATCAAGCTGTGCACCTTCGCCATTCCGGACGAAGACAAGGTAGCCGCCTGCATGAAGAAGAAGGTCGATCAGCTTTCGCCGCGCTGCCGGGCGATGTTCGAACCGGCGGGAAAGAAGAAGCCCGGCCGGGGCAGGGCGAAATCTCCGTCATGAAAGGGCCGGGTCCAGACAGGCTCTGACGCGCCTCAGCTGTAACGGATCATCTGCATGAATCCGTAATCCATGTGCATCTGGTGATGGCAGTGGAACAGCGTGTCACCCGGATTGTCGGCGACGAGCAGGGCGTCGATCGTGTCGAATCGTCCGATCTGGACCGTATCTTTCTCGATCGGGCCGATCCGGCGCATGCCGCGGCGCAGGATGGTGAAATGGTGCCGGTGCAGATGCAGCGGATGCGCGCAGCCGCTGAGATTGATCCAGCGGAACAGGTAGCGGCCGCCCGCGCGCACATGCAGCGGGGGCAGGTCGGCATAGGAGCGGCCGTTGATCGTCCAGCCTTCCATCCCGTCCGGTGTCAGCCTGCGTTCGAACAGCATGGGGAAGATGCCGTCCAGCCGCAGATCTTCGACCGGCGGGGCGGCGGGGCCGCCGAACAGGGCGTAGTCCCAGTCGGATATCGGGGGCGGGGTCCAGATGGCGGGGCCGGTGGCGCCGGCATATTCGATCACGCGGCCCAGGCCGGCGGTCTGCTGCGCCGGGTCGGTGGGGCCCAGCACCCAGCGGCCCGGCCGGTTCATATGCACGATGGCGTCGACCCGTTCGGCCACGCCCAGCGTGATCACCGAGACCGGTGCGGGACTGGCGACCGGGTTGCCGTCCAGGGCGACCACCGTGAAGGCGTGGCCCGGCAGGGCCAGGGACACGGCTTCGGTCGCGCTGGCATTGAGGAAGCGGAACAGCACCCGTTCGCCCTGCCGCACGCGCACCGGCTCGGCCGCCTGCATCAGCCGGCCATTGAAGGTGGCGTAGCGGTAGCGCGGCATGGCGCAGAATTCGGGGGAGGCCGGGATGCCGGGCAGGGCGCCGTCCCAGTGATGGGCCGCCAGCAGCACCTCGCGATCGTGGCGGCCCGGATCGCGGCGGGGTTCGACGATCAGGAAGCCGAACTGCCCGCTATACATGGCGCGCGAGAAATCCATCATCGCCATGGTGTGGGTATGATACCAGCGCGTGCCGGCGCGGGGAGGCACGAAGCGGTAGTCCAGCGTGCCGCCCGGCGGGATGGTGGCCGATCCTTCCTCGGCCGCGCCATCGGGGACGGCGCCCACGTCCAGCCCGTGCCAATGGACCAGTTCCGGCGCGTCGCTGCCGTTGGTCACGCGGACCCATGCCGGCCTGCCCTCGGGCAGGCGCAGCACCGGGCCGGGTACCTGCCCGTCATAGGCCAGCACCCGGCGGGTGATGCCCGGTGCCAGTTCGACCGTCGTGGGCGCGATCCGCAGCGTTATGGGCTGGGCCGTCATGGGCTGGACCGGGGCGGCATGGCCGGCACCCGGGCGCGGCAGCAGGCCCGCCATGCCGCCGGCCAGCAGCGCCCGCCGGCGGGTGATGGGGGGAATGTCAGTCACTGCCATGATGCGACCTCCCGCGCGGCGCGGATTCCGTGCTGGAATGCGCCGGTATAGTTCTGTGCGCCGTTGAGTTCGGCATGGGCGATGGCGATGCGGCCGAAGCCGCGCGCCACGATCTCGCGCTCCGGCGGCTGGCCGTTGCGGCCGTAATAGAAGCCGGGTGTCTGGATGACCCGCGCATGGCCCCAGCGATTGAGGATGATGCCGTCGATGTCGCGCGCGGGGTCGAACCCGGCCTCGGCGAACATGGCGGCCATCTGGGTGCGGATGATGCGCTCATATTCCGCGTAGCTGGTGGACAGCAGGCGCATCCGCCCGCGCGCGCCCTGTTCCCACGCGCTCAGGCCGGGGGTGTACAGTCCCATGTAGAAGGTCAGCAGGGCTGGGCGGTCGGGGTGCAGCGGAGGGGTGTAGTCGGGGGTGACGATCGACTGGCGGATATTGGCGCAGAAGCCGAACATGGTGCCGTCATCCATCCAGCGGGCTGCCGTCGCGTTCAGCCGGTAGAGGAAGCGCCAGTTCTTCAGCCCCACATTGGCCACCAGGGCGGGGGCGTAGCTGAACCGGTCGTAGGCCGTGCGGATGCCGGCCGGCAGGTCGCGCACTACATGTTTGGTGATCCACCCGCCGGTCGCCATGATGACGGCGCGCGCGCGAACCCGATGGATGCAGCCGGCGCGGGCGTAGGCCACGTCGACGATGCCCGAGGCCGGGTCGTCGCCGCGATGGCGGACCGACAGCACGGTTGCATCCTGGCGGATGCGCACCGGCCCCTCGGCGTCCAGCCGGGCCGGGTCGATGCGGCCCCACTGCATGGCCGAGAACGACACGCCGCCGGGAAACAGGCCGGGGATGAGCTGCGACGCCAGATAGCGGCCCAGCAGCGCGTTGCCGCCGGGGAAGGAGTAGGTCATCCGCTCGGACTGGGTGACCAGATGCATGCCGTAGCGCGCGGAAATCGCATCGGCGCTGACGCCGCCCAGCAGGCCCACCACCGGCTGGTGGAATGAAGTCACCTCCGGCCGGTAGCCGCACAGTCCTTCCAGATAGGTGCGGTAATCGATCTGGTCCAATGCGCGCGGATCATCGGCATGCACGGCGCCTTCGCCCCGTCGCCAGCGCAGCAGGCTCTGCCGGACCTCGGGCGGGAAGGGCGTGCGCGCCAGGTCGTCGCGCCAGATGTTTTCGGTCCAGCAGGGGCGGGGCGCGCCGTCCCTGGTGTCGAAACGATAGGCGATGTCGACCTGTTTCTCGTTGAAACCATCCATGTTGGAATAATTGTCGAACGAGAAGCGGAGCTTCTTCAGGGACGGGTCCCATGACTGCACGGTGAAGTCGTAGGGGATGCCGCATTCGCGAAACAGGGCGCCGATGGGGGTGTCGGCATCGGGCTTCGGCGCCAGGAAATCGTTCGATCCCTGCGGGCCGAGCAGGCGCGTGCCCTCGACCATGAATTCGTTCTGTCGCGCCTCGCCGCCGAAGATCGGGTGGTTGTCCAGGATCAGGCAGTGCCGGGTACCCTCGGTCAGGGCCCGGTATTCCTTGGCCGCCATCAGGCCGGTCAGGCCGCTGCCGACGATCACCAGGTCGTAGGATTCGACGTCCTCGCCGGCAAGGGGGGCGGCGGACAGGGCGTCATGGAACCCGTCGCGCACGCGGTGCGCCGCCGTCAGGACCGGCAGCGTGTTGCCGTTGGCGCGTGCATAGTCGCCGACGCCGCCATAACCCGAAAAATCGTCGATTCCGTCTGGATCGTGCCCTGAAACCGGGCAGGCTGTCACCGGGCGCGCCCTGCCGTTCAGGAAGTCTCGCCGCGTGGTTCCACCCCCCATGCCCAGGCGGCGGTCTTCGCTGCTGCCATTGCCCATACCGTTTCCTCTTGAACGCGCGTTCCGCCTGCCTTTCCGGGGAATGCAGGCGGATAATCGGTTTATCGTCGAAATGGATTCTGCAGAGCCAGATCAATGCGGCCATAGTACTATCCGCCGGTGAAGGAAATCCCGGAAGAGTTCAAATCACAGGGACCTGCGCCGTGATCATTGACATGCAGCAGGACTTTTCCGGGCCTGACGTTGCGCGAGCTGGTGCGGCGCCGGCGGCAGGGGGAACTTTCGGGACGTCCACCCGTAGCGATGCACGTGACAATGGTCGGGTCGTGCCGACCGTCCATGCCGATCGCCTCGACGGGGCCGCGCACGTGCCCGGCTGATCCGTTCCCTCAGGCGATGGTCGATTCCATGATGCATTCGGGAGAGAGTGGATGCCTGTCGCCACCGTTGCCGACCTGATCGCGGATACGCTTGTTGAAGCGGGTGTGAAACGCATGTTCGGCGTTGTGGGCGACAGTCTCAACGCCCTGACGGAGGCGCTGCGGGTTCGGCCGGCCATCGAGTGGGTGCATGTGCGTCATGAGGAGGTCGCGGCCTTTGCGGCGGCTGGAGACGCGCAGATCATGAACCAGCTTGCCGCCTGCGCGGGGTCGTGCGGGCCCGGCAACCTGCACCTTATCAACGGTCTGTTCGATGCCCATCGCAGCCGGACGCCGGTGCTGGCGATTGCCGCGCATATTCCCTCGGGGGAAATTGGCGGCGGCTATTTCCAGGAGACGCATCCGCAGAACCTGTTTCGGGAATGCAGCCATTATTGCGAGCTTGTCTCCGATCCGTCCCAACTGCCCTATGTGCTGGAAAATGCCATTCGGGCTGCCGTGGGGCTGCGCGGCGTGGCTGTGGTGGTCATTCCGGGGGATGTCGCGCTGCGCCCGGCGCCGCCTGGCGCCCATGCGGCGCGCCGGGGGCTGTTGCCGCCGGTGCCGCTGGTGCGGCCGGCGGAGGCCGAGCTGGGTGCGCTGGCGGAACTGCTGAACGGTGCCGGGCGCGTCACGCTGTTCTGTGGCCGGGGCTGCGCGGGGGCCCATGGGCTGCTGCTGCAACTGGCGGAGGCGCTCAAGAGCCCGATCGTGCATGCGCTGGGTGGCAAGGAATGGGTGGAATATGACAATCCCTACGATGTGGGGATGACGGGCTTTATCGGGTTTTCGTCGGGCTATGCCGCCATGAATGCGTGCGACGTTCTGCTGATGCTGGGGACCGATTTCCCTTACAAGCAGTTCCTGCCGGCCGAAGCCCGGATCGCACAGGTCGATATCCGGGCGCAGAATCTGGGGCGGCGCTGCAAGCTGGATCTGGGGCTGGTCGGTGATGTGGGGGCGACGATCGCCGCCTTGCTGCCGAAACTGACGGTGAAGGCGGATCGGACGCATCTGGACAACAGCCTGAACCATTATGCCAAGGCCCGGGAAGGGCTGGATGATCTGGCGACCGGCACGCCCGGGCGCAGGCCGATCCACCCCCAATATCTGGCCAAGCTGGTCAGTGAGGCGGCGGCGGAGGATGCGGTCTTTACCGCGGATGTCGGCACGCCCACCATCTGGGCCGCCCGCTACCTGAAGATGAATGGCAGGCGCCGGCTGATCGGGTCCTGGGTTCATGGTTCCATGGCCAACGCCATGCCGCATGCGATCGGCATCCAGGCTGCGCAGCCGGGGCGACAGGTGGTGTCGCTTTCGGGCGATGGTGGCTTTACCATGCTGATGGGCGACCTGATTACGCTGACGCAGCAGGACCTGCCGGTGAAGATCGTGATCTTCAACAATGGCGTACTGGGTTTTGTCGCGCTGGAAATGAAGGCCGCGGGGTTTGTCGATGTCGGCGTTGATTTGAAGAATCCGGATTTCGCGGCGATGGCGCGGGCGATGGGCATCCATGCCCTGCGCGTCGAGGACCCGGGTGACCTGCCGGGGGCTGTGGCGGAAATCCTGGCCCATGACGGGCCGGCGCTGCTGGATGTGGTGACCGCAACCCAGGAGCTTTCGCTGCCGCCTACGCTCAAGGCCGAGCAGGTGAAGGGGTTCAGCCTGTATGTTCTCCGTGCGATCATGAGCGGCCGGGGGGATGAGATTCTCGATCTGGCCAAGACCAATCTTCTGAAACGCTGAATCGGGGCGCAGTGCCGGTCAGAAGATCTGCACGATGATCAGCACGATGCCGGCCACGCCCACCAGCCATGCCAGCGTGCGGATGCCGGTAATGCCGGCGATGTAGCTCGCGGCATGGACGACCCGCGCCCCCAGGAACAGCCATGCGCCCAGCACGGTCATGCTGTTGGAGATGCCGGCGGCGTGCGCGATCAGCACGACAATGGCGAAGGGGAGCAGGTTTTCCACCAGGTTGCGGTGCGCCCGCAGGCCCCGCCCCGCCGCCCCCGTGGGCTCGGGGACGCCTTCGCGGTTGCCGAGCACGCCGGCCTGTCCGATCTGGCGGAAATAGAGGGTCCCGTAGAGCACGGGCAGCGCCAGGCAGAGGATGGCGGACCAGAGCAGGGCCCAGAGTTCGGACGTCATGGCAGGCTACCTTCTCGCGCCGGACAGAAGAATGGCCACGCACCGGTCCTGGGCGGCCGGTGCGTGCAACGCGGCCAGTCGCTGCGGGTTGCGGCTTTCATCGCGACGGCCTTTCGGGCCTGCCCGGAAACGGCTCGTTGTGTGGGGCCTGGAGGGGCGTAGCCCCGTTCGGTCTTCTTCATGCAGGGCGGTTTATGTGTACGTGGAAACGGCGAGGCCCGTGACAGGAAGGGGATATTCTATGAAATGGGCCATCAAATTCTCTGTTGCGCCAGGGGATGGTGGGGTGGCGTGGGCCGGAATACCATTGCAAAGGGATGAATTGAAAAAATAAGGATATGAAAGAAGAATATGGAAATTCTTTGTGCGGTCTCAGTGTGTTGTGCGTGGAGTTCACGAGTGGGTGATTTGTGGCTTCGAGGGGAATCCTCTTGCCACATCAATCGGGTAGTTCATTTCACATGTGTTTAAAAATATTCTTTTTAGAAAAGAAAATTTTATAAATTTGTCCCAACGGGTGTATGGGAGGGGTGGGAGCCGGGCAGGTCCGTGAGGCTGCGGTGTGATGCGCGGTTCGATTTTCAAAAAAATAGGAGCATTCCATGATTTTACTGGAAAAATATCATTCGTCTCTCGTGTATGCGGCGGATAGCCGTGGTGGCAGGGGTGCCGGCCATAATCCGGGAAATTTTGCACAGGATCACGAACGGGCGGTCGAGGCTGGCCGCAAGGGAGGCCAGCACGGCCATGGCGGGACTGCCGCGCATAGCAGCGGCGGTGCCGAACATAAGGGGGGCAATTTTGCCGACGATCCCGAACGGGCGGCTGAGGCGGGGCGCAAGGGCGGCCAGCATAGTCATGGCGGGAGTGCCGGGCATGCCAGCGGTGACGCCGGGCATAAGGCGGGGAATTTCGCCGATGATCCCGAGCGGGCGGCGGAAGCGGGCCGCAAGGGTGGTCACGCGTCCCACAAGGGTTCGTGAGGCAGCGGCAGGCGTGGCGGCGTGCGCGGTCATGATGGACGCGTGACGGATCATGTCGAAATGGCCTGCAACCTTATGTAAACGCTCAACGTGCTCATGGAACCCGGCTGACGCAGGCGTCAGCCGGGTTCCGGCGTTTGGTGGTGCGTTTTCTGCGCCTGGGTAAGGACGCCGATCGGGATGTGTTCTCACAAACTGGTGTAGAGGTATTTAAAAAACTTATTCATTGTTAGGGCTTTTTTGATTCTACGTGACGCCGTGTTGTTCCGGCGCTTCACACGCGACAGAAGCGTGCCGTGGAGCACCCGTCTGCGTCCTGCCGCGAACCAGGGCAGGCCTGAATCATTCAAGCGAAGGAAATCGTCATGTTCATGACATATCGTGCCGTCCTGACCGCGGCTGGCGCGGCGGTGCTCGTCGTGCTGTCGGGCGGTGGCCCGTTGCATGCGCAATCGGTTGGCGAACGGTCCGGCGTCAATTCGCTGCTGGGGGTCAGCCCCTCGACCGCGGATTTTGTGCGGATGGTGGCGTTGAGCGACATGTTCGAGATCCAGTCGGCCAAACTGGCGCTGGCACGCAGTAAGGATGACTCCGTGCGGGCCTTTGCGCAGCGGATGCTGAAGGACCATCAGGCAACGACAATGCAGCTCAAGGAGGCCATTGGCGGGCGCGCCGGCATCGAGGCGCCGCCCACCGCGCTGGACCAGGCGCATGAGACGAAGCTGAACCAACTGCGCAACCTCAAGGGGCCTGGTTTCGATCGGCAGTATCGCACCGAGCAGATCACGGCGCATGAGGATGCCGTGTCACTCTTCACGCGCTACAGCGAGGGCAAGGAGGACCAGGCGCTGCGGGATTTTGCCACGCATGCGCTGCCCACGCTGACGGAACACCTGCGCATGGCGCGTGCGCTTCCCATCACGCATGACTGACAGGCCCGAGGAGAGAGGATAGGGGGCCGCATGCCTGACGATCTCCGCTATGGTGCCCTCGGGGCGAACTGCGTGCATCTGTGCGTCGACATGCAGCGCCTGTTTGCGGAAGAGACCGACAGGTACATGCCGTGGATGAAGCGTGTGTGCCCGACGGTGGAGCGGATCGCCGCCCACGCGCCGGAGAGAACGATCTTTACGCGCTTCATCCCTGCCAGCCATCCGGGTGAGGGGGAGGGGACGTGGCGCCGTTATTATCGGCGCTGGGCCTCGATGACGCTGGAGCGGATCGGGATGGGCATGGTGGAGCTGGTGCCGGAATTGCGCCGTTTCGTGCCGCCGGCGGAAATGGTGGACAAGCATGTCTATTCGCCCTGGATGAGGACGGATCTGCAATCGCGGCTTGTCCGGCGGGGAACGGATACGCTGATCATCTCGGGTGGTGAGACCGATATCTGCGTGTTGGCTACCGTGCTGGGGGCGATCGACCGTGGTTACCGTGTTGTCATTGCGATTGATGCACTTTGTAGTTCTTCGGATTCCGCGCATGACGCGTCGCTGCGCGTCTATCATACGCGGTATGGGCAGCAGGTCGAAACCGCGGCTGCTGACGAGATTCTGGCTGCCTGGTCGTGATGGGCGGCTGGTGCGGGCATATCTCCGCCCGTGACGGTGTCGGTGCCGACAGCGCCGGGCGATAGCGGGCGATAGGGCGCCCCCGGTTTTCCCGAGGGGCGCCCGGAGGAGGGTCAGCTTGCCTGGAGCATGGCCTCCGGATTGCTCTCACGCTCGGCGATTTCGGTGAGGAGGGCGTCGGTCCGCTTCTCTTCTTCCAGTGTTTCGCCGAGAAGTTTTTCGGCCTGGGTAAGGCCGAGGGTGGCGGCCCATGCCTTCAGCGTGCCGTACCGGGAGATTTCATAATGTTCGATGCACTGGGCGCACCCGATCAGCACCGCGTCCGCCGCTTCGGTCGAGCCGAAATCTTCGAGATCTTCTTCCATTTCGGCCAGAATGCCCTGTGTCGCTTCACAGGTCTTGGAGCGCGGCGCCTTGCCGATCAGGCCGAACACCTCGTTCAGTCGCTCGACGTGATGGGCGGTTTCCGTGGCGTGCGTTTCGAACGCTTCCTTGAGGTCCGGTGCGTGGGCGGCGCGGACCGACCTCTTGAGGGCCTTCAGGATCTGCTTTTCGGCGAAATAGATGTCTTTCAGCGTCTCATAGAACGCGTCGGACAGGGGCTTTTCTTGGATTGGCATGATGACTTCCTTTCCATTTCAAGGGGGATGCGGAGCCTCGGCGGATTCATCCGCTCCGATCGCAGACCGGTTTGCGTTCCGGAAGACCGTCTTCACGCCTGCGATTTCTGGCTTGGGCAAGGTGGGGCGGTGTTCGTGGGATGCCGGTCGGTCGTGGGCGGGGAGGTTCATCCGCCGGGACTGCCTCGAGAGCGCCATCCATGGTGCTCCCCCGTCGGGAGGCATGTCTGAACCTACGCGGCTGTGCCTATAGGGTTGCGGATCGCGTAAAATTCTTCTGCGGTCGGGTTTTTAGCAGGATGCCGTATGAGGAGGGTTGGAGAGATCTTGTTTTGTTTGTTGTAATGACGACATTTTTTCGTGGAGCCGTCGGAGTGGCTGTTTCATTTTTTCGCCTGTGCCGCGCGCTGCTGCTGGTGGGCGTGGTGTTCGGAACCTCGCGGCGGCGGTCGTGTTACCTTGGCTCACGCAATGGAGGGGTATGCCATGCATAATTTTCCAGATCGCTGCCATGAAGCGCGCTCGGCGAGCGGCCGCCCGGCAGGAGGGCCAGCAGGGCGGGTTTGTAAACAGTCTCTTGCGGCTGCATGGATTGCGTTGGCGGTCATTGCGGCGACTCCGGTGGCCTCGGCATCGGCTCAGGATGCGGGCACTCCGCCCGCGGCGCCCCGTTTGCCATCGGCCCTGGAGCCACCCTCCAGCAGTGGCTATCTGCAGAAAGACAAGAAGGTGCCGCCTTCGGAAAAGCTGCCGGACTGGCCGCAACTGAAGCGCGACTAGGTTTCGCCGACGCCTCGGGCTCCGTGCCCCACCAAGACCGGTTGCAAGATGATGCCGTTGTCGCACGGGGACGCGACGAAGCGGCTGAAGCATGCGCCGCCCAGCGGCGATGCGTCGCAGGACCGGCAGGGGGGTGTCGAAACGCCTCGGGACTAGGACTGTCTATCAGGTTACGCGGGACATTGTCGCCCGTGCCCATGCCTGGGCAAGCTTTGGAGCCCATAGAAGATACCCCCAAACCGATGGTATTGCATGGTTCGTTCGGGCTGCGGCTGGCCACACGCGTCACGCGGAAAATGGGCCGGAGCTGCGGTCTGTAGCCTATATGCGGCATGGTGGGTGAGCGGGGTGGCGGAGAGAGTGGGATTCGAACCCACGGTACGCTACTAACGTACACACGCTTTCCAAGCGTGCGCCTTAAGCCGCTCGGCCATCTCTCCGGCGCACTGGCGGGGCTGCCGGTGTGGCAGGCCCGTCGGTATGGGGCGGGAACATAGCAACAATTCCGGCCGGCGCAAGGGGGAAAGGTGCGCCGGATTTGGGGCCGGCGCGGGTTGGGTGGTGAGGACTGGCAGTGACAGGTGGTGGGGGTCAGTGGTCCATCTTCAGGGCGGCCAGGAAGGCGCTCTGGGGGATTTCGACCTTGCCGAACTGGCGCATGCGCTTCTTGCCTTCCTTCTGCTTTTCCAGCAGCTTGCGCTTGCGCGAGATGTCGCCGCCATAGCATTTGGCCGTCACGTCCTTGGACATCGCGCCGATCGTCTCGCGCGCGATCACGCGGCTGCCGATCGCGGCCTGGATCGCGATCTTGAAGAGCTGGCGGGGGATCAGTTCCTTCAGCTTGGCGCAGATCGACCGCCCGCGGCTTTCGGCCGCCGAGCGGTGGGCGACGAAGGATAGCGCGTCCACCGGCTCCAGATTGACCAGGATCGAGATCCGCACCAGGTCGCTCTCTTCGTAGCCGTCCATCTGGTAGTCGAAGCTGGCATAGCCGCGCGACACCGATTTCAGCCGGTCGTAGAAATCGAACACCACCTCGTTCAGCGGCAGGCGGTAGACCGCCATCGCCCGGTTGCCGACATAGGTGAGGTCCTTCTGCACGCCGCGCCGCTCGCTGCACAAGGTCAGCACCGCGCCCAGATACTCGTCGGGCACCATGATGGTGGCGACGATCCAGGGTTCTTCCATCCGCTCGATCACCGAGCCGTCGGGCATGTCGGCGGGGTTGTGCAGTTCCTCCATCTCGCCGTTCGTGCGGTAGAGGCGGTAGACCACCGAGGGCGCGGTCGCGATCAGGTCCAGGTTGAATTCGCGGCTCAGGCGCTCCTGGATGATTTCCAGGTGCAGCAGGCCCAGGAAGCCGCAGCGGAAGCCGAAGCCCAGCGCGGCCGAGGTCTCGGCCTCGTAATGGAACGAGGCGTCGTTCAGCCGCAGCTTGGACAGGCTGTCGCGCAGTTTCTCGAAATCGTCGGCATCGACGGGATACAGGCCGCACCACACCACCGGGATCGACGGCTTGAAGCCCGCCAGCGCGGTTTCGGCCGGGCGGCGGTCGTCGGTCAGCGTGTCGCCGACATTGCAGTCGGCCACCGTCTTGATCGCGGCGTTGATGTAGCCCATCTCGCCCGGGCCCAGATCGTCGACCGGGACCATGCGCGGTGCGAACACGCCGACCTGATCGACATTGTAGACCGCGTTGTTGGACATCATGCGGATGCGCATGCCGCGCTTCAGCCGGCCCTCCTTGACGCGGACCAGGATGATCACGCCCAGATAGGGGTCGTACCAGCTATCGACCAGCAGGGCCTGCAGCGGCTTGGTGTCGTCGCCGACCGGCGGGGGCAGGCGCGTGACCAGGGCTTCCAGCACGCCCTCGATGTTCAGGCCGGTCTTGGCGGAGATCTGGACCGCGTCGTCGGCCGGGATGCCGATCACTTCCTCGATCTGCGCGCGGACGCGCTCGGGCTCGGCGGCGGGGAGGTCCACCTTGTTCAGGACCGGCACGATCTCGTGATGGGCGTCGATGGCCTGGTAGACGTTGGCCAGCGTCTGCGCTTCCACGCCCTGCGAGGCGTCGACCACCAGCAGCGAGCCTTCGCAGGCTGCCAGCGAGCGGCTGACCTCGTAGGCGAAATCGACATGGCCCGGCGTGTCCATGAGGTTCAGGACGTAGGTCTTGCCGTCTTTGGCCGGGTAGGTCAGGCGCACCGTCTGCGCCTTGATGGTGATGCCGCGCTCGCGCTCCAGCTCCATATTGTCCAGGACCTGGTTGGTCATTTCGCGCGCCGTCAGCGCGCCGCAGGCCTGAATCAGCCGGTCGGCCAGCGTCGACTTGCCGTGGTCGATATGCGCGATGATCGAGAAATTGCGGATCAGCGAGAGCGGTGTGTCGGTCATGGGCGCAGACATAGGCCAAAACCCCACGAAAGTCAGCGGGTCGCGCGTAAATTCTCCCGTGGGCCCGGCGCCCGCTGTCCTCGTTCAGGGTCCTGTCAGCTTGGTGTGTTAGAGCGCGCTTTCGACAGGGGTGGCATCGGGCCATCCGGAGTGCGGGGGTGGATGGATGCCAGGGGGCTTGTCGCGGCGGCATGATGCCGAAAAGCCGGCCCTGGGTGCCATGCTGGCCGTGATCGTGGGGGTAGGGCTTGCCGCTGGGCCGGCCGGCCGTGCGCGTGCGGCGGACCTGTCCTTTCGCGATGCCGTCACGGCCGCGTGGGCGGTCGATCCTGTGCGGACGGAGCTGACGACCAACGGCCAGTCGGCCGATGCGCGGGCCGATGCCGCGAAATCCTGGTTTCCCGGCGGCCCCGTGGTGTCGGCCCAGTATTTCGACGACCATTTCATCGGCACCAATATCGGCTACACCACCTATCAGGGCACAGTGTCGGTGCCGCTGTGGCTGCCCGGGCAGGGGACGGCGACGCAGCGTGTGGCGCAGGCCGAATCCGCCACCATCCAGGAAAAGCTGAATGTCGAGCACATGGCGGTGGCCGTGCGCGTGCTGGAGGCGACCGGGGCGCGGGTGATCGCCCAGCGGCGGCAGACGGTGGCGCTGTCGCTGGTGCAGGCGATGCAGCGGGTTGCCGCCGCCGTGGGGCGGGCCGAACATCAGGGGGAGGCGGCCGCTGCCGACCGGCAGGCGTCGGATGCCGAACTGGCGGCCGCGCGGAGCGAGGCCGGGCTGGCGCGCGAGCAGGTCGCGACCACCGGCGCGGCGCTGGAGACGCTGCTGGGCCGGCCGGGGCTGCCGGACATCCTGTCCTATGACGATCGCCTGCTGGCGCGGACGCGCCTGGATATGCCCCAGGCGGTCGAGGATAACGACCCGCGCGTGCGGGCCGCCACCCGCGATGTGGCCGCAGCGCGCGAGGGGGTGCGGCTGGCCCGGGCGTCGTTCATGCCCAATCCGGAAATCGGGGTCGGCGCGATCCATGAAGGGTCGTATGGCAGCCCGTGGGACAATCGGGTGGGGGTCCAGATCTCGGTGCCGCTGCCCAGCGAGGCGCGGAACGTGCCGATGATGGCCGAAGCCCGCAACCGGCTGGCGGCGGCCGGCAGCCAGGAAGTGCAAGCGCGGCGCATGGTGCGGGTGGAGCTGGCGCAGGTGCGGGCCCGGCTGGATGCGGCGCGGACGATTCTGGAGGGCGCGCGGGCCTCGGCCACCGCGCTGAACCGGCGCGCCGACGAGATGGAACATTCCTGGCAGGTGGGGGAAACGACGCTGATCGAGGCATTGCGGGCGCGGCTGGCCGCCTATAACGCCATTCTGGCGCTGAATTCCGCCGAAATCGGCTGGCATGCGGCCATTCTGCGCGCCGCCATCGCCACCGGGATGACGCCATGAGGCGCCTGGGTGCGGCCATCGGGCTGGCGGCTGCCCTGATCGGCCTGATCCGGGCGCCCGCCGTCCGGGCCGAGGCGCCGGCGGGGCTGGAGCCGGTGACGATCGGGGCCGAGGCGCGGCAGATCGAGGGGGTGGTCGACAGCGTGGCCCGGCCGGGCAGCCTGTCGCGGATGCTGCCGGTGCTGGCCAGCGTGATGCCGGACGAGACGCGGATCGTGCGGGTGCGGCCGGTCGGTGCCGGCAAGGTGCTGCGGGTGTATGTCATGGCCGGGCAGCATGTGGCGCGCAATAGCGTGCTGGTCGATTATCTGGACCATTCGCTGCATGTCGCGCGCCTGCAATCGGTGCAGATGCAGGCCGCCCTGGCCGGGGCCCTGGCGGCGGAGGCCGAAGCCGAGGCGGCGTGGAAGCGCGCGCGGGACCTGGCCGGCACCACCGTCTCGCAGGGGGAAGTGCGGCGCCGGCTGGCCGTGTTGCAGGAGGCGCGCAGTACCGTGGCCGCGCGGCAGGCCGATGTCGGAACCATGACGCATCGCTTCGAGGAGGAGTTCAACTCGATCAGCGAGCGCATCGGCACCGGTGGGGACGAGACATCGTCGCTGCTGGCCCCCATCGATGGCATGGTCCAGGAGATGGGCGTGTCGTCCGATGGGGATATCGAGGCCGGGCAGGTTGCCGCGACCCTGATCGACCTGTCATCGGTCTGGATCGTGTCCGACATTGCGCCGCAGGATGCCGCCCGGCTGGTGGTGGGCGGGCGGCAGACCGCGATGCTGAACGGGCGGCGGATCGAAAGCCGCATCAGCAGCATCAGCGGCGTGGCCGCGCCCGCCACCGGGCTGGTGCGCGTCATCAGCAGCGTGCCCAATCCGGACGGTGCGCTGCGCCCGGGCATGATGCTGGATGTGGCGCTGGAAACCGCCGAGACAAAGAGCGGCATCGTGGTTCCGTCCGAGGCGGTGCAGCAGGTTGCGGGCCGCGATGTGGTGTTCGTGCGGAACGGGGCCGACAGCTACCGGCCGGTGCCGGTGACGGTCGGGATCGATAATGGAGACAGTGCGGTCATCGTCTCGGGCCTGTCGGCGGGGCAGGCGGTGGCCGTCCATGGCAGCTTTGCCCTGAAATCCATGATTCTGCTGGCCGGGATGGGCGGGGACGACTGACCATGCGTGGCCTTCTGATTCTGCTGCAGGCGAACCGCTTCGTCGTCCTGGGGGCGGCACTCGCGATCATGCTGGTCGGGATGGCGGCGGTGATCGGTCTGCCGGTGGAAGCCGTGCCCGACATTTCGCCCCGGCAGGTGTTGGTTTCGGTCGTCGCCCCTGGCCTCGCCACCGAGGAGGTCGAGCGGCTGATCACCTTCCCCGTCGAGGCCAGCATGGCCGGGATTCCGGGGATGAACGATCTGCGCTCGGTCTCGCGGTCCGGCGTGTCGGTTGTCTATGTGCAGTTCGACGACGATACCGACATCGATCTGGACCGCACCCGCGTCAATGAGCGTATCCAGCAGGCGCGCGGGCTGATCGCGGTGCCGGGCCTGTCGATCAATATGGGTCCGCTGGCCACCGGCATGGGCGAGATCATGCAGATCCAGATCCGTGGCGCGGGTCGGTCGCTGATGGAGCTGAACCGGCTGATGAGCTGGAGCGTGGTGCCGCAGCTGAAGCTGGTACCGGGCGTGGTGGACGTGAACGTCAATGGCGGGGCCGAGGAGACGTTTCAGGTGGCGCTGGATCAGGCGCGGCTGAATGCGTACGGCGTTTCGGTGGGAGACGTGTATCGCGCCGTGGACGGCAACAATGCGGCCTCGGGCGGCGGCTGGATCGAGCATCATGCCGAGCAGCAGATCGTGGTGGGGCGCGGGCTGATCCGCACCCTGGACGATTTCGGCGCGCTGGCGGTGCGCAGCAATACCGACGGCACCGCGATCCGCCTGCGCGATGTGGGCGCGGTGTCGATGGGCCCGCGTACGCGGCTGGGCGCCGTGACGCGCGACGGGCAGGGCGAGATCGTGATCGGCGTGGTGATGATGCGCCAGGGGGCGAGTTCGGACGCGACGCTGGCCGCCATTCGCGCGGCGCTGCCGGGTATCGGGCGCGGACTGCCTTCGGGCGTGACGCTGGAGCCGTATTACAGCCGGTCGGACCTGACCAACCGCACCATCGCCACCGTGCGCGACAATCTGCTGATGGGTGCGGTGCTGGTGGTGGGCGTGCTGGTGGTGGTGATCGGCGACTGGCGGGCGTCGCTGGTGATTGCCTCGGTCATTCCCTTTGCGCTGGTCTGTGCCATGACGGGGATGCGGCAGTTCGGCATTTCGGCCAACCTGCTGAGCCTCGGGGCGATCGATTTCGGGATGATCGTCGACAGTTCGCTGGTGGTGGTCGAGCATCTGCTGGCCATGCGCGAGACCGATCGGGCGACCGACCTGCGGACGCAGGTGGTGTCGGCGACGACCCAGGTGCTGCGGCCCGTCACCTTCGCCATTCTGGTGATCGTGATGGTGTATCTGCCGATCCTGACCTTGCAGGGGATCGAGGGGAAGATGTTCCGCCCGATGGCGCAGACCGTCATCATGGCGCTGCTGGCCTCGCTGGCCTATTGCGTGTTCTGCGTGCCGGTGATCGCGGCGCTGGCGATGCGGGGCAGCCGGGGGCATGGCGACACGCGGCTGGTGGCGGTGCTGCGCCGCCGCTATGGGCCGGCGGTGCGCTGGGGGGAGAGCCATCCCGGTATGCTGTTCGGCGGCACGATCGCGGTGTTCCTGGTCTCGGTCATGCTGGCCATGCGGCTGGGGGGGGAGTTCATCCCGCAACTGGGTGAGGGGGCGCTGGTGGTGACCACGACGCGCCTGCCCAGTGCCTCGCTGCCGACGGTGCTGGAGTCGGTGCGCAAGGAAGAGCAGATCCTGAAGGGTTTTCCCGACATCGCCACCGTGGTCAGCAATACCGGGACCTCGGCCATTCCGACCGATCCGATGGGTGTGAACGAGACCGATACGTTCGTCTTTCTGAAGGATCCGTCGGCCTGGCGGACCGCGCGCACGCAGGAAGGGCTGGTCGGCGCCTATGACCGTGCCCTGCGCGACCGGCTGCCGGAGGCGCAGTTCTCGTGGAGTCAGCCGGTCGAGATGCGGATGGACGATCTGCTGTCGGGGGTGCGGACGCAGATCGCGGTGTCGATCTACGGCCCCGATCTGGCGACGCTGTCGCGGCTGGGCGACCAGGTGGCGGCGGCGCTGAACAGCGTGCAGGGGGCGGCCGATGTGGCGCCGCAGGGCGATGGCACGCTGCCCTTCATCCATGTCGATGTCGATCGCGCGCGCGCGGCGCGGCTGGATGTGGCGATGGCCGATATCCTCGACACGGTCGAGGCGGTGGGGGGGCATATCGGCCGGCCCGTGATCATGGATGATGCGGTGGTGAACACGCAGATCCGTTTTGCCGCCGCTCAGGTGGCTTCGGTCGGGCAGATCGCGGGCCTGCGCGTGCGCCGGGCCGATGGGGCTGGGTCGGTGCTGCTGTCGCAGGTGGCGCGCGTGTCGGTGGTGGACGGGCCGCCGCGCATCAGCCGCGACCGCATCCAGCGCCGGCTGATCGTGCAGGCCAATGTGCGCGGGCGGGATCTGAGCTCCTACGTCGCGGCGGCGCAGGCGGCGGTGGCGGCGCGGGTGCATCTGCCCCCCGGCTATCGGATGAATTGGGAGGGGCAGTTCCGAAACCTGCAATCGGCCATGGCGCGGCTGGAGATCGTGGTGCCGATCGCGCTGGCGCTGATCTTCGTGCTGCTGGTGCTGGCGCTGGGGTCGGTCGCGCCGGCGGCGCTGGTGTTCGTCAACCTGCCGATGGCGGCGACGGGGGGGATTCTGGCGCTGGCGGCGCGGGGGCTGCCGTTCAGCATTTCGGCCGGGATCGGCTTCATTGCGCTGTTCGGTGTCGCGATCCTGAACGGTGTGGTGCTGGTCAGCTATATCCAGCATCTGCGCGACACGGGGATGGATGTGGCGCGCGCGGCGTTCGAGGCGGCGGAACAGCGTTTCCGGCCCGTGATGGCGACCGCGCTGGTGGCCAGCCTGGGCTTCTTCCCCATGGCGTTTTCGACCAGCGCCGGGGCGGAGGTGGAGCGGCCGCTGGCGACGGTGGTGATCGGCGGGCTGGTGTCGTCTACCGTGCTGACGCTGCTGGTGCTGCCTTCGCTTTATGCGCGGGTGATGCGGGAGCGGAAAAAGGGGTAGGCTTTCGGGGCTCTGCCCCGAGACCCGCCAAAGGGCGGTCGCCCTTTGGAAACCCGGTCGTTGTCGGATTGGGGTGCAGGGCCTCAGGCCCTGCCGGGTTCGGGCAGAGCCCGATTTCAGGTTGGGGGATGCCGTGCGGCTGCTGATTGTGGAGGATGAAAGGCCGTTGGGGTCGGCGGTGCAGGAGCGGCTGCGCCGGGCCGGGCATGCCGCGGACTGGTTTACCACGCTGGCCGATGCGCGCGCGGCCCTGGCGGCCATTGCCTATGATTTCCTGCTGCTGGATCTGGGATTGCCGGATGGCAGCGGGCGCGACCTGTTGCGGGAGATCCGCCGGGGCGGGTCGGCGATGGCGGTGATGATCGCCACCGCGCAGGACCAGATCAGCGACCGTATTGCCGGCCTGTCGGATGGTGCGGACGATTACATCGTCAAACCCTATGATTTCGATGAATTGCTGGCCCGGATCGATGCTGTGTCGCGCCGCTATGGGGCGCTGGCCAGCAACCGGCTGGTGCTGGGCGGGGTGGAGATCGATCTGGGCCGGCGCAGCCTGTCCCGCGAGGGGCAGGATGTGGACCTGACGGCGCGGGAATGGGCGGTGATCGAATTGCTGGCGCGGCGGGCGGGGGCGCTGTGCTCGCGCGAGCAGATCGAGGATGCGCTCTATGGGCTGGGGGAGGAGATCGAGAGCAATGCGATCGAGGTCTTTATCAGCCGCGTGCGCAAGAAGGTGGGGGCCGGGCTGATCCTGACCGTGCGCGGGCGGGGCTACCGGCTGGCGCGGGAGGGCGCGGCATGAGGCGTGATGGCGGAGGATGGAGCCTGGCCACGCGCATCATGGCCGGGGTGCTGGTGGTGGTGCTGGGCTGTCTGGCGCTGTTGAGCGTGCTGGTGGCGGGTTTTACGCGCTACGAGGTGACGGAGCGGCTGGATAATTCGTTGCAGGAGGTGGCCGAGCGGCTGGAATTCGTGATTGCCGCCCATGCCGTGCATCCCGCCGGGGGTACGGTCGCACTGCTGCCGGAGGTCGGGCCGCGCACGCTGGCCTATCAGATCGCGACCCCGGACGGGCAATTGCTGCTGCGGTCGCAGAATGCGCCGGTCGAGGCTTTTGTGCCGGTGCTGCGGGGCGGGTTCTATGACCGGCCGCGTTTTCGCGTCTATGTCGTCAAGGCCTCGGATGGCGGGCATTACATTCTGGTGGGCGAGCCGACCTTCCATCGGCGGGAGGCGGTGCGGCGGGCGACGCTGATTTCGATCCTGCCGATGATCGTGTTCCTGCCGGCCGTGTGGCTGCTGGTGCGCTGGGTGGTGCGGCGGGCGCTGCGGCCGCTGACATCGTTGCAGGCGGAAATCCGTGCCCGTGGCAGCGGCAACCTGGCCCCGATCCCGGCACTGGATTTGCCGGAGGAACTGTCGGCGATCCATATGGCGGTCAACATGCTGCTGGACCGGCTGAAGAAGGCGCTCTCGACCGAGCGGGCCTTTGCGGCCAATGCGGCGCATGAACTGCGTAACCCGATCGGTGCGCTGCTGGCGCAGACCCAGATGCTGCGCGAGCAATTGCATGAGCCCGAGGCGCCGGGGCGGGTGGCCGCCATGATCGGGCAGATCCGCCGGCTGGGGCGGATGACGGAGAAGCTGCTGCAATTGTCGCGCGCGTCGTCGGGGGCGGCGATGGGGGATGACCGGTTCGACCTGATTGCGGTGTTGCAGATCCTGGCGGAAGAATTTGCCGACATGCCGCCCGCCTTTCCTGTCGTGACGGTGGATTGCGACGGGATGGAGGCGCTGTTCGCGCGTGGGGATATCGACGCGGCGGGCATCCTGTTTCGCAACCTGATCGAGAATGCGGCCCATCACGGCACGCAGGATGCCGTGATCGCGGTCACGCTGTCGCGGGGCGGGGTGGTGGATATCGTCAATGATTGCGCGCCGCTGCCGGCCGCGATCCTGCCGGGTCTGACCGAGCCCTTCGTGCGCGGGGGGAGTGCCGCCGACGGCAGCGGGCTGGGGCTGGCCATTGCCGCCAGCATTGCCGGGCAGATGGGGGCGCGGCTGGAGATCGCATCCCCGGTGCCGGGGCGGGAGAGGGGGTTCCGCGCGCGCGTGGTGCTGGCGGAATGTGAAATGGTGCCGTCGCTTGTCCCGCCGCGCCCGCTGGGCGGGATGGTGGTTACAGGAAGGCCATCATGATGCGGTGCAGGTGATCGGCGGGGGCGGCCTCGAACGGGCCGCCGCCCGCCGCCGCGCCGATCAGGGCCAGCAGGGGGGCGGAGCCGAGGCCCGCCCGTGCGTCGACCACCACCGCGCACAGGGCGCCTTCCGGCCGCAGGACCAGCACCCGGTCATGCCGGCGGACCGGGGTGCCGGGCGAGACCATCAGGATTGTGCCGGCGCGGAATACGGGCTCGAACAGGGCGGTATCCAGCGTGACGGCGTAGAGATCGGCCTCTGTGGGGCCGGGCATGTCCCACTGGTCCCAATGGCGACCGCTGGGCAGGCCCGCGCCGTCGAACATGCCCGGCTGGTCGAGATGCGAGAAGGGGGACAGGCGCAGGCGCGACCGGCCGGCGCGGGGTGTGGGGGCGAGCGGGTGCTGGCCGCCTGCCAGCCGGGCGAAGGCCTCCAGGCTCAGGCCGGTGATGTCCAGCACGCGCGCCAGGCTTTCGGTGCCTGGCCAGCGGGGGCGGCCGGCCGGAGTAGTGCGTTTCGACGGGTTGAAGCTGGTGGGGTCCAGCCCCGCCGCCCGGGCCAGCCCGGATGGGGTGAGGCCGTGTTCGGCGGCCAGCGTGTCCAGCGCGCGCCACAGATCGTCATGCCGCATCATGACGGGGACAGGATTTCCGATTCATGCCGCGCCGTGCCCTGGGGCGTGGAATGGTAGCGGCCGCCGGCGTCCTGGGTTGCCAGGCCCATGCGCGCCAGCCGTTCCAGGCAGGGCTGGTCCTTCAGCCCCGCCGGGCGCCCCGCCGCGCCGCTGAGCATCAGCCGGTGCAGCGCCGACCGGCAGCAGGTTTCCAGATAGGGTTCGGTCCACATGCGGCGGAGGATCGGCGTTTCGGGCCCGGCTTGCAACCACGGTGGTGGATGTTATGAGACGAACGTCGGGGTTGACATGGCAACGCGTGACTTGCCCGAACATTGTTCGTATGGTCGCTGCCTGCGCCGACGAATGGAGACCCGTGCCATGCTATTGAAGGAGAGCCTGCGCCATGGCATTGCCTCCGCGGTGTCGTATGCCGGACGCTCGACGACGGTTCGAAACAGCATTATTGGTGCCGGTCGTGCGTTCGATCCCGCTCCTGGCGTTGCGCAGACCGGACCACGTCTGGTCGTGCATGCGATGACGTTCGATGGCGGTTTCGCGAAGGATCGGGGCAATCTCGCACTTGATCGCATGGCGGGCGAGCGTAAAGTGTTCGGGAAAGCATTCGACCGGGTAGAGAATGGCAAAACCCCCGCCTGCGCCTAAAACGAGGCCGGCCTCTGATACGTCGGTGCCGGTTCCCGCAGAAAATGTGGCTATTCTGAAGGAAAATCTGGGGATTGACCCGTCATCTTCCCCAGACGTTCTGCTGGCCCGGATTTCTGCGACGGTTTCGACCTCCAGCAGCCCATATACATCGGCGGAAATGCTGGAAGATTATGTTCAGCGCGGTATGCCCGATGTCAAAGATCGTGTTCTTGACACGATCGACGAAGAGCGCCGCTGGCGCCATGCGCGAGAGGAACAGGAACAAAACCACCGGCATGCGATTGAGCGTGAGGAGATTGCCCTTGCACGGGCCAGAATGGATGAGGAGCATCGCCAGCAGAGACGTTCCCAGAAAAACGCGCTCGTTATCGCGCTCATCGGTATTATTGGGGCTCTGGGCGGATCTTACTTTCTTCCTGCTGGCGTTTGTATCTGGGTGATCGTTATCTGTGTCGGTGGGCCATCGACGGCGACAATAGCGGCGCGCCTGCTGGATCACCGGAAGTCGTGAGAGAGGGTTTTATCCACATGCTGCGCATCGACGACCCCGCCACTGTGGCTGAAGTGACCGCGATGGCCGACCGGTATGAGGCGGCGCTGATGGCGAATGACCTCGATACGCTGGATGCGCTGTTTCGTGATGCGCCGGAGACGATCCGTTATGGTGTGGGTGAGGTGCTGTACGGCTTTGCCGAGATCGCGGCCTTTCGCAAGGGGCGGGCCGGCGGGTCGCCGCAGCGGCGGGTGCTGCGGCGGGTGATTACGACCTTCGGCACCGATCTGGCCACCGTCAATCTGGAATTCCAGCGCGAGGGGGCTACGCGCATCGGGCGGCAGAGCCAGACCTGGGTGCGCACGGATGAAGGCTGGAAGATTACCTGCGCGCATGTATCGCTGATGGCCGACATATCCTGAGAACCTGTCTGGAAATGCGGGCTGGTGGCGATCCGGCGCGCGTTTCCTGTGCTCCGATGCTCACGGCCATTGAGGCCGCTCTCGCTCACCAGCCCACATTTCCAGACAGGTTCTGCTTCTGCGTGTTGGCGGGGAGTCTGTTCTTTTTTGAAAAAAAGAACCAAAAAACTTCTGATCTGTTCAGGAGCTTTTTGCCTGCTCGTTGCGAGGCACCTGAACGGATCAAAAGTCTTTTTGCTTCTTTTTCTTCAGAAAAAGAAGAGTCTTTACTCTATTGGTGGTGATACCACCCGGTGGCGTACCACTTCGCCTACCAGGATCAGCGCGGGGCTGCCTATGCCGCTGGTGCGGGCGAGGCTGGGCAGGGTGTCCAGTGTGCCGGTCAGTACGCGTTGGTCGGGCTGGGTGCCGCGTTCGACGATGGCGGCGGGCCAGTCGGGGGGGAGGCCGTGGCGGACGAGCATTGCGCACAGGTCGGGCAGGGCGTGGACGCCCATATAGATGGCGATTGTCTGGCCTGTGCCGGCCATGCGGTCCCATGGCAGGTCCAGCGTGCCGTCCTTGCGGGCGTGGCCGGTGACGAAGAGGCAGGATTGGGCGCAGTCGCGGTGGGTCAGCGGAATGCCGGCATAGGCGGCGCAGCCGCTGGCGGCCGTGATGCCGGGCACGACCTGGAAGGGGATGCCGGCTTCGACCAGGGCCTCGATTTCCTCGCCGCCCCGGCCGAAGATGAACGGGTCGCCGCCCTTCAGGCGCAGCACGCGCTCGCCCGCGCGGGCGCGGCGGATCAGTTCGGCATTGATGTTGGGTTGCGGCATGGTGTGGCGGTCGCGCTGCTTGCCGACGAAGACACGTGTGGCGTCGCGGCGCACGCGGTCCAGCAGGGCGGGCGGCAGAAGCTGGTCGTAGAGGACGGAATCGGCATTTTGCATCAGGTGCAGCGCGCGCAGGGTCAGCAGGTCCGGGTCGCCGGGGCCGGCGCCGACCAGCCAGACCTCGCCCGTGACGCGTGTGCCGTCCAGGATCTGGTCCAGCACCTGTCGGGCGGTTGCGGTGTCGCCGCGCTGGGCGGCTGCGCCGCCCGGGCCGTCGAGAAAATCTTCCCACACGCGGCGGCGGCGGTCGATGTCGGGGCAATGTGCGACGACATGGGGGCGGGCGTCGCGCAGGAAGCGGGCGAGGCTGTCGAGGCCGGCCGGCATCGCGGCCTCGATGCGTTCGCGCAGGCGGCGGGCCAGGACCGGGGCGGCGCCGCCGGTGGAAATCGCGATCCGCACCGGGCCGCGATGGATCTGTGCGGGGGTGATGAAGCTGGAAGGTTCGGGATCGTCCACCGCGCAGACAGGAATGTTCAGCGCGTCGGCCCGCGCGGCGACGGCGCGGTTGACCGTGCGGTCGTCGGTGGCGGCGTAGACCAGGCGGCAGCCGGGCAGCATTGCATCCAGTTGGTCGGGATGGGCTTCGGCGGCGATGTGGTGGATCTGCCCGGCGTCGCGCAGGGTGGTCAGCGCGTCGTCCAGCGTGGGGGCCAGCACCTCGACCCGTGCCGCGTGGGCCAGCAGCAGGCGGATCTTGTTCAGGGCGATGCCGCCGCCGCCCACCACCAGCACGCGTGTGTCGCGCAGGCGCAGGGCGACGGGGAACCAGCCGGGTTCGTCCGATGCGGTCATGGCGTGTGTCCTGTGGTCTGGTTTCCTGTGATCCGGCAGGGGCGGGCATGGGCCAGCACGAAGGCGGCGATGGTGTCGGTGTCGTTCAGGTCCAGCCGGGTCAGGCCGGGTGGCAGGTCCAGCGTGGGGGCGTCGGTGGCGACGGCTGCGATCTGCGGCGTGGTGGGCCAGAGCGGGTCCTTGCCCAGGGTGGGGCGGTAGATTTCGATCGCGACCGGCAGGGCTGTGCGGAAGCCTTCGACCAGGATCAGGTCTGCCGGGGCCATGCGGGCGATCAGGTCGGGCAGGGTGGGGTGGTCTGGGCCATCCTGTTCGTGCAGCAGGGCCCAGCGTGTGTCGGAGGCCACCAGCACCTCGCGCGCGCCGGCCGTGCGGTGGCGGTGGGAATCCTTGCCGGGGCGGTCCATGTCGAAGCCATGGTGGGCGTGCTTGATGGTGGAGACGCGCAGGCCTCGCGCGGCCAGCGTTTCCAGCAGGCGGACCACCAGCGTCGTCTTGCCCGCGCCGCTGCGCCCGGTGATGCCCATGATGGCGGCCTGCCCCATCGTTTCGTCCTGTTGCGTCCCGCGTGTTCGTAGGGGGTACAGGTGCCTCCAATCCCCGATGATGGCAAGGTCGGGAGCTGAGGGGCCGGCGGCAAGGGAGCGTGGCGATGGGGTGTGCTGGTGTGGTTCTGGCGGGCGGGGCGGCCACCCGCATGGGTGGGGGGGACAAGCCGCTTGTGACCGCCGGGGGGACCACCCTGCTGGCGCGGCTGCTGGCGCGTCTGGCGGGGGAGGATATGGCGCTGGCCATCAACGCGCGGGGGGACGCCGCGCGCTTTGGGGCCTATGGGCTGCCGGTGCTGCCTGACGGGATCGAGGGTGCCGGGCCGCTGGCCGGGGTGCTGGCGGCCATGGACTGGGCGGCCGGGCTGGAGTGCGCCTGGGTGCTGACGGTGCCGGGAGATACGCCCTTTGTGCCGCGCGGGCTGGCGGCAGCACTTGCGCCCGGGCCGTCGGTGGCGGTGTCGGGCGGGCGGCGGCACCATCTGGTGGCGCTGTGGCCGGTGGCGGCGCGGGGGGCGTTGCGTGCGCGGCTGGAGGCGATCGGGCCCGGTGCGCCGCGTGCCGCCTTTGGCGTGCGGGCCTTTGCCGAGACGATCGGTGTGCGGGAGGTGGTGTTTTCCGACCAGCCGTTCGATCCGTTCCTGAACGTCAATACGCCGGAGGATCTGGTGGTGGCGCGTCGGATCGCGGAGGGGGAGGATGGGCGGTGAAAGAGCCGAAAAAACTTTGATTCGTTCAGGAGTTTTCTGCTGGGGCAGGCGATGGCCCTGAACGGATCGAAAGTCTTTTTACGGCTTTTTCGGAGGACGGCAGAGGATGATTACTGCGCGCCTGTTACCCGCCACACGGTATTGCCGACATCGTCCGCGACGAGCAGGGCGCCGGATTTGTCCAGGGCCAGCCCGACGGGGCGGCCGTGGACATGGTCTTCGTCGGCGGTGAGGAAGCCGGTCAGCACGTCGCGGGGCGGGCCGGAGGGGCGGCCGTCGGTGAAGGGGACGTAGAGGAGGCGGTAGCCGCTCTTGGGCTTGCGGTTCCAGGAGCCGTGCTGGGCGACGAACAGGCCGCTGCGCCATTCGTCGGGCAGGCTGCTGTCCTGCGAGAAGGCGATGCCCAGCGAGGCCGTGTGCGGGCCCAGCGCGTAATCGGGGGCGATGGCGCTGGCCACCAGGTCCGGCCGCTGGGGCTGGACGCGGACATCGACATGCTGGCCGTAATAGCTGTAGGGCCAGCCGTAGAACGCGCCCTCCTTCACCGACGTGATGTAGTCCGGCACGAGGTCGCTGCCGATTTCGTCCCGTTCGTTCACCGCCGTCCACAGGATGCCGGTCCGGGGTTCCCACGCCAGCCCGTTGGGGTTGCGCAGGCCGGTGGCGAAGGGGGTGAGCGTGCCGGTGGCGATGTCGAACCTGTCGATCCGCGCGCGGCCTTCCTCGGCTTCCATGCCGTTATCGGCGACATTGCTGTTGGAGCCGATGGTGACGTAGAGGGTGCGCCCGTCCGGGCTGGCCAGGATGTTCTTGGTCCAGTGGTGGTTGTATCCGGCCGGCAGGTCCGCGGCTTTCTCGCCCGGGGCGTCGATATGGGTTTCGCCCTCGCGATAGGGGAAGCGGACCAGGGCGTTGGCATTGGCCACGTAGAGCGTATCGCCGACCAGTGCCATGCCGAAGGGCGAATAGAGATGGTCGAGGAAGACGCTGCGCTGGTCGGCGAGCCCGTCGCCATTGGTATCGCGCAGCAGGATGATGCGGTTGGGGCTTGGCGCGCCCGCGCCGACGCGGCCCATGATCAGGCCGGCGATGCGGTTTTTCAGGGTCTTGATATCGGTGCCGGGCGAATTGGATTCCGCCACCAGGATATCGCCGTTGGGCAGCCTGTACAGCCAGCGCGGATGGTCCAGCCCGGTTGCGAACGCATGCACCGCCAGCCCCGGTGCCGGGACCGGGGCCTGCGTGCCCTGCCAGCCGATGGGGGTGGCGATGTTGACCGTGGGCATGAAGGTCGGGTTGGGCGGCAGCAGGATCGGATTGGGGCCGGTTCCGGCCGCGACCGACTGCCGGGCTTCCTCCGGCGACAGGATGGCGCGGCAGCCGACGGCCGCCAACAGCGCCAGGACGCCGGTGCCCGCCAGGAGAAGCCGGATATGGGAAGATGTCATGACGACGGCCTCGCACTCTGTGGCCCCGCGCATGCGTTTGGAGCCGGTGACGACAAGAATGGGTCGATCATCATGCGGTTTCGCGTGAGAGTGCAACCATGTAGGGCCTGGAATAGAATGATGTCCGCATCCGACCCGATGAAGCGAGCTGCAGAATGAGAGCGCGGAAAACGCCCCCGAACCGGGGGAAAAGCGGGGCGGCGGCATCGCCCGGTGGGGGCGAGGGGCCGGTTGTGCCTGCCGGGGGGCGGGGAGCGGATGATCCCGAACTGCCCAGCCCGGTGGTCGGGCCGAGCCGGCCGCGGCTGTTTCGCGTGCTGGGGCCCGGGCTGATCACCGGCGCGTCGGATGACGATCCGAGCGGGATCGCGACCTATTCGCAGGCCGGGGCGCAGTTTGCCTATGGCCTGTCATGGACGCTGCTGTTCACCTATCCGCTGATGGTGGCGGTGCAGATGATCAGCGCGCGGATCGGGCGGACGACGGGGCATGGGCTGGCGGGTGTGATCCGCCTGCATTGTCCGGCCTGGCTGCTGAGCGGGGTCGTGCTGCTGCTGCTGGTGGCGAACATCATCAATCTGGGCGCCGATCTGGGCGCGATGGCCGATGCGCTGGGGCTGCTGCTGCCGGCGCCGCATGCGCTGTATGTGCTGCTGTTTTCGGCGATTTCGATCTCGATGCAGCTGTTCCTGCAATATACGCGCTATGTGGCGGCGCTGAAATGGCTGACGCTGGCGCTGTTTGCCTATTTCGCCGCGCTGGCCTGCGTGGCGGTGGATTGGCGGGTGCTGGCCTGGCATCTGGTCTGGCCCGGCCATGCGCTGACATCGGGCTATCTGACGACGCTGGTGGCGATCCTGGGGACCACGATCAGCCCTTATCTGTTCTTCTGGCAGGCGTCGGAGGAGGTCGAGGACCTGCATGTCTATCCGCAGCGCATCGACCTGGTCGATGCGCCGTCGCAGGGCAGGCGGGCGCTGCGGCGCATCGAGATCGATACGCTGGTGGGCATGGGATTTTCCAATCTGGTCGCGCTGGCCATTCTGGTGACGACGGCTGCGACGCTGAATGTCCATGGCGTGACCGACATCCAGACCTCGGCACAGGCCGCCGAGGCGCTGCGGCCGATCGCGGGGGAATTCGCGTCGCTGGTCTTCACCGTGGGTATCGTGGGCACCGGGATGCTGGCGGTGCCGGTGCTGGCGGGATCGGCCGCCTATGCCGTGGGGGAGGCGCGGCAATGGCCGACGGGGCTGGAGCGCCGCCCCAAGGAGGCGCAGGCCTTCTACGCCACGCTGGTGATGGCCACCCTGATCGGCATGATCATCAATTTCGCGCCTGTCGATCCGATCCGCGCACTGTTCTGGAGTGCGGTGCTGAACGGGGTGACGGCGGTGCCGGTCATGGTCGTGATGATGGTGGTGGCGGCGCGGCGGGATGTGATGGGGCGGTTTGCCATTCGCGGCCCGCTGCGATGGCTGGGCTGGATCGCGACCCTGCTGATGGGCGGGGTGGTGCTGGCGATGTTCGGCGCTTTATTATGATGGGGTGACCGGTAAAAGACGGAAACCGTGGGTTTCCGTCTTTGGGTACTGCCGTGTGGTGGGGTGGGCCGTATGGTCCGGGATGTAACGTTCGCCCCCCATGAAACGGCCCCGAGGCCGGGAAGAGGTCACGATGACGAAGCTGCTGGTTCTCTATTATTCCACCTATGGACATGTCGAGACGATGGCCGGGGCCGTCGCCGAGGGGGCCCGCGCGGCGGGCGTCGAGGTCGATATCAGGCGCGTGCCGGAGACGGTGCCCGAGGAGATCGCGAAGGCGCATCATTTCAAGCTCGACCAGGCGGCGCCGGTCGCGACACCGGCCGATCTGGCGGAGTATGACGCCATCATCATCGGTGCGCCGACGCGCTTCGGGCGGCTGCCGGCGCAGATGGCGGCCTTCTGGGACCAGACGGGCGGGCTGTGGCTGAAGGGTGCGCTGGTCGGCAAGGTGGGCGCGGCCTTTACCTCCACCGCCAGCCAGCATGGCGGGCAGGAAACGACGCTGTATTCGCTGCTGTCCAACCTGATCCATCACGGCATGGTCATCAGCGGCCTGCCCTACAGCTTCCAGGGCCAGTTGAAGCTGGACGAGGTGACGGGCGGCGCGCCCTATGGCGCCACCACGCTGGCCGGTGGCGACGGGTCGCGCGCCGTGAGCGAGAATGAACTGGATGGCGCGCGTTTCCTGGGCCAGCATGTTGCCGGGCTGGCGAAGAAGCTTACCTGAGCCTGCCCGAAAATGCGCGCTGGCGGCGATCCGGCGCGCGTTTTCTGCGCTCCGATGCTCTCGGCCATCAAGGCCGCTCCGCTTCGGTGCTCAAAAACACACGCCGGGCGCGGCGCTTGCGGGCCGCTCTCGCTCACCAGCCCACATTTTCGGACAGGCTCTGAGACGGGGTATTTGCTCTCGTGTGACGGTCAAGTCGTGCCCATGGTGGGGTCCGTCCGTCCGGGGTGGCCGGTTTCGACCCGGCCGGCGAACCGGTAGGCCAGTTGGGGCTCGGCCGGGGTGGTGAGCGTGATGTCGTACCACATCGCGCCCGGTGCCAGGTCGAATGCCGCCGTGGCAGTTTGGCCGGGGGTTACGCGCAGTGTCTGCCTTGCGCCCCGGTGGCCGGCCAGGGTGCAGGCGAGGGTGATGGTCCGGTGGTCGGTATTGGTCACGCGCAGGACCAGGTCCCGGCCGCTTCCGTGCAGATATCCGCATTCCGCCTGCAGGCACAGCCCGCCCTGCCGGCCCTTGAAGCGGCGGTAGAAACCGTTGGGTGCGTGGACCGACACGTCATATTGCCTGCCCGCGAATGACGTCAGGTCGAAGGCCACGTCGAGCGTGTCGCCGGCTGCCACGGCGTAGGTGCCGGCCTGCATGGCCCCTTTTTTCCTGGTGCCGTCCAGGGCGACGCCGTGGCGGTAGATATTGAAGGGCAGGCCCGCCGCGCGGGCGCCGTGCAATTTCTGGCCGGCGTGCAGGCGCAGCGCGAGCTGCTCGCCATCCGGCGTCAGGCCGCCGTCGCAATAGGGTTCGTAGGGCAGGGCGCAGGAGGGGCGGGTGCCGGGTTCCTGCCGCACCATGGTGCGCAGGCTGGCCGGATCGGTGCGGAGCGCGGCGAGTTCCCTTGCGTGCAGTGCGCGAAAGCCGCCGGGCAGGGGCTGGTCGCGGGCTTCCTCGATGGTCTGGAGATGCGCGTCGCGATCCAGATAGGGCAGGGCGGGCACCGTGCCGTCATAGGGGCGGAAGCAGGAGGTGAGGTCGCCGCTGATCGCGCGGCGCCAGGGCGAGATGTTGGTTTCGGTGACCGTCTTGCCGAATTTCTGCTGGATGAAGGTTTCCAGGAATTGCAGGGTCGAGCTGTGCTCGAAGAGCTGCGAGTTGACCCAGCCGCCGCGGCTCCAGGGCGAGGCCACGATCATGGGCACGCGGAAGCCCAGCCCGATGGGCCCGGTACGTGCCAGGCGGGGGGGAACGCCCCGGTCCTCCTCGTCGCGGGCGGAGGTATATTCCAGCCCGTCGGGGCCGATCGCGGCCGAGGAGCGGCCGGTTTCCGGTCGGTACGGGTCCGGCGCGGCGTAGGAACAGCCATGGTCGAAATAGCCGTCATTCTCATCGTAGGTGATGAGGAAGATGGTCTTTTTCCAGATTTCCGGGTTTTCGGTCAGGATATCCATGATTTCCGACACGTACCAGGCGCCGTACCATGGTGAGGTGGGGTGGTCGGAAAAATGCTCGGGGGCGGCCAGCCATGAGACGGTGGGCAGTGCGCCCGTGCGCACATCCTGCCGGAACTGGTGCAGGATATCGCCCCTGGGAGCGTCCATGTGCCGCCTTCCTTCATCGTCGGGGAAGGAGAGGGATTCGAGGGTCCTGTAATCCGGGTCGCCGCTGTTGGTGACGAACGCCTTTTCGAACAGGGCGCGTTCTTCCCGCCGGAGTTTTTCCACCGTGCGGCCGGCCGAGGCGCGGCGCTGGGTCAGGACCGCCAGCAGGACCCTGGCTTCGGCAAGCTGTTCGTCCCGCGTTTCGGAGGCGGGCGTGTCCTGCGTCATCAGCCGGTCGATATGCTCCGTGCAGTCGCGGATGCGGGCCTCGAGCCAGTCGCTGAAGCCGGGATTGGCCGAGACGCAATATTGATCGAAACATTCCAGCACGTTGCAGCCGAAATTGGACAGCCACGCCCGTTCCGGCCCGGTCATGCCGCCGGTCTGGGAGAGTTCGTTCTGGTAGAATTTCCAGGAAATGCCGGCTCTTTCCAGCCGTTCGGGGAAGGTGGTCCAGTTCATGCCGCCTTCCAGGATCTCGCCGTTGCGCATGTAGACCCGGGAATCGGGCGCCTGCAGGTCGCGGACGGTGCCGGTCCAGAACAGCAGCCGGTTGGGGGTCGTGCTGGTCATCGCGCCGCAATAATGCTGGTCGCAGATGGTGAAGGCATCGGCCAGCGCGTAGTAGAATGGCAGGTCCTCGCGCGTGTAATAGCCCATCGTCAGCGGATAGCGGTCATAACCCTTGTGGTGCGATGCCTTGGCGTCGATCCAGCGATCGTGGCCGCCATCGTTCCATGCATCGACCTGGCTGTCGCGTGAATGGGGGAGGGAGCCCATCCAGGTGACGCGCGTGTCGCGGATGTTGAGCCGCCAGGGCAGGTACGTGTGGCCCGAGGCCCCGGATTGGGCGAAGACCGGATTGCCGTTGGCAAGGCGCATCGCGCGCGGATCGTTGAAGCCGCGCACGCCCTGCAGCGTGCCGAACACATGGTCGAACGACCGGTTTTCCTGCATCAGGATCACGACATGCTCGGCATCCTGCCAGGTCGTGCCCGGATTGGGCGCGATGGCGAAGGCGCGCTGGATCGCCGCTGGAAGTGCCGTGGTGGCGCCCGCCGCACCGGACAGGAGAGCGTATTTCAGGAAATCGCGGCGTGTCGTCATGATCGGCTCGACCCATGTCCCTGGTGGCGGAATCCCTGTCGATGGGATGCCACATACGGCATGGGCCGCATTCCCATTGTGACAATTCCATGAAACCGGGCGGGGCATGGCGGGTTCCCTGGCCCGTCGTCACCGGCCCGACATTGCCAACTTGTCAGGAAAAATGATCCGGACGCGCATTGGAAATGCCGGCCCGGTGATCTATGGCCTTCAGGCGCCATGACCGACATCCGGGGACCATGAACAGGACCATTCGTTTTCTGCTGCTGCTGCCCTGCCTGTCCGGTCTGCAAGGATGCTACGAAATCGGGCCCACCCGGCTGGACCGGGACCAGAGCGATTATTCGCGCGCGCTGACCAGCTCGGGCAAGCAGCAGACGCTGCTGAATGTCGTGCGCCTGCGCTATGCCGACACGCCGGGCTTTCTGGACACCACCCAGATGATCTCGGGCTATCAGCTGCAGCGCAATCTCTCGGTCGGGATCGGGACCTATTCGCTGGCCAGCCGGCCCTATGGCGGCGCGGGCATGCAGGTGCAGGAAAGCCCGACCTTCACCTTCCAGCCCGTGACCGGCGATGCGTACGCGCAGAGCATCCTGCGCCCGCTGCCGCCGGGCAACCTGCTGCCGCTGGCCATGGGCGGGCTGCCGATCGACGTGCTGTTCCGGCTGGCGGTGCAGTCGATCAACCTGATCAGCAATGCCGGTTCGCTGGGTGGGGATGTGGGGCGCGGGTCGCCGGTCTTCTTCGACCTGATCTACGATCTGCGCCTGCTGCAACTGGCGGGGCTGCTGGGCATCCAGCTGGAGCGCAGCCCCACCGCCTCGGCCACCGACAAGGACGGTGCGGCCGACCGCGTGTTCCTGTCGATCGCCTCGACCGACGATCCGGACCTGGCGCAGGTGGTGCATGACACGCGCCGCCTGCTGGGCATGGCGCAGGATGACGAGCGGGTGGAGGTCGTCTATGGCGGCGGGCGGCCGCGCCGGGGACAGATCCGGCTGCTGACGCGCACGGTGCTGGGGGTACTGGGGCAGATCGCCTACCAGATCGACGTGCCGGAGGAGGATATTACCTCGGGCCGCACGCGCCCCACCATCCGGCTGGTCGGGCGGGAAACCCGGCCGATCGTCGTCATTCACGTGACGAAGGAGCGCCCGGAGGCGGTCTTTTCCTGGACCAACTACAATCACAAATTCTACTGGATCGCGGACGACGATTTCGACAGCAAGCTGGCCTTTACCATGCTGCAGATCCTGCTGGAGCTGTCGAAGACCAGCAAGGGGCCGAATACCATCGTCACCATTCCCGCCAACGGCTAGAGCCGGCCTGCAAATGCGCGTTGGTGGCGATCCGACGCGCGTTTCCTGTGCTCCGATGCTCACGACCTGTAAGGTCGCTCCGCTTCGGTGCTCGGAAACGCACGACGGGCGTGCCGCTTTGCGGCACTCTCGCTCACCAGCCCGCATTTCCAGGCCGGCTCCGCGGGTGGGGGGCGCTGGTGGCGATCCGATGCGCGTTTCCTGTGCTCCGATGCTCACGATCTGTAAGGTCGCTCCGCTTCGGTGCTCGGAAACGCGCGCCGGGCGTGCCGCTTTGCGGCACTCTCGCTCACCAGGCCGCATTTCCAGGCCGGCTCCGCGGTCGTTCGATAAGGCCGGATTTGATTATGCGGTATTTTCGCTTAAGAAATTGAGTGCATTGATCTGGATCAAATAAATAATCAATATTATATTACTTTGTGCGTCTTGCATGACTTTGTAACATTTAAGTTAGATTTTGAATGATTTCTTTGCGAGGGCTGCGTGCGTCCGTTGGGTGCGCGGGCATCGATTGTGGAATGAATCGCGCCTCCCTCTTTTGAAGAGGAATCATTCCCGTTTGCCAGTGATGGGACGTGAACTGTTGAATGACAGGTTCAAGACGAAGGAACGCGAATTTCTTCTGCGCATGATCGACGATCTGCCGGTGGCGGTCATGACCGTGGAGCCGGAGACGATGCTGATCGACTATGTCAACAACACGTCCCGGGCGCTGATCCGCAGGCTTGAGCATCTTCTGCCGATCCGCGCCGATGAATTGATCGGCACTTCCATCGACGTCTTTCACCGCTGTCCGGCCTATCAGCGCCATATCCTGTCGGACCCGCGCAACCTGCCGCACAATGCCCGCATCAGGCTGGGGGAGGAGGTGCTGGACCTCAAGGTCTCGGCCATTACAGACGCGGACGGCCGGTATCTCGCGCCCATGCTGACCTGGGCACTGGTGACGAAGGAAGTCGAGGCGGAAAAGCGCATCGGCTATCTGGCGCATCATGATGCGCTGACCGGGTTGCCCAACAGGCTGATATTCCGCAGGACGCTGGAGGAACGACTGGCGGTGCCCGATACGGCATTCGGGCTGCTCTATATCGATCTCGATGGCTTCAAGCAGGTCAATGATGCGCGGGGGCACCAGGTGGGCGACGCGCTGCTGCGGCAGGTTGCCGACCGGCTGAGGGCGCTGTGCGGCGACCCGGCGATGATGCTGACGCGGCTGGGGGGTGACGAGTTCGCGATCCTGCTGCCCCATGATCATCAGCAGCCGGCCGGACGGCATGCGGAGCGGGTGGTGGCGGCGCTGGGCAGGCCCTTCGATCTCGAACAGGGGCAGACCGTCCAGATCGGGGCGTCGGTCGGCATTGCGCTGGCGCCGGAGCATGGCGAGGCGCCCGAGAGCCTGCTGGCGCGGGCCGACATGGCGCTGTACGCGGCCAAGGAGGATGGAAAAGGGGTCGCCCGGCTCTTCTCGCGCGATCTGGAGCTGCGCGTGCAGGAACGGACGCGCCTGGAGAAGAGCCTGTATGCCGCCCTGCAGGACCGGCAGGGCCTGTTCGTCTTCTATCAGCCGATCATCGACCTGTATTCGGGGCGCGTCATGACGCGCGAGGCGCTGGCCCGCTGGCATCATCCGCAGCGCGGCTGGGTCTCGCCCGCCGAGTTCGTGCCGGTGGCCGAGCAATGCGGGCTGATCGACCAGTTGGCGGAATTCGTCCTGGACCGGGCCTGCCGGAGTGCCGCGCAATGGGATGACGGGGCGCATGTTGCCGTCAACATCTCGGCGATCCAGCTGGGGAAGGGCACGCTGGTGCCGGCGGTCTCTGCAGCACTTGCGGCATCCGGCCTGCCGGCGCACCGGCTGGAGATCGAGGTGACGGAAACGGCGCTGCTGGGTGACGAGCAGGGCGGTATCCAGGATCTGCTGACCCTGCGCCAGATGGGAGTGCGTATCGCGCTGGACGATTTCGGCACCGGCTATTCGTCGCTGGCCCATCTGCGGGCCTTTCCGTTCGACAAGATCAAGATCGACGGTTCGTTCGTCCGCGATGCCCTGACGCGGCCGGAATGCGCCGCCGTGGTCCGGGCCATCGCCGATCTGGGCCAGCGCCTGGGGGTGCGGACCGTCGCGGAAGGGGTCGAGACCGAGGAGCAGCTTGCCCTTGTCCGGAGGGAAGGATGTGCCGAGGTGCAGGGCTATCTGCATGGCCGGCCCATGCCGGCGGCGGAGGATGCCGAGCTGGTGGCACGTCTGGATGCGGGACTGGGCGCCGGCTGACAGCCTGTTTGGACATGCGTGCTGGCGGCGCATCCTGTGCGCGTTTCCTGCGCTTCGCGCGTGCGCGATAAAGTATAAATCTTTATCATAACATTTCCGGGTGAGATTGAAAACCTCTGCCTGGACAGGTGGTCGATATCGGATTTCTGCAATTGTGACTTATTCGCATTTGTGTTCTTAAGGCGCCACATCACCGTGGTTGCGAGAACGAGAGAATGCCGAGTCCACTGATCCGTCGCCGTGTTCACCCTGCGCCGCTGATGGCGGGTTTTGCGCTGCTCTGTTCGGGGCTGCATGTCGGTTCGGCGGAAGGCGCCACCGATGGCGAGGCGGCGGCGGTGCCGAAGCATCATCGCCATGCCGGCCGCAGGATGCATGCCCGTGCCCATCCTGCCGGGGAGGCGCCGGTGGAGGGGCATCGGGCGACCGAAAATGCCGGGGCGCGGCCCGATGGGGTTGTTCCGGCGCGGCCGCTGAATGGCCAGAAGCTGGAGCAGGCGGGGCGAAGCGCTGCCGAGGAAGAGCGTGTGACCGTCGTGGGCAGTCGCATGAACATCCTGCATGAGGATATCGGCCTCAGCCGCATGCCGCAGGATGTGATGCACACGGCCCAGACCGTCAACGTGGTGCCCAAGCTGCTGATGGAACAGCAGAACGTGAAGTCGCTGGACGAGGCGCTGCGCAATGTACCCGGCATCACAGCCTCGGTCGGCGAGGGCGAGGGCGGGATGAGCGGTGACCAGTTTCTGATCCGGGGCTTCCAGGCGCAGAACGATATCTATGAGGACGGGCTGCGCGATTTCGGCGTCTATAGCCGCGACAGTTTCGATTATGACCATGTGTCGGTCATCAAGGGCCCGTCCTCCGAAGTGTTCGGCAATGGCACGACGGGTGGTGCCATCAACATGGTCACCAAGATGCCGCATCTGGGGAACAGCTATGGCGGCCAGTTCTCGGGCGGGTCGGCCGATTATTATCGTGGCACGCTGGATGTGAACCAGCAGATCGGCGAATCCACCGCCGTGCGCATTGCCGCCATGGGCAATGAGAACGACGAAGTGGGCCGTGACAGCGTCTATTCGCATCGGTGGGGGATTGCGCCGTCCATTGCGTTCGGCCTGGGTACGGCGACGACGCTGACGATCGAATATTTCCATCAGACCGACAATCGCATTCCCGATTACGGCGTGCCGCTGCTGACGAAGCCGGGCACCTCCGTCTCGCGCCCGGCGACGTCGTTCGGGCTGAATCGGAACAATTGGTATGGCACGCAGTACGATCAGGACGCCACGAATGTCGATATGCTGTCGGCGCATCTCAAGCACGAGCTGAACAGCCATATCTCCTTCTATGACGATCTGCGCGGCGGGATGTATGAGCGGTACTATTCGGCATCATGGGAGGGCTGCGATGCGACCTGCAACGCGGCGTATTTTACCGATCCGTCCACCGCGCTGGTGAACCGTCGCGGCCATCTGGGTGGCCCGGAGCCCTATCAGCAGAATGACTGGTCGGTGCAGAATGTCTTCTCGACGATCGCGACATTCAATACCGGCGCGCTGAGGCATCAGATCATCGCCGGATGGGACGTGTCGCACGTTTATGATCGGCGCACGAACTATGCCTATAATTATAACGGTCTGAACGGAACACAGGCTGATACGACCAGCCTCGTCAATCCGACCAATGTCGTGCCGGGGCTGTTTCTGGGTGGGGTGGGACAGTATAGCGGTAATCTTGTGAACATCAGCGGCGTCGGACGGGCCCTGCACAAGACCGGCGATGCGACCGATATCGGGGCCTTTTTCTCGGACCAGATCTGGTTCACGCCGAAATTCTCGGTGCGTGCGGGCTTCCGCTGGGATCATTGGGACAGCCATTATGCCGCGAATGAAGGGCCGGTCGGTGCTGGTGTGTCCTATGGTCAGAACCAGGATACCTACAATCCGACCGTCAACCTGATGTATACGCCTGATGACAACACGATGCTCTATTTCAACTGGGCGCAGTCGACGACGCCGCTCGGGCTGTATGTGACCAACAGTTCCGAGCCGTTGAAGGCCTCGACCGAGGGGTTCAAGCCCGAGCGCAGCAGCCTTTACGAAGTCGGCGCAAAATATAACGCGTTTCATGGTCGGATGGGCTTTACCGTGTCGGCGTTCCGGCTCGAGAAGGGCAATTCGCTGCTGACGGACCCGTCGACCGGGGATGTGACCTCGTCGAGCGATCGGCAGCGGAACCAGGGGTTCGAACTCAGCGCGTCGGGTGAGATCCTGAAGAACTGGAACGTGATCGCGACCTATGCCTATTACGACGCGCGGACCATTGCGTCGCTGACGGCGGCGGATGTCGGCAAGCGCATTCAATACGCGCCGAAGAATTCTGCGACTTTCTGGACCACCTATACCGCCATGGCGAACACGCCCTGGAACGTCACCTTCGGTGGCGGCCTCACCTGGCGCCAGGGCGTGTGGCTGGATGCCGCCAATACCGCGCGGGCGCCCTCGACCGTGGAATGGGATGCCATGATTTCGCACAGCTTCCTCAAGCACTGGAAGGTGCAGATGAACGGCTATAATCTGGCCAATCGCCTGAACTATTCCAATCTGTTCAGTGATCGCGTGACCCCTTCGATGGGGCGGGCGTTTCTGTTCAATCTTTCGGCGACTTACTAAAGTCTTCTTTTTCTGAAGAAAAAGAAGCAAAAAGACTTTTGTTGGTTCAGGAGCCTCGGAACGGGCAAGCCCAAGGCTCCTGAACGGAATAGAAGTTTTTTGGTTCTTTTTTTCAAAAAAGAACGGAAACGCGGACTCTCATGACGCATCCAGCGTCATCAGCGACGCATTGCCGCCGGCGGCGGTGGTGTTGGTGCTGACCAGTCGTTCTTCCAGCAGCCATTCGGGCAGCGGGCCTTGTGCCGTCAGGGTGTGCACCGTCACCACCGGGCCGTGGCGGCCGGCCTTGTCGTCCAGGGCCCGCAGGGCTGCCGCCAGACCGGGGGCGCCGGGTTCGGCCAGGATGGTGGCCGGCACCGGGTCCGCCAGTCCGATCAGGGAGGCGGCGTCGGGCACCGTGCGGATATGCGTGCGCAGGGTGGGGGGCAGGCTGGCGGCCCAGGAGGCGGCGTCGCCGGCCAGCAGCACCACGCTGTTGCCGGTGGCCAGGGCCATGCCGGTGGCGCGGCGGGCGGCGGCTTCGGAGCTGGCGAGGCACAGCACGCTGCCGCGCGGTTCGAGCGACCAGAGATTGGTCTCGCCCACCGGGCCGGGCATCGGCACGCGCAGCCCGTGCAGGGGGCGGCCGGTCACGCCGTCCGGATGGCCGGAGCCGGCCGAGAAGGCCTGCCAGTCGCGTGCGGCCTGGGGCAGGGTGCCGGGCCGGGCGTCGGCCGGATCGGATGGTGCCGGCGCCGGGGGCGTGAAGGCGGGGCAGGCGGCCAGCAGGCGGCGCAGGATCAGCGGGCCGCCGGCCTTGGGGCCGGTGCCCGACAGGCCGCGCCCGCCGAAGGGCTGGACGCCGACGACGGCGCCGATCGTATTGCGGTTGACGTAGAGATTGCCTGCCGCGATGCGGTTGGTGACGTGGTCCACGGTTTCGGCGATGCGGGTGTGCAGGCCGAAGGTGAGGCCGTAGCCGGTGGCGTTGATCGCGTCGATCAGCCGGTCGAGAGTCTTGCGCTGCCAGCGCAGGACGTGCAGGACGGGGCCGAACACTTCGCGCCCGATGGTGGCGATGTCGTCGATTTCGATCAGGGTCGGCGGCAGGAAATGGCCGCCCGGCACCACATGCGGCGTGGCGGGGGACCAGACGCGGCAGCCGGCGGCGCGCATGCGGGCGATGTGCGCGCTGATGCCGGCGCGGGCGTCCTCCGTGATGACGGGGCCGATATCGGTGGCCAGCAGTGCCGGGTCGCCCACGCGCAGTTCCTGCATCGCGCCGCGCAGCATCGCCAGCATGGGTTCGGCGCAATCGTCCTGCACGCACAGGATGCGCAGGGCCGAGCAGCGCTGGCCCGCGCTGTCGAAGGCGGAGGCGATGACGTCGGTAACCACCTGTTCGGCCAGGGCCGAGGAATCGACGATCATCGCGTTCTGGCCGCCGGTTTCCGCGATCAGCGGCACCGGCTGGCCGTTGGTGCCCGTGCGCCCGGCCAGCTGGCGGGCGATCAGGCGCGCGACTTCGGTGGAGCCGGTGAACATGACTGCGGCGATCCGTGGGTCCGCGACCAGCGCCGCGCCGATATCGCCGCCGCCGGGCAGCAATTGCAGCGCGCCGGCCGGGATGCCGGCCTGGTGCAGCAGGGCGACCGCGCGGGCGGCGACCAGCGGCGTTTCCTCGGCCGGTTTGGCCAGCACCACGTTGCCGGCGGCCAGCGCGGCCGAGACCTGGCCGAGGAAGATGGCCAGCGGGAAGTTCCAGGGGCTGATGCAGACGACCGGGCCCAGCGGCATGTGGGTTTCGTTGTTGAATTCCCGCCGGATCGTGGTGGCGTAGTAGCGCAGGAAATCGACGGCCTCGCGGATTTCCCCCACTGCGTTGGGGTAGGATTTTCCGGCCTCGCGCACCACCAGGCCGATCAGTTCCGCGTGGTGGGTTTCCAGCAGGTCGGCGGCTGCCTCGAGGCAGGCGGCGCGCGTGGCGGGGGGACGGGCGGACCAGTCCGCCATGGCGGCCACGGCCAGTCCGACGGCGTGGGTCGCCTGGGTGGGGTCGGCGAAATGGGCCGTGCCCGGCATGTCGTCCGGGCGGGCCGGGTTGGGCACCTTGCGGACCGGGGTGGTGGGGGCGGCGCCGTCGGCCAGGATCGGGGTGGCCGCCCATTGGTGCTGGCCGGACGCCATGGCGTTGGCCAGTGCGGTCAAGGACGGTTCGTCGGCCAGGTCCAGCCCGGCGGAATTACGGCGGCTGGTGCCGAACAGGGCGGCAGGCAGGGCGATGACCGGGTGCGGCGCGCCCACGGGCAGGCCGTTCTGCGCGGCCAGGTCACGTGCCGTCTGCACCGGGTCGGCCACCAGCGTGTCCAGCGGGATGGCGCTGTCGCCGATCTGGTTGACGAAGGAGGAATTGGCCCCGTTTTCCAGCAGGCGGCGCACCAGATAGGCCAGCAGCGTCTCGTGCGAGCCGACCGGGGCGTAGATGCGGCAGGGGCGGTCGAGATTCGCAGAGCCGACGACGTGATCGTACAGCCCTTCGCCCATGCCGTGCAGGCACTGGAATTCATATTTGCCGTGGCGGAAATGCGTGCCGGCCAGGGCGTGGATGGTGGCGACCGTGCGGGCATTGTGGGTGGCGAATTGCGGGAACACCGCATCCGGCGCGCCCAGCAGCAGGCGGGCGCAGGCGATATAGCTGATATCGGTGTGGCATTTGCGGGTGTAGACGGGGAAATCGGCCTGGCCGTCGAGCTGGGCCTTCTTGATCTCGCTGTCCCAATAGGCGCCCTTGACCAGCCGGACCATGATGCGGCGCCCGGTGTCGCGGGCCAGGGCGATGATCCAGTCCAGCACGGCGGGGGCGCGCTTGCCGTAGGCCTGCACCACGAAGCCGATACCGTTCCAGCCCGTGAGATCGGGGTGGCGGCACATGCCTTCCAGCAGGTCGAGTGACAGGTCGAGCCGTTCGCTTTCCTCGGCGTCGATATTCAGGCCGATATCGTAGCTGCGCGCCAGCCGGGCCAGGCGGACCAGCACCGGGAGCAGCTCGGCCATCACGCGGTCGCGCTGGGCGCGGGCATAGCGCGGGTGGATGGCCGAGAGTTTGATCGACAGGCCGTTGCGGTCGTAGATGTCGCGGCCCTGGCCCTGCGCCGCGCGGCCGATGGCGTGGATCGCGGTTTCGTAGTCGCGGCAATAGCGGGCGGCGTCGGCCTCGGTCAGCGCGGCTTCGCCCAGCATGTCGAAGGAATAGCGGAAGCCGCGATCGTAGCGAGCCTGGCTGGTGCGCAGGGCGCTCTCGATCGTCTCGCCGCAGACGAATTGCTCGCCCATCATGCGCATCGCGACATCGACCGCGCGGCGGATCAGCGGTTCGCCGCCGCGCGCGACCAGGCGCGTCAGCGCGCCGGCAAGCCCGTGCTGGCGCTCGGGCGTGACCAGGCGGCCGGTCACCACCAGCCCCCAGGCGGCGGCGTTGACGAACAGCGAGCGGCCCAGACCGACATGCGCCATCCAGTCGCCGGTGCCGATCCGGTCGCGGATCAGCGCGTCGCGGGTGGCGGTGTCGGGGATGCGCAGCAGGGCCTCGGCCAGGCACATCAGGGCCACGCCTTCACGCGAGGACAGCGAGAATTCCTGCACCAGCGCCTCCATCCCGCCGGGGCGGCGGCCGTCGCGCAGCGCGCCGGCCAGGCGGCGGGCGGTGGCGCCCGCCTGGGCCGCCAGTTCGGGCGGGAGGGTGGCGTCGTCGATCAGGGCGGCGACACACGCGGCCTCGGGCCGGCGCAGGCCGGCTGCGATGCGCGCGCGGGCCGCATCGCGGGGCGGCAGGGCGTCTCGCAGCGCGGCGGTTGGCGGGAGGGGAGCGGACGGAGGGACGGGCTGGGATGTCATGGGGCGGCTTGCCGACGGAGGGGAAGATTGGGTGGATGTTTCCGTATCATATCGTATATGATGTGCAAGATAATATATGATTCGCTGGGTCGCGAAACGGGGAGGACAGGTATGCTGCCGGAGAGTGTCTTCATGAATGCGCAGCAGGAGACGCGCGGTCTGGCGTCGGAGCGGGTGGGCAATGCGTTGCGCGAGGCGATCCTGGATGGGGTGCTGGCCGACGGGCAGTCGCTGCCGCAGTCGGAGCTGGCCAGCGGGTTTGGTGTCAGCACCATTCCGGTGCGCGAGGCGTTGAAGCAGCTTGAGGTCGAGGGACTGGTGCTGTTTCAGCAGAATCGCGGTGCCACGGTGATCGGCCTGTCGGAAGAGGATATCATCGATTTTTCCGAGATCCGGGCGGCGCTGGAGGAGATGGCGGCGGTGCAGGCGGTGCGACGCATGACCCGCATGGACCTGGCGCGGATCGAGGATGCGTATGAGGCCTTTGTGGCCGGCACCAGCGAGCAGCCGGAGGGGATGGCGCGCTCAGGCGCGCTGAACTGGGCGTTTCATGGAGCGATCTATCAGGCGGCGGGGCGGCCCCGGCTGCTGGACATGATCGAGGGCGTGCATCGCCGCGTCGACCGCTATATCCGGGCGCATCTGGAAATTGCCGGCCGCAAGGCGGTGACGGATGCCGAGCATCTGGCGCTGCTGGAAGCCTGCCGGAACCGGGACGAGGCGGCGATCGGGTCGTTGACCCGCCAGCATATCCTGGATGCCGCCACCGTTTCGATCGACGTGCTGCGTCGCAACCGCGCGGAGGGTTGAGGGGCCGCTTTCGTGCCTTCCGCGGATCATTCCCACGATGATGGTTTCATGGAATCGTATCCCCTGTCCGGGGACGGGATGGGGCTCGGGGGGCGATCGGAGCCAAGGCAGCGGGAGCGTGGACGCATGGACGGGATGGGGACGCTGGGGTCGGTCGGAGAGGCCGGCGCGCCGGTTCGCTACAGTGTCGAGACGCGGTGGCTGCACTGGTCGTGCGCGTGGCTGGTCCTGGCGCAGTTCGTGCTGGGCGAGCTGATGCATCGGGTGCCGAAGGCGCTGCATGGGCCGATCGTGTCGGCGCATCTGTCGCTGGGGGTGCTGCTGGCGGCGCTGTTCGTGATGCGGGTGGCCTGGCGCGTGACCGGGGGGCGGGCGATCCGCTTTCCGGCCAGGGACGGGCTGGCCGGGTGGGCGGCGCGGGCGATGCATGGCGTGCTGTATCTGGCGCTGGGGGCGGAGATCGGGCTGGGCTACCTGGCCCGCTGGTCGGGCGGCAAGCCGGTGACGGCGTTCGGCGCCGTGATCAATTCGCCCTTCGGACCGATGTCGCAGGCGACGCATCATCTGTTCGGCAGCGCGCATGGCTGGCTGGCCTGGGCGATCATGATCCTGGCAGCCGGGCATGTGGCGGCGGTGCTGTATCATGTGCGGGTTGTCCGGGACGGCGTGCTGCGCCGGATGTGGGCGTGAGGCCGATGCGGATGGCACCGCGCATGCTGGTTCTGACGCTGATGCTGGCCCTGGCGGCATGCGGGGGGCGGGGGAATATGGGGCATGGGCATCGCGCGGCCGGGCCCTATCTGGATGGTGGGGCCGGTTATGGCGCGCCGTGATGGGCTGGTCTTCCGTCCGAGGTGAGCCGCGTGTGGTGCGTTTGTAGAGTCCTCTGATCCTGCCGGGATATTGCGGATTTTGTGTCAAGGGGTGGGTGGGCTATCGTCGGGCCGTGCGCTGTCTGGACAGGGTGGGAGCGGGACGATGTATATCGGCATTGACGCGGGGACATCCGGGATCAAGGCGGTGCTGGTCGATGAGGCGCAGACTGTGCTGGCCACCCGCACGGAGCCCCTGACCAGCCAGTCGCCGCATGCGGGCTGGAGCGAGCAGGACCCCGAGGCGTGGTGGCGGGCCCTGCTGGCCGCCATCGATGCGTTGCGCGACAGCCATCCGCAGGCGGTTGCCGCCGTGCGGGGCATGGGCCTGTCGGGGCAGCAGCATGGTGCCGTGCTGCTGGATGGGGGCGGGCGGGTGCTGCGGCCCTGCATCCTGTGGAACGATGTGCGGGCCAGTGCCGAATGTGCGGTGTTCGAGCAGCGTTTTCCCGAAAGCCGGGCGGTGACCGGCAATATCGCCATGCCGGGCTTTACCGCGCCGAAGCTGCTGTGGGTGGCGCGGCATGAGCCGGATATCTTTCGGGCCACGCGGCATGTTCTGCTGCCCAAGGCCTGGCTGCGCTATCGGCTGACCGGCGAGATGATCGAGGAGATGTCGGACGCATCCGGCACGTTGTGGCTGGATGTCGGCCGCCGGCAATGGTCGGAGGCGGCGCTGGCGGCGACGGGCCTTTCGCGCGCGGCGATGCCGGCATTGTGCGAGGGGACGGACCGGGCCGGGACGCTGCGTCGGGAACTGGCGGAACGGTGGGGGATGGATGTGCCGCCGGTGCTGGCCGGCGGGGCGGGCGACAATGCCGCCGGGGCGGTCGGGCTGGGGGCGGTGCGGCCGGGAGATGCCTTTGTCTCGCTCGGCACGTCGGGGGTGGTGTGGGCGACGACGGACCGGTTTCGGCCGGGGGCGGCCTCGGCGATCCATGCTTTCTGCCATGCCGTGCCGGGGATGTGGCACCAGATGGGGGTGACGCTGTCGGCGGCGTCCTCGCTGGCGTGGTGGGCCTCGGTCGCCGGGCGGAGCGAGGCCGAATTGCTGGCGGAACTGCCGGAGGTGATCGAACGGCCGTCGGGGCTGCTGTTTCTGCCGTATCTGTCCGGCGAGCGGACGCCGCATAATGATGCGGCCATCCGGGGGGCGTTTGTCGGGCTGGATCGTGGCACCACGCGCGCGCGGATGACGCAGGCGGTACTGGAAGGCGTCGCGTTTTCGCTGCGCGATGCGCTGGATGGGCTGGCCGGGGCGGGGTCGGTGCTGGAACAGGCCGATGTGATCGGCGGTGGTTCGCGCAGTATTGCGTGGCTGACCATTCTGGCCGCCGTGATGGGCATTCGCCTGCATCGTCTGGCGCATGGCGAGCAGGGCGGTGCGTTCGGTGCCGCGCGGCTGGCGCGGCTGGCGGTGACCGGGGAGGCGGTGGCCGATGTATGCCTGCCGCCGGAGCGTGTGGGGACGGTCGATCCGGATGCCGGGTTGCTGGCGGCCTATGGTGCGCTGCTGCCGCGTTATCGGGCGCTGTATCCCGCGCTGTTGGATCTGCCGCCGGTTCCGTAAGGTGGGATGGAACAGGGAGGAATGAGGCGATGACCCAGGTGAGGGGCTGGCGGGCCGATCCGCTGGTATGGGGGCACGGGCCCCGGCTGTTCGAGATGTTTCTTGAGCCGACCTGTCCTTTTTCGGTGCGGGCGTTCGGCAAGCTGGATGCGCTGCTGGAGGCGGCGGGGGAGGATCGCATCACCGTGCGGCTGACGATGCAGTCGCAGCCCTGGCACATGTATTCCGGTGTGGTGACGCGTTGCGTCATTGCGGCCTCGACGCTGCCGGGCGGCCGGGAGGCGGCCCGCGCCGTGCTGGCGGCGGTTGGGGCGCATCGGGAGGAATTCGAGTTCGCGCATCATTGTGCCGGCCCGAACATGGATGCCACGCCGAACCAGATCATCGCCCGGCTGGAAGAATATAGCGGGGTGGCGCTGGCGGAGGCGTTTGCGATTGCCGATCTGGACCGCGAGATCAAGCGGCATTGCCGCTATGCCCGGCAGAACGGCATTCATGTCTCGCCGACTTTCATGATCGACGGGCTGGTTGATCCGGCGATCGGGAGCGGGGATGCGGTTGCCGATTGGGTGGCACGATTGGTTTGAAGCGAGCGATGTCCGGGCGGCCTGTCTGCCGCCCGGTCCGATCGGAAAAATCCGATCAGTAGCGGTGGTGATAGTAATCGCCGCGCCAGCCGCCGCGATCGTCGTACCAGCCGTAATGGCCGTCGTGATGGCCGCGATGCCAGCCGCGATAGGGCGGGCGCTCGTAGACGCAGGCTGCGAGCGTCAGCACCGCGAGCAGCGCGCAGGTGGAACGGATCATTCTTGTCATGCTCTGATCTCCTTCATCTGATCTCCATCAGTCGCCGGATCGGGGATATCCGCGCCCGATCAGGCTGACAGGGAATCATGGCCAGTACGGGGCGGAAACGCCCGATCGGGCGGCGGGATCATTTCCAGACCCATTTTCCGACCACGCGGCCGTTGATATGCACCTCGTCCAGTGCGCGGGTGTAGGTCGGGTAGCCGGGGTTGATGCTCATGATCTGGACCATGACCGGGTCGGTGGCGCCGTAGACGATTTCCAGCCGTTTCAGCACCAGGCCGAACCCGTCCCACAGCACATAGACGCCGGGTGGCGACGGGGTGCGGTGGCCCATATCGACCAGGACCCGTTCGCCCGCCTGGTAGTCGGGTTCCATACTGTCGCCCGCGACGCGCAGGACCACCAGGGATTCCGGACTGTCGGTAAAGGCGCCGAGGAAGCGGCGGGGCAGGAACCAGTGATCGACCGGCTGGGGGCCGTCCTCGACCGCCACATGGCTGGGCACGGCACCCGGCCCGGCCTGCGGGGCCACGTTATATTCGGGAATGCGGAACAGGCCCTCGGTCGGCGGGGGATCGCGCTCGACCGGTGCGGCCCCGAACGGGGCGCGGGGGGCGGCCAGGTGCGGCCGGCGGGGCGGGGACTGGTCCGTGCCGTGCAGCGTGCCGGGGGCCAGGGGCTCCCAGTTCGGGTCGGTATCGTCGCGGAACACGTTGGCGCTGACGGCGAAGCGCCGGGCCAGGGCCTCGCGCACATCCTCGGGCAGCCGCTGGGGGGTGCCCTTGTGGATATATTGCTGGAGATAGGCGTGGTTGCGCCCCAGCGCCAGCGACTCTGCCTTCAGGTTGCTGCCAGCGTCGGCGATGAGCCTGAGCAGCGCGTAGCGGGAGGGGGTCAGGACCGACATGCGCCTATTATGCCGAGCGGAATAGGGAATTCCCAATAGGATATACCCTCTTGACGGCAGGAATATGCCTATTATGTTCCCTATTCATGCGGACTGATCCTGTTTCCCTTTCCTATCGGCCTGATCCCCTGCTGGGGGTCATCGAGCGCTTCCTGACGGAGAGCGGCCTGTCGGCCACGGCTTTCGGCGTGCTGGCGATGAATGATCCGCGCTTTGTCCATGAGATGCGGGCGGGGCGGGAGGTGCGGCGGGCCACGCGGGTGCGTGTCGTGGCCTGCATGCGCGATGCCCGCGCGCGGGATGGGGAAAACCGGCCGGTCTGCCCGAATGAGGCTGGGGGGCAAGATGAGGCCATCGAAATATGACTGGGCGCGGCTGGACCCGCAGGTGGATGCGCTGCTGGGGCAGGGGCTGCGGGTGACGCAGGTGGCGCAGGCGCTGGAGATGCGGGTGCAGACCATTCGCGACCGGTTGAGCTATCGCCGGCGGGCGCCGAGGGCGGGGACGAAGCGGGTGGCGCCGAAGCTGATCGACCGGAGATGCCTGAACTGCCGGGCGGCGTTTCAGGTGGCCTCCCCCTTCCTGCGCCTGTGCCCAACCTGCCGAGCCGAATGCTGAACCCCCAACGACCAGGGGTGAAGGGGACGACTGTCCCCTTCCGGGTGCAGGGCAGAGCCCTTCCACTACAAAGAGGAAAAATCATGACGGGAACGGCAGGAATTCCGTTCGACGCGATCAACGCGGCGGCGCTGGCGAACTGGCCGTCGCTGGTGGCGGGCTGGCTGCCGGCGGGACGGCGGCGTGGCGATGAATGGGTGGTGGGCGGCCTGGACAATGCGCCGGGGCGGTCGCTGTCGATCAATCTGCGCACGGGACGATGGGCCGATTTTGCCGACGGGCCGCGCGGGGGAGACCCGATCAGCCTGTATGCGGCGCTGCATGCGCGGGACGACCGGGTGCGGGCGGCGCGGGAGCTGGGGGCATTGTTGGGCGTGGGGGATGGGGCGGCGGCTGCCGTCCGGGGTGCGCCGGATGAGGAGGATTGGCGCCCGGCCGTGCCGCCGCCGGGGGCGCCGATGCCGGATCTGGATGGCTGGGACCATGTCTATGCCTATCGCGACGCAGCCGGGCGGGTGATGCGCTATGTGGTGCGGCGCGATGCGACCGCGCATGCGCGCAAGCGGATCATGCCGCTGACCTGGGGCACGGTGCGCGCCGAGGGGGGCGAGCGGACGGGCTGGCATCCGCGCCATGCCGCGGTGCCGCGATCGCTGTACGGGCTGGAGCGGGTGATGCGGGCGCGCACCGTGCTGGTGTGCGAGGGCGAGAAGGCGGCGGATGCCGCGCAATGCCTGTTTCCGCGCATGGCGTGTGTGACCTGGACGGCGGGCAGCGGGCATGTGAGCCGCGCCGATTGGAGCGTGCTGGCGGGGCGGCATGTGATTCTGTGGCCCGACCATGACGCGCCGGGGGCCAAGGCGGTGGCCGAGATTGCGGCGATTCTGGGCGGGATTGCCGCGACGGTGCGGCTGGTGGATGTCGGCGATCTGGAACCGGGGGACGATGCGGCGGACCTGCGTGTGCCGGATGCGCGGGCGTGGCTGTGCGAGCGGGTGGGGCCGGTGCTGTGCGGCACCAGCGTGAAGCGGGCCGGGACGCGGGGCGGCCCGGCGGTGGCGCGCCGGGTGGCGGGGCTGGAGCCGATCGCGGTACGGGGCGGAGAGATCGACCTGGTGGCCAGTGCGGGCGAGCGGGCGCTGGTGGCGGCGAATGCGCCCGTTTATCAGCGCGGCACGCGTCTGGCGCGGCCGGGGCGGCGCGAGGTGGCGGCGGCGGACGGGCGGCTGACGCAGGCGGCGTGCCTGATGGATATCGGCGTGCCGGCGCTGACCGACCTGCTGTGCCAGGTGGTGGAATGGCGGCGGTTCGACCGGCGCAGCCAGGGATGGAAGGCGATCGACCCGCCGGCGGCGGCGGCGCAGGTGATCCTGAGCCGGGCGGGGACGTGGCCCTTTGCGGTGCTGGCGGGGGTGATTACCACGCCGACGCTGCGGCCCGACGGGTCGGTGCTGATGGCGCCGGGGCACGACGCGGCGACGCGGCTGTATCATGTCGATGATCCGACGCTGGAGCTGAGTCTGCCGGAGCCGACGCGGGCGGCGGCCGAGGACGGGCTGGCGCGGCTGGAGGGATTGCTGGCGGAATTTCCGTTTGCCGCCGAGGCCGATCGGTCGGTGGCGTTGGCCGCGATCCTGACCACGGTGGTGCGGGGGATGATGCCGGTGAGCCCGCTCTTTGCCTTTCGGGCCAATGCGCCGGGGTCGGGCAAGAGTTTTCTGGTCGATCTGGCCAGTGTGATCGCGACCGGGCGGGTGTGCCCGGTGACCAGTGCGGGCGAGGATGTGGCGGAGATGGAAAAGCGCCTGACCGGGCTGTTGCTGGCGGGCTATCCGATCATGTCGCTGGACAATGTGAACGAGGAGCTGGGCGGGGACCTGCTGTGCCAGGCGACGGAGCGGCCGATCCTGCGGTTGCGCGAACTGGGGGCGTCTTCCAGCGTCGAGATCGAGAACCGGGCGGTGATCTTTGCCACCGGCAATGCGCTGCGCGTGCGGGGGGACATGACGCGTCGGGCGCTGCTGGCGACGCTGGATGCCGGGATCGAGCAGCCGGAGCTGCGGCGCTTCGCCCGTGACCCGGTGGCCGACATCATGGCCGATCGGGGGGCTTACGTGAGTGCGTGCCTGACGATCCTGCGCGCGTGGATGGGGAGTGGGGCGGAGGTGGATCTGCCGCCGCTGGCCTCGTTCGAAGGGTGGAGCCGCACCGTGCGGGCGGCGCTGGTGTGGCTGGGGCGGGCCGATCCGTGCCTGAGCATGCAGGCGGCGCGGGAGGACGACCCCGAGCGCGGCGAGCTGCGCGAGATGCTGGGGCTGCTGGCCGAGGCGGCGGGGGTGGGGCGGCATTGCGGACGCACGGTGCGGGAGATCGAGGATCTGTCGGCGCTGGAGCGGCAGGATTCCGCCGGGTATCGCGATGGCATGCGCCATCCGGAGTTGCGGGACGCGTTGCTGCGCATTGCCGGCACGCCGGCCGGGCGCGTCAATTCCCGCCGGCTGGGGCGCTGGTTTCTCGCCCGGCGGGGGCGGGTGATCGACGGGCTGCGGATTGTGGAATGCGGGATGGCGCATGGTGGGGTGAAGCGCTGGGCGGTCGAGCGTGTGTGATCGGTGGAGCGAGGGGCGGGGTGGACGGGTAGCGGAACAGCAACAGCCGTTCTCGAAATTCACCTTGAACCGGATATGCGTCGCCGCAATGGTTCTGGACGTGGATTGTTCCTGATCGCCACCGAATTCCGATCGGGATGGAGATGAGAATGGGTTGTGTGGACATCCTGGAAAGGATCGTGGCGTTCGATACCGTCAGTTCCCGTTCCAATCGCGACCTTGCGCGCTTCATCGCCCAATATGCGAGCGAACAGGGGGCTCATGTCCGGACGTTGAAGCATCCGGACATGGACAAGCACGCGTTGCATATCGTGGTGGGTGCGGTGCGTGGCGGCGGCCTGGCCTTTGCCGGTCATCTGGATACCGTGCCGGTCGAGGGGCAGGCCTGGACGAGCGATCCGTTCATCCTGACGCGGCGGGAAGGGCGGCTGCAGGGACGCGGAGCGACCGACATGAAGGGGTTCGTCGCCTGCTGCCTGTCGGCGATTCCGGAACTGTGCCGGATGGATCTTCCATTTCCGGTGCATATGCTCCTGACCTATGACGAGGAGGTCAATGCCGAGAGCGCCCGGCTGCTGGCGGCGGACCTGGCGGATCAGTCCCTGCTGCCGGCGGCGTGCATTGTCGGCGAGCCGACAGGCATGCGGGTGGTGACGGACCAGAAGAGCAAGCTGGTGGCGCTAGTGCAGGCGACCGGCCGGCCGGCCCATTCCAGCAACCCGGCCGCGGGGGTCAATGCGATCGACGCCGTCGCGCGGGCCGTGGCGTGGCTGGGTGCGCAGGCGCGTGCCGCCATCGCGGACGGACCGTTCGACAAATTGTTCGCGCCGCCCCATTCGACGATGAATGTCGGCAGGATATGGGGAGGGATATCGGTCAATATCATTCCGGAACTGGCCGGATTCGAAGTCGAATGGCGGGGCATCCCGCAGGATGTGCCGCAGCACAGCCTGGCGAAGCTGTCCGATTATATCAATGACGTGATCGTTCCCACGTCCGGGGTGAGAGGGGAGTGTGGCTTCTCGATCTCGGAAGTCGGCTGGTATCCGCCCCTGAGCCGGGGTGGCAATGCGGCTCTTGCCGACTGGGTGTGCGGGACGCTGGGCGTGGAGCGTGATGGCGGCGTCAGTTATGCGACCGAGGCCGGTGTCTATCAGCAGGCCGGAATCGCCACGATCATATGCGGTCCGGGCTCCATCGCCCAGGCGCACAAGCCGGATGAATGGATCGACGGCGCGCAGCTCGATGTCTGCGTGCGGGCCATTCCCGCCTTGAGCGCCGCTTTCGGCACCCTGGACGGATGAAGAACGATTCATGGAAAGAATGACGGCATGATAAGTGAAGAAAGAAAATACCGCCTTGTTCCCGGTAGCATGGCGGAATTCATATCGCTCTACAAGGCGCAGGGCTATCCCATCATCAGCCGCTACGCGACGCTGGTGGGGTGCTGGACGCATGAAAGCGGCGTGCTGAACACGATATCCTTCATCTGGTCCTATGACAGTTTCGCCCACCGGGACCAGCAGAGGCAGCTTCTGGCCGCGAATCCGCAATGGCAGGATTTCAACAGAAAGATCATCGGATTCATCATCTTCCAGGAAAGCATCTTCCTGAAATCGATATCCCTATCATAACGGAATAGCGCGGGTTTATGCAGCGGAGTTGCAAACATGAAAACATCAACGACTGATTATTTCGTATTCGCAATGTGTTGTCTGGCGTGCAGCGGCGTGCAGGCCCAGACTTCGCGGAAGCCGGCACCCCGTCATCCGCCGCCGCAGCATGCCGCGCCGGGGCCGGCGCATGCCCCCCTTCATCCGGCGGCCGCCACGCCGGCCGCATCCGCGGAAAGCATCGTCGTCAACGCCAATCTGGGCAATAATCAGGGGGTGACCAATACCACGCCGGGCGGCGGCCTGATGCCCATGCAGACGGCCCCGAGGGTCCAGAGCGGCATCACCCGGGACTATATCGCCCGCCAGAGCCCGACGACCAACGGCATGGCGCTGCTGGGCAACCTGCCCGGGGTGGTCTTTTCCAGCCAGGACCCGCTGGGAGCGTCGAGTGACAATGTTTCCATCCGTGGATTGAACCAGACCGAAATCGGCGTGGTGTATGAAGGGGTGGCGCTGAACGATTCGCTGACCTATATCCCCTATACCGAAAACGCGGCCGATACCGAGAATATCCAGTCCATGACCCTGTCGCAGGGGGCGCCCGATATCAGCGCGCCCTTCTATGGCGATGTCGGCGGCCTGATCACCATGACGCTGCGCGACCCGGCCGACAAGGCGGGGGGGATGGTCAATCTGAGCTACGGTTCCAAATCGCTGCAGCGTGAATTCGGCCGGATCGACAGCGGCTATCTGGGGCATAGCGGGGTCAAGGCGTTCGTCTCGTTCTCGAACGGGACCCAGGACCAGTGGCGCGGCATGGGCACCCAGCGCAAGATGCATATCGATGCCAAGGCGCTGAAGGAATGGGGAGACGGCAACAGGGCTTCGGTCGTCTTCTCGTTCGATAATAACGATACCAACCGTTATCGGCCGGTGACGATGACGCAATGGAAGCAATATGGGCCGTCGCTGAATTATGACGGTCAGTACAGCTTCGGCGATACGAACTATTACAAGTTCCTGACCTATGACCGGCGGACCTATATGGTGATGGCGCCGCTGCATTTCTCGCTGGCGAAGGGACTGACGCTGGACGTCACGCCGTCCTATCTGCATTATCTTGAATATTACGGTGCCGGCACGACATTCAGCAACACCAATAGCTGGTTCGGCACCATGCCGGCCGGCAATCTGAAGCTGCCCTATACCAACGCGGCGGGGATGGTGACCGCGAAATACGTCAATCCGGTGCCGCAGCGCACGGGCACGCTGTCGACCGGCCTGACCTGGAGCCATGGTATCAATACCTTCCGGTTCGGCGACATCTATTCCTATATGTCGATGTCCGAGCCGATCGAATATCAGTTGGCGGATTATCAGGGCAATGTCTCCAACCAATGGGGGCAGTATCCGGTGCGCCTGCCGGACGGGCGGACCTATCGCACGCTGGATCTGGTGATCTGGCAGCAGATGAACACGCTGTATCTGGACGATACGCTGTCGCTGCTGAACGGGAAGCTGAAGATCAACGCGGGTTTCAAATACATGATGCTGTCGCGGCATCTGACCAACAACATTCCCGGTGCCGACTATACCAGCGGGGGAAGCTATTCCCAGCCGCTGCCGCAGGTCTCGGTCAGCTACATGATCACGCCGGAAGACCAGATCTTCGTCGATGGGACGACGTCCTACCGGGCTCCGCAATCGTTGCAGGCCTATGCGCAATTATTCTCGACCGCCAAGCCGGGGCCGGTCACGGTGGTGAACCGGCTGAAGGGCGAATATGCGATCGGCGAGGAAATCGGCTATCGCCATCATGGGCTGGTGAACGTCTCGCTGGCCCTGTTCAACTATAATCTGGTGAATTATCAGGTCCAGTCGACGACGTTCATCGACCAGGTGCCGATTCCGACCGTGCTGGATGCCGGTGGCAAGACCATACGGGGCGCCCAGATCGAACTGGGGCTGCGTCCGTGGCATCATTTCAGCCCCTATGTCTCGGCCCAGTACCTGCACGCGACGATGGATAACAATTTCGTCACCGGTGGCGACGTGCTGCCGACGGCCGGCAAGGTCGCGATCCAGAGCCCGGAATTTACCGCGGCGGTGGGCCTGTCGTACGATGACGGGTCCCTGTTCGGAACCTTCACGTTCAACTATGTTGGTTCGCAATATTCGACATTCATGGACGACGAGAAGATCCCGGCTTACGAGACCGCGAATCTGGGCCTGGGCTACCGGTTCCGGAATGTGGGCTTTGCCAAGCATCCGCAGATCCAGCTCAATTTCATGAATATCGGTGCCAATGACTGGCTTTCTGGTCTGTATAGTGTCGGAACGAATGCCCGCCCCGTCATGGGCCTGCATGGGCACATGATCAACGCCTCCGCGCCGCTCTATACGATCGGCGGTGGATTTGCGGCGGTGGCGTCGGTCAGCACGGGGTTTTGAGGGCGGCAGGTCCAGGAACGGCAGGATGACGCGGTGAAACCAGCTCCTTTTTCCTATCACCGGCTACAGACCGTGGCCGAACTCGTGGGGTTGAAGGCACGGCTGGGTGATGCGGCCGTCATCCTGGCCGGCGGGCAGAGCCTGGTGCCGATGCTGACCCTGCGCCTGTCCCGGCCGGAGCATGTGATCGACGTGAACGACATCGTGGAGATGGACCACATTCTGCCCGAGCAGGACGGGTTGCGGATCGGAGCCCTGGTCCGGCATCAGCATGTGGCCGAGAGTGCGGTGGTGGCGACGCACCTGCCGTTGCTGAGGCGCATGGCCGGCGGGATCGGCAATTACGCGGTGCGCCAGCGCGGCACCATCGGCGGCAGCCTGGTCCTGGCCGATCCGGCGGCGCACATGCCGCTGGCCGCCTTGCTGTTCGATGCGCGGCTGGTGCTGCGTTCGGCGCGGGGTGTCCGTACCGCGGCCTATCGCGATCTGTATCGCTCGCCCCTGAACTGTGCGCTGGACGCCGGGGAGGTCGTGGTGTCGGTCTGTTTTCCGCGCCAGCCCGAGGCCATGCGGGCGGTGGCGGAGATGTTCCATGTCACGGCCGGCAGTTTTCCGGCCCTGATCTGCGCCGTCCGGCTGGTTGCCGATGCGCAGGGGGGACTGGCCGGGCTGACGATCGTGGTGGCGGCCGGGGCCGTGCGGCCGCCGGTCATGGAGGGCATGTTCGACGATCTGCGCGGCGTGCGTCCCGATGCGGCCCTGCGGGGCGAGGTCGCGCGGCGGGTCGTGGCGCATATGGGCGGGCTGATCGGGCAGGACGCGGCCGGTCGCTACCTGTTGTCGGTGCTGGAGGGGCGCATGGCCGTGTGCCTGGCCGGGGCGGCCGGTGATACGAAGGAGGGGGCAGGCGCATGATCATCAGCCTGACGGTCAATGGCGAGGTCCGGGATGTGGCGGTCGAGCCGCATTACCTGCTGTCGGACGTGCTGCGGGACCGGTTGGACCTGACGGCGACCCATGTCGGTTGCGAGCAGGGGATCTGCGGGGCCTGTACCGTGCTGGTCGACGGGCAGTCGGCGCGGGCGTGCCTGCTCTTTGCCGTGCAGATGGAGGGCCATGCCGTCACCACGCTGGAGGGAGGGGCTCCGTCGGCCGAACTGCGGGCATTGCGCGCGGCCTTCCATACGCATCATGCCCAGCAATGCGGGTTCTGCACGCCCGGGATATTGATGACGTTCGCCGCCTATCTGCGCGACCATCCCGATTGCGACGAAGCGGGCGTTCGCGCGGTGCTGGGCGGCAATCTGTGCCGCTGCACCGGCTACGGGCCCATCGTGCGGGCGATCATGGCGGCTTCCGCCGCCTTGCGGGAGGTGGCGGATGTCTGAGCGCGAGGCGTATGTCGGGCAGCCGCGGCCGCGCCGCGAGGACCACCGGCTACTGGCCGGGCTGGCGCGCTATGTGGACGATATCAAGGTCGCGGGGGCGTTGCATGCCGCCTTCCTGCGCTCGCCGCATGGGCATGCGCGCATCGTCTCGATCGACGTGACGGCCGCGCTGGAGCTGCCGGGCGTCGTGACGGTGGTGACGGGGGAGGATCTGGCCGAGGATGTGACCGACCTGACCGTCGCCCCGCCGATCGAGGGTCTGCGGCCCACCAGCATGCCGGTCATGCCGGTGGACCGCGTGCGGTTTCAGGGCGACCTGGTGGCCTGCGTGGTTGCCGCGGATCGTTACGTCGCCGAGGAGGCGATGGAGCGCATCGTGGTGGAATATGCCGAATTGCCGGCGGTTTCCGACATGTTCGCCGCCTTGCGGGACGACAGCGTGCTGGTCGACGAGGCGCTGGGCACCAATCTGGTGGCCCGGCGCGTCCATCGCGCCGGCGATCCCGAAGCCCGCCTGGCCGCCGCGCCCCGGGTGATCGAGGCCGAATTCCACCAGCAGCGCCAGACCCATGCGCCGATCGAGACGCGCGGCTGCATCGCGCAGTGGGACCCGGGCCGCGAACATCTGACACTGGTGATCGGCTCGCAGGTACCGCATCCGCTGCGCACGCAGATCGTCCGACGGCTGGGACTGCGCGACAGCCAGGTCAGCGTCTCCTCGCCCGATGTCGGGGGCAGTTTCGGCCAGAAGATCGCCCTGTATCGCGAGGAGCTGGCCATATGCGCCCTGGCGCGGCGGCTGGGGCGGCCGGTCCGCTGGAAGGAGGACCGCATGGAGAACCTGCTGGCGGCCTGCCATGCGCGCGAGCAATGGTGCCGCACCCGGGCGGCGGTGGACGATACGGGGCGCATCCTGGGCCTGACATTGGAGATGGTCGAGGATTTCGGGGCCTATTGCTTCTATCCCGCGAACTACATTTCCGAGGTCGTGGGCATCATCCTGACCGGGCAATACGGGATCGCGGATTACGGTTACGAGATCCGGGTCGCCCTGACCAACAAATGCGGGGTCGGCCCGATGCGGGCCCCCATGGCGATGGCGAGCTGGGTGATGGAGGGCACGCTGGACGTCATCGCCCGGCGGCTGGGGCTCGATCCGGCCGAGGTCAGGCGCCGAAACATGCTGGCCGACCAGGCGCTGCCTTATGCCATGCCGGGCGGCGAGACGCTGCTCGACGTCAATTGCGCCGAGACGATGGAAACTGCGCTGGACGAAATCGGCTATGCTGCGCATCGCCCGCATGACGATGGCCGGTACCTCTACGGGCTCGGCCTGTGCAATGTCGTGGAATCGACGACCTACGGGTCGCGCTTCTACAAGAATTCCGGCATCGGCGGCTCGGGGCACGAGGCCGCGCGCATCATCGTGGAACCAGATGGCACGGTCAGCGCCTCGGTCGGGATGGCGGCCGCGGGCCAGGGATACGAGACCACCTTTGCCCAGGTCGTGGCCGACGGGGTGGGCGTGCGCCCCGACGACGTGGCCGTCACGCTGGGACATAGCGACACCTCGCCCTATGGCATGGGCAGCCGGGGCGGGAGGGGGGCGACGGCCGGCGGGGGAGCGCTGTATCTCTGCGCGGCGGAGGTGCGGGCGCATCTGCTGCGGCTGGCGGCCCACCGGCTGGGTCTGAACGCCACCGATGGGCTGGGACTGCGGGACGGCAGGATCGTATGGGTGCGCGCCGGCGGGAGCGAGGAGACCGGCCTGGACGTGGCCGACCTGGCGCGCACGGCCTATTTCGACCCGCTGGCCCTGCCGGAGGGGATGCGGCCGGGGCTGGAATTCTATCGCACATACGATCCGCCGCCGATGACGTTCTCGAACTCCACCCACGCGTGCCGGGTGCGGATCGCGCGCGAGACCGGGCGGCTGGAGATCCTCGATTATCTGGTGGTGGAGAATTGCGGCACCGTCATCAACCCGCTGGTCGTTCATGGGCAGCAGGCGGGCGCGGTGGCGATGGGATTGAGCGGTACGCTGCTGGAGAACGTCGTCTACGACCAGGCGGGCCGGAATCTGTCGGCCACGTTTGCCGACTACACGATCGCCACCGTGGCCGACATTCCCGCCATTCGCATCATCGCACGTGCGACGCCGTCATCCCGTACGCCGCTGGGGCTGAAGGGGATGGCGGAAGGCGGCGTCATGGGGGCGATCGGCGCCGTGGCGAACGCGGTCAACGACGCCCTGTCGGTTGTCGGCGCGCAGGTGACGTGCCTGCCGCTGACGCCGATGCGGCTGCATGCCGCGATCCATGACGGGATCGGCCGGGCGGCACAGGGACAGGAAGGATAGAAAGAGAATGTCGCAGCAGAAACCGCGGCTCGGCTTTATCGGGCTGGGGCAGATGGGCGCGCCGATCGCCGTGCGCCTGCTGGAAGCGGGATATCGGGTCACGGTTCACACGCGGACGCGGACCTCGGCCGCGCGGGTGCAGGAGGCCGGGGCCCGCTGGGTCGACAGCGTGGCCGAGGTCGCGCGCGCGGCCGACGTGATCCTGACCATGCTGGGGATGCCCGACGATGTGCGGCAAATCTACCTGGGCGATGACGGATTGCTGGCCCATGGCCGGGCCGGGCAGGTCTGTCTGGACCTGACGACCTCCAGCGCCTGTCTGGCGGCCGAGATCGCGGCCCGCGCCGAGGCGATAGGGATCGCGGTACTCGATGCCCCGGTTTCAGGCGGCGTGCCGGGGGCGCGGGCGGGTACGCTGTCGATCATGGTCGGCGGCGATGCGGCGGCTTTCGCGCGCATGCGGTCGATGCTGGAGCGGGTGGGTGCCACGATCTGCCGGTTCGGCGGTCCCGGCGCGGGCCAGCGGGCCAAGGCCTGCAACCAGATCGTGATCGCCGGGACGATGATGGGCGTCTGCGAAGGGCTGGCCCTGGCCGGGCGGGCCGGCCTGCAGCAGCAGGACCTGCTGCGGATGCTGGCGGGTGGCGCGGCGGGCGGCTTTCTGGTGCAGCATATGGGGCCGCGCATCGTCGCCGGGGATTATCGGGCCGATTTCTATGTCCGGCATTTCCTCAAGGATCTGGGCATTGCGCTGCGCGAGGCCGAACGGCTGAAACTGGTGCTGCCCGCGACCGAACTGGCCCACCGCCTGTATGCCCGCCTGGAGAAGGAGGGCAGCGCGGCGCTGGGGACCCAGGCCCTGGCGACCTTGTACGGGCCGGAGAGCATGATGCAGAAGGAACATCATCCATGAACATCGAAGGGCAGCACGAGATCGCGGCACCTGTCGACATTGTATGGCGGGCGCTGAACGATCCGGAGATCCTGCGGCGCAGCGTTCCCGGCTGCACGCTGTTCGAACTGTCGGGACCCGACGAATACGCAATCCAGGTCGAGGCGCGTATCGGGCCGCTTTCTGCGCGGTTCGGGGGCAAGGCGCAGATTTCCGATATCGTGCCGGGCCGTTCGTATGTGCTGTCCGGCCGGGGGCAGGGCGGGGCCGCCGGCTTTGCCCAGGGGATGGCGCGTGTTCGCCTGGAGGCGCGCAATGAGGCGACGCTGTTGCATTACGAGGGCAGTTTCGATGTCGGCGGCAAGCTGGCCTCGGTCGGCGCGCGCATGATCGACGGGCTGGCGCGAGACAGGACGGAGGATTTCTTCCGGGCCTTTTCCGCGATCGTCGTCGGCGGAGAGGCCGCCGCGCCCGAGCCCGCGCCCGGCCCCGCAGGCCGCGCGGCGATGGAGGGAGGGACGATATCGAAGATCGCGCTCGTGCTGTCCGGCATGTCGCTGCTGCTGGCGCTGGCGGCGTTGCTGCGGGCGGGGCGTCGCCGCTAGATAGGCGGCCGGTCAGGCGACCGCCTGCGGCGCGGTATTGCCGTTGGAGAGGGATTCGAGCCGTTCGCGCATGAAGGCCACGAATTGCTGGACCGGAAGGGAGATGTTGGGCTGCGCCCGGGTGAACAGATGGACCGATGCCTCGGTGCAGAGCCGGTTTTCGATCGGCAGGGCGACCAGTGTGCCGGCATCGATTTCGGCCCGGACGGCGAAGACCGGCAGGAAGGTGATGCCGCGCCCGGACAGGACGAACCGCTTGAGGATACGGAAGGCGTTCGATTCCAGTTCGGGGAAGATGTGCACCCCGTGATTGACCTCGATGCTCTTGAGCAACTTGCGGATGCCGTGGCTGCGGGTCGGCAGGGCCAGCTTGCGGTCCAGGATGTCCTCGATCGTCATATGGCTGCCGGCACTTTGGGCGTCCTGCGCCGATAGGATGGCATAGAGCGGCTTGTGGGTATGCAGGATCATGTTGATGCCGTTGAAATCCTCCATGTTGTAGGATAGCCCGATCTCGGACACGCCGTCCGACACGGCTTGGCGGATGTCGTCGGTGCTGCCGACCGTGACGCGGACGCGGATGCCGGGATGCCGGTCGGAAAAGGGCAGGACGGCGCGGTCTGTCAGGTCCTCGACGAAGCCGTCGCCGCAATGTACCGAGATCTGGTGGATGCGGTGCCGTTTCTGGTTCGACAGATAGGCCAGGAGTTTCTTGTTTTCGTCCATCTGCTGGCGGGCATATTCGGCGATGACCATGCCCGTCTCGGTCGGGATGATGCCGCGTACGGTGCGTTCGAACAGCGGCACGCCATAGCGGATCTCGGCATCCGAAATCTTGCGGCTGATCAGCGAGGCCGGCAGGCCGAGCGATCTGGCGGCGTCGCGCACGGATCCCAGGCGTGTCACCTCCAGCACGCATTGCAAGAAGCGGGCATCCAGGCAGCGATCGAACGACTGAATGGTGTCCATGATCCGTCCTTTCCCCCCGGATATCCTGTCCTGGAGGTGAATATGGCGACCCGCTTTTCGACGCGGGCCAGCGTGACGATTTCTATTTCGATGACGGATCGGACCAGACTCTCCTGTTTCTGTCCAGAATTTTCTTGTGCGAAGAGCCCGCCGCCCCGGGCGGATACTGGATGACGGGGCGTCCGGTATTGATGCGCGTCGTGTCGGACGATACGCTCGGCCGCGATGGGCGGGTTTCCGACGGGACGGGCGGCAACGTTTTCTTCGCTCGGTGCGCCGCGAAGCACGGGAAGGGCGCGTCGGGTCGTCGTTGGCGTGCGTTTTCGGGCGGCTTCCAGGAGGGGATGTCATGAGGAACGATGATCGCCCGCGGTCGCGCGCGTGCCGGCAGGCAGTCGGTGCGGTGATGGGGATTGCCCTTCTCGCCGGGCAGGTGCCCGCCGTCGGATCGGCCCGTGCGGAGCGTGCGCCGCCGCGTCCGACGATGTGGTATTGGCATAACTGGACCGATCATGATGGCATCAGCCACATGACGAAATGTCCGGTGCGGGATTTCGATCTGAAGACCATGTCGGCGCCTGCCGGGCCGCAATGGCAGGACCGGTTGAAGAGCGGCCATGCGCAGGTGATCTTTACCGTGCAGCCGGCGCATTGGAATGGCGTCTGGCATCCGGACCCGACGGTGCAATGGATCATTCCGCTGCGGGGGACGTGGTATGTGACCGCCATGGATGGGCACAAGGTGGTGATGGGGCCGGGGGAAGTCTCGCTGGGGGAAGACCAGCTGAGCCGGAAGGACGCGCAGGGGCGTGTGGGGCACGATGCCGGGAATGTGGGGGATGGGCCGGTGGAGTTGATGGTGATTCAGACGGATGAGGTGCCGACGGTGGATCGGCCTTGCCGGTTCGGGTGAGGGGCGAAGGGGGCGGCTGGGGCCCAAAAAAGAGGAGACGACAGCCGATAACGAGACCATCGTGAGGCGCTTGGCCGCTCTCGCGGTGGCTATGGAACCAAGGTCTGCGTCGTCGCTGACGGGTGTGGCCGTGCTCAGGGCCTAGTTCGACAGTCTGCGGCTGAAGAGGGCGGCGGCTCCCAGGAACAGAACCGCCGTGCCGAGATTCCAACCCAGGACCATCGCCGTGGCATCCAGGGGGTGGAACATCGACAATGCGCTTGAGGTGATGGCCGATACGGCGAGGCTCCCCATCAGGATGACGGAGGTCGGCCGGAGCGCCGCCGCGTAGCGCAGCATGACCAGCATCACCAGGGACAGGGGCAGGCTCGTCAGGACAAGCGTGGCGAGGCAACTGGATGCCGCTTCGACCGTGACCGCTCCCGGGGGTATGGGCACCCATCCATCGAAGCACTGGTAGCCGATGGTCGACAGCCATATGACGAGCGGCGGAGCCGGCAGCAAGAGCCACCACCGCGACCGGTCCGGCAGACTGACGAAGAATGTGGCGATCGTTGCCAGCACCCCGGTCAGAAGTGCGGAGAGCATATTGATCGCGAAGCTCGCATCCCGCATGCGTTCGGCGAATTGCGGTCGTAAGCCATGGCCGACTGTCAGCAGAGCCATAAGCGCGGCAGCAAGCAGGAGCCAACCGGTGGCACGCATCAAAGGCGAACGGAGACGCGTGACCGGACCGGCGTTGGCGGCGAGGGACTGGATGAGATCCGACGTGTCCATCATGAATCCCCCCGATCGGAAAGCATCGCCCGCAGATTTTTGAGCGCGCGATGGGTGGCCATCTTCAGGGACGCGATCGACAGGCCCGTCTCGGCCGCCGCGTCCTTCAACGACATTTCCTTGAGCTTGAGGAGATCGACAGCCCTCTGCTGGATCGGCGGCAGAGATCCGATAGCCTCCTCCAGATGATGTTTGTCAAGCATGCTGTCACTGTCCTGAGACGGCGAGGCTATCCCCTCATGTTCGTCCCTGAGGGGCGCCTCGCGGAGCGCCTGGCGCCCGCGCCGGCGCAGCCGGTCGACAGCCCGGCGATTGGCGATACCCACGAGCCAGGGACCGAACGGACGCGAAGGATCATAAGTGTGTCGGATGGAATGGAGGGTAAGCAAGATGTCCTGCACTGTATCCTCGGCATCCCAATGGTCCTTGTGCCAGAGCCTGACCAGCGACCTCAGATAGGGCGTAATCTCATGAAGAAGGCGCAGGTAGGAAGCCGTGTCGCCATCCTGCGCCCGCGCCATGAGAATGGTCCAATCGATATCGCGCGTTGCTTCCGCTCCGATGGTCCTGTCTGCGCTGTTCGCGTCCGCGCACGCTCTCTCCTCTCCCGACGACACCAGCCTCAGCCGCCGCTGCTTGTCATTGCTCATGACGGCGGCCCCCAAGAGGACGAAAGCGTCGATCGACCCAATGATCGATCGACAGGCCGCCTGGGCCAATGGCGACGATGCCCACCGCGATCGCTGCCCAGTACAGGTGAAAATTGGCCCATCCATCCGGGAACACAAGCTGGATGACGCCAGTCATAATCAGCAGGGCCTGGGCGGCGAAGCGAGTCCCAAGGCCGAGAAGCAGCAGAACCGGAAGCACGATCTCGGCTGTCGCGGTCAGCAGGGCCAGTTGGTCTGGCGCCGGAAGATTGCGCTCTCTGCCAAGGATATGCAGCTTGAACTGGTCTTCGAACAGAAAGAGCGTCCCAGGTGAAAGCGACAGGAAACCATCCCACCGGGTGAGCCCGGAGCGAAGGAAGGGCAATGCGAGGGATACACGCAGGAGCGGAGGCGCGATCTGTCGCGCGGCCACTTCGATCCAGGCGATAGCCTGGCGGACCGCCATGACAGGCCCGATCGGAGAAGTCGATGCCCCGCTCATGCGTCCCTTCCTGGCCGACGCGATGGCCTGTCGAAGCCGATAATCGCGCGCGCTTCGAACAGGCCCGTCAGCGCACAGGCCAGATCGAAACACGGACCGACGGACATCCCCCGCTTCATCGCATCGACGATCGGGGAACCCGCCAGCAACGCCTCGATGAATGCCGCGGCTCCAACCGGCAGGGCACGTATTTCAACCTCCGCGTCCGGCCGCGTGACGAGCGCATCCTCGCTGCCGTCGGCAAGGTTCACCTCGCGCGTCCCGCACGCGTCGACGTTGATCTGCCAGATGGCGACGATCGGAAAGATCGACCGCACGATCCGGACAGAGGGATGGAGAAGAAGACGCATGGAGGGCAGCTCCGCGGGCGGGACCCGAGCCAGCGCGGATGGCAGCAACGGTATCGCTTCCGCCGCGTGATAGGCCTCCACCCATGATCGCTCGAGCCGGGCAATATCCCGAAGATAGGGGAGCGCCGCCGCGGGTTCGAACTGCGCGATAAATTCTGAAAAACCTGCTCCGTAATCGAGCATGATCGGCGAACGCGGCGGTTCTCCGGCGACGTAAACGCGGGCCATGGCAGCGAAGAATTCATCACCGACAAGGCGGCATGTCACGGGAAAGGCGGCTTTCAGGGTTTCGATCAGACCGGCCACGACATTGTTGCGATAGACGGCAAACCGCCTGGCGCCCGGTCGCCCGTCGGGTCCGGTCAGGCCTGAAGGGACGGCCATGCCGGGATCGAGAATCGCGTTGGCAAATGCGGCCTGAAGCTGCGCAAGGTCCCGCACGACGGCACCGTCGCCCCGGCTTTTCCGGATGGGTGCGGATTGATCAATCAGCTCGGGCATGGCCGTCATGTCCGGTGGGGTCGTTGCAGGATATGTGCGAAAAACCTTGAGATCGGTGGGATATCCCAACGGATGTCGCCGTCATGGTCCGCTCCGCGCGGTCCGCTTCCGCCTTCAGCATCGACCAGTCGGGCACATCCATGTCCCATTCGATCAGGGTCGGGACAGGCCCGATGCGTGCGACCGTATAGGCAAACAGATCCCAGACAAGGTCTGCGACAGGACGGTCATGGGCATCGATCAGCAGGGGGCGTCCCTCGTCATCGGCATCGGGAGCAGAGCCCGCCAGATGAATTTCCTGCACATGGGCAAGCGGGTAGGAGTCGATATAGGCGATTGGATCCCATTGCTGGTTGATCGAGGCGACATGGACATTGTTCACGTCCAGCAGCAGGCCGCAGCCCGTGCGTCGCACGATTTCCGCGATGAAGCCGGTTTCCGACCAGGTGCTTTCGGCGAACGCCAGATAGGTGGACGGGTTTTCAAGCAGCATCTGCCGCCCCAGGGCGCCCTGCACCTGATCGACATGGTCTGCGACATGCATGAGCGTCTCGGCCGTATAGGGCAGCGGCAGCAGGTCGTTGAGGAAACCCGCGTCGTGGCTCGACCAGGCAAGGTGTTCCGAGACGAGAGCCGGAGCGTAGCGGTCGATCAGTTGTTTCAGGCGACCGAGGTGATCGCGGTCCAGCGGCCGCGCCGCACCGATCGACAGGCCGACGCCGTGGAGCGACAGGGGATAGCGTTCGCGGATGGCCGCAAGATAGCGATGCGGCGGCCCACCTGCGCCCATATAGTTTTCCGCGTGCACTTCGAAAAAACCGACATCGGGGGACGTATCGATAATCGTGCGGTAGTGCTCGGCCTTCAGGCCGACGCCGGCGCGTTTGGGCATTCTGGCGTGCGGGCTTGCGAAGAAGAATTCCGGCACGGTTCGCGTCTCTCCCGGATTGGAAAGGACGACCGGGCCCGAGGCCCGGCCGAGCCGGAGTCAGGCCTTGGGCGTGAGGCTGCCTGCTCCATTCGGGGTGGAGATGGCCGTGCAGCTGCCCGCAGGTGTGAGCTTGAAGGCATTGCCCTGATAGTCGGTGGTGCTGGTGCCGGCACAGGTCGTTCCGGCACCGGCATAGCAGTCGTTCTGACCCTTGAGCGCCACGCCGAAGCAGGGCTGGACCTTGCCGGATTTCACCTTGATGGTGTTCGCGGCCTGGATCTTCTTCTGCAGGGCCGTGAACTCCTGCGCGCTGGCCGGGGTGACGCTCAGTGCGCCCAATGCGGTCGCGAAGGCACCCATCACCAGGGTGGACATCAAACGATCGGACATAAACATTCTCCTGGATGTTGGACCAGTGCCCCTCGGCGACCGGCGGATGACGGCCTGACCTGGCGCGTCTGTCTGGAGGTTCGACCGGATAGCCTCCGAGGTAACGCTCCCGGAGAGGAATTTTTGATCGGCGCCAGGTCCTGTTGGATGGATCAGCTTGCCGAGGACAGAGAGCGCCTGCTTTGTGACGCGGGAGTAGCTGCGCCGTGCGGCTATGGCGGTGTCGGCCAGGCCTGCATGGCGATGCGGGCGATTTCGTGCAGTCTTTCGCGGGGGATGCCGTCTCGGGCCTGTACTGCCATGCCGCGCAGGAGGGCGCTGTAGAAGGCGGCGAGGGCCTTGATGTCGGTGTCGGGGGGGAGGTCGCCGGCCTGGATTCCCTGCTGGAGGCGGGTGACGAGGGCGGTTTCGGATTGGGTGCGTTGGGTGGCGAGCAGGTCGCGCAGGCGGGCCTGGGTGGGGGCGCATTGGGTGGCGGCGGCTGCGATCATGCAGCCGGTCGGCAGGTCGTCGCGCGTGAATTCGGTGGCGGCTGTTGTCAGCAGGTGCGCGAAGGTGCTGCGGGTGTCGGTTGGTTCCTGCAGGATGGTGGTGAACCAGGCGCCGGCGCGTTTGACGTAGGCGTCGATGGTCTCCTGGTACAGGGCCTCCTTGCTGCCGAATGCGTTGTAGAAGCTCGATGCGCTGATGCCCATGGCGGCGGTCAGGTCGTCGAAGCTGGTGCCGTCATAGCCCCGATCCCAGAACAGGCGCATCGCCGCGCACAGGGCCTGCGCCCGGTCGAAGGATTGCGGGCGGCCTCGGCCGCGGCGGGTGGGGGCGGTCTTCGTGGCGGCCTGCGTGTCGACAATTATTTTTGTAGTCATCGCTCCATAAATCCTTGAACGCCGGGATGCGTCTCTCAATATGCCTCATGTTGGAGCGGGCGCTCCACATTTTAACCTATCCGTTTTCGCAAACCGGGCATGAGGGGCAGAGGCGCTTCCCGGCCCAGAAGAGGCATGGACCAATGAGCAAGCTTTCAGGAAAAGTCGCGATCGTCACCGGGGCCTCCAAGGGGATCGGGGCCGGGATCGCCAAGGCGCTGGCGGCGGAAGGCGCTGCCGTCATCGTCAATTATGCGTCCAGCAAGGCGGGGGCCGATGCGGTGGTCTCCGCAATCACCGAAGCCGGTGGCAAGGCCGTTGCCGTGCAGGGCGATGTGTCGCGCAAGGCCGACGCGCAGGGCTTGGTCGATGCCGCGATCAGCCAGTTCGGCCGGCTGGATATTCTGGTGAATAATTCGGGTGTCTATGAATTCGGGTCGATCGAGGAGATCACCGAAGAGCATTTCCACCGGCAGTTCAACGTCAACGTGCTGGGCGTGCTGCTGACGACCCAGGCCGCTGTGGCGCATCTGGGAGCCGGGGGCAGCATCATCAATATCAGTTCGGTCGTCTCGCGCATCACGCCGCCCAATTCTTCGGTCTATACCGGCACCAAGGGCGCGGTCGATGCCATTACCGGGTCGCTGGCGCGGGAACTCGGGCCGAAGCAGATCCGGGTGAATGCCATCAATCCCGGGCTGATCGAGACCGAGGGCACACAGACCGCGCATGTCGTCGGCTCGGAGATGGAGCAGGCCATCATCGCGCAGACGCCGCTGGGCCGCACGGGACAGGTGCGGGACATTGCGCCGCTTGCGGTTTTCCTGGCGTCGGACGATGCCGGGTGGGTGACGGGGGAGACGCTGATCGCGTCCGGCGGCCTGCGCTGATATGGGGACCGGCCTGGCGCGACTGTGCCGGGCCGGGCTTCCGCCGGTTGGGGCCCGCGCATAAAAAAACCGCCCCGAAGGGCGGTTTTCCGAGGGTGCCGCTGGCGGAACCTTCACGCAGCCTTGAGATTGACCGCGGACTTCTTGCCGTTGCGGCCAGCCTCGATTTCATACGAAATCTTCTGGCCCTCGTTGAGGGTGGCCATACCAGCGCGCTCAAGCGCGGTGATGTGGACGAACACGTCGGCGGTTCCGTCCTCCGGCTGGATAAAGCCAAAGCCCTTGGTGGAGTTGAACCATTTTACGGTGCCTGTTGTCATAACGAGGCTCCTTTACTTTAGTGCGGTGGTGCATACAAAACGTGTACGCAATCGTAACTTGTCACGGAACAACACCGACGCAACGCGCGTCAGGGGTCCTCATAAAAGCATCCACCGTTGTCATCTACACATGAATAAATTTCAGAAGCAAGTTAAAAATTCTTCCTTCTGTCATTATTACATGGAAATATTTTCTACATCATTGATTGTGCCTGTTATTATCCGGAAAAGACAGCGAAATAAGGAATATTCCGCAATGAAATTCCTGCCTTCGGGCTGCGGCCCGGTGGGAAGGGTGGGAAAGGTGATGTCGGGGCCGTTATGGGGCGGGAAGTGGCAAGGCCACTTGATGGCGGCTGGTTGTGGAGAACCCGGCTTTCCCACCCTTCCCACCAGTTGGGACGAGCCCATGGGGGTTGATCCATGCCGGAGCGCCACCCGGAGGCGGTGCTATTGCGCGGCGGCGATCAGCAATTTCGTGTAATCGGAGCGCGGTGTGGTGAAGACGCTTTCCACCGTGCCGGATTCCATCTGCCTGCCGTGATACAGCACCGTCACCGTGTCTGAAATCTGTCGGACGACGGCGAGATCATGCGAGACGAAGATATAGGTCAGGCCCAGCTCCTTCTGCAGGTCGGTCAGCAGGGTCAGGATCTGGGCCTGAACGCATACATCCAGGGCCGAGACGACCTCGTCCAGGACCAGAACGCGCGGCTGGATGACCAGGCCGCGCGCCAGTGCCACGCGTTGGCACTGGCCGCCGGACATCATGCCGGGGCGGCGTTCGATGACCGATCGCGGCAGGCCGACACGATCCAGGATGTGCCGCACGGCTTTCTGCCGGTCGGCACGATCGACGCGCTGGAAATTGCCGATCGCCTCCTCGAGGATCTCGCCCACCGTCTGTTTCGGGTTCAGCGAGCCATGGGGATTCTGATAGACAAGCTGGATCTGGCGCCGGAATGCCAGTGTGCCGCGTGTTGTGGAAACATCCTGCCCCGCGACATGGATCGACCCGGCTGTCGGCTTGAGCAACCCCACCAGGGCACGCAGGATCGTGGTCTTGCCCGAGCCCGACTCGCCGACAAGGGCGTGGGTTGTTCCGGCCCGGACGGAAAAGGAAATATCATCCACCGCCCGGAAGGTCCTGCCTCGCGCAAGGGGGTATTCCTGGACCAGATTCTCGACGGTGACCGCTGCGTCCGGCTGGTCGCCGGTGAAGACCGGCCGGCCCGTGGCGGGAACGAAGCGTGGCCGGCTGTCGAGCAGGGTCCTTGTGTAGGCCGATGCCGGATTGGCGAAGATGTCGCGCGTTGCGCCCTCTTCCTCCACACGGCCGCCCCGCAGGATGATCGTATGGTTCGTGCGCGCGGCCGCCACGGAGAGGTCGTGCGTTACCAGCAGCACGGAGGTTCCGTTTTCCTGGCACAGCGTGTCCAGAAGATCGAGAATCTGCATTTGGACCGTGGCGTCCAGCGCGCTGGTCGGCTCGTCCGCGATGATCAGTTCCGGCTTCAGCGCAACCGCCATGGCAATGAGCACACGCTGGCGCATGCCGCCTGAAAGTTCGTGCGGATACTGGGAGAAGCGTCGCGCGGGCTCCTTGAGGCCCACCCGCTCCAGCAACGCGATCGAACGGGCGCGCACCGTCTCGCGCGGGTAGCGACCGTGCAGCGTGAACATCTCGCCGAGCTGCGCGCCCACCGTCTTGACCGGATTGAGGGAGTTGGACGGGTCCTGCGGGATGAATCCGATCCGCCGTCCGCGCAGGGCTTCCATCTGGCGTTCCGCGAGGCTGGTCATGTCGAGGCCGTCGAAATCGATGCTGCCCTTCTCCAGCACCGCCCCGCGGGGGAGTAACCCGATGATCGACTTGCCGATTGTCGACTTGCCGGAGCCGGACTCGCCCAGGAGTGCCGTCATGCCGAACCTGGGGATGCTGAAGGAGACATCCTGCACGACATGGTGGCGTGCCGCATCGAAACCGCCGCGAGCGGGATAGAAGACATTCAGACCCCTGACGTCCAGGACGGGCTGGGGCGAATGGTGAAGCTGTGCCGTCATGATCTGTTTCCCGTCCCGCTCTCCCGCGCGCTGATGGCGTGGCTGATCCGGTGGGCCGCAAGGGCGACCAGCAGCGCCATCAGCCCGGGAAAGCTGCTCATCCACCAGGCGGTTGCCAGGTAATTGCGGCCGTCCGCGATCATCAGGCCCCATTCGGGGGCAGGAGGCGGTGCGCCGTAGCCGAGGAAGCTGAGCGTCGAGATCGAGAGAATGGCGGTGCTGAAGCGCAGGACCGACAGGGACGCGATCGAGGTCAGGCAGTTGGGCAGGATATGCCGCCGGACGACGGAGGCGAAGGTGCCGCCGGCCCCATAGGCGGCCTCGACGAATTCCAGGGCGCGGATGCGCCGCGCATCGCCCCGCACCACGCGGGCGAGAGACGGGAGCTGACCGATGCCGACCGCCACGGCGGCATGCAGCGTGCCGAAGCCGCTGAGGATGAGCACGCTGAGCGACAGCAGCAATTCCGGAATTGAAAGCATGATGTCCACCAGCCCCATCACCACGGCCTCCACGCGGCCGCCCGCCGCGCCGGCGAGCAGGCCGATGGCGCCCCCCACGCCCAGCCCGACGCCCACCGCGAGGATTGCGGCGGAGAGCGTGCGGGACGCGCCGTAGACGACACGCGCGAACACATCGCGCCCCAACTGGTCCGTTCCGAACAGATGCCGTGCCGAGGGGGCCTGCAGATGCTCGGACGCCGCCCCGTCAATCCCGCTGTAATGCGTGAAGAGCGCCGGGCAGAGCACCATCAGGGCCAGCATCGCGATGAAGGCGATCGAGATGCCGAGCGTCGGGGATGCGACGCCTCTCATCGTCCAGAACCCGGCCAGGCGCCGGACGAGAACAGCATAGCCAATCATGACATCGTCCTGCCTTGCAGATGAATGCGGGGATCGAACAGCGGATAGACGAGGTCGATGGTCAGATTGATCAGCACATAGGCCGCCGCCGAGATCATGACGACGGCCTGCAGCACCGCGACGTCCTGCCCGGCCACGGCCTGCTGCGTCAGCTGGCCGATCCCGTTGAGGCCGAAGATCGTTTCCGTCACCACGGCGCCGGCCAGCAATTCGCCGAACACCAGGCCGCTGATCGTCAGGAAGGGCAGGATGGCGTTGGGGGCGACGTGGTGGAACAGCGTCCACAACGCGCCGGCGCCCTTGGTACGGACCACCGCCACGAACGGGCGCGCGGCGATTTCGTCGAGATTTCCCAGCAGCACCTGTGCGAGCGGCGCGCCGATCGGCAGGCTGATGGCCAGGGTCGGCAGAATCATCGCCTCATAGGGGCCGGCGCCGACCACCGGCACCAGGCGGAGCTTGAAGGACAGGAACTGGATGAGCGCGATCCCGAACCAGAAGACCGGAATCGCGCCGAGAAAGCCCGGCAGGGCGGCCAGCATGCGCCTGAGAAACGCGAAAGGAAGCGCCGTCGCCAGGAACGCGATGGCCATCGCCTCCAGGATGGCCACCACGAAGCTGAAGGCGGCGAGCCGGAGCGTGACCGGCAGAGTGGTCCGCAGCAGCGTGGACACCGGAACGCCCTGCTGCACGGAATATCCGAAATCGCCACGCAGCATGCCGGTCAGCGTGTGGAAATATTGCGCGACGCGTGAACCGTCGGCGCCGTAGGAGAGCCTGATTTCGGCAATCTGCTGGGGCGTCAGGCCGAGATCGGGGTCCTGGAACTTCACCGTGATCGCATCGCCGGGCATGACCTGGAGCAGGATGAAGCTGAACGTGAAGGCGCCCAGAAGAATGAGCAGGGCATGCAGGATACGGCGCAGGAGATAGGGAAACATCATGACACCTCTTCAGCGCGCGCCCAGCCACATGTCATAGAAATTCGGCCGCCCCACCGCCTCGAACGAAACGCCGTGCACGGCGGGGGCGCCCGCATAGACCTGCGGCTCTTCGAGGATGGGGATCACGTAACAGGCATCCAGGATATATTCCTGGGCCTCCTGCGTTTTCCTGAGCCGGTCCTGCGGGTTTACGTCCGCCGAGATGGCTTGCAGGAGTGCATTGAGCCGCGCGTCGGCGAAGGACTGCACCTTCGTGCTCTGGCCGCCCTTTTGCAGCAGGATATCCCGGTTGGACGGATAGAACTCGCTTTTCAGCACATCCGGGTCCGCCCGGCCGACCTCGGCCATCATCAGCGGCGTTCTTGCCGGATCGAGATTGTCGATGATCACGCCGGCGGTGGAGCCCGACATGACGTTGAGCTGAACCCCGACCCGGCGCCATTGCTGTGCGATCAACTCCAGCATCGTACGGTTCTGCGGTTGCGGCAGGGCGAAATGGATCCCGAGTGCGAGGGGCTGGTTGTCCTTGTAGCGGAGTCCGTCATCGGCCAGATGCCATCCGGCTTCGTCGAGCAGGTGGGCGGCCAGGGCCGGATCGAAGGCAAGCTGCCGCGAGAGATCCTCGAACCCGGCGGCCTTCGTGGCGATGACCGAACGTGCCAGGGGATAATTGCCGGAAAACAGCGCGGTGACGATCTCTTCGCGATTGGTCGCATGGAGCAGGGCCGCGCGCACCCGCCGGTCGGCGACCAGCGGATTGTCCGGCCGGAAGGCCAGGGCATTGTTCACGCCGCGTGTGGAGGGAGCATAGAGCATGTAGCCGCGCAGGCGGACCTGTTCCTCGTCATAGGCGGCGACATCGCGGATGAAATCGGCCTGTCCGGCCAGAAGGGCGCCGAGACGGATGCTGTCCTCCGGCGTCACGAGGATGCGGACACGATCGAGCCATGCGCGGCGCGTGGCGCCGTCGGGGCCCCAGCGGTAATCGGGGCGCGCCGCCAGATCGACTTCCTTGCCGACGATTTCATCGGCGATCACGAACGGTCCTGATCCGATGATATGCGTACCGAGCCCCAGCTCGTCGAAGGAGCGCTGCAATGTGGCGTGGGAGAGCAGCCCCGAGCCGATGACCGAGGTACCTTGCAGGAAGCCCGGCGAGGGCGTGTTGAAATCGAACCGGACCGTCAACGGGTCGATGACTTCGGAACGGGCGTAATTGTTCACCACTTCGGAGACAGGCAATCTCCGCGCCTTGCTGCCCCGGGCGAAGATGTCGAAATTTTCGGCGACCACCGCCGCATCGAGCTTCGAGCCGTCGGAAAACGTGATGCCGGGACGAATATGAAACGTGAACTGCGTATAATCGGCGTTGATTTCCCACGAGGTCGCGACCCAGGGCTTCATCTCCAGCGAAACCGGGTCCTGCCATGTCAGGCGGTCGGTGATCTGGTTCAGAATGCCGCCATTGGGGTAGAAACCTCCCGACGGCGAATAGAGATTGGTGTGAGCCTGATGTTCGAGATAGATCAATGTTCCGCCCTGAATCGGGCCTTCCGCCGCCATGGCAGGGAAGACCGCGCTGCCGAACGAGGCGGACAGCACCACGAGCAAGGCTGGCAGTGCCGCGCACATGCCACGGACAGGGGAGAGGGAAGCCTTTCGCCGATACATCAGCAGCACTCTTGCCGATGCCGATTCATCAAGAATTCACGATGACCAGAAACTGTGTCGAGAATATGCCCGATGCATGAGAGGAGAGAGCATTTGGAAGGGATAATACATAAACAGAATAGCCGTTTACTGGACATATTCCCTCCCTCGTTCTCTGAAATCTCGCGTTTCATATCTTATGAGCATCAGGAGGGAGAAAACCATATCGTTTTTTGGTTGCAATAAAATAAATTTGGGTCAAATAATCGGTCATGAGCCTTACACTCGACAATGTTGATCGGCGGATTCTGCGGGCACTCCAGAAGGATTCGTCCGTATCGCAGAGAGAGCTGGCGGATATCGTCGGCATGTCTCAGAATGCCTGCTGGCGGCGCCTGACGGTGCTGCGGGAAAGCGGGCTTATCCTGAACGAGACCGTCAGGCTGGACCCGGTGAAGCTGGGGCTCAAGCTCAGCGTGTTCATGATGGTGCGCACGCGGCATCACTCTCATGAATGGCTGGAGCTTTTCTGCAAGATCGTGACCGCGATCCCGAACGTGATCGATTTTTACAGGATCGCCGGGAATTACGACTACATGATCAAGGTCGTCGCCGCAGACATGGCGGATTTCGACACGATCTATCAGCGTCTCGTCTCGCAGGTCGATCTGGATTCCGTGACGTCGTACATCACGATGGAAACGATCACCGACAGGCGGGATCTGCCGGTCTGAGTTCGGCCGTCGGTTGCTGACGGCGCGTAGCGGATGCGGGACGGCAGGGCGAACCTGCCGACCGGCTGCATGATGCCCCGGCCGCCTGATTGCGTGGGCGGCCGGACAGCATCGGTTCGACGTGGCTTATCCGGTCGGAAGAGCCGTATCGCACCATTCGTCGCCGAAAATTTCCGGGGTCGTGAACTGTTCCAGATTGGCGAAATGCCATGCGGCATCGGTCTGGAAAAATTGTGCGGCGATCCCGCGAACCAGCTTGTCCGCACCGTCGCTGATGGCCGGGATATCGCCGCTCACCTTGCCCAACGACAGCGACGCCGCGAAGGAGAAGCAGTGAATATCGTCCAGCCCCTGGCGTTCCATGCCGGTCTTCGGCTGGAATTCGAAATTCGGCCCGAGATCGGGTGATGAGGCCAGTTCACCATTGATTTCGTTGCAGTGAATCTGGCCTGCCATGGCGTCAAGGCGATCCTTCCACAGGCGAATGCCGGGCGCGATGCGATGCAGTTCAGGCCGCCGGGCAAGCGATACGTCGAAGCCGGTGGCGGCGATGAGGAAATCGCATGTCATGGTGCCGCGGGTCGTTTTCAGCGCCACCGCGTCGCCTTCCTCCCGCGCATCGAGCAATCCGCAATCCAGATGGAAAAACGCATTGGGGTGGCGTGAGACGCGCAGGACGCTGGGGCGCGGCGGCGGGGTCTGGGCCGACATGACATAATCGAGGAAGCGTATTTTCCAGGCATCCGACAGTCCGGCAAAGCCGTTGACCGAGCCCGGATAGCCAAGGCCAAGATATTTGTTGATGCGTGGCAGATCGCTGCGCCGGATCAGCAGGTCGACGCGTGCGGCCCCGTTTTCCAGCGCGGTGGCGGCGTTGTCCATTGCGGAGGCGCCGGCGCCGATCACCGCGACGCGGCGGCCGGCGAGGGCTGAGAAATCGATCGGGTCGGCCGCATGGGCCCGCAGGTGCCCTGGCAGATCGGCAATGACCGGGGGCAGATACTGGCTGCTGCTGCCGTCGCGGCCGGTGGCCAGGATGGCCTTGCGCGTGAAGATTTCCTGCCGCTGCCCATCGCGTTCGATCGTCAGCCGGATCACGCCGGAAGCCACCGGATCGACATCCAGGACCTTCACGTTGTTTTCCACGGGCAGGTCGAGAACGTCGCGGAACCAGATCAGATAATCCATCCACATGCCGCGCGGGATCAGTCCCAGCCCGGCCCATGCGTCTTCGCCATGACAATGCTCGAACCACGACCGGAAGGTAAGCACCGGAATGTTGAGGCAAGGCCCGGGCAAGATCTTGGGCGAGCGCAGCGTCTCCATCCGGGCATAGGTCACCCATGGTCCTTCCTGACGCGCGGGCGCCATGTCGAGAACCACATGATTGGCGATCCCGTATCGTTTCAGCGAGGCCGAAACCGCGAGGCCCGCCATGCCCGCGCCGATCACTACGGCATCATGGATCGTCCGGCCCCTGAATTCATGGGGACGGACCCATGTCTTGGCGGGAAAATCGATCCATTCCAGTTCCCGCTGGACCTTGCGCTTGAGGTCCGCCAGGCGTGTCGTCATATCGGTGGTGCTGTTCATTGCCCGTATCAATCCCTGTCTTGCCGTACAATCCTGGTCCGCACCCATGTTCACCAGGTCGCCGTGCCGAGCGAGAGCATGAGGCGGTTGGCCCATGCAAAGAACGAGGCGGAATTGATCAGATCCAGAATCATCAGATCATCGAAGCCCGCATGTTGCAGTGCTGCGATATGATCCGGCTCGAGGCCCGCGGGTGTCGTGGTCAGGGCTTCCGAAACGTCCTGGACCAGACGCATCTCGGGACTGGGTTCGTCATCCGGTTTCCCGTGATCGAGAAAGGTCTGGACGGCGTCCTTCTGTTGCAGATACCGCGCCGCGAACCGCGCATGCACCGATGCGCAGAAGATGCACCCGTTGGTGCGTGAAACCACCGTCGCCGAGAATTCCCGCAGGCCGCGGCTCAGACCGCCTTCGGTGTTGTAGAAGATATCCTTGTCGCACAGGGTTCGGGCTTCCAGCACGTCGGGATCTCGTGCCAGCAGCATGAAATAGTCCGATTTGACCCGTCCCGGATCGACAAGGGCCTTGAGGATGGCGGGCGTTGCATCCTTCTCCGCGATGGGGGGAAGCCAGGGGCTCCATCCCAGCATCGCCATCGTGAAGACATTCGGCTCCGCGTGTGCGTTCGTTGCCTCGGTCATGACAGCATTCCTCCTTCGGGATATCAGTTCGTGCCGCGATCGCGCAGCACTTCCAGCCCGCGCACGAGGCGAAGCTGGAATGACAGGAAGGCGATCAATTGTGAGAGGGTGACGATACCCGACACGCTCCATCCTGCTTCGGCCAGGCGCTCCATGTGCGCAGGCCTGACATCGCGCGGGTGAAAGATGAGGAGATGCGCGTGTTCGATCGCGCCGGCCAGTCTCTCGCCCAGCCAGCCGCGCCTGTCTTCCGATATCCGATAATGCGGGCCCGGCTGGTCTTCGGCCGTGAGCGGTCCCTCGGGGAAACATCCGTAAGGGCCTTTCAGGAGGCTTTCCGACGCCAGCTCGCGGATCAGCGCGCCCAGTTCTGCGTCTTCGGGCTGCGCCTCGTCGAGCAGAAGGCCGTAAAACGCTTCGGCCGAGGCGATATTGTGCAGCAGAACGGTATAGAAGCCGAGTGCGCGCCGCTCGACGCAGGTGACTTCGGTTTCATCCCGGGGGTAGAAAAGCGCCTGGAAGGTGGCCTGTGCATTGGCGCGCAGAACCGGGCGGTGCTCCCGCAGTGCATTCAGATGCGGATGGGCCCCGATATTCACGAGATGGTCGATAACATCGGGTATCGACGTCATCCTGCTGGTTTCCGTAAACGACATGTCCTGGAGTCCTATATGACGAACCTCTGTGATGGCCGGCAGGGCCGGCCCATGTTTGCGGAGCGGCTGGAGATCAGAGCCGACGCGGCCTGACCGTGATTTCGGTCACCTGAGAGTCCGGCGGGGCATCGACGACCAGCCTTACCGCTGCCGCATGGGCTTTCGGGTCGCTGAGCGATCCGCGCGCGAGGTGGGGTTCGTCGGTGTCGAGCGGGTCTCGGTCCGCGCGGTTCATGGGCGTTGCGGTGGGACCGGGCGCCACGGTCGCGACACGCAGACCGTTGTCGACCTCTTCCAGGCGCAGCGCATCCGCCATCGCGCGCAATGCGAATTTTGTGGCGGAATAGATGATATGTCCCGGCACGGCCCTGGTTCCTGCCCCGGACCCGATGAAGACGACCTGCCCCCTTGTGGCGCGCAAGGCAGGCAGGAAGATCCTGGTCAGTTCGGCCGGTGCGAAGACGTTCATGGCAAAACTGGTCTGCCATGCGGCAGGATTGCCCTGCTCCAGCGTGTGTCGCTCTGAAATCGCGGCTGAATGGACCAGAACGTCCAGCCGGGGGGCATGCGCGACCAGCGGCGGGAACGAGGCGGGATCGGTCAGGTCGAGATAAACGGGACGAACATGCGGGATGGCGGCTAACCGCTCCAGCCCCGCCTTGCTGCGGCCACAGGCGATGACATCGTGATCGGTGGCCAGGATCTCCACGATCGCGAAGCCGATCCCGCTTGTGGCGCCCGTTACCAGCGCGACCGGCTTTTCGCTCACGCCTTCACGCTCCTTGTGGTTGCATGACGATGGAGATGACATGGAATGTGGACCTTAGAACGTCATCGAGAATTTTGCGTAGTAATATCCGCCCATGAAGCCGGAGGGCGAAAAGGTCGCATATTGAAAGGAGCCTGTGGGAGCCGAGGCCTTGCGGCTGACGCGCGTGGGATATTTGTCGAAGAGGTTGTTGGCGCCGACCGTCAGATGCGCGCGCCTTGTGAGCGCGACGTCGAAACTCAGGTCCGTGTTCCATTGCGGCCGCACTTTGGTCCACAGATTGGCCGGATCGGACGGGTTGATGATGTAGATCACGCTTCCATAGCGAAGCTCCTGCAATCCGATCGTGTAGCGTCCCTTGTGCCATGTGAGCGACCAGGTCTCGCGGTTTTTAGGCGAGGTGCGCAAAAGGTCGTTCTGGGCGAACTGGTTGTAATATTGCTGCCCGTAAGCCGCCAGAATGCTGGGAGTGGAGCGATAGCGCGAAATCTCGGTATCTGCGACATTGGCGTAGAAGCCGAACTGGAGGCTGTGACCGTTGGCCAGATTCCACAGATAGGTCGCATTCACGTCGGCGCCGTTCGTCGTGGTATCGACGGGGTTGGTATAATATTGCATGTAGCGGACACCGACGACGCCGACGCTGGCCAGTAGATCCTCGATTGACGTGCCGCCGAAATTCGACGTGCTTTCAAGCCGGTCATTGATGCTGATGCGGTAGATGTTCGCCGTCAGGTGGAAATTGTCGACGGGCGTGGCGTCGATGCCGAGGCTGAAGCTGCGCGAATACTCACCCTTGCGCCCTTCCGCTCCGAGCAGGTGGGCCACCTGACTGACCGAGGACGCATACAGCGTCTGATAGCCGGGCGAAGAGAAGATCGTGCTGTAATACAACCCGGCGAGTGTGGGGGGCCTGTATCCGGTATTGACGCTGCCACGGATCGCCCAGCGCGAATTGAAATTGTAGCGCGTACCGATGGAACCGGTATATGCGGTGATCGTGTCGGAGTAATTGACGGCGTGGCCGCCGGCCGTGATCTCCCATTTCGGGGTGATCCAGCCATCGAGATTGATGTGGCCGTCAAAGATGTCTCTGTAATGGTTGCCAGCCGATGAAGGGGGCGTGCCGGAATAGGCCGAGGCGCCTGGCGATGCGAGATTGCCCTTGTGCGGGCCATCCAGGATGGGAACGCCGCCATTGGCGTAGGACTGATAGTCGCCCACGGTCATCTGATAAGTGTCATGGCGGTATTCTCCCCCGAATTCGACCGCCAGCGGTTTCACGAGGAACGGCAGGCTGATGCCGCGCGATGCCTTGAAGCCGGCGCTGAGGTCCGAGGTGATGAACGAGCCATCATAGAATGTGGTCTGGCTGTTCAGCCCGAATGTCGGACTGAGCGTGTCATAGGCACCTGACCGCAGCTGGTCCCTGCCATACAGGACATAGAAATCCCAGTTCCATCCGACGACGTTGCGGGCGCGGAGGCCGCCATTGACCTGAAAATCATTCTCTTCATAGGTCAGCTTCGGATTATATCCGTTTGGAAAGATGGCGCGTACGTTGGCGTCGGCATTGGGATTGCGGAAGAAGCCCGGCGTTTCGACCGTGCGATGGGCATAGGTGGTGGTGTTATAAAGTTCGACGCGATCCGAGAGCGGCACCATGGCGTTGACGCTGAATGTTTCCAGCATCGAGCGGTTCAGGCCCTGGATGCGGTTCACTTCATCGCCCAACTTTGCCTCGCGCGGGTCAAGTGACCCATCAGGCATTGCAAAATATTTCTGGGTGGTGTTGGGGCCGGAACGCACTGTCGGCTGCTGGTGGGACACCTGCCCGGCGAAGTCCAGATATCCGCCATGCGACCCGAGCGCGACGCCGTAATCGCCGTATCCGTCGATGCCCACGCCGTCTCCAGCGTAATATCCGCTGTCCTGTAGCGTAAACGACCCTTTGTTGATGTTGGACTTCAGGACGATATTGACCGCGCCGCCGATGGCCTCCTGGCCGTAGAGCGCGGTAGCGCCTTCGGTAATGATTTCGATATGATCGATGGCGCTGATGGGGATCAGGCCGATATCGGCAGGGTCCGAGCCCGATGCCGGCCCGACGCCGAGCCCGAAATTGGCGCCCAGATGGCGGCGCTTGCCGTTTACCAGGATCAGGGTTTCGTCGACGCCCAGATTCCGCAGGATCATCACGCGGGCGAGGTTGTTGCTGCCGATGCCCGCCGAAGGTGGTGAATTGAGGGCGGGCGCCATCTGCGCCAATGCCGCGACCACGCTGGTCTGGCCGGTTTGCAAAAGCTGCTGCCCGGATACGACTGTGACGTTGGTCGTGCTGTGCCGACGTGTGCTGTCCGACAGGACCGTCGCCGCACCGCTGCGCGCCGCCTGTACCGAGATGGACTCGCCGGCTTCGTCAGCGTCCGAGACTGTGCTTTTCAGAAGGTCATCGGCATGGGCGACCCGGCCGCTCATGCACAACGCGACCTCGGAGGCACTTGCGAGAAGCAGGGCGAACAGATTGACCCGCCTTGGGAGAAAATTTCGTGCGGTCATTCCACGATACCCGGAAAAGCCGACATTATTTGCCTTACCCTGCACCATTTTTTCACCATCTCGTTGGATTTTGACCTCGTTACGAAATGTATATGAAGAATTTTGCGGTTTCCTCCCCTATTTCGATATCATTTTGAAGGTGGATGGGTTGGATGATCGGAAAATCGAGCAATGATGGATTTTTTGATCGCGATTCGAAAAGGCTTCGCTTGAACGGTGCCGAGTGCCTTCCCAGCGCGCCGGGGCGATATCAGGCACGGCGCCCTGAGACTGTCTGTGGGGCGATTTCCATGCAGGTTCGCCGACGAAGGTTTTGTCTGGAGACCGCAGGGAAGCACGGCTTTGGACTGAGGCGCTTGCGGGCTGGCCGGAAGGCGCCGGGTACGCGTTACCTCTGGCGGGGGGCGGCCTCGGCGGGTAGCAGGCCGGCGGTGTGGGCGGCGGCGATGACGTCGCCGCTGGGGACGTTGATCCAGCGTTCGGGCGACAGGGGGCCGGCGGTGTCTCGCCATGCCTGCACCATTTCGCAGCCCAGCGTGTAGCCGAACCAGCGGGGAATGTCGGCCTGGCCGAAGAACCAGAGAGCGTGGTCGTAGCCGGTGGCTGCCATCGGCGGCAGGCGGTCGTGATGGTGCAGGATGGTCGGGCGGTCGACCGCGTTTTCCCATGGGGCGGGCGGGGTCTGGCTGAGGGTGCGGGCGAAATGGCAGGCCAGGCCCTCGCTGACCATGGCCTCGCCGAAGGTGCGGCCGTAGCCGGGGCCGGCCATGCGCAATGTGTGGTGGGCCTCGTGCAGCATGTCCCGCGTCAGGATGCCGTTGGCGATGGTGGCGGCCGTGTTCGGGTTGTCGGGGTTGATGGTGAGCGACACCAGCCGGGCGTGCCAGGCGCGGCCGCCCATGCCGACCTCGGGGATTGTGCCGGCGCGGCCGCGCTGGATGAGGATATCGAGCGGCGGGGGCGGGAGCATGGTTGCGAGCAGGGTGTGGGCCTGCGCGATGGCCTGGTGGATGCCCGCCTGTTGGGCGTGCAGGCCGCCGGTCGCGTTCAGCCAGTGGAGGTGCCAGTTGTGCATGCGGTCCGCTCTTGCGCCGGAGTGTGGCGCAGGATGCGGAGGGGGGTGGAGTCTGTCAACGATTCCGGGTTCTTGCTGGATTGACAAGGGATAAACCGTTCGTTTCCCGGGCGTCGTGACCTGGTGTCGTTGCCTTGGGGGAGCGGTTGAGGGCGGTGTAGAGGCTGCCTCCGGTGATGATGCCCAGGAACCAGGAGACGGCGTTGATGGCGTCCTGACCGGGGAATGTGCCGGCCGGGAGCAGGGTGGGCGGCAGGATGAGCAGCAGGGTCAGGGCGGTGGCGGCGAGGGCGGACGGGCGCCAGCCATGCCGGCCCGCATAGAGGCCGGAGAAGGTGTAGAGCTGGGAGAGGTCGAGCGTCTGGCGGCGGACGAGGTAGTAATCGGCCAGCATGATGCCGGTAATGGGCGCCAGCACCGCCGAGAGGATGCCGAGCAGGGCGAAGACGGTCTGCGGATGGTCGAACCACATCCAGGGGGCGGCGAGCAGGCCGAGCAGGATGACCGCGATGCCCGCGCGGTCGAAATCGAGGCGGCGCGGGAACAGGCTGAGCAGGTCGTAGGCGGCGGGTACGATGTTGCCGGCGACGTTGACCGACAGGGCGGCGATGATGATCGTGATGCCGCCGACGAGCGTGAGGGGGGTGCTGTGGATCTGGGTCAGGATTTCGACCGGATTCCACATGGGTTTTCCGAAGGTGACGATCGTGGCCGAGGTGATGAGGATGCTCATGGGCGTGAAGATGATGGCCGTGACGGGCAGGCCGATGAGCTGGCCGATGGCCTGGTCGCGCTGCGAGCGGACGAAGCGACTGAGATCGGGGATATTGACCGCGAAGGACGCCCAGATGCCGATGATGCTGGTGATGGCGGCACCGCCCTTGAGGGCGAGGTCCGCCCCATGCACGGTGGAGGGAATGCTGAAGAGCGGGCCGGTGCCGTGGCAGATCCTGATGGCCCAGAGTGAAGCGGCGCCGGCGACGACGAGGACCAGCGGACCGGCGACCAGCTCGAAATTGCGGATGCGGTGCATGCCGTGGGCGGCGACGAGGGCGTGCAGGCCCCAGATCAGCGCCATGGACAGCCACAGCCCGAGCGATGCGCCGCCACCGGGGAGGTGCAGGCTGTTCCATGCCGGCCAGAGGCTGGCGAGGATGGCGTTGAGCGCTTCGGACGCCGCGTAGGACTGGACCGAGAACCAGAAGATGGCGACCACGGCGCGGATGGCGACGGGGATGACAGCGCCGCGCGGACCGAAGGCGGCGCGGATCAGGACGCAAAAGGGAATGCCCCATTCGGTGCCGGCGCGGGCATTGAGCCACATGGCGGCGAAGAGGGAGCAATAGGCCGTCCAGACGATCAGCAGGCACTGGAGGGCCGAGAAGCCGACGGCCATGAGGCCGGCCGCGGCTTCGTAGGCGACGACGTTATGGACCATGCCCATCCAGACCGCGGCGAGTGTGACCCAGGTCCAGTCGCGTTTCTGCCGGGGCAGGGGCGCGATATCGGGATTCCAGAGCAGGGGGTCGCGGAGGGGCTGCGTCGTGTCCAGCATGGGCTTCTTTCCGGATGGGCCCGGCGCGGGGGGCTAGGCCTTGCGTCGGGCGACGCGGGGGGTGATCTGCCGGGAATGGGCGGCGATGGTGTCGGCGAGCGCCTTGACGGGGCCTTCGAGCGTTTCGGTTTTGCCGATCACGATGAAATCGACCTCCGGCGTTTCGGGCAGGCCCTCGGCGACGGGCAGCGAGCGGTCGTACTGGCGGAGGAAGGAGGATTGCGCGGTGACACCGTAGCCGGCGCGGACGGCGGCGAGCAGGGCGGTCAGGTTTTCGGACGTGAAGGCGACGTACCAGGGGATTTCGGCGGCGTTGAGGCATTCGAGCGCGATCAGGCGGGTGATGGCCGGCTCGGGGAACACGACGAGGGGGAGGGCGGTGCCGGGCTCCCAGTTGCCGAACCAGGTCAGGGGTTCGCGCCAGATGGTGGTGCCGCGTGCATCGCCGATGCGGCGCTTGGTGCAGAGCAGGTCGACCGAGCCGTTGTCGAGATCATTCTGGAGCGAACCGCTGAGGCCGACGCGGAGATGGACGTCGACCTTGGGATATTTCTCGCGGAAGATGCCCAGGATTTCCGGCAGGCGGGTCATGGTCAGGTCTTCGGAAATGCCGAGGCGGATATAGCCGCGGATGACGGAGCGGTCGAACCAGGTGAGCGCGCGGTCCTGCGCCGAGAGGATGTCGCGCGCCAGCGCGATCATCATGTGTCCGTCCTGGGTGAGGGTGACCTGCTTGGTGCTGCGCACCAGGAGCGTGCGGTTGACGGCCTGTTCCAGGCGGCTGACATGCTGGCTGACGGTGGACTGGACGATGCCGAGACGGCGGGCGGCGGAGGTGAAGTGCAGGGTCTCCGCGACCGCGAGGAAGGAGCGGAGCTGCTGGGGGTCGAGGTCTCGGGCGTCGTCCATGATGGATTCCTGTTTCAGAACGGAGCCTTCATTTCAGGACGATGGCGGACGAAGGTCCAGACCCCTGCCTTCCAGCCGCTGAGGACCGGGCGCAGTTCGCGCAGTGCCGTGGCCGGGTCGGGGGCGTCGATCAGGACGATATCGGCGATGCCGCCTTCCTCGATGATCGCGGGGACGCCCAGGGACGAGGCGGGGCTGATGGTGAGCATGTCCCAGATCATCGCCAGGTCGGCGTCGGACGACGCGCCGGTGATGTTGGCGAAGAGATTGCCCATGCGCAGCAGGTTGGCGTCGCCGAAGGGGGTGAAGGGATTGACGATATTGTTGGTGGCCAGGGCGCAGCGGCCGCCCATGCGGGCGTAGCGCATCAGCGGGGCCATGGCGCCGCGCATGAGGAACAGGTCGGTGGCGGGCAGGGCCGTCAGCACGATATCGGCCGCCAGCAGCCCTTCCAGGATGGCGGTCTGCTGGTCCTGGGGCAGGACGGCCAGTTTGGTGGCGTGGCCGATGGCGACCCGTCCCTGATAGCCGGTTTCGATGACATGTTGGATGAGGTAGGGCAGGCGGCTGGCCGTGGGGTCGAGGTCGAAATCGATATGGAAATCGGCGTTGCAGCCGTGCTTCGCGGCGAGGGCGAGGATGCGGCGGATCTGCTGCTCGGGGTCGGGGTCGGTATAGGGGCAGCCGCCGACGCTGTGGGCGCCGAGGCGCAGGGCTTCGTCGAGCAGGGCTTCGCCGCCTGGGTATTGCGTGAGCCCGTCCTGGGCGAAGGCGCACAGGCGCAGGTCGATGGCGTGGCTTGCCTCTGCGGCGAGGGTGAGGAGGGCTTCCAGGCTGCGCGAGCCGGCGGCGTGGTCGACCTCGACGAAGCTCTGCATGATCGTGGTGCCGTGAGTGACGGCCTCGCGCAGGACGCGGGCGCTGCGGTCGTGCACGTCCTGAATCGTGAATTGGGCTTTCAGTTCGGTTATTTTTTGGATTGCGGCGGCAAGGGAGGCACCGTCGGTGCCGCAGCGGTGCAGGGTGGCCGCCTTGTCGAGATGGATGTGGCTTTCCACGAAACCGGGGAAAGCCAGGTTGCCGCCGCCGTCATATTCGGCGGCGGCGGGGGATGCGATCCGGGGATGAAGGGCGGCGATCCGCCCCGCGACGATGCCGATATCGAGCGGCGCGGGGCGGGAGGCGAGGCGGACGTTCCGGATAATGAGGTCCATATGGTCTGATAGCCTGTCTGGTTCTTGTGTTTTTGGTTGTGACCGGGCCGATCGGGCTCAGAATTCGGTGGAGAGCTGGGCGGCGACGGTGAAGCCCGCGCCGATGATGTAGGTCGGCGAGCCGGCGGCGCCGATGAGCGTGCCGTTGACGCCGCGTGTGGCCTGCGCGTTGGGCAGCACGGAGCCGAGGCCGGCGAGGTAGTGGGTGTCCCACAGATTGACGAAATTGAGCTGGAATTTCGGGTGCTTGATGTAGCGGTAGGACGGCAGGTAGATGCCGATGGTCATGTCGCCGTGGGTCTGGGCGGGCATCTTCTCGTCGTTCATGAAGGTGGAGTATTGGGACGAGAGATATTTGAAGCCGAAATTGCCGAAGAACAGGGAATCGTCATAGGACAGGCCGAACGAGGCCTGGAAATGCGGGCTCTGCACCGCCGTCTTTCCCTTGGTGGGCAGATAGTCGTTGCCGACCCTGAAATCGTTGTCGATCGAGGTGTGCAGATATTCGAACGAGGCGTAGGGGCTGAAATGCATGAAGGGCACCGTGCCCAGCTCGATATCCACGCCGCGCGAGGTCTGGCCGCCTTCGTTGATGGTTGTGGAGACGGGCAGGTTGCCGACATAGGTCTGGGTGGCGATCTGGCGGTTGGTGAAATTGTAGTTGAAGAAGGTCACGCTGCCGAGGATCTGGCGGCCCTGGTAGCGGTAACCGACTTCCTCGGCGATGGAATATTCGTCTTTCTGCTGGCCGGCGCCCAGTGACGTGACCTGGCCGGTGGCGGGGCTGGTGCTGCCGAAGAAGCTGGTGCCCAGCGGGGCGCGGAAGCCGGTGGTGGCATTGAAGAAGAGCTGATGCTCGTGATTGATGTCGTAGCCGACCATCAGGCGCGGCAGGAGCTGGAAGCTGTTGTCGTGCGTGCGGTACTCGGTGCCGGGGATGTGGTTGGTGCCGACGCGATCGACCATCACGGTCTTGATGCCGCCGGTGATCTGCAGGCGGTCGTGCAGCAGGCTCAGTCGGTCGTTGAGGAAGATGCCGTTGACCTGTGTCATGAGGTTGTAGTCGCCCGAGCGCAGGGGGCGGCCATTGGCCATCATGACCGTGGGATCGGTGCCGCGGGGGCCCTGCGGTGCGCCGCCGGCCGTGACGGGGGTGTAGTCGATCCAGTTAGAGAAATCGTCGTACTCGTACCAGCTGCCTAGCGTGAGCGTGTTCTTGCCCTCGGTCCAGTTGAGCTTGTCGACGAAGCCGGTGCGATAGGGCGAGTTGAGGTAACGCTGGACGGCGGGCGCCTGTCCGCTGGCGGCGCCGGGAAGGGCGGAGCCGGGGGCTTCGAACTGGTTGCCCCAGTAATAGCCGCCTGTCGGCAGGGTGGTGCCGCTGAGGCCGCCGCCGGAGCCGTGGAAGAAATAGGGCTCGACATCGGCCGTGATGTGCTTTGTCAGGCGGAAGGTGGAGGGGAGGCCGATATTGAAATCTTCCCACGGGTTCTGGTACATGCGCCAATAGGCGGCGTTGGTGGCGGGCGATCCGCCCGGCATGTAGGTGGGGCTGTAATAGTTGGAGCGGCCGTTGGCGTTCCACTGGGCCAGGGTGGGTTCGTAGTAATTCGAGATCGTCTGGTCCGCCCAGGTGAAGACGGCCGCCACGCGGTTGCCGTGGCCCCATTCCTTGACGAATTTCGCGTCGATATGCAGGCGCCTGTCGGTGCCTGGGCCGGTGAAATGCTGGTCGTAGAAATTGGAGAAGGACAGCCAGCCCCGGATGCCGGTATGGCCGATATCGCCGGTGTTGATGCGGATGAACTGCTTCTTGGAATCCCATGTGCCGAACATGGCGGACGCATAGCCGCCGAATGTGTGCGACGGGTCGATGGTCCTGAAGCTGACCTGTCCGCCGAGATCGACATAGCTGGGGGTGTCGATCGGCGATGAGCCCTGGGTGATGGAGGCGCTCTGCAGATTTTCGGAATCGATGAGCTGCGAGGGGTAGATGGTGCCGTTATTGGGGTCGTTCTGCGGCGTGCCGTCGACCATGAAGCCGATTTCCTGCTGGTTGAGGCCGCGCAGGGTCATGGTGACCTGGTTGCTCATGCCGAAGGCATCGGAGGTCGCGACATTGGCGCCGGGCATGTTCTGGACCAGGTTCAGGGCGCCGGCGCTGGCGACCTGCTTGGTAATATAGGAGCGGTCCACGGTGCTGACCGAGGCTTCGGCACGGGTGCGTACCATCTGGCCTGACCCCGCCGCCTGACGCAGCGTGCCGACGACCGATACGGACTCGGCGCGGGGAACGGGTGCCTTGCGGGCGGGCTGCGCGGCCGGCTGCGCCTTCGGTCGGGTGGCGGCGGAGGCGGAGAAGGGCACGATCGAGACAGCGCACAGAAGCAGAGAAACTCTGAAGGAAATGGGATTCATCCTTTTTTCGTTCCTGTTTCGTATCATATTGGGCATCACGAAGCGGCCTGTCACCAGGCGCCACGGTGCGGCGGAGGAAGCGCGGAATGGGGGCATGGTGGACCCGTTCCGGCGCTGACTAATTTCGATATGAAATTAGATGGCACCTACTTATCGCGATGTCAAACTGATTCGGGCCGATAATGTTCTTGGGGGGAAACGAGGGGCGAAAGGTTGCGGTGTCCTGAGGGCGGGGTGGGATTTTTGTCTTCTGGCATAAAAAACAAACCAAACCATCCCGAGGGAATGTAGGGATGAATAAGGATATCCGGCCTCCCGGATCGGGCGATATGGTCGGCGCGGTGAGACCGGGGGGAAGGCGATGGCGGCGGACGCGGGGGAGAAGCAGGCGCGGGGGTTGACCGTGCGGCAGGCGCGGTTCGTCGCGGAATATCTGGTCGACCTGAACACGACGCGGGCGGCGATGCGGGCCGGGTATGGGGCGGGGTATGCGCGCCGGCATGCGTGGAAGCTGCTGCGGTCGGTGCGGGTGCGCGAGGCGATCCGGCAGGCGGAAGCGGCGTTGGAGGCGCGGACGCAGTTCAGCCAGGATCGGGTGATTGCCGAGCTGACGCGGCTGGCCTTCTACGATGTGGGTACGATTGCGGCGCATCCGCTGAAGGGGCCGGAGGATATCGCGACGTTGCCGGTGGAGGTGCGTGCGGCGGTGACGGGGTGGTCGTGGGACAAGGCGGGAAACTTCACGGTGCGGCTGGCGCCGCGTACGCCGAGCCTGGACCTGCTGGCGCGGCATTTCGGCCTGCTGAAGGATGTGAAGCAGCATCTGGGCCGTGACGGCAAACCTGTTGATCCGCCAGGCTTTTACACCGTCGTCGTCCGCTAGGAGGGGTGAAGGGGACGACTGTCCCCTTCCGGGTGCAGGGCAGAGCCCTGCGGAAAGATCGGGGGAGAGTATTCATGCGACAGCATAAAGAACTGGCCGAGGGCGAGATGATTCCGGGCGAGGCTGAGGATTTCGGCGTGGGGAAACTGACCGGCGCGCCGAAGCGGGGGGCTTCCGGCAAGATGGATGGTGGGATGCTGAAGGACCATGAGCGCGCGGCGGCGCCGGCATCGCGTCCGCGTGGGGGGCGGATGGGGGTGGCGCCGCTGCCCGATCATGGGCCGCATAGCATGGGAAAGGGGCGCTGAGGGCGCCGGCTGCGCGTGCTGGGGTATAATCGGGCGTCGGTGCCGACGATCCGGCGGTTTATGGAATCGGATGCCTTTATCAGGGGGCTGATGGGGCCGTTCGGGTCCGGGAAAAGTTCGGGCTGTGTCTGGGAGATCGTGCTGCGGGGGTTGCGGCAGGCGCCGGGGGCGGATGGGGTGCGGCGTTCGCGCTGGGCGGTGATCCGCAATTCCTATCGCCAGCTTGAGGACACCACGATCCGCACCGTGCATCAATGGTTTCCGCCGGTGCGCTTCGGGCGGTGGAAGCCGAGCGAGCATTCCTATGTGATCGACCGCATGGTGGCGGAGGGGGATGAGAAGCCGGCCGAGATCGAATTTCTGTTTCGCGCGCTCGATCGGCCGGACCAGGTGGGGAACCTGCTGTCGCTGGAGCTGACCGGGGCGTGGGTGAACGAGGCGCGCGAGGTGCCGTGGGCGATCATCGAAGCGGTGCAGGGGCGTGTGGGGCGGTATCCGGCGCGGCGGGATGGTGGGGCGACATGGTCGGGCGTGATCATGGATACCAATCCGCCGGATGCGGAATCGGACTGGTACCGGTTCTTCGAGGAAAAGGACCATGGGGAGGCGGTGGCGGCGCTGGCGCAGGTGATTCCGGGCATGACGATCGAGCGCTTTGCGCGGATCTTTCGCCAGCCCAGCGGGCGGGCTTCGGTGGCGGAGAATCTGGACAATCTGCCGCCCGGTTATTACCAGCGGCTGGCGGTCGGGAAAAGCGACGAGTGGAACAAGGTTTATATCGACGGGGATTATGGGTTCGTCATGGAAGGGCGGCCGGTCTTCGGCGAATATAATGACGGGTTCCATTGCCGGGAGTGCCGGACGGTGCCGGCGCTGCCGGTTTATCGGGGGTGGGATTTCGGGCTGACGCCGGCCTGTGTCTTTACGCAGATGCTGCCGTCGGGGCAGTGGATCGTGGTGGACGAGCTGGTGTCGGACGCCATGGGGATCGAGCGGTTTGCCGAGATCGTGGGGCGGCATTCGGCGCAGCATTTTCCCGATACGCGCTTTGTCGACATCGGCGATCCGGCGGGGATGCAGAAGGCGCAGACCGACGAGCGGACCTGTTTCGAGATCCTGCATGCGCGGGGGATTGCCATCGAACCGGGGATGCAGACGCTGGCGATCCGGCTGGAGAGTGTGCGCCGGCCGTTGCGCACGTTGCTGGACGGGGCGGCGCCGGGCTTTGTGCTGCACCCGCGCTGCACGACCGTGCGCCGGGCGCTGATGGGCGGCTACCAGTATCGGCGCGTGCAGGTGAGTGGCGAGCGCTATACCGACCGGCCGGAAAAGAACCGGTGGTCGCATGTGATGGACGCGCTGCAATACGTGGCCACGCGGCTGTTCGGCAGCGAATTGCGCGGGGTCGGCGGGGCGGAGGCGGATGACGATATCTGGCGCGCGCTGCCCGATGACGGGCGGACGCGATCGCACATTACGGGATACTGACATGGCAGGATTGGTGATTCCGGCGCATCTGGGGGCGCATCTGGGGTTGGGGCGGCGTAGCTGCCGCCAGTGCCGCCATCATGGCGTGGAGGGCGGCGATGTGGTGTGCCGGCGTTATCCGCCGCAGGTGACGGTGGTGCTGGTGCCGCAGGGGGCGCCGCGCGTGGGGCAACTGGCGCCGCAGCCTTTTGCCACCTTTCCGCCGGTGGTGCCCGAGCATGTGTGCGGCGAGTTCTCGCCCGGCGGCGAGGGGGGCTGAACATGGATGCGGCGGAGCGGGATGGACCCGACATGGATCTGGCGGAGCGGCTGCGGCGCTGGATCGAGATCGCGAATATTGCGGAGGAGCTGGACGAGGCGACGCACGGGCGGGTGGCGGACCGGGTGGCGCGCGACTGGCGGGCCGACGAGGCCACGCGGGCCGAGTGGAAGGAGAATTGCCGCCGCTGGCTGGATCTGGCGCAGCAGGTGGCCGAGCCCAAGACCTATCCCTGGCCGGGGGCGTCGAACGTCATCTATCCGCTGCTGACGGTGGCGGCGGTGCAGTTTGCAGCAAGAGCCTATCCGGGCATCGTGCGTGACCGGGACGTGGTGCGGGGCACCGTGCTGGGGGACGATTCCGGTGTGCCGGTGCCCGATCCGCTGCGGCCGGGGCAGGTCTTGATGGGGCCGGATGGCGGGCCGTTGTGGCTGGTGCCGCCGGGGGCGAAGCGGGCGCGGGCGACGGCGATCGGCCGGCATATGAGCTGGCAGTTGCTGGACGAAATGGCGGAGTGGGAGGAGCAGACCGACAAGTTGCTGCTGAAGCTCTCCATTGTCGGCACCATGTTCCGCAAGACCTATTTCGACCCGGCGTTGCAGCGTAATGTCAGCGAGACGGTCGACCCCATGCGGCTGTGCATCGATTACCACGCCAAATCCTTCGCCACCGCGCCGCGGATTACCGAGGAGATCGACCTTTATCCTTGGGAGATCGAGGAGCGGATTCGGGCCGGGCTGTTCCTGGAGCAGGATTATGGCGGCAATCATGAGGCCGGCGAGGACAGCGATGCGCCGGTGACGTTCCTGGAGCAGCATCGGCGGCTGGATCTGGATGGGGACGGGTATGCCGAGCCCTATATCGTGACCATTGCCCGCGATTCGGGCCGGCTGGCGCGCATTGCCGCCGGGTTCGACATGGATGGGGTGATGTTCGATGCGCAGGATCATCGCATCCGGCGGATCGAGGCAGTGTCGTATTACACCAAATTCTCCTTTATCCCGTCGCCGGATTCCGCGATCTACGATATCGGGTTCGGCACCTTGCTGCATCCGCTGAATGCGGCGGTGAATACCAGCCTGAACCAGATGTTCGATGCCGCGCATCTGGCCAATGCCGGCGGCGGCTTTGTCGGCTCGGGCATGTCGCTGAACAGTGGGTCGGTGCGCTTTCAGGTCGGCGAATACAAGGTGGTGAATACGCCGGGTGCCACGTTGCGCGAGAATCTGGTGCCGTTGCAGTTTCCGGGGCCCAATCCGGTGCTGTTTCAGCTTCTGGGGTTTCTGGTCGATGCCGGGCGGGAGATTGCGTCGGTCAAGGATATCCTTTCCGGGGCCATGCCGGGTGGGAATGTGTCCGGCGTGCTGGGGCTCGCGGTGATCCAGCAGGGGCTGAAAGTGTTCAGTGCCATCTTCAAGCGGATTCATCGCAGTCTGGGCGGGGAGTTTCGCAAGCTCTACCGGCTGAACCGGCTGTATCTGCCCGATGAATCCGGCTTTCGGGACGGCAGTGCGTTCTTTCGCGTCACCCGTGCCGATTACGAGCAGGGGGGCGGGGTGGAGCCGGTGTCGGACCCCGAGATCGTCACCGACATGCAGCAACTGGCGCGCGCCAATTTCCTGCTCGCCTTCAAGGACGATTCCTGGTGCGACGGGCATGAAATTCGCCGCCGTGCCTTCGAGGCTGCTGCCATCGGGATGGTGGACAAGGTGTTGCGGCCGACGCCGGTACCCGATCCGGCGGCGATGGCGCGGGCGGCGGATCTGGATCTGCGCGCGAAGCGTGAGGCGCGGGAGATGGAGATGCGGGTGGGGAGCGAGGCGGTGGAACAGGTCTCGACGCTGGCTGAGGCGGCTTTGCGGTTGGCGCAGGCTCGGAAGGTGGAGCGGGAGTGAGGATGTTCTTTTTTTGAAAAAAAAGAACCAAAAAAACTTCTGATCTGTTGGGTTCGGTGGGGTTGGTGGGTTGGGTGGAGATGCCCGGTTTATTCTTGTGATTTAAAAATACAAGACTATCGATTTTTAGGAATACTCCCTCTCCATCCTGATGCTATCGAGAAACGTCGAAAAGTCTTTTTGCTTCTTTTTCTTCAGAAAAAGAAGAAGACCCACAGAAAAGGAACACCCCCGATGGAGCAGCGTCAGGCGATGTTGGAGGATCTGTCGGAGGAGGCGTTTCTGGCCTGGCGGCATCATCCGGTGACGCGGGCGGTGCGTCTGTTTCTGACGGATTATGGCGAGAGCATCGAGCAGCGGATGCTGGGCCAGTGGCGGGCGGGGACGATTACGCTGGCGCAGGAGCATGAGGCGCGGGGCCGGGCGGCGCTGGCGGCCGAGATGGCCGAGCTGCGATGGGCGGCGATGCGGGCGTTTTACGGTCAGGGGTCGGGAGAGAAGGAGGCGGGTGATGCGTGAGGGACGCATTCTGAAATTCGACCAGCAGGAATTCGTGGTTTCGGACTGGGATGGGGTGAATCGGGCGGGATATGTGCCGCTGGACGACAAGATCCTGGTGCTGGCGGATGTGCATGCCGAGATGACCAGCGGGGCGGTGCAGTTGCCGGCGGAATATGTGGAGCGCCAGACGCTGGCGGCCGAGCATGGGACGGTGATTGCGGTGGGGCCGGCGGCATTTCGCTGGAACGATGATGGCACGCGGCAGTGGGTGGGAACGATTCCGGCGGCGGGGGATCGGGTTTATTTCGAACGCTATGCCGGGCAGCTGCTGAAGGGTGAAGATGGGCGGCTGTACCGGCTGATGTCGCAGCGCTGTATTGCCGCGATTGCGGCGGTGGCGAAGCAGGAGGGAGAGCTTGCATGACGGACGAGCGCGAAGAGGGCGTGGCGCTGCACGCGGAGGCCGAGGGCCACGAGCCGGTGGCCGATGCGCCCGAGGCCGTGACGCCTGTCGAGGGGGATGCGGAGGTCGAGGCGCAGGCGCGGCGGATGGGCTGGGTGCCGCGGGACGATTTTCGGGGTGATGTGGAGAAATGGCGGCCGGCGCGGGATTTTCTCGATCGGGGGATGACGCTTCTGCCGGTGTTGCAGCAGCAATATCGGGCGTTGGATGGGCGTTATGCCACCATGCAGGCGCAGTTGCGCGACAGCCAGAAGGCGCTTGCCGATCTGACGGAGCGCACGCGGCGGGCCGACGAGCGGGCGTATCAGCGTGCGGTGCGCGATATCGAGGGCCGGCGGCAGGCGGCGGTGGCCAGTGGCGACACGACGGCGTTTGCGGTGGCGGAACGGGATTTGCAGGATCTGCGCGATACGGCGCCGCTGCCGGCGGCGCGGGTGGAGGCACCGCCGGCCCCGGCCCCGGCACCGGTGGAGCGGGTGGAGAGCATGCCGACGGAGATTATGGATTTCGTGCAGGCGAATCCGTGGTTTTCGCGCGATGCGGAGGCGCGGCAGGATGCGATTGCGATCCAGTCGGCGGTGGATCGGCAGCATCCGGGGTTGAGCCTGGCGGAGCGGCTGGAGATCACGCGGCGCAAGGTGCGGCAGTTGCATCCGGCCCTGTTCGAGAACAGGCGCCGGGAGGCGCCGCCGCCGGTGAGTCCGTCGCGGGGTGAGGGCGGGCGCGGGGGAAATCCGCGCGGGTTCGAGGCGCTGCCGGCGGAGGCGCGGCGGGAATATGACCGTTATGCCCGCGCGCTGGCGGGCAAGGGCAAGCCGCTGACGAAGGACGAATGGGCCGGATATTATTGGGAGAACGACGCATGAGCGACGAAACACGCGGGCGCGTGCCGCTGAACGAGGCGGCGCGGAGCCGTGTCGCCCAGAATGTTGCATCGGGTGCTGCGCCGGGGGTGGGTTCTGGCAGGCATGTGGCCTCGCGCCGGCCGTTCGGGCTGCGGGAGCAGAAGCTGGCCTATCCGGATCGGGAAGGGTACCACCGGCACTGGTTCAATGACGAGCCGGGGCGGATCGCGCGGGCCGGGGATGCGGGCTACAAGCAGGTTCTGGATGAATCCGGAAAACCCGTGAGCATGACCGTGGGTGTCGCGCGTGGCGGCGGGGCGCAGATTGCGTATCTGATGGAAATCCCGGCCGAATGGTATCGGGAAGATATGGCGGCGCAGGAATCGGGGCATCGGGAATTGATGGAGCAGATCCGGGAAGGCCGTGTGCCCGGTGGCCCCACGGGCGCGGACCGGCAGGCGCAGTATGTGCCGCGGGATGTGGGGATTTCGATCCGGGAAGAGCGACGCTAGGCGTCTGGTTGTAAATGCGCGCTGGTGGCGATCCGACGCGCGTTTCCTGTGCTTCGGTGCTCACGGCCATATAGGCCGCTCCGCTTCGGTGCTCGGAAACACACGACGGGCGCGGCCCGTAGCGGGCCGCTCTCGCTCACCAGCCCACATTTCCAACCAGACTCCAGGAGTAGGGCGTTCTTTTTTGAAAAAAAGAACCAAAAAACTTTTTGGATTTTGGGTTCGGTTTCTCGTGGTGAGGCAGGGTCTGGAATGGGGTCCTGATTATTTTAATATAGTAAAACTATGGATTTTTAGGAATACTCCCTCTCCATCCATATGCTATCGAGAAACGACTGAAAGTCTTTTTGCTTCTTTTTCTTCAGAAAAAGAAGAGTTCAGGCAGCACAAACAGGCAAGGCCGATTCGGCGGGCGCATGGCGTGCCTGCCGCCTTTTCACCCGTGCAGAGGTCTGCCCGATGAATTCCAATGCTCCATTTGGCCTGCGGCCGATGGCTTATGCGTCCGGTGCGCCGTATGCCGGCGGCGTGCAGGTTTACTATGTGCCGGCGAGCAACCCCACGCCGTTGTTTCTGGGTGACCCGCTGGTGGTTCTGCCGGGGGCGGATGCCAATGGCGTGCCGGCGGTGGGGATTGCCACGGCCGGGGCGTCTGGCCTGGTGACCGGGGCGATGCAGGGCATTGCCAGCAATGCGGGCGAGCTGGTGGTGCCGCTGTTGCAGAACCAGGCGCCGTATCTGCCGGCGGGGCAGGCGGCCTATGTGTATGTGGCCGACGATCCGAATCTGGTCTTTGCGGTGCAGGAGGATTCGGTGGGCGGTGCGCTGCCGGCCGGTGCGGTGTCGGGCAATGTCAACCTGGTGGCGGGGGCGGGATCGACCGTGTCGGCGCAGTCCGGGTGGCAGATCCAGTCGAGCAGCGCGGGGACGCTGGCGACCGGGCAGATGCGCATTCTGCGGGCGTATCAGGCGATCGACAATGCGATCGGCGCCAACGCGAAATGGCTGTGCCGCATCAATCTTCATTCCATCACCAGCACGCTTGGCGTCTGAGGAGTCTGTTCAATGGCCGTAATTACGACGGGCGCGCACCCCAAGGCTCTCTGGCCCGGTATCAAGGCGTGGTGGGGGCGCAGCTATGACGAGCATCGCGTCGAATATCTGGATCTGTTCGACAAGCAGACGTCGGACAAGGCGTATGAGGAGGAGGTCGAGATTACCGGCTTCGGCCTGGCGCCGGTGAAGCCGCAGGGGCAGCAGATCTATTACGACACGGAAGCGCAGGGTGCGGTCAGCCGCTTTACGCATGTGGCGTATGCGCTCGGCTATATCGTGACCTATGAGGAGCTGCGCGACAATCTGTATGAGGCGGTGTCGAAGCGCCGGGCCGCGCAGCTGGCGTTTTCGATGCGCCAGACCAAGGAAAACGTGCTGGCCGGCATTTACAACATGGCGTTTTCGGCCAGTGCGCTGGGGGGTGACGGGGCGCCGCTGATTTCGGCCAGTCATCCGACGCTGGCGGGCAGCCAGTCGAACCTGCTGGGGACGGCGGCCGATCTGTCGGAGGCGGCGATCGAGGATCTGACGGTGCAGATCATGCAGTGTCAGAACAACCGGGGGATGCGGATTTCGGCGCTGCCGCGTACGCTCAATGTGCCCTCGGCGCTGTGGTTCGAGGCCAACCGGGTGTGCAATTCGGTGCTGCAGAACGATACGGCGAACAATGCGATCAACGTGCTGCGCGCCACCAACGCGTTCCCCGAAGGCATCAAGCTGAACCATTACTTCACTAGCCAGACGGCGTGGTTCATCCGGACCAATGTGCCGAATTCGCTGACCTATTATGAGCGCGATCCGATCTCGTTCGATCAGGACAATGATTTCGACACAAGGAATGCCAAGGCGGCCTGTTATGAGCGCTATTCCGGCTATTGGGCGGATTGGCGGGGGCTGTATGGGACGCCTGGCGTTTAAGGTTCTCTTCTTTTTCTGAAGAAAAAGAAGCAAAAAGGCTTTTGTTCGTTTGGTGTTGTACGGGCGGGTAAAAGTCTTTTTCTTAAATGATCAAAAGTTTTTTGGTTCTTTTTTTCAAAAAAGAACAGAACGCTGACAATGGAGCAATCCTCATGACCAAACGCAAACTGACTCCTCCGACTCCCCGCCGTCCGGCCGTGGTGGAGGTGCATCACCATTATCACGGCACCACGCAGGCACCCGCCGAGGCGAAGACCGTGCCGGTACGCCGCAAGCCGGCGGCGACGCGTCGGGGCTGACGGGGTGGGCGCGGCCGATGGGGCCGGCTGCGCCCTGATGCGGGGAGGGACGGCATGGCGGATGTGACGACTGTTCAGGTGATCGCGAATGGTCCGCGTAATCTGGTCTTGCGCGTGACGGATGTCAGCGATGGGACCGGGCTGGCGGCGATGAAGATCGTGGATGCGCAATCCATGGCTTTTTCGGTCGGCGGGGCGGTGCCGGGGGTGCATCTGACGGTGCGGCGCATTGCCTATGACGTGCATGGGATGGTGGCGCGGCTGCAATGGGAGGCGACGGAGCCGGTGGATCTGGCGACGTTGTCGGGCTTTGGGCATCTCGATTTTCGTCGGTTTCAGGGCGTTCCCAATCCGAAAGTGGCGGGGGCGACGGGGTCGATCCTGCTGACGACGATGGGGGCCGGGGCGGGGAGTGCGGTCACGATCGTTCTTGAGATGATCAAGGGTGTGCCGCAGGCGTGACGGGAGGAGCAGTGTGAGCGAGCCCTGGCGGTACCGGCCTGGCGACCATTATGTGCTGGACGATCTGTCGGGCTTCAAGATCCGGCGGTCTCGGGCACGCACCATCCCTGGCGGGCAGACCGGGCAGGCGTTGGTGGATGGAAGGCGGTGGGAGGCGCAGCAGCCGCAGGATTTCGTGCGCGGGGTGGCGGACGAGCAGAGTGTGGATGTGGCCCGGCCGCGCCAGGAGAACCGCTTTACCGTGGTGGGAACCTGCGTGGCGGCGCCCGCCGCCGCCGGGAGCGGCGTGGTGGCGGTGGCGTCCACGCTCGGTTTCGCCGTTGGCGACCGGGTTCAGATCATGTTGGACCGGGGCGAGAATGTTGCGGTTTCGATTGTGGCGATCGGTGGCGGGATGCTGACCATCGTGCCTGTTCTGCCGGGTGCGGCGGGGGTGCTGGGCGGGGGGATGGAGAACATGGTGCTGAAGATAGCGCAGGGTTCATCCTCGTCTTTTCTGATGGCGGAGGGCGGTGTGCTGCTGGGGACCGAGGACGGGCTGCTGCTGGTGCTGGAGGCCGGGGCGTGACGCAGGTTGCGGTATCGCAGTTGCCGGACAGCGCGGATGTGCGCAATGGCGACCTGCTGCTGGTCTCGCGCCAGAGCGGGGCCGGATGGATGAGTTGCCGGGCCGCGCTGTCCTATGTCCTGGCGTGGCTGGGGGTGGGGAAAGCCGGCGGGATCGCGCCGCTGGATGGCGAAGGCGCGCTGATGCTGAACGGGGTGGCGGCGCTGCATGTGGATGAAGGCGGCCATCTGATTTTGGACGTGGCACTGCCGACCGCGGACCCCGGTGTGAAAAACGCGCTGTGGACGCAGGGCGGTGTTCTTCTGCTTTCGGCGGGGCCGACATCATGATGCTGTTTCGTTGTGGATTGGTTGCCGGCGCCCTGGCGGTGCCGGTGTCCGCGTGGGCGCAATATGCGCCGTTCCAGCCGCCGGGCGGTCTGGCGCCGGCCACGCTGGTGGGCAGCCAGACGCTGGCGCAGATGCAGGCGGCGACCCTTGCCGTGCAGGCTGTGGCGGCGGCGGCTGTTCCGTCGTCGCAAAAGGGGGTGGCGGGCGGTGTCGCGGCGCTGGATGACGGCGGCGACGTGACGGCGCCGCTGACCGGTGATGCCACGCATGCGGCTGTCACGCCTGCCGGCGGGTCTGCGACCATGCTGGGTGCCTATCTGGGCATGCTGGCGAAATCGTCCGATCTGTCGGCCTATCTGACGGTGGCGGCCGCAGGGCAGAGCTATGCGACGCAGACGGCGCTTGCCGCCACGGCGGCGATCGCCAATGCCGCCATCCCGTCCGGCAGGATTGGTGCGGCGTCGGGCGTTGCCGGTCTGGATGCATCGGGGCGGGTGACGGCGCCGATCGCGGGCGATCTGACGCCGGCGGTGGTGACGCCCACCGGGGGCAGCCAGGTCAACATTGCCGATGCGCTGGCCTCTTACGCCACCCAGGCCGGGTTGACGGCCGAGACGACGCGCGCGACGGGTGCCGAGGCGACGTTGCAGTCCAACATCAACATCGAGGCGACGACGCGCGCGAATGCGGATGCGTTGCTTTACCCCAAGACGGGAGGGGCTATCTCAGGGGCGGTGACAATTGGCGGAACTTTAACGACAGCGCAGAACGTTAATATTGGTTCCGGTTCTGTCGCCGTGGCGGCAAACGAGGTATTTAAATCTAATGGCGGCGGCATCTATTATGACGCGCAGATCACAGTAACCGGCGGCACATCTGGGGCGGTTAACGGCGGCAATATGTCGATTAACGCTGCGATCGTCAGTTTAGCCACCGGAACAGGGCAGCTTGCGAAAGCGCCAACTCCCGCTGCCGGCGACAACTCCACGAACATTGCCACCACGGCCGCCCTCCGCCGGGAAATCGCCACCGGCTACACTGTCGTGACGCTTCCGACCGATGCGCGGAGATATGCGGGCGCGCGAGCATACGTCACCGATGCAACCGCGTGCACCTTCCTCGGATCTCTGACCGGCGGCGGCGCGACGTTCTGCCCGGTGATCTATAACGGCACAAGCTGGGTCGCGGAGTAACGCCATGACCACGAGCAATCATATCCTCTATCGCACGGCGGACGAGGTGGTGACGCCGCCGAGCTATACCGATCCAGACACAGGTGCCACGATCACGCCGCCAGCGTTTGTCGCCTCGCCGAAAGGCACCGTGATCCTGACCCAGCAGATCGACGATCCGGCATCGGTGAGCGTGCCGGCTGGGTTTGCGCTGGCGGCTGATCCGGCGGGGGCATATCCGGTCGGCAGTCTTTATCCGGTGCCGGCATGATGACCGGGAGCGCGGGCTGGAACCCCGGGACATCCGACATCATCAACGGCGCGCTGCGGCTGATCGGTGCGATGGCCAGCGGGGAGGTGCCGCCGGCGAATGAATATCAGGACGCGCTGTCTGCGCTGAACGGGCTGATCAAGGCGTGGCAGGTGTCGGGCGTGCATGTCTGGGCGCAGGGTGAGGGGACGGTGTTTCTCCAGCCTGGGCAGGCCCGGTATGGGATCGGCGTCGGCAGCGCGGACCATGTGGCGCAGGGCTATGTGGCCACGGTTGCGGGAGCGCCGGTGGTGGCGGGGGCGGCGCAGGTGACGGTGGCCTCTGTTGCCGGTATCGCGGCCGGCTGCCGGATCGGCATTGTGCTGGATGGGGGCGGGCTGTTCTGGAACTCGGTGCTGTCGGTGGTCGGTGGGACGGTCTATCTGGCATCGGGGCTGGGGGGGCCGGTATCGGCGGGGGCGGTGGTGGTCGCTTATGGCGCGCCGTTCGTGCGGCCGCTGACGGTGATCGGGGCGCGGACCGTCGATCTGGCGACGGGGGTGGAGACGCCGCTGATTCCGATGTCGCGGCTGGATTATGCGAACCTGTCGGGCAAGGGGACGCCGGGTGGGAGTCCGGTGCAGTATTTTTACGATCCGCAGGTGGGGACCGGTCTTTTCAGTGTCTATCCGGCGCCTGCCGGCGGGCAGGTGGCGGTGACCCTGACCTGCCAGCTTCCGTTGCAGGATGTGGGTGGTGCGGCCGATAGTGCCGATGTGCCGCAGGAATGGATCTCGGCGCTGCGCTTCGCGCTGGCGGTGGAACTGGCGCCGGAATATGACTGCCCGGCCCAGCGTTTCGAGATGCTGAAGGCAATGGCGGCGGAGAAATTCGCCGTGGTGGCGCAGTGGGATCGGGAACCGGCGGGGACGACCACCTGCCCGTTCAGCCAGCCGGTTTACCAGATGATCGCGGGCGCGTTGCGGCTGTGCGGGGCGGTGGGGCCGCAGGAGGTGCCGCGCCTGGGGCTGGTGGAGAATGCGTTCGCGTCGCTGAATGCGATGGTGCAGGCGTGGCAGGCTTCGGGCATTCATGTGTGGGCCGAAGAAGATTGCACGCTGTTCCTGCAGCCGGGGCAGGTGCGGTACCTGATCGGGGCCGGGTCGGCGGATGCGGTTGCGGTGAGCAGCCAGTGCATTGAAACGGTGCTGGCGGCGGCGGGTGCCGGGGCGCAGGTGACGGTTGGGGCTGTGGCGGGGATCGCTGCCGGCTGGCGGGTTGGACTCTGGCTGGATGGCGGGGGCGTGTTCTGGACCGGTGTGGTGGCGGTTTCGGGGGGCGGACTGACGCTGGCCGCGCCGTTGCCGTCCGCGGCGTCGGAGGGGGCGCGGGTTGTGGCCTATCCTTGCCCGATGGTGCGGCCGTTGCGGGTGCCGGCGGCGCGGCGGCGGCAGTTCGCGGGCGGCGGGCAGGCGGTGGAGGTCCCGCTGGTGCCGATGTCGCGGCTGGATTACGCGAATGTTCCGAACAAGAGCGTGCCCGGTGTGGTGACGCAGTTCTTCTACGATCCGCAATTGGGGGTGGGGGTACTGCATGTGTGGCCCGCGCCCTCGGACAGTGGCAGTGCGGTGGCATTTACCGCGCAGCGGCCGTTGATGCCGTTTGCCGATCTGGGTTCGGTGCCGGATTTTCCCGATGAGTGGCTGGCGGCGATGCGGTGGAACCTCGCTGTGGAATTGTGGCCGGAATATAACGGATCGGGGAAAGGTCCGGTCAATCCGGCGCAATATGCGATTCTGAAGCAGGAGGCCGTCAGCAAATTGATGGTGGCGCAGGCCTGGGATCGGGAGCCGCAATCGGTGCTGTTTGGTGCCGGCGCGGGGCCGGCCGGGCGGGCGGGGTAGGGGCGATGGCGGTTCAGCAGGTGGCCTTTGCCGCGCAATCGTACCAGGCGCATTCGGTGGCGCTGGATGCGCAGCGTTGCGTCAATTTCTATGCAGAATATGCGCCGAAGGATGCCAAGACGCCGGTGCCGGTGTGGGGCTGCCCGGGCATGGTGGCGTTCGCGCGGTGCGGGGCCGGGCCGGTGTGGGGCATGTGCCTGATGGGCGGGGCGCTGTATGTGGTTTCGGGGCAGGCGCTGTATCGGGTGGATGCGGATGGGTCGAGCGTCGAATTGGGCGCGACCTGGGTGACGGGGCCGGTGTCGATGGATACCAATGGCACCGACCTGGTGTGGGTGGATGGGGAATCCGGCTGGTCCTATTCGGTGGCTGGCGGGGTGCAGCAGATCACGGATGAGAATTTCCAGCCGGCTGACAGCGTGGTGTATTTCGATACTTATTTCGTCTTCAACCGGGCCGGGACGCAGGAATTCTTTCTTTCGCCGCAGGAGGCGGTGACGCCGTTCGACGGGACGATGTTCGCTTCCAAGGAGGCGACGGCCGACCCTTTGCTGGCGATCGTGAATTCGCATGAGCAGCTTTATCTGTTCGGCGCGGCGCGGACGGAGGTTTGGTACGATGCCGGGAGTGCGGCGCCATCCTTTCCGTTCCAGCGGTTCGATGGGGCGTTTATCCAGCGGGGCATTGCGGGGCCGCACGCGCATTGCCTGGAGGATAATACGCTCTTTTTCCTGGGCGATGACGGGATGTTCTATCGCCTGTCGGGGTATCAGCCGCAGCGTGTTTCGACCCATGCGATCGAGGGGGCATGGCAGGCCTATGTGACGCGGGCGGATGCGCGGTGTTTCAGCTACACGCTGGAGGGGCATAAATTCGTCACCCTGCTGTTTCCGTCCGCGGCCGCGACCTGGGTGTATGATGTGGCGACCGGCCTGTGGCACGAGCGGGAATCCTGGACCGGCAGCGGAGCCGACAGTTCGATCGGTCGCTGGCGGGCCAATTGCGCGATCATGGCCCATGGCCGGGTGCTGGTGGGCGATTGCCTGAGCGGTGTGGTCGGGGTGCTGAATCCGCTGGTCTATACCGAGCTGGGGGCGACCATGCGCGGGTTGCTGGCCGCGCCGCCGGTGCAGGGGCTGCGCGGGCGCGTGTTCATGCGGCGGTTCGAGCTGGATGTGGAGACGGGGATCGGTCTGCCGGGCGTGCCTGCCGTGCGGAACGTGACCTATCAGCCGCAGGGGGTGGAACTGACGACGCCCACCGCGCTGACGCGGGCGACGGCGCCGGAGGGCATGGCGGTGGGAATGGCCAGTCTGCTGGTCAGCCTGTGGGTGGATCTGCCCGATGATGGCGCGCCGCGTGGGCTGGTGCTGGGCAGCGGGGAGGCGACGGGCAGCCGGCCGGGCTTCTTTATCGGCGTGGCCAATGACGACACGCTGGCCGGGGCGCAGATCGTGGTGCGGGCGACCGACATGCAGGGCGGGGAGATCGTGAGTGCGTCTTACGATTTTTCCGGTTGGGGGGCGGGGTGGGTGAATCTGCTGCTGTCGCTGTCGCCGGGGGAGCGGCAGGTGCAGCTTTATGCCGGAGGGGCGGCGCTGGTGCCGGCCTCGGTCGTCTGGTCGTCGGCGGCGCCGGTCGGCAATGTGGCGGGGCAGGGGTGGCGCGTTGCGCCCTGGAACGGGGTCGTCGAGGGGGCGGGGCTGCTGGCGGCGCCGCAGTTTGGCGGCCATACGGCGGGGTCGACCGCCGTTTATAACGGGTGGGCGAATACATCGTGCATGCCGGACCGGTCGGGGAACATGATTTCGCTGGGCAGCGGGGCGGTGAACGCGGTCTCGCCTTCCGGCGCAGTGGTGTGGACGCTGGTGAAGGCTGATGTGCAGGCCGACATCCTGACCATGGCGCCGGGACTGGACATGCTGAATTTTCGGCTGAATGCGGCCTCGGTGCTGCTGCTGGGGCAGTATCTGGTGGTGGGGGTGGATGACGGCGCGGTGTGGGAAGGGATTGCGCTGTATCAGGCCAATGGTGGGGCGGCGCCGGTCTTTCTGGGATTCGTCTATAACGCCATTGGCGGGCCGGGGCCGATCTATGGGGCCAATCAATGTTTCCTGGCCGGGTCTCAGACGATCGACGATCCGATCCTGTCCTATCAGGTTGATTATCCGGCGGTGCCGCGTGTGGTGCTGGTCTTTCCCAGTATTGCGCAGATCATCAGCGGGGCGGCGCGGTCGGGTGGGCTCAACGGGCTGTATCCCCAATTGGGCAGTGCGGTGGCGTGGGCCGCGTGCCGGGTGCCGGTGATCAAATGTGCCTATCCCGCGCAGCTGGGGACGCATCTGCTGCTCCAGTCCGGTTATAACGGCAATGTCGGGTTCTTTCTGCCGGACGGGCAGGGCGGGACCAACCATTATCTGTATTTCAGCCGGGGCGACATGGCGGCCAATGCGGTGGAAGGGGGGAATGCCAACCCGGAATTGCAGGCGGTGATAGGGCCGGCCTGGCCGCATGGGGCGATGGTGCGGATTGCCATGGGAGTTGTCAGCTACGATGCGCTGGCGGCGCAGTTTGCCGGCAATACCCTCACGGGGCTGAACGGGACATTGCCGATGTATACGATCGACAATGAAAACTGGATCGATGCTGCCGGTGCCGTGCAGATTCCGTTTGCGGACGAATATGCGTTCATTGCCGACGGGCAGAAGGGGGGGACGGATGTTTATGGCGGGCAGCCGGGGCTGACGCCGATCGGGGGGAGTGGCGACTGGCTGGTGTCGTTTCTGCTGGTGGGGCTGTCGGACAGTGCGGCCAACCGGGGCAACGCGAGCATGTGGGACACGGTCCGGGTGTTCCGGTATTCCGCCGGGCGGGCGACGCAGATCGGGGCGCCGGTTTCGGGCGAGGCTTATGCCGCCACCGACTGGGCGGGCTACACGATCGGGCCGTGGAGCGATGGCAATGCCGTGGCCTATGTGAGCGGGCCGGTGGTGACGATCTGCGGCAATATGAAGCAGACGGCGGTGGGGACGTATCCGGTGCCGGCCGGCACGCAGTATCAGACGCGTTTCGGCAGCCTGGCCTTTGCCACGGCGCGGATTGCCGATCTGTTCGTGGCGGCGCCTGAGGATTTTGTGGATCTGTCGGTGGCGGCGAACCGGGCGTTGTTTCTGAGCGATGCGGATGGGGCGCGCTATCTGGCGTCTGACGGGTCGGCGCCGCTGGGGGGGGCGCCGCCGGTTTTCCTGACCGTGGCGGCGGGGGCGCCGGTGGCGGCGTTTGCCGATAATGGCGGGGTGGGTGGCGGCTTTGCCGTGACGGGGGGGATTGTGCCGGCGGGATCGAATCCGGCGGGCAGTGCATTTGTGGAATCGGTTGATGATGCCGGCGACGATCCGCCCGGTGTGGACCCGCGGATCATGCTGGACTGGTCGGATGACGGGGCGCGGACCTGGAGCGCGCTGCGGCTATGGCGGTCGATGGGGCGGCAGGGGGCGTATCGGACGCGGCTGCGCTGGCAGAAGCTGGGGCAGGCGCGGCAGCGGGTGCTGCGGTTGCAGGTGACGGACCCGGTGCGGCGCAATCTGATCGGGTTCTATCTGGACACCGAAACGGGGATGGAGTGATGCCGGCGGCACCGCGCCAGACCCTGCCGGTGGGGGACTGGCCATTCGTCGACACCACGACCGGGCGGCTGACGCTGTCGGCCTATCAGTTTCTCGCGCGGCTGCAGGCCGGGTCCAGCGGGTCGATCCGCAATCTGTCGGTGATTGCCGGGGCGCTGGGCGTGCCGGTGGCAAGTATTGGTGCCAGCGGGCCGGCTTCGGTGATCCTGCCGGCGTCCTTTCCGCCGCCGGCACCCGTGCCGGCGGGGCGGGGGGAGCGGTTGCTGGCGTTGTTGGCGGCCGTGCCGCGCCCGGTTGCGCCGGGTTCGCGGATGTTGCCCGTGGCGCCGGCGCGGCCGGGGGATGTGGTGGTGCTGCATCATGGCGCGCGGGTGATGGACGGGTTCGGCGGGCCGGAGGGGCGTGTCGCCGGGTGGGTGGGCGATGTCTTCCTGCAACGCGATGGCGGGCCGGCGGGGGCGGTGTGGGCCAAGCAGTCGGGCGCCGGGACGGTGGCGGGCTGGGCGGTGCTGGGGCAGGGGGCTGGTGGGGGCGTGCTGCCGCTGGTCAACGGGAATATCGCGCCGGTCGGCATGCTGTCCGATCCGGCGGGGCAGACAATCGGGGTGCCGATCTGATGGGCAACAGCACGCTGATTACCGATTATCTCGGTTACGGCACGCTTGCCGCGCGGCCGGTGGCGCCGAACCTGCCGGCAGGGTGTCTTGGGGTCTATTACGCCACCGATACCGGGCAGATCCAGGTGTGGAACGGGGCGTGGCAGGATTGGGCGCCGTCCGCCATTTCGTTCTCGGGCAGTCTGGTGGCGGCGGGGAGCGGGCAGGGCACGGCGGCTGCCGTGTCGTCGGAAGTCAATCTGTTCACCAATGTGCCGGCCGGCACCGGAGCGGTGCTGGTGGCGGGGCTGGTAGGAACCTGGCGCAAGGTGCTGAACCGGGGCGGTTCCGCGCTGCTGGTCTATCCGCCCGTGGGGGGCGTGATCGATGCGCTGGCGGCGGGGGTGCCGGTTGCGATCGTGCCCGGTGGAGGCGCCACGTTCTGGCAGAACAGTGCAACGCAATGGTATTCGGAATGAAGAGAATCCTGTTGATGCTGGCCGGTGTGCTGGTGCTGGCGCCATATGCTGCGGGCCCGGCGCGGGCGCAAATGGTGGGGCCGGTCGGGCATGGTGAAATTCCCTCCTGTCCCGACAGCGGCGGCAACCATCTGAATTACGTGCCTGCGAGCGGAAGTTTTTCCTGCGGCACCACGGGCGTGCCCTGGATGGGGGCGATGGTGACCCTGTCGGCGGATGCGGCGATGGCGGCGACCGGCGGCAGTTTCGTGCAGATGAATGTGTGGAACAGCGAAGTTCTCGATACGTCGTCTTTCTGGTCGGCGGGTGTGCCGGGGCAGTTCACGATTCCGGCCGGGGTGAGCCGGGTGCGGGTTGCGCTGTCGGTTGCGCAGTCGGGTATCGGGTCCAACCAGTTCCTGGTGTATCGGAATGGGGTGCGGGTTGCCGGGTCGTTCCGGATCTCGGTGCCGGCGGGTTACAATAATGACGGGGTGACCGGTATGTCGGGCGTCATTCCTGTGGCACCGGGCGATGCGATCAGTGTTTCCTATGCCTCGGCAGCGGCTTTTACGTTGTCGGCCGATGTGAGTACCTGGTTCCAGATCGAGGCCGTTCAATAGAATCTGTCTGGAAATGAGGACGGAGCCCGCGTGAGGTGCATATCCGCGTCACGCTGTCTGGCCTCTTGACCGCGTTGCCCGTGGCGGCCCACCTTCTGCCCGTCGAGAGAAGATGAGGCGGGATGATGGATCTGATCGAAATTCTCAAGCATCGCTATACGGCCAAGGCCTATGATACCGGCCGCCGGCTGCCGGACGATGTCGTGGCGCAGTTGATGGCGGCGCTGCGTTTCAGCCCGTCCTCGGTCAATGCGCAGCCCTGGCACTTCATCGTGGCCGACGATGCGGCCGGCAAGGCGCGCGTGGCCACGGGGGCGGCGGGGCCGTTTGCCTATAATGCGCCGAAGATCCTCAATGCCTCGCATGTCGTGCTGCTGTGCGCGCGCACGACCCTGCCGCCGGCGCATTTGCAGGCGGTGCTGGACCAGGAGCAGGCGGACGGCCGCTTTGCCGGTGAGGAGGCCCGCGAGGGGCAGCGCAAGACCCGGGGCGGCTATGTGGCGCTGCACGAGGAGGCGGGCGATCTGCCGATGTGGACGCAGAAGCAGGCCTATATCGCGCTGGGCTTCCTGCTGTTGGCCGCCGGCGCGCTGGGGGTGGATGCGACGCCGATGGAGGGTTTCGATGCCGAGGCGCTGGATGCTGCGTTCTGCCTGACGGAGAAGGGGCTGGCGCCGGCGGTGATCGTGTCGCTGGGTTATCATGCCGAGAGTGATTTCAACGCGAAACTGCCGAAATCGCGGCTGGCGGACGATGTGGTGTTCTCGCGCGCCTGACGGCCGGTCCGGCCTTCGGGCGTCTCTGGATTATCTGTGCGGGAAGCGTTCATGACCACCCTGTCCGGCGCCGACGCGCGCGATGCCGATCTGGCGGCCCAGTATGAGGCCTATCCCTATCCCGAGCGCGACCCGCGCGATGAGGCGAAGCGGCTGCTGATCGGCAGCCCCAGCCATCTGCGGGAGATCGACTACTGGGTGTTTGGCGCCCGCCGGCCGGAGGCGGCCCCATTGCGGGCGCTGGTGGCCGGGTGCGGCACCGGGGATGGGGCGATCATGCTGGCCACGCATCTGGCGCGTGCCGGACGGGCGGGCGAGGTCGTGTGCGTCGATCGTTCGGCCCATGCGCTGGGGATTGCCCGGGCGCGGGCCGCGGCGCGGGGGCTGGGGAATATCCGCTTTGTCCAGGGCTCGCTGACTGCACTGGGTGAGCTGGATCTGGGGGCGTTCGATTATATCGATTGCTGTGGCGTGCTGCATCATCTGCCCGATCCGCTGGCGGCGCTGCGCGGGCTGGTGGGCCTGCTGGCGCCGGGCGGGGGGATGGGGCTGATGGTCTATGCCCTCTATGGGCGGACCGGCGTGTATATGGTGCAGGAGGCGCTGGAGATTCTGGCGCCGCATGACCAAAAGCCGGCGGAGCGGCTGGGCACCGCCAAGCGGGTGATGGCCGCGCTGCCGGCCACGGCGTGGCTGCGCCAGAACGGCAATTTCGGCGACCATCTGACCGGGGGTGATGCCGGGTTGTACGACCTGCTGCTGAACCCGCGCGACCGGGCCTATACGATTGCCGCTTTTCTCGACCTGCTCGACGCGGCGGGGCTGGAGCCGACGTGCCTGATGGAGCCTGCGCGCTATGACCCCGCGCTGTTCCTGCCCAATCCGCGCCTGCGGGCGCGCGTGGCGGAGCTGGGCTGGCGGGAGCGGGCCGTGGTGGCCGAGGCGCTGACGGGCAACATGGCCACCCATGTGGCCTATGTAGTGCGCAAGGGGGCGCGCGTGGCGCCGCCCGATTGCGGCGACGAAGACGCGGTGCCGGTGATGCGGGAAATCCCCGGCGCCGAGCTGGCGCGGCAGATCAGCCCCGATGGCATCCTGCCCTTTGCCTTCGGCACGCTGACCGTGCCGGTGCCGGTGCCGCCGCAGATGCGGACGATCCTGCCGCTGGTGGACGGCGCGCGCAGCGTGGGCGCGCTGGCCGGGCTGATGGCCGGGCGGGGGATGGAGCGGGCCCGGTTCCTCAAGGTCTGGCGCGAGGGGTTTACCGTGCTGGAAAGCCTGAACCGGTTGTTGCTGCGGGCTGCCGCGTAGGGCGTGTCAATCGTGGTCCTGGCCGCCGGAGGAGGATGGTGCCGGCCAGATGCCGCGCATGGGATAGAGGGTGCCCCCCTTGAAGCGCACGCTGCCGCCTTCGCTGAACAGGGCGACGCGATCGAATCGTTCGGATGGAAAGATTGTTTCCGTCATCACCGTCTGCCCGCTATCGGCGAAGAGTTCCATGGACGCCGCGTCCATCAGTAGCCGCAGGGTGATGGGCTGGTGCGTGGCGGTGCGTGGGGCGGTGTCGATCCGGGGGGCGAATTTGGGCGAGAAGGCCGGGTCGGCGGCCTTGCGCCGGTCGCTGAAATAGCGGCCGGTCGTGCCGTCATAGCCGACGCGGAGTTCTTCGCCGCGCGCATTGGAGAAGACGAGGCCGAAGCGGACAGGCCCGGTGGGGCGGTCGAAGTGCAGTTGCAGGTCCGACTGGCTGACGGTGGCGGGGGGGATATCCAGCTTCAGCGTGCCGTCGATCGTGTGGGCGGGCAGGGTTTGGGGGGCGCCGTGCAGGGTTGCGAGCTCCTGCACCGGCGCGGCGAAAAGCCGGTAGCCTGTTGCCAGCCTGTGCAGGGTGAGCGTGCGCGGTACGGTCATGGCGCCGCGCCATTGTTCGGTCGGAACCTGGCGCGCATAGTCCCAGTTCGCCATCCAGCCGATCGCGATGCGACGGCCGTCGGTCGCCGGCACGCCGGCCCAACTGATGACGGCGTAATTGTCCCGCCCCCAGTCGAGCCACATGGCCCCCTGTTTCCGCACGTCTGCCGCGAAGCGGGAATCGGGGGTGAAGTGTGTGCCGTCGAAATCGCCGACGAAATATTGCGCGCCGGAGCCGCCATTGGGGGCGCCGGCGTTGAGGCTCTGCAGTAGCACCCATTTCGTCTCGCCGCTTTCCGGCACGATCAGCGCGAACAGGTCGGGGCATTCCCACACGCCGCCATGGGCGCCGAGTCCCTGGCCGAACTGGCTGAGGGAGTGCCAGTTTTTCAGATCGGGTGAGCCGTAGAAGGCGGTGTGGTCGCCTTCTGCCAGGGTCATCACCCATTGGTGGGAGGCGGCGTGCCAGGCGACCTTGGGGTCGCGGAAATTCTTCTGGTCCCCGGGGTTGGGCAGGACGGGATTGCCTGCGTATTTGTGCCAGGTCCGGCCGCGATCCAGGCTGTAGGCCAGGTTCTGCTGTTCCGGCTGTGCCTTGCCGGCGGCCTGGAAGGCGCGATTATGCGCCGTGTAAAGCGCGACCATCGGCGGGATGCCGTTGGTGCCCAGGCCGCTGCTGTTGCTTTCATCGACGACAATGCTGCCCGACCAGGCTTCGCCGTCTTCGTCCGGGGCGAAGGCCACAGGCAGGTTTTGCCAATGCATCAGGTCGCGCGAGACCGCGTGGCCCCAATGCATCGGCCCCCACAGGCTGGCGCGGGGGTTGTGCTGGTAGAAGAGATGATACTCGCCGTCGAAATAGACCAGACCGTTCGGGTCGTTCATCCAGTGCGCGGGTGGCGAGAAATGGAATTGCGGGCGGTGGTTTTCGGCGTAGCTGGCCGTTGGGATGGCTTCCATGGTCGCTGGAAGGGCCGCATCATGCGCGCTGCCTTCCGACGGCCCCGGATGCGCTGCGGTGCAGGCACCGAGCAGCAGGCAGGCGAGGGAGGCGGGCAGGGACGCATGGGAACGGGTCATGGACTCCACTTTCTGTCAGTCGCGCGCAGGTCGGGCCGTTGCAGCGGCGCGGCGGAATGCTGATCATTTGTAAAAAGACGAGACAGATGCGAGAGATGTACCACTATTGATTACGATATTGTGATGAATATGGCGGTATAGGGAAATCATATGGGTTCCGGGGAAGAGGGCGTCTTTTTCAGGCTGGCGATGGTTTTCGGCGGGCAAAGTTGCGGCGGTATTCGCTGGGGCTGAGTTTGACGCGGCTGCGGAAATGGTGCCGCAGGGCGAAGACGCTGCCGAAACCGACGGCTTCGGCGATGTCTTCCATCGGGCGTGACGTTTCCTGCAGGAGCGTCTTGGCGGCTTCGACGCGTTCGGTGGCCAGCCATTCGCCGGCCGGCATGCCGGTGGCCGCGACGACGCGGCGTTCGAAGCTGCGGCGGCTCATCGCGGCTTCGTCGGCCAGGCGGGCGATGGGCCAGGATTGATGGAGTGCCTGGCGGACACGGTCGAGGACGGGGGCGATATCGGCTTCGGCGCGCAGGCTGACGGGGCGTTCGAGAAACTGCGCCTGGCCGCCGGTGCGATGCGCGGGCATGACGATGCGGCGGGCCACGGAATTGGCGGCCGCCGGCCCGTAATCCTGCCGGACGATTTCGATCAGCAGGTCGATGCCGGCGGCGCTGCCGGCGGAGGTGAAGATGCGGTCGGTCTCGCGATAGAGCGAGGTGCTGTCGACGCGGAGGGCGGGAAAGCGGCGTTGCAGGGCCTGGGCGTGGCGCCAGTGTGTGGTGACCGCCGCGCCGTCGAGCAGGCCGGTGGCGGCCAGCACGAAGGCGCCGGAACAGATCGACGCCAGGCGGGCCCCGCGCGCGTGGGCGCGGCGCAGCCGGGCCACGAGTGTGGGGGGGACCGGCGCCTCGGCGCCCTTCCAGCCGGGGATGACGATCAGGTCTGCCTGGTCCAGGAGTTCCGCTCCGTGGTCGGCGAGGATGCGGACGCCGCCATGGGCGCGCAGGGGGCCGTCCTCGATGGCGCAACTGGCGAAGCGGTACCAGTCCGGCCCCATTTCGGGACGGGGCAGGCCGAAGATTTCGGACACGATGCCGAATTCGAAGGTGCAGAGCCCGTCATAGAGCAGGGCGGCGACCAGCGGGCCGGTTGTGTTTGGCATGATCTGCATGATGATTGTCGTTTATGCCAATTGCAAGCGTGGCGTGGGGAAAGGATGCTGGCGGGGAGAAGCAGGGAGGCTTTCGATGGCAACGTCCGTCACCTTTGTTCCGCCCGCGCCGTCTGCCGAAGCCGTTGCGCATTTCTCGGCGCTGTTCGCGTTCGAGACCGATTGCTGGGATGTGCACGAGGCTTTGGCCGGGGAGGCCGATTTCGTGTTGCTTGATGTGCGGAGCCCGGATCTCTTCGCCAGGGGGCATGTGGGCGGGGCGATCAATCTGCCGCATGGGAAAATCACGGCTGTACGCATGGCAATGTGGCCTGACGAGACGGTTTTCATCGTTTACTGCGCGGGGCCGCATTGTAATGGCGCGGCGCGCGGGGCCCTGCGTCTGGCCCGGTTGGGGCGGCCGGTGAAGATCATGGCTGGTGGTGTGATGGGCTGGCTGGATGAGGGTTTTGCCCTTGAGGATGGTACCCATGCTTGAGATGCGCCCCGATTGCGGCTGTTGCGGCAGGGTGCTTCCGCAATCATCGGCCGAGGCGATGATCTGCTCTTTCGAGTGTACTTTCTGCGCGGCCTGCGCGTCGGAGGTGCTGGACCATCGGTGCCCGAATTGTGGCGGGGAGCTGGTCAGGAGGCCGATCCGCGATGTGTCGGCTTCGGCGTGACGTGCGGAATTCGTATCCTGACCAGTTTGCGACTGGGGCGATGACCCTGTATCAGTTCATCGGGAAGCGAACCGTGTCCGACGGCACCACGCGAACGGTTCTTGATCCTGCGTCGAACCCCGATAACAAGCGGTTGTGGTGATCGACGATCTGCTCGGCAGTCAGTGGGCCGAAATCGGCGGTTGTATGACCATCACTGAGTAACAACACGTCGAAGCCCAACGAAACGGCCCGCCGTGTGGTGGTATCGATGCAGAATTGGGTCATGCAGCCGCCGATTATCAGACGATCGACACCAAGCTCTGCCAGACGTTCGCTCAGGTCCGTGTCGTGGAACGAGTCGCAACTGCGCTTGTGGACGATGACCGTATCGTCGCGCGGTGCGATTTCGTCGCGGAACAGCCAGCCGGTCGTTCCGACCGCCAGACGATGCCCGGCGTTCCCGTCATGCTGAACGAGGATGACGGGAATTCCCGATGCTTCCGCTGCATGTTTCATCCGGCCCAATCGTGCCGCGACCGCATCGAGGCGGGCATCGATGGACGATTGCCGATCGGCATGGGCCAGCCCTGTGAGGATGGCCCGCTGGAGGTCGATGATGAGAAGGGCTGTTGTCATTGGCTGTCGATCCATAGTGCCATTCCTCTTGCATCTGGCAGGACATTCGAGAAACCGAATCGTTCGTAGAGCCGCCAGGCTTCGCCATTTGCCATCAGGCTTACATATGTTTCGGCAGGAATGGTGGATCGGATATGACGCATGATAGCGCCCACGATCGCAGACCCGATTCCGTGCCCGTGATGGGCAGGATCGACGGCGATATCGACGAAATGGATGAAGAGCGCGCCGTCGCCGATCATCCGTCCCATCCCCACGATGTCAGCATCGTACACGACATGCACCCCGTAGAGTGTATGGGGCAGGCCCATCTGGGCGGCGCGCAGGCTGCGCGGTGTCAGACCGCTTATTCTGCGCAGACGGCAATAGGTTTCTGCGTCGGGAACGCCTGCGCGGAAGGCGTATCCCTCAGGTAAGGGATAATGGTCCTGGAGACCGGGAGACATGATGGCTGTTTCCTCCTGGGAAGCCTCCATCGTCAGCCTGACTGGTCGTTTCTGGTAAAATGACTCAACACAAGCCGACTGATGCGGCTTGAGTCATGAAAAGAGACCCTATGCCGCTCCGCGAACGGAGCGCCACCAGGCATGTGAAGCTGTATTTTCTGTGTGGGTCATGGATTCATGCGTGCCATATTAAAGCCTCTTGCGCAATGGGAAGATGTCCGCTTGTGGTGAGCGGACATCGCGAAGTGGAGCGCCTCTTTCCCGCGCCGGCATTGTGTATTCGCAGACTTGTCCGGGCATGATTCGGTGTGCTCAGGCGGGCTCTGCTGCCTGTTCGGCCCAGATGGGGAACGGGTCGGGCAGGTTGGCGTGGCGGTGGGGGAGGAAGCTGCCCCCTGTTTCCTCGTCGGGTTCGGGGGCGAGGCAGGCGTCCAGGGCGGCGCGGATGGCGGGTTGGTCCATGGTTGTGCCGATGAAGACCAGTTCCTGCCTGCGGTCGCCGTATGTGTCGTTCCAGTTGTGGGCGAGTGTGCGGCGCCATTCCTCGTCCTGGGGCCAGTGTTGATGGGGGATCGCGGCCCACCAGCGTCCGGCGGCCTGGTGGCGGGCGAGGGCGCCGGCGATGCTGAGTTCGCCCACCCAGTCGGGGCGGGTGGCGAGCCAGAAATAGCCCTTGGCGCGGACCAGGCCCGGCCAGCCCTGTTCGATGAAGCGGGCGAACGCCGCCGGCACGAAGGGGCGCCGCGCGCGGTAGACGAAGCTGCCGATGCCGTATTCCTCGGTTTCGGGAACGTGGTCGGTGTGGCCGTGAAGTTCCTTGAACCAGAGCGGGTGCGTATGGGCGCGTTCATAGTCGAAGCGGCCGGTGTTCAGCACGCGTGCGAGGTCGACCCGGCTGTGGTCGGTTTCGATCAGGTCGGCGTCGGGGTTCAGCGCGCGGATGATCTGGCGGGCGGCGTCGCGCTGCGCCGGGGTGGCGCTGCCGGTCTTGTTCAGGACCACCACATCGGCGAATTCGATCTGTTCGACCAGCAGGTCGACCAGCGCGCGGTCGTCGCCGTCGCCCGCGACCTCGCCCCGGTCGCGCAGGAAATCGGCCGATCCGTAATCGTTCAGCAGGTTGGCGGCATCGACCACCGTGACCATCGTGTCCAGCCGGGCAAGGTCGCTGAGGCTGTTGCCCCGTTCGTCGCGGAATTCGAAGGTTGCGGCTACGGGCAGGGGTTCGGCGATGCCGGTGGATTCGATCAGCAGGTAATCGAAGCGGCCTTCGCGCGCCAGGCGGCCGACCTCGTGCAGCAGGTCGTCGCGCAGGGTGCAGCAGATGCAGCCATTGCTCATCTCGACCAGTTTTTCGTCGGTGCGCGACAGGTCGCCGCCGCCGTTGCGGACCAGGTCGGCGTCGATGTTCACCTCGCTCATGTCGTTGACGATGACCGCGACCTTGCGGCCCTCGCGATTGTTGAGGATGTGGTTGAGCAGCGTGGTCTTGCCGGCGCCCAGAAAGCCGGACAGCACGGTGACGGGAAGGCGGGTGTCCATGACGCGATGCTCCGTGGCGGTTGCGTTTCCGGCCTCTAGACCGTATGTTATAATATATCAATACTCGCTGGAGCGGTGCCTGCCCGATGTCTTCCTGCCCGACACGCCATCGCCTGACCGATCTGGCATCCTGCGGTGCTATCCGGACGGCCGGACGGTCCATCCTGGTGCATCCTCGCATGCCCGGGGCGCGGGTGCGGGAGGCGGCGCGCCTGCATCTGACGGAGGGGGCGCGGCTGGTGCAGGCGCGGGGCACGGTTCAGGACATTCGCCGGCGGATTGCCGGGGCGTTTACGGCGCATACCGGGGCGCTGCTGGACGATGCGCTGGTGCTGGCGACGCTTTCTGCATTGCCCGAGGCGGAGCGGATGCGGCTGCTGCTGACGATCGATGCGGCCGATGCCTGCGGCGGGGCCGATGATGCGCCCGTGACGGTCGCGGCTTGAGCGGTGTTCATGATCGAAAGCTGGCCGGCTCCGGCGATGGGGAAGGCTCCGCGCGTTCGGGCCTCCAGCATGCCCGGCAGTCTGGTGGATCTCGCCGCGTCTGGCGTGGACATGGTGGTGTGGGCGCGGGACGTGCCGCCTGTCTGGCATGAGACGCTGGAGACGTGCGCCCTGCCGGACGGGTGCATCACCCTTGCCGGGACACTGGACGAGGTGACACTTGCGTTGCGGCGGCCCGATCTGCGGCGACGCTATCCGGCGTTTCTGGTCGAGGATGTCGCGCAGACGGCGGCCCTGGTGGCGACGCTGGCGGTGTGTACGAGCCTGACCGTCATGCTGGGCGATCCGGCGGCGTGGCCGGGTGCCGACCCGTTGCCGGCCGCGCGGCTGCGGGCGTTGTGCTGCTATGGCGCGGGCACGGTGGACTGGGTGTCGGGCCGGGTGGGGGGATGCGATCTGGTCAGCAGCATTTCACCCTATGCGCTGGCCTTCGTGCCTGCCTGGGGCGAGGCGCATGTGGCGTGGCGGTTCGCCCGGCTGCGGGAGCGGGCGGTGGGGCTGGAGATCGTGGCCGGGTAGAAGCCGTGCGGGCGAACGGGCATGAACCGCGCGCCGGCCCGTTGCCGGCGCGCGGTCCTGGTCCGGGGCTAGAAATCCATGCCGGCCTGGAGGAAGGCGTAGCGGCCGATCACGTTCTGGCCGTAGGCTGCGAGGTCGGTGTTGATGACGCCGTCGGGGACGAAGGGCGGGTTCTTGTTGAACAGGTTGTTGACGCCGGCCTGGAACGTCCACTGGCGCAGGCGATAGCCCAGCGTGATGTCCTGCGTGAAGATGCCCGGCACCTTGTAGTAGGTTGCCGAGGCGGGCAGCAGGTCCTTCGAGCCGTTATTGAGCTTCATGCCGCCGATATAGTTCATCATGTAGGTGATGCTGTACGGTCCGTGCGTCCATGTGACCGTGGCGTAGTCGGACACGCGCGGATGGGCGACGCCGGCGCCGGCATAGGCGCCGCCGCCCGCGTAATACAGCCGTCCGGCGCCGTTGAGTACCGGCGAGCCGGCATAGGGGCGCACGTTGTAGGCGATCAGTTCCTGGAAGTTGTTCGAAACGCTCAGCACGTCGAGCGAGGTCAGCCGGATGCGGTAGTCGAGGTCGAAATCGATGCCGTCGGTGTTCATCGTGCCGAGATTCTGCATCGTCGCGTTGACCATGGTGATCTGGCCGTTGGCGTCACGCGGCGAGATGTCGGCGCAATAGCCCGGCGACGAGCCGGTATAGCACTGGTCGACGATATATTGCGTGCCGACGCTGCCGATCGTGTTCTGCAACGAAGTGTGCCAGTATTCGACCGATGCCGAGAGACCGGGGACCCAGCGGGGCGTCACCACCGTGCCGAACGTGTAGGTGCGGCCGATTTCGGGGCGCAGTTTGGGGTTGCCGCCTTCCAGCGTCGGCAACTGGTTGGCATAGGCCTGCGACGGGTGGGCCAGGTTGGCGCCGTAGCGCGCGCAGTTGGCCTCGACCGTCGCTGCCGCCGCGCCGTAATAGGACGGACGGGTGCAGGGATCGACCGCCGCCGGATAGCCGACCGACTGGCCGCCATAGAGTTCGTAGACGTTGGGCTGGCGGAAGGAGGTACCCAGGGTGGCGCGGAAGCGGATGTCGCGCACGGGCGCCCAGTTGATGCTGGTCTTCCAGTTCTGGGCATTGCCGAACGTGTTGTAGTGCGACCAGCGGCCCTGGGCGTCGATCGTCAGGTCCTTGGCGAAACGCACGTTGTGGAGCAGCGGGATCTTGGCTTCGCCATAGATTTCGGTCGCGTTGAAGCCGCCGCTGGTGGACGAGGTATAGGAGCCCGCGATGTTGCCGGCCTGGACCTCGGGGTCCGCGTAATAGGAGAGCTGTTCGCTGCGATGTTCCAGGCCCAGGGCGAGGCCGATGGGGCCGCCGCCTTCATAGGGCAGTTTTACCACCTCGTTGTTGTTGACGCGCAGGTTGAAGTCGCGGAGCTGGTAGGTGGCATGGTCGACTTCGGTATGTTTGGCATAATTGACGGCGGAATCGGGCCAGGTCTGGAACGGGTTGAACAGCGTGCAACCCGGCTGGCTGGTACAGACCGACGGATTGTAGGAGACGCCGCCGCCCGCCGTGGAGACGCCCAGTTCCTGCATGATGTCGGCATAATTGACCATGCCCTGGGTGCGCATGGTGTTCTGCGTCTGCCCGTAGGTCATGGACGCATCGTATTTCCAGTTGTCGACGATGGTGCCCTTGCCGCCGGCCACGACCTGCCAGGTATCGTTGGCGGAATCGTACTGGCGGGGACCGAATTCGGTCGTCCGCTTGTACATGCTGACATTGTTGCCCCAGACATTGTACGGGTTGCCGGCGGGCAGGACGAAGGCGGCCGGCAGGTCGTTGACGCCGACGCTGCCGGTCAGCGGTTCGGGCGAGAGCTGGGCCTGCGAGGATTTGTGCGTGTAGCGCGCGTTGGCGTACAGGGTCAGGTGGTCGTTGACGTCGTAATGCGTGTCACCCGTTGCGGCGGAGCTTTGCACATACTGGTAGAGCGTGCCTTGCGGGCCGTAATTGTACCGTTCGGACGCCGTCAGCGGCGAGAAGCCGCCATTGCCGTTGGGAAACATCTCGACCCCGCCGACGATGGGCGTGGCGGTGGGGGTGATGCCCGACCCGTAGACGATGGTGCCGCCGGGGGCGGGGTTGTTGATCTGCGGGTTGTAGCCCCAGGCGCGGTCGCGCTGCATGATCGAGCCCTGGGTGAGATACTGGCCGCCGATCGTGATGTTGCCACGATGATGGTCGAAATCGAACCCCTTGATCGCGGAGATCATGCCCGTGCGGTTGTCGCCGTACTGGGTCAGGCCGCCTTTCAGCGTGACGTTGCCGGTCGTCAGATTGTGTTTCAGCTTGACGTTGATGACGCCCGACACCGCGTCGGCGCCGTAGAGTTCCGACCCGCCATCCTTCAGGATTTCGACGCTTTCGATCATCGAGGCGGGGATGGTGTTGAGATCGACGCAGGAACCGCCTGCCCCGCCATTCTGCACCTGCCGCTTGCCGTCGACCAGGACCAGCACCCGGTTGGAGCCCAGATTGCGGATATCGGGGCAGGCGATGCCGCCGCCGCCGTTGGTCGACGTGTTATAGGTGCCTGACGTGCCCATGGAGGGCAGCCGTTGCAGATAGTCCGACAGGGTGGTGGCCGAGGTGCGCTGGATATCCCTGGCGGTGATGATCTGCACCGGGTTGGCGTTGGAATTGTTCGAGGTCTGCAGCATCGAGCCCGTGACCACCACGGATTCCGGCGCCGACGGCTCGGGCATCGGGGCGGCGACCAGGCGGGCTACCTGCGCCTGCCTCTCCCGTGCTGCCGGGGCCGGGGCGGACGCCGGCGTCGCCGGTGCGGCTGTTGCTGCTACCGTGGGTCTGGCCGAGCGGTTCGCGCCATGGTGTGCGGCTGTCCGGTGCTGGGCGGCGTGGGGCTGGGTCCCGACGGCCGTCTCGGCACCGGCCGCCGGGGCCAGAGCGATCGCGCCGGCGAGGGCCGGAAGCGGCAGAAGCCATTTTCTGTCGAACGATGGAGGCATGGTGCAAGCGAATCCCTGAACAGACTGCCGCGTCGTGAGGCGGCACGAATTCATGCCGACGGACGGAGCAGCCGCCACCTGACATGGTTTCGTAACGGAATGAAGCGATAACGTAACAGTCCAGGTCAAATGCCGAATTGTCGGCGGCATATAACGTTAGGTTAACCGCTCGGGGCGCTGTCGGGCCGGGAATAACCTGGGGTTAACGTCACGCATCATATTGGAATTGGTGCCTGCCCCCGGACGCGCCCTATTGCGGGAACTCGGCCGTGTCGCGCGACGGCGCGCGGTTTCGGTACGGGAGGATCGATCAGAGGTATGCGGCACGCGCGTTCGGTTACGGTTATCGGGGGCGGTGTGGTCGGGTTGTCGACCGCTTATGCCTTGATCCGGCAGGGTCATGCAGTTCGCCTGGTGGAACAGCTTTCCGAGGTCGGCCAGGGCGCCAGCTTCGCCAATGGCGGGCAGTTGAGCTACCGTTACGTCGCGCCGCTGGCCGATGCCGGTGTGCCGCGCCAGGCCCTGGCCTGGATGATGCGCCCCGGTGCGCCGGTATCGTTGCGGTTGCGCGCCGATCGGGATCAATGGCGCTGGCTGCTGTCCTTTCTCGCGGCGTGCCGGGCCGGAACCAATCGCGCGCATGGGCACCGCCTGCTGGACATCGCCCTGCTGGCGCAGCGGGTCATGACGGCATGGCGCGCCGAGGGGCTGGAGGAATTCTGCTGGCGCCGCCCGGGCAAGATGATCGTCCACCGCACGGCGGCCACGCTGGCGCATGCCGCGCGGGGGATCACGCAGCCCGATGCGCAGTCGGTGCTGACGCCCGCCGAATGCGTGGCGCGCGAGCCGGCGCTGGAGACATTGCGCGGCGCGCTGGCGGGCGGAATCTTTACCGCAGGCGAGGAAGTCGCCGACTGCCACCTGTTCTGTCGCGCGCTGCTGGCACGGCTGGCCGCCAGCCCGGATTTTACGCATGTCCGGGGCGTCGCGACGCTGGAGGCCGCGCCGGACAATCGCTGCGCGGTGCGGATCGACGGCCAGGCCGGCCCCCAGACCGACCTGATCGTCGTTGCCGCCGGGCTGCGCACGCGCGCGCTGCTGCGTGCCGTGGGTGAGGATATTCCGTTATATGGGCTGAAGGGATACAGTCTGACCCTGCCGGTCCGGGCCGGGGGCACGCCCGATATCAGCGTCACCGACTACGATAACCGCGTGGTCTATGCCCGGCTAGGCGAGCGGTTTCGCATTGCCGCCATGGTCGATATCGGCGCCGATGACGATGACGCCTCGCCCCGGCGGATCGCGCAGTTGCGGCGGCTGGCGCAGGCCAGTTTCCCCGATGCCGGGCCGTATGACGATGCTGAGGCCTGGGCGGGCTTTCGCCCCGCCACGCCCACCGGACTGCCCGTGGTGGGGCATACCGGCCGTGCCAACCTGCTGGTCAATGCCGGGCAGGGGGCGCTGGGCTTCACGCTGGCCCCCGCCTGCGCCACCCTGCTGGCCCTGCTGGTGGGTGGCGAGGCCGCCGGCGCGCCCGCCCCGTAATCGCACGAAGGATCTGACTGCATGGCCCGCTTCGCCTTTCCGCGTTTCCTGTGGCTGTCGCTGGCCCTGGCGGCCCTGCCGGCCGGTGCGGGGGCGGCCAGCGGCAATTCGTCCGACGCGGCGCTGGAGACGGTCCTGCAACAGGGCGAGGCGCGGCCGCTGGCGGGGCTGGCGGCGGCGCGGCTGCATGGCGGCCGGATGGTCTACAGCCATTACAGCGGATTTCGCTATCGCATGGACGGGCATAGCCTGCCCGTGACGCCGCAGACGCGCTTTCGGATCGCTTCGGTCTCGAAACTCGTCACCACGATCGGCCTGATGCGGCTGGTCGAACAGGGGCGGGTGCGGCTGGATGACGATGCGTCGGGCTATCTGGGCTTTGCGCTGCGCAACCCCGATTTTCCGTTGGTGCCGATTACGGTGCGGATGTTGCTGAACCATACGTCGAGCATCCGCGATGCCGGCGGTTATCTGATTCCGCCGGGGCAGGATATCGCGACCCTGTTCGATACCGCGCACCCGCCCGGCCCCACCGGCGATCATTTCGCCCATGGTGCCGGCCGGGCGCCGGGTGCGTGGTTCGAATATTGCAATCTCTGCTACGGGCTGGTCGGCACCATCATCGAACGGGTCAGCGGCGAGCGTTTCGACCGCTACATGCGTGCCCATGTGCTGGACCCGGCGGGCATTGCCGGTGGCTACGACCCGCTGGCGCTGCCTGACCCCGACGCGCTGGCCACTCTGTATCGCCATCTGCCGCAGGGATGGGTGGCGACGGCCGATGACCGGCCCCTGCGCGGCCGGACGCCGGCCGAACTGGCGCATTATCGGGTGGGCAGCAATGGCACCCTGTTCTCGCCGCAGGGCGGGTTGCGGGTGTCGATCCCCGAGATGGCGCGGATCGCGCGGCTGATGATGCAGCGGGGCACGCTGGATGGCGTGCGGATCCTGTCGCCGGCCTCGGTGGAGATGATGGAACATCCGACCTGGATCTATGACGGGCATAACGGCTTGTCGGGGGCCGATGGCGAGGGGCCGATCGATTGCTATGGCCTGTCCGTCATCTGCCTGCTGGGGCAGCACGATGCCGCCGGCCGGGGCGACACGCCGTATCCCGGTTATCGCGGCGGCCTGCGCGGCCATCTGGGCAATGCGTACGGGCTGCATTCAGGCCTGTGGTACGATCCGGAGACGGGTGACGCGCTGCTGTTCGCCGCCACCGGATACCCGTCCGATCCGGAGACGCGGCCCGGCCGCTATTCGTACTTCACCCGTGTGGAAGAAGAGATTCTTGGAGTGCTTGCCCGTGCCGATACCTTCTGACCTGCGCCTGCCCCGCCCCACGCGGCGGGAGATGCTGCGCGGCGGCGCCCTGCTGGGCCTGACCGGCGTGGCGGGCTGCGCATCGCGTCCCGGCGGGGCCGATTTCGCGCCGGTCGGCCGCCTGCTGGACGAGGCCGTAGCGCGTGGCGACGTGCCGGGCGTGGTGGCGGCGGTGGGGCATGACGGGCGCGTCGTCTATCGCGGCGTCTATGGGCATCGGGCCCTGCTGCCGGTGCCCGAACCGCAAAGCTGGACCACGCGCTTCGACATGGCGTCGCTGACCAAGCCGACGATGACCGCGCTGGCGGCGATGCAGCTATGGGAACAGGGGGCCTTCGCACTGGACGAGCCGGTGGCGCGCCGCCTGCCGGCCTTTGCCGCCGCCGGCAAGGAGGGCATCACCATCCGCCACCTGCTGACCCATTATTCCGGCCTGCCGCCCGACCTGGAACTGTCCACCCCCTGGCAGGGCAAGGATGAGGCGGTGCGCCGCGTGATGGACACCCGGCCCGACCGGCCGGCCGGCGAGCGGTTCGTCTACAGCGACATCAATTTCATCACGCTGGGGCTGCTGGTGGAGACGCTGAGCGGCCAGCCGCTGGACCGGTACGCGGCGCAGCATATCCTGGCGCCGCTGGGCATGGTGCATTCCGGCTTCCGCCCCGATGCGGGGCTGATCCCGCAGATCGCGCCTACCCAGTTCGACGAGAACCATGCGATCCTGCGCGGCGTCGTCCATGACCCGACGGCGCGGCGCATGGGCGGTGTCGCCGGCCATGCCGGCCTGTTTTCCGATGCCGACGACATGGTGCTGTATGCGCAGGCCCTGCTGGACCGGCGTGCCGGGCGGCCCAGCGCCTTTCCGCTGAAGCGCGAGACGCTGGTGCTGATGACCACGCCGCAGCAGCCGGCCGGCAGGACCGACCTGCGCGGGCTGGGCTGGGACATCGCCACCCATTATTCCACGCCGCGTGGCGACCTCTTTCCTGTCGGCTCGTTCGGCCATACCGGCTTTACCGGCACTTCGTTGTGGATGGACCCGGTCAGCGACAGTTTCGTGCTGATCCTGACCAACCGGGTGCACCCCGATGGCAGCCATGGACGGCAGACCGTGCAATTGCGCCATGATGTGGCGACCGCCGCCGCCCGCGCGCTGGGGATCGCATAGCCGGGATTACGCGCGCGCGGCGAGTGAGGCGGCCAGGGTTGCGATCCATTCGGGTGTGACCGGCCAGCCCGCCAGGCGGGCGGCGCGGAGGGCGGCGCCGCCCAGTGGCGGCAGGACCGGCGGCAGGGGAGGCGTGCCCAGCGTCGTTTCCATATGGGCGAGGAACGGGCGGCTGTTGAAGATGCTGCCGCTATGGCTCCATGGCTCGTCGGGCAGGCCGGCGCGGGTGGCGGCGGTGCGCACCTGTCCGGCCAAGGCCTCTGCCGCCCGGTGCAGGATGGCGATCGCCTCCGGCAGGCCCTCATCGGCGCAGGTGGCGACGAAGGCGGCCTGGGCGGCGATGGCGGAGCGGGGATGGGGCTGTCCGCGCAGCCATTCCAGCAGGCCGTCCGGCGTGGGGGTGATGCCCAGCCGTTGGGCCAGGCGCCGGGCGAGACGATGCACATCCGGCGGGTCGTCGGCTGGCGGGCCGGCATCGATCCATTGCGTCAGATGCCGCATCGCGTCGCGGCCGATGGCGTAGCCGCTGCCCTCGTCGCCCAGCAGATAGCCCCAGCCGCCCACCCGTAGCGTGGTGCCGTCGGCGGCGCGCGCCAGGACGATCGATCCGGTTCCCGACAGGGCGAGGATGCCCGGTTGGCCGCCCAGCGCACCGTCCAGCGCGATGTCGGCATCGCTGCATAATTGCGTCGGCAGGGGTGCGGTCCAGTCCGCCAGGGCGCGGGACTGGGCGGCGGAGGACGGGCGCCGGCTGCTGAAGCCGGCCAGGCCGAGGACCAGGGCCTGGGGGGATGCCGCCAGCAACGGGGCGAGGGTGGCGTGCAGATTGTCCAGCCAGTCCGGCCGGTCGAAAGCGTTGGCCCCCGCGCCCTCGCGCCGGGACGGGACGAGGCCCGCGCGCGTCACCAGGGCAGCCTGGGTGCGGGTGCCCCCGGCATCCACGGCGAGAATGCAGGTCATGATCGGTGTCCGGTCAGGAATGGTAGAGCAGGACGGTGCGGCGGCGGCGTTCGAAATCCGCCAGGTCGCCCTGCCAGCTCGCGATGATCGCGCGCGGGGCGGTGCCGGCATCGATGGCGTGGCGGATGCTGTCGGTGCCGAACAGCAGGTCGGCGGTCCGGCCGGTGCCGCGCCATAGCGGGCCCTGGCAGAGCGGGCGGGCCGCGCAGAGCAGGGCGAGGCCGGTGGCCAGCGCGTCGAAGCGCCGGCGGTCGGTAATGACCAGGTTCAGTCCATGGACCAGTCGGTCGCGGTCGACGGAACTGCTGGGGGTGAACCAGGTTTCGCGGATGGCCAGGCCGGGCAGATCGGCCTGGCGCAGGGCGTCGACCCATGGGCGGGCGTCGACTTCCGGTCCGCCCAGTTGCAGGAACGGCAGCGCCGTGCCGCGCCCGACCGACAGGACCGTGCCTTCGAACAGGCAGGTGCCGGGATAGGCGATGGCGGTTTCGAGCGTCGGCATGTTGGGGCTGGGGGCGATCCAGGGCAGGCCGGTCTGGTCGAAGAACAGGGTGCGCGACCAGCCGCCCATCGTCACCACGCGCGGCGGATCGCCGGCGGGGTGCAGGCAGTAACGGTGGAAGAACAGCGCCAGCTCGCCCATCGTCATGGCATGTTGCAGGGCGATCGGCGCCCGGCCGATGAAGGAGGCCTGGGCCGGTTGCAGGACCGGGCCGGAGGGCGCCTGCGCGCCGATGGGATTGGGGCGGTCCAGCACGATGACGGGAATGGCCAGCCGCGCGCAGGCCGCCATGACGTCGTACAATGTCGAGGCATAGGTGTAGAAGCGCGCGCCGACATCCTGGATGTCGAACAGCAGCAGGTCGATGCCCGATGTCTGGAGAATGCGCTCCAGCGGGGCGCCGGACGTGTTGTAGATGTCGAAGACGGTGATGCCGGTGGCCGGGTCGGTGGTGCGGGGTTCGGACGCGCCGGCGGGGGCCGAGCCGCGAAACCCGTGTTCCGGCCCGAAGATCGCCTGAAGCTGGATGCCGGGTGCGGCGTGCAGGATGTCGGCGATATGGCGCAGGGTGCGGTCGGTGCTGGTCGGGTTGGCGACCAGCCCCACCTTGTGCCCCGCCAGCAGGCGATAGCCGTCGGCGCGCAGCCGTTCGAAGCCGGTCGTGACCGGGCGGGAGGGGGCGCCTGGGGCATCGGCCCGTGCGTGGGTGCGGGGCATGGCGGCGGCCAGTGCGCCGGCGCCCAGGCCGGCAAGGGCCGTCCGGCGGGTTGTGGTCATGGGGTGGCCTTCTGGAAGCGTCTGAAGCCGGAAGCGAGAGTGGCGAAGCAGAAGAACAGGACGACGCCCAGCGGGACGATCCATGCGAAGCTGATGGCCTGCCCGCCGGGGCGGAGCTGGAATTCGGCCAGGGCCACGGCGGCCAGCGTCGCGCCGTAAGCGGTCATGACGGCGCGGCTGTCGGTGTGGCGCGCGACCAGGCCGAACAGGAAGGCGCCCAGCATGGGGCCGTAGGCATAGGCACCGACCGACAGGCCGAACACGACCAGCGAGGTGGCGCCCTGGCCGAAGGATTGCGCCACGGCGATCAGCAGCACCGCCCAGAAGCAGGTCAGCCAGCGGGCCAGCGACAGGTCGCCCAGGCCCAGGGCGCCGGCCACGCGCCGGCACTGCGCCGGGAAATCGGTCATCGCCGCGCTGGTCAGGGCGTTGAGCGTCGAGGACAGCGAGCCCATGGTGGCGCTGAGGATGCCCGCGACCAGCAGGCCGGACAGGCCGGCCGGGGCATCGTGGACGATGTAATACGGGAAGATGTCGTCGCCGCGCAGGGCGTGGTAGGCCGCGCCGCCTGCCTGGGGGGCCGACAGCAGGATGCCCAGCAGCGACAGCGCGCCGAACAGCAGCCCGACCACCAGTGCGCTGGCGACCAGCGCCAGCCTTGCGTCGCGCAGGCTGCGGGCGGCCAGGATGCGCTGCACCATCAGATGGTCGGTGCCGTGCGACGCCATGGCCATGACCGCGCCGCCGATGAGGGCCGAGGCCGGGGCGAACGGGTCGGCCAGCAGCGCCGTGCCGTGGTCGAACAGGTGGAAACGCCCCGCATGCGCCAGGTCGGCGACTGTGCCGGGGCCGAGCCCGTGCCAGATGACGACGGCGCAGAGGATCGCGCCCAGCAGGTAGGTGCAGAACTGGATGACGTCGGACCAGATGACGGCCTTGAGCCCGCCGAACACCGTATAGAGCAGCGTCATCGCCATCAGCGCGCCCATGATGGCCAGGGGGCCGTGGGGCAGGTGGAAGGCCGCCAGCAGCATGGCCAGTGGCAGCGTGCCGGCCAGCAGCCGCACGGCCTCGCCGATCACCCGGGTGACCAGGAAGGTCAGGGACACCGCGCGCTGCATCGGCGCGCCGAAGCGCTGGCCCAGGAACTGGTAGGGCGTGCGCATGCCCCCCGCAAGGTAGCGTGGCAGCAGCAGCCATGCGACCAGGTAGCGCCCCATCAGGTAGCCGATCGCCAGCCCGACGAAGACCATGCCGCGATGGAAGGCCACGCCGGGCACGCTGACGACGGTGAGGGTGGAGGTCTCGGTGGCGACCAGCGACAGGCAGATGCCCCACCAGGGCAGGTCGTGCGTGGCGCCGAGATAGGATTGGGCGGTTTTCTGCCGCCCCGCCATCCACAATGTCAGCAGCGGCAGGGCGGCGAGGTAAAGGCCCATCACCAGAAGATCGAGCGTTGACATGGCGTTCCCGGGCGTTCCTGGCGTCCGCCCGCGTCGGGGTGCGGCGCGTGCGGTCAATACCAGAACAGAACCATAGGAAAATTGGTTTTGCAATGGTATTGTCCTGGCGTTATGAGAGGGGCCTGTTCAACCGCCCGCAGGACCCGCCATGACCGAGACCGACCGGCCCGCCATCCCCACCACCGGGACCGAGCAGCGGGACCCGCGCTATGCCGATATCGACATCTGGCCGGTCCGGTCCGTGCTGGACGCGCTGGCCGAGGCGCAGATGGCGGCGACGGCGGCCGTGCGCGCGGCGGTGCCGGAGATCGAGGCGGTGGTGGATGCCGCCCTGCCGCGCCTGCGACAGGGTGGGCGGCTGGTCTATGTCGGTGCCGGGACCTCGGGGCGGATCGGGCTGCAGGACGGTGTCGAGCTGGGGCCGACCTTCGGCTGGCCGGCGGAACGGCTGGTGCTGCTGCTGGCCGGCGGGCCGCAGGCGATCTTTCAGGCCGCCGAGGGCGCCGAGGATCGCGAGGATACCGGCCGGGCCGAGCTGCTGGCCCACGCGCCGGACGCGCGGGACGTGGTGTTCGGCATCGCCGCCAGCGGGGGGACGCCCTATACCTGTGCCGCCGTCGCCGCCGCGCGGGAATGCGGTGCGCTGACGGTGGGCATAAGCTGCAACGCGACGGGGCGGCTGCTGCGCGAGGCGGAATACGGCATCGTGACCGTCACGGGGCCGGAGGCGATTGCCGGTTCGACGCGGCTGAAGGCCGGCACGGCGCAGAAGGCGACGCTGAACCTGCTGTCCACCGCGCTGATGATCCGGCTGGGCCATGCCTATCGCGGGCGGATGGTCGATATGCGCGTGATGAACGCGAAGCTGGACCGCCGGGCCGCGCGGATGGTGGCCGATCTGGCCGGCGGGTCGGATGACGAGGTTCGCGCGGCGCTGGTGGCGACGGGCGGCAACGTCAAGCGCGCCGTGCTGGTCCGTGCCGGCATGACGCCCGACGAAGCCGAGCAGGCGCTGGACCGCAATGGGGGCGACCTGCGGCGCATCCTGCCGTCCGTCGTCCCCACGGGTGGCTGAGGACGCGATGGGCCACGCCGACGACGGCATGTTTCGCGGCCTGGCGCCGGACCCGGACAGCCGCCAGCCGCTTTATCTGCAACTCGAAGCCGGGTTGAGCCGGCTGATCCGGAGCGGGGCGCTGTGCCAGGGCGATGCGGTGCCGCCCGAGCGCGAACTGGCGGACATGACGGGTGTATCCCGTGTGACCGTGCGCAAGGCGCTGGAGCGGCTGGTCGAGACCGGTCGCCTGATCCAGCGGCCGGGGGCCGGGACCTTTGTTTCCGGCCGGATCGAGCAGCCGCTGACCGCCCTGCTGGGGTTTTCCGAAGACATGCGTGCGCGGGGGCGGATGCCGGGGTCGGTCTGGCTGGAACGGGGTGTGGCGCAGGCCAGCCCGGACGAGGCCATGGCGCTGGGGGTGGCACCGGGTACCGCGCTGTCGCGGTTGAAGCGCATCCGGACCGCCGACGGTGAGCCGATGGCGATCGAGACCGCCATCGTGGCACGGGACGACCTGCCCGCGCCGGAAGCGGTGAGCGAGTCGTTCTATGCCGCGCTGAAGGCGCGGGATCTGTATCCGGTCCGGGCCCTCCAGCGCATCCGGGCCGGGCTGGTCGACGCGCGGGAAGCCGAATTGCTGGGGCTGGCGCGCCCCAGTCCCATCCTGCGGATCGAACGGCGGTCTTTCTTGGCCGACGGGCGGCTGCTGGAAGTCACGTTTTCGGCCTATCGGGCCGATCTGTACGATTTCGTCGTCGAACTCAGGACAGATCGCGCCGGGGATTGAGCGGCTGGTGCGGAAGGAAAGCGGAATGCGACATGTCGTGGCCGAACAGGGGCGCATGGACATCGTGGTGGCCCCCGATGCCATGGCGGCGTGCCGCGAGGCGGCCGCGCGGATCGCCGCCTATATGCGCGGCACGCCGGAGCCGGTGCTGGGCCTGGCCACCGGCCGCACGATGGAGGCGATCTATCATGTGCTGGTCGGAATGCATCGCAACGGGCTGTCGTTCGCGCGGTGCCGGAGCTTCAATCTGGACGAATATTATCCCATCGCGCCGGACGATCCGCGATCGTACCATGCCTATATGCGTGAACGGCTTTTCCGGCATGTCGATATCGCGCCGGAGCGGACGCGCGTGCCCGACGGTGCGGCGCCCGACCCGGAGCGTGAATGCCGGGCCTATGAAGATGCCATTCGCGCGGCGGGTGGTATCGGCTTGCAGCTTCTGGGCATCGGGCTGACGGGGCATATCGGTTTCAACGAGCCGCCGTCGGACTTCGCCACTCGCACGCGGCTGGTCGAACTGGATGAGACGACGCGTCGGCAGAATGCGGAGATGTTCGACGATCGCTGGCAGGATGTGCCGCGCCGGGCCCTGACCATGGGGGTGGGCACGATCCTGGATGCAAGGCGCCTGTTGATGGTGGCAACCGGTGCGGCCAAGGCGCGGATCGTGCGCGATGCCCTGGACGGACCGGTGACGCCGATGGTCAGCGCCTCTGCCCTGCGGCAGCATCCGGCCTGCACGGTGATTCTGGACGAAGAGGCGGCGGGGCTGTTGCGTTCGGGCGGGTAATGGCGTTTCCGTTTATGTGGAAAACCACCCACATGATAGAAAAGCCCATCGGGCGCGGGCATCGCCCACCATCCGGCCCCTTTGAAGGGGGACGCGAAGGTCGATGCCATGTCCGTTCAGCCCGTTGCCCTGATGCCCGCGCAGGCTGTACCCGATGCGGCGGCCGCGCTCAATACCGCGCCGAGCGGGCTGCCGATGACCCTGTCGTGTCTTGTATGCTGTATGCCGCGCTGCGTCAGCGTGCTGACCGGCCTGTCGGCATCATACGCCATGTCAGCGAGGAAGGCGCCGGAGATCATGGCCGGGTAGGGGGCATCGGTCTGGCGAGATCGGTTTCCGGTCGACCGTCGATCGCGCGACGTTCTCGATCAATGTGGCGAAAAACCGCCGATCGCACCGCGACGGTTCTGCCGGATAAAAAGCGGGGCAAGGCGCGTTCCACGTGGGCCATATGTCTTCAATAGTGTTCTGAAGTCGAATTATTTTCAGGACTATACGGAACCACACTATGCCCTGGCGGAGAGTTGGTTGCCTACAGACGCCCCAGTCATAGGCGTTTGCTATGGCGATGACGTAAAGTGCTATTACCGCGGGCAATCTTAAATCGATATTGTAATAATGGCTCGGCAAAGCAGGTGGATCGCGTGGGTCGAAGCCTGTGTATGGCGGACCGGTGTGCTCATCCGTCCTGGCATGATGGACCGTATGCCCCGCAGTGTTGCGCGGAGGGAATGGATACTTTTTCGAAACAATTCGAAATGGATCGATAGATTGAGAATGCGTCGTAAGTATCGGGATAAGTGATCAAGCGATCCTGAATCGCGGTGCCCGGCCATCTTCATGATGCAGCGGTGGTGGGTGGGCGTGTATCGATTCCCTGGGAAACGTCGGCGTGTTCGGCGTGGCCTGTTCTGACATTCGACGGCAACCGGAGTCCCTGATTGCGATGATCTCAGAGAAAAGACAGGAAGATCTCATTGGAATCCCGTCGGTTTCCGTCGCACCTTTCCTGAAGGATACGCGAGAGGCGTCCGCTTCCTATCGCTATATCGTCTTCCTTCTTGTTTTCCTGATGTACACGATCAGTTATGCGGATCGGGCGGCGCTCTCCATTGCGATGCCGGCTCTGGGCGGGGAATTCCATCTTGGCGTCGTGGAGCTGGGCTGGCTTTCGTCCAGCTTTCTCTGGTCCTATTTTCTTTTGAACCTGCCATCGTCCATCGTGCTCGATGTCGTGGGGCCCCGGTTGATGGGGACTCTTTCCGTCGCCTTCTGGTCGTTTGCGATGATGATCGGTGGGGCGGTGCAGGGCGTCGGGCAGTTCGTTGTGACGCGCGTCTTCCTGGGCGTCGGTGAGTCCCCCACCTTCGGCATCGGCAACAGCGTATTGCGGATATGGGCGCGTCCGCGTGAGCGGGGATCGGTATCCACCATGTTGCTGACCGGGCAACAGGCGGGTCTTGCTGTCGGCACGCTGGCCGGCGCCTTCATGATCGCCCGATATGGCTGGCGGGCGGAGTTCGTTGTTCTGGGCCTGGTCGGGATTCTATGGGCTGCATGCTGGTGGCTGGTCTATCGCAGCCCGAAGCAGGACGGGGCGGCGCATGGACATAGGCCGGCCCGGCGGCGCATGTCGCTTGCTCAAGTCCGTTGTCTGTTTCGTAACACATCATTTTACGCGATCGTCATTCCGCAATGCATGGCGAATTATTTCAATTTTCTCGTCATTTCGTGGCTTCCGGTCTATTTCATCCACAGATTTCATGAATCGACGCTCAATTCGGGTGCCAGCAGCGCGATCTGTTATGTCAGCGCGGCTCTGGGGGCCGTTGTACTTGGGCATGTGCTTGAGCGCATGATCGCGCCGCGCGAGGACAGGCCGACGTGGCGGCGATTCATCGTGTTTCCATGCATGACACTGGGCGCCACGGTCGGGCTGTTGCCGTTTACAAACAGCGAAACGACCGCGCTCGTCATTATGTCCGTCGGACTGGCGGGCATGATTGCCGGAAGCGGGGCCAATACCGCGCTTTTGACCGATCTGCTGGACGATGGAACAAAAATCGGGACGACGACGGGGATCACGCTGACATTCAGCAATATTTTCGGTCTCTGTGCGCCGATTGTCACCGGTTATATCGTCAGCGGCACGGGCAATTTCGACATCGCCTGGTTCATGTGCGCTGGCGGTCTGATGATTGCGGGCCTGACCTCGCTGTTCCTGATCAGGAGTCCGATCATTACGAGGTGGACCGAATCGCCGACGTGAGGCGGCGACGAAATCCGGTTCAGGATCGGTCGCTTATTTCAGTCGTGCAATCGATATCGCCGTCTTGTCGCGCCGACTGGAGCGGAGGAAGGATTGCCGTCTTCGTCTATGGAGGCACCGATCGCGCAGGGTCATAACGAGACGCGATGAGATGAGACATAAATAGTATTGGCGCAGCTCCTTTCGGATTCGTTATAAAAAATCACCTTCGCTGACCGGGGTTTTGTCGAATCTGTCCCGTAAGTGCAGCGCGGCGCGCTGTTGAGATGAAATACAACTTATCGCCGATCGAAAGATCTGAAATCTGGATGAGGACTATGCGCTCATGAAGAAAAAAGCGGCTCTGGCTGATATTCATCTCTCGCTCGGTGCCACGCTCTGTATCGTCGGCCTGTCGGCGCATTCAGCATCTGCCGCGACGGATGCGGCGACGGTCGAGGACAATGCGCGCAAGGCGCGCCCGGCCAAGGTCGCCACCGCCATGGCATCGTCCACCGCGAGCGGGCGCGCGCAGGCTAGGGTGCTTGCCGTACCGTCGGCGGAGGAAGTCTCGGTCAGCGCCGAGAGGATCATCGGCAAGTCGGCCACTTCGCCATCGACGCCGGTGCACAGCACGACCCAGGTGACGGTGGTGAGCGGCGCGCAACTGACCGCGACAGGGCAAAGCAACGTCATGCAGGCCCTGGCGCAGCTTTCCCCGGCGATCAACGCGCCGCCGATGCCGGGTGGCGGCAATAACGGCTTCACCCAGAGCATGCAGCTTCGTGGCCTTTCTGCCGACCAGACGCTGATCCTCGTCAATGGACATCGGCGGCATATCGGCGCGAACTTCAACGCGCTGGTCGGTCCGCAATGGGGGACCGAGCCTGCCGATATCGCGCTGATTCCCATCAGCGCCATCGACCATGTGGAAGTCATCACCGAAGGCGCCACCGCGCTCTACGGTCAGGACGCCATGGCCGGCGCGGTCAATATCGTTCTGAAATCCGATACCCATGGCGGTACGGTGAATTTCAAGAACAGCGGCTTTTATGGTGGAGACGGCCAGGCGCTCGACGGGTCGGCCAATCTCAATTTCGCGCTTGGGCGGCAGGGTGGCTACCTCGACCTGTCGGCGCAGGTCCTGCATCAGCTTCCGGCTTTTCGCAATGGCGACTACATCAACCCGAGCCGTTATCCCTATGACACATATTACGCGTTGCCGGATGGTAGCGTCGATCCGCGTGCGAGCCGCAGCCGTGACGTCCAGCGCTCGAACGCGCTTTCAAAGCGCACGGTCGAGACGGTTTCGGAAAATATGGGGCTGCCCATCACACGGGATATCGAGCTGTATTCGACGGGGACCTATGGGCATCGTACGGTCGACGTGGGCCAGACCTATCGGTCCGCAGCCGACGACCTGACCGTGACGGCCCTGTGGCCGAACGGCATGGCACCCTATTACGTGATGGCCGAGAACGACTTCGAGGTTGATGATGGGTTCAAGGGCCATACGTTCGGGTTTGCGTGGGATACCTATGTGAATTATGGCAAGGATGCGCAGTCCTACGAGATGAAGGACACCGACAATGCGTCCTACGGCACTGCAAGCAAGACCCGTTTCCACACGGGGTCTGCGACGGCGAGCGAACTGAGCGCAGGTTTCAAGGCATCGCGCAATTTCCGCCTGGGGTTTCTGCCGAAACCGGTATCGCTTGAATTTGGCGCTGAATATCGCCGTGACACGTTTGCCCTTGGCGCGGGTGAATATGCATCCTACGCCGATGGGGGCGTGCCCATCCTGACCGGGCCGGATGCGGGACGGGTCGCGACGCCCGGCGCCGCGACACATGCTGGCAACCCCGCATCCGTTGCCGGCAACTATACGCGCGACGTGTATGATGGCCACGTCAATCTGGATTTCTTCTTGACCGACAAGTGGGAATGGACACTGGGCGGCCGCACTGTCGCATATCACAATTACCCGGTGGTCACGACCGGTGCGGTGGGCACGCGCTATAACTTCACCGACCGTTGGGCGGTGCGGGCGAACATCAACACCGGGTATCGTCCGCCGACGCTCGGACAGACCTATTATTACTACAGCTCGCCGAACGCGTCTTATTCCATTTTGTCTCTGCCCAACAACAGCGCGGCCGCGCGCGCTCTTGGTGACCAGAAGCTGAAGGGAGAATATTCGCGCAGTTTCAGCATCGGGGTGGATGCCACGCCGCTCGACGATTGGCACCTGACCGGGAATCTTTATTATATTGCCATCAACGACCGCCTTGCCAGCACACCGACGCTGGGCGGTACGTTCGTGGCGCAGACGCTGGCACAGTACAATCTGGGCAATGCGACTTATGCATCCTACTACGCAAACCCGGTGAATACGAATACGTGGGGTGGCGACCTGGCGACCGATTATACGTTGCGGACCCCCCATTACGGCAATTTCCGCTTTGCGTTCTCCGTCAATTTCTCGGATAACGAGATCCGCAGCTTCAACAAGACGCCCGCGGTGCTCGCGGCCAACAATATCCCCTATTTCAACGCATACGCGGTCGCGGAGCTCATTCACGCATCACCCAAGAATCGTGAAAACCTGAGCGTTCGCTGGACCCGTGGCAAATGGTCCGTGATGGTCGAGGAGCAGCGTTATGGTTCTTCCGTATTCATCGTGACGCCGAGCCTTCCGACCAATCTGTGGACCGTTCAGCGCCCGGCATTTCTGACCAACCTGGAGGTCGGCTACAATATTCTGCCCTACTGGCATGTTGCTGTCGGTGCGAACAATCTCTTCAATAAATACCCGACACGGGTACAGGCTGCCGCGACCGCTTCGAGTTTCAATATGTATAAATATGCCGCTTTTTCACCGTTCGGATATTTTGGTGGCATGTATTACGTGAATACGTCGATCAATTTCTGACACGAGGGCTGGAGGCGCGCGTTGATGAAAGCCCGGCGTGCGTTTCTGGAACCTGGGTTGGACGCTGCCGTCTGGCATCGTCGTCTCGTCAAGGGAATGGCTCCGCGAAAGAGCCTGGATTATGGGGAAATTCATTCATGCTCTCTCCTGATGGCAGGGTTGTCATGGTCTCGGGCGCGTCGCGTGGGATAGGCGCGGCCGTTTGTCGTCATCTGCTCCACGCGGGCTTTCTGGTCTCCGGAGGAATGCGTACGCCGCAAGACACGATCGCGCATCGGAACTATTTTCCGCATGTCTATGAAGCGCTGTCGCCGACCTCCGCGCGTCAGTGGGTGGACGCGACGGTCCAGCGGTTCGGCCGTATCGATGCGATCGCGAATATCGCCGGGATCAATCCGCGGGTCCTCGTCGATCAGGAAGGGGAAGAGGAACTGGACCGGATGTGGGCGGTCAACGTCAAGGCGCCGTTGCGGCTTGTACGCGCAGCCCTGCCGCATCTCAAGGCGTCGGGTTCGGGGCGGGTTATCAACCTCGCCTCCCTTGCCGGGCGGCGCGTGGGCACGAATGTCGGGTACGCCATGACCAAGTTCGCCGTGGTCGCCCTGACGCATGGCATTCGTCAGGAATTCTGGGATGACGGCATTCGTGCCAGTGCCGTCTGTCCCGGTTACGTGATGACCGACATGACTGCGCACGAGACGGAAGTGGCGCCGGCAGACATGACGCAGCCCGAGGACGTGGCGGAGATCGTCAGGATGATCTTGTCGCTGCCGAACAGCGCCTCGACGGCCGAAGTGCTTGTGAATTGCCGCAAGGAATCGATGTTGTGAGGTGCCGGAAGCGGGGGGGGCGTCGTGACGGGCAGATGTGCCTTTCTTAATGGGCGCGGGTGGATTATCATCATTTGGTCCGGAACCCATGGCAGTGAGACAGGAACATCAGGTCTTACCGTCGTCAACTGAGGCACGAATGGATACGCGACGCCTCGCAGCTTTCATCAAGGTCGTTGACGTAGGCAGCGTCACGCGCGCTGCCAGCCTGCTGCATGTCGCGCAGCCGGCCCTTAGCCAGCAGATGGTCGCCCTCGAAGCCGAATTCGGACGGGCGCTCCTGACCCGGAGTCCGCGCGGCGTCACCGCGACGCCGGCGGGGCGGATTCTGTACCATCATGCGCATGTCATCCTGAAGCAGGAGGCCGAGGCGCGGCGAGGGGTCGCCCATCCGGAATTGCTGGTGTCCGGCGAGGTCAGTATCGGGTTGGCCCCTTTCAGCACCGCGACGTTGCTGTCCATCCCGTTGCTGTGTCGTGTTCGGGAGAATTTCCCCGGCGTTATACTGCATATTCGTGATTATTTCGGCACGGTCCTGAGCGAACTGGTGATGAACGGTGTGCTCCAGATGGCTGTTCTCTACGGTCGGGGGCCGATCCGTGGGCTGGTGTTCGAGCCGATCGCCGATGAAGAGTGGTATGTGGTCGGAGCGGCGCATTTTTTTGCGTCGCAGGATGGGCCGATGACACTGGAGGACGTGGCCGGTGCGGATCTGCTCCTGCCGTCGCGCAATTCATTTCTCAGAAACCGGGTCGAGGAGGCGTGGCGGCAGGCCGGCTTCATTCCGCACGTCGCCGCCGAAATTGAATCGCTGCATACATTGGGCGCGGCCCTTGTCGCCGGGATCGGGATCTCGATCTTGCCGCTGTCGGTCGCATCGGAATTGAAACAGATGTACGCGATCGATTTCATGCCGATCGAGAAGCCGAACATGGTCGCGCCGCTGTCGCTGTGCATACGCGAGGATGCTGTGTCCACGCCGGCGTCAACCGCCGTGCTGGACGCGCTGCGTTCCGAGATCGCGTCGCTGAGGGAACGTTGCCCCGGCCTGCATCCTCACCTGCCCCGCAAGTCTGTTTGAGCCAGACAGGCGTCGCTCTGGACCATGGCGCGGGGACTGGATGGTGCTGGCCTGTGATCCGGCCGTTGGAGTGTGCGTGGAAGCGTGTGCGGTGCCAAGAATGGTTCGGTCTGGCTTCATAGAGAAATACTATGTCGGTTGCGCAGGACGTGTGATTTATATACCGACCGGCGGCTTTTCGTCCCGTGCAGGACAGTGCAACTGGGTAAATTCATGAAAATCGACCTCAATTCGGATATGGGCGAAGGTTTTGGCCGTTGGACCGTCGCGGATGACGACGGGCTGATGAATGTCATCTCCTCGGCCAATATCGCGTGCGGGTATCATGCCGGCGATTATGCGATCATGGATCGTACCGTGCGCCTGGCAAAGGAGCGGGGCGTGGCCATCGGGGCTCATCCCGGTCTTCCTGACCTGATCGGGTTCGGCAGGCGGAACATGGCGGTTTCGGATGCGGACATGGAAGCCATGCTGGCGTGCCAGATCGGTGCTTTGCAAGGCATTGCGGCCCGTTACGGGCACCGGGTGACGCATGTCAGCTATCATGCCGCTTTCGGGAACATGGCAAACGCGGACGAAGCGCGGGCGATGCGCCTGGTGCGTGTCATCGCGTCGCTGGACAGGGAACTGACCGTTTTTTCGATGCCCGGCCAGCCGACCGCCCGCGCGGCCGAGAAACTCGGCCTGCGCGTGCGGACCCTGTTCCTTGCCGACCGGGCATACACGGCGGCGGGCGAACTGGTGCCGCGTGGCGAACCGGGCGCGGTGATCCATGATCTGGACGGCGTGCGCGCGCGGGTGCGGCAGTTCATCAGGGAGGGGACGGTGACGACGATTGGCGGGGATGTCATTGCCGTCGATGCGCGTGCGATCCTGGTTCACAGCGACACGCCGGGTTCGGTCGAACTGGCCCGCGCCGTCCGTGCGGAAATCGATACGTCGGAGGCTGCCTGAAGGCGGGCGGCCTGCTCCGGGGTGTTTGAAGATGCATGAAGCTTCGTCAGGGCGCGCGTCCGCAAGGGGGGGGTGTCGATGACGCATGAGCTGAAGCACGACCTGAAGCGTGGGGCGGCGTTGCTGGTTGCCGCGTCCTTCTTCACGGCGCTGGTCAACGGCCTGCAAAAGGTGACCGGATCGACGCTGCCTGTCATGGAAATCATCTTCTTCCGGAATCTGTTTTCCTTTCCGTTCGTGCTGCTCATCGCGTCGCGCACGAGGATCGTCCTGCGCACCGGAAACCCGAAAGGCCATCTGCTCCGATCGGTCTTTGGCCTTACCGGCATGATCATGGTCGTGATCAGCGTCACGCGGCTGCCGCTGGCCGACCAGCAGGTCATGTCCTACACGCAGCCGCTCTTCCTCGTGCTGCTGGCCATGCCGTTGCTGCATGAAACGCCATCTCCACAGCGATGGGGGGCGGTATCGGTCGGCTTTGCGGGAGTGGTGGTGGTCGCGCTCGGGAAGGGGGTGCTGCATGGGGGCGATGCGTCGATACCGGCCTGGGCCTATTGCGTGGCGCTGGCGCAAGGCGCTGTCGGCGCCCTCACGACCATGCAGATCAGGCAGCTTTCCGCCACGGAGTCGAGTACCACGATCGCGTTGTGGCAGGCCATGCTGATGACGGCGATGACGGCGGTGCCGCTGCCGTTTATCTGGGTTTGTCCGCATCTGCGGGACATGGTGTGTCTGGTGGCGGTCGGCGCATTCGCCGGGATTGCCCAGGTTCTCCAGACGGAGGCCTATGCCTCGGCGCAGGTTTCGGCGATCGGGCCGTTCGCTTATTCGGGGCTGCTCTGGGCCAGCGTGATCGGGCTGTTCTATTTTGATGAAATTCCCGGTGTGGCGATGCTGGCGGGAGGGGCGCTGATCATCGGGTCGGGCATCTGGATGCTGCGGCACGAGCGATCGGCAAAGAGGCCTGCCAAGGCGGGAAATGGCATGGCGTCGGCGGAAATTGCCTCAAGATAGGCTGCGTTTTACCGACAGCGCTCCGTCGTTGCTGGAGCGGGTGCGCGCCGCGTGTGGCCCGGCAGGATGTGCCGGGCCATGATCCTGTTCAGGCCTTGTGGGCCAGGACGTCGCGGACGCCGGTGCGCAGAATGCCATTCTGGTCGAGGGCCTGGCACAGGGCCTCGCTGCTGGTCTGGGCCGTGGCGTTGTCGCCATGCAGCAGGATCGTATCCACATCGTGGCCGAGGGGCACGAGTGCGCCGCTGACGGACCGGACGAGGCCTTCCGTCACGACCTGGACGCAGCGCGCGGCGATCTCCCGGGAATCGTGCAGCAGCGCGCCGGGGCGTGTTCGCGGGACCGGCAGTCCGTCATCGCCATAGGCCCTGTCGCCGAGGAAAACCATGGCGACGCGCATGCCGCGTTTGCGTGCCTGGTCTTCGAGATGTCCCTTCTGGCAGATGATGACCAGGGAGGGGTCGAATGCTTCGGCGGCCTTGATGACGCCCAGCGCGTGGGTAAGGTCGGACGTGGCCATGCTGCCCATGCGGCCGTGGGGCGCCAAGTGGCTGATGATGGTCTTGTGGACCCGGGTGAACGCACTCAACGCACCAAGCTGGTAGAGGACGTCGGTACGGATTTCGTCCTCTGATGCTTCCATGGCGCGGCGTCCGAAACCCACCAGGTCGGGATAGCCGGGATGCGCCCCGATTTCCACGCCGCGTTCCACGCATTGGCGCACGGTTTCGTCCATGACGCGGGGGTCACCCGCATGGAAGCCGCAGGCGACATTGGCCATGGTGACGCGGTCCAGCAACGCGCTGTCGTCTCCGATGGTATAGTTGCCGAAGCTTTCGCCAAGATCGGCGACGAGGGATACACGCAGAGGGGACATTCTTTTCTCCAGGAAAATCGTGCCGACGCGGGGGTGGGCTTGAGGCACGTAGAGTAGATGCCTTTCGATCGTTTTGAGGAACAGAAATACCTTATGTCAGCATAAGGGAACGATATGGCGTGGTGCTGGGTGGCTCGGATTTTCTGTCGAATTTTCTTGTGGGGTGTGGTTCGTTATTTTAATATTATTTTTTATTTTCGTTATTTTTTTAATATGGGAATGGCGATGGGGCAGCTTGAGGGAAAAGTGGCCCTGGTGACGGGAGCCGGTTCAGGGATCGGGCATGAAACGGCCCGTCTGCTGGCGCGCGAGGGGGCGCGGGTGGCGCTGGTCGGTCGACGGCGCGACGCTCTGGAAGATGTGCGTGCCGAGATCGGGAAGGATGGTGGCGCCGCGGAGGTTTTCCCGGTCGATCTGGCGGAGGAGAACGCTGCCGGCTCTGTGGTCGATGATGTCATCGCACGATTGGGCGGGGTGGACATCGTTGTGCATAATGCGGGCATGGCAAGTCGTATTCCCAATGTGCGCTGGACGACATGTGCGGAATGGCAGAGCGTGATGGACGTCAACATGACGGCGGTCTTTCTTCTGACCCAACGCGCGTTGCCGCGGATGCTGGCGCAGGGTGGCGGGAGTATCATCGTGGTTTCGTCGCTGGCGGCGGTACGGCCCAATCTTCTCGGTGGCGCGGCCTATGGTGCAGCGAAGGCTGCCGCGCGCAACTTTGTGGCCTATCTTCACAACACATTCCGCAATGACGGCATCCGCGCGACCTGTATCATGCCCGGCGAGACGGCGACCCCCATCATGGATAGCCGGGTCCGGCCGCCAACGGCGGAAGAGCGGGATGGTATGATGCAACCGGAGGACGTGGCGCGTGCCGTGTTGCTGTGTTGCACCCTGCCTGGCCGGACGGTGATAGAGGAAATCGCCATCGCGCCGACACGCCAGCGCGACATCTCGGGCGATCTTGAGGCCGCGCGCCGCCATGGCGCGCCGGGCGGGCTGGAATAGCCCCCGGCACCCCAATTATTGAATAACAATCGGGTTTTCAAAGGGCGACTGCCCTTTGGTGGGTTATATGACGGTGGTGCAGTCCGTCATGCCGGACGGTCTGGACGCGGGCTGGCGCCGCCGTTTCGGCGGAGGGTCGATTTTCGGTAATAATCGGCCATGGACCGGAGGTTTTCGAGATAGGCGGCTGCGGCGCCCGTGGCGGCGACGCCTGCCTGGTGATCACATTCCACGAAACGGATGGACCTGCCGATGCGGGCCTGGCCCAGGCACCACAGATCGGCTTCGATCACGGTCGCGATGCGGGGATAGCCGCCTGCCGTGTTGGCCTCGGCAAGCTGGACGATCGGCTCGCCCGCCGGGGGGACCTGGATGATGCCCGACACGATACCGTAGGAACGCAGCTCGACCGGCTTGATGAGGGTGAGCGGCGTGCCGCTGAGGCGATAGCCAACACGGTTGCTCTGTGGCGTGATGCGCCACGCCGTCTCCCAGAACCGCTGGCGCGCGGACTCTGTGAACAGAAGATAATCGGTCGCGGGGATTGCCCTCAATGTCACCGTTTCGTCTTTCGCCAGGCCGAGCGCCACGGTTGGCGGGACGGCGCCGTAGCCGGAGAGGGGAGCGCCCTGCGGGCCGGTGGCGATCTGATCGCCGACCGCGAGGAACCGGCCTTCGTGGCCGCCGAAACTGCCGCGAAGCTGCGTGCTGCGCGACCCGAGGACCACCGGCACGTCGATTCCGCCCGCGACGCACAGATAGCCGCGCGCGCCGACGGTCGGCATGTCCACGTGCAGGACGTCTCCGGGGGCTGCTGTTTCGACGGACCATGGCAGGATCGGCCTGCCGTTCAGGGCGATAGGGGCATCGATGCCCGTCACTGCGAAACTCGTGATGTCGTCGAAGCGGATGACGAAGGGGAAGGTCTGCACTTCGATGCAGGCGGCGGACGGATCGTTGTCGAGCAGGACATTGCCGACCTGGAACGCCAGCGGGTCCATGACGCCGGATGTGCCGACGCCAAGATTGCGATAGCCCGACCGACCCTTGTCCTGCACGGTATTGAGAGGTGCGGTTTCGAGGATCGTGATCACAGCTCGATACTTTTCTGGTAGAAACGAATGCGGTCGCCGATCGCGAACAGGGAGGGAGAGTCCCTGCGGGGATCGAACAGGCAGATTTCAGTAAAGCCGATCGAGTTCCAACCATTCGGTCCTGACAGGGAGGAAATACCGGCCTGCATTCCTCCGATGGTGACAGTTCCGGCGGGCATGTTCATCGAGGGAACGGATTTGCGCGGCGTGGCGATTCGGGAATCGAGCCCGTGCAGATATGCGAAGCCGGGGGCGCTGGCGACCGCGCAGACCGTATAGGCGCCGGCCTGATGGAGGTCGATGATCTTGCGCGGCGACAGGCCGGTGTGGGCGGCGACGGCCGCCAGGTCGCTGCCCAGGGCGCCCCCATAGCATACGCCGATTTCGAACAGGCGGCCCGGAATCTGGTGCGGCGGCAGGCTCTGCCATGCCTGACGCAGCCAGGCGGCGACGTGATCGGGGCGTTCGGGCGGGTGGGAGAACACCAGCATCAGGTTGGTGACGCCGGGGATCAGTTCCTCCATGTCCGTGCGGCTCCGGGCGTGCTCCATGAGAGCCCAGATTCTTTGCTGCTCGACCATGGTGAAGGCGCCCGGTGCCTCGAACAGCATGGCGCGCGTGCCGATCATGCTAATGACGGGCGAGCCCCCCGTCTGGCCCTGTTCCAGAACGTTCAGCCTATCGGCACTCAAGTCATGCAATCTCCAGAGAGGTGAGGCGTCCATCATGTGCGGTCATGGACGGTTCGCCCGCTCTTCGAGGCGGGATCATAACGGTATGGCCGCGGGCCGGGCCTTGACCAGAGCCATTCGTGTTCTATGGCCATCGGACAATCCTATGACCCGGCGGGCGTCGCGCTCTGGCCATAAATCTTCTGCCCATCGGCCCGGGCTTAGTCCGTTCGGCATCACGGTCTGATTTTTCAGCTTGTATGGAAAACTGTCCGTGCGATAGAAACCTGCATCGGGCGCAGGCATCGCCCACCATCCGGCCCTCTCTGGGGGTGTTGCGCGAAGGTCGATGCCATGTCCGTTCAGCCCGTTGCCCTGATTCCCGCGCAGGCTGTGCCCAGTGCGACGGCTGCGCTCTATACCGCGCCGGGTGGGGTGATCGCGCGGATCGACAGTCTGGGTGTGTGCAATGTCGGGGCGGTGCCGGTTTCGGTGACGTTGTATCTGGTGCCTGCCGGAACGGTGGCGGGGCCGGGGACTGCGACGACGTTTGGCCAGACGATCCTGCCCGGGCAGACCTGGAACAGTCCCAATGAAATCGGCCGGGTGTTGCAGCCGGGCGATGCGATTGTGGCGCAGGCTTCTGCTGCCGGGGCGCTGACGATTTCGGCGGGCGGGCTGCTGGTGACCGTGTCGTGACGCTCTATGCCGTCGAGCCATGGAGCGACGTGGTGGGGGAGATGCGTGGGCTGTGGCAGGCGCATTTTCGCGAGGTGGCCAGCGATCAGGAGCGTGCGCCGCTCGATCCCGATCTGGAGGCCTATGGGCGGCTGGAGGCGGCCGGGGCGCTGCATGTGCTGACGATGCGCGAGGGAAGGGTGCTGGCCGGGTATCTGGTGGCGCTGGTGTGGCCGCATCTGCATCATCGCAGTGTCAGCCATGCGTTTTTCGACCTGTATTATGTGCGGCCGGCGCATCGGCGGTGGACGGCGGGGATCAGGCTGTTTCGCGAGGCCGAGCGCACGCTGGCGGCGCGCGGGGTGCGGCGGATGATGACCGGCACCAAGCTGCATGTTGCGCCCTCTGGCCGGTCGCTGGATGTCGGGCCGATCTTTCGCCGGCTGGGCTGGGTGGAAATGGAACGCCAGTATGGGAAGTGGATCGGAGCATGGTAACGGCGATTGGCGGTGGATTGTCGGCTTTGGGGTCGATCGCGGGTGGGATCGCAGGGTCCGACGCGGCCTCGAAGGCGGCGCAGGAGCAGGCGCAGGCTTATGGCCAGGCGCAGCAGTTTCAGCAGAATGTCTATGACCAGACGGACCGGAACCTGTCGCCTTATGTGGGGGCGGGGACCAATGCGCTGTACAGTCTGGCGTCTCTGCTGGGCTTGCCTGGCGGGGCGTCGGGGCAGGGATCGGGTGCGGCGGCGGTGTACCAGGCGTTTACCGATACGCCTTATTACCAGTTTCCGTTGCAGCAGGGTGAGCAGTCGCTGGACCGCTCGGCCGCTGCGCGGGGGCTGGCGTTGTCGGGCGGGCAGATGAATGCGTTGCAGAATTATGCCCAGAATTATGCCGGCCAGCAGTTCGGCAATTACATGAATGCGCTGTCGGGTCTGGCGAATATGGGCAGTTCGGCGGCGTCTGCGCTGGGGAGTCAGGGGAATGCCTCGGCCGGCACGCTGCTGAATGCGTTGAGCGGGCAGGGCAATGCGCTGGCGCGCGGCACGACGGGGTCGAATGCCGCGCTGATGTCTGGCGTGGGCAATGCGCTGGCATTGCTGGCAGGGTCGAACGCTTCGCCCGGCGTGCTGGGCAATCTGTATGGCGCCGGAAACGGCGGCAGCTACGGCTTCTGAATAGGGGTCAAGGGGATGACCATCCCCTTGCGGGTGCAGGGCAGAGCCCTGCATCGAATCGGACCAGAAAAATATATTCCTCATAAGGATATTTCGCGGGTCGTTCAGTGTGGAATTGCCGGAAGCCGAGCTGCCGGTTATGATCTGACCCCATCAGGGCACAGGCACCGCCCCTAACGAGACGCGCCCCGAGGGGGCGTGGGAGTGGTGCATGGCTTATTCTGCCGCCCGTTTTGTCTGGCCCAACAGTTTCAGCGTGGATGCGACGGGTGTGCCGCGTGCCGGTGCGCGGTTGTTCTTCTACCAGAGCGGCAGCACCACGCCGCTGGCGACCTATGCCGATGCGGGGCTGACGGTGGCGAATCCGAACCCGGTGGTGGCGGATGCGAGCGGGCAGTTCGGCAATGTCTTCCTGACGGGTGGGGCGGCCTATGCCGTTATGCTGTGCGATACCGCCGGCAACCAGATCTGGACCATGGACCCGGTGGGGGCGGCCGGCGGGGACGCGGGCGGCGGGGTGCCGGTGGGGGCCATTGTCGATTATGCGGGGACTGTCGCGCCTGCCGGGTGGCTGTTGTGCTGCGGGCAGAGTGTGAGCCGGACGGTTTATGCCGCGCTGTTCGGGGTGCTGGGCACGCTGTATGGCGCGGGCGATGGGGCCACGACGTTCGGTCTGCCGGATTTGCGGGGGCGGGCGACGTTCGGCGTCGACAATATGGGCGGGGCCGCAGCCAATCTGGTGACGATGGCGGGGTCGAACGTCAACGGTGTGCAGTTGGGGGCCGTTGGCGGCAGCCAGTCGGCGGCGGCGCATACGCATGATGTCACCGACCCGGGCCATACGCATGCGCTGACCGATCCCGGCCATGGGCATGGGCCCAATCATGGCAGCGGTTTCGTCGTTCCGCAGGGATCGGGCGGCGAGATGGATGCGGTATTCGCCGGTGGCGGCGATGTCGAGGAAAAGGCGACGGCGCAGACTGCCACCGCGACGACGGGGCTGGCGGCGACCAGCGCGACCACGGGGCTGACGATTGTCTCGGCGGGCAGTGGCGACAGCCAGAACATGCCGCCGGCCATGATGCTGAACAGGATCATCTATGCCGAGGTGGGCGGCTGACGCCCTGCCGGCCGTTGGTATTTCGAAAAGACGGGATTGTGACATGAACGACGCGCAGGCGGTTCCTGATCCGGCCGGGCTGTCCGACACGCTGCGCCAGCATGATGCGCGGATCGGACGGCTGGAGGCCGGACAGAGGGACATGATGATGAAGCTGGTCGAGATTTCGGCCGAGGGGCGGGCCCGTGGCGCGCATCAGGACCAGCGGGCCGATCGCGACGTGGAGCAGACGCGCCTGGCGATTGTGGATCTGCGGCGCGAAATGCGGGCGGTGATTGCCGACACCACGGCGCCGCTGGCGGAATCGCAGCAGACGCTGATTGCGATGAATGCGCAGATTGCCGGTGGTGTCAGGCTGATTCGCAATGCGGGCTTTGCGCTGGGGGGCGTGGTGTCGGCGTTGATGGGCTATCAGCCCTTTGTCGAATGGCTGGGCCGCGTGATGCGCGGCGAGGGGGGATGATGGGCGGAATCGATCCCTCGGACCTGAAATGGCGGGTGGTGGCGCCGGTGCTCGACCGGCTGGGGCTGGGCGGGGCGGCCGCCGTGAATCTGCTAACGGGCACGGCGCTGGTCGAATCCCGTGCCGCCCGGCTGGTGCAGGATGGCGGCGGCCCGGCGCTGGGTGTGTGGCAGATGGAGCCCGCGACCCATGATGCGCTGTGGGGCATGCTGGAGGGGGCGGAGCATGCCGACCTGCAAACCCGTATGGCGCGCATGACCTGTACGGACATTCCGCGGGTGCGGCAGCTGATCGGCAATCTGCGCTATGGCTGCGCGATGGCGCGGGTGAAGTATTTCTTCGATCCGGCGCCGGTACCGGCTGCGAAAGATGCGGTCAGGATCTGTGCCTATTGGAAGCGGGTTTATAACAGCGCGTTGGGGGCGGGGGTGGTGGATAGTGTGCACATAGCCGCCTTCACCACCGCAATCAGAGCGTGATCGGACATGCGCGCTGGTGGCGATCCGACGCGCGTTTCCTGCGCTTCGGTGCTTGGAAACACACGACGGGCGCGGCCCGTTCCGGGCCGCTCTCGCTCACCAGCCCACATTTTCCCTCAGGATCAGAGGTTCAAAGTGTCGGCCGGGTGTGAGGGCCTTTCGTAATACAGAATGGAATGATCCATGGATTCTATGACGATTCTTCAGACCCTGATTTCGGTCGTGCCGGTTCAGGATGTGATCTATGTTGCCGCGTTGTGCGGTGTGTGTGCGGCGCTGATGCCGTGGTTGCCACTGCCGGCCAGTGCGGGGTCGGTTTATGGGCGGCTGTATGCGGTGTTGAACCTGCTGGCGCAGAATTTCCGCAATGTTGCGAACAGGACGCGGCCTGGAGCCGCGCCGGGGAAGGATGGCGGGGGTGTGGCCGCGATCATGCTGGCGCTGGGGCTTGGTGTGGCGGTGAGTCTGGGAGCCTGTGCCACGATCGGGGGGACCACCCGGATCGATACCGCCGAACTGGCGGCGGATGCCGGGGCGATTGATTTCGCGGCGCAGGCGATCGAGGCGATTCCGGGCCTGTCGGCGCATCTTTCCACCGACCAGGTGGCGCAGATCAATGGTGCGCTGACACAGATCCGGACCATTACGGCGCAGATCAATGCCGCGTCGGGCGGGGCGATCGATATTGAGACCGGCAAGGGCTGGGCGTCGTCCCTGGCGGGAGAGTTTCAGACCATCCTGACCATTGCGGGCACGGTGGCCTCGGCGCTGGACCCGGCGGTGGGAGGCTATATCACCACGGCCGAGCAGATCATCCCGCTGATCGAGGCGGCGGTGGGGCTGGCGCCGACGAGCGTGTCGGTGGCGGCGGTCGGCGATGTGCCGGCGGTGCGTGCTGCGCTGTACCGGGGGGTGTGATGGCGCATCGCGCAGGCGGCAGGCGGCTGGGTTGCCTGCCTGCGGCGGTGCGCCCCGGCCAGCCATTGCTGGCCGGGTTGCGGATGATGGCGCGGCGGGCGCCCAGCCGGCTGCTGCGGGAGGGGATCGATCCGGCGCCGCTGATGTTGGGCAATGATCGGCTGGGGGACTGCACGTCGGCCGGGTTGGGAAACCATCTCCGCGCCACGGCGGCGCTGGCCGGGTTTCAGGTGGCGGTGCGGGATGCGGATGCCATCCTGTTCTATGAACGTGCGACCGGCTACACGCCGGCCGATCCGGCGACCGATCGGGGTGGGGTCGAGGTCGATGTGCTGGCCTGTGCCGCGCGCGATGGATACGCGCTGGCGGACCAGACATTCTATCCGGTCTGGGGTTCGGCCGCGCCGGACGATCTGAACGCGCTGCGGCTGGTCATGGCCGGTATGGGGGCTGCCTATCTGGGCGTGCGGTTGGCGTTGGCCGACCAGGCGGAAGGGGGCGTGTGGGACACGACCACGCCCGGGGACCAGACGCCGGGATCGTGGGGTGGGCATTGCCTGCTGGCATGGTCCTATGACGGGGTGGAGGACGAGTCCGTGGTGTCGCTGCTGACCTGGGGCGGTATCCAGCGCGCGACATGGCGCTGGGTGCGCGCGCGGATCATGGAATGCCACGGGCTGGCCTGGCGGCAGCTGATGCCGGCCGGCGCGGATTGGGATGCGCTGGTGGCGGCGAATGCGGCGTTTCTGGAAGGGGAGGCGGCCGTGCCGGCGTGAAGGCTGAGGGAAGAGCTTCTTCTTTCTGCCGAAAAAGATAGGAAAAGACTTTTATCCGTTCAGTGGAATCTTTTGGCCAGGCGCATGAATCCTGAATGGATCTGAAATTTTCTGGCTTTCGGAAAGATATGGAGACAGCCTCTTCTCCGTGGGTTCCGGGCCACGCGAAGCTGGGCCCCGGGCTGGCGGAACGTGCTTGGGCGGCCCGCGGAGTGGTTGAAAATGTGTTGTATTTTTTGTTTAATGTGTCATTGGGATTATTTATCATATCTGATATTGATTGTTTAATGTAAATAATATAGTAACGGTTTATACAGAAAATTTCGGAATATCATGGACCATTGTGCGGCGGACAGACTGGCGGCTTCAGATTATTCCGATGACGCAATCAGGTCGATCAGGCAATATCAGGGCGGTCATCTCGGGATCAGTCTTTTCCAGCTCGTCTCGACCATCGGCCTGCTCCTGGTGTGCTATGTTCTGCTCTATGCGGGATTGATGCATGGCTGGTGGGGGGTGCTGCTGCTGGCGCCGCTGGCGTCCGGCCTGTCCATCCGCACCTTCGTGCTGCAGCATGATTGCGGCCATGGTTCGCTGTTCCGGAGCCGGTGGGCGAATGACCTGGCGGGACGGCTCTGCTCGCTGCTGACCCTGACGCCCTATGATCACTGGAAGAAGCATCACGCGCTGCATCATGGGTCGTGGAACAATATGGACACGCGGGGGCGGCTGTCGGACCTGTATTCGGACTGCATCACGGTGGCCGAATATCGGAAGATGACGCGGCTGAAGAAGGCGCTGTATCGGATCAGCAAGAATCCAATCCTGAGCGTCTTCGTGATGCCTCCGGTCATTTTCTTCATCGTCTACCGGATTGCGTTCGACACGCCGCGTCACTGGGTTCGGGAACGGCTGGGGGTCTATCTGACCAATCTGTGCCTGCTGTTCGGCTATGGGGCGCTGGTCTGGTTCGTCGGGCTGAAATTCGTGGCGCTGGTCAGCTTCATGGTGATCTATCCCGCCGCCGTGATCGGGGTCTGGCTGTTTCTGGTGCAGCACAAGTTCGAAGGGGTGCAATGGGCGCAGAACCCGCAATGGAACAGTTTCGAGGCCGCGTTGACCGGCTGCTCGTTCATGCGTCTGTCACGGGTCTGGCGCTGGTTTACCGGTGATATCGGCACGCACCATGTGCATCATGCTGCCCCCGGCATTCCCAATTATCGTCTGGTGGCGTGTCACGATGCGCATGCCGTCTTTCTGGACGTGAAGGTCCTGACCTGGCGGGACGGGATTCGGGAGGCGCGGGTCAACGTGCTGTGGGACGAGGAAAACCGGACCATGGTGGATCTGCGCTCCGTCACCTGACGGTGGGGCGGGTGGCGTGCCGGCATGTGCTTCGGAGCACGGAAGGCGCGCTCGTTCCGCCAGGTTTTCAGGTGTGTCCGGCATATTGCTCCGCCACCCAGTCGATGAAGACGCGGACCCGGGGGCTGAGCTGGCGGTTGCGCGGATAGAGCACATGGACGGGCGAGGCGGCGGGGGGCGTATCGGGCAGGCATTCCACCAGGGTGCCGGCCGCCAGGTCGCGCGCGATGGCGTAGCGCGGCACCTGGATCAGGCCCAGCCCCTGTATCGCGGCTTCCTTGTAGGTGTCGGCGCCGTTGACCGTCAGCACCGACGGCAGCATCACCGTGCGGCGTGTGTCCCGCACCATGAATTCCAGTGGCAGCACGCCGCCGGTGGCGGAGGAATGGAAGCCGACCATGCGGTGCCCGTCCAGCCTGTCCCATTGTTCCGGCGTGCCGAACCGGTCCAGATAGTCGGGTGAGGCGACCGTCATTTCGGGCAGCAGGGCGATGCGCCGGGCGATCAGGTCGCTGTCCTTCGGCGTGCCGGTACGCAATGCGCAATCGACGCCTTCGCCGATCAGGTCGATGAAGCGGTCGGTCTCGCTCAGGGAGAGCGTGATGTCGGGATATTCGGCGAAGAAGCGGGGCAGGGCGGGCACGATGAGGCGTCGTGCCTGCGCGCCCTGGACATCAACGCGCAGCACCCCGCGCGGCCGGGTGCCGCTGAAGGCGCTTTCGGCCTCCTCGATATCCTCGAGGATGGTCAGGCAGCGCCGGTAATAGGCCTCGCCATCCAGGGTCGCGCGGACCTGCCGCGTCGTGCGGTGCAGCAGCCGGACCTTCAGCCGGGCCTCCAGCGCCTTGATGGCATCCGTCACGGTCGAGGCGGGCAGGGCGAGATCTTCCGCCGCGCGGATGAAGCTGCGCCGTTCCACCACCCTTGCGAACACCCGCATGGTGTCGATGCGGTCCATTATTCGCCTCCGCCGGATAGTGATCGCGAATAATTGCCGATTATGGGGATGGGATAAAGTGCGATCCTGAGATCCTTCGAGGCGATTGGAAAGGATCGGCACCATGACGACGAACGGCACGAAGATTGCGCTGATCACCGGCGCCAGCCGCGGGCTGGGGCGCAGCATGGCGATCGCGCTGGCCCGCAAGGGCGTGGATGTGATCGGCACCTATCACAGCAACAAGGACGAAGCCGATGCCACGGTGGCCTCCGTCACCGCGCTGGGGCGGCGGGCGGTGATGCTGCGCCTCGATACCGGCGATGTGAGCGGTTTTACGGCCTTCGCGGAGGAGGTGAGGCAGGCGCTGCAGGTGGTGTGGGGGCGCCACAGTTTCGATTTCCTGGTCAACAATGCCGGCATCGGCATCAACACGCCATTCACCGAGACGACGGAGGCGGTTTTCGACCGGCTGATGAACATCAACCTGAAAGGTGTGTTCTTCCTGACCCAGACGATGCTGCCGCTGATGGAAGATGGCGGGCGGATCGTGAACCTGTCCAGCGGTCTCGCCCGGTTCAGCCTGCCGGGATATGCGGCCTATGCCGCGATGAAGGGTGGGGTCGAGGTGCTGACCCGTTATCTGGCGAAGGAGCTTGGTCCGCGCGGGATCGCGGTCAACACGGTGGCGCCGGGCGCGATCGAGACCGATTTCGGCGGCGGCGCGGTGCGCGACAACCAGCAGGTCAACGCCTTCATCGCCGGTGTGACGGCGCTGGGCCGGCCCGGCCAGCCCGAGGATATCGGCCCGGCGGTGGCGTCGCTGCTGATGGAGGATAATCGCTGGATCAACGCGCAGCGGATCGAGATCTCGGGCGGTATGTTCGTCTAGGTTTCTGTTCAGGAGCCCTGTGCGGACGGTTTGCGGGACTCCTGAACGGCCTCCTTCCTACCCGGCCGTGCGTTCCGTGGCGAAGCGGATGCCGAGGGCCATGAAGGCGAGGCCCGAGGCGCGGTCGATCCAGTGGCGCAGCCGCAGGAAGGCGCGCGAGACGTGGCGCAGGCTCAGCACCGTGGCGACCAGCGAGAACCAGGCCACGGCGATGACGAACATCGTGCTCACGCAGGTCAGGCCCAGGCCGATGGAGGCATGCTGCGGCAGGGCGGCGGCGAAGAGGCTGGAGACGAAGATGGGCGCCTTGGGGTTGGCGAGGTTGGTCAGCAGCCCCATGCGGAAGGCGCGGGTCGTCGTGAAGGCGGGATTGGCGGGCTGGTCTTCGGCAGGGGCGTTCTTCCAGCTTCCGGCGAACAGCCGGGCGCCCTGGATGAACAGGTACAGGCCGCCGCCGACCTTCAGGAGAGTGTAGAGCCAGGGCGAGGCGATGAAGAGTGCGCGGATGCCGAAGAAGCCCGCGAGCCCCCATGCGGCGATGCCGGTCGCGATGCCCAGTGTGGCGCGGAGTGCTGCCATGCGGCCCTTCATCATGGCCAGCCGGGTCACCAGCAGGAAATCGAGGCCGGGGACGATCATGGCGACCAGCCAGAAGGCGGAGATGGCGCCGATGACCGAGACATCCTGTGCGAGGTTCATGATACGTCCTTCTTCGTTCGGCAAGCGCCGGGGGCAAATGGATCGTTCTTATTTCACGACAAGCGCGCAGGCGGTGCAATTGCTGGATTGGACGCGACGCACCTGGTGCAGGCAGCAGGGGTCGCAGGCAGCAGGCGGCCGCAGAAGGTCGCGTCTGGGCCCGGACAAGCATGCGGGGGGCGGGCTGTCGGGTGCCCTCGTGCGGCGACCCCACATTTTTATTCTGGGTGTTATATATTTTTTATATGAAACGATTCCGAAAGAGGATGAGCTAGCCCTCGGAAATCGCTGGGGATCATGCGGAGTTACGGGAGATTCGGGGGTGCGAGTGGCGGGGAGTGTGTTCCAAATATCATATGATTATTATGTTATATCAATTGATTGGTGTGCGGGCTGTCCGGCGGCACGGCGATTGTGATAAAAATGTCATATATTCCGAATTCGTTATGGGTGGTTATGATTCGGTATTGAATTAAGGCCGGTTTCAGTCTCCTGATGTGGCGGTAAAGTAACGACGTTCGCGGGAGCACGTTAAGTCTATGACCCTGAGGCGAAGCCTTATCGCGGCCACGATTCTTGCCATTCAGTTCGACGTCGCCGCTGCGGTGGCGCAAACGGCCACGACGTCCGGGACGTCGACGGCCAGTCATCGCCACACGGCGAAGGCCAAGAAGGGGGTCAGCGCTCCTGCCCGCCCCACCGCGAAGGCGACGGTGGCTCCGGCTGCCGCAGCCCCGACCGCGCGGGTCGCCCCGGTTGTCGAACCCGTCTATCATGCGCCGCCTGATTCGGGCGAAGCCGTGATCGTGACCGGCACCCATGACACCCATCGTCATGCGCGCCAGAGCTCTTCGCCGATCTCGGTCGTCACGGCGGCGACGCTGACCCGTTCGGGCCAGATGAACCTGTCGGACGCGCTGACCAAGACCTACGCGTCGATCAACGTGGTCGCCATGGCCGCGGACTCCGCGGCGCTGACACAGTCCATCCAGATGCGCGGCCTGGGGCCCAACGAAGTGCTGGTGCTGGTCGACGGCAAGCGCCGTCACTCGACCGCGAACATCGTTGCCGATTCCGGCCCGCAGTTCGGTTCGACCGGCGCGGACCTGAACACGCTGCCGTCCAACATGATCGACCATATCGAAGTGCTGGAAGACGGCGCGGCGGCCATGTATGGCTCGGACGCCATCGCCGGCGTGGTCAACATCATCACCAAGAAGCAGGATCACGGCTACAACCTGAGCGCCACGACCGGTGCGAACGCCTATAGCGGCCAGGCATGGCAGTATCAGGTCAATGGCGATGCCGGCTTCAAGTGGGGCAATGACGGCTTCCTGCATATCAGCGGTCAGGTCTATCACACCGACTTCTTCGTGGCGCCGTCGGCCGACCATCGTGTGCTTCCGCTCAGCGCCGCGCCGGTGGGGGCCTATACGGGCGCCAACTATACCGGCCCGCTGAATGTTCCCGCCGATTCCAACCATATCATGGGCCGTCCCGAGGAAACCCGTGAGAATTTCGGGATGGACTGGGGCAAGGACATCATCGGGGACCGGTTGCAGTTCTACGGCAACCTGACCTACGCGCACCGTCATGGCGAGGCGTACGAGAACTATCGTATTCCGACCCGCGCGCCGTCGATCTATCCGTCCGGTTTCTCGCCGCGCGAGACGAACGAGGAAAACGACTACGCCGTGACCATGGGCCTGAAGGGCGACGAGCTGTTCGGCGACTGGGACTGGGATGCCAGCTCGACCTACGGCGCCGACGGTACGAAGATCGGCAACAAGAACACTGCCAACACTGGCATGCTGGCCGCGACCTGCTCGACCAATCCGAGCAGCCCCTATTATTCTTCGGAAGGGTGCGGTTACTCGCCGACCTCGACGCTGGCGGAAACGTACCGCCTGGCGCAGTGGACGAACAACCTGGATTTCCGCCGTCATTTCAACATTGGCAACGTCGTTCCGATGACGCTGGCGGTGGGTGGCGAGCACCGTATGGAAACCTACCAGATCAAGCCGGGCAACCCGAACTCCTACGAACTGGGCGGCACGCAGGGCTATGCCGGCCTTGGCCCGCAGAGCTCCGGCAGCTGGAGCCGCAATATCTTCGCCGCCTATATCGACGGTGATTTCCGTCTGACCAAGCATTGGGACCTCGATTTCGCCGGCCGGTTCGAGCACTACACCGACGTGGGCAACACTCAGAACGGCAAGATCTCGACCCGCTACGATTTCTCGCGTCGCGTCGCCATCCGCGGCACGATCAGCACCGGCTTCCGTGCGCCGACGCTGGCCGAGCAGCATTACAGCGCGATGAATGTCGGCCCCTCCAGCGCCTCGGGCCTGCTGGCCGTGGCGTCGCCGGCAGCCCAGGCGTTGGGTGCGCAGCCGCTGAAGCCTGAGCAGTCGGTCAGTGCGTCGGGCGGTATCGTTCTTGAGCCCGTCAATGGCTTCCATGTTGAGGCCGACGTCTACCAGATCAACCTGCGCAACCGCATCGTCGGCGGTGGCTCGGTCAACGGTCTGGCGGCGGTCAATGCCATCGAGGCGATGGGCTATACGCTGGCTGGCCCGGCGCTGGACGATCCGGCCCAGGACAGCGCCTATTACCTGACCAACGGTGCCAGCACCCGCACGCAGGGCTTGGACATCAAGGCGGATTATGCGTTCCACCTGCATCAGTATGGCAATCTCGATCTGAGCATGGCGCTGGACCTGAACCGGACGCGCCTGCATCATAACGGTATCGCCCCGAACGGGTCGGAGATCCTGAACGCGCAGAATGTCGGCTACATCACCACGGCCTATCCGCGCAGCAAGATCATCCTGAATGCCTATTACAAGGTTGGTAAGCTGGACGTGAACGTTCGCCAGACCCGCTATGGCCAGACGACCGACATGATGCAGTATGCGGACTGGTCTAACTCCAACATCATGTGCTCGGATGGCCAGTCGATCCAGTATTCGAACACCTGCTTCAAGGAGTTCAAGAATACGCCGCGCTGGCTGACGGATATCGAAATCGGGTATCAGTTCACCGATCACCTGCACTTCGCCGTCGGTGCCAACAACGTCTTCAACGTGCGTCCCCGCAAGGTTTCGCAGGATGTCAACTCCTACGGTGCCCAGGTTTACGACCAGTTCTCGCTGCAGGTGCCGATCACCGGTGGCTACTACTATGGCCGTCTGAACGCCACGTTCTGACGAAAACGGCATGGATACCGGAAGCAATTCCGGTATCCATCCCCGTTCTGGAATTCATGCCGCATATGCGGCATTTTTTGTTTAAGGCGGTTTTGAAAATGCCGTTGCCGGCATGCCCTGCGCGTCTTTCCGCGCTTTGTGACGGCTGGCCGACCCATTGTTCCGCTTCGATGCGCAGGAACAGATGCCGGGCGTGGCCCGTACGGAGCCGGCCCAGTGCAGCGGTATTTTAAAAGGCCCCCCAGACACGCGAAGGATGATCAATGACCGGAGAATCCGGCTTTCAGGCACAGACGCGCCGTCAGCTTCTCACAAAAATCGGAGTTCTGGCCGGAAGTGCCGGACTCTATCAGGCGATGACCAGCATGGGTCATGCGATGGGCACGGATTTCAGGGGCCCGCCGAAACTGTCGGGCGCGAAGCCGGGCACGCGTGTCGTGGTACTGGGGGCCGGTCTGGCGGGGCTGCTGGCTGCGTATGAATTGCGGCAGGCGGGCTATGCGGTCCGGCTGCTGGAATTCCAGAACCGGGCGGGCGGGCGCAACATCTCGCTGCGCGGTGGCGATACCGTGACGGAACTGGGCGGTGCCACGCAGAAGGTTGGTTTTTCCCCCGGCAATTATATCAATCCGGGCCCGTGGCGGATTCCGTACCATCATCAGGGGCTGCTTTATTACTGCCGGAAGTTCGGCGTGGCGCTGGAGCCGTTCATTCAGCTCAATCACAATGCCTGGCTGCATTCCTCGCAGGCCTATGGCGGCAAGCGCCTGCGCTATCGGGAATTCGCGGCGGATTTCTCGGGTTATACGGCGGAGCTTCTGGCCAAGGCGATCAACCAGCACCGGCTGGATGACATCGTGACGCCCGAGGAGCGGGCGCATGTGCTCTCCTCCCTGGGGACCTGGGCCAATCTGGATGAGGACGGGGTGTGGCGTGCCGGCGGGCGCTCGTCGCAGCGCCGGGGGTATGACAAGGCCCGTGGGGCGGGCGTCGATGGGGCGCCGACCTTCTCGACCCCGGCGCCGCGTGCCGAAGTGATGGCGTCCGGCCTGGCGCAGTGGCTGGCCTTTCCCGAGCAGCTCGACATGCAGACGACGATGTTCCAGCCCGTCGGCGGGATGGACAATATCGGCAAGGGCTTTGCACGGCAGGTCCAGGACCTGATCACGCTGGGTTGCATGGTCACCGCCATCCATCAGGACGAGCATGGTGTGAAGATCCTCTATGATGACGTCGCGCATGGCGGGGCCTCGCGGGTGGAAGAGGCCGATTACTGCGTCTGCACGATTCCGCTGCCGGTGCTATCGCAGCTTGATGTGCAGGTCAGCGACGGGATGAAGGCGGCGATCGCGGCGGTGCCGTATGCGTCGTCGGTCAAGCTGGGCATGGAGTTCAGGCGGCGCTTCTGGGAAGAGGACGACCAGATCTATGGCGGGATCAGCTTTACCGACCAGCCGATCGGCCAGATTGCCTATCCCAGCCACGGCACGTTCTCGCCGGGGCCGGCGGTTCTGCTGGGCGGTTATATGTTCGGCCCGGCGGCGATGGATTTCACGACTATGAGCCCGGCACAGCGGATCGAGGAGGGGCTGAAGCAGGGGCAGGCGCTGCACCCCAATTACCGCCAGGAATTCCGCAACGGTGTGGCGGTGGCGTGGAGCCGCATGCCCTGGACCCTGGGCTGCTGCTCCATGTGGTCGGAGCAGGCGCGCAAGACGCATTACAAGACGCTGGTGGCGATGGAAAACCGGCTGGTGCTGGCCGGCGAGCATGCGTCCTATGTCGGCTGCTGGCAGGAGGGGGCGATCCTGTCGTCGCTCGCCGCCGTCGAGCAGGTTCACAAGCGGGCGCAGGGAGCGGGCTGATGCGGGGCGTTTCTCTTTCTTTCCTGCTTCTGGCAGGGATGAGTCTGTTCGGCGCGCCAGCGTGGGCCGATACGGCCGGAGGTGTGCCCAGCACCATGACCCGGCTGGATAATGGCGATCTGGTCTATCACCATATCTGTGCCGCCTGTCATATGGCCGACGGCAAGGGCGCGCGCGGTGCCGGGGCGAAATATCCGGCGCTGGCCGGGGACCCGAAACTGGCGATCGCCGCCTATCCGACCATGATGGTGCTGAACGGCCATGGCGGCATGCCGTGGTTCGCGGGCATTCTGACCGACAGGCAGATTGCGGATGTCGTGACCTATATCCGCAGCCATCTGGGCAATCGCTGGACGGACCCGGTGACGCCGGAGCAGGTGCGCGAAATGCGCCAGCCGATCACGCTGGAGGAATAGCGGTGGCCTTCCGGCGGGGGATTTCCCTCGCCGGAAGGGCCCTCTACCGCCGGCCGGCCCGGGCTGTTAGAGGCTGTTGCAAAGGCTCCGATGGTGAGCGGAAGCGTGGCCGCCAGCCGCGCGTCTGGCGGTGGTTCCTGAGCATCGGAGCGGCCTTGTGGGCCGCCCGCCGCCAGCGGGGCTTTTGCAACAGCCTCTTGAGGTCGGAACATGCAATCGATCATCATCTATATCGGCGCGGCGCTGGCGGAGATCGCCGGGTGCTTTGCCTTCTGGGCGTGGCTTCGGATGGGGAAATCGCCGGTCTGGCTTGTGCCGGGCTGTGGCGCGCTGGTGCTGTTCGCGTGGCTGCTGACGCGGGTGGATGCGTCGGAAGCCGGGCGGGCTTATGCGGCCTATGGCGGGATCTATATCATCTCGACGCTGCTGTGGCTGTGGCTGGCCGAAGGGGTGCGGCCCGACCGATGGGACCTGATCGGTGCCGCGTTCTGCCTGTGCGGGGCGGGCGTGATCCTGTTTTCGCCGCATCGGGTGTAGAACCTGAGCCTTCTTTTGTCTTACGAAAAAAAGAAGCAAAAAGACTTTTATTCGTCTGGGGACATCGTATGTCCCGGCAAAAAAACTCCTGAACGAATCAAAAGTTTTTTGGTTCTTTTTTTCAAAAAAGAACAGAAACGCCCGCCCTCCGCTCACTCCTCGCGACTATTCACGACCCGGATCGCCACGACGCCATCCGGGGCCGGGCGTGCGGCGCGGCCGGAGCCGAGGCGCCAGAGCAGATGGGCCACGGCCATCACGGCCGGGCCGATGAACAGGCCGGGCAGGCCGCAGCTTTCCAGGCCGCCCAGGATGCCGAGCAGCACCCACATGAACGGCAGCCTGATCGAGCCGCCGATCAGGGCCGGGCGGATGAAATGATCGGCCAGGAACAGCACGATGGTGCCGAACAGGCCGACGCCGATGGCGGCCGCCAGGCTGCTGCCCTTGATGAGGATGGCCAGCACGCTCAGGGCAAGTGCGAAGCCGCCCACCATCGGGATCATGCAGGCCAGCGCCGTGAAGATGCCCAGCAGCAGCGGTTGCGGTGCCCCGGCGAGCACGTAGGAGAGGCCGATCAGAACCCCTTCGCCGAGCCCGACCAGCACCAGGCCGGCCAGCGCGCCGCGCACGGCGCCCACGACCTGGCGCTGGACCATGCCGCCCCGTGCGCCCAGCAGGCGCCAGACCAGCAGGTCGATCCGGGTGACGAGCGGCTGGCCCACCCGCAGGAAGAAGAAGAGGATCAGCAGGGCGAAGCCCATGACGACCAGCCCGTTGGCCAGATCGTGCCCCAGATGCTCCACCGTTGCGAGGGCATGTTCCGGCCTGAGGCGGTCCATCAGCTCATGCACGCTGTCGGCGGTCGCCAGATTGGCCTGCCACCAATGCTGGGCCTGTGCGCGGCCCCAGGGCAGGCGGTCGAGCCATGCCGGGGCGGGGATGCCCTGTTCGGTGGCCTGCCGGACCCATTGCGCGCCTTGCCTGGCCTCGCCGGCGGCGGCCGAGACCAGCACGGCGGAGGGAATGATGAAGACCAGCGCGATTCCCAGGACGATGGCGGCCGGCGCCAGCGTGGCGGCGTGGGGCGACGGCCATTTGCGCCGCAACCGCATCAGCAGCGGCCAGCAGACGATGGCGAGCACGCCGCCCCAGAACAGGGCGGAGCGGAAGCGCCCGAGGATGAACAGGGTGAGCATGACCACGCCGAGGGTCAGTGCGCCCTGGGCCCAGCATTGCAGCGTCGTGCGTGGCCGGATGGGCATCATCGTGGAAGCCGGGCCGGGGGCCTCTGGTGCGGCAGGATGGGCGAACGGATGCGAGGAGGAAAGCATGGGGGCTCGATTCAGCTTCTGTGTCAAAGGCTTGCAGGCGCGGAGCGCGCAATGATAACGGCGCCGGAGGACCTGCGTTGCAGTTCGATGGCCGGGCCTGGGGTCGTTGCCCCTATCCCGGCCGCCCCGGCGTACTCGGCTGGTCCGTTTTATCGGACGGACAGGGGATTCAGATTCGATATGGGTATGAAACGCACTCGGTAGGCAGGCTACCTATACGGTCTTCTGGATGTTTGGGCGTTCAGTCCCCTGGTGAGGCGGTCGCCTGTTTTCGCCTGGGGAGTGAGGTCTGCCATGGGACGATTACTCCGCGGATGCGTCAGGATTATGCATGCTGTCCGAGCGGCAATACAGCGGTCGCAGGCTTCGGTTGCGGCGCTTGCTCAAGAGTATAAGCTGAATGAAAAGACCGTTCGGAAATGGCGCCGGCGCGAGACTGTGGAGAAATGCTCCGATGGGACCGAAAGCGGCCTGCCAGAAACGAAGGGGAAGCGCAGAAAGCGTTTTGTATCCTGAAGCTTTCGTCATGGCCTGCAATCATGCGAGCAGGCGCAGGACCACGCACGCCCGATCTGAATTCTCTCTCGTCATCAAGATGTCACATTGCTGAACCGGCGAAGCTGCTACGCACGCCGCCAGGATCACGTGAGCGTGAGGTGCCGTGGACATGGTCATGCAGGCGGATCGGCTGGAATGGATTGCAAAGCATATTCTCCCGCACGAACCTCAGCTGCGCGTGTGGCTTCGCGGGCTCTCCGGCATCGACGTCGATGATATTGTCCAGGACACCTACGCCATCCTGATCGAGGCCCATGTCGCGCATATCCAGTCGCCACGGGCCTATCTTTTCACGGTCGCACGCAACCTGGTTCTGCAGCACTATCGCCGCGCCAAAATTATTTCGATCGTCGCCCTGGCGGATTTCGATGCCCAAAGCATCATGGAAGATGCACCACCGGTCGATGAGGTCGTGGGTGCCCGGCAGGAACTGGCGCAGCTCCATGCGACGATGGCGGAGTTGCCGGAAAAGTGCCGCGATGTCCTGGTGTTGAGGAGAGTCGAAGGATGGTCGCAGAAACAGGTCGCGCATCATCTGGGCGTTTCGGAAAACGTCGTGGAGAAGCAGCTTGCGCGTGCACTGAGACTGCTGGGGCGCGCGTTTGGCCGGAGCGGCACGGACCAAGATGAGATGGCCCGGAGTGAAACGGCGCAACGGCGATCCATCAGGCAACGCCATCGCCCCGGATAATCCGGACGATATTGCGTTCGACTGGGTCGCGCGCCTTGATCGCGAGACGCTGCCTGCCGAAGCGCAGGCGACCCTTGAGGCATGGCTGGCGTCGGACACGCGGCATCTGGGGGCTTTCGTCAGGGCGCAGGCGATTTGGCTGTCGCTGGATCGTGCCCGCGCCCTGCATGCGCCCGCCCCGCCCGCGATAACGCCTGCCGCCCCCCTGTCCCAGGGGCGGCGGCACGTCATGCGTTTTGCCGCCGCCGCGGCATGTGCCGCCCTGGTGGTGCCCGGCCGCTCGCAGGGGCATGAACATGTCTGGCGTACCACCGTCGGCGCTTCCGCCCCCGTGCCCCTGCCGGGCAGCCGTCTTACCCTTGATCGCGACACTTTGCTGATGGGATACGTGCAGCAGGGGCATCCGATCCGGACGCGGCTGCTGTGTGGGCGGGTTCGCGGTGACTGGACCGCAGATCGGTCGAACGCGCCCGTGATGAGGGCGGGACAGACGCTGATTTTTCCCGCTGCCGCGTCTTTCGTGGTTCAGCAATCGGCCCGAGCTACCGAAATACTCGTCCTGGCCGGCGCGGTGCGCGCCGATACCGGATCGCAGGAATGGTCTCTGGGAACGGGTCAATGGATGCGCGCGGGCGACGGCATGCCGCCGCGCGTGGGAACGTTGTCCGCCGATGAGATGTATCGCCGGACGGCGTGGAGCCGCGATACACTCGAATTGCATGCGGAAACATTGGCCGAGGCTGTCGCAACGCTCAATCTCTACAATCAGCGTCGCATCGTCGTGCATGGCGCGGCGTTGTCCGCGCAACGTCTGGTCGGCGTGTTTCGTCTGAGCGACCCGTCTGCGTTCGCACGCGCGGTCTGCCCGATCCTGGGGGCGGAGCACGTCGAATCACCGGAGAAAATTGACATATTTTGAAATCATCTGGCCTGTCATGAAGTTTTCACAATCTTCCTGAGGGCCTGTCGTGGCGGATTCCGGTTTCCTGCGCATCCTTCCCTTGAAACGCTCATTCATTCAGGAAGCGGATTGCTGTGAAACCGACATATCGCCAGGTCCTCATTCTCTGTTCATGTCTCGGCACGTTCCTGCCGCCTCTCTCTGCCGCGCAGGCCCGTCCTATCGCGTTCGATCTGCCACGGGAGCCTGTCGCGGATGCGATTCTTGCTTATGGCCGCGAGGCAAATGTCAGGATCGTCCTGAAAGCGGCCACGGCCAACGGCGTGATTGCTCATCCGGTCAAAGGGAAGCTGGAGCCTGACGCGGCGCTCTCGCAACTGCTGCGCGATACCGGGTTGGAGAGCCGGCATCAGGATGACGGAACCATCGTGATCGAAAGCGCACCGGCTCCCGACAAGGCCGGCAATTCCCGCAAGGGAGGCGCCCAGGGCCGGGCGGATGCCGGTGCGTCCGAGAACGTCATTGTACTGGGCGCCGGACATTCTCGCCAGGTTCAGATCCTGTCGCGGGCCGAGTTGCGAAAATCCGTGCCGGGTACGTCGCCTCTGGCGACATTGTCAGAACTGCCGGGGGTGAATTTTCAGTCGTCGGACCCGCTGGGCGCCTATGAGTGGGCCCAGCAGATAACGGTTCGCGGGTTCATTACCGACCAGCTGGGATACACGCTCGATGGCGTGCCGCTTGGCAATATGCAATATCGCAACAATAACGGCCTGAGCATCGGACGCGCGCTCGAAAACGAGAATAACGGCCCCGTCACCCTGGCGCAGGGGGCGGGCGCGCTGGGTACGGCCTCGACCAGCAATCTGGGGGGGACGATCCAGTTCTCCTCGATCGATCCCTCGGATCACTATGGGGTGGATGTTGCCGGATCTGTCGGCAGTTCGAACATGTGGCGGACCTTTGCGCGCGTGAACACGGGCATCCTGCCCGGTGGCGGCAAGGCCTATATCAGCTATGACTACCAGTTCGCGGACAAATGGAAGGGCTGGGGGCAGCAGAAGCAGCAGCAGCTCAACATCAAGTATATCCAGCCGCTCGGCAGCGCGGTGAAAGTGACGACCTATCTCGACATCGATGACCGGCGAGAGGATGACTATCTCGACCTGTCGAAGTCCCTGATCGGTCGATTCGGCTATGACCACGACGATATCAGCAGAAATTACGCGCTCGCCGAACAGATTGCCCGGGCCGTCCAGAACGGCACGCCAATTCCTGCCCCCTATCAGAGCGCGGACGATACGTACTATCGGGGTGGTGGTGTCCGCCAGGACGTACTGGGGTATGGGCGGATCGACTACGATATCTCGTCCCATCTCAGCGGCGCGACCACGGTGTACGGACATCTCGATCGGGGCCCCGGGACGTGGGCGGACCCTTACGACCCCACACCGGCCGCGTTGGGGGGATCGCCCCTGTCCGTGTCCACGACCGAATACAACATGCATCGCGAGGGGGTCACAACGAGCCTTGCCTACAGGTTTCAGAAGCACCGGATCGAAGCCGGCTTCTGGTTCGAGCATAACCTGTTCAGCCAGGCCGCGAAGCTCTACCCGCTTCAAGCGGGTGCGGCACCGGATGATTTCGAGAGATTCTACGAGAATCCGTTCGACGTGCAGTGGCAGTATGTGTTCCGTACCAAGGTCTATCAGTTCCACATCGGCGATACCTGGCGCGTGACGCCGAAATTGCGCCTGAATGCGGGATTCAAATCTCTCGTTTCCGACAGTTCGGCCCAGACCATCTCAAGCAAAAATCCGATCAACGCGTCGGTATCGGCGTCCAACGGTTTTCTTCCGCAGGCAGGCGCTCTTTATACGTTTGACAGTCACAACGAAGTCTTCGCCGATTTCACGCGGAACATGGCGGCCTACACCGCGTCGGCGTCGACCGGTCCTTTCTCGACCACGCAGGCCGGTTTTGACTACGTGCATGGGAAATTGAAGCCCGAGACGACCAACACGGAAGAAGTGGGCTATCGCTTCCACAATGCGGCGCTGCAGTTCTCGCTGACCGGGTACTATGTCAATTTCGCCAACAGGCTTCTGGCGTCGTCGGTCAGCTCGGTGATCGTTGGAAACCAGAACGTGCTTGAAAATGTCGGCGGCGTCACCTCGCGCGGTGTCGAAACCGCTGCCAACTGGCGCTTCGCCCGCAATTGGTCGCTGTATGGGGCCTGGTCGTACAACGACGCGCATTACGATGACAATGTCGCCGTGCCGGGAAGTTCCGTCGTCGTGCCGATCAAAGGCAAGCAGGTCGTGGCGGCGCCGCGCAACATCGGCAATGTCAAGCTGGCCTATGACGACGGCACGATCTGGGGCCAGTTCAGCGGGCAGTATCAGAGTCGCCGTTTCTATACCTACCTCAATGATTCCCCGGTCAAAGGGAGGATCGTCTTCAACCTCGCGGGCGGATACCGTTTCCATCGTCAGGGCTGGTTGAACAATCTTGAGGCCCAGGTGAACGTCGTGAACCTCTTCGACAAGCGATACATCTCGAGCATCGGCACGACCGGGTTTGTCAATTCCGACCTGGGCGGAACCTACCAGACGCTTCAGGCTGCGCCGCCACGGCAGGTATTCTTCACGCTCAGCAAGCATTTCTTTTGATCGGCCCCGGCCGATTTGGATCTCCGGAGGGGTTTGTCATGGCAGATACGATCATTCGCCGGCGCGACGCGCTGCTCTCGGCTTCGGCCGCGCTCGGAACGTCGTTACTGGGAACGCTGCCCGCATTTGCGGGCGGCGCGGACACCGGGAGACGGGAGAAGTTTTCGTTTCTCTTCATCACGGACACGCACCTGCAACCAGAGCTGGATGCCCAGAAGGGGTGCAGGATGTGCTTTCGTCAGGCGTCGGGTGAAAAGGCCGATTTTGTTCTCCAGGGCGGTGACCATGTCTTCGACGCCATGGAGGTCACGCATGAAAGAGCAGGCAAGCTGCTGGATCTGTATGAGATGACCGAGCAGATGCTTGGCAAGAAAGTGTATCACACGGTCGGCAATCACGATTGCTTCGGCGTCTATGCCAGCAGCGGTTGCGCGACGGGAGACCCGGAGTTCGGAAAGAATTATTTCCGCAAGGCCTTCGGGGAGACGTATTATGCTTTCGTGCACAAGGGGGTGCATTTCATCGTTCTGGACTCGGTCACCATCACCCCCGACCGGGATTATGAGGGAAGGGTCAGCGCGGACCAGGTCGCCTGGCTCCGGACCTATCTCTCGACCATCCAGCCCGGAACGCCGCTGATCATATCAACGCATATTCCACTCGTGACTGCGTTCTACACCTATGCCGACGAAAGCCCTTCTCTTTTCAAGCATCAGGCATTGAGCACGGTCAACACGCGCGAGATCCTGCAACTCATCGCCCCGCATAATGTGCTGGCGGTTCTTCAGGGCCATACGCATGTTCTGGAGCGGGTGGTGCACGGCGGCATTCCCTTCATTACCGGCGGCGCGGTGAGCGGCAACTGGTGGCACGGTACGCATCTGGGAACTCCCGAGGGGTACATGGTCGTGCATGTGGACGGCAATCAGGTTTCGACCGAATACAGGACCTATGGCTTCCGCAGCGCAGATCCGAAAAATACGTGAAACTGTGACGCTTCCTGATCATACCGGAGGCCGAGGACAGGTTCTGCGCTGTCGGGCGGGTTCTCTCTCTGGGAGCCCGACTCAAACGATCCGCCTCCGGAAAGCCAGACGCGGTGCGGCCTGCCCTTAAAATGCCGTACCTCTCTGCCTATATATCAGGGCCAAGCCGTTCCGGCCTGTTGTCGGAGCACCTTGAGCAGGAGGATCGTCATGTCGGTTTCATCCGTCGAGGGAAAAGCAGTGCCCGGTCCGGCCGTGTCCGCTGCGGCGCGGGCCGATGGTGGCGACCTGACACCGGCACAGATTCACGCCGCCCATCGTAGCGCGTTGCGTCAGGCGGGGCGTCGCCTTCGCAATCGGTCGGGGCGGGCGGAAGAACCAGGTGCCATGTTCCGGCGCGGTGGACCTTTGCCCGACAGGTCGGGGACGAATGCGTCGGGCAGGGCCTGAGGCCCCGCACAGCAATCATTTGATAATAAATGAGTTTCCAACGGGCATCGCCCTTGGGCGAGGCAAAGGGGTGCCTCCATGAATCGTTCGGGAGCCTTGCGCCGTTCCCGGTGCGAGGCTCCTGAATCAATCAGAGTTTCTTAAACAAAGATCCGTTAGTCGTTGACGGCGCGGCGGCCCAGTGCGGGGTCGTCGGTAAAGAATCCGTCCAGCCCCATATCCAGATAGCGCCGGATTTCGGCGATCGAGCCTTCGGGGTTGCGGGCGTCATCGCCCGCACCGTTGCGGAGCTGGCGGGGCAGGAAGCGGTTTTCCGGCCGGCAGGTGTAGGAATGGACCAGCAGGCCGGCGGCATGGGCGTCGTCGATCAGGCTGGTCGGTGCCTGCCATGCGCCCGAGGCGTCGCGCGGGATCAGGTCGGTATTGGACGGGCCGATGGCGTCGGCATAGGCCCGGACCTGGCGCAGCCCGTCCGGAGTCATCAGGTCGCCGAAAATTGTGCGCGCGCCGACCGCCATGAGGTCGGGCACGCGTTCGGTCCGTTCGCCCATCAGGAACATCAGCCGGGCCTGCGGGTTGATGGCCTGCACGCGCCCATGCAGCATCTTCAGGTTGGTGGTCTCGAAGGACTGGACCTCCAGCGGGGCGTAGCGCGTGTATTCGTGCGCGGCGATCACGCGCAGGAAGGTTTCCTCCGGCGTGTGGCCGAGTGCGTGGAAATGGGTCGAATTCTTGATTTCGGGGATCAGGCCGATCGTCCGACCGCGCGCGGCGGCTTCGGCGGCGACGAAATCGATCACCTCCTCGAAGGTCGGGATGTCGAAATGCCCGTCATAGCGCGTGTTCTGCGCGCGGGTGGCGGGCAGGCGCTCGCGGGCGCGCAGGGTCTTGAGTTCCGCCAGGGTGAAATCGGTGGTGAACCAGCCGGTCTCCTCCTTGCCGTCGATCGTCAGCGTGCGGCGGCGGGAGGCGAATTCCGGGCGGGTGGCGACGTCGGTGGTGCCGGCGATGTTGCTTTCATGGCGGGCGACCAGCACGCCGTCGCGGGTGGGCACCAGGTCGGGCTCGATATAATCCGCGCCGTCGGCGATCGCCTTGGCATAGGAGGCCAGCGTGTGTTCCGGCCGCAGGGCCGAGGCCCCGCGATGGGCGAACACCAGCGGCCGCGGCGCGAGCGATGCCGCCGCCCGGGCGCGCGATGCGCCCCCCAGGATCGTGGCGCCCGCCATGAGGGAGAGGGTGTTTCTGCGTGTCAGCACGTGGGAAGCCTCAGAACTGGGCGCTCAGGGTCAGGAAATACATGCGCGGGGCGATCGGGAAGGCGGTATACTGGCCCGAGGCGTTGGAGGTGTTCAAGGTCGACCAGCCGCGCGTGTTCGTCAGGTTGGTGATGTTGCCCTGCACTTTCAGCCCCCGCACATGCGGGATGCCGTGGATCGTGTAGCCGGCATTGAGGCTGAACAGCGCGTAGCTGCTGGCGTGCAGGTCGTTGGTGAACGTGGTGTAGCGCTGGCCGATCACGTCGCCGATGAACTGGGCGTTGAAGGCGCCCCAATCGGTCGAGGCCACGAATTTCTCGGTCCAGTCGGGGACGCCGGCGACGTTCTTGCCGGCCGTGGGGACGATGGTGGTGCCGTTGGAATAATTGTCGTTATAGACGGACTTGTTGTACGACAGCGCGTTGTAGAACGAGAAATGCGGGCCGAACTGCGCGGTGAAGGAGAAATCCATGCCGTCGGTCGTGACCGAGCCGACATTGGTCAGGATGGTGGCGCTGCCGACGATCGAGGCCAGGTTGGGCGAGGACGAGACGGCCAGCAGGCGGTTCGAGAAATGGACGTGGTAATATTCGAGCTGCCCGCTGAGATGCGTCAGCGGCCCGAAGGAGAGGGCGCGGTTGGTGCGCAGGCCGGTCTCATACGTCCAGGCGGTTTCGGGCTTGCCGTGTTCGCGGAAATTGTCGAACGCCTGCTGGCTGGTCACGCCCCAGGGCGTGGCGTTGCCGTAGCCGGCATCCTGGAACGAGCGCATGTTTTCCTGGATGTTCGCGAACCATTCCTCGTTCGGCGTGAAGTTCCACAGCGCGCCGAAGGCGGGCAGGAACGGCCGGACGGCGGCGATGGTGCCGCCGGGGACGGTCACCGCCGTCTTGGGTGACAGCGAGCCCGGCAGGCCGGCCACCGGCAGCGTGCCGTTCGTATAGACCAGTTCGGACTTGAAGCCGGCGTTCAGGGCGAAATGTTTCGAGACCTGCCATGAATCCTGCAGGTGGGAGACCCAGGTATTGGTATAGAAATAATTGGTATATTGATGGATCAGCGGGTTCTGCTGCCGGTCGTAGGGCGTGGTGGGGTTGGTGGCCGAGAACGGGTACCAGCGCCGGGCCTGGGTGTTGTTGTTGCGCTCGTACCAGCCGCCCAGTTCGATATGGTGCCGGCCCAGATGATAGCGCAGGGTCGATATCAGCCCGCCGCGATTGTCCCAATATTCGGTGGTGCGTGTCGCCATGCCGCTTCCGCCGAAGACCTGCGACAGTTCGGAGGCGCTTTGATTCGGAAAATAGGCGCCGAACAGGGTGGGCAGGCCGGCGGCGGTGATGGGACCGGCCACCACGCCCTCGCCGAGGTCATGATGGTAATAGATCTGGTTGTCCCAGTGCAGGTTCGACGAGAAATCATGTGACCAGGTGGCATAGGCCAGGAAATCCTGGCGCTGGGCGGCCGAATAGTAGTTGCGGTAATTCAGGCCGGCTGCCTTGTAGGCCGCGGAATTGTTGTAATAATTGATGGCTTCCTGAAGGTTCGGATACATGAACGGGCGCTTGTAGAGCGAGCCGCCCGCGGGCATGACGATACCATCCTCGTTCGGTTCGATCTTGTCCGACCAGTCGAAGAAGGCGGTCATCCGGTCATGGTCGCCCTGATGGACGAACTTGGCGTTGACCTGGTTGCCGCCCTGATGGCCGGCGAAATCCCACGCCCGCGCATCCTGCCGCGCCCAGGCGACATAGGCCGAATTGCCGTTGCCGAAATCGCCGGTGTCGATGCGGGCGAAGGTGCGGAAGGTCGACCAGCTTCCGAAGGTCTGCGCCAGTTGGCCGCCCGCCCGATGGGCCGGGTCCTGCGTCTGGAATTGCAGGGTGCCGCCCAGATTGCTGGTCGATGCCGTGCCCAGCGCGCCGGCGCCGGTGGAGACGGAGGCCGCGCCGATGATTTCGCTGATCGCGGCGCGCTGGGGCGTCAAACCGTTGAAATTGCCGTAGGCCTGATCGCCCAGCGGCACACCGTCCAGCGTGAAGCCGAGCTGGTTCTGGTTGAAGCCGTGGATGAAGAGCGATGAATTCTGCTCGTTATTGCCCCAGGGATCGGCATTTTCGAACACCACGCCGGGCAGGATTTCCAGTGCCTTGACCGGGTTGATGCCGGGCAGGATGCGCCGCATCTCGACACGGCCGACGCTCTGTTCCGAACGGGTGCGGCGGGCGGTAGAAATGATCTGCTCGGCGGCCGGGGGAGCGGCTGGAGCGGCCGCCGGTTTCGCCGCGCGCGCCGGGTGCGTGGCGGCGGGCGGCGTGGTGTCGGCCGGGGCGGCATGGGCGGATGAAAGGCCGGCCCCCAGGGCCAGCAGGGTGGTGCCCAGCAGCAGGCGGCGGCCATGGCGGGCGCGGACGGGGCGGGGGGACAAGGCATGGAAAGACATGGGCGGGGCGCTGTTCTTTCGTCATGGGTGCGATTTCCCGGTTCATAGACAGGATATTTTCGGATTTTCATGTGAAGCTTTGAAGACGATGCAGCACGGTCACACCGCAAAAAATAACCTTTCCGTGAAGGGGCGAGCGATCGGGGCTGGACAATCTGCGGCCATGGAATTAATGGTCATGGCAATTATTGTGATGCAAACGTAAGCGGCAGGCATGACCGACGGAAACAGGCCGCAGGCGATGGGCCTGCGCGCGCTCCTGAATATCGATGAGACCCCTTTCCCCGGCATGGCCGTCACCTTTCGCGTCATGCGGCTGGGGGCGGTGTGGCGTACGCGGCTGGAGCGGGAGCTGAAGCCGGCCGGGATGACCGTCGCGGGCTTCCGGCCCATGGTCTATCTGATGATGTTGCCCGAAGGCACGTCGCAGCGGGAACTGGCGGCGGCGCTGGATACCGATACCTCGGCGCTGGTGCGGGTGCTGGACCTGCTGGAGGCGGCGGGGCTGGTGGAGCGCCGGCCCGATTCCGTCGACCGGCGGGCCAACAAGCTGTTCATCACCGACGAGGGGCGGCGCAAATGCCGCGAGTTCCACGAGATCGCGGCGCGGGTGGAGGCCGAACTGACGGAGGGCCTGCCGCCCGGCGAGATCGCGGAACTGGTGGCGCGGCTGGAGCATGTGCTGGCCAATGCCGCGCGGCCGCCGGCCGTCGACATGCCCGATGGCGGCGAGGCGGCGTGACGATCACCATCCCTTCACGCATGCTGCCGGCCTTCCTGGCCAGCGATGCAGGGTGGCGCGAGACGGTGGGGCGCGCGGCCTTCTGCGCGCGGGCCTTCGCCGCGATCGGGCTTGCCCTGTCCTGCTCGTTCTTCTTCCAGCTCGAATCCCCGATGTCGTCGGTGACGACGGTGATGATCGTGGCCAACCCCACGGTCGGCGCGCTGATGGCCAAGAGCATGTGGCGCGTCATCGGCACCCTGCTGGGGGCCACGATCAGCATCGCGCTGATGGCGGCCGTGGCGCAGTCGCCGGTGCTGTACACGATGATGCTGTCGGTGGCGGTGGCCTTCGCCTGTCTGGTCGCGACCTTTTTGCGGCTGTTCCGCGCCTATGCCGCCGTGCTGACGGGCTATACGATCGTCATCGTTGCAGCGCCGTCCTATGCCGATCCGGACGGGATCTTCCTCAGCGCCATGGCGCGGCTGTCGGCGGTGACGGTCGGCATCGTCGCGACGGCGGTGGTGTTCATGGCCAGTTCGGTGCGCCGTCCCGACCGGGTCATGACGCAGGTGGGGCAGATGGTGCGCGACGTGATCGCCTATGCCATGGAATTTCATCGCTTCCAGTATGCGGGCGGCCGTTCGCCGGACGCGCCGACGAAGGATGCGGTGGTGCTGGGCGGGTTCCGCACCCTGCCGTTGCCGCTGAACGACCGGCGGGGCGCCCTGCTGGCGCGGATCAGCGGGCTGATGTCGTCGGTGGAATATGCGGCGGCCGATACGTACGAGATCTCGCGCCGGGTGAATGCGCTGCGGGTGGGGCTGAGCGGGCTGGCGGGCGTGGTCGCCACCTATCATCCGCTCTGGCACGATCTGGAGAATGACGCGGCGCCGATGCGCGGCCTGCACGCGCGTGTCGCGTCCCTGATGGAAGAGATCCTGGAACTGACGGGGCAGCCGGACTGGATGGACGATCCGCGCGCGGTGCTCTCCGTGCTGGGCATCGCGCTGGACGAGCTGGCGGCGGCCGAGCGGGCGGAGCAGGACATCGCGATGCTGTCGGCGATCGACAATATGCGCGACGTGCTGGTGCAGTTCGATGCCGTGGTGCGGATGCTGGTGGCGCCGTCCATGCCGCGCCGGGTGAGGCTGCGCTGGTTCCTGGACTGGCCGACCGCCCTGCGCAACGGCGCGCGCGGCGGGCTGATCGCGCTGCTGGCCGGGCTGCTGTGGTATGTGCTGCATTGGAGCGCCGGGCCGATGCTGATGCTGTATATCGTCGCGGCGTCCAGCCTGGTCGCGACCACGCCTTCGGCCTCGCGCTCCAGCGTGATGATGGCGGCGGGCACCGCGCTGTCGGTACCGGCGGGGATTGCGTGCCATATGCTGGCGCTGCCGCGCATCGATGGTTTTCCGCTGCTGTGGTTTGCGCTGTGTATGTTCCTGGCACCGGGCATATGGTTGCAGTTCAGCCCGCGCTACGGGATCGGCGCGTTCGGCTATGGCGTGTTTTTCGCCGCGATGCTCGATGTGTCCAACCCCATGCATTACGACGATATCGCGCTGACCAATACGTGGATGGCCTTTCTGGTGGCCGCCGCGCTGCTGGTACTGGGCTTTCGCGTCATCCTGCCGCCCGACGATCGGCTGGATGCGGCACGGCTGGTGGGCTCGCTGTCGCGGGCGCTGCGCCGGCTGGCGCTGGTGCTGCCTGTCGCCCCCGAGAACTGGGTGGTGTGGGAAGGGTTGCAGGTCCAGAAGATCTGGCGGCTGGCGATGCGGCTTTCGGTGGGCGTGGGGCCGGCCGAGCGGCAGGCCTATACCGACGCCGCGCTGGGGGCGGTGTCGCTGGGACGACTGGTGGTGCGGGCGCGGCGGATCGCGGACCTGCCATCGCTGGACGTCGCTGATGCCCAGGCCATGCGCGCGGCGCTGCGTGGCTTTGACGGCCTGTTGCGCGACCCCGAAGCGACGGCGCGCGGGCTGGTGGAGGCGGCGCAGGCGATCCTGGGCCGTGCCGCCCCGGGCGAGGCCGGGTTGGAGGCGCGGCGGGGGGCCGCCTGCCTGCAACAGGCGGCGTATATCCTGCGGGCGGTGCCCGGCTTCTTCCATCGCCACGGCCCGCTGCAATTGTCGCCCGAGATGCCGGATGCGCATCGCCCGCTCGATGCCCCGGTGCCGGTCTATACGCCGCTGCTGGGCCGCGTGCGCCGCCAGGCCGGGTAAGCGGCATGCTGAGCGAATTCAACCTGCATGGTGTGTTCCTGGCGCCGCTCGCGGTCTATGCGCTGGCGGCGCTGGTGCCCAGCATCGCGATCCGCGCGGTGCTGGCATGGTGTGGGGGCATGCGCCTGTTCTGGCATGTCGCGCTGTTCGATCTGGCACTGTATGTCTGCACGCTCTGTCTCCTGGTCCGGTACGTCTGAAGCACCGGTAACGAAAGATCCGAGACCCCAATGCCTCTTTTGCGCACCCTGATCCGCGTGGTCCTGACCCTGAGCGTCGTTGTGCTGGCGATCGTTCTGGGGGTGACCCTGTGGGACACGTATATGATTGCCCCATGGA
>NZ_JABEQE010000005.1 GCF_014174375.1 Gluconacetobacter asukensis
GATCTTGTGCGGGTAGGCCTGGTGGCCGACATCCCAGATGATCCGGTCGTCGGGGGTGTCGAACACCGCGTGCAGCGCCACCGTCAGTTCCACCACGCCCAGCGAGGCGCCCAGATGGCCGCCGGTGGTCGACACCGCGTCCACCGTCTCGGCCCGCAATTCCTCGGCCAGTTGGCGGAGCTGGTCCACCGATAGGTTGCGCAGGTCGCGCGGGGCGCTCACCCGGTCCAGCAGCGGAAAGCGGCCCATCGTCGGAATCGCGTCCGGGATCTCGGTGCCGGTCTTGTCTTCGGCCATGGTCTTCAGCTCCTGCGATCGACGACGTAACGGATCAGGTCCCGCAGCCGGTCGGCTTCGGGTCCGAAGATATCAAGATGGGCTTCCGCCTGTTCGGCCACACGCCGCGCCTCGCGCGCCGCACCATCGACCCCCAGAAGGGCGACATAGGTCGATTTGCCCGCCGCCTGGTCCTTGCCGGCGGTCTTGCCCAGTTCCTCGGCGCTGGCCGTGGCATCCAGCACGTCGTCGGCGATCTGGAAGGCGGCGCCCAGGTCGCGCCCGTAGGCGGCGATGCGGGCACGAACCGTCAGGTCCGCCTGCCCGAGAATCGCCCCGGCCTCGGCCGCGTAGCGGATCAGGCAGCCGGTCTTGAGCGCGTGCAGGCGCTCGACTTCCGGCAGGGACAGCGAACGGCCTTCGCCTTCCATGTCGATCATCTGGCCGCCCACCATGCCGGCAGCGCCGGATGCGGCGGCCAGGGCGGCCACCAGGCGGATGCGAATGGTCGCATCGGGGTGGGTCGCCTCGTCGGCCAGGATCTCGAACGCCATCGTCTGCAGCGCGTCGCCGGCCAGGATGGCGGTCGCTTCGTCGAACTTGCGGTGCGTCGAGGGCTGGCCACGGCGCAGATCGTCGTCATCCATCGCCGGCAGGTCGTCATGCACCAGCGAATAGGCATGCAACATCTCGACCGAGGCCGCGACGCGATAGGACCGGGCGTCGTCCACGTCGAACAGGCTGGCGACTTCGGCCGTCAGGTAGCCGCGCAGGCGCTTGCCGCCACCCAGCGTGGCGTAACGCATGGCGTCGATAACACGGCCCTCGGCGCCCGGTACGGGGGGCAGCAGGCGGTCGATCGCGGCTTCGACGGCCGTGGCCCGTGTCGACAGGGAAGACCGCAGCAGGCTGGCGCGGTCCGCGGTCTGCCCTGTCCGGGCGGTCGCTGTTGTGTGGCTCATCGGTACGTCAATCCATCGATTTCGTCTCCAGCGCGCCATCGGCACGCTGGATGATCGCCTGAACGCGGGCATCGGCCTCGTTCAGCTTGCTCTCGCAGTGTCGTCTCAGGGCCGCCCCACGCTCGTATGATGCGATGGCATCCTGAAGGCGAAGCTGTCCGCCTTCGAGCTTGCGCACGATGTCCTCGAGCTGCGCGAGGGCATCCTCGAAGGAAAGCTGGGACAGATCTTCCGTCATGGGTGCGGTTCTTCCATCATGAGGCGCAGGAATTACTCCCAGGTGGCCGCTTCTGCCAAGGGCATAGGGCGGATAGGGGGATTTTGTGTCACCTGTGGCATTTAGGGCACGTCTTTGGAACGAACAGGCAAGTATCGCGTCCTAACTGGCTGCCGGCGCTTCGGGCCGGCGTCGAATCACGAAGGAGAGCACGCCGCCATCCTCGCCGAAGGCGATCAGGGCATGACCCGTTTCCCGGCAGAATGCCTGGAAATCCGCAACGCTGGCCCGGTCGGTCGCGATCACGCGCAACCGGTCGCCCGGCTGCATGCCACGCAGTGCCCGGTTGGCCTTGAGAACGGGCAGGGGGCAGCTCAGCCCTTTGACGTCGAGCAGCGTCTCGCTCATGGCAGCGGGCTCCGGAAGCGGCAGCGGATCGCGAACCCTCTGCCTCGGGGTGACTTTACGGCACGGAAGGTCGCACCATAGAAGAAATGGTGACCATGGAAAATATCACGGCTGACGGGATGGATATGACCGGCTATCGGATCGGAATCGATTTTGGCGGAACGAAGATCGAAATCGCGGCGCTGGCCCGCGCGGACGGCAGGGAGCTGGTCCGGCGACGCATCGCCAATCCAGGACATTATGCCGGCGCGGTCACGGCCATCCGCGACCTCGTCGCCGGGATGGATGCCGAACTGGGCGGCACGGGCACTGTCGGGATCGGCATCCCGGGCTCGATCAGTCCCGAAAGCGGCCTGATCAAGAACGCGAACGCGACCTGGCTGAACAACCAGCCCTTCGGGCGCGACCTGACCGAATCCGTCGGCCGCGAGGTCCGGGTCGAAAACGATGCCAATTGCTTTGCCCTGTCCGAGGCCGTGGACGGTGCCGGCGCCGGTCGCCGCGTCGTGCTGGGCGTGATTCTCGGCACGGGAATGGGCGGCGGACTGGTCGTGGACGGCAAGCTGCTGACCGGCGCGCACCATATCGCTGGCGAGTGGGGGCATATTCCGCTGCCCTGGCCGCGAATCACGGAAATGCCGTTCCCAAAATGTTTCTGCGGCAATGAGGGCTGCCTGGAACGATTCCTGAGCGGACCGTCCCTGGCACAGGACTGGAAGGGGCCGGGCCATCGCGACACCGCGGGAATCGAGGCAGCGGCCGAGGAAGGGGACATCGCCGCCATCGGCGCGCTGGACCGCTATGTGGACCGCCTGGCGCGGGCCTGCGCCATGGCGATCAACTTCCTGGACCCGGATGTCATCGTGCTGGGCGGCGGCGTGTCCAACCTGCTGTCGATCTACGCCCGGGTGCCCCTGCTGATGCCGCGCTACGTCATCACACCGCAGTGCAATACGCCCGTCATCCGCAACCGGCACGGCGACAGTTCCGGCGTGCGCGGCGCCGCCTGGCTGTGGTCGGCGGACGAAGCCGCATCGTAATCGGCGCAACGCATCTCAGAGGCGGCAGAGCGGCCGTGAAGGCCGCCTGCCGAAACACAGCAAACGCGCACTGGTGAGCGAGAGCGGCCCGAAGGGCCGCGCCGTCGTGTGTTTCCGAACATCGGAGCGGAGCGGCCTTATGGGCGGAGAGCCCCGAGGCCGGAAACGCGCGTCGGATCGCTACCAGCGCGTTTACCGACCCAAACTCAGTCTTCGGACTGGGTTGGGAGAACCCGTTCGGGGCGGAACCCGGTCGCGACCACATACAGCTCGCTCGATTCCTTGCGGCTGGCCGGCGGCTTGGCATGGCGCACGGTCGCAAAGGCGTGCTTCATCGGTTCCAGCATCTGCTTCTCCGACCCGCCCTGAAAGACCTTGGCAACGAATGTGCCGCCAGGTGCCAGCACCTTCAGCGCGAAATCCAGGGCCAGTTCCGCCAGGCCGAGGATGCGCAGATGGTCGGTCGGCGCGTGCCCGGTCGTATTCGGGGCCATGTCCGACAAAACCAGATCGGCCGGGCCGCCCAGCAGCTCCGTCAACTTGCCCGGCAGGTCTGGGTCGTTGAAATCGCCTTCGAGAATCGTCGCGCCGGCCACGGGATCGACCGGCAGCAGGTCGACGCCGACGACATTGCTCGCACCGCGCTTGACGGCAACTTGCGTCCATCCGCCCGGGGCGGCACCCAGATCGACCACCCGCATGCCGGGGCGGATCAGGTGAAAGCGGTCATCCAGTTCGATCAGCTTGAAGGCCGCGCGCGACCGCCAGCCCTGCTTGCGGGCGGCCTGCACATAGGGATCGTTCAGTTGCCGGTTGAGCCAGCGCTGCTGGGCCGTCGTCCGGCCACGGGCGGTGCGCAGGGAGACAGCCTGGCTCCGGGTGGAGCGCGCCGCGCCCGAATCCGCCGCCGCGTTGCCGCCGCCGGGGTTGGAACTGCTGCTGAGGGCCTTGCCGGGAACCCGCGACTTGCCGTTGCCGGACGGGGGACGCCGCTTCATGGAAGCGATGCACCCATCGCGGGCGGGCGGGACGATGCAAAGGGCAGGGGGCCTGGTGACGGCGGCAGGGCCATACTGGTCGAATCGTTGATCATGCGCAGCAGCATACCATCACGCAGGCCGCGATCGGCCACCATGATTTCCGGCACCGGCCATACGCGGTGGATCGCCTCGAAGATCGCGCAGCCCGGCATGACGTACTGGGCCCGATCCGGACCGACGCACGGGTGTTGGCTCAATCCGGCCGGCCCCATGGCGGCCAGGGTGCGAATCGCCTCCAGAGCCGGTCCGGCCTCCAGAATCGTACCGTCCACCGCCGTCCTGCTGTAGCGGGTGAGCGACAAGGCAATGCTGGCCAGGGTCGTGACGGTGCCGCTGGTGCCGATCAGGCTGACATTGTCGCGGCTGATCTCGCGGCGGATGCAATGCACGGCCTCGAACGCACGCAGCTGGTTGGCGATCTGCTCGACCATCCGCTGGTAGCCCTGTTCGCTGAACGCGCTCTCGCCGAACTGCTCCGCCTGGGTGATCACACCCGCCGGCAGGCTGAGATAGCCGCTGAGATCCTGGCGGCGCGTATGGCGGTCGGTGCGAACCCAGGCGATTTCGGTCGAACCGCCGCCGATATCGAACAGCAGCGCGCGGGTGCGGGTGGGGGATACCCGGTCGTCGTGCAGCAGCGCCGAACAGCTTTCCATCGCCAGCTCGGCTTCCTCGCGCGACGAGATGACGGTGATGTCCAGCCCGGTCTCGCGCCGCGCACGCTCGATGAACGCGGCGCCGTTGCCCGCACGGCGGCAGGCCTCGGTCGCGACGGCGCGATAGCGGTACAGACGGCGGCGCTCCATGCGCATGGCGCAGACCCGCAATGCCTCGATGGTGCGGTCCATCGCATGCGGGCTGAGTTCCCCCGTCCGTTGCAGGCCTTCGCCCAGGCGAACGATGCGGTTGAAGCTGTCGACGACGCGAAAGCCGTCGGCGTGGGGGGCGGCGATCATCAGCCGGCAATTGTTCGTGCCAAGGTCGATCGCCCCGAACATGCCCAGCATGCTGCGATTTGCCCTGAATCCCGAAGCACGGGGGAGTCGCCTTGCCTCCTGGCCATCGCGCCAGGACATCGTATTGTCCATCGGACGGTCCCTTCGCCACACCGTATGTAGCATATAGTGTGTGCTGACCCGCACGCAGGGCAAGACAAATATGTCAGATTGCAAAAACAGCACGGAAAGGTGCTTGTCAGGTCGTACGGCCGATGCTATCAGCCCCTCACCGCACGGCACTAAGCCCGGTCACCCGGTTGGGGGATAGTTTAGCGGTAGAACTACCGGCTCTGACCCGGTCAGCCCTGGTTCGAATCCAGGTCCCCCAGCCAATATTTCCCTTTAAATCGCCAGATAAACTACGCCGCTCGATCAGGAATCCCACGCACGGATTTCATTGAGACCGAGCAGACGTTCCTGCTGCCAGGCCTGGTCTTGTATCGGGTCTCGTCGTTCGCCGTTCAGGGGACGGAATTCGGGGCTTACGGCCTACCATCGCGGCGGCGCGCAACCTTGCTCCAGATCGGCCGGGAAGCTGTCGGATACCGCGTCCGCGCAGGAGCATTCCAGGACTGGTTTCGGCGCTTCAGGTTTGGAACTGAAAGATTGGTCATCGGATCATATGATTGGCCTGCACAATGCGCCGTCTGGGGGCCTGATCATCCAATCGAGATTTCCAGGCTCCGATAAAACTGACCGCGTCCAATCTAAAGTAAAAATCAAAGTAATTGTATAATAAGAAAGCCGCTTAATATATATTATGCCAATTAATACTTATAAAAACGAGAGTTTTCCAGTGGATATGAGTAATAAAAAGGAAGTATTTGTACATAATTACTGACTATCCTTACGACCGCCGATCGGGGCGGCGCAGCCGGTAGGTCAGCGCTTCAGCGACATGGGGCTGGGTCGTTTCCGTTTCCGCCGCCAGGTCGGCGATCGTGCGCGCCACGCGCAGCAATCGCGTGAAACCGCGCGCCGACAGGCGCAACCGGTCGGCGGCACGCACCGCATAATCGCGGGCGGTCGTGCTGATAGGGAACAGGTCGGGCGAGGCCTCGACATTGGTCAGCCCGTCCTGGCGGGCGGCCTGGATCGCGCGCGCGGCCGCAACGCGCTGCGCCACCACGGCGCTGCTTTCACCCGTCGGCAGGCCCGCCAGTTCGGCGGGCGAAACCGGTTCGACATGCACGGTCATGTCCATCCGGTCCAGCATGGGCCCGGAGATGCGGGCCGTATAATCCTCGCCGCAACGCGGCGCCTTGCGGCATTCCTGCGTGGCATCTCCCAGATAGCCGCAACGGCACGGATTCATGGCTGCGACCAGCTGAAACCGGGCAGGGTAGGTGACGTGACCCGACGCCCGGGCCACTGTGATGGTCCCGGTTTCGATCGGCTGGCGTAGCGCCTCCAGCGCCGGGCGGGAAAATTCTGGCAGTTCGTCGAGGAACAGCACCCCGCGATGGGCCAGGCTGACTTCGCCAGGCTTGATTCGGCTGCCGCCACCCACCAGCGCAACCTGGCTGGTCGAATGATGCGGATCGCGAAAAGGCGGCCGGAAGATGGGCAACCCCATGGGGAGCTGGCCGGAAATGCTGTGAATCCGGCTGATCTCCAGAATCTCCGCACTCGTCAGGTCAGGCAACAGCGAGGGGAGGCGCGCCGCCAGCATCGATTTGCCGGCACCGGGCGGCCCGGTCATCAACAGCGAATGCGCACCGGCGGCCGCGATTTCCAACGCCCGTCGCGCCGTTTCCATGCCGCGCACATCCGTCAGGTCCGGCCCGCTTGCCAGGTCGAACGGCAAGCGAGCCGGCAGTTCGACCGACGGCAGGACCTGTTCGCCGGTCAGATGGTTCACCAGCGCCAGCAGGCAGTCCGCCGCAACGATGTCCAGACCTTCGCCAGCCCAGCGCGCCTCAGCCCCTTGCTGCGCACCGCAGATCAGGCCGCGCGACTGGTCCACCGCGCTCAGGGCCGCGGGCAATACGCCCGGGACCGGATTGATCCGGCCATCGAGCGACAATTCGCCGATCGCCCCATAGCGTCCGCTTTCCTCGGGCGGGACGACCGCCATCGCCGTCAGCAGGGCCAGCGCGATCGGCAGGTCGAAATGTGATCCTTCCTTGACGATATTCGCGGGTGCGAGATTGACCACGATCCGCTTGGCCGGCAGCGCCAGGCCCATGGCCGCCAGCGCCGCACGCACACGCTCGCGCGCCTCGGCCACAGCCTTGTCGGCCAGGCCGACGATCAGGAAGGATGGCAGGCCCGACGCAAGCTGCACTTCGACCCGCACGGGAATGGCGTCGATGCCCGACAGGGCGAAGCCCAGCACGGAAGAAATGGTCATGCGGCTCCAATCGCCGGAAAATCCTCTATGACGATGTTGTAGCGCAGAAAGCCGCCCGCGAAACCCCATGGCCGCGCCGACCGTGGCACGGATATGAGTTGGCATAATATATATTATACGACTTTCGGCAGTCAGCGCCGGATGGGAACGCTGCGCCGCAAGCCCACGCTTCAGGAAGCCTTCTTCCGCGTTCCATGCCCGTTCGGTCGGCGTGTTGCGCGTCGAGGTGCTGATTCTGGTGGTGAAACCGCTGGTGATATCCCTTCAACGGGATCGCGTGGCGTGATCCGGTTCCACACATCCAGCGCTGCGATCTTGTACGCCTCAGCAAAGGTCGGGTAATTGAAGGTCGCTTCGATGAAATATTCGACGCTGCCGGCAAAATTCAGGACCGCCTGACCGATATGGATCAGTTCGGTCGCCCCTTCCCCCACAATATGCACGCCCAGAAGCCGGTGCCCCTCCAGCGCGACGACGAGCTTCAGGAATCCCTCCGTCTTGCCCATGATGACGCCGCGCGAGGTCTCGCGGAACCGGGCGATACCGGTCTCGTAAGGGATCTTCCGCGCCCGGGTTTCCTCCTCCGACAGGCCGACGGTGGAGATTTCGGGCACCGCATAGATGCCGTAGGGAAAGAATTTCGGCGCGGGCGGCACAGGCTGGCCGCAAGCATGGCAGGCGGCGATGCGTCCCTGTTCCATCGAGGTGGAGGCCAGTGCGGGAAAGCCGATAACGTCTCCGGCGGCGTAAATGTTCGGAATTTCGGTCTGGAACGTGATCGGATCAACCGTCAGGCGCCCGCGCGCGTCGGACGTCAGTCCGGCGGCCTCCAGGTTCAGGGCATCCGTGGCGCCCTGTCGGCCGCCTGTATAAAGCAGCAGATCCGCACGCACGCGCCGCCCGCCCTCCAGGATGGCCACGGGCTGCTCCGCTTCGATCACGATCGATTCCACCGTGCTGCCAAGGCGGAAATTGACACCGCGATCGCGCAGTTGATGCACGAATTCCTCTACGGTCTCATGGTCGATGAATTCCAGCACATGCTCGCGCTGGTCCACGATCGTCACGCGCACACCCAGCGCGCTGAAGATCGTTGCATATTCAATGCCGATGACGCCCCCGCCGATCACGGTCAGCGAACGTGGCAGGCATGTCAGGCGCGTCATGCCGTCGCTATCGATGATATGGGCATCATCGAAAGGCACATAGGCAGGCCGATGCGGCACCGAGCCCACGGCAATGACGATGGCACGCCCCCGCACCCACTGCTCCGTGCCCTCTTCCCCGCTGATCGACAGCGTGTGGCGATCGAGAAAGCGTGCCACCCCGTGGACCACAACGATGTCGTTGCGGGCGAACTGGTGCTCCAGCACCTCCACCTCTCCCTGGATGGTCTTGATCAGCCGCGTACTCAGATCCTGCGCGTCGATGGATTTCTTTACGCAGTAATTGTGCCCGTAGATACCGCGCTCCCGCCAGCCGGTCAGGTTCAGGATCGTCTCGCGCAACGTCTTGGACGGGATGGTCCCGGTATGAACCGACACCCCGCCCACCTGGTCTTGCCGTTCGATCACCAGCACGGAGCGCCCGAATTTCGACGCCTGGACCGCTGCCCGCCGCCCCGACGGGCCGGAACCGATGACGATCAGATCGTAATCATACGCGATTGTCATGACGCTCGGCCCCAAACGTACCCGCCACAGGGCACCTGACATGGGCATGACGCCGGCATCGCCTGCCAGGTTGCCTTGTCATTCATCATGTGACGGCAAGCTCCACCCGCTGGCCGCCGGGCAAGCCCCCCCCCCGAAACAGTCGGCCCTGCCCCGTATCGGTGCCGCTATCGGATACTCAGAACTCCTCGTAACGGGCGGGGTCCTGATCGAAGGTCCGGCCGTCGGGCCGTGCGAGCGTCGCGATGTCCGCCATGTCTTCCGGGCTCAGTTCGAAATCGAACACCGAGAGATTTTCAATCTGCCGTACCGGGCTGGCCGCCTTGGGCAACGATACGGCACCGAGCTGGACATGCCAGCGTAGGATCACCTGTGCCGCCGTCCGCCCGACCCTGCCGGCGATTTTCTGGATGACAGGGTCCTGCATCAGGTGATTGGCGCGGCCAAGCGGGCTCCAGGCTTCGGTCACGATGCCCAGCGACCGGTCGAATGTCAGTTGCTCATGCTGCGGGAAATAGGGGTGCAGCTCGACCTGGTTGATGACCGGGATCACGCCGCTGTCCCCGATGATCCGCTTCAGATGCTCCGGCAGGAAGTTGCAGACGCCGATCGAGCGCACCAGCCCGCGTTTCCGCGCCTCGACCAGCGCGCTCCAGGCTTCGGAATACAGGTCCTTGCTGGGGTTCGGCCAATGGATCAGGTAAAGGTCATAGTAATCGAGCTGCGCCCGGTAGAGCGATTCTTCGACCGTCGCGATGGCCTCGTCGAAACGGTGGTGGCGGCCCGGCAGTTTCGAGGTGACGACCAGTTCATGGCGCGGCACGCCGGCCTTGCGGATCGCGGCGCCGACCGCGCCTTCATTTTCGTAATTGAAGGCGGAATCCAGCAGCCGGTACCCATTGCGGATGGCCGAGACGATCCCTTCGACGCCGGATGAGCCGTTCAGCATGTAGGTCCCGAAGCCGATGACCGGAATGGCGCCACCATCGTTCAATTTCAGCTCGGGAACAGCGATCTTGCTCATTCGGAAACTCCTTGCGCGTATTAGTTCACCAGGTGGGCGGCATTCAGCCTTTCCATTCCCAACGAGGGAGCGGAAGGGCTGTTCCCCCCCCGCAGGGCCGCTGAACAGCTTGACAGGCGCACGATCACCCGGAAGGCATGATCCATGAACGCCCTCGGCCTTTTTGCCCTCCTTGCGACGCTGTCCACGCTGTTCGGCATTGTCAACCATCGGACGCTGCGCCTGCCGATGACGATCGGGGTGCTGGTGATCTCGCTGGCCGTGTCGCTGGCGATCATGGCGCTGGACCCGTTGATCCCGTCCCATGATCTGCACCTGATCCCCCGTTCGTTGCTGGGGGCGATCGACCTGCCCAGGACATTGCTGGACGGCGCACTGTCGTTGCTGCTGTTTGCCGGAGCGATGCAGGTCGATCTGAACCATATGTTCTCGCGCATCGCGTCCGTCGCTGCCCTGGCGGTGCTGGGCACTGTCTTCGCGGTCGGGCTGCTGGCCGTGTCCGCCTGGTGTGTCTTCCCGCTGTTCGGGCCGCCGGTGCCGTTCGTGTGGTGCGTGGTGCTGGGTGCGATCCTGGCGCCGACCGACCCGGTATCGGTCGTGGGCATGCTGCGGCGGCTGGGGCTGCCGGCGCCGCTACAGGCAATCTTCGCCGGGGAAAGCCTGTTCAACGACGGCGTCGGGGTGGTGATCTTTGGTGTCATGATCGGGCTGGCGACCGGCGACACCGCTTCCCTGTCGGCAGCCGATATCGCGACCCGCTTCCTGCTTCAGGCCGTCGGCGGCGGCCTGCTGGGTGCGCTGACGGGCTGGATCGCGCTGCGCCTGGTCCGGGGCGTCGATGATGCGCATATCGACCTTCTGGCCACGCTTGCCCTGGCCTCGGGCACATTCGCGCTGGCCGACCACCTGCACCTGTCCGGGCCGATCGCCGTGGTCGTGGCCGGCATGAGCCTGGGCACGCGCTACGGCCACGCTGCGATACAGGACCATTCGCGCACCGAGCTTCTGGCATTCTGGTCCATGGTCGACGAGATGCTGAACGTCCTGCTCTTCCTGCTGATCGGTTTCGAAATCCTCGAGGTCACGCCACACCTTTCCTCTCTTCTGGCGACGCTGGCCATCATTCCGCTGTCGATTGCCGCGCGCGGACTCAGCGTGCTGGGCGCGACGCTGCCGGTCTATCTCCGCAACCGCGATCGCTGGCGGGCACTGGTCGTTCTGACATGGGGCGGCTTGCGGGGCGGGATTTCGGTCTCGCTGGCGCTCGGCCTGCCGGCCGGGGCGTTGCGCGACACGCTGCTGCCCGTCTGTTACGGGGTCGTGGTGTTCACCATCCTCGTCCAGGGACTGACGATGGAACGTGTGGTCGGACGCCTGTTCCGCCGCGGCGGAACAGGATGATCACGGATCAGTGACGACCAGACGATAGCCGATCCCGGTTTCCGTCACGATATGGGCCGGCCGTTCGGGATCGGCTTCCAGCTTCTGTCTGATCTGGCGGATATAGACCCGCAATTGCTGCACGTCGCCGCCCGCCCCCCAGAGCTGGCCGAGGATATGCCGGTGGGTCAGCACGCGGCCGGCATGCTGCACCAGCAGTCGCATGATGTCCCATTCGCGCGGCGACAGCCTGATTTCCTGCCCATCGCGGAATATATGCCGCCGCACAAGATCGACGCTCAGATCGCCTGAGACGAAGATCGGCGCTGTCCCCTCCTTTTGTAAGCCGTGACGCAGCGCCGTACGCAGCCGGGCGACCAGTTCGGCCATGCTGAATGGCTTGGTGACATAATCGTCCGCTCCGAGTTCCAGCGCGGCCACTTTGCCGCGTTCGTCCCCGCGCACCGACAGCACGACGATCGGCAGGCTCGACCCGCCGCCGCGCAGGCGGCGGATGACCTCCATCCCGTCCATGTCCGGCAGGCCGAGATCCAGCAGCATGATGTCCGCCCTGCCCTCGCGCGCCTGTTCCAATCCCGACGCGCCGGTTTCGGCCTCCATGGTCCGCCAGGATTGTGCGCCCAGACTGGTCCGCAGCAGGCGCCGGATCGCGGGCTCGTCATCCACGATCAGCACGCATGGGTCGCTCATGGGGCTTTTTCCTCCGACAGGGGGAAAGATATCATGAATTCGGCGCCGCTCCGACCGTGACGGTTGCCGGCCCCGATCATGCCCCCCATCGCCTCGATGAAGCCGCGCGCGATCGCCAGCCCCAGCCCGGTTCCCGGCCGCGACCGGTCGGCGGCGTGCAGGCGGGCGAATTTACTGAAGACCCGGTCGGGGTCCTGTACGGGCAGTCCGGGCCCCTCGTCGCGCAAGCGTACATGCAGGCGACCATTCACGCGGGCGACGTCGATCTCGATCCGTGTGCCCGGCGGTGTGTATTTCGCAGCATTGTCCAGCAGGTTGAACAGGGCCTGTTCCAGAAGAACATCGTCCAGCGGCAGCAATGGCAGATCCCGATCGATCTGAAGCGTGACCGTATGCCGGACGAGCATCCGTGCCGCACGCGCCAGCGCGCTGCCCACGACCTCGCCGACATCGACCTGCTCTCTTCGTGGCGCCAGCCCCCCGGCTTCCAGCCGCGTCATATCCAGCAGGTTAGCCACAAAGCGATTCAGGCGTTCCGCCTCGTCGCGGATGGTGGCGATCAGATCGTGGCGGTCTTCGGCCGACAGCAATGCGTCATAGCTGTCAAGGCTGGATGCTGCCCCCAGGATCGAGGCCAGCGGCGTGCGCAGATCATGCGAGATCGAGGTCAGCAGGGCGCCACGCAGCTTCTCGGTTTCGGCATGCAGGCGGGCGCGGTCCAGATCCTCGGCCAGTGTGATGCGCTCGATCGCCACAGCTGCCTGATCGCCCAGTGCATCGAGCAGTCTCTGCTGTTCGGGGTCCAGCAGCGGGCCGGACCGGTCGGCATCCAGGCCGATCACCGCGACGGGCCCGTGCCCGGTACGCAGCGGTACGAACAGCCGGCGCGCGCCGGGAAGATTATCGGAATCCCGCCCCGCCGTGCGATCGTGGCGCCAAGCCCAGGTCGCCGCCGCCAGATCAGACGGACCCAACGCCTCGCCCGGTATGTAGGACGCTGTGACATGCAGCGCGTCGCCACCTGGCAGCAGGATGACCGCGTTCATATCCAGCATCGTCGCAATCTGGTGGCAGGTGGTCCACAGCAGCTCGTCCATCGTGACGATACCGGCCAGCTTGCGGCTGAACTGGTACAGCGCTTCGGTGATTTCGGCCCGATGGCGGGCGACGACGGCCTGGCTGCGCACGCGCGCGCCCAGATGGCTGGCGATGACCGACGTGGCGAAGAAGAAGACCAGGGCAACGACATTATCCGGTGCCACGATGGTGAACGTATAGAGCGGCGGCAGGAAGAAGAAATTGAAGCACAGCATCGCCAGGACGGAAGCCCAGAGAGAGGGCCATAACCCGTTCGCCACCGCCACCCAGAGGATGCCCGTCAGGAACACCAGCGAGACATTGTTCACCGCCAGCCCCTGCCGCAGCGCCATCGCCACCCCCAGGGCCATGGCGATGATGCCGGAACCGGACAGGAATGGCCCGATACTGCGCTTTACCCTCGGGGGGGCCGCGCCCGGTTCGGCCTCATCGTCCGATGCGGCGCGCACCACATGGATCGGGATCTGTCCGTCCGACTGGATCAACTGACCGGTCGTCGAACGCCATGCCCAGGGAAAGACCCAGTCGAGCCACGGAAGAGGCGTGGGGCGTCCGGCAATGATCTGCGTGACATTATGCGTCCGTGCATAGGCCAGGGCATCAGCCGCCACATCCTGTCCAGGAATCGTGACGGTTTCAGCCCCCATCGACTGTGCCAGATGCATGCGCGCGGCCATGCCGGCGCGGGCGTCGTTACCGATATCGCGGTTGGTTTCGACATGCAGCACGATCCATGGAGCATGGAAACGATCGGCCAGCCGCTTGGCGTAGCGCAGCAGGCTGGCGTCACGGTCCTGCAGCGTCAGGCAAACCATGATGCGTTCGCCGGCCGCCCAAGGCCCGGCGATCGCATTGGCCTTCATATGGTCGACCAGCTGGGCATCGACCTGCTGGGCAGTCTGGCGCAAGGCCAGTTCGCGCAACGCCGTCAGGTTTCCCGGCGAGAAATAATGCAGCATCGCCCGCCCGGCGGTCTGCGGGGCATAGATCTTGCCGTCGCGCATACGTTGCAACAGGTCGGTGGGAGTCAGGTCGATCAGTTCGATCTCGTCCGCGCGGTTCAGCACTGTGTCGGGCACGGTCTCGCGCACCCGGACATGGGTGATGCTGGCGATGACGTCATTCAGGCTTTCCAGATGCTGGATATTGACCGTGCTGAGAACGTCGATCCCCGCCTCCAGCAATTCCTCGACATCCATCCAGCGTTTGGGGTGGCGCGATCCCGGCACGTTTGTATGCGCCAGTTCGTCAACCAGGACGATCCGTGGATGGCGCGCCAGGATCGCGTCCAGGTCCATTTCCCATAATGTTTGGCCACGATAAGGCACCGCGCGGCGGGGAACGCTTTCCAGCCCTTCAAGCAGAGCGGCGGTTTCCGGACGGTCGTGTGTTTCCACCAGCCCCACCACGACATCGCTTCCGTCGCGCGCCATCTGGTGCGCAACGGTCAGCATCTCGAACGTCTTGCCCACCCCCGGTGCCGCGCCGAGGAATATCTTCAGATGACCGCGCTGCCGCGTCCCGGTCAGTTTTTCCGTCTGCCGCAGCAGGGCGTCCGGATCGGGGCGGTCAGTCCGGTCATCCATATCTACTGTACCGCATCGAGGGCGAGGTTGAGCGCCAGCACGTTGACATGGGGCTCACCCAGCCAGCCCATCATCGGTTGCCGGATCATCTGCACCACCAGGCCACGCACGCGCATCTCGGGCAGATGGCGGGCCAGGGCCACACGACGCACCTGAAAGAACGCGGCCTCGGGCGAGATGTCGGGGTCCAGCCCGCTGGCCGATGTCGTCACGAGGTCGGCCGGGATCTTCCACCCCTCGCGGATCGCATCGGGATTGTCGGCCCCGATCGCCACCGCGCCGGCGCTGACCCGCGCGACAAGGGCCCGGGAGGTCGGCCCGAGATTGGAGCCCACGGACGCCGCTGCGTTATAGGGCGTCGGCACCGATTTCGATGGATCGGCCGGGTCAACGCCGCTGGTCGCCGAGGGGCGTGGATGGAAATAGCGGTCGGACGTGAAGTTCTGGCCGATCAGGGCCGAGCCGACCGGATGGCCGTCGCGGATGATGATGCTGCCCTGAGCCTGATGCGAAAACACCAGATTGGCGACCGCCGTCAGGCCAAGCGGATAGGCCAGCCCGGTCAGGACCGACAGAAGAGCGAACAGGACCAGTGCGGGACGGATATGACGTATCATGGTCATGTTATCCTCATACAAGACCAAAGCTGGCGACCAGCATGTCGATCAGCTTGATGCCGACGAAGGGGGCAACCAGCCCACCCAGGCCGTAGACGAGAAGATTGCGCCGCAGCAGCGCCTCGGCGCCCACAGGCCGGTAATGCACGCCCCGCAGCGCCAGGGGAATCAGCGCGACGATGATCAGCGCGTTGAAGATGATCGCAGACAGGATCGCGCTTTGCGGCGTGACCAGATGCATGATGTTGAGCGCCCCCAACTGCGGATAGAAGCCGATGAACATCGCCGGGATGATCGCGAAATATTTCGCGACATCATTGGCGATGGAGAAAGTCGTCAGCGCGCCCCGGGTCATCAGCAACTGCTTGCCGATCCCCACGATCTCGATCAGCTTGGTCGGGTCGCTGTCCAGATCGACCATGTTTCCTGCCTCGCGCGCCGCCATGGTGCCGGTATTCATCGCCACGCCCACATCGGCCTGGGCCAGGGCGGGCGCGTCGTTCGTGCCGTCGCCGCACATCGCCACCAGCTTGCCGTCTGCCTGTTCCTTGCGGATCAGCGCCAGCTTCGCCTCGGGTGTCGCCTGGGCCAGGAAATCGTCTACCCCGCTTTCCGCCGCGATCGCCGCCGCCGTCAGCGGGTTGTCGCCGGTGATCATCACGGTGCGGATCCCCATCCGGCGCAGTTCGGCGAAGCGCTCTCGGATGCCGCCCTTCACCACGTCCTTCAGATGCACCACGCCCAGCAGGCGCCCGCCATCGACCACGGCCAGCGGGGTACCGCCGCCACGGGCGACAGTTTCGGCGATGTCGCGCAGCGCACGTTCGGCTGGTCCCGGCGGCACGGTGGCCAGCACGCTGTCCACCGCGCCCTTGCGGATCTGGCGGGTCCCGATGTTGACGCCGCTCATACGCGTCTGGGCGGTGAAAGGCACGAAATGCGCGTCCAGCGCATGCATCTCCCGACCGCGAATGTCGAAGCGCTCCTTGGCCAGCACGACGATCGACCGGCCTTCCGGCGTCTCGTCCGCCAGCGAGGCAAGTTGCGCGGTATCGGCCAGCTCCCGCGCCATGATCCCTGGCACCGGTATGAAATCGGCCGCCTGGCGATCGCCGATGGTGATCGTCCCGGTCTTGTCCAGCAGCAGCGTATCGACATCACCCGCCGCCTCTACCGCACGTCCTGACATGGCCAGCACGTTGAAACGGATCAACCGGTCCATGCCCGCAATGCCGATCGCGGACAGAAGGCCGCCGATGGTCGTGGGAATAAGCGTCACAAACAGCGCAACCAGGATCAGCACGCTGATATGCCCACCCGCGTAGGCGGCGAAGCTGGGGATGGTCGCGACCGCGAAGATGAAGATCAGCGTCATGCCCGCCAGCAGGATCGTCAGCGCGATCTCGTTCGGTGTCTTCTGCCGCTGCGCCCCTTCGACCAGCGCAATCATCCGGTCCAGGAACGTCGATCCCTGGGCGGCGGTGATCCGCACGATGATCCAGTCGGACAGCACGCGGGTACCTCCGGTCACCGCCGAACGATCGCCGCCACTCTCGCGGATCACGGGCGCGGATTCGCCCGTGATCGCAGATTCGTCGACCGAGGCGATGCCGTCGATCACCTCTCCGTCGCTCGGGACGAAATCGCTGGCTTCCACCAGTACGACATCACCGGGTTGCAGTTCCGGCGCCGGAATCTGCTGGTACAGGCCCAGCCGCGTATAGGCGCCCATGTCATTGGCCAGGAGCCGCCTGGCCCGTGTTTCGGTGCGGGTACGGCGCAGGCTGTCGGCCTGCGCCTTGCCGCGCCCTTCGGCAATGGCTTCGGCGAAATTGGCGAACAGCAGCGTGAACCACAGCCACAGATTGATCTGGATCGCGAAGCCGGGCTGCGGGGCATGGGTCAGCAGGTCGCGTACCAGCAGGATCGTGGTCAGGATCGTCACGATCTCGACCACGAACATCACGGGATTGCGCCACATGATTCGGGGATCGAGTTTGCGAAAGCTCTCGACGATTGCAGGCAGGATCAGGTCAGCCCGCCTCAGGCTGCCCTGCTGCGCCGACGAATGGGAGGAATGGGTGTTCATCGCAGGAAATCCACCAGTCACGAGAAGATGCCGCGCAGCATCGAGAGATGTTCGACGATCGGGCCCAGCGCCAGCGCCGGCAGGAAGGTCAGGCCGCCGACAATCAGGATCACGCCGGTGACCAGCCCGATGAACAGGCCGCCATCGGTGGGAAACGTGCCCGATGTCGTGGGAACGTTCTTCTTGACCGCCATGGCGCCGGCAATCGCAAGGACGGGCACGATCACGAAGAACCGGCCGATCATCATCCCGATGCCCAGCGTGACATTCCAGAACGGGTTGGCCGTCAGGCCCGAAAAGGCGCTGCCATTGTTGGCGGCGGCGGAAGTATAGGCGTAGAGCGCCTCCGAAAATCCATGCGGTCCGGCAGCCGACAGAGCCGAAGTGCCGGGACCCACCACCACCGCCAGGGCGGTAAAGCCGAGCATGACCAACGGCAGGCACAGCACGGCCAGCATCGTCATCTTCAACTCGCGCGCCTCGATCTTCTTGCCGAGATATTCGGGCGTCCGCCCCACCATCAGGCCGGCCATGAACACGGCGATGATCGCGAACAGGATAAAGCCGTAGAGCCCGGACCCCACACCGCCGAAGATGATTTCGCCCAGCATCATGTTGACCAGAGGCACCATCCCGCCCAGCGGCAGGAAGCTTTCATGCATCGCGTTCACCGCGCCGCATGACGCATCCGTGGTCACGGCGGCGAACAGCGCGGAACCCACGATACCGAAACGGACCTCCTTGCCTTCCATATTGCCCTGGATCGGATCGACCCCCAGCGCGGCAAAGGCCGGATTGGCATGGGACTCAGACCAGTAGAGAATGCCGGCCCCCACCATGAACAGGACCGACATCGCCGCGAAGATCGCCCAGCCCTGCCGTTCGTTGCCCACCATGCGGCCGAACATATTGGTCAGCCCGGCACCGAGCGCGAAGATGCAGACCATCTGCACGAAATTGGTCAGCGCATCGGGGTTCTCGAACGGATGGGCGGAATTAGTGTTGAAGAACCCGCCCCCGTTGGTGCCCAGCATCTTGATCGCTTCCTGCGATGCCACGGGCCCCAGGGCGATAGTCTGGTGCGCGCCTTCCAGCGTTGTCGCGTCGACCACGCCCGACAGGCTCTGCGGCACGCCCTGCCAGACGAAGAACAGAGCCAGCACGACGCAGGCAGGCAACAGGACATAGAGCGTAAGCCGCGTCAGATCGGCCCAGAAATTGCCGATTGTCCCTGCCTCGCGACGGGTAAAGCCGCGAATGACAGCCGCCGCGACGGCGATGCCGGCGGCGGCCGAGACGAAATTCTGTACCGTCAGCGCCAGCATCTGGCTGAGATGACTCATCGTCGTCTCGCCCGCATAGCTCTGCCAGTTGGTGTTGGTCAGAAAGCTGATGGCGGTGTTGTAGGCCAGGTCCGGCGCTACCGCCGCCTGTCCAGCCGGATTCAGGGGCAGGTGCGCCTGTAGCCGCAGGATCAGATAGACCGCGACGAAGCACACAAGCTTGAAGGCCAGGACCGCAAGGGCATACTGGCTCCAGGATTGTTCCTCGTCCGGGTTGACGCCGGACAGGCGATAGAACGCGCGCTCCAGCGGCCCGAGGATACGGCTGGGCAGCGTGCGCTCGCCCGCCAGCACTCGTGTCAGCACGCCACCGACCGGTCGTGCCAGCACGACGATCGTCAGGAAAAAGACCAAGATGGTGGTCCAGCCGGTCACGGACATGGCATCAGAACCTTTCCGGACGGACGAGAACCGCGGTGACGTAGGCCAGAAGTCCGACCGTCACCATGGCTCCCAGAATGAGATCGAGGTTCATTGCCTTCAGATCCTCGCACACGCCGCCACGAAGCCGATGCATGCGGCGAACCCGGCCAGGCCCAGGGTGAAATAGAAAAAATCGAGCATGGGACATCTCCCTTGGAAACAGCGGGATTATCCATCCGATCGTCATAGGGATGAGAGAGGGGGATCGGCGCGATCCCATAGGAAACTCATAGGAATTCGGCCAAATCGCCCCCGCGTCGCGCTTCATGGCCTTGCAACTGCCTGATCGGCCGGCCTAGCTCTGCACTGCACCGGCCGGCTGCCGCCCGCTCAACCGGGCGAAGAGACGCACCCCCGTTCATTCGAGAACAGGACAATGATGAAATCCATTCATGCCGCTCTCCGTCGCCCTGCGACGCGGGACAGGCTGCTGCCGGCCCTGACAGGCATCGTATTTATGATCGGCCATCTGACCGACGCGCACGCCGGGACAATCCAGGACTGGTGGAGCGACGTGACGCTGCACGGACAAATCGAGGGTGGCATCAACGCCAATCCCGCCCGGCCGGCAAACGGCAATAATTTTGGTGAATTCATCGGCGATCATGCCAATCAGGCACAACTCGATCAAATCACCATGGCCGTGGCGCGCGCCGTGGACCAGAGCGCGCCCACCTGTCAGATCGGCTTCAAGATCAAGGCCCTGTATGGTGCCGATGCCCGATATTACGAAATCGTCGGCATCACTGACCGGATGATGAGCGGGCGATACCAGTTCATACCCGCCGAGGCCCATCTGGACATGCATCTGCCCTGGCTGACGCGGCACGGGCTGGACATGCAGGCCGGCATCCTGGGCTCGCCGATGGGGGTGGAAACGCTGGACCCCGCCACCCGCCCTTTCTACACGCTGGCCTACACCACCCAGTATTCGACGCCCTTCGAACATGTCGGGGCGATGTTCCAGTGGCATGCCACCGGCCGGTTCGATGTGCTGTTCGGGGTCGATACCGGCAACCAGGTCTCGTTCGGCCGAGCCGACAACAACGCCGCCGCCGCCGGCTATTTCGGTCTTTCGGGCACCGGCGTCGCAGACGGGCGCCTGTCCTTCATCTATCTGGGCCGCGTGGGGCCGGAAAATGCCGTGCGCGCGCTGGGGAACCATGCCAACAGCGCGCAACGGTTCTGGAACGACCTGGACGCAACCTACAAGATCAGCGACCGCCTGTCGGTGACCGGCGAATTCAACGCCCTGCATGACGAGGGCATACGTGCCGATACCTACAGTTTCGTCAGCTTCCTGAGCTATCAGGTCACGCCGTCGCTCACGTTCAATTATCGTGGCGAGATCTATCGCGATAATACCGGGCTGGTCGTGACCAGTTTCCTGGGCAACGATGCCTATATGCGCGCGACGCTCGGCAAGTCGGCGGACACGCAATCCGCCCCGCCGACGACCTATGGCGCGCTGACGCTGGGCCTGACCTGGCACCCTTCACTCGGTCATGGGGTCAGCCTGTTCGAGATCCGTCCGGAAATCCGCTTCGACCGCTCGCTGAGCGGTACGACCCCGTTCAACGATCTGCGCAACGCCGGCATGTTCACGTTCGGCGGGGATGCGGTGTTGGGCTTCTGACACATCACGGAAATTTGCTATATAGGCGCAATTAAAGTCAGGTCGGTCGCGGTTCCGTCTTCGTGGCCGCGCGGCGAAGGGAGTATTCATGATCGAGCGCATACCGGGTTTCATCAGGGTCGGCACGCTTTTCGACCTTTTCGAGGAAATCGCGATGCTGGTCCTGACCCTCTGCATCGCGGCGGTCGCCTGCGTCGGCCTGCTGCATGTGGTGGTCGCCGTCATCCATCTGCTGCTCACCACCGGGTTGCAGCCCACCGACCCGTCCGTCCTTCAGGGCATTTTCGGCCTGTTCTTTACCGTCCTGATCGCGCTGGAATTCAAGCACTCCATTCTGGTCCTGCCGGAGGCACAGTCGCACAGCCTGGTCCGTATGCGGTCGGTACTGTTGATCGGCATGATGGCGACCGTCCGCAAATTCATCGTTCTCGACCTCAGTGGCGTGAACGTCATGGAAATGCTGGCGCTGTCGGCGGCCGTACTGGCCCTGGGGGGCGTCTACTGGCTGGTACGTTCTAAATCCGTCACACCGAACGAAGTGGAACCGCAGTTACACGAGCCCTGAGCCACGACATGTTGGGGGGAGAAGGAAAACCACCCTCCCCCCATATTGCCCCGGTCAGAGCTGAACGTCGCCCTCTTTTGCCTTCACTCCCGGCCTATCATGGTCGCTGTCGTGATCGTCATGATTGTCGTCATCGACCGTTATGGAGCCGATGCCGCTGATCTCCTTCGTCAGGGATGCCGGCTTGCGGGTCAGCTCCACCGCCCCGACGCCGCTGAGGCGGACGGAGGCATGCCCGCTCGGCCCGATGCTGACATGCCCGGCGCCGGAGATCCCGACATCCGCGTCGCGCACCACCATGTCCGACAGGTCGGCCTGCGCCGCGCCCGCGACCTTCAGCGTCACCATGTCAGCCTTGCCGTGCCCGGTCACGTTGCCGGCCCCCTCAACGGTCAGGGATAGATGGTCCACCGCCACGTCGTTCAGCGTCAGCGATCCGGCGGAGCGCAGGGTCAGCGCCTTGAGGGCCGGCGCCGTGACGACGATCCGCAGATGCCCATTGTGCCAGTGATGGTGCGAGACATGGTCCAGGGCGAGCACGTCACCGTTCAGCGTCACCCGGTCGACGATATCGCTTGCCCCGCTGACGGTGATGCCGGGGGCGGGCCCCTGCGTATAGACGATGCTGGCCGGGAGCTCGAAGGTCAGCGCCTCGCCGCCCTTCCAGTCGAGCTTGTGCGTGGCCGCCTGTGCCGCCGGTGCATCATCATCATCATCATCCAGCAGGTCCATGGCGGAAATGTGCCAGTTGGTCGGGCCGCGTACCGCCGCCACCCCGAAACAGGCCATGGACAGGGCCGCGCCCCCCACCGCCACCAAAATGAGTCCACGTATCATTGGAATCTCCTCGCCCGATCGGGCGCAATCGTGACTAACTTTTTGATATAAAAAAGTTTCGAGTCGGAATCCGCGATCAGTCGCGCAACCGGCCGTTCGATCCCGCGGTGATCAGCCGGTAATGGGCCCGTCCGTAACGGACCAGCAGATTGACCAGCCCGATCGTGAACAGGACGCAGAACGCCGTCAGCGAGGCCCCGCCACCCAGCACGCCCAGGCTCAGCAACGCGGCCTGCAACCGGTCGCCCATGAAACCCGGGAAGTTCGTAACCAGCGCGAACGGCAGCGCGAAGCCCCCGCCCAGGCACGCCACCAGCCCGACCAGCAGGAAGGCGAACAAGGTGGTCACGATGCCGATCAGGACGGGCAGGATCACGAACAGGTCCAGTGCCGCCAGCCCGATCACCCCCACGATCACGCCCAGGGCCGAGGCAAGGCTTCGCTCGTCCTCCCACCGGCGCAGGCCGGCTTCGGCGCGGAGTTCGCGGGCCAGGCGCGACGGGTCGCCCAGGGCCGTGGCGACATCGGCGTCGCTGCGCCCGGCCGCACGCCCGGCATCGAAATGCCCCTCGTAATCGGCGATGATGTCGTCGATGGCCGGCCGCGGCAGCCCCCACAGGCCACTCCTCAGCCTCCGGAGAAACGAATCCCGCTCATTCATGATGTCTTCTCCAGATCCAGGTCCAGAATGGCGGCAACGGCGCGCGTGAAGTCGGTCCAGGCCGCTTTCTGGGCATTGAGGTTGTTTCGGCCGCCTTCGGTCAGGCGATAATATTTTCGCGGGGGGCCGGACGATGATTCGACCAGATAGGTGGAGACCAGCCCGTCCTTCTGCATCCGGCGCATCAGGGGGTAGATCGTTCCCTCACCCATATCGATGGCGGCGGACAGACGGCTGGCGATGTCGTAGCCGTATGAGTCCGACCGCGCGAGGAGTGCGAGAACACAGAGTTCCAGCACCCCTTTCTTGAATTGGACGAGATTGCTGTCCACGACGTCTCGATCCTTGAATGGGCTCTGCACTGCACGGAACCTTCTTATACAAGGTAGCCATCATTGGGTGGTTCCTTGCAATAGTTTTTTGCGGTGGCCCAGAAATTGGACGCAAAAAAAGCCGGACAAGCCGGCTGATCCTGATGCGCCTCAGCGCAGGAAAATATTATAACTCTTTATTTTTAAATCATATAATAGAGAATTCCGATCAGACGCGGGCCTGCGCGGCGCGCATCCGCGCCAGCACGCCCTGATCGGTGCGCTCGAAGCGCAGCGGTGTGACCGATACCTTGCCGGACAAGACGGCTTCCGTCTCGGTCCCCTCGTCATCGGTGGTGGACGATCGGGTCAGGCTCAGCCAGTGATAGGCGCCGTTGCGCGGATCGGTGCGCGCCGTGATGGCGGCACCGCCCAGCAATCCTGCCCCCTGGCTGGTCAACACCGGCCCGCCTGCCAGCGCGGGCGGCCGATCGGGGAAGTTGATGTTCAGGCAGGCATCGCGCGCCCAGTCGAGCCGGGACATGGCGCGAATGACGGAAGGCGCCAGCGCCCGCGCCGTCTCCCACCGCACTGGCTGGTCGCGGGTAAAGAGCTGGCTCAGCGCGATCGACGGAATACCCAGCAGCAATCCGGTCATCGCCGCCCCGACGGTTCCCGAAAACACCGTCTCCATGCCCAGATTGGCACCGCGATTGACGCCTGACAGGATCAGGTCGGGCGGCTGGTCGGCCATCAGATGGCTCACACCCATCACCACGCAGTCGCCCGGCGTGCCGGTAACGCCATAACGCCGCTCTCCCCGCTGCACGACCCGCAGCGGGTCGTGCAGGCTGAGCGCGTGCGAGGTGCCGCTCTGGTCCCGCTCGGGCGCCACCACCCAGATTTCGGGCGCCAGCGTGGCGGCGATCTCCACCAAAATGGCCAGCCCCGGCGCATCGATGCCGTCATCATTGGTCAGAAGAATGCGCCGCGCGATAAAATCGCCATCCACCATGTCACGTTCCCGATCGGCGACCGCCGCGCGAGGCGGCGATGGCGCGTCTGTTGCCTGCCGGGTTGAAGCACCCGCCCGTCATGCCTGCGTATCACCGCAGGCGCAGGACGGAAACGGGGCCGGCGTGGTCAGTCGCTGTAGGATGCAGCGCCTGTCAGTACTTCGAGCCCCGCCGACAGGTCGGCAATCAGGTCCTCGGGATTTTCCAGGCCGATATGCAGGCGGCAGGCGGGGCCGCAATCCGGCGCGTCCGCCGCGCAGGTGCGGACGATGCCGCCGGTCGTGGGCAGGACCAGGCTTTCATATCCGCCCCACGAGGCCCCGATCCCGAACAGGGTCAGGGAATCGATCATCGCGACCATCGCCTCCTGGCTGTAGTCCGGCCGGAACATCACGCCGAACAGGGCGGAAGCGCCACTGAAATCGCGCCGCCATATCTCATGCCCTGGGCAGGATGGCAGGGCCGGATGCAGCACGCGCGCGACTTCCGGCCGATCCGCCAGCCACAGCGCCACGTCGATCGCGCTACGTGACTGGCGTTCCAGCCGCGCCCCCATGGTGCGCAGGCCACGCAGGGTCAGCCAGCAATCGTCCGGGCCGGCCACCTGGCCGAGCTGAATGCAGGTATCGCGCAGCACATGCCAGTCCTGCTCGTCCGCGACCGACACCGCGCCGATGATGCTGTCCGAATGGCCTGCGGGATATTTGGTCAGTGCCTGCACCGAAATATCGACCCCATGGTCGAACGGACGGAAGATGCCGACACCCCAGGTATTGTCCAGCATCAGCCGCGCGCCATGCTCATGCGCGATGTCGGCGATCATGCGGATATCCTGGACCTCGAACGTATGGCTGCCGGGGCTTTCGGCGACCACCACCTGGGTGTTGGGCCGCATCATCGCCCGCAGCCCTTCGGCATCGATCAGCGGCGGATAATAGGTGGTCTCCACCCCGAAACGGCGCAGCACCGTGTTGGCGAAGCGCCTTGTGGGGCCGTAGACCGAGTCCGGAATCAGGCAGTGGCCGTTCTTGCCCAGGAATGCGAGCAGCGGCGTGGTGCAGGCAGCCAGGCCCGAGGACACGATCTGGGCATGGCGCGCGCCCTCGATGGCGGCGATCGCGGCTTCGAGTTCGTGCTGGATCGGCGTGCCCATGGCGCCATAGATCAGCTCGTGATCGTAGCGCCTTGTGCCGTTGCGGTTCATGTCCGCGACGGTCGGAAACAGCACGGTCGAACCGCGCGTCGGCGGCTGGTTGACCAGGGTGCCGCGCGCATCGGGCGGCAGGTCGCGGGCCAGATGGACCAGCAGGGTGCCCATCTCGCGCCAGCCGCGCGATACGGCCTGATGCAGGGTTTCGCGATCGGTCACGAAAGGGCGCCCCGACCCGGCCCGGTCTCCACCGGCGCGCCGGGCGTCGATCCCCATTCCGCCCAGGAGCCGTCATACAGTGCATCGCCCGCACGGCCGCAGATCGCCAGCCCCAGCGACAACACCGCCGCCGTCACGCCGGACCCGCAACTGGTGATGACACGCCGGTCTTCGGTCACACCGGCCTCGGCAAACCGCGCATGCAGGATCTCGGGCGGCAGGAACGCGCGGTTGTCGTCCAGCAGCCTGCCGAACGGCAGGTTGTGCGCACCCGGCATGTGGCCCGACGCCAGACCCGGCCGGGGCTCGGCCACCTCGCCCGTGAAGCGCCCGTGGGTGCGGGCATCGAGGATCAGCCGGTCCCCGCGCCTCACATGGTCACGCATGTCACCCAGCCCCGCGACCCGCACGAAACGGGGCGCCGGGCGGAAAGTGGCCGCGGCCACGGCCGGTGGCGGGCCGCTCTCGACCGGGCCGCCGGCCCGCTGCCATGCCGGCAGGCCGCCATCCAGCACCTGGACACGCTCCAGCCCGAACAGCCCGGCCAGCCACCAGCCCCGCGCCGCCGATGCCGCATTGCCCTGGTCGTAGAAGACCACATGCGCCGCGTCGGACAGGCCCAGCGCGCCCGCCAGCGCCGCGAAGCGCGCCTGGGTCGGGATCATGTGCGGCAAGACGGTTTCGGGGTCGGAAAACTGCTCGATGTCGAAGCGGCGGGCCCCCGGCAGCCGGGCTTCGACGAAACGCCGCGCCGGATCGAACGTCTCACCCGGCAGGGCCATCGTGGCGTCGAGCAGGACGAGGTCCGGCGCGGAGAAGATCTCAAGCAGCCGGGCGGGCGAGATCAGGGGATGAATGGACGCATGCATCGAGAGGGACCCCATCACGGTTCGGTGCTGTTCCGGGCCCAGACGAAGCGGCGGGGTATCCGAAGCACAGACCGTCCTTAGCGGAGTGCTTCGCTCCCGATCAACCATCGCTGCCTCGCGGCCCTTTACCATCCCGGTGCGGTGCCACATCATCAGGCGGTGCCGGATGCGCTCCGGCGTCGCAAGCCATGGCGGGAATCAATGACCGAGCGCATCATGATGGGGTTGTTGTTGGGCGGTGTCGCCTTCGGGTGCGGCGCCATCCTCTATCCCTTCATGTCGGCCCTGCTCTGGGCGGCGATCCTGACCTTCGCCACCTGGCCGATCTATGTCCGCATCCGACGGAACATGGGGCCGGTAGTGGGTGCGGTGATCATGACGGTGCTGACGACGCTGGTCGTCGCCGTGCCGCTGGTGATCGTGGTCAGCTCCAGCATCGCGGACCTCCCCGGCACGTTCGAGCGGCTGACGACCTCGCTGACGTCGTTCCACCTGCCCGCACCCACATGGCTGTCGCGCATCCCCCTTGTCGGCCCCGACCTGGCGAACAAATGGACCCAATGGGCCACCGACCTGGGCCATGCCGAACACATGCTGCTGCCCTATGCCGGCAATATCGCGCAATCGATGCTGAGCGGCCTGATGCTGGTTGCCAGCGGGCTGGTCCATCTGGGCATGGCGCTGTTCATCGCCTTCTTCTTCTGGCTGGGCGGTGATGCGCTGGGCGCGACCTTCGCGGCCGTCATCCGGCGCATCGCCGGCGCCTATGCCGACCGGATCATCGGCATCATCGGCCGGACCATCCGTGGGACGGTCTATGGTATCCTGGGCACCGCGATCATCCAGGGCGTGCTGACGGGGCTGGGCTTCGCCATGACCGGGCTGCCGCAACCGGTACTGTTCGGCATGATTACCGCCGGGGTCGCGGTGCTGCCGATCGGGGCACCGCTGATCTGGATTCCGGGTGCGCTGGCCCTGATGCTGACGCATCATCTCTGGCGCGGGATCTGCCTGGTGGCGTTCGGGACCTTCATCATTTCGGGGGCCGATCATGTCATCCGGCCGATGTTCATCTCGCGCGGCGCGCAACTGCCTTATCTGCTGACGGTCCTGGGCGTATTGGGCGGAGTGTGGACCTTCGGCGCGCTGGGGATCTTCCTCGGCCCGGTGCTGCTGGGCGTGGGCTACACGCTCACGGCCGAATTTGCTGCCAACGCGCCGGGCCGGGCGGGGAAAAACGCCCGGATAGAGGAGACCTTCATCGAATCATGAGCATCACCCACCCCTCCCCGCTGCTGCCCCCGCGCCCGGGGCAGCGCCCGCGCCCGGCCCATCTGCCGGCGCCCGTCATCGGGTCGGAACGCAAGATCGTCAGTTGGAACCTGCTGCATCGCGTCGGGGCCACGCCGCGCGACGTGATCCACCTGATCGAGGAGGAACGGCCGGACCTGCTGCTGATGCAGGAAGCGACCGAGGATTTCGATGCCCTGCCCCATCTGATCGGCGGTCATTACGCCCGCTCGCCCCTGCCGGGCCGCATTCATGGTGTCGCCTGCTGGAGCCCCGGCCCGTTCCGTCGCCCCCCCCTTGCCTGCACCCTGCCCTCCGGCCCGCTGGTGCGCCGGGTCGCGCAGGTGATCGAATGCGCGGCCTTCGGTTTTTCGGTGGCGAATGTCCATCTGTCGCACGGCCAGATCATGAATCGCCGCCAGTTGCGCCGGCTGGTCCAGATCCTGCCGTCCCATGCCGCTGTGCTGGGCGATTTCAACCTGGTCGGTCCAACCCTGATGCCGAGTTTCCGTGATGTGGGACCACGCGCGCCAACCCACCGGATGGTCGACATGCTCCCGATCCGGATCGACCGGTGTCTGGTGCGGGGCCTGATCTGCACCCAGGCACGGGTACTGAACCGATACGCGTCGGACCACCGGCCGATCGCAGTGCGACTGGAGCGATCGGACTACAGGTAAGGCAGGAACAGCCGCGCCGCCGAATCCCGCAGGCGGATCGGCAGCGACCTGCGGTCCAGATCGTAATGGGTCAGGCGATCCTGCCGATGCATGACGATGAAATCGTCGATCCGCGCTGCCAGCGCATCGTCATAGGCTTCCAGATTGATTTCGAAATTCAGGCGCAGGCTGCGCACGTCGAGGTTGGAACTGCCGACGCAGGTCCAGTGCCGGTCCACCACCATCAGCTTGGAATGGTTGAAGGGCGGCCTTGCCTGCCAGACGCGACAGCCGGAATCGAGAAAGCGCGGCAGATTGGCCGAACGGGCCCAGTCGATCAGCGTGTGATTACTGTGCCGCGGCACCACGATATCGACCTCGATTCCGCGCAGGGCCGCCAAGGCCAGTTCGCTCAGGAAGCGATCGCCGGGCAGGAAATAGGGCGTCATCAGCCGTACCGACTGTCGGGCCAGGGTAATGGCCTGGAGCATGGTATATTCGATCTTTTCCAGATCGGAATCCGGCCCCGCCGTCACGATCCGTGCCAGCGTCTCGCCCTTCGGCGTCATCTCGGGAAAGATCGAGGCCGGCGGCAGGTCTTCGCCCCAGGCAAAGGACCAGTCCTGGGCGAAGGCTTCGGTCAATTGATGGACGATCGGGCCTTCCAGCCGGAAATGCGTGTCCGCCACCGGATGGCGGGGGTGGGTCGCCATCAGGTTTTCCACCCCGATATTCAGCCCGCCCATGAAGCCCAGATGGCCATCCACCACCAGGATCTTCCTGTGGTTGCGCATGTTGATGAAGGGCATGCGCCAGGGCAGCATCGAGTGCATGAAACGGGCAACCGGCACGCCGGTCCGACGCAGGGCGGATGCGACCTGGCAGTGGAAATAACCGCTGCCGATCCCATCGACCAGCACCCGCACCGCAATGCCGCGACGATGGGCCTGGATCAGTGCGGTCAGGAACCGCTGGCCCGCCGCGTCGCCGCGAAAGATGTAGGAGCAGAGCAGCACGCTGCTGGTGGCGCCCTCGATCGCCGCCAGCATCTGCGGATAGACCTCGTCGCCGTTATGCAGCATCTCGACACGGTTGCCGCCCATCAGCGGCCGGCCGGTCAGCTTGCCGACCATATGCGCCAGCGGGGCAAAGCTGCCCTCTTCGGCGCGCTTCCAGCGGGAGGAAAGCGTGCGGCTGTGCCAGGAGGCCCGCCCGATCAGCTTGCGCGCCCGGCGATGCACCCGGTTGATGCCGAACATCGCGTACAATGTCCCGCCAGTGAACGGCATCAGGATGGTGATGCCGATCCAGCCGATCGCGGCGCCGACATCCTTCTTGTTCAGCAGCACATGCCCCGTCACCAAGGCTGCAACCGCAATGCGGAACAGAAACACCAGCAGAAGCACGGTTTGCCAGTACACGATCAGCATGCGTCAGCTCGATCCAGGATGATGGGCGGCGGCATTGTCGAAGCGAGCGCGGCGGGGCACTGTTCGAACCGACGCGGAGAGAAAGGTCAGGACGGTCGATGGTGCAGCCGGAATGGGGCAAGGATCAACTCTCGGCCGGACTGCGCGCCCGGCGGCAGGTGCGCGGGGCGGCTTCTCACGCCCGTGGGCTGCATGCCGAACAGACGGCCATGGCATGGCTGCGGCAGGGTGGATGGACGATCCTGGGCCATCGGGCCCGCACGCGTTGGGGCGAGATCGACCTTGTCGCGCGGCGCGGCGACCTGCTGGCGTTCTGCGAGGTCAAATGCCGCCCATCCTATGTCGAGGCAGCGGAATCCCTGACCCGTCACCAGATGCGCCGTCTGGCGAATGCGGCGACGGCGCTGTGCGCCGCACATCCCGACTGGGTGTGCGAACAAATGCGCTTCGATGTTCTGCTGGTCACAGCTGACGGGTCCGTACACCACATCGCCGACGCCTTCAGGCCGGAAGCATAGGCTCCGGGGGCGTCGGTGCCGGGCGGTCGCGGCGCGGATCAGGTGCGGTGGCGCCCCTTATGGGCGGTATGCCGGGCCGATGCCACGGCATGGGGATGATAGACGACATTATGGACCAGTCCGCGCGAGCGGACGGTCGCACGGGCCGAATGGAAGTCGCTGATCGACGCCACATGAATGGCGCGCGTGTCACGATGATAGGCAACGTGCCGGACCGGCATGGGGATTGCGGTCAAGGCATCCAGGGTCAGTCGCCCGGCTTCGTCATTCGTCACCACATGCGCATGCGCGTTGTGGGGAGTGGCGGCCAGCAGGAACATCCCGGCTCCAAGTGCGCAGAACGCGGTCTTCCTGAATACTGCCTGGAACATCCATCACCTCACACCAACCCGATAAGGGAAAGCTAAACGAAAGGCGGGGCGCGCGACAAGAGAAAGGGCGCGGGCCCAATATAAAAAACGGGCCGGTCATGGCGACCGGCCCGTTCTTCAGATCGTAAGGTGCGAGGGATCAGGCCGAGGCCGACACGATCCCCTTTTCCGCGAACAGCTTTTCCAGTTCGCCGGTCTGGAACATTTCGGTCACGATATCGCAGCCACCGATGAACTCGCCCTTCACATAGAGCTGCGGCACGGTCGGCCAGTTCGTGAAATCCTTGACCCCCTGACGCAGTTCCGGATCTTCCAGCACGTTCGCGGTCTGGAACGGCACGCCGGTGTGATTCAGGATCTGCACCACGCGGGCCGAGAACCCGCATTGCGGGAACAGGGCGTTCCCCTTCATGTACAGCATGACCGGGTTGGTATCGATATCGTTCTGGATACGCTGCGCGATGGTTTCAGCCATTTGTTCAGTCCTGTGCAGTAGGCGGCCGGGGGCGGCCGCATAATGGGGGCGTTTATTCAGTCCGGGGCGGTGGTTTGCAGGGCCAGGGCATGCAGCTTGCCACCCATATGTCCCTGAAGCGCCGCATAGACGATCTGATGCTGGCGGACGCGCGACAATCCCCGAAAGGCCTCGCTGACGACGGTGCAAGCATAATGATCGCCGTCGCCCGCCAGATCCTCGATACTGATCGCGGCATCCGGCAGGGCGGTGCGGATATAGGTTTCGATCTCCTGTGCCGTCATCGCCATCGGCGTTCCTCCTTCGCGACCTTGTCGCTCAATCGTCCATCAGGGCGGGGAAAAACGCCGAATTGACCGCTTTCAGCCGCGCCTTCGATATTGTGGCGCCGCTGGGCAAAGTCAAACCGTCGCCCCCCACCTGGCCGAGGACCCGCGTTTCCACCCCGGCCGCCGTCGCAGCAAGGGTAAAGGCCTCGGCGTCGCGCACCGCCACAACATATCGTGACTGGTCTTCGCCGAACCAGAACGCCTCGGGCCGCATGCCCGATTGCGGGGCAGACAGGATGCACCCGGCCTCGCCCGCCATCGCCATCTCGGCCAGCGCAACCAGAATCCCGCCATCGGACACGTCGTGGCAGGCCAGGATATGGCCGCCTTCGATCTGCTGACGGACGAAATCGCCGTTGCGGCGCTCCGCCGCCAGGTCGATCGCGGGCGGGGCGCCGTCTTCACGCCCATGGATCTCGCGCAGCCACAGCGACTGGCCGAGTTCGCCACGGGTGGCACCGACCAGGACCAGCGTGCCCTCGTCCGGCATGGCCAGGCCGATGGCGCGATTCACATCGTCCAGCACGCCCAGCCCACCGATGGCCGGCGTCGGCAGGATCGAAACCGACGATCCGTCCGGCGCGCGGGTCTCGTTGTAGAGCGAGACGTTACCGCTGACGACCGGGAAGTCCAGGGCGCGGCAGGCCTCGCCCATCCCCTCGATGGCGGCAACGAACTGCCCCATCACCTCGGGCTTTTCCGGCGAGCCGAAATTCAAATTGTCGGTCACCGCCAGCGGACGGGCACCGGTCGCCACGATGTTGCGCCACGCTTCGGCCACCGCCTGCGCGCCGCCCTGGCGGGCATCGGCCCGGCAATAGCGGGGCGTGCAGTCCGTGGTCAGCGCCAGGCCCAGCGACGTGCCCTCGACCTTGACGATCGCGGCGTCGGCCGCACCCGGCCGCTTCACGGTCTGGCCGCCCACGGTGCTGTCATACTGGTTCCACACCCAGGCACGCGATGCCAGGTCCGGGCAGCCGATCAGACGGATCAGCGCCTGTTCGATCCCGACCGGGTCGGTGATCGGGCCCAGCGGTGCCGGCTCGGGCGACGGCGCGGTCGGGCGGCGATAGAGCGGCGCCTGGTCGGCCAGCGGGTCCAGCGGAATATCGGCCTCGACGCGCCCCTGATGGCGCACGACGATATGGCCGGTATCGGTCAGATGGCCGATGATCGCAAAATCCAGTTCCCATTTCTCGAAGATCGCGCGGGCGAGTTCGGTCCGGTCCGGGTGAATGACGATCAGCATGCGCTCCTGGCTTTCGGAGAGCATCATCTCATAGGCGGTCATGCCGCGCTCGCGCTGCGGCACGGCATCGAGGTCGAGGTCGATACCCACCCCGCCCTTGCCCGCCATCTCGACCGACGAGGAAGTCAGGCCGGCGGCGCCCATGTCCTGGATCGCCACGATCGCGTCGGTGGCCATCAGTTCCAGGCACGCCTCGATCAGCAGTTTTTCCACGAACGGGTCGCCGACCTGCACGGTCGGGCGCTTGGCCAGCGCGTCCTCGTCGAATTCGGAGGACGACATGGTCGCGCCATGGATGCCGTCGCGCCCGGTCTTGGAGCCGACATACACCACCGGATTGCCGATCCCCGCCGCGGCGGACAGGAAGATGCGATCCTGGCGGGCAATGCCCACCGTCATGGCATTGACCAGCGGGTTGCCGTCATAGGCCGGATGGAAATTGATTTCCCCGCCCACGGTCGGCACGCCGACGCAATTGCCGTAGCCGCCGATGCCGCGCACCACGCCGTCGACGATGCGGCGGGTCTGCGGGTTCTCCGGGCTGCCGAACCGCAGCGCGTTGAGGTTGGCGACCGGCCGCGCGCCCATGGTGAACACGTCACGCAGGATGCCGCCCACACCGGTCGCGGCACCCTGATAGGGCTCGATGAAGGACGGGTGGTTGTGGCTTTCCATCTTGAAGATGGCGGCCAGCCCCTGCCCGATATCGACCACACCCGCATTTTCGCCGGGGCCGTGGATCACCCACGGCGCCGTGGTCGGCAGCGTGCGCAGCCACACGCGCGAGGATTTATAGGAACAATGTTCCGACCACATGACGGAAAAGATGCCCAGCTCGGTCAGGCTGGGCGTGCGCCCCATGATCGAGAGCACATTGCCGTATTCTTCGGCCGTCAGTCCGAATTCCCGTGCCAAATCCTGAGTGACGGGGGCCTCGTCGACGGGCTTCTGCCCCGTTGCGCTGCTCATCGGACCAGAGCCTCCACCAGCCCCTCGAACAGGGGCTTTCCATCTTCGCCGCCCATCAGCGGGTCCACCAGGTCTTCGGGGTGCGGCATCATGCCGCAGATCCGCAGATTGGCGCTGAGCACGCCGGCAATCGCCTTGACGCTGCCATTGGGATTGGTCTGCCGGTCGCCTTCATCGACGCGCCCGTCGGGCCGCGAATAGCGGAACGCGATGCGTCCGCTGTCTTCCAGCTCGCGGATCGTGGCGTCGTCGGCGATATAGTTGCCGTCGCCATGCGCCATCGGGGCGCGGAACACGTCGCCCGCGTTCCAGCGGCGGGTAAAGGGCGTATCGTTGCGCTCGACCCGCAGATGGCAGTCCTGCGACAGGAAGCGCAGCGCGCCGTTGCGCAGCAGTGCTCCCGGCAGCAGACCGGCTTCCGTCAGGATCTGGAAGCCGTTGCACACACCCAGGATATGGCCGCCAGCTTCGGCGAAGCGGCGGATCGCGGGCATGATCGGGGCATGGGCCGCCATGGCGCCACAGCGCAGGTAATCGCCGTAGCTGAACCCGCCGGGCAGCACGACGAGGTCCAGATCCGGCAGATCGGTCTCGCCATGCCAGATCATCACCGGCTCGCGCCCGGTCACGACCCGCAGCGCGATCGCCATGTCACGTTCCCGGTTCGTGCCCGGAAAGACGACGATTCCGGCCTTCATTTGCCGCCACCGCAGGGATAGGACTCATGCAGGGCGGTAAAGGCCAGTTCGCCGACCGGCTTGGACAACTGGTCGGTATGGGCGCGCAGCCAAGACACGACATGCCCGCGCATCTCGGCGCTGGTCACGCCGGACTTCACGCAGAAGCCCGTCGGCGCGGCCTTGTCGCCCTCGTTGCGGTCATAGACATGCGTCAGGGCGACGGAATCGGCCAGACCGGACAGGTAAGCGTCGCAGATCGCGACGCTGGGGGCCCGGCTGCACAGTTCCAGGAACCGCCCGCCCTGCAGGGTCGAGACCCGCTGGGCCATGGCCGAGGCCGGCAGGCCGGCCGCCAGGGCGGCAACCAGCAGGATGCAACGACGCGCGCTCATGCCACCACCTCGGTCACGAAATCCTCGATCACCAGGTTGGCCAGCAGGCCGCGCGCCATGGCATCGGCCTTCTCGCGCGCGGCGGCGGGATCGGTCTCGTCCAGCTCCAGCTCGATCACGCGGCCAATCCGCACCTCGCCCACGCCGCCGAAGCCCAGCACATGCAGCGCATGGCCCACGGCCTTGCCCTGCGGGTCCAGCACGCCGTCCTTCAGCATGACCGTCACGCGTACTTTCATTGCATCACCTCCGGCCCCTTCATGTCGGAATTCGTGGCCTCGGGCAGGATGCCGAGCCGCCAGGCCACTTCCTGATATGCTTCCTCGACACGGCCCAGGTCGCGCCGGAAGCGGTCCTTGTCCAGCTTCTCGCTGGTCTTTGCGTCCCACAGGCGGCAATTGTCGGGCGAGATCTCGTCCGCCAGGACGATGCGCATCTCGTCGCCTTCCCACAGCCGGCCGAACTCCAGCTTGAAATCGACCAGCGTGATGCCGATGCCGACGAACAGTCCGGTCAGGAAATCGTTCGTGCGCATGGTCAGCGCAACCATGTCGTCCAGATCATGGGTGCAGGCCCAGTCGAAGGCCGTGATATGCTCTTCGCTGACCATCGGGTCGTTCAGGCTGTCGTTCTTGTAGTAATATTCGATGATCGTGCGCGGCAGGCGCGTGCCCTCGGGAATGCCCAGCCGCTTCGCCAGGCTGCCGGCGGCGACATTGCGCACCACGACTTCCAGCGGGATGATCTCGACCTCGCGAATCAGCTGCTCGCGCATGTTCAGGCGGCGGATGAAATGGGTCGGGATGCCGATATCGTGCAGACGCAGCATCAGATGTTCGCTGATGCGGTTGTTCAGCACGCCTTTGCCGGTGATGATCCCCTTCTTCGCCCCGTTTCCGGCCGTGGCGTCGTCCTTGAAATACTGGACCAGCGTCCCGGGTTCCGGACCCTCGAAGAGGATCTTGGCTTTTCCTTCGTAGAGCTGACGACGGCGGGCCATACTCGTCCTTCATGCGGCTGATGGAGGCATGTCCTGCATGCCGTCCGATATGGGGGCCCGGTCAGGGCCCCTGGAATGCGACTGCCTCATAGCAATGATTGATCGCGGAAGATACCATTCCCTTGACGGTGCGCCATTACGGCGTCGCCGGTCGCTCAGGCGGCTGACAGATCCACCGCCGCATAGCCCACACGATCCGGCGCGCCGGCGGCGAAATGCCACGACGGCGCGGCGGCCGGATCGGCCGGCAGGCCGATGAGCGATGAACTGCATGTGCCGAATCCCGCGCGCGGCGGAATGTTCAGTTCGCTGCCGGCGGGCAGCGAACGGTCGGACATCAGGCGCGTCCAACTGGTCCAGTCCGGCGGCACCGGGCGCTCGGCCTCGCGGAATCGCGGCAGGTGCCGTCCGATCCGGGGAATGGACATGTCGTCGGGCTCGGTCGTGGCGGCCATGTGGGTGCCCGGTTCCAGCGCCCTGACCTCCGGTGTGGCATAGCCGAGGCCGGAGATGAAATAGGCACCGTTGCGATCGGCAACCACCATGTTGAACGACCGCCACGCGCCGGCATCCAGATTGCCGATCGCCCGCGCGGCCTCGGCGGCCGTGGCGTGTTCCAGCGCAAGCAGGGGCAGTTCGCCGCGCGAACGCTTGCCCGGCGCCGGCCCCAGGCTGCCCACGCGATTCATCACACCGGCAACGACGCCCGAATCATTCAGGGCCAGCCACGACCCGCCGGCCAGCCTGTCCCGCCCCCCGACCACCGCGGGGCGATCCGGCCAATGGCGGCCGGGTGCGTCCCACGAGCGGTCCAGCCGTTCGTCACGGTTGGCGCCGAACAGCAGGGGCCAGGCGGAACCGGGGGAAAAGGACAGGACGATCGTACACATTCGGGTCTCTGCTTCCTCGCGCGCCTCAGCCGGCGCGCGCCGGGCCGGCTTCGCCGAAGACGCGGGTAAAACTGTGATCCAGCGCGCCCAGATGGGCATCGCTGTTCATCGCCGCATCCAGCACCTCGGCCGGCACGCGGCCCGCAACCTCGGGATCGGCGTCCAGATTCTCGCGGAAGGTGCGGCCATCCGGCTCGCCCAGCCGGGTCCAGGTCGCCATGGCGTTGCGCTGGACGATCCGGTACGCGTCCTCGCGCAGGATGCCGGCGCGCGCCAGCGCCAGCAGCACCTCGCCGGAATGCACGACGCCGCCCAGGCTCTCCAGGTTGGCCAGCATGCGGTCCGGATAGACCACCAGCTTGTCCATCATGCCGGCCAGACGGGCCAGCGCGAAATCCAGCCCGATCGTGCCGTCGGGGCAGATATTGCGCTCGACCGACGAATGGCTGATGTCGCGCTCGTGCCACAGCGCCACATTCTCCAGCGCCGGGATGACATGGGCGCGCACCAGCCGCGCCAGGCCGGTCAGGTTTTCCGACAGCACCGGGTTGCGCTTGTGCGGCATCGCCGACGAGCCCTTCTGGCCCGGATGGAAGAATTCCTCGGCCTCCCGCACTTCGGAGCGCTGCAGATGACGCACTTCGACCGCCAGACGCTCGATGCCGCTGGCAATGACCGCAAGCGTGCAGAAATAGGCGGCATGGCGGTCACGGGGGATCACCTGGGTCGAAACGCCCTCGGGCTCCAGGCCCAGCTTCTCGGCCACGAAGGTCTCGACGCGCGGATCGACATGCGCATAGGTGCCCACGGCACCCGAAATGGCGCAGGTAGCGATTTCGGCGCGGGCGCGCACCAGGCGCTCGCGATTGCGGGCGAATTCGGCGTAATGGCCCGCCAGCTTCAGGCCGAACGAGGTCGGCTCGGCATGGATCGCGTGGCTGCGCCCGATGGTCAGCGTATATTTATGTTCGAACGCCCGGCGCTTCAGCGCCTCCAGCACGGCGTCCAGATCCGCCAGCAGCATGTCGGTCGCCTGGACCAGCTGCACCGACAGGCACGTATCCAGCACGTCGGACGACGTCATGCCCAGATGCACGAAGCGGCTCTCGGGGCCGATCTTCTCGGCCAGCCAGGTCAGGAAGGCGATGACGTCGTGGCGCGTCTCGGCCTCGATCTCGTCGATACGGTCCAGGTCGGCCTGCGAGAACGCGGCCATCGCGGCGTCGCCCTTCTCGCGTACCACGCGCGCGGCCTCTGCCGGCACGCCGCCGTACTGCGCCATGGCTTCGCACGCCAAAGCCTCGATTTCGAACCAGATCCGATACCGGTTCTCGGGGGCCCAAATGGCGGCCATGGCGGGACGGGTATAACGCGGGACCATCGTGCTCGGCTTTCTCTCTTCGACCAGATGCTGTTCGGCAGCATCGTCACGTCATGCGGCAATCCCGGGTCAAGGACGATCTGCTCCGGGGACGGGGCTGCCCCTTTAGCCGATTTCCCGCGCCGCGTCTTCCTTCGAAAGCGGGGTGCCTCTTGCCCGGTTGCGGCGGGAATGATCAACATCGCGCGGCATCGGCCGACGAGACGGGCCGACGGACATTTCCAGCGGGAGCGCGACCATCCTCACCCTATCCGCCCTGGCCTCGCTTCTGCAGGTCATTCTGATCGATCTGACTCTGGCCGGCGACAATGCCGTGGTGATCGGCCTGGCCGTGCGCGGCCTGCCCCATCCCTTGCGGGGGCGCGCCATCCTGGCCGGCGTCGCGGCGGCGGCGCTGATTCGCGTCGGCCTGGCGATCGTCGCCGTACAGTTGCTGGCCATTATCGGCCTGACCCTGGCCGGCGGCATTCTCCTGCTGTGGGTCTGCTGGCGCATGTTCCGCGAACTGCGCCACCAGGAGGAACCCGCACCATCCGACACCGCCCCGCCCGGCGCATTGCGCACTGCCATCATCCGCATCATCGTTGCCGACCTGTCGATGAGCCTGGATAACGTGCTGGCCGTGGCCGGGGCGGCGGGCAAGCATCTCTGGGTGCTGATCACCGGGCTGGCGGTTTCGGTGCTGATGATGGCCGTCGCGGCCTCGCTGATCGCGCGGCTGCTGGAACGGTTCCGGTGGATCGCCTGGGTCGGGTTGCTGATCGTGCTGGCCGTGGCGATCGAACTGATCGTCAAGGGCGGCGGCGAAATCTGGCATGTCGTGTCATGATGGGGCGCCCCGCCCGCCGCGCCTGCTGACATGAGGCCCGCCATGCCGCCATTCGCCCTTTCGACTGCCCCGCGTCGCGTCCCGTCGCGCCCCCGGGGACGCACGGTGGGAATGGCGGCGTTGGCGGCCCTTGTGGGCCTGGCGTTCCCCGCTGCCGCCCGCGATATCGCCAGTGATATCAACGCGGCGCCGACATTGTCTCCGGCCTCGGGCGACGTGGCGGCGCGGGTTGAGACCTATCTGCGGCTGCTTTCCCCCGAAGGCGGCAGTATCGACGCGTATCTGACCTTCCTCGACCGGCAACCGTCCTGGCCGCGCCGTCCGGTCATGCTCGCGCGCGTCCAGACGCTGATGGTCCAGGCGCCGGCGCATGACAGAGGGCTGGCCCGGGCCTGCACCACGCTTTCGCTGACCTCCGCCCCCGCCCTGCTGGCCTGTGCCCGCCTGCCCACCCCGCCGCCCGGCCTGGTGGACCGTGCCCGGCAGGCCTGGGTCGCGGGAATAGACCGGGCCGCCGATGAAGAGCCCTTCCTCGCGGTCTTCGGTGGCGCCTTGACGGCAGACGACCAGTGGCGGCGGTTCAACCGCCAGGAACTGGACGGTCACCCGGACGCCGCCCGAAGGCAGGCCGGGCGGTTGCCGCCCCCGCGCCGGGCCCTGGCACTCGCCCGGCTGGCCCTGCGGACGGCGCGGCCAGATTCCGCGCCGGGTGCCGAAGCGTCCGTGTTGGCGACGGTTCCGCCCACCCTGGCCGATGATCCGGTGCTGGTGCTGGACCGGCTGCGCTGGCTGCGGCGGACCGGACAGGTTGACGAAGCCGCGTCACTCTGGCCGCAATCGGGCCTTGCGGCCGAACGGCGCCTGCCCCTGCCCGCCTTCTGGAGCGAGCGGGACACGCTGGCCCACGACATGCTCCTGGCCGGCAGGGACCGGGAGGCGCTCGCCCTGGCGGTCCCGACCGGCGACATGAGCCCGGCCGCCCGCAATGATGCCGATTTCCTGACCGGCTGGGTCCTGCTGCGCCGCCTGCATGATCCCAGGCAGGCGGCCGACCGCTTCCGGTCGCTCTGCGCCTCCCGCGCGCTGATCACGCGCAGCCGTGGCCTGTACTGGACCGGCCGCGCGCTGGAGGAAGCCGGCGACAACCCGGGCGCCCGCACGGAATGGGAACAGGCCGCCGCCATGCCCGGAACCTTCTACGGCCAGATGGCGCTGTCGCGGCTGGACGGAGACGCGGCCAGCCCCCTGCTGTTTCCCGAACGGTCCGGTGCGCTGGTCCGCGCCCGGCTGGGCAGCGTGCCCATGCCGGCCTGGAGCAACGAGGACATGAGCCGCTTCGAGGCCAGCGATCTGGTCCAGGCCGCCCGGCTGCTGGCGGCGCGGGGCGATCTGCCCCATGCGCGTGATTTCGTGCTGTTGCAGGATTCGCGTTGGGACAATGCGGCCGGCCATGCCCTCGCCGCGATGCTCGCCGTGCGGCTGGGCATGCCCGACGTGGCGGTGGCGATCACCCGCCGCGCGGGCCGTGATGGTATCGCCCTGCTGCCCCTGGGCTGGCCCACGCCGTTCCCGGCCATCGAACAGGGATTGCCCACGGGCTTCGTCATGGCCGTGATCCGGCAGGAAAGCAGCTTCGATCCCGGTATCGTCAGCCCGGCCGGCGCCTATGGCCTGATGCAGCTTGTGCCGGGGGCAGCGCGCGACGTGTCGCGGTGGGCCGGGCTTGCGACCGGGACGCTGACCGGCGCCAGCCTGACCGATCCGACGCTGAACATGCGAATCGGCACGGCCTATCTGTCACGGCTGATGCGCAAGTTCGACGGGGCGATTCCCTATGTCCTGGCAGCCTATAATGCCGGGCCGCACCGGGCCGACGAATGGCTGGCCTCGGTCGGCGATCCGGCGCATGCCGATCCCACGCCCACGGCCATGCTCGACTGGATCGAGAGCATTCCGTTTGCCGAAACCCGCAGCTATATCCAGCGCGTGGAGGAAAACCTGGCCATTTACCAGGCTCTGGCCTCCGGATCCCGATCGGAGGCGCCCCCATGAATCCTGCCCGCCTTGTCGCCAGTTTCGGCGGCTGCGGTTTTTCTCCCGTCGCTCCCGGAACGGTCGGGTCGCTGGCGGCCCTTGTCTGCGGCCTGCTGTTCCTGCCCCACCCTCTCGTCCTGGGCGTTGCGATCCTGCTGTGCTGTGTCATCGGATATGCGGCCACGGCCCGGGTCAGCGATGGCGAGGACCATCAGTGGATCGTGATCGACGAGGTCGCGGGCATGTGGATCGCCATGTTTCCCCTGACGTTCGGCCCCATGCAGGTGGACCCGCTCTGGCCCGATCGGCTCGGCATCCTGTGGCTGCTGCTGGCGTTCGCACTGTTCAGGCTGTTCGATATCACCAAGCCCGGCCCCGTCGGCTGGTTCGACCGGCGGCATGACGCGGTGGGCATCATGGGCGACGACATCGTTGCAGGGCTGATCGCGGCGATCATCCTGGCCGGCGCGCGGATGCTGATCCTCCTGGCCTGAACGCATAGCGGGGTACCCATGACGTCCATGCTGAACGAACCGATACTGGCCCGTGCGGCCGAGATACTGGGGCGGATGCGCGATGCGGGATTGCGCGCCGTCACCGCCGAAAGCTGCACCGGCGGCCTGGTCGCCGCCGCGCTGACACACCACGCCGGATCATCCGACATGGTCGAGGGCGGGTTCGTCACCTATTCGAACGCGATGAAGACCGCGCTGCTGGGCGTTCCACCCGCATTGCTGGCCCATCACGGCGCGGTCAGCGCCGAAGTCGCGGCCTCCATGGCACGGGGCGCGCTGGCCCATGCGCCGGATGCCGACCTCGCGGTTGCCATTACCGGCATAGCCGGTCCCGGCGGCGGCTCGGCGGAAAAGCCGGTCGGGCTGGTCTGGTTCGGTGCCATACGACGCGACGGCGAAGGCAGCACGATATCGCGCCAGTTCGCAGGCGACCGGGAAGCCGTCCGCAATCAGGCGGTCGCGCAGGCGCTGGACCTGCTGGCCGATCTTACGGATGCCCACATGCACATCTGACTGAAACCGTGCGCCGGCGCAGATCCGGCGCACGTTTCCAGCCAAGCCCCTCTCCCACCCGGCCATGATGGCTGGGCCGGACCTGTGGGCTGTCCGGGATGAACGGGGTTATTGAGCTTACTGGGGAGAGCTTTCCGGCATCGAGGGGGCCGGAGGCGTCGGCGGCGCGACGGCGCCGGTTCCGGACGGGACTGTCGCGGTAGGCTCGGTGGGCGTCGACATCATGGGGGTCGACATCATGGGGGCGGCCGGCATGCTGCCCGGCGGAACGGCACCCGGCGGAACCGACGCTTCAGGGGCCGGCGGGGTGCCGGCGCGGGCATTGGCGAGGCTCTTGGCATTCAGGTCTTCGGTCGTGGGCGAGCCCATGGCCGCTTCCTGGTGGTGATGGTGGTCTTTATGGTGATGATGATGGTGATGGGGTTCCGCGAGGGCCGGCATGCCGACGACCAGGGCCGTGGCGACAATCATCGGACCGAAAGACAATTTCATCACGATCGTTCCTCCAAAGGCTGGAACGCGCCCATATTCGGGCACGCGGCATCATGACGGCCCAGGGCCATCATTCGCCTGACGGAACGTCAACGCCTCTCAGGCGCCTCCGGTTCCGGCCGGCTGCGCATTGGTGGGCTGCGCCAATGTCTTGTCGGTCACGGGGGCCCCATAGATATCGCGCGCGCGCCGGATGAAGGCGGAGACCATCAGCCGGACCGCCTCGTTGAACACCACCCCGATCGCGGCCTGGAGCAGGCGCGAGCGGAACTCGAAATCGACGAAGAAATCGACCTGGCAGCCCCGCGCATCCGGCATGAAGGTCCAGACATTGTTCAGGTACCGAAACGGCCCTTTTTCATAGCGGACGCGAATGCGCGTCGGGTGTTCCAGATCCACCCGGCTGGTAAAGGTCTCGCGAAACGGGCCGAAGCCGATCGTCAGGTCCGCCACCAATTCGGTCGCGGTGCGGGTGCGCACGCGGGCTGCGGCGCACCAGGGCAGGAACTGCGGATATTTGCCGACATCGGCCACAAGGTCGAACAGTTGTTCCGGCGCGTAGGCAATCAGGCGACGTTCCGCATGCGTCGGCATCAGACGCGCTCCGCCCCGCTCCGCCCCGCCGCCAGCTTCGCCTCGCGCGCGGCGCGCAGTTCGGCGAAGTCGGAATCGGCGTGGTAGGACGAACGGGTCAGCGGCGAGGCGCTGACCTGCAGGAAGCCCTTGGCCCGCGCCATGGCGGCATAATCGGCGAATTCGTCCGGGGTGACGAAATGCTTCACCGGCGCATGCTTCACCGTCGGCTGCAGATACTGGCCCAGCGTGATGAAATCGACATCCGCCACCCGCAGGTCGTCCATCACCTGCAGGATCTCTGGCCGCTCCTCGCCCAGCCCGACCATCAGGCCGGATTTGGTGAAGATCGACGGATCATGGCGCTTCACATCGTCCAGCAGCCGCAGAGACTGATAATAGCGCGCACCGGGGCGGATGGAGGTGTACAGCCGCGGCACGGTTTCCAGATTGTGGTTGAACACGTCGGGGCGCGCCGCCACGACCACTTCCAGCGATGCGGGCTTGCGCAGGAAATCCGGGGTCAGGATCTCGATCGTGGTGGCGGGCGACGCCGCGCGCACCGCGCCGATGACGCGGGCGAAATGCGCGGCCCCGCCATCGGGCAGATCATCGCGATCGACCGAGGTGATGACGACATGGCGCAGGCCAAGCTTGGCCACGGCCTCGCCCACGCGCTCGGGCTCGCCCTCGTCCAGCGGGTTGGGCATGCCGGTGGTGACATTGCAGAAGGAACAGGCGCGGGTGCAGATCTCGCCCATGATCATCATGGTGGCGTGGCGCTGCGACCAGCACTCGCCGATATTCGGGCAGGCCGCTTCCTCGCACACCGTCACCAGCTTCTGCTCGCGCATCAGGGCACGGGTCTCGTGATAGACGGGGTGGTTCGGCGCCTTGACGCGGATCCACTCCGGCTTGCGGGCGATGGGATTGTCCGGGCGATGCGCCTTCTCGGGATGGCGGAGCAGCGCACCGCCTTTTCTGTGGTCGATCACCAGACGCGTGGACATACGGCAGAACCCATAAAGCAAACGGACAGCCAGAAGTGGAACGTCGCGGTGGGCGCGTCAAGCAAACATCCCCCCTGCCCGCGCGCCCGCGATCAAAAGCTCAGGAGCAGCCTCCCAGCTTCTCCATTCAGATATGCAATGCCCCGTCATAGGCCGCCAGCACCGCCTCATGCATCGCTTCCGAGATGGTGGGATGCGGAAAGACCGTTTCCTTCAGTTCCGCGTCGGTCAGTTCCGATGTCCGGGCAATGACATAGCCCTGGATCATTTCCGTCACCTCGGCGCCGATCATGTGCGCGCCCAGCAGTTCGCCGGTTTCGGCGTCGAACACCGTCTTGACCAGCCCTTCAGGCTCGCCCATCGCGATGGCCTTGCCATTGCCGATGAAGGGGAAACGGCCGACACGCACCTTGTGCCCGGCTTCCTTCGCCCGGGCTTCGGTCAGCCCGACCGAGGCGATCTGCGGCCGGCAATAGGTGCAGCCGGGAATGTTCAGCGGATCGATCGGGTGGACATGATGCCCGGCAATCGCCTCGACGCACATCACGCCCTCATGGCTGGCCTTGTGCGCCAGCCAGGGCGGCCCGGCCAGATCGCCGATGGCGTAGACGCCCGGCTCGCCGGTGAAGCATTTCGCATCGACCTTCACATGCGTCCGGTCGACGGTGACGGCGGTGCCTTCCAGGCCCAGCTTCTCGACATTGCCGACAATGCCCACGGCCGAGATCACGCGATCGACGGTGATGGCGTGCGTCTTGCCCCCGGCTTCGACCGCCAGGCTGACATTGTTGGCGCCCTTGGTGATGGGCCCGAGCTTCGCACCCGTCAGGATGGTCATGCCCTGCTTGACGAACGCCTTGTGCGCCAGCGCACTGATTTCCTCGTCCTCGACCGGCAGGATACGGTCCAGCACTTCGACGACCGTCACCTCGGCGCCCATGTTGCGATAGAACGAGGCGAATTCGATGCCGATCGCGCCCGAGCCGATCACCAGCAGCGATTTGGGCATTTCGGTCGGCACCATCGCCTCGCGATAGGACCAGATCAGCTTGCCGTCGGGCTCCAACCCCGGCAGCACGCGGGCACGCGCGCCGGTGGCCAGGATGACGTTCTTCGCACTCAGCGTCCCAACCGGCTTGCCGTCCTTGGTGACGGACAGCAGACGGCGACTGCCATCCTTGCCCGCTAGCGCCCCAAACCCGTCGAAGACTGTAACCTTGTTCTTCTTCAGCAGGTGCCCGACGCCGGACGACAACTGACCGGCGACCTGGCGCGAGCGCTTGACCACCTTTTGCAGGTCGAAGCGCACATTATCGGCCGCGAAGCCGAAATCACCGAGGTGGTGCAGCAGATGATTGATCTCGGACGCGCGCAGCAGCGCCTTGGTCGGAATGCAGCCCCAGTTGAGGCAGATGCCGCCCAGATGATTGGCCTCGACCAACGCAGTCTTGAGCCCAAGCTGCGCGGCCCGGATCGCGGCGACATACCCGCCGGGGCCGCCGCCGACGACGACGAGATCGAATTCTGTCTTGTTCATTGATGTAATTTCCCGGAGCAGGTGGCGGCCGGACAGGCACCGGCCGCGCGAGGATGCCGGTTCAGAAAAGATCCGTGGCCCGGACGAACCGGGCCACTTCGGTTCAGACGACGAGGCTGAGCGGCGATTCGACCACCGAGCGGAAGGCGGCCACCCATTCGGCCGCCAGCGCGCCATCGACCACGCGATGATCGACCGACAGCGTGACTGTCATGACAGTCGCGATCGCGATCGCATCCTCCTTCACCACAGCCCGCTTCTCGCCGGCCGCGATGGCCAGGATGGCGGCCTGCGGCGGGTTGATGATGGCCGAGAACTCCTTGACCCCATACATGCCCATGTTCGAAATCGAGAACGAGCCGCCCTGGAACTCATGCGGCTTCAGCTTGCCGGCGCGGGCACGGGCGATCAGTTCCTTGGCCTCGTTGCTGATCTGGCTCAGCGACTTGCGGTCGGCATTGCGGATGATCGGCGTGATCAGCCCGTCGGGCACCGACACCGCGACCGAGATATCGACATCGTCATACAGGATGGTCGCATCCTCGGTGTAGGACGCGTTGACCTTCGGCACCCGCCGCAGCGTGACGGCGACGGCCTTGATCAGCAGATCGTTGACCGACAGCTTGAATGCCCCCGCCCCTTCGGCCGGCGAGGACGCATTGAGCTGCGCACGCAGGGCCAGCAGCGCATCCAGTTCCACGTCCATGGCGACGTAGAAATGCGGAATGGTCGATTTCGCCTCGGTCAGCCGGCGCGCGATGACCTTGCGCACCGAAGAATTCGGCACGAGGGTATGCGGCACGTCGATCGCCACCGCCGGCGTAGGCTGCGGCGCCGCCTTGGGCGCGGCGGGCACGGCAGCCGGCGCGGCCACGGCCGCTTCGACGTCACGGCGCACGATGCGCCCATTTGGCCCGCTACCCTTCACCTGGGCCAGGTCGACGCCCTTCTGGGCCGCGATACGCCGGGCGAGCGGCGAGGCGAAGACCCGCCCTGCCTTCGGCGCAACCTCGGCGACCGGGGCCGGAACGGCGACCGGCGCGGCAGGCGTCGCAACCGGCGTCGCCACAGGGGCGGCCGGGGCCGCCTCAGGCGCGGCAGCAGCCGGCGCCGCATCCGGCACCGCCTCGCCTTCCGCGACCAGAATGGCGATCGGTGCATTCACCTTCACGCCCTCGGTGCCGGCCTCGACCAGGATACGCCCCAGCGTGCCTTCATCGACGGCCTCGACCTCCATCGTCGCCTTGTCGGTCTCGATCTCGGCGATCACGTCGCCGGAGGCGATGGCCTCGCCTTCCTTCTTCAGCCAGCGGGCCAGCTTGCCCTCGGTCATGGTCGGCGACAAAGCCGGCATCAGGATGTTCACGGACATGGCGCGCGCTCCTCAGACCAGCTTGCGGACCGCATCCACCACCCAGGTCGGGTTCGGGAGGGCCAGCTTTTCCAGATTGGCGGCGAAGGGCATCGGCACGTCGGCGCCGGCAACCCGCGCCGGCGGCGCGTCGAGATAGTCGAACGCATGTTCGATAACCTGCATCGCCACTTCCGCGCCGATGCCGGCGAAGGGCCAGCCTTCCTCGACACAGACCAGACGGCTGGTCTTCTTCACGCTGGCCACGATCGTCTCGGTATCAAGCGGACGGATGGTCCGCAGGTTGATCACCTCGGCCGAAATCCCCTGCTCGGCCAGGATCGCGGCGGCTTCCAGCGCCGTGCCGACCATGATCGAGAAGGCGACGATGGTCACGTCCGTCCCCTCGCGCTCGATCTTCGCGCGGCCGATCGGCAGGATGAAATCGTCATCGACCGGGCACGGGAATTTCTGGCCGTAGAGGATCTCGTTTTCCAGCACGATCACCGGGTTCGGATCGCGGATCGCTGCGCGCAGCAGGCCCTTGGCGTCGGCCGAGGACCAGGGCGCCACCACCTTCAGGCCGGGCACATGGCCATACCAGCTCGCATAGCACTGCGAATGCTGGGCCCCCACGCGGGCGGCGGCACCATTCGGGCCACGGAAGACGATCGGGCAGGAAATCTGGCCGCCCGACATGTAGCGCGTCTTGGCCGCCGAATTGATGATGTGGTCGATCGCCTGCATCGCGAAATTCATGGTCATGAATTCCACGATCGGCTTCAGCCCCGTCAGCGCGGCACCGACCGCCATGCCGGTGAAGCCATGTTCGGTGATCGGCGTGTCGATCACGCGCTTCTCGCCGAATTCGTCCAGCAGGCCCTGCGAGACCTTATAGGCCCCCTGGTACTGCGCGACTTCCTCGCCGATCAGGAACACATCCTCGTCCCGCAGCAACTCGGCGGCCATCGCGTCGCGCAACGCTTCGCGCACCGTGATCTCGACCGTCTCGCCCCACTCTTTTTCGGGCGCGACCACCGGTGCTGCCGGCGCCACCTGGGCCGGAGCCGCCGGTGCGGTCTGCGGCGCGGCCGGGGCGGCAGCCTTTGGCGCCGCCGCCGGCGCGGCATCCGCGCCGTCCGATTGCAGGTTCGCGATCGGCGTGTTCACCGCCACATGCTCGGTGCCTTCCGGCACCAGGATGTCGGCCAGCGTGCCTTCATCGACGGCCTCGACTTCCATGGTCGCCTTGTCGGTCTCGATCTCGGCAATCACGTCGCCGGCGGCGATATGGTCGCCGGGAGTCTTCAGCCAGCGGGCCAGCTTGCCCTCGGTCATGGTCGGCGACAAAGCGGGCATCAGGATCTGGGTGGTCATCGTTCAGCCCTCCACCAGCACGTCGGTCCACAGTTCCGACGGATCGGGTTCCGGGCTGCTCTGCGCAAAATCGGCTGCATCCGCCACAATCGCCTTCACCTTGTCCTCAAGTGCTTTCAGTTCCGCCTCTTCCACACCGATCGTCAGCAGTTCGCGACGTACCCGGTCGATCGGGTCGTGGTTCTTGCGCATTTCGTCCACCTCGCTGCGCGGACGATATTTCGCGGGGTCGGACATGGAATGGCCGCGATAGCGATAGGTCGACATTTCCAGCAGGAACGGCCCCTTGCCCTGACGGCAATATTCGACCGCCTCGCGCGCCGCCTGGCGCACGGCCTCAACATCCATGCCGTCGACCTTGCGCCCCGGAATCCCCCAGGGCTCACCATTGCGCCACAGTTCCTTGGACGCCGAGGCCCGCTCGACGCTGGTGCCCATGCCGTAATGATTGTTTTCGATCACGAACACGCAGGGCAGCTTGTGCAGGGCCGCCAGGTTGAAGCTCTCATAGACCTGGCCCTGGTTGGACGCGCCCTCGCCGAAATAGGCGATCGAGACCTCATCCGTGCCGCGATATTTGTTCGCAAAGGCCAGACCGATCCCCAGCGCCACCTGGGCGCCGACGATCCCATGCCCGCCATAGAAATTCTTCTCGCGCGAGAACATGTGCATCGACCCGCCCTTGCCGCGGGAATAGCCGCCCTCGCGCCCCGTCAGCTCGGCCATGACGCCGCGCGGGTCCATGCCGGCGACCAGCATCTGCCCATGGTCGCGGTAGGAAGTGATGAGCTTGTCGCCCTCTTTCAGCTCCATCTGGATGCCGACGACCACGGCTTCCTGGCCGATATACAGATGGCAGAAGCCGCCGATCAGGCCCATGCCATACAGCTGGCCCGCACGCTCCTCGAACCGGCGGATCAGCACCATGTCGTAAAAAGCGTGCTTCAGCTCGTCCGTGGTAAAGATTGCGTTGTTCCGGTCGGGATTGGAGACGCCCGCGCCAGTGCCGGACGGTTTTTTATCGCCCATGGTTTCTCTCCCTTTTTCGCGCACCGCGGCGCCAGAGAGGGGTGATTGTCCCGCCCTCTGGCGCTCCGGTCTGATGATGTTCACTCAATTTGCCGTGTTTACAGATCGGGAATACAGATCTTCCCGATAGGCCGACATGCGACGGCAATGGCGGAATCCAACGGCGGATTTACGATATTCTTTACCTTTTTACCGCGCGGAGACCCGTCCTCAAAGGCGGAAAGAGGTGTAAGGTCGGAAACAAACCGGACGAGTATGGTAAACGGAGTGAACGTGAGCGACACCAGCGGTCGAAAGATGTTTTGCGGCAACCGCGTGCGTGCATTGCGGATCGCGAATGCGATCTCGCAGAGGATGATGGCCCAGCGCCTGGCCATTTCCGCGAGTTACCTCAATCAGATCGAAAACAACGCCAAGCCGGTCCCGACGCGATTGCTGGTGACGCTGTGCGACATGTTCTCCGTCGCCCCGAGCTATTTCGGTGATGACGGCGAGATCCGGATGCTCCGCCTTCTGCGGGAAGCATCCAGCGACCCGATGTTCCGCTCCTCGCTACCCGAACGCGAGATCCATGGCGCCATCAGGGACAATCCTGCCTTCGTGAAGATGTTTCTGGAACTCTATCGCTCGGCCAGAACCATGCACGAGCAGGGAAGCGAGACCCAGTCGGACAAACGGACGGAAGCCGAGCGCGCCTCCGCCTGGTCCAAACTCTCGTCGGCCTACGAAATCGTCGGCGACTGGGTGCAGGCGGAACGGAACTATTTCGACACGCTCGACCGCACGGCCGAACAACTGCACGAAACCGCGCGGCTGGACACGGATACGATCGGAACGGGGCTGGAGCGCTACCTGCGTGACCGCTTCGGCGTCACGGTCTCCACCACGCCGGCCGAGCCCACCGTCGCCAACAGCAGCCCATGCCATTTCGACAGCACTGAAAAAACCGCCCGCTTCATACCCGGCCTGCCCGGCCCCACGCGGACATTCTGCATGGCGCGGCTGGTCGCCCATCTGGGATATTCCACGCTGATCGACGAGGCCGCGCGCCACCCGCTCCTGTCCGACGAGAACACGCGCTCGATCGCCCGCGCAGCCATGGCCAATTACTTCGCGGGTGGACTGATCATGCCGTACGAATTGTTCGCGGCAAAAGCCAAGGCCTTCAAACACGATCTCGATCGCCTGCAAACGACCTTTTCGGCCAGTTACGAGCAGGTGTGCCAGAGGCTTTCCTCTCTCCAGCGTCCAGGCGCGGAGGGCGTTCCGTTCTATTTCATCAAGGCGGATGTGGCAGGCAACGTGCTGAAAAGTTACAGCGCCAACCGCTTCAGCCGCGCCCGCTTCGGGGCATTGTGCCCACGCTGGAACGTCTTCGAAAGCTTCTCGGCCGCAGGAAAGCTGATCATCCAGATTTCGCAGGACACCGAAGGCGGCCTCTTCATCAGCGTGGCGCGGGCTGTCGTCCCGCACCCTCACTCATTCTTCGACCGCCAGCCGAAACGCGCGATCGTGCTGGGCTGCTCCGTCGCCCATGCGGACGAGGTCGTCTATTCGTCGATGCTGAACCTGCACGATCCACGCACATTCATCTCGATCGGCCCTGGCTGCCGGTCATGCGTCCGTACCGATTGCGAGCATCGTGCGATGCCGCAGAGCGGATTCTTCTTTCAGCCGGCGGCAGGCGCCTGACCCGGCGCCTCCGCTTCCACGCGCTGATAAAGCCCGGAACGTCCACCGGATTTCGTGATCAGGCGGATATGCTCGATCGTCAGATCGCGGTCGACAGCCTTGCACATGTCGTAAAGGGTCAGGGCGCAGACGCTGACCGCCGTCAGAGCCTCCATTTCCACCCCTGTCTGCGCGGTCGTCCCGACACTGGCCTCGATCTCGATCCCCCTTCCATCCTCGGTCGGGGTCAGTTCCACACGTACGGAACTCAGAGCCAGCGGATGACAAAGCGGAATCAGATCCGACGTCTTCTTGGCCGCCATGATGCCCGCGATACGCGCGACAGCCAGAACATCGCCCTTCTTCATGCCGCCCGACAGGATCAGATCCAGCGTCTCCCGCCGCATGGTGACCAGCCCGCGTGCGACCGCCTGCCGCACTGTTACCGCCTTGTCGGCCACATCCACCATCACGGCGTGACCATTTGCATCCAGATGGGTCAGGCCGCCCTGAACCGGCATGGTTCAGGCGCCGCCCAGCAGAATGCGGGCCGCTTCACCCGGCGACGGGTGGCGCAGCAGGCTTTCGCCGACCAGAAAACCACTGGCCCCGATATCGTTGAGCCGGACGACATCCTCGTGGGTGCCGATCCCGCTTTCCGAAACCACGATCCGGTCCGGCGGAACCAGCGGCGCAAGCCGAAGCGTCGTCTCAAGATCCGTCTTCAACGTCTTGAGATTGCGGTTATTGATTCCGATCAGCGACGTATCTAGCGCCAGCGCCCGGTTGAGCTCGGCCTCGTCATGCACCTCGACCAGAACATCCATGTCCAGCCCGCGCGCAATATCCAGCAGTTCCGCCGCCTCGCTGTCGGTCAGGGCCGCCAGGATCAGCAGAATGCAATCCGCTCCGATAATGCGGCTTTCATGCACCTGCCACGGATCGAGGATGAAATCCTTGCGCAGGATCGGCAACGCACAGGCATCGCGCGCCCGCTGCAGGTCCTCCGCGCAGCCATGAAAGCATGATCCCTCGGTCAGGACCGAGATGCAGGCAGCACCCGCCTTCTCATATTCAGCGGCGATGCCGGCAGGGTCGTAATCAGGACGCAGGATGCCGGCCGATGGCGAGGCCTTCTTGATTTCCGCGATCAGCCCGATCTGGCGGTCCGCCGTCCGCTGCTTCAGCGCCTGGCCGAAACCGCGGGTCGGCGTGGTGACCTCGCGGGCCCGGGCCGTAATCTCTTTCAGAGGGGTAACGGTCGCCCGCTGCGCGACATCGACCCTGGTCCGGGCGCAGATGCGCGCAAGGACATCCGGAAGCCCATCCGGGTCCGAGGCGGTGCCGCACTCGTTCTGAGCGGGATTCGTCGCGGTATCGTTCATGATCAACCCTGTATGCATTCGTCCCGCGCGGACGGCCGACCGCCGCGCGCGGATTTCAAAACAGCCAGTGCGGACCCGTCATCCAGAACACGGGCCGCGTCGGCGACCAACGCCCGCAGCGATGCGGGCTGCACTTTTCCCTCTTTCAGAATGTCCGCACGGCCGGCGACATGCAGCGCCGCCGCTGCGTTCAACAGAACGGTGTCCCGATAGGCCCCGTGGGCACCGGCCAGCAAAGCCTCCAGGGCAGCGGCATTTCCCGCCGGCCCTCCACCGGTAATCGCCGAAATCGGTGCCGGCTTCAGGCCGGCATCGGCGGGTTCCAGCGTGAAATCATACAGAACCCCGTCCTGCAACGCCACGATCGCCGTGGGGCCGGCCAGCGTCAGCTCGTCCACGCCCTGGCCCACGCCGCATGTTCCATGGACGGCCCATGCGCGCTCCGAGCCCAGAAGCTGCAAGGTCTCGACGACCGGGCGCAACCACGACCGATCGAACACCCCCACCAGCTGGCGCGTAACACCCGCCGGATTGCACAGGGGGCCGATCAGGTTGAACAGCGTCCGCACCCCCAGCGCCGTGCGCGCGGGTGCGGCATAGCGCATGGCCGGATGGTGCGACGGCGCCGCCATGAAGGCCAGCCCGCCCTCATTCAGCCGTGCGGCGATCACGGCCGGATCGTCCGACAATAGAACGCCCAGCGCCCCCAGCACGTCGGTCGCGCCCGAGCGTGACGACAGGGCCTTGTTGCCGTGCTTGGCCACCGGCACGCCCAGCGCTGCCAGCACAAAGGCAACGGCGGTGGAGATATTCAGCGTGCCCAGCCCGTCGCCGCCGGTTCCACAGACATCGATCGTGCCCGCCGGCACCGGGGCCACCCGCCGCATGCGCGCACGCACGGCACGCACCGCCCCCAGCAGTTCGGCCCGCTGCTCTCCCCGCACCCGCAGCCCCATCAGGAATGCCGCGATCAGCATGTCGGGCACGCCGCCATCCATGATCAGGCCGAAAGCCTGTTCGGCGTCGGCCTCGTTCAGGGTCTCGCCGCGCGCCAGTCGGCTCAGAAGGGCCCGAAAGGCGTCGGCCGGGGCAACAGGCAGGGACGGCGTGCCATCCATCTTGGGTCAGGCCGCCTTTCGCGGCGTATTGAGGCCGCGCGCGATCGCCAGGAAATTGGCCAGGATGGCGTGCCCGTGTTCCGACGCGATGCTCTCCGGATGAAACTGGACCCCGAACACCGGCAGGAAGCGGTGACGAAGCCCCATGATGACGCCGTCCTCGGTATGCGCAACGGGCACGAGATCGGACGGAAGCGTGGCGGGATCGACCGTCAAACTGTGATAGCGGGTCGCCTGGAAGGGGCTGGGCAGCCCCTCGAACACGCCGCTGCCATCATGAAAGACCGGGCTGACCTTGCCATGCATGGGAACAGGCGCCCGGACCACCGTGCCGCCGAACACCTGCCCGATGGCCTGGTGGCCCAGGCAGACGCCGAAAATGGGTACATGCCCCGCCGCGCGGCGGATCAGGTCGCAGCAGATCCCGGCCTCGTTGGGCGAACAGGGGCCCGGCGACAGCACGATCGCCTCGGGATTCAGCGCCATCGCCTCATCGACCGTCAGCGCATCGTTGCGGCGTACGTCGCTTTCCTCCCCCAGATCGCCCAGATAATGGACGAGATTGAAGGTGAAACTGTCGTAATTATCGATCAGCAGGATCATGGCGACATGATGGCCTTCTGTTCCAGCCCGGTCAAACAACAGTTCAAAATTTCATCGAAATAATGCATAGCGTCTAAAAATGGGTCGTTTGTTACGAAAACAAGCGCGGAGCGTGTAATTTTATGACCTGACTGGACGAAGCGGTCAGTCCGCATTGCCGCCGCGCGCGAACCGCACCGCCGCCTCGGCCGCGCGGAACAGGGCACGGGCCTTGTGCTGCGTTTCCTCGTACTCCGCATCGGGCACACTGTCGGCCACCACGCCGCAGCCGGCCTGCACATGCATCTGCCCGTCCTTGACCACGGCCATCCGCAGGCCGATGCAGGTATCCATCTCGCCATTCGCGCCGAAATAACCGATGCACCCGGCATAGGTCGCGCGCCGGGTCGGCTCGACCTCGTCGATGATCTCCATCGCCCGGATCTTCGGCGCCCCGGTCAGCGTGCCGGCCGGGAATCCCGCGACCAACGCATCCAGCGCCTCCAGCCCCGGCCGCAACTCACCCTCGACATTCGACGAGATATGCATGACGTGGCTGAACCGCTCGATCACGAATTTCTCCGTGACCTTGACGCTGCCGATCGCACAGACCCGCCCGACATCGTTGCGGCCCAGATCGATCAGCATCAGATGCTCGGCCAGTTCCTTCGGGTCGGCCAGCAGGTCCCGCTCCAGCGCCAGATCCTCTTCCGCCGTGCGGCCACGCGGCCGGGTACCGGCCAGGGGGCGCACCGTCATCCGCCCGTCGCGCAGGCGCACCAGAATCTCGGGTGAGGAGCCGACGAGGGTGAACCCGTCGAAGGCCAGATGAAACAGGAACGGCGCCGGATTGATGCGGCGCAGGGACCGATAAAGTGCCAGCGGCGGCAAGGTAAATGGGGTCGAGAAACGCTGGCTGGGCACGACCTGAAAGGCATCGCCAGCGGCAATATACTCCTGGATGCGCCGGACCATGTCGCAGAACGCCTCGCGCGTGAAGTTCGAACGCGGGGGCTCCAGCGGGCCGGTATAGTCCGGCCGGATCTCGTGCAGCGCCAGGGGCTCCGACAGCGTCCGCCGCGCCAGCGCGATCAGGTCTTCCGCCGCCTGCCACACCTGCTCGGGCGCACGATCCGGGCTCGGCCGCACCGGCGCCGCCAGGATCAGCTCGTCCCGCACGGTGTCGAAGATGGCGAACAGGCCGGGGCGGATCATCACCCCCTCGGGCAGATCAAGATCGTCGGGTGGCATATTCGGCAGATGCTCCATCTGCCGCACCATGTCGTATCCCAGATAGCCGAACAGGCCGGCCGTCATCGGCGGCAGTCCCGCCGGCAGGGTCATCCGGCTGCCCCGGATGATCGCGCGCAGCGAATCCAGCGGCGCCTCCGCCACCGGGGCAAAGCGTTCCGGATCGGCATCCGGCGCGGTATTGATCGCCGCCTTCCCATCATGGCAGCGCCAGACCAGATCCGGTAGCAGGCCGATGACCGAATAGCGGCCCCGCGCCACCCCGCCCTCGACACTTTCCAGCAGAAAGGCATTGCGGGCCTGGCTGGCATCCGTGGCGCCGGCCAGGCGCGACAGGCGCATATAGGCGGCGACCGGCGTCAGCAGGTCGGCGGCCTCCACGCTCCAGACCACACTGCCCTCCCCCTGTCGCAGGGCGGACAGTGCCGCATCGCGTTCCGCAAGGGTCGGCGCGGCGGGAATGGTCTGAATAATGGTCGTCACGGGCTGGTGTCTCCGGCGCCGCCCGTCCCGGTGACCGAGGACAGGGCTGATTTCAGGGCGCTCATATTGGTCTTGGGCTTGACCACCTGCTGAAGGGCCGCGGCGTAGGACATCCCGATATCGTCCGCCAGGGCCTGCGACAGGCCGCTGCGGATGCGGCCAACCTGCATCGCCTGCGTGCCGGGATCGGGATGCGTGATCGCGGTCAGCGTCGCGACATAGAAACCGTCCGGGCCATCCAGCATGGCCGTCTGCCCGGCCTTGTCGAAGCGGAAGACCAGGCGCGCCAGCTCGTCGGGCACGCCGTCCACCGCCCGCCCGCGCGCCAGTGGCGCCGGATGCTCCACCTGCTGGCCGCCGGCGGCAGCCGAGACGCCGCCATGCGCCTTGGCGGCCAGATACAGCGCGGTGGCCGCGACATTGGCCGCATGGCGGCGTGCCTCGTCATCCCACGCGGCGCGGACCTGGGCGGACGCCGCATCGAAGGGCTGAAGCTGGGCGGGCGTAATACTGTCGACCGCAACCGCGAACCAGCCATTCTCCGGCCCCTGAACCAGCGTCGGGTTCGCCCCCTTCGCCGAACTGAAGATTTTCTCGATGATCGCCTGACGCAGGGCGGGAGACGCCGGAATCGGCGCTGCCTCGCCCCCCTGGGTCATGCCCTGGGCGTTCAGCGTCCCGGCAATGGCCGCCGCCCCCAGATTGTCGGGAATATGGTCCAGCCCGCCACCGGCGATCGCGTCCTGGAGCTTCTGCACGCGCTGGCCGATCAACTCCACGGCCTGGCCGCGCGCCATCTGCTCGCGCAGTTCCTGCCGTGCCGTCGCGAAATCGGTATCGTGCGGCGGCGTGATCAGCGTGACCTTGAAGACAACCCAGCCGGTATCGACCTGCGCCGGCCCCTGAAGGTCGGACGGCGGGGCGCCGAAGACCAGCTTCGCCAGACCCGCCGAGGGAATCCCCGCCTGGCGGACATTGTCCATCTGCACCGTGGCGGAATCCTTGGCGTCGGCCTGGATGCGGCCCCAATCGGCACCCGCCTTCCACTGGTCGGCAATCGCCTGCGCACGGGCCTGGCTCGGCGCGGTCACGATCTGCACGCTGCGGGTCTCGGGCACGTGGTATTTCGACGCCTCGGCCTCATACAGGCGCTTCAGGTCGGCATCGGGGATCTCGACCGACTGGGCCACGCTGTCGGGCGACAGCACGACCACCCGCGCATGGCGGTATTCGGGCGTCTGAAACAGCCCGGGATGATTGTCGTAGAAACGGTGCAGCTGCGCCGCGTCGGGCTCGGGCACTGCCTGGGCGGTCAGCGGAAAGCGGACCAGATCGATGGTCCGGGTCTGCGCATCGAAATCGAACGCCTGGCGGACCATGATTTCCGGCGCGCGGGCACCGTTCTGGATCGGCTCGATCAGCGCGCGCACCGCCAGGTCGGCCCGGATCAGCTCCAGCAGGCGCGCCTCGGTCATGCCGATCTGCTGCAGGCGCGAATCGAACAGCTTGCGATCGAATCGCCCGTCCGGCCCCTTGAAGGCCGGCAGTCCGAACACTTCCTCACGCAGCGCATCGTCCGGAACGGTCACGCCCAGCCGGTCCGCCGACAGCGTGATTTCCGATTGCATCAGCAGCCGCTGCAGCACCTGTTCCGCCGCCTGGCGCCGCGTCGCGACCGGCAGCTGTGACGGATCGCTCACGCCTGCCTGGCGGGCGACCTGCTGCAATTCATTCTGTACCGCCGAGAGGAAATCGTTGGTGGTGACGGTCTGGCCGCCCACCCGCACGATGACGTCGGCGCGCTCGCTGCCGATATTCGACAGGACATCGCCCACACCCCAGCCGACGAAGGCAAGGAACAGCAGGCCGGCAATGACGCGACCCAGCCAGGAATCGACGAAGACGTGACGCAGGAAGGAAATCATGAACGACAATATCCGGACGAAGGCGGCACAAGCGACTATGGCGGCCCGATGGCCGCCTTATTCGGCGGGGCACCATAGGGATACACCCCGCGATTGACCAGAACCCTATGCGCCGAAGCCGCGTTGGCGCGTGGCCATTGTGCTGATGCGGCACGCATGGTGTACGGTATCGGCAACCGGGCGGCTCGACCGCCCCACAATATAAAATCGAGGGGGCAAGCCACATGAAGCAGATGATCGTCGGCAACTGGAAGATGAACGGGCTGAGCGCCCCCTCGCGGGACCTCGTGAGCGCCATCGCACAGGGTCTGAAAGCCATTGCCAACCCGCCGCCGGTCGTGGTCTGCCCGCCCTTTACCCAGCTTGGCGCCCTTTCCCTCCTGCTGAAAGGCACCGGCATCGCACTGGGCGCCCAGGATTGCCATCACGCGCCCTCGGGCGCGCATACCGGCGACATCTCGGCCATCATGCTGGCCGAGCTGGGGGTGGAATATGTCATTCTCGGCCATTCCGAACGGCGGCGCGAGCATGGCGAACTGGATGAGACGGTGCGCGAAAAGACCGTGGCCGCCATGGACGCCGGCCTGACGCCGATCGTCTGCATCGGCGAAAGCGCCGACCAGCGGGCCGCCGGCGAATATCAGGATGTTGTCGGCTGGCAGATCAAGGGCTCGCTGCCCGACAATTTCAGCGGCATCGTGGCCTACGAGCCGGTCTGGGCCATCGGCTCGGGCGTGCCGGCATCGCCCCAGGACATCGCGGACATGATGGGCTTCATCCGCGCCGAACTGACACGCCAGTTCGGCGAGACGGGAAAGACCACGCGGATTCTCTATGGTGGCTCCGTCAGCGGGCGCGAGGCCCCCACCATCCTGCCGATCGCCGAGGTCGGCGGCGCGCTGGTGGGTGGCGCCAGCCTGAAGGCCGACGCGTTTCTGCCGATTGTCCGCGCCGCCATAGATCTGTAAACGGTCGGTCTGCGCCGCCCTATCGGAAGTCGAGAATGATCACCGTCCTGCTTTTTCTGCATCTGTTCGTCACCCTGGCCCTGATCGGAACGGTCCTGATCCAGCGCAGCGAGGGCGGTGGCCTGGGAATCGGCAGCAGCCAGGGCATGGGCAGCTTCATGTCCGGCCGCGGCACGGCCAACCTGCTGACGCGCACCACGTCGGTCCTGGCCGGCATCTTCATGCTGCTGTCGCTGACCCTCGCGGTGCTGAACCGTGGCGCCTCGACCGGTAGCGGCCACGATATCCTGGCCCAGCCGCCGGCCCCTGCTGCCGCGGCATCGGCCCCGGCGTTGCCCGCGGCTCCGCCCGCGGCGCCAGCGGTCACGCACTGAAGGATCGGCTGCCTTCCTCACGGATGGCAGCCTTTTTTTTATCACGGCAAAGACGATGGTTATTCGCTTTGCCCGGCAGGTCGAAACGGTGTAGGGAGGCCATCCATGACGCGGTTTGTATTCATCACTGGCGGCGTGGTCTCCTCTCTCGGTAAAGGCATTGCCTCTGCAGCCCTCGCGGCGCTGCTGCAGGCGCGCGGTTACCGGGTCCGGCTACGCAAGCTCGATCCCTATCTCAACGTCGATCCGGGCACCATGAGCCCGTATCAGCACGGCGAAGTCTTCGTGACCGATGACGGCGCGGAGACCGACCTCGACCTTGGGCATTATGAACGCTTCACAGGCGTGCATGCCACAAGGGCCGACAACGCCACCACCGGCCAGATCTATTCGGACGTGATCGCGCGCGAACGGCGCGGCGATTATCTGGGCGCCACGGTGCAGGTCATCCCCCACATCACGGATGCCATCAAGGAAGCCGTGGTCGCGGGCACCGAGGACCTGGATTTCGTGCTGGTCGAAATCGGCGGCACGGTGGGCGATATCGAAAGCCTGCCCTTCCTCGAAGCCATTCGCCAGTTGCGCAACGATCTGGGCACCGGGCAGACGATGTTCGTCCACCTGACCCTGTTGCCGTGGATTCCCTCGGCCGGCGAACTGAAGACGAAGCCGACCCAGCATTCCGTCAAGGAACTGCAGAATGTCGGTATCCAGCCCCAGATGCTGCTGTGCCGGTCGGACCGGCCGATTCCGGATACCGAACGCCGGAAGATCGCCAATTTCTGCAACGTGCGCCCGGAAGCCGTGATCGCGGCGCTGGATGTCGACACGATCTATGCCTGCCCGATCTCGTACCATGCCGAAGGCATGGACAATGAGGTCCTGCGCCATTTCGGCCTGCCCTTCGACCAGGAGCCCGACCTGTCGCGCTGGCACCGGGCGCTGGACGCGATTCGCCACCCCGAAGGCGAAGTCCGGATCGCGGTCGTCGGCAAATATACGGCCCTGCTGGACGCCTATAAGTCCCTGATCGAGGCCCTGCTGCACGGTGGCATCGCCAACCGGGTGCGGGTCAAGCTGGACTGGGTCGAGGCCGAAACCTTCGAGAAATCGGAAGACGCGCTCGAAGCCCTGCACAACGTCCATGCGATTCTGGTGCCCGGCGGATTCGGCGAGCGCGGCGCTGAAGGCAAGATCCAGGCCGTGCGATTCGCGCGCGAGCACAACATCCCGTTCCTGGGCATCTGCTTCGGCATGCAGATGGCGGTCATCGAATGCGCCCGCAACCTGGCGGGCCTGCCCGATGCCTCCTCGACCGAGTTCGGCCCGACGGACGAACCGCTGGTCGGCCTGATGACCGAATGGGCCCGTGGCAACGAATTGCTGCGCCGGCGCGAAGGCGGGGAACTGGGCGGGACGATGCGCCTGGGCGCCTACCCCGCCAAGCTGGCCGAAGGGTCGCGGGTGGCCGAGACCTACGGCCGAACCGACATCCGCGAGCGGCATCGCCATCGCTACGAGGTCAACGTCCATTACCGCGAGAAGCTGGAACAGACCGGCATGCGGTTCTCGGGCATGTCGCCCGACGATATCCTGCCGGAAGTGGTCGAATATCCCGACCATCCCTGGTTCATCGGCGTGCAGTATCATCCCGAACTGCTTTCCAAGCCGTTCGATCCGCATCCGCTGTTCTCCGGCTTCGTCGGTGCGGCGGTCAAGAAGATGCGGCTGGTATGACGGCGCCCCGCCCGGTCGCGATCGGGGACCTTGTGGTCGGCAACGACCGGCCCTTCGTCCTGATCGCCGGCCCCTGCCAGATCGAATCCGAAGCCCACGCCATGGAAATGGCCGAGGCGCTGTGGACGATCGCGGGCGAAACCGGGGTCGGCCTGATCTATAAAAGCTCGTTCGACAAGGCGAACCGCACCAGCATCGGTGCGGCACGCGGGGTCGGCATGGCGAAAGGGCTCGAGATCCTGGCCGGCGTGCGCGAGCGATTCGGCGTGCCGGTCCTGACTGACGTGCACGCCGCCGAGCAATGCGAGCCGGTGGCCGAGGCCGTCGACGTGCTGCAGATCCCGGCCTTCCTGTGCCGCCAGACGGACCTCCTGCTGGCGGCGGGCGAGACCGGGGCCGCGATCAACGTCAAGAAGGGGCAGTTCCTGGCGCCGTGGGACATGAAGAATGTCGCGGCCAAGATCGCCTCGACCGGCAACGACCGGATCATGCTGTGCGAGCGCGGCACCAGCTTCGGCTACAACACGCTGGTCAACGACATGCGCGGCCTGCCGATCATGGCCGAGACCGGCTATCCTGTGGTGTATGACGCCACCCATTCGGTCCAGCAGCCGGGCGGCCTGGGCGGATCATCGGGCGGGCAGCGTGAATACGCCCCCATCCTGGCCCGCGCGGCCCTGGCGATCGGGGTGGCGGCCGTTTTCATCGAAACCCATCAGGACCCGGATCAGGCGCCCAGCGACGGTCCGAACATGATCCCGATCCGGGAGATGAAGCCCCTGATCGAGCGCCTGGTGCGCTATGACTGCCTGACCAAGGATCTCTGACCCGTGGCCATGGCCTGTCGGGATCAGGCGATGCGTACCAGCATCGCCAGCCCCAGACAGGCCATGAACACCGACGTGACCCACAGCCGCAAGGCCAGATAGCCCGACGGCAGCTCGCCCCTGCGCCACGCTGCCCGCTCCGCCAGGAATAGCCCGAAGAACCCCGCCAGCAGCACGGCCAGCCCGATCGTAACATGGCCGAGGAAGGTCGCGTGGCACGCCAGCCAGCCGACCGGCAGCGGCAGGGCGCCCCGCACCAGCCGCAGCCTGTCACCCCGTGGGTCGTGGCGCGCCCCCATGATCAAGGTCGGCCGGTCGAGCGCCAGCCCCCAATGGACAGCACCGCTGAAAGCCAGCAGCAGGGCGGCATATTCCACCAGGCCCATAGTCATGCCCGGCACGGCGGCGGTGGAGAACAGGCTTCCCACCGCGAAGATGATGGCCGGAACGGGGCTGACAATTCCCATCAGAACCGTTGGAAGCGGCAGGCGTTTCATGTTTATCTTCCTCCTGCCCTGCTATTATCGCGCGGCTGGCCGCCTGCCCATGATACCGATCACAGGCGGCAGAAGAATCTTGTCTGGCATGTCGGGATGGCCGCGAGGACACCCCGATCGCCGTTGCACGTCGCGGCAGACCTGCAACGGGCCCAATAGTCATAAACCGAGGAAGCAGATCCATGAGTGCTATCGTCGATATCGTCGCGCGTGAAATCCTGGACAGCCGTGGCAATCCGACCGTGGAGGTCGATGTCGAACTCGCATCCGGCGCGAAGGGCCGGGCCGCTGTTCCGTCCGGGGCGTCGACGGGCGCGCATGAGGCGGTCGAACTGCGTGACGGCGACAAGTCCCGCTACGGCGGCAAGGGCGTGCTGAAGGCGCTGGAGAATATCGAAGGCGAGATCCGCGAAGCCCTGCAGGGCGCCGAATCGTCGGATCAGGTCGCGATCGACGAAGCGATGATCGATCTGGACGGCACCCCCAACAAGGCCCGGCTCGGCGCCAACGCGATCCTGGCCGTGTCGCTGGCGGTGGCCAAGGCCACGGCCGAGGAACTGCAGGTTCCGCTCTATCGCTATGTCGGTGGCGTCTACGCCCGCACCCTGCCCGTGCCGATGATGAACATCGTCAATGGCGGCCAGCATGCCGACAACCCGATCGACATCCAGGAATTCATGATCCAGCCGGTGGGCGCGCCCACGCTGGCCGACGCGGTGCGCGTGGGCTCCGAGATCTTCGCCCAGCTCAAGAAGAACCTGTCGGCGGCGGGCCACAACACCAATGTCGGCGACGAAGGCGGCTTCGCCCCCGGCCTGAAATCGGCCGACGAGGCGCTGGGCTTCATCACCAAGGCCGTCGAAGCCGCAGGCTATCGTCCGGGCGAGGACGTGACCTTCGCGCTCGACTGCGCCGCGACCGAATTCTACCGCGACGGCCGCTATGTCATGGAAGGCGAAGGCAAGAGCCTGGATTCGGCCGGCATGGTCGGCTACCTGGCCGACCTCGCCGCCCGCTACCCCATCGTGTCGATCGAGGACGGGCTGGCGGAAGACGATTGGGAAGGCTGGGCCGCCCTGACCGCGGCGCTGGGCAAGACGGTCCAACTGGTCGGTGACGATCTGTTCGTGACCAATCCGGAGCGCCTGCGTCGCGGCATCAAGGCCGGGGTCGCCAATTCGCTGCTGGTCAAGGTGAACCAGATCGGCACGCTGAGCGAGACGCTGGAAGCCGTCGAGATGGCCCATCGCGCCGGCTACACCGCCGTCATGAGCCATCGTTCCGGCGAGACCGAGGACTCGACCATCGCCGACCTGGCGGTGGCCACCAATTGCGGACAGATCAAGACCGGGTCCCTGTCGCGTTCCGACCGGACCGCGAAATACAACCAGCTGATCCGCATCGAAAACGAGCTGGCCACCGCCGCCCGCTATGCCGGCCGGACGATCCTGAAGACGGCCTGATCACGCGACACGACCCGATTCGGCGGCATAGCGAGGAAAACAGTTTCCCGCCGCCGCCGAATCGGGAATAGTACAAACGTACCTATTGGCGCCCTGATGAAACGGGAGAAAGACGGACCATGCAGATCGGCCGGATTGTGCGGCGGACCCTCCGTATGGTCATCCCCCCTTCCCTGTTCATCGGCCTGACCGCCTATTTCGGCGTAAACGCCATGCAGGGCGACCATGGCATTCACAGCTATCAGGCACAGTTGCGCCTGCTGGACGAGGCGCGCGCCGCACAGGTCGACGCGGTCTCGGAACAGAATGCCTGGGCCCGCCGGGTCAGCGGACTGAAGGAAAAGGCGCTGGACCGCGACACGCTGGACGAGCGGTCGCGCGCAATGCTGAACCTGGCCCGCCCCGGCGAACTGGTCATCCCCTACGGTCAGCACGACCGGCTGTTCTGACCGAAGCGCAGATATCCAGCCAATCCCGGAAACGAAAAAAAGGCCGGGCACCCCCCTGGGGTACCCGGCCTTTTTTCGTGCCTATCCCGCGCGCAATGCGCGGGATAGAGCGGATTATTTGATCTTCGCTTCGCGGAAGGCCACGTGCTTGCGCGCAACGGGGTCGTATTTCCGCATCTCGAGCTTGCCGGTCTGCGCACGGGCATTCTTCTTCGTGACGTAGAAATACCCGGTGTCTGCCGACGAGACGAGCTTGATCTGAATGGTGTTGGTCTTGGCCATGGAATCCTCAGCACTGCTCCGCCGCTGCTGGAACAATCAGGTGCAGCAGTGGTTCAAGTCGGCGGAAAATGCGCATACAGAGCCCTGAGGTCAAGCGTTAGTCGCACGAATCGAGCAGATATGTGCGCATGACCGTCGAATGGGGGAGATTGGGACCGATGCTGAGTGTCGCCGAAGCCCAGGCGCGTATCCTGGCGGACCTCGTACCCACGGGGCCGGAACTGGTACCTCTGGCCGATTCCTGGGGGCGAATCGCTGCCGCCGATATCGCGGCCCGGCTGGACAACCCCCCGGCCGACGTCTCGGCCATGGATGGCTACGCGGTCCGGGCGGCCGATTGCGTGCCCGGCGGCACCCTGTCGCTGGTGGGCGAAAGCCCTGCGGGCCACCCCTTTCCCGGCCGGGTCGGACCCGGCGAGACCGTGCGGATCTATACCGGCAGCATCGTCCCCGATGGCGCCGACGCGATTCTGATCCAGGAGAACGCGCAGGAAGATGGCGGCACCGTCACGGTCACCGTTCCTCCCGGGGCCGGGCAGCATATTCGCAGGCGGGGTCAGGATTTCGCCGTGGATCAGGTCGTCGTCCCCGCCGGGCGCGCGCTGACGGCGCGGGATATCGGGCTGGCCGCCGCGGCGAACCATGCCTGGGTTGCCGTGCGCCGCCGCCCGGTCGTCGCCATCCTGTCCACGGGTGATGAAATCGCGCTGCCGGGCGACCCGATCGCGCCGGGCGGTATCACCAACTCCAACACCCCGATGCTGGCCGCCCTGGTGCGCGCCTGTGGCGGCGTGCCGGTCATGCTGCCCTCCGCGCAAGATACCGCGTCCGATATCGCCCGCCTGGCGCACGGCATCGAAACCGCCGATCTGCTGCTGACCGCCGGGGGCGCCAGTGTCGGCCGCTACGACCTGGTGCAGCAGGGGCTGGAACGGATCGGGCTGACGGTGGATTTCTGGAAGATCGCGATGCGCCCCGGCAAGCCGCTGATGCATGGGAGGATCGGCCGGGTCCCCGTCCTGGGGCTGCCCGGCAATCCGGTGGCGGCCCTGGTGTGCGGCCTGATCTTCGCCCTGCCGGCGATCCGGGCGCTGGCAGGCCACGCTGAACGCAGCCTGCCCGAGGATCTCGCGTTTCTGGGCGGCGACCTGCCGGAGAACGATCGCCGGGCCGATTATCTGCGCGCAACATTGTCCCGCACCCCGGATGGCAGCCTGCTGGCCACCGCCTTCAACCGCCAGGATTCCGCGATGCTGCACACGCTGGCCCGCAGCCAGGCCCTGATCCTGCGCCCGCCGCACGCCCCCCCGGCACGGGCGGGCGAGCCCTGCCGCGTGGTCAGGCTGGACACGCTGGCAATCTGACCGCTCCATTTTTGGTTACGGCAATGATATTGACGGCCGGGCGGGAACCAATATAGAACACAACAAGGCGGTTTCCTGTTTGTTCCCTTCTGCTGACAACGGATTGGCCGACTGACGGAACGATTTGGGTCACGGGGTGCCAATGCTGACACGCAAGCAACATGAACTGCTGCTGTTCATCGACCGGCACCTGAAGCAGACGGGGTTTTCACCCTCCTTCGACGAGATGAAGGATGCGCTGAACCTGCGGTCGAAATCCGGCATCCACCGGCTGATCTCGGCGCTGGAGGAGCGCGGCTTCCTGCAACGCCGCCATCATCGCGCCCGCGCGCTGGAGGTGTTGCGCCTGCCGGAGATGGCATCTCCCCCAGTCCCTCAGGAAGAGGCTGCTCCCGCCAAGCCCTCCTCCGGCCCGGCCGATCATTCTTTTGTGCCCAACGTCATCAAGGGCGATTTCGCCGGCCGGCTGGCGGGCGCGCCGATCGCGACCGACGCCGATGCCGTCAGCCTGCCCTTCTACGGCCGCATCGCCGCCGGCCAGCCGATCGAGGCACTGCGCGAGACCGGGGCGCAGGTCTCCGTGCCGATGAACCTGCTGGGCCGTGGCGATCATTACACGCTGGAAGTCGCCGGCGATTCGATGATCGAAGCCGGGATTCTCGATGGCGACACCGTCATCATCCGTCGCGGCGACATAGCCGATAATGGACAGATCGTGGTGGCGCTGATCGACGATCAGGAAGTCACGCTGAAACGGCTCCGCCGGCGCGGCAGCACCATCGCCCTGGAGCCCGCCAATGCGCGCTACGAATCGCGCATCGTGCCGTCCGACCGGGTGCGCATCCAGGGCTCTCTGGTCGGGCTGCTGCGCCGCTACTGACCTAGAGGCGCGCGAACGGCGGCAGCAGCCGGGCCAGTTCCTCGATCTGCGCCGGGCCGATCCGGTCCAGATGCGGAAATTCCGCCAGCACCCGCGCACCACCGAACAGGCTGACCGCCCGTCGCGCCTCGGGCGATGGCGGGCCGTTCAGCACCACGCCGGCAATGGCGATTCCCCGCTGGCGCAGGGCCTGCAAGGTCAGCAGCGTATGGTTGATCGTGCCAAGCTGGCTGCGCGCGACCAGCACCACCGGCAGCGCGAAGCGGGCGATCAGGTCGATCATCATGCAATCCGGCGCCACGGGCACCATCACCCCACCCGCCCCTTCCACCACCAGCGGCTGCGCGCTCCGCGGCTCGGGAAGACGCAACCCGGAGATGTCGAGGACGACATTCTCACGCTCGGCGGCATCGAAGGGCGAGAGCGGGGCCGACAGCACGGAGGCCGGCGGATGGATGCGCGCCGGTTCCAGCCCGGCCAGCGCCGCAACCGTCACACTGTCGGCGATGTCCTCGGCAATCCCGGTCTGGAAAGGCTTCCAGTAATCCGCCGCCCAGGCGTGGACCAGACAGGCTGAAACCAGCGTCTTGCCCACACCGGTATCGGTGCCCGTCACGAAGACGCCCCGACGGGCAGGCGTCCGGAACAGGCCATAGCCGACCATATAGGTCGTCGTCGCACCAGACGGCGTCTCCAGATCCCGCAGCAGCCGGCGCATCGCACCCGGCGCAACCGGGCGCGTGCCCTCGCGCGGCACGGATGCGCCGATCTGGCGCAGTTCACGCACGAAAGCCAGCGCCGTCTCCGGCCGGTCGAGAATCGTCTCGACCTGCCACAAGCCCTGGCCGGTCAGAGGCCACTCGGCTTCGAGCTGCGTCGCGGCCGGATAGGCCGGGATCGCGCAGTCCAGCCCGGCCGCCGCATGGACGCGCCGCCATTCGGCAAAGCTGCCTGCGCAGAGGGTGGAGAACGCCATCATGCCCCCGGGCGCGAGCATGGCAGCCAGCCGCCCCAGTGTCGCCGCGCGGTCCGAGAACCATTGCATCGACAGGCTGGAACAGATCAGGTCATACCCCCCGCCCGCCGCTTCCGGAGCCTCGGCATCCAGCACCAGGGCGCGCACATCGCCCTCCCCATGCATGCCCTCCAGCCGGCGGCAGGCGCGGTCGCGCATTTCCGGCGCCAGATCGCTCACCGTCAGGTCCGCATGCGGAAACAGGCGACGCAGATGCTGGCTGAGAAGTCCCGTGCCACACCCCAATTCCAGAATGCGGGCAGGTGTGATGCCGGCGGCGGCGATCCGTTCGGCCAGCCGCTCGGCGACCAGGCGCTGCACCCGCGCCGCATCGTCATAGGTTTCGGCGGCGCCGAAACGGGCGGCGATTTGCTGCTTGCGCGCGGTCATGACCGCCCCACTTCCGCAATCAGTCGGGCAATCGCGGCAGCACATCGGTCAGGATGGGTCAGCGGGAGCAGATGCCCCCCATCCTCCACCCATTCGACCGGCACGCGGCCACGGAAACTGGCCTCGGTCATCGCAGGCGGAACAATCGGGTCCTGCCCACCGGCCAGCACGCGAATCGGCGGCATAGCGGCGTTCGATTCGGCAGCGCCCGATTCCGCATCGAATGAATCGCGCGCATCGGCATCGCGCAGCAACTCCAGCGCCCAGGCCAGCCGCTCGGCCCGGGCAGGGCCCGGCGCCGGCGTCTCAATTCCTGCACGGCCGCGAAAAGTGGCGACCACGTCATCCGGATGATGGTCCAGCCCGCGCGCCATGCGTTCGATCACCCGGGGCGGAATCCCCTCCGGATAATCGGCCGTGGCGCCAAAACGCGCGAAACCGTTGATCAGCAGCATGCCGGCGCAATCGGCCGGCGGGTTCAGCAACAGCCACAGCGCACCCAGCGAATGACCGACCGCCACATGGCGCCCGGACGGCCGGGCCGTCATGCTCGGGGGGCCGAAGAAGCCGAAATCCAGAGCCGTCGCCTCGACCCCACCCAGTCGCGTCAGGACCGGTTGCCAGAAATCGGGCGTGAAGCCCCAGCCATGGACCAGGAACAGCGCCGTCGGCGCCGGATCATCGGACAATGCCATGCTCCCGTGCCCCCTCGTCGAGTGCCCGCAGCAGACGGTCGAGCATCCCGACATCATGCGCCGCACTCAACGCCAGCCGGATGCGGGCCGTTCCGGGCGGGACCGTCGGTGGCCGAATCGCACCGCCCAGGACCCCCTGCGCGGCCAGCGTGCGGGCCAGAGCCAGCGCCTGTTCCGCATCCCCGACCATGACCGGCACGATCTGCGTGGAGGACAAGCCGGTGGACCAGCCCCGATGGGCCAGATCCGTCCGCAATTGCGCCGCCAGCGCCGCCAGATGCCGACGCTCCGCATCCATCGTCGGTACCAGATCCAGCGCCGCATCGATCGCCCCCAGCAGGGAGGGCGGCATCGCGGTGGTATAGATAAAGCCCGAGCATGTGCTGACCAGCCAGTCACACAGCGCGCGCGAGCCCGCGACATAGGCGCCGAACCCGCCCAGCCCCTTGCTGAACGTGCCCATCACCAGGTCCACGCCCCCGATTTCGGCGGAAAGGCCCCTGCCCTGCGGCCCCAGCACCCCGGTCGCATGCGCCTCGTCCAGATACAGGAAGGCGTCGTGCCGATCGGCCAGCGCCTTCAGGGCCGCAATATCGGCACGGTCGCCATCCATGCTGAACACGCTTTCGGTAACGATGAAGCGCAGGCCCTTCTGGTCGCCATGGCGCTCCAGCGCCTGCTCCAGATGGCCGAGATCATTATGGGCAAAGCGGATCTGGCGGATACCGGCCGCCTGGCAGCCATGATGCAGGCTGGCGTGGTTCAACCGGTCGGTAAAGACCACGGCCGGCGCGCCGGTCGCTTCCACCGACAGGCGAAACAGGGCGGGCAGGATCGCGGCATTGGCCTGCCACCCCGATGCCAGCAGCAACGCCGCCTCGGTGCCCTTGAAGCGCGCGAGCTTCTCCTCGACCAGCCGATGCTGTTCGCTGGTGCCCGTCACCAGGCGCGACGCCCCGCTGCCGGTGCCGAAACGCTGCGTCCATTCGATGGATCGCGCCTTCAGGGCCGGATGGACGGACAGGCCCAGATAATCGTTGGACGAGAAATTCAGCAGCGTTCCGCCGTCGCGCCGGACGATCACCGGCCCGTCGCGTTCCAGCGGCCGCAGTTCGCGCCGCAGATGCCGGCGGGACAGTCCCTCCAGCGCAGTCTGGAAAAATTGATCGAAACGGGTCATGAAGCGATGGTTTGTGCCGGACCCCATGAACCCGGTCAATTCCAGTCTGCCGTCCCCGCAAGGAGAGTAAGCCCATGACCGGACCGGACTGGTTCGAAGCCGGCCTGCCGCATATCTGGCTCCCCTATACCCAGATGCAGACGGTCTCGCCCCCCATGGCCGCCACATCGACGGACGGATGCCGGATTCGCCTGGCCGATGGGCGGGAACTGGTCGATGGCATCGCGTCCTGGTGGACCGCCTGCCATGGCTATAATCACCCGCACATCCGCCAGGCCGCGATCGAGCAGCTCACGCGCATGCCGCATGTCATGTTCGGCGGGCTGGTGCATGAGCCCGCGCTGCGCCTGGCGCGGCGACTGGCCGATCTGCTGCCGGGCGATCTGGAGCGTGTCTTCTTTTCCGATTCCGGCTCGGTCGCGGTCGAGGTCGCGATCAAGATGGCGATGCAATACTGGCTGAACCGGGGCCAGAAGGGGCGCACCCGCCTGGTCGCATTTCGCGGCGGCTATCATGGCGACACGCTGGCGACGATGGCGGTATGCGACCCGGAGGAAGGCATGCACAGCCTGTTCGCCGGCATCCTGCCCCAGCATTTCATCACCGACCTGCCGTGCGACGACCAGTCCACCGCCGCGTTGGAACAATTGATGGAAACCGAAGGCCAGCGCGTGGCCGCGATCCTGGTCGAGCCGCTGGTCCAGGGCGCGGGCGGCATGCTGTTCCATGACGCCGCAACCCTGCGACGCCTGCGCGACATCGCCGACCGGCATGGCGTACTGCTGATTCTGGACGAGATCTTTACCGGCTTCGGCCGCACCGGCACGATGTTCGCCTGTCAACAGGCCGATATCGTGCCGGATATCCTCACGCTCTCAAAGGCGTTGTCGGGCGGGACGGTTCCGCTGGCCGCCACCGTGGCGCGGCATCACGTCTTTGCGGCCTTTCTGTCGGATGACCCGATGCATGCGCTGATGCACGGCCCGACCTTCATGGCCAATCCATTGGCCTGCGCCTGCGCCAACGCCTCGCTGGACCTGTTCGAGCGCGAACCGCGCCTGGAACAGGTCGCGGCGATCGAGGCCCAGATGCGTGATGAACTGGAGCCATGCCGCCACCTGCCCGCCGTGCTAGACGTCCGGGTCATGGGCGCGATCGGCGTGGTCGAGCTGGAGCGCATCAACGACATGAACCGCCTGAAGGCCAGGCTGGTCGAGCAGGGTGTCTGGGTGCGCCCCTTCCGCTCGATCGTCTATCTGACACCGGCTTTCACGGTGACAAAACCGGAACTCGCACGGCTGACAGGCGCCATCCGCACCGTTCTGGCCGACGCCCCGTGACATAATAAGCGCCTGGACCGGCGGCAGACCGCCGGTCCCGCGACAAATCAGGCTTCGACCGGCGCCAGTTCCGTGTCCGATCCCGGACGGGCTTTTTCCGAAGCCGATTCCTCGGCGCCTTCTTCGGCCGCGTCATCCCCGTCGCTCACCGCCATGGGGCGCTGGCGGACATGCCGCTCCTGGCGTTCCTGCTGGTTCTGCTGCGCCGCCTGGGTCATGGCGTTCAGGATGCGGAAATAATGTTCGGCATGCTGAAAATAGGCCTCGGCCATCACGCGGTCGCCCGCGCCGCTGGCATCGCGCCCAAGCTGCAGGTATTTTTCAAACAATTGCTGGGCGGTGCCGCGAATGCGCAGATCCGGCCCGTTACTGTCGAACACATGGTTACGATTGAGGGGGATCTGGCCGTTCTGCTGGCGTACACTTCCGCCATTGCTGCCGCCCGAACGATGGTGCCGGCCCCGCATGCGTTTCATGTTCATAAGCTGTCGCAGCACTTTCCTGTTAACGGCCGCCATTTGCCTGCGACCGCCGGGGCCAACCATCCCCTATTGTCATTCTGAGCGCCTGGCGTGCAGCCCGGCATCTGATCCTGCGGCATGATACAACGACCCGGGTCCCTGCACGCACCCGTGCGGCCATTTCTGTTTTCATGCATTCAGGATCGGCATGCGGCATCTCGGAAAGGTAAAAACCCCCGTCCGCATTCCATCGGTAATCTATGCCCTTATATCCGCTCTGCCAAATGGTTTTTCACGCATTCCGCCGATGTCGCATCAGTACAGCACGCGGAACGCCCCCCAGATCGGCGCGGATATCCACGATTTCCAGCCCGGACTGCCGCGCCAGGGACGGCATGCTGTGCTCCTGCCCGATCCCGATCTCGAAAATAGCAACCCCATCATGCGCCAGAAGCAAGGGTAAGGCCCCCGTCAACACCCTGTAGGCATCCAGCCCATCCCGGCCGCCATCCAGCGCGCGGGCGGGTTCATACTCCCGCACATCGGGCATCAGGCCAGCCAGATCGCCATGCGGGATATAGGGCGGATTGCTGAACACCACATCGAACGTCCCCCGAATCGCCGATGCCCAGTCGGCCGCCAGCATAACGCACCGTCCATCCAGCCCCGCCCGCCGGGCATTACGCGCGGCCAGGTGCGCGGCATCGGGCGCGATATCCACCCCCACGCCCCATGCCCCGCGATACTCGCTCAGCGCCGCCAGAAGCAGACACCCGGTCCCGGTTCCCAGGTCGAGCACGCTGCTGACCTGTTCGCGCGCGGGACGATAATCCAGCAGGGCCTCGATCAACGTTTCGCTGTCGGCACGGGGGATCAGCGTCGCGGGCGATGTCTCCAGTTCCAGCGACCAGAATCCGGCCCGGCCGGTAATATGCGCCATCGGCTCGCGCGCCGCACGGCGTCGCACCGTCGACAGGAAAGCTGTCCGCTCGAAATCGCCGATCCGCTCGCGGGCCAGCAGGCCGGCCAGATCGGTCCCGAGGACATGGGCCATCAGCAGCCGCGCCTCACGACGCGGATCGTCCACGCCGGCGTCGCGCAATTGCGCCCCACCCCAGCCGAGGCATGTCCGCAGGTCGGCCCCCTCGCCCGGCACGGCCAGCGCGTCCTCTTTCATTTCAGGCGACATCCGTCCTACTCTGGCACCATGATGCCGCAGTCTCGTTCATGGAAAATCCTTGTATTTCTGGGGGCCGGCGCGGTCCTGACCTCGGCGGCCCGCTCTGCCCGGGCAGGCACGTTCACCGTCATCGACGGTCGCGCGGATAACGAGATTTCCGAGATCTCCCGCCTGTATGTCGATGAACAGCTTGCCGCCACGATCCGCCTCGACGCAACGGTGCCGCAACGCGCCGTCCAGGTTGAGACCGCGGCCGGGCGTGTCAACCACACCTATGCGTTGTGCGGCGAAATTACCATACGCACGCCCGACGGGCGGACGGAAACGCACGAGGTCAATGGCGGCGGCATGCTGCACCATCCGGACGGACGCACGCTGAACGCGCTGGGCACCCGCAATTTCACCGAATTCTACCTCGCCGACCCGGACGACCCAACGGTGGTCGAACGCCAACCCGGCCGGTCCTCAATCTGCTCGGTTCCCACTTCTTGAGAACCTGACTGTAAACGCGCGCTGGTGGCGATCCGACGCGCGTTTACAAGCCCTCGGCGGCCAACAGACTGGCCTGCTCGTCCTGGATCAGGGCGTCGATGAATTCGTCGAACTCACCCAGCATCACGCGATCGATCTTGTAGGCCGTGAGGTTGATCCGGTGGTCGGTCACCCGCCCCTGCGGGAAATTATAGGTCCGGATACGCTCCGACCGGTCCCCGGTGCCGACCTGTGACTTACGGTCGGCGGCCCGGCTGGCATGGGCGGTGGCACGCTCGCGCTCGTATAGCCGCGACATCAGGATCTTCATCGCCTTGGCACGGTTCTTGTGCTGGCTTTTCTCTTCCTGCATCGCCACCACCACGCCGGTCGGCAGATGGGTGATGCGCACCGCGCTCTCGGTCTTGTTGACATGCTGCCCACCGGCGCCCGAAGCCCGGTAGACATCAATGCGCAGGTCGCTGTCGTTGATCTGGACATCGACCTCACCCGCCTCGGGCAGCATGGCGACCGTCACGGTCGAGGTGTGGATTCGGCCCTGGTTTTCGGTGGCGGGCACGCGCTGCACCCGATGCACGCCCGATTCGTATTTCAGGCGCGCGAACACCCCGCGCCCCGCGATGGTGGCCATCCCCTCGCGCAGGCCGCCCAGCTCCGATTCGTCGAATTCCATCACTTCGAAACGCCAGCCACGCAGAGCGGCATAGCGGCGATAGGCGTCGAACAGTTGGGCCGCGAACAAGGCCGCCTCATCCCCGCCGGCGGCGGGGCGGATTTCCAGGATCGCACTGCGCTCGTCCGCCTCGTCGCGCGGCAGCATGGCAATACGGATATCCTGGCGCAGTTCCACAATCCGGCCACGCAATTCGCCCAGTTCGGCCTCGGCCAGTTCGCGCATTTCCGGATCGGCCAGCAGCGATTCGGACTGGATCGCCTCCCGCTCCGCCTGGCGCAGCGCGCCGATGCGGCTGACGATGGGTTCCAGCTCGGCATATTCGCGCGATGCCTTGCTGAACGCCTCGCCCACCAGCCCCTGGGCGAGCATATCCTGCAACTCTTCCGACCGGCCAACAATCCGGTCCAGCCTGTCGTCGAGACTCATGGCTTAGCGGCCAGCCGCCCCGGCCAGATAGGGCGCGACCGCGTCCAGCGCCAGCTCGTTCTGCGATCCTTCATCCAGCGCCTTCACCTGCGCCACGCCGCGCGCCACTTCGTCATCGCCGATCAGCACCGCATGGGTGGCGCCGATACGGTTCGCCCGTTCCATCCGGCGCTTGGCATTGCCGCGATAGGCGATTTCCGCCCGCACGCCATGGGCGCGCAGCGCCTGCAACAGCGTCACCGCCGCACCGCTAGCGCCTTCGCCCATAGGCACGACCGCCACCGGGCGCGGCGCCACCGGCGCACTGTCCAGCAGCAGGGCCAGCCGTTCGATCCCCCCGGCCCAGCCGATGGCCGGCGTGCGCGGGCCACCCATTTCGGCCACCAACCCATCATAGCGGCCGCCGGCCAGCACCGTGCCCTGGGTGCCCAGCTTCTCGGTCACGAATTCGAAGGTCGTGTGCCCGTAATAATCCAGCCCGCGCACGATGCCCGGATTCTCGCGGAACGGCACGCCCAGCAGATCCAGCGCCGAGCGCAGATCGTCCCAGAAGGTCCGGGCTTCGTCGGTCAGGAAGGCACCGATCAGCGGCGCATCGGCCACCAGCGCCCGGTCCTGCGGCGCCTTGCTGTCGAGGATACGCAGCGGATTGCGCTCCAGCCGGGCGCGGCTGTCATCGGACAGCTGGTCCTTGTATTCGGTGAAATAGGCGATCAGCGCGGCACGCCACGCGGCGCGGCTCTCCGTGTCGCCCAGCGTGTTCAGTTCCACCACCGTATCGTCGGCAATGCCCAGCGCCTTCAGGATATCGCGCCCCATCGCGATCACTTCGGCATCGGCCAAAGGCTCGGCCGCGCCGATCAGTTCGGCACCGATCTGGTGAAACTGGCGATACCGTCCCTTCTGCGGGCGCTCGTAGCGGAACATCGGCCCGGCATAGAACACTTTCTGCGGCAGGGACTGGGTCAGGCCGTTGGTCACCAGGGCGCGGCACACGCCAGCCGTGCCCTCGGGCCGCAGGGTCAGGGATTCACCGCCCCGGTCCTCGAAGGAATACATTTCCTTCGACACCACGTCGGACGTATCGCCCAGCGAACGGGCGAAGACCCGCGTATCCTCGAAGATCGGGGTGGACCATTCATCGAAACCATACAGGCCCGCGATGCGCCGCGCGGTATCGACCACATGGGCATGGCGCCGCTGCCCCTCGCCGATCAGGTCATGGGTACCACGGACGGGTTGCAGGCTGCTCACGGATCGATGTTCCTGTTTCTAAATCTCATATGTGTTCCGCCCCGAACGGGACGGAACACAACAAAGGACGGCCAATCTCCAACCCGGTCCTGCCGGGTCGGGCGCGTCCTTACTGGGCGGCGACGACCGCCTCTGCGGCCTTCGCGGCCTCTTCCTCGGCACGAAGGATTTCGGCCTTCTTCTCGACCATCTCCACGATGTGCTCGATCATCGAATCCGCCGCGATCGTGTGGTCCTGCCGGCCGGCGGCATAGACCATGTGGCGGCCCGAGCCACCGCCGGTCACGCCGATATCGGTCATCAGCGCTTCACCCGGACCGTTGACCACGCAGCCGATGATCGACAGCGTCAGCGGCGTCTGGATATGCGCCAGACGATCTTCCAGCGTCTGCACGGTCTGGATCACGTTGAAGCCCTGCCGCGCGCAGGACGGGCAGGAAATGATCTTCACGCCGCGATGGCGCAGGCCCAGCGACTTCAGGATATCCCAGCCGACCAGCACCTCTTCCTCAGGCTCGGCCGATAGGGACACGCGCATCGTGTCGCCCACGCCGGCCCACAGCAGGTTGCCCAGCCCGATCGAGGATTTGACGGTGCCGGCCCGTTTGCTGCCCGCCTCGGTGATGCCGATATGCAGCGGATGGTCGCAGACCTCGGCCAGTTGCTGATAAGCGGCAACGGCCATGAAGACGTCCGACGCCTTCACGCTGATCTTGAATTCGTGGAAATCGTGATCTTCCAGGATCTTGGCGTGCTCCAGCGCGCTTTCGACCAGCGCCTCGGGGTTGGGCTCGCCGTATTTTTCCAGAAGATGCTTTTCCAGCGAGCCTGCATTCACGCCAATACGGATCGAGCAGCCATAATCCTTGGCCGCCTTCACCACCTCGCGCACGCGCTCGGGGCTGCCGATATTACCCGGATTGATGCGCAGGCAGGCCGCGCCAGCCTGTGCGGCCTCGATCGCGCGCTTGTAGTGGAAATGGATGTCGGCAACGATCGGCACGTTGACCTCGCGCACAATCTCGGCCAGCGCGGCGGTGCTCTCCTCGTCGGGGCATGACACGCGCACGATATCGACGCCTGCCAGCTCCGCCCGCCGGATCTGCGCGATCGTCGCCTCGGCGTCGGTCGTCAGCGTGTTGGTCATGGTCTGGACGGAAATCGGCGCGTCGCCGCCCACCGCCACCTTGCCGACATGGATCTGCCGCGACTTGCGCCGTTCGATATACTGATAGGGACGATAGCTGCTCATTGTCTGCCCTCCGGATGAGGCGATGATAACATTGTTCTATCCGCCGGCATGACGGCGCGCCGCCTTTCCGTGCATGCTTCCTGCCAAAAACCGTTCGGTTTGGCCAGACCGGCCGCGGCCGGTCCCTGCCCTTTTACTCCCCGCTTTTCGCAGGCGCGGGCTGCGGCGCCGGAGGATGCCCCGCGCCGTCCACCCGCTCCGGAGCTGCGGCCGGGGCCGGGCGCACCGTCGGCGCAGGCACCGCAGCCACGATGCTACCGCTGCGAACGGCATCGCGCGTCAGCGGCAGATTGCGGCGCACCGTGCCATTCCGGCCCAGAGGCTGGGTCGTCACACCATCGGCGCTGACCACCAGCCCGCCGGCATTGCCGACCGTCAGCAGAAGATCCGTCTTGTCCTGCGGCGCGGACCAGCTCTCACCGGCTTGCAGGATATGGTCGTAAATCACTGGCCCACCAGCAACCCTGACCTGCACCCAGGTCTGGGCCGAGGCGGTCAGGACGATCTGCCCGGCAGGCGTGGCCGCCGCCGGGGCCGGAGCCTGAGCTGGGGGCGATACCGGAACCGGTGCCGTGCCCGGTGCGGCAGGTTGGGTCATGGACGGTACGGCAACAGGAGCGGCCGAAGCATCGGCGTTTGCAGCCGGCGCGGCCGGAGACGCGCCCTGCTCGACCTGACTGCCCGGCACCGGCGTGGGCTCCGCGGGAATGTCCCCATCGGTGATCGCCGATTTCTCCGGCTCCGGCAGCGGTCGCGGCGGAATGGGCGCACGTTCCGGCGGCAGGACCGAAGCGACCTGCGGCGAGGTCGGCGCCTGGCGCGTCATGCCCGGAATGGCAGAGAAGACCGAGGGAACGGGCTGCGGCGGCGCGGATTGCCCGTCGGTCATCCGGTACCAGCCGACATAGGCCAGCACGATGATCACCCCGCCCAGAAGCACCATGACGCCGACCGGCATCGCACCAGTGGATGCCGGGGCTGGAAAGGACAGTTCTGGCTTGCAGTCGATGCTGCCCCGCGTATCGGCCTTGAAGCGCGTGACCACCGCGTCGGCATCCAGGCCGAGCGCCTGCGCATAGGTGCGCAGGAAGCCGAGCGTATAGACATTCCCCGGCAGGTCCTTCACCCGCCCCTCTTCCATCGCCTCGAGAAACGACAGGCGTATCCGCAGCCAGGTCGCGACGTCGGGCAGCGCCCAGCCAAGCTGCTCGCGCCGCGCCCGCAGGGCCGGTCCAACGCCAGCCGCCCCCGTGGAGGCCCTTGCGCCGGAATCGTTCAGCGTCGTCCGGGCGTCCTCGTCACTCACGGCTCACCCGCGGCCTCTTCACGTCGGACCAGGGCATCGACGGCCTGCTCGACCAGTTCGGCGATAATGGTGGCCACCGGCTGAACCGACGTGATCATGCCGACCGACTGGCCAGCCATGACCGAGCCATTTTCCACGTCGCCCTCGATCACCGCCCGGCGCAGCGAACCCGCCCAGAAATGTTCGATATCGAGCTGGGCCGCTTCCTTGGTCAGTTCCCCGTCCAGATAGCGGCGAATCGTCTCGGCCTGATGGCGCAGGAACGCCCGCCCACCCTCGTTCGACAGGCCCCGCACCGGAATGACCGGGAAACGCTCGTCAAGCTGGACCGACGTCACCGCGTCACGCGCATTGGCACGCACGAAGGCCGCCTTGAAACGCTCATGGGCAATGCTTTCCGCCGAGGCGGCAAAACGCGTGCCGAGCTGCGCGCCGGCCGCACCCTGCTCCAGATAGGACAGGATGGCCTCGCCCCGTCCCAGCCCGCCCGCCACGAAGACGGGAATCGAGCGGATATGGGGCAGCACTTCCTGCGCCAGCACGGTCAGCGACACCGGCCCGATATGCCCGCCGGCCTCCGCCCCCTCGATCACCAGCGCATCGACGCCCATGCGCACCAGCCGCTTGGCCAGGACCAGCGCCGGGGTAAAGGCGATGACCTTCGCCCCGCCATCCTTCAGCGCCCGGATCGCCGGGCCGGGCGGAATACCGCCGGCCAGCACGACATGCGACACACCGGCCGCCAGGCAGACCTGGACCAGGTCGTCCAGGCGCGGATGCATCGTGATCAGGTTGACGCCGAAGGGGCGGCTGGTCAGCGCCTGGGTCGCGGCGATTTCCTCGGCCAGGCGGTCGGGTTCCATCGCCCCGCAGGCCAGCACGCCGAAACCGCCCGCATTGGAAATGGCCGAGACCAGGTTCCGTTCGCTGACCCACGACATGGCGCCACCCAGGATCGCGACCTCGCTCCCCAGGAACTGCGTGCCGGGCGCCCACAGGCGGTCCAGGCGGGCGCGGGCCGCTTCCCGCTGCATCGCGTCGCCCACCGGCTGCGTAACGAGTATCTCCATCGCCATCAGGCCGCGTCGAGGCCGTAGGCCGTATGCAGCGCCCGCACGGCCAGTTCGGCATATTCCGCGGCGATCAGCACCGAAACCTTGATTTCGCTGGTCGAGATGACCTGGATATTGATGTTGCGGTCCGACAGGGTACGGAACATCAGGTTCGCCACCCCGGCATGCGACCGCATGCCGATGCCGACGACGCTGATCTTCACCACGTCGTCATCCGTCACCAGCTCGCCGTACTGAATGACATCCCGCGACGATTCCAGCGACTGGATGGCACGGGCCAGATCGGTCTTGGAGGTGGTGAAGGTCATGTTCGTCAGGCCGTCGGCGCCGGTGCTCTGCACGATCATGTCGACATTCACGTTCGCCGCCGTCAGCGGACCGAAGATCGCGGCCGCGATCCCGGGACGGTCCGGAATGCGCCGGACCGACAGCTTCGCTTCGTCGCGCGAATAGGCAATGCCGGCGACCAGTTCCTTTTCCACGATCTCGTCCTCATCCACCACTAATGATCCGGGCAGGTTGCCTTCCGACGGGGCCGGGCCATCGACGAAGCTCGACAGCACCTGCACGCGCACCCGTTCCTTCATTGCCAGCTCGACGCTGCGGGTCTGCAGGACTTTCGCCCCGACCGACGCCAGCTCCAGCATTTCCTCATACGTGATCTTATCCAGCTTCCGCGCCCTCGCAACAATGCGCGGGTCGGTCGTGTAGATCCCGTCGACATCGGTATAGATATCACACCGGTCGGCCCCGATGGCGGCCGCAATGGCGACGGCCGACGTATCGGACCCGCCGCGCCCCAGCGTCGTGATGCGCCCGTCGGGGGCCACGCCCTGGAAGCCGGCGATGATCGGCACCTGGCCGGCCTGCATGCGTTCCACCAGCGCTTCGCCGTCTATCGAGCCGATACGCGCCTTACCGTGCGCCGCATCGGTGCGCAGCGGGATCTGCCACCCCAGCCAGGACCGGGCCTCGACCCCGATGGTCTGCAGCGCAATGGCCAGCAGGCCGCTCGTGACCTGCTCGCCGGTGGCGACGACCGCGTCATATTCCCGGGCATCGTGCAGCGGCGACAGCGACTGGCAATAGCCGACCAGCTGGTTGGTGACGCCGGACATGGCCGAGACCACCACAGCGACCTCGCACCCCGCCTCGACCTGCTTGCGTACTTTTTCCGCCACCGCGCGAATTCGGTCGAGGTCGGCCACAGAGGTGCCACCGAATTTCATGACGATCCGCGGAGTATGACGGGACATCGAAAGGGCTCTCCAGTTCGGCGCGGGGGCCGTTCCAGCCCGTCTGGGGCCGCTGGGGCATCGGACGGGGCATTGCGGTTATCTGCAAGGCGCGTCACATACCCTTCCCCCGCTGTGCCGTCCAGCGGGAGAAGCCAGATGTGGAGGTGCTGACGCCATGCAGGTCAACGATTCGGTCCATTCGGGCGGCCCGTCCGTCGTTCCGGACGAAATCGCCCGCTTCAGCGCCCTCGCCGATCGCTGGTGGGACCCCTCCGGCCCGATGCGGCCCCTGCATGCCATGAACGGCCTGCGCCTGGACTGGGCAAGGCGCCACCTGCCGGCACCGCGCGCCGGGGAATCCGCGCCCGTGACCCGCCTGCTGGATATCGGCTGCGGCGCCGGCCTGGCCAGCGAGGGGCTGGCCCGCATGGGCTATGACGTGCTGGGCCTGGACGCATCGGAAGCCGCGATCGAGGCCGCACGCGCCCATGTGCAGGCCCACCCGCTGCCGCCCGGCGCGGGCCGCCTCGCCTATCGCGCCGGCAGCGCCGAGGAATTGCGGGCGGAAGGGGCACGCTTCGATGCGATCTCGGCGCTCGAGGTGATCGAGCATGTCGCCGACCCCGCCGCCTTCCTGCGCCTGCTGGCCGACATGGTGGAACCAGGCGGCATCATCATCGTCTCGACCCTGAACCGCACGCTGCGCTCACTGGCAACGGCAAAGATCGGGGCGGAATATATCCTGCGCCTGCTGCCGGTGGGCACCCATGAATGGCGGAAATTCATCACGCCGGCCGAACTCGGCGCCTTCGCCGGCCAGGCAGGCTTGCGGGTGTCGGACATCGCCGGCATGACACCCGGCCTGACCGGCTGGCGCGAAAGCCGCGATTTGGGCGTCAACTACATCGCCAGCCTGGCCGTGCCGGGATAATATCCCGGCTCCGGCGCATCCGGTTAAAGCTGGAGGAAGGCGAAGGTCGTGGGGCTGCCGACGGCGGTGAAATGCCAGGTGAAATCCAGCGCGCCGGTTTCGGGGTCGACACGGAACGACGTGACGGAATCGCTGCGCTGGTTGGCGCAGAACAGAAACGTGCCGGACGGGTCGAACATCATGGCCCGCCCGTAATCCGCATGCATCCAGACTTCGTCGATCAGGGTCAGCAATCCATCGGCGCCGACACGGAAGACGGCCAGGGAATCCCCCAGCCTGTTCGATGCATAGATATACCGGCCGTTGGGTGACAGCAGGATTCCCGCCGCCAGCGTGCTGCCCTGGAAATAGGAGGTGACGGTGCTGACCCGCTGCTGCGGGGTGATCGTGCCGGTCGTGGGATCGAACGCCGCCACGACAATTTTGGAATCCTGTTCGCACAGGATGTAGAGCGTCCGCCCATCGTGGCTGAAGGAGAAATGACGCGGTGCCGATCCGGGCATCAGCGAGAGGAAAGGTTTCGCGGCGGGTTTGAGCTTGCCCGTCGCCAGATCCAGCGTCCAGACATAGACCCGGTCCAGCCCGGCGTCGCAGGCCAGGACGAAATTCCCCGACTGGTCACTGGCCACCATATGCACATGCGGCCCGGAATGGTCGCTGACCGCGAAATTGCCCGGCGGATTGTCCTGTGCCCGTTCCGGCATGCGCGGGCCGGAATTCTGCACGATGTCCGTCGGTTCGCCCAGGCTGCCATCCGGCCGGATGGGCAGGACGCCCACGCTGCCACCGACATAATTGGCCACCAGGACATATTGCCCGGAATGATGGACGCTGAGATGGCACGGCACCGCCCCGCCCGACGACACGACACTCAGCCGGGTCAGTTCGCCCGACAGCCGGTCGACCGCAAACGCGGTGACGCTGCCGTCATGCTTGCCGTTGAAATCGTCGATCTCGCTCAGCGCGTACAGGAAGCGATGGTCGGCCGACAGGGTAATGAAGGACGGGCTGGCGATATCCGTGAAGGTCGAAACCGGTGCCAGCGCGCCGGTCGTCGGGTTCATCTCGAAGAGCGCGATGCCCTGCCCATTCCCCGCCCCCCCGGGCGGCGCATGTTTGTTGTAGCCGCCAATATAGCACAATGTCCGCGCCCGGGCCGGGATCGCGGCCCGGGCAGGCCATGATGCGGCAAGGGGAATGCCCGACGCGGCCAGCCCGGTCAGCAGGGCGCGTCGTGAGAGGAGTGGGTTCATATCGCTCACGAATTCCGTTGAGAAAGAGACGGTTCACGGCATCTGGCAGCGCGCTCCGATCGTGCCGCCATAGCGTGTCCAGGTGTGGGTTTCGCCAAACAGAGGAATGCCCACATAGCCCCTGAGTTTCAGCACACCATCGCGCGGCGACCAGATCTGCGCCTGGTAGACCTTCCCGCTATCGGGATCGAGGATATGCCCGTTCCAGCGCCCGGCATCGTCCGAATCGGGAACGAATCCGGTCAGCATCAGCAGGCCGCATTCCGATGTCCCGTCCTTGGCCTTCGGAATCTCGCCCGTATAGCGCATGCCGACCAGCCGGCCGCACAGTTCGCCACCACAGGGCTTGATCTCGAAGACACCGTCATGCTCCCGCGTTTCCCATTGCCCGAGCACGGGCGACGCGTCGCGCGCGGCGGTAACCTCCGCCGCGCCCGCCGGCCGCGGATTCGCCGCCAGAAGGGCCAGCCCCCCCAGGGCAGCCAACAGCCGCACATGACGCCGCCCTTGCGGGAATGGGATCATGCCGGCCCATCGGCTTGTTCTGTCGTGCATGCGTTCCACCTTGCTTCCGGCCCCCGGCTCCGGTCCCCGTCCCTGCGTGCGATCAGCCGTCGGCACGCGGAACCCATGGTATGGCCATGATCTCGACCCCCTCATCGGCCAGGCGATCGCACTCTTCTTCCGATGCCTGCCCGTAGATGCCGCGCTGTTCGGCATCCCCGTGATGGATCTTCAACGCTTCGTCGGCGAATTTATCGCCGACATTCTCGCATCGTTCCTCGACATACTGTCTCAGGCGCTGCATCGCGGCCATCATCGCGGCGGGAACGGCCGCCCCTGCCTCGGGGCGCGGCCGCTCTCCCTCCGGCACGCGGGCCGGCGCGGTCCGCACGGCCGGGGCCATCAGGGCACGCACGACATCGGACGTGCCGCATTGCGGACAGGACAGAAGGTTCCGGCGCGCCTGATCGTCGAATGCGGCACTGCCGGGAAACCAGCCTTCGAATTCATGCCCCGCGTCGCAACGCAGCTGATAGCAGATCACGCCCCCCCGGTGCCCCGTCAGGCCGCCCGCAGCAGCGGATCGAGTTCGCCCCGCTGTTCCAGCGCCATCAAATCGTCGCAGCCGCCGATATGCTGCCCGTTGATGAAGATCTGCGGCACGGTTGTCCGGCCACCCGAACGCTCCCTGGCCTCAAGCCGTTCTGCCGTGCCGTGCAGGGCCCGGATTTCGGTGAAATGCGCGCCCTTCTGCTGCAGCAGGCGCACGGCGCGAACGCAATAGGGGCAACCTGGCTGGGTATAGACTTCGATGCTGGGCATGCCGCTCCTCGAACAGGGAAAGTAACCGATTTTGAAGACATAGCGCATTTGTGCCCTGGCACTATACCGTTACCCGACAGATGCCCTCCAACCATTCGCGTCGGTCCGCGCCGGGTCCGGCGCGCGGGCGGCAACCAGCACGTCCACCGATGCCGCGCCGGCCGCCAGCACGGCCCGCGCGCAGGCGCCCAACGTCGCCCCCGTCGTCATCACGTCATCGATCAGGACGATCTGCCGGCCGGCAAGAGCATCCCGGCGCGACGGCCGCACGGCAATCGCCCCCTGCAATATCTCCTGCCGCGCGCCCGCTCCCAGCCGCGCCAGCGCGGGCGTCTTTCGCACGCGGACCAGCGCATCCGGCAGAACCGACAGGTGCGCGATCCGGCCGATCGCCGCCGCCAGCAGCCCGGCCTGGTTGTAGCGGCGGCGGAACAGGCGGCCCCTGTGCAGCGGCACCGGCACCAGCAGATCGGCCTCACACAGCAGGTCGCGACCAGCACGCACCATATGCCGCGCCAGCAAGGGGGCCAGATCGGTGCGATCGGCGTATTTCAGGCGCAGGATCAGGGGGCGCGACCACTCGTCATAGCTCAGCGCCGCCCGGCCCGATCGCCACGGCGGAGGCGTATCGAGGCACGGGGCGCAGACGCGGCCCGCGCCACCGGGGGCCGATGCTGCGAAGGGCTGGCCGCATCGCGCGCAGCATGGGTCGGCAATGAAGCGCATCGAGCGGAAGCAGTCCGCGCACAACAGGCCAGCGCGGTCGACCGGCTGGTGACAGGCCAGACAATCGGGCGGCAGGAGAAGGTCGAACACACGCCCGGCCATGCGCCGTGGCAGGCCGCCTGCCCCGCCCCGTCCTGATCGGGTTTCCCCCGTATCGCCTATCGTGCCAACCATCACGCAAAGGTGCCATTGGCATCGCCGATCCGGAAGGGCACATGCACCCCATGAACGATCCCGTGATTTTCGACCGTGCCGCCGTGCGCCGTCACCGCGATCGCGCCGCCCCGCTGGTGCACAGGGTGGCCCCCGTCCTGCAGGAAGTCGCCGACAGGCTGCTGGACCGGCTGGACGACACGACCTACCGCTTCAGCGCGGCGCTGGACATCGGCGGCCGTGGTGTGGTGGGGCCCCAACTGCGCGCATGCGGGATCGACAGCGTCGTGTCGTGCGACCTCTCCCCCAAAATGGCGCGGGTGAACGGCGGAACGGTCCTGTGCGCGGACGAGGAATGGCTGCCCTTCGGCCCAGGCACCTTCGACCTGGTCGTCGCCAACCTGTCCCTGCACTGGGTCAACGACCTGCCCGGCGCGCTGGCGCAGATCCGCCACGCGCTGAAGCCCGACGGGCTGTTCCTGGCCAGCATCCCCGTCCTGCCTACCCTGGGAGAGTTGCGCCGCGCCCTGACCGAGGCCGAATGCGCGCTGACCGGCGGCGCCGCACCAAGGGTCTCCCCCTTCCCGGACCTGAGGGACTGCGCATCCCTGCTACAGCGCGCGGGCTTCGCCCTGCCGGTCGCGGATGTGGAAACGCTGACCCTGGCCTATCGGTCATCGATGGCCCTGCTGCGCGACCTGCGCGCAGCAGGCGAGACCAATGCCCTGAGACTGCGCAGCCGGCAGGTTCCACGCCCCGAACTGTTTCCCGCCGCCCTCGCCAGCCTGACACCGGAGGCCGACGATGCCCATCTGTCCGTCCCGCTGCGCGTGGCGATCATGACCGGCTGGGCCCCGGCAAACAGCCAGCCCCAGCCCCTGCAGCCCGGCGCCTTTTCGATATCGCTTGAGGATGCGATAAAGAAAATGGAATAATCCATTGAATATAAAAAATAACTGAAGCCGATTGGAGGCATGTCTCCAATCGGACTAACCGCCGGTCACGCTCATATGCCGGCGTATGGCGGCAGGGTCGTCCACCCGCCGTCCGATGACGAAATCATGCCCCTTCGGCTTGCGCAGGATGGCCGACTGCACCAGGCGCAGCAGGTCGGCATCACTGGCCCCGTCCCGCAGGGGCTGCCGCAGGTCCGTTGCCCCTTCATTTCCCAGGCACGGATAGAGCTGCCCGGTGCAGGACAGCCGCACGCGGTTGCAGCTTTCACAGAAATTATGGGTCATCGGGGTGATCAGCCCCAGCCTGCGCCCGGTCTCCCGCACCCGCAGGTAGCGCGCCGGCCCTCCCGTACGCTCAGCCAGCGGCTCCAGCGTCCAGCGCCGCGACAGGTCGGCGCGCACGCTGGACAATGGCAGGTACCGATCGGACCGGTCTTCGCCCGTCTCGCCCATCGGCATGGTCTCGATCAGGCACAGATCGGCGCCGATTTCGCCGCACCATGCCAGCAGCGTGTCGAATTCGTCGTCATTCACCCCGGCCATTGCCACCGTATTGATGCGGATCGCCAGTCCCGCCGCCCGAGCGGCGCGAACACCTGCCAGGGTCTGATCGAGATTGCCGCGCCGGGTGATGCGATGAAATTTTTCAGAATCAAGCGAATCCAAGCTGATATTGACACGCCGTACACCCGACCGGGCCAGCATGTCGGCATGCTCCGCCAGCCGCGACCCGTTGGTCGTTACGGTCAGTTCGTCCAGATGGCCGTCCTCGCCCGTCCGGTTCAGCCATTGCCCCATCGTCTGGAAAAAACTGCCGATATCCCGCCTTACCAGCGGCTCGCCTCCGGTGACGCGCAGCCGCGTCACGCCGCTGCGGATGAAGGCAGCACAGAGCCGCTCCAGTTCCGCATAGGTCAGGATTTCGGCCTTGGGCAGAAACGACATAGTTTCCGCCATGCAGTACACGCAGCGCATGTCGCACCGGTCGGTGACGGAAACCCGCAGATAGGTGACAGTCCGGCCGAGGGAATCGAGGAACGGCGTACCCATGCCAACCCTTCAGGAAATAACCGTCAGCATGACGACCGACGCATCGATCAGCACCTTGCCCTGATCCTCGAAATTGACCGTAACCCGATGGGCAATGGCCGACTGCACCTGGCCCACTCCCCATTCCGGATGATCCGGATGGCGAACGAACTGCCCCGGCTCCAGAAACGAACGAAAAGGCAGCGCATCGGTCACGCGACATAAGCCTCCGAAAACCGGCTACCAGGCACGTTACCAGCCTGCGCCGAGATATTCAAAGGCCGGAGGCCCGTCCCACTCAGTGTCCTTCACCCGCGAAATCGGGCGCTGCCACGCCTGCGCGTTCCAGTTGCGCGGTCAGGACTGCCTTCAGCCGCTCCAGCCCCTCCTGGCTCGCGCTTTCCGCCCGCGCCACCAGCATGGCCTGGGTATTGGAAGCCCGCAGCAGCCACCATCCATCCACGCTGTTCACCCGCACGCCGTCAATCGTCGACATGTCGGCGCCCTCTTCAGCCAACCGCGCCGCAACATCCTCGATCACCGAAAATTTGCGGGCGTCGGGGCAGTCGAAACGCAGCTCCGGCGTGCTGACCATCCTGGGCAGCGCCTCGCGCGCCGCAGACAGCGTCGTTTCCATCCGGGCCACCATTCCCAGCACGCGAACCGCCGCATACAGCGCATCGTCGAACCCGAACCATCTGTCGGCAAAGAAGAAATGACCCGACATCTCGCCAGCCAGGGGCGCGCCGGTTTCCATCATCCTGGACTTGATGGGCGAATGGCCGCTGCGCCACATCAGCGGCTGCCCACCTGCCCTGCCCACCTCGTCAAACAGAACCTGACTGGCCTTTACATCGGCAATGACCGTGCTGCCCGGCCGGGCACGCAGCACATCGCGCGCCAGAAGCACCAGAAGCTGGTCACTCCACAGGATCTCGCCCCTGTCGTCCACCACCCCGATCCGGTCGGCGTCGCCATCGAAGGCAATGCCGATATCGGCACCCGTATCGTGCACGGTGGCGATCAATTGGGCAAGGTTCCGCGGAATGGTCGGGTCCGGATGATGGGCCGGAAAGCGGCCGTCGATCGCTCCGTTCAGGATCGTATGCTCGCCGGGGATATGCCGCACCAGTTCCGCCAGGACCTCGCCGGCGGCGCCATTGCCATTGTCCCAGACGATTTTCAGCCGGCGCGCGCCGCCATCCCAGTCCCGCGCCAGACGCGCGACATAGGCCTGCCGAATATCGACATCCCGCATGCTGCCGGCACGCTCGGGCACCACGTCGCCACGTGCCGCGAGATCCCCCAATTCCCTGATGCGCGGGCCGAAGAAAGGCTGGCCCGCCAGTATCATCTTGAACCCGTTGTGATCGGGCGGATTATGGCTGCCGGTCACCATGACCGCGCCGTCAGCCTCCATGACGGTCGATGCGAAATACAGCATCGGCGTCGGCCCGAGACCGACGCGCAGCACTTCAACACCCGAGGCGACAGCCCCGCTGACCAGGGCTGCCTCCAATTCGGGAGAGGATAGCCGGCCATCACAGCCGACCGCGACCGTCCGCCCGCCCCCGCGTGCCACCATGCTGCCGAACGTCCGCCCGATCGCATAGGCATCACGCGGATGCAGGGTCTTTCCGACGATTCCCCTGATATCGTATTCGCGCAGGCTCGTGGAATCGAAGCCGTGCGCGAACGCCACCATCACGCGCCGGTATAGTTCTTCAGGAACGCACGCACCGAATCGCCCAGATCGGGCCGATCGATCGACATGGCAATCTGCGCCTCCAGGTAACCCAGCTTGTTGCCGCAATCGAAACGCTGCCCCTCATAGCGCAGGCCATGGAAGGGAACATGCCCGATCACCTTGGCCATCGCATCGGTCAACTGCACTTCGCCGCCCGCGCCACGCTCCAGCTTGGCCAGATGCGTCATGACGTCGGCCGTCAGGACATAGCGCCCGATGATCGAAAGGTTGGACGGCGCTTCCTCGGGCTTGGGCTTCTCGACCAGTCCCGTCACCTCGACGATGCGGCCATCATCCTTGCCCGTCTTCAGGATACCGTAGCGGCTGGTATGCTCGCGCGGCACTTCGGTCACCGCGACGACGTTGCCGCCGGTCTGGTTATAGGCATCCACCAGCTGCTTCAGGCACGGCACATTGCTCTTGACCAGATCGTCGGGCAGCAGAATCGCAAACGGGTCGTCACCGATAAAGCTGCGCGCGCACCAGATCGCGTGACCCAGGCCCATTGGCTCCTGCTGGCGAACGGCAATCAGCGCGCCGGCGGCGATGCTGCTGGGCGCCAGCGCGTCCAGCGCTTCCTGCTTGTTGCGCTCGCGCAGCGTCGTTTCCAGCTCGAAAGCGACGTCGAAATAATCGATCAGCGAATCCTTGCCCCGGCCGGTAATCAGGCAGAATTCCTCGATACCGGCGGCGCGGGCCTCGTCGATGGCATACTGGATCAGCGGCTTGTCGACGACCGTCAGCATTTCCTTGGGCATGGCCTTGGTCGCCGGGAGGAAACGGGTGCCGAGACCGGCGACCGGAAGCACGGCTTTTCGCAAGGGTTTGATCACAAGCGTTACCTTCGATCCATCGTTGAAATTCAGAGCGCGCGAACGCGTCACGAACGGTCGCAGCGCATGAAAACAACGACCGTGCTCGCATTTCGTTCTAACCGATAAACGGTAAAAAAAAATGACTTAAGTGAGGCAAAATAAGATGATGGGTCAGAAGGATGGCCCTCCCAGGCCTCTTCGGCCGGCCATCATGCCACATGAGATCGCCGTAAAAACGGCACGCGCCGCCGGGCCACCGAAAGGGTGGAGGCAGTATTCCGTTTGTTCTGATTTTCGGCTGAGAGCCAATCGCTGCCGGTCATGCCGGCATATCGATTGGTGCGGTCGAGAAGACTCGAACTTCCACGGGGTTGCCCCCACAAGCACCTCAAGCTTGCGCGTCTACCATTCCGCCACGACCGCACCGTGACATCGGTTACCGCCTGAGCGATACCGTGTGACGGAAGGCCGTATAGACGATGCAGGTTCGAGGGGCAATGACCGAAAAGACAATTCTGTGGAATTCAAGCCGGGTACCGGTTCCCTACCCCGATGCGATCGCGGGAATGGAGCGACAGGTGGCGGGAATCCGCGACGGCAGCCTGCCCGAACGGGTCTGGCTGCTGGAACATCCCCCCACCTACACGGCCGGCACATCGGCCCGGCAGGAAGATCTGTTCAATCCATCCGGATTCCCCACCCACGCGGCCGGCCGGGGCGGGCAATGGACCTATCACGGCCCGGGCCAGCGGGTGGCCTATGTAATGCTGGACCTCACCAGCCAGCAGGGCACAGCCCCGCCACGTGATCTGCGCGCCTATGTCCATGCGCTGGAGGAATGGCTGATCCGGACATTGCGCCGGTTCGACGTGACGGGCGAACGGCGCGCGGACAGAATCGGCGTCTGGGTCGTCGATCCCCTCACCGGGCGCGAGAGCAAGGTCGCGGCCCTGGGCGTCCGGGTCACGCGCTGGACCTGCTGGCATGGCGTGGCGCTGAACGTGGCGCCGAATCTGGCCCATTTCGAGGGCATCGTGCCCTGCGGCATCCGCGAGCACGGCGTGACCAGCCTGCACGAACTGGGCCGCGACGTGGACATGGCCACCGTGGACGAGGCGCTGCGCGCCAACTGGCAGGATCTGTTCGGCAGCACCCCGACGCCGATCGGGGATGCCTGACGGCAAAGAGCGCGCCGGATTACAGCGGCGCGCTCAGTGAAAAGAAATCGGGCGGGAAGTCCGTCCCGGTCCGCACATCGGTCAGATGCAGGCGCGTGCTGTTGCGCCGCGCGTCCAGCAGGTCGATCGCGACCAGCGACAATTGCCCGGCGAAATCGGAGAATCCCAGCGTCAACAGGCCCTGGGACGGATTGTCGCTGCGCGCCATGGAGATCTGCAGCACATTGGCCCCATGCCGGATCGCGGTCACCACCACCGCGCCCCCCAGATGCACTGGCGTGGCCAGCAACAGCCCCAGCGGCTGGTGCGACAGGTTCATCCGCGTCACCGACTGGCGCTGCGCGTCACGAAACACCAGGTGCCCGCCCGCCGCCACCAGCCGCATCGGGTGCGGCGTCCGGTAATCCAGGCGCAGATTGCCCGGTTCGTAGGAAAGCGTCCCTTCCCCAACCCCGCCATCGGGCCAGGTCTGGACAACCTGGGCGGTCAGGCCGCGCGTGGTGTTCAGGTAGCGTTCGACCCGCGCGACATCATGCAAGTCCACCGCGCCGGGCGATGCCTGGCAGGCTGCCACAGCCAGGGGCGCGGCCAGGAAAAGCCGGCGCGACAGAATGACGCGAGGGCTCATGCGCCCGCGATCCGGGCCTGCTCGGCAGGCGTGCGCAATGTCAGCGACAGCGCATGCAGGCCAGAGGCAAATTCCGGCGTCAGCAGCTCATGCACCAGCCGCGACCGCTGCACGCGCGCCAGCCCGTCGAATGCGGCGCTGACCACCAGTACATTGAAATGGGTCTCGCCCCCTGCGGGGGCCCCGCGCATCCCCGCATGCCCGGCATGACGGCCGCTGTCATCCTCGATTTCGATCAGGCTGGGGGCCAGTTGCGCGCGGAGCGCCCGGCCGATCCGGTCCACTCTCCTGTCCTCGGCCAGAGGCGGTGCCGCATGCGCATGTTCCGTGCTGTTCACTGTTCCCGTTCCCTCTGCTGACTGACTCTCTTGGCTCTTGCACGAATACGGTTCGAACGCACATAACGCCAGATGATGACCCGAAAGAACACACGTCACCGGGCTTTCGACCCCGATCCGGATGCGCCGGCCCGGTGCTGCGACATGGCCGGATGTGACGAGAATGCCGGCTACCGCGCACCGAAGTCACGCGACGCGCTGAACGAGTATTTCTGGTTCTGTCTGCCCCATGTGCGCGAATACAATGCGCGGTGGGACTATTATAAAGGCATGTCCCCCGGCCAGATCGAGGCCCATATCCGCGATGACGTGTCTTGGAACCGCCCCTCCTGGCGGCTGGGCCAACGTGCGTCGCGCCTCGGGCCGGACGATTTCATCGATCCGATGGACCTGATGGACGGCGCACGCCGCCCCGGGCCACGCGCCGGCACCCCGGCCCGCCCCGACATGCCCGAGGCGCTACGCCAGCCGCTGGACATGCTCGGCCTGGACTGGCCGCTGTCGATGGACGAGCTGAAAATGCGCTACAAGGACCTGGCACGACGGCATCACCCCGACGCCAATGGCGGCGACCGCCAGTCGGAGGAACTGCTGAAGAGCATCAACGTCGCCTACACCACGCTGCGCGCCCACCTTGCCTCGGCGCGGGAAGCCGACCTGGAACGTACCGCGTAGGCATGGCCTTGCCGGCGATAGCGTCTATAGTGACACGGGAAACGTCGAGAGAACGCCGCAGGCACCAACCGGGCGCCGAAGACAGGAAGCCAGAGACCAGAACAGGATGCGGGACAACGCCACATCATGGCGTGTCCGGACCTACCAGCCGTGACGGATGCAACCCTTATGAATGACCTCGCCACCCTGACAGCCGGAGCCGTAGACGAGAACGGAGAGGCCCTGCCGCCGATCTCGGCCCTGTCCGGCGCCCCCGACCTGATGGTTTCGGCCCGCGAAATCTTCGGCATCGACAGCGACCTGCAGGTCCCCGCCTTCTCGATCCGTACCGACCATGTGCCCGATGCCGACCCGACCTACCGTTTCGACCACGACACCACGCTGGCGATCCTGGCGGGCTTCGCGTTCAACCGCCGGGTCATGATCCAGGGCTATCACGGCACCGGCAAGTCATCGCATGTCGAACAGGTGGCCTCGCGCCTCAACTGGCCCTGCATCCGCATCAACCTCGACAGCCACATCTCGCGCATCGACCTGATCGGCAAGGACGCGATCGTGCTGCGCGACGGCAAGCAGGTGACGGAATTCCGCGAGGGCCTGCTGCCGTGGGCGCTGCAACGCCCGTGCGCCCTGGTGTTCGACGAATATGATGCCGGCCGCCCAGACGTGATGTTCGTCATCCAGCGCGTGCTGGAAGTCGAAGGCCACCTGACGCTGCTGGACCAGAACCGCGTCATCCGCCCCCACCCGTTCTTCCGCCTGTTCGCCACCGCCAACACGGTCGGTCTGGGCGATACGACGGGCCTGTATCACGGCACCCAGCAGATCAATCAGGGCCAGATGGATCGCTGGAACATCGTGACCACCCTGAACTACCTGCCCCACGCCCAGGAAACGGCCATCGTGATGGCCAAGATGGGCGTCGACCCCAACGACGCGCCGGCCCGCAAGCGGATCGAGAGCATGGTGGCCCTGGCCGACCTGACGCGCGCGGGCTTCATCGCCGGGGATATCTCCACCGTCATGTCGCCGCGCACGGTGATCAGTTGGGCGGAGAATTATCGGATCTTCCAGAACCTGGAATTCGCATTCCGGGTCACGTTCCTCAACAAGTGCGACGAGGCGGAGCGGCAGACAGTGGCGGAATATTACCAGCGCTGCTTCAACGTCGACCCCACCGGCACCGCGCCGCGCGCGCGCTGATCGGCCGGCGCCGCCATGCGCGAACGTAAGAACGACATCCTGTCCGCCCGCCAGGCCGCCGCCGAACGGACGGACGCGTTCAAGCGCGCGACCGTAGGCGTGCTGCGCGCGCTGGGCGGCCGCGCGAACGCCGACGTGATCTTCCAGAGCGGCCCGATTCCCGCCGCCGCCGCCGTCAGCGGCGAGCATGTACGCCTGCCCCAGCCGGGCGCGAACCTGCAGGAAGCCGATATCGACCGCGTCCGGGGTGCTGCCGACGCGGCGGCCCTGCGGCTGCGCCATCACGATGCCGCGCTGCACGCAGCCACCCGGCCCGAACCGGCCGATGCCCGCGCAGCCTACGAGGCTCTGGAACAGGCCCGCGTGGAAAGCGTGGGCGCCCGCCACATGGCCGGCGTCGCCGCCAACCTGAAACATAAGATCGAACGCGAATATCACGATTCCGGCTATGACCGTGCCGAACGGCGCGAGCAGATACCGCTACCCGTCGCCCTGTCGCTGCTGGCGCGCGAGACACTGACCGGCGAACCGGTGCCCGACTCCATGCGCGCAATCGCCGACAAATGGCGCGAGCATCTGGGACCTTCCGCCCAGCGCGCATTGAAGGACATGGCGGCCACCCAGGACGACCAGCGGGCCTTCGCCCGGGCGGCGCGCCGCCTGCTGGTGGCCTGCGAACTGATCGAGAGCGAAGCCGAAATCGAGGAAGATGCGGAGGGCAGCGACAGCGCCTCGTCCGACGAATCCGAAGACCAGCCCTCCGAATCGCCCGAGGATCAGCAGCCGCAGAAGCAGGAGGATGCGTCCGGACTGCAAGAGGACGAATCCGGCCTGCAACCCCAGCTGGCGCAAGGCACCGGCATGGGCGACGAGGATGCCGACGATGCCGAACCCGGCGAGGCCGCCGGGTCGGAGGAAGCCGGCGGCCCGCGTGGCGCCGACAACCAGACGGCAGAGGACCCCGCGAACGTCTACCACGCCTTCACGACGCAATTCGACGAAGAGATCGCGGCCGAGAATCTGTGCGACCCCGAGGAACTGACGCGCCTGCGCCAGCAGCTCGACCAGCAATTGCTGAGCCTCCAGGGCGTGGTGTCGCGCCTGGCCAACCGCATGCAGCGCCGCCTGCTGGCCCAGCAGACCCGCGCTTGGGAATTCGACCTGGAGGAAGGCATCCTCGATGCCGGCCGCCTGTCGCGGATCGTGGTCAATCCCACCTTGTCGCTGTCCTACAAGCACGAACGCGACACCGATTTCCGCGATACGGTGGTGACGCTGCTGATCGACAATTCGGGCTCGATGCGCGGCCGTCCCATCTCGGTGGCCGCGATGTGCGGCGACATCCTGGCCCGTACGCTGGAACGCTGCGCGGTGAAGGTCGAGGTGCTGGGCTTCACCACCCGGGCCTGGAAAGGCGGACAGAGCCGCGAGCGCTGGGTGGCACAGGGCAAGCCCCCCAATCCCGGCCGCCTGAACGATCTGCGGCATATCATCTACAAATCGGCCGACATGCCATGGCGCCGGGCGCGCAAGAATCTGGGCCTGATGCTGCGCGAGGGCCTGCTGAAGGAAAATATCGACGGCGAAGCCCTGCTCTGGGCATGGCGGCGCCTGCAAACGCGCCACGAAAGCCGGAAGATCCTGATGGTGATTTCCGACGGCGCCCCGGTCGATGACAGCACGCTGTCGGTCAATCCCGGCTCCTATCTGGAGACGCATCTGCGCCAGGTCATCGGCCAGATCGAAAATCGCAGCGGCGTCGAACTGGTAGCCATCGGCATCGGTCACGACGTGACGCGCTATTACCGCCGCGCGGTCACGATTTCCGACGCCGAGGAACTGGGCGGCACGATGATGCAGGAACTCTCCGACCTGTTCGACGAACGGGCCGCCACACCCACCCGCCGCCGCGCCTGAAAAGCGCGGCTGAGCCTGGCTGGAATGCGCGCCGGCGGCGATCCGACGCGCATTCCAGCCAGGCTCTTATTTTGCCAATGTTTCCAGCCGGTCCGCCAGCAGCCGCAGCAGCGCGTCAACCATGGCATCGACATCCGCCGCCACCGTGCGGTGGTTGACGATGGCCGCCCGAATCGCGCGCACGCCGTCCACCATGGTGGTGGATGGCGCGGCGACACCCGATTCGTGCAGATCCTTCACCAGCTCGCCGTTCAGCCAGTCCAGATCCACACCCGGCACACACACGCGGAAGCACACGATATTCAGCCCCACCGGCGCCAGACGCTCCAGCAGTGGCTCCCGGTCCACGCGCCGCGCCAGATGCTGCGCCACGGCACAGCATTCATCGACCATCAGGCCCATCCGGTCGGTGCCGTAGGTGCCCAGCGTCATCCAGACCTTGAGCGCGCGAAAACCGCGTGAGAGGTCCGGCCCCAGATCGCAGAACCAGGGCGCATTGCCGGCCAGCCCCCGATCCTCGCGCGACAGATAGGCCAGGGACTGCGCGAATGCCGCCGCCTGCCGCCCCGGCGTGCGGACCAGGATGCAACCCGCGTCATAGGGAACCTGCGCCCATTTATGGAAATCGAACGCCACACTGTCCGCCCGCTCCAGCCCAAGCAGGGCCGGACGGCGCGTCGGCGACAGCATGGCCAACGCGCCGAACGCCCCATCGACATGGAACCAGAGCCCCTCTCCCGCCGCGATCTCCGCAATCGTGTCCAGATCGTCGATCGCACCGGTATCAACGGTGCCAGCCGTGCCGATGACGATAAACGGCTCCAGCCCCGCCGTGCGATCCGCCGCAATGGCCGCCCGCAACGCCGCCAGATCCATGCGATGTTCTGAATCCACCGGCAGCACGCGCAACGCATCCGTTCCCAGCCCTGTCAGGTCGAACGCGCGGGCAATACAGCCATGGGCGGTCGCCGCAGCGTAACCGACCAGCTTTCGTCCCCCCACACCTTGCCGGCGCAGCGCCAGCCCGTCGCGCGCCGCCCGGCTGGCAGTCACGACCGCGATCATGTTCGCCATCGACGATCCGGTGACCAGCAGCCCGGTCGCATCGTCGGGAAACCCCATGATCCGCGCCGCCCAGCCGATCACCGCGCGCTCGATTTCGACCGGCGCATGGTCGCGGCCGCCGCAATTGGCGTTCAGGCCGCCGGCCAGCAATTCAGCCAGCATGCCGACCCCGGTGCCGCCGCCATGGACCCAGCCCATGAAACCCGGATGGGTGTTGCCGGTGGCATAGGGCGCGATCAGCGCCTGAAACCGCTCGTAGAGAATATCAGGCGACGTCGGGCCCGACGGCAGGGTATCATGCAGTGCATCGCGGACCGTATCGGGCATCGGGCGCCAGACAGGGCCACCCCGCAGGGTCGCCAGCCGGTCGACCATGTCGTCGATCATCCGGTGGCCGAGACGACGCAGATCGTCCCAATTGTCGGGGTCCAGGCCGGTCATGGGCGCGTCCGTTTCCTTTTATCGGCGATCGGCGGGCTGGCCAGTCGCGCGCGTCTGTCCAATAATTCGATGCGTGCCTATATGTGCCATCGGGCGCATCAAGTCTTCAATGGAACCTGCATGTTCTTCGGCAAACTCGAATTGACGGAAGTGGCGTGGGGCGACAGCCCGCGCCGGGCCAGGCTTGGGGGGCAAGGCAAGCTGCTGGTCCTGCTGCATGGCCAGATGCAAAGCCACGCAGCCTGGCATGCCATCGCGCCCGACCTGGCCCGCACCCACACCGTGCTGTGTCCGGACCTGCCGCGCGACCTGGATTTCCGGCGCCAGGCAGAGGAATTGCTGCGCCTGGCATCGGATCTGGGGCACGAGCACCTGGCCGTGGCGGGGCATGGCACGGGCGGCCATATCGCCGCCTATGCCGCCTGGCTGGCGCCGGAGCGGGTGACCCATCTGGCCGAGATCGAATGCATCCCCTCGCCGGGCCATCAGGGGCGCGCCGATCTGGCCTTCGAACTGTCGCGCTACAGCAGTTGCTGGTTCGCCCAGCTTCATCCCAAGCCCGAATCGGCCACGATGGCGGTGCCCGAGGAATGGACCCGCCCGGCACCGCATTCCGTGGCACCGTTCAGCCGCTCGGCGGTGGCCGACTATCTGGAAACCATGCCGGCGGGCGAGACCCCGGGGGCGAACGGCCATCATCGCATCCCCCCCTATCCCGGGGATTTGCGCATCGCCTGTCCGCTGCTGGTGGTCTGGTCGCGCGACGGGCGGCTGGGCGGCTGGTACAACCCCGCCGATCTGTGGCGGCCTTACGCGACCGGCCCGCTCAACCAGGCCGAAATCGCGTGCGGCTATTATATCCCCGAGGAACAGCCCCAGGCACTTCTGGACGCGCTGACCGCGTTCCTGGCGTCCTGACGCGGCGTCAGGACGCCTTGGGCAGCGCCTCGGGCTCGTCTTGCCGGCGCTCCCACGCGGTAGCATAGCGCCGGGCCAGCACCGCGCAGACAAAGAGCTGGACCTGGTGAAAGATCATCAGCGGCAGCACCACCAGGCCGACGGTGGCGGGCGGAAACAGCACGTTCGCCATCGGCACGCCAGAGGCCAGGGTCTTCTTGGAACCGCAGAACACGATCGCGACTTCGTCCTCCCGTGGGAAGCCAAGGGCGCGGCTGCCGAATGTGGTGACCAGCAGCACACAGGCCAGCAGGATACTGTCCGCCAGCAGGATCAGCCCGATCTGCGAGAGCGGCATCTTGTGCCACAGCCCCTGGACCACGGCCTCGCTGAACGCGGTATAGACCACGATCAGGATCGACCCCCGGTCGGTCATGGACAGCAGGCGCTTGTTGCGATGCGCCCATTTACCCAGCCACGGCTGCAACACCTGCCCCAGTACGAACGGCAGCAGCAATTGCAGCATGATGGCCACGACACCCCCCGAGCCCGATGCCGCGCCATGGCGCTCCAACACCAGCCCGGTCAGGATCGGCGTGATGAAGATGCCCAGGATATTGGACGTGGTCGCCGCACAGACGGCAGCCGGCACATTGCCGCGCGCGATCGAGGTAAACGCGATCGAGGACTGCACGGTCGACGGCAGGCAGCACAGGAACAGAATGCCCAGCCAGACCGACGGATGTAGCATGTTGGGAAACAGCGCATGCAGGCCCAGGCCCAGCAGCGGAAACAGCGCGAAGGTGCACAGCAGGATGGCCAGATGCAGCCGCCAGTTCACGATGCCGCCCATCACGGCCTGGCGCGACAGGCGCGCCCCCTGCATGAAGAACATCACGGCAATGACCGCGATCGCCAGATCCTGGAAGATCGGCACGGCAGCGCCGTGACAGGGCAGGATGGTGGCGATGATGACGGTACAGATAAGGCTGATCAGAAACGGATCGGGCTTGAGCATCGGAAACATTCCGCTGGCGGTGGAGTGAAGACGCACTGGCGCGCGCACCATGGACCGGCCCGATGTCTGCCGAAACATCGCAGCCTGCCTCGCCTCGGTCACGATCCCGTGCCAAGGAAGGGCGGTATAAGATCGCAATTCCCGGGGCAAGTCGATGACCATGCGCATTCCCGTTCTGCCGGCTCTCTTCGGCGCCGTTCTGGCGATGAGTTGTTCCGGCGCTCACGCCGCCCCCCTGCCGCCGGCCTGTGCCGTCGGCGGGGCCGGCAGCCTGTCGGCCTCACCGACCGAGGCCACGGCCCGCAATTATATCCTGCGTTTCTCACCCGGCGCGGGCGCCCCGTCGCTGCATGCCGCATCGGTCACGGTCAGCGGCGCCGGCGGCAGCGCGCGCGACATGCGCGATATTCTGGACGCGGCATCGGTGGTGCTGCTGGGCGCGCTGGTCAATCACCATGGTGCCAGCTGCACGGCGGATTATTTCCTCGCGGCGCTCCAGCCGATCCTGGCAGGGCTGCAGACTGGGCAAGTTTACGATATTTCCTGGTCGTCGCCGGTCGCCCAGACCGGCGCGAAGCAGATCCGCTTCGGCGCCCTGCACCTGCATCTGTCCGGCGGCAGCGGCGCGCAGCCCATCGCAGTTTCGCTGGACCTGGGCGGCGCCGGCATGACCGGCGACACCGTGCTGGCATCGCTGTTGCCCCAGGACGCGCAGTCGGATTTCTCCATCCCGGCACAGGCGCTCGGCCCCCTGCTGGCCGCCACAGCCGGCCGGCCGGCCCGTAGCGTGGCGGTACCGGTCACAATCCGGACATTACGCGCCCGCCGTGGCGACATGCAGTTGGAAGGCGCCGGTTCGGCGGAACTGACCGGCAGCCCCGACGCGGCTTCGGCCAGCGGGCACATGAGCATGCGCAACCTGCCCGAACTGATCGAGACCCTGCGCGCCGCCGGCCAGACCCGCCCGGCCGCCGCCCTGATCATGGCCAACCTGGTCGGGCATCACACCGATGCCGCCGATACGTCATGGGACGTCGAATGGGCGGGCGGCATCCTGACCGTCAACCACATTCCGCTACCCTTGCGCTGAACATGGTGCAGCCGGCCGCGAGCGGTTCATAAACTGCTTTTCACTGTTCGCCCGTTTCGGGGACGGGACATACTGGTGCCTCCAACCGCCGCTGGAGGATACCGGACATGACCGTCTCGCGACGCGCTTTCCAGACCTTCCTCGCCGGAATCGGCCTGTCGCTGGCCGGGACCGACATTTGCGCCGCCGGCGCCGCAGATCATGACGTCGAGTCCTTCATGCTGCCGCGCAACGACTGGGTGCCCAACAACGACCATCTGCCGGTACTCTATTACCGCAACGCGCTGGCACTGCCGGCCCACGACCCGGCTTCGGCGTTCGAGGATCTGTTCACGGCCAATGGCTGGCCGCCCCAATGGCGCTGGGGCGTCTATGATTTCCACCATTTCCATTCCACGGCGCACGAGGTGCTGGGCGTCGCCTCGGGTTCGGCGCGCCTGATGCTGGGCGGCCCCGGCGGCCGGGTCGTCGATGTCCGCGCCGGTGACGTCGTGCTGCTGCCCGCCGGCACCGGCCATCGCAACCTGGGGTCGGATGACGATTTCCTGGTCGTCGGCGCCTATCCGCCCGACCAGCATTTCGACCTGCGCCGCGGCGCGCTGTCAGCCGAGGAACTTGCACAGATGAACCACGTCCCCTTCCCCGCCAGCGACCCGGCAAAAGGCGCCGGCGGCCCACTGACCGCCCTCTGGCACCAGGCATGAACCACCCCATGCGCCGTCGCACGCTCCTCGCCGGCCTCTGCGCCCTGCTCCCAGCCCGCCTTGCCCTGGCGGCGCAACCCTTGCGGATCGGCACCATCGGGGCCGGCCATGTCGGCAGCACCCTGGCCGGCCTGTGGCTGCGCGCCGGCCATCCGGTCATGCTCTCGGCCAGCGATATCGGCTCGGCCCGCTCGGCGGCCGAGGTGCTGGGGTCAAACGCCCAGGCCGGCACGCCGCAGGATGCCGCCCGGTTCGGCGATGTCGTCCTGCTGGCCGTCCCCTACGGCGCCCTGCCCGGTCTCGGGGCCAGCCTGCATGGATTACTGGCGGGCAAGATCGTAATCGACGCCTGCAACCCCTACCCCTGGCGCGACGGCGACATTGCCCGCACGGCCAGGCAGCAGGGTGCGGGCGTCGTCACCCAATCCCTCTTTCCCGGTGCCCATGTCGTCCGCGCCTTCAATTCCGAGGACATGTCGACCATCCAGGCCGAGGCCCATCGCACGCCGCCGCTGCTCGGCATTCCCTATGCCGGTGACGATCCGGCGTCCATGCGCACCGTGGGCGCCCTGATTGCCGAGGCCGGGTTCGACCCGGTCGCGGTCGGCCCGCTGGCAACCGCGCGCCTGTTCCAGCCCGGCTCCAACGGGTTCGAGGCCAATCTGACGGCACCGGAACTGCGCACCCGCCTCGGTCTGCCCCGTACATGAAAACGGGGGGCCAGGCCCCCCGTTTCCGTCCCCGTGGACCGGCTCTTTTCAGGGACCGGTCAGCGCGTTCGCCTGACGCAGCCCGAGGCCGAACTGGATCCAGCCCACGCCGGCGGCGATCAGCTCCACCGCAATGAAGGTGCCGATCAGCCACAATCCCGACCAGGGCAGCGTCAGATACAGGCACACGCCGACCAGCAGGCTGATCAGCCCGGCGCCCAGGATGATCCACCAGCCATTCAGCTCGCGGTGCCGCGCCGCGATCAGCATGCGCATGGTCCCCGACACAATCAGGCAGGCGGCGATGAACAGGGTCAGCACGATCGAACCGGTGACGGGTTCGTACATCAGCGCGAAGCCGCCGAGGACATAGAGCGCGCCGCCCAGCAGCGACAGGACAAAGCCGCCCCAGTCGCGCACCGCGAAGGCATGGAACAGTTGCGCCCCACCCGCGATCACCAGCACGATGCCGATAATGACGGTGCTGGCCAGGGTGACGGAAATCGCATCGATCCAGGCGACGATGCCCAGCGCGATGGACAGCAGGCCCAGCAGGACAAACAGTCCCCAGCGCTGCGTGAACGGGGTGGCCATGACCTCTCCTCGATGCCAGAAACAGAAGATATTCCGGAGTATACGGACTTCCCGCCCCGCGGCACCGGCTTTTTTCGCCCGCCCGGTCCGCGCATGGCCGGCATCCACGCCGCCGCCCATCCGGTTGACAGGCCGGGGCCGAACCGCCTATAGGCCAGCCCCACTGCCGGGAACGTGGACGGACCGGCCGGTGCCTGATCGGGTGATTGCTCCCCGGCACCGGTAATGCGGTTCGCGCCCGCCCTGTTCATGCGGAACAGGGCCTACCGGTGCAATACAGGGCGGCAGCCGGCCTTCGGGCCATGATGCTGCCCGTCGACTATGAAAGACCGCGCGCGATGAGCAAGCGCCTTGAGAGCAAGTACAAAATCAACCGCCGCCTTGGCGTCAACCTGTGGGGCCGCGCGAAGTCGCCGGTCAACAAGCGGGAATACGGCCCCGGCCAGCACGGCCAGCGCCGCAAGCAGAAGCCGTCGGACTTCTCCGTCCAGCTGATGGCGAAGCAGAAGCTGAAGGGCTATTACGGCAACATCAGCGAGAAGCAGTTCCGCAAGTATTATGACGAGGCCGTGCGCCGCAAGGGCGACACCTCCGAGAACCTGATCGACCTGCTGGAGCGCCGGCTGGACGCGGTCGTCTATCGCCTGAAGTTCGCGATGACGCCGTTCGCCGCCCGCCAGTTCGTCAGCCATGGCCACATCACGGTCAACGGCCGCAAGGTCAACATCCCGTCCTTCCTGGTGCGTGATGGCGACGTGATCGAGGTCCGCGAGAAGTCCAAGCAGCTCGCCATCGTCCTCGACGCAGCCCAGAGCGGCGAGCGTGACGTGCCGGAATATGTGGAAGTCGATCACCGCCAGATGAAGGGCCGCTTCGTGCGCGCGCCGAAGCTGTCGGACGTTCCCTACCCGGTGCAGATGGAACCGAACCTGGTCATCGAGTTCTACTCGCGCTGATCCGGTCTTCCAGACCAACGACCGCAGCGCCGGGCGTGGGGGAACCCCCACGCCCGGCGTCCGCATTTTAAGCCGGGCCGGACAGGCGGTCTGGCGGCGATCCGACGCGCGTTTCCTGCGCTTCGGTGCTCACGGCCCAAAAGGCCGCTCCGCTCCGATGCTCGGAAACGCACGACGGGCGTGCCGCTTCGCGGCACTCTCGCTCACCAGACCGCCTGTCCGGCCCGGCTTACCGATTATAGTTATTGGCTGACGCAACAGCCCGCCGGCCTTGCCCGATTCCACAGCCCGCATGGGATTTTGCCGTGAACGCCGAGCCCTCTTCCGAACTCGCCCCGACCATCGCCCGCGAAATCGCCCGGCGGCGCACCTTCGCCATCATCTCGCATCCCGACGCGGGCAAGACCACGCTGACCGAACGCATCCTGCGGGCGGGCGGCGCGATCCAGATGGCGGGCAATGTGCGGGCCAAGGGCGAACGCCGCCGCACGCGGTCGGACTGGATGGGCATCGAGCGTGATCGCGGCATCTCGGTCGTCACCTCGGTGATGACGTTCGAATATGGCGGCTGCATCTTCAACCTGCTCGACACGCCGGGCCACGAGGATTTCTCGGAAGACACCTACCGCACGCTGACGGCCGTGGACTCCGCCGTGATGGTGATCGACGCCGCCAAGGGCATCGAGGACCGGACCCGCAAGCTGTTCGAGATCTGCCGCCTGCGCGATATCCCGATCGTCACCTTCATCAACAAGATGGACCGCGAGGCACAGGACCCGTTCACGCTGCTCGACGAAATCTCGTCGGCGCTCGCGCTCGACACCGCGCCGGCCACCTGGCCCGTCGGCCGCGCCGCGCAGTTCGCCGGCACCTACGATCTCCGCGAGCGCCAGCTTCACGTATCGCCCCCGCTGGAGCAGTCGGACCCGCGCATGGTGCAACTGGCCGAAGAGCTGGAACTGGCCGAGGCCGCCCTGCCGACCTTCGACCGCGAAAGCTTCAATGCCGGGCATCTGACGCCGGTCTTCTTCGGCAGCGCGATGAAGGAAATCGGCGTGACCGACCTGCTGGACGCGCTGGTGGCCTTCGGCCCGCCGCCGCGCGACCAGGCGACCGAAACCCGCACCGTCCGCGCGGACGAAACAGGCCTGACCGCCCTCGTCTTCAAGATCCAGGCCAACATGGACCCCAACCATCGCGACCGCATGGCCTTCGCGCGGATCTGCTCGGGCCGGCTGGAACGCGGCATGCGGCTCAAGCACACCCGCACCGGCAAGCAGTTCGCCCTGCACACGCCGCAATTCTTCTTCGCCCGCGACCGTCAACTGGCCGAGGAAGCCTTCGCCGGCGACGTGGTGGGCATCCCCAACCACGGCACATTGCGCATCGGCGACACGCTGACCGCAGGCGAGGATCTGCGCTTTACCGGCGTGCCGCATTTCGCCCCGGAAATCCTGCGCCGCGTCCGGCTGGACGACGCGATGAAGGCCAAGAAACTGCGTCAGGCCCTGACCGAACTGGCCGAGGAAGGCGTGGTGCAGCTCTTCCGCCCGCAGGACGGCGCGCCGCCGATCGTCGGCGTGGTCGGCACGCTCCAGCTCGACGTGCTTCAGGCGCGCCTGGCCGGGGAATACGGGGTGACGATCGGCTTCGAATCCACCCCCTACAATCTCGCGCGCTGGGTGGTGGGCGACAAGGCGAAGCTGGAACTCTTCGCCATGGCCAACCGGTCGGCGATGGCGGACGATTTGGACGGCGACCCGGTCTTCCTCGCCGGCTCGGCCTTCATGATGCGCCGCACGGCCGAAATGAACCCGGACCTGACCTTCCACGACATCAAGCAGATCGGCGTGGAATCCCGCTGATCTCTGCCTCGGGCGGCATCCCTGCCGCCCGCCGGCCCCGGCCGAGCGCATACACGGCCCGCGCCGCCAGCAGCAGCGCCACGACCACCAGCGCCGTCGCGATACCGCCCCATAGCCCTATCACGCCCAGCCCGCACCGGAAGGCCAGCCAGTTGGCCAATGGGAAGCCGACACCCCAATAGCCGGCAATGGCCAGCACCATCGGCACCATGGCATCCCCACGCCCGCGCAGCACACCGACCAGCACCGCCTGCGCTCCATCGGCCACCTGAAAAATCGCCGCCAGCAGTAGCGCCGCCATGGCGATACGCACGCTGTCCGCATTGGCCGGCACCGACGGGTCCAGATAGAAGCCCACGATCGGCGCACGGAACAGATAGATCAGGCAACCCACCATCCCCATGCCGGTAATCGCGGTCCCAACCGCCACCCGCGCCGCACGGCGCACCCGCTCGGGCCGCGCCGCCCCGGTCCAGTAGGCCACCCGCACATTGGCAGCCTGCCCCAGCGCCATGGTCACCATGTAGGTGGTCGCGGTCACGCTCAGCACGATCTGGAACGCCGCCAGCGCATGCGGCCCCAGCGTCGCCGCCTGCAATCCGGTAACCTCGAACAGCATGATCTCTGCCCCCGTCGCCGCGAACATCGGCAGCCCCAGCCGCAACAGCGCCGCCATGTCGGCCACACGCGGCAGCAACGGCCACAGCAGCAGGCGCAGATGCGGCCGGGAATGCACCATCGCCAGCAGCACCAGCGCACTGCCCCACATGGTCAGCGCCGTGGCCAGCGCCGACCCGCGCAGCCCCATCGCCGGCAGGCCGAACCATCCATGGATCAGCGCCGCATTCAGCACGCCATTCACCACGGCCACCACCGGCATCACCCGCAGCAGGATGATCTGCGCATCCAGCGCCGGCAGCACCACCTCCACCACCCCAGTCCCGATCAGCGCAGGGGGAACACCCCACATCAGGGTATGGGTAAAGGACGAAACCGGCCCGACAAAGGATTCGGGCTGATGCATCAGCCGCAGCAGCGCCCCCGCCTGATGCAGGATCGCCAGGCACGGCAGGCACAGCAGCAGCGCTATCACCAGCAGCATGGCATGGATCGGGGCAATCCGTTCCCGGTCTCCCCGCCCCCGTGCCTGGGCGATCAGCACCCCGCCCGCCCCCAGCATCGCCTGCAACACCGCAAGGACGGTAAAGAACAGCGTCGTGGACAGGCCGCCGATGGCCAGCGCATCCGCCCCCAGCCCGCCCAGCAGCACGCTGTCGGTCACCCCCATGGCCATCTGCGCTATCTGCGCCAGCGCGATGGGGGCCGCGACACGCAGCAGAAGACGAAGTTCCGATTGGGGCAAGGCTGGGTCCAACATGGCCGCATCCAGAGCAGATCGGCCCCGGAAAGGCCAGATGCGACACGCCGCATCCCTCTATTCGGCCGCCGCCACACATAAGGGTGTTGCGTCCGCCCCGTCCCTGTCGCATCTAGGCGCCATCATGCCCGATTCCATGCCGCAACTGACCCTGCACGACAGCAGCAGCCGCACGACGGTTCCCTTCGCGCCCCTCGCTCCGGGGAATGTACGGGTCTATTATTGCGGCCCAACGGTCTACGACCTGGCGCATATCGGCAATCTGCGGGCCATGATCACCGCCGATATCCTGGTGCGCCTGCTGCGGCACCTGTATCCGCGCGTCACCTATGTCCGCAACATCACGGACGTCGACGACAAGATCAACGCCCGCGCCCACGCGAACGGCGAGACGATCGACAGCCTGACCGCCCGCACGATCCGCGATTTCCACGACGATCTCGCCGCCGTCGGCGTCCTGCCGCCGGATGTGGAGCCGCGCGCCACCCATCATATCGGCGAAATGATCACGCTGATCGAGCGCCTGATCGCCAGCGGCCACGCCTACGAGGCCCAGGGCCACGTCCTGTTCGCCGTCGCGCACTTCCCCGATTACGGCAAACTGTCCGGCCGCTCGCCCGACGATCTGCTGGCCGGCGCCCGGGTCGAGGTCGCGCCCTACAAGCGCGACGCCGGCGATTTCGTGCTCTGGAAGCCGTCGGCACCCGGCCTGCCGGGCTGGGAAAGCCCCTGGGGCCGGGGCCGGCCGGGCTGGCATATCGAATGCTCGGCCATGTCGCACCGCTATCTGGGCGAGAGCTTCGACATCCATGGCGGCGGCAGCGACCTGCTGTTCCCCCACCATGAGAACGAGCGGGCACAGAGCCAGTGCTGCTTCCCGCACAGCCGCTTCGCCAACCACTGGGTGCATAACGCGATGCTGCTGGTGAATGGCGAGAAGATGTCCAAATCCCTGGGCAACTTCCTGACCATCCGCGACGTGCTGTCCGACACGCCCGCCGAGGCCCTGCGCCTGCTGCTGCTGCACGCGCAATACCGGTCGGTGCTGAACTTCACCCGCACCGGGCTGGACGAGGCGAAACAGACACTGAACCGCTTCTATCGCGCCATCGGCGACCTGCCGCCGCCCGACGCGGCCGATCCCGTCCCGGCCGAGATTCTGACCGCAATGTGCGACGACCTCAACACGCCGCGCGCCCTGGCCGAGATGCATGCCCTCGCCGACCGCGCCCTGGCCGGCGACCACGCCGCCGCACGCGGCCTGCGCGCCTCCGGTCGCCTTCTGGGCCTGCTGGGCCAGTCGTCCGATGCCTGGTTCCGCGCCGGCGCCGGCGTCGACGAGGCCGAGATCGACACCCTGATCGCCGAGCGCCTCGCCGCCCGCAAATCCCGCGATTTCGCCCGCGCCGACGCCATCCGCGACGACCTCGCGGCACGCGGCATCCTGCTGGAAGACGGCCCAACCGGCACCATCTGGAGGCGCGCATGACCGGCCGTGACGGCGGGGCCGATATCGGCCCGATCGGCAACAGCCCGGTCGTGATCCTGGTGCGCCCGCAGATGGCCGAGAATATCGGCACCACGGCGCGCGCCATGGCCAATGGCGGCCTGTTCCACCTGCGCCTGGTCGCCCCGCGCGACGGCTGGCCACTGGAACGCGCCTGGCGCGCGGCCTCCGGCGCCGACCGGATTCTGGAAGCCGCGACGGTGCATGAAACCGTCGATGACGCAGTGGCCGACCTGCACCACGTCTTCGCCACCTGCCCCCGCCCGCGCCATATCGTCAAGACGGTGCTGACCGCCCGTGGGGGTGCTGCCGAACTGCGGCAGATGACCAGCCGCGGCCTGCGCACCGGCCTGATGTTCGGCCCCGAGCGCGCGGGGCTGGACAACGAGGACATGGCCCGCGCCGACGCCCTGATCCGCTACCCGCTGAACCCGGCCTTCATGTCGCTGAACCTGGCGCAGGCGGTCATGATCATGGCCTATGAATGGTGGATGGCCGAAGATGCCACCCCGCCGCGCACGCTGATGACCAATGAAACCCACGTCGCCACCAAGGGCGAACTGGACAATTTCATGCGCAACCTGGTCGGCCAGCTCGACGAATGCGGCTTCCTGCGCAACGAGCAGAAACGCCCCGGCATGGTCCGCAACCTGCGCCATTTCTTCACCCGCGGCGAAGTCACGGAACAGGAACTCCGCACCCTGCACGGCGTGGTGACGGAACTGGCCCGCGGGCGCAAAGCACGGGCGACCGGCCGGGGATAGGACAGGGGACAGGACAATGGCCTGCTTCGATGCCTCCTGCCTCCCTGCTTATGTTTTGCCATCTTCCGGAAGATCGGCTCCGCCGAGGTTCGCCTGCGCGAGCTTCAAGGCATAAGCCCTCACGTCGGCTGGCCATACGCCCATACGGTCGGCGAAGGTATCGCCGTCTCCTGAAAACAAGGCGCGTATCACTTCTTCGAACCCGGGAAGATCGCCGGCCAACGCCGACAAGAAACGATACGCCCGCTCGCGGGCAACCCTATCCCGGTTTCGTCCGCCATCGGCACGGCGCGCATCGTCGATGAGACGACGCAATGCCTGAGAGGCCCCTCCAGCTTGTGTTCCAAGCCACTCCCAATGGCGAGGAAGAAGCGTCACCTCGCGGGCGACCACGCCCAATTTCGGGCGCCCGCGCGATCGCGCGAACGTCGCGCCGTCAGGCCGATCGTGCGTTCCGGATTCAGGTAATCCACCTCCGCCCTGGCGGGTCAGCCGTGCGACAATCTCCGCAGTGCTCCCCCGAAGATCGAAATCGATTACAGCGCCCGATGCATCGTCAAACGTCAGGATGGGACCATGCGTCCCGGCCGTAGCGGCGGCCCTGACCGCAAGTGCCACGTCGATCAGCGCTCCACTGGCGAGCTGCCGGGTGCCATCGAAGGCGGTACAGGGGATTGAGAGATATTCCGACATATCCTGATTTTAATAATGGGTAAAAATAAGTCAATATACCCGGGTGATATTGTCTCCATCTTCACGCTGCGCTAACAACGCTTTCAAAGCGAGGATGGCGCGGATGAAGGGAAAAGAGCGAAAGGCGGCAATAGCCGCGTACAAAGAACGAAAGGTCGAGGCTGGCATCTACGCCGTCCGCTGCTCTGTGACCGGTCAGGTGTGGGTGGGCAGCGCGCCCGATCTTTCCACTATTCAGAACCGGCTCTGGTTCACTCTCAGGCATGGGTCCAATACCCACCAAACGCTTCAGGAGGCGTGGACCATCCACGGCAGTGACGCCTTTACCTTCGATATCGTCGAACGACTTGAGGATGACGATCCCGGCTATGTCCGAAATGTCGCGCTCAAGAAACGTCAAGAACGATGGCAGGACCAGCTCCAGGCTATGCGCATATGAGTTTGGCAGATCAAACGGCGATCTGCGCAGCGAACCTCTCCCGATGGACGTTCACCCGATGCGTCTCGACCTCCTCTTTCATCCCCAGGCTGACAATTGGCTGTCGGCACGGGGATGGGCCTTGCAGGACGAAGGTTTGTCGACATGCGTGATCTGACGCAAGGCTCCATTCCTCGGCTTCTTGCCGGCATGGCAGGCTTCATCGGTTTCGGCCTGGTCGTCCAGACCATGTATCTGGTTGTCGATCTCTACTTCGTGGCACAACTCGGAGGGCAGGCAGTTGCGGGAGTGGCGACGGGTGGGAGCGTGCTGCTCTTCGTCATGGCCCTGAGCCAGGCCGTGTCGGTGGGCGCACTGTCTCTGATCTCGCGCGCGATCGGCGGCAAGGACGCAGCCGAGGCTCAGACCGTGTTCGAGCAGGCCATGAGCATGGCGCTTACCGCCGCCGTCGCAACGCTTCTGATCGGCTATCTTGCGGGTGGTCGGTTCATGGCCGTACTGTCGGCCGACGATGCCACTAGAATGGCGGCACGCGCGTATCTGTTCGCTTCCCTACCCTCGTTGGCGTTGATGTTCCCAACTGCCGCACTAGGGTCGGTGTTGAGGGCGAGCGGCATCGTCGCGGCACCGATGCTGCTTCAGTCCGCAACCGTATTCCTCAACATCGCACTCGCTCCCGTCCTGATCGCGGGATGGGGCACGAATCATCCGCTCGGCACCGCGGGCGCTGGCTTGGCGACTTCAATTGCAACGATCATCGGCACGATAATCCTGATCGTCCTTTTCGGCAGGCTTGAGATGACGCTTCGGATGAAAGTGGCGGCGCCTCGGTTCGCGGCATGGCGGCGGATTGCGGCGATCGGCCTGCCCTCATCCGGTGAGTTCCTGCTGATGTTCGTGATCTCGGGCGTGATCTATTGGGCGCTACGTCGCTTCGGACCCGACGCGCAAGCGGGATTCGGCATCGGTTCGCGCATAATGCAGTCGATCTTCCTGCCGGCGATGGCCGTGGCTTTCGCCGCCGCTCCGATCGCCGGACAAAATCACGGTGCGGGCCGGGCGGATCGCGTTCGCGCAACATTCCACACCGCTGTGCTGATCAGCAGCGGGATCATGCTGGCGCTGACGCTGTTATGCCAGCTCAATCCGGAGCTGCTGGTTCTGGTCTTCACGCGCAAATCGGCCGTCGTCGCCGTGGCTTCAGAATATCTTCGTATCGTGTCCTGGAATTTCGTCGCAATGGGGCTGGTCTATAGCTGCTCGGCGATATTTCAGGGTTTCGGCAACACCGGCCCAGCATTCGCCGCCAGCGCCAGTCGCCTCGCCACCTTCGTCCTGCCCACTCTCCTGTTCGCTCGTTGGCCGCAGGCAACGCTCCACGACCTGTGGCGGCTCTCGAACGTCTCGATCATTATCCAGGCATTGATAAGCCTGCTGTTGCTGCGTCGCGCGTTCCGGCCCCGAGGGGCGCCGAGAATTCCGTAATTGAACGGATCGGCGCCAGCCCCCCGACTGCCATTACCGCGCCGCGATCCGCAGCCGCTCCGCCACCCGCGCATGGCCCATCAGCGGCAACAGGTCACGCATCTCCGGCCCCTTCTCCTCGCCGGTCAGGGCCACGCGCAGCGGGTGGAACAGCGCCTTGCCGCTACGGCCACTTGCAGCCCGGATCGCACCGGTCCATGTCTTCCAGGTCTCGGAATCCCACGGATCGTCCGGCAGCAGCGACAGGGCCTGCAGCAGATACGCGCCCTCCTCGTCCTGCACCGGCGGGACAATCGTGCCGGCAACCACATCCCACCAGTGGCGCAGTTCCGACAGCAGATCGACATTGCCGCGCACGGCCAGCCAGAACGCCTCGGTCGCGCCCTCGGGCAACAGGTCGCGCATCTCGCCAAACGGCTTCTGATGCATGACCTTGCGGTTCAGCGCCAGCAACTGCCGCATGTCGAACCGCGCGGCCGAGCGCGAAACGCGCCGCACGTCATAGCTGGCCGCCAGTTCCTCGAAGGACAGCGGCGCCGGATCGTCCGAACTGCCCAGCCGCGCCAGATAGGACACGACGGCACCGGGATCGATCCCATCCTGCCGCAGGGCACGCAGCGACAGCCCGTCGAAGCGCTTGGACAGCTTGCCCCCCGCCTCGTCCAGCAGCAGCGGCAGATGCGCGAAGGTGAAGCGGCCCGGCCGAGCGCCCAGCGCCTCGGCGATGTCGATCTGCACGCCGGTATTGGTCAGATGGTCCTCGCCACGCAGGATGTGCGTCACGCCGGTTTCCAGATCGTCCACCACCGATGCCAGCGTATACAGCACCGTGCCGTCAGCTCGGACCAGCACCGGGTCGGAAATGGAAGGCAGCTTGACCTGCGACCGGCCCATGACCAGGTCGTCCCACGCCACCATCCCGTCGGACAGGCGGAAGCGCCAGTACGGCACCTTGCCGTTCGCCTCGGCCTGGGCGCGCTGCTCGGCCGTCATGCGCAGCATCGCGCGGTCATAGACCGGGGGCTTGCGCATGCGGATGCGCGCCTCGCGCTTGGCAGCCAGTTCCTGTTCGCTCTCGAAGCACGGATACAGCCGCCCCGTATCCTTCAGGGTCTCGATCGCCGCCGCATAGCGGTCCAGCCGGTCCGACTGGCGAAACGTCTCATCCCAGTTGATGCCCAACCATGTCAGGTCGGTGCGCAGCGCATCGGCATACTCCTCGCGCGAACGCTCGCGGTCGGTATCGTCGATGCGCAACTGGAACGTGGCGCCATGGCGGCGCGCATACAGGGCGTTGGCAATCGCCTGACGGGCGTTGCCGACATGGATCAGGCCCGTCGGGCTGGGCGCGAAGCGGAGTTTCATGCCGCCTATATGCGTCGGGCGCGCCGGAAAGACCAGCCGGAACGCCGCCGCCACCCATCCCTTATTCGTCGTCGGCGTCTTCGTCATCCTCGACCAGCCGGCGCGGATCGAGCGCCCGCCAGTCCCGCTCCATCGGCGTGGCCGAATTGGCGGTAAAATCGTCCAGCTCGTTCGCCGAGCGCCAGCCCTCGTCGCCCACATCCAGGATCTCGGCATCCTCACCGAACGACAGCCAGGATTGCAGCACCTCGCGCGGCGAGGCACCGGGCACGCGGCAACGCTCGATACTGTCGCGCACATAGGCCCGCGCGAAGGCATTGGCATGGGACAGATCGACGAAGCCGCCGACATCCTCGACGATTCCATCCTCGGCGCCGCCCGACAGATCCAGAATCCGGACGCGCCAGCCCGACTCGTCCGCCGTGGAATCGGAAATGGGGGGAGTATCGGTCAAATGCGGAATTCCCTGTGATGATGCCCGCACGGGCATGCCCCGGCGGGAGAGTGGGATCAAGTGCCGGCAACAGCCCGGGCACCCGCGCGGCGCAGCAGGAACTCACGGCCGATCTTCACGCGCGGTTCGCCGTCATACGACACGATGTCGGCGGTGGCATAGGTCTCCGACCAGCGATCGGGAATGAAGGACCCGGTGCCGACAACGTCGATCGGCGCATGCGCATCGGCCATCGCCAGGCATTTCTCGACGTTGAAGCCCGACGAGACGATGATGCGCACCCGGGGGAACCCAGCCTCGTCCAGCGCCTCGCGCATGCGCCAGATCGCGGCGGCCGAAACGCCGGTCCCCACCAGATTGCGCAATTCGGTCTCGGACCGGTAGCGCCGGATGGTGCCCGGCGTGTTGCGCTCCAGCGCGGCGTAGGAGGATTGCGGGTCCAGCCCCTCCAAGAACCGCCCGCCATGGGTATCCAGCCGCACCGCCAGCCGCCCCGCCGCCGCCAGCTCGGGAAAGGCGCGGCACACCGCCAGCCCGTCCGTGATCTCCCGCCCGAAATAATCCGTCAGGACCACAAGGTCGGACTCGGGAAACGCCTCATGGAACATCTCGGCCGCACGCAGGGTCGATCCCGCATAGCCGATCAGGGCATGGGGCATGGTGCCCAGCCCGGCCGACTGGCCGAAAAAGCCCGCCGTGGCATCGTTGGCCCCGCCGACGAACCCCAGCGCCCCCTCGCTCCGGGCCGCCAGACTGCCGACCGAGGCGGCATAGGCCATCTGTTCCTGCATCTCGAAGCCCGCGCAGTGCCGGGCCTCCATGGCCAGAAAACGCACCTTCGGCAGCGCCATCGCCATCTGGTAGGCATTCAGCGCCGCCACGCAGGGCGGCCCCAGCTTCTGCAGCAGCAGCGTCTCCAGGTCGGCCAGCGCGGCGAACGAGCCGGTGATATAGACCAGCGGCTCCCCCGCCCCGACCCACGCCCCCTCGGGAAACATCACCTCGTGCGTCAGGGCGATCCCCCGCGCGCGCGCCACATTGTCCAGCCACTCGGTCATCAGCCGCGTCGCGGACAGGACCGGCCGGCGGACGAACAGGGCATATGTCACCCGCTGGTCGCCGAAGCGGGTGACGATGTCGCGCGTCCGGTTGAAATAGGCATCGGTCCGGGCCCGGATGGTCGCGTCATCCAGCGCCTGATATGGACCGAATGCCGTAGAAGACTGGACTGCCGACATCGTTCCTCCGAGGAGCTTCCCGTTACGCGGCCTCCGTGCCTTTCGTCCCGGACCCGCCGCGCAGGCGTGCCGTCAGTTCCTCGGCCAGCAGGAATGCCATCTCCAGCGACTGCTCGGCATTCAGCCGCGGGTCGCAGAAGGTCTCATACCGCTCACCAAGATCGGCCTCCGTCAAGCGGTGGGCACCGCCCACGCACTCAGTCACATTCTGCCCGGTCATCTCGACATGCACCCCGCCAGGGTGGGCGTTTTCGGCCTGGAACACGTCAAAAAAGCCGCGAATCTCGGTCAAAATCGCCTCGAACGAGCGGGTCTTGATCTTGTTGACGGTCGAGATCGTGTTGCCGTGCATCGGATCACACAACCACGTGACCGTGCGCCCCGAGGCCACGACCTTGCGCAGCAGCGCCGGCAGATGCCGCCCCACGCCCTCGGCCCCCATGCGCGAGATCAGCGAGATCCGGCCCGGCTCGTCCTTCGGGTTCAGGATCTCCAGCAGCCGCTCCAGATCCTCGATCGTCGTCGTCGGCCCCACCTTGATGCCGATCGGGTTGCGCACCCCGCGCAGGAACTCGACATGCGCGCCATCCGGCTGGCGGGTGCGATCACCGATCCAGACGAAATGCGCCGAGCAGTCGTACCACTCGCCCGTCGTGGAATCGACGCGCGTCAGCGCCTGCTCATAGGGCAGCAGCAGCGCCTCGTGCGAGGTATAGAACTCGGTCTCGTCCAGTTGGCGGGTGGTCGCGCCATTCACGCCGCACGCCGCCATGAAGGCCAGCGTCTCGTCGATCCGCTCGGCCAGCACGCCATAGCGCTGGGCCAGGGGCGAACGCTCGACAAAGCCCAGGTTCCAGCGATGCACCTGATGCAGGTTGGCATAGCCGCCGCCGGCGAAGGCCCGCAGCAGGTTCATCACGCCGGCCGACTGGAAATAGCCGGTTTCCATGCGCACCGGGTCGGGAATCCGCGCCTCGGGCGTGAACGCCGCACCGTTGATGATGTCGCCGCGATAGGACGGCAGGCTGACGCCATCGATCGTCTCGCTGTCCGACGAACGGGGCTTGGCGTACTGGCCGGCCATGCGGCCGATCTTCACCACCGGCACCTTGGCGCCGAAGGTCAGCACCACCGACATCTGCAACAGCACGCGGAACGTGTCGCGGACGATGTCGGCGGTGAATTCGCTGAAGCTCTCGGCACACGCGCCGCCCTGCAGCACGAAGGCCTTGCCCTGCGACGCGGCGGCCAGACTGGCCTTCAGCCGCCTCGCCTCGCCCGCAAAGACCAGCGGCGGATATCGGCGCAACCGTTCCTCGACCGCCCCCAGGGCGGCCGCGTCGGGATAGGACGGAACCTGACGGATGGGAAACGACCGCCAGCTTTCCGGCGTCCAGGCCTGCCGGGAAGATTTGTCGTGGCTGTGCATCGCACTCATGGTCGCTTCCTAAAATTCCTCTGATCGTCCGGTCGCGACATCCCATTGATGCGCGCCGCCATCTTCCCCAGCCCGCGCCCCGATGGCCGGCCTTGCAAAGGGGCAGCCTTTATGTCGAAAATCGTCCCTGAACGCAAAGACGATCATCGCCTGCCAGCGATCGCACGACATATTCGTGCGCCGGGCCTTCGGATGCATCGCTTCTCTTGCCTGCCTGCCATGTTTTTCGGGCGTGCAACGATGCCGCGCAATCGGCTAGACCCGGCTGACACAGGGGCGCTTCGACACGATATCGCGCGGACCGCCCCGACAGGCCCCCGCACCCTGTCCACGATACGATGCGGGGCCTTAACGGGCCACGGCACACATGACATGCTGCGTCCCATATAAATTGGAAGGACTCCCCATGCTGGCCACGTTCCGCACCAGCCTGTTTCCGCTCCTGGCCGGCTTCTGCCTGCTTGCCGCCCCTGCCCTCGCCGCTCCCGGCGACCCGGCCAGCAAGCAGCCCACGCAGGAAGAAGGTGTCGAAGCCCAGCACGGCGAAGACATGACCGTTCAGGGTCGCCGCAGCCTGCCGCCCGGATATCAGGACGCCCCGTCGATGGACATGACCCACGGGCCCGACCCGGACCACGAGGCCAACGTCCATCGCGACTCCGTCACCGGCACTGACCTCTCACGCTTCGGCAGCGCCTATCAGAGCAGCAGCCCCTACGGCCAGGGCCAGCTCGGCGATGCCACCGGCAACGGCTGGGTCACCCCCCGCTGAGGCCATTTGCAAAGCCGCTCTGCTGGCGATCCGACGCGCGTTTCCTGCGCGTCGGTGCTCACGGCCCACAAGGCCGCTCCGCTCCGATGCTCGGAAACACACGACGGCCGTGCCGCTGCGCGGCACTCTCACTCAGCAGACCGGCTTTTCAAACGGCCTCTGGGAGAGCCTGACCGCTCAGCCTAGTCGCTCGAGCGCTCCGTGACGCGTGTGCGGGTGCGCATGGTCACGAATTCTTCGGCCGAAGTCGGGTGGATACCGACCGTGCGGTCGAAATCCTGCTTGGTCAGCCCCGCCGTCACGGCAATGGCCAGCCCCTGCATCATCTCCGGCGCGTCGTCGCCCAGCATGTGGGCACCGACGATTTTCTGGCTCGCCTGATCCACCACCAGCTTCATCACCGTCTTGCGCGTCCGGCCGCTGAGCGTGTGGCGCATCGGCGTAAAGCGCGCCAGATAGATATCGACCGTGCCCTCACGCGCGGCCTCGCCCTCGGTCAGGCCAACACTCGCCAGCGGGGGCGAGAAGAACACGGCCTTGGGCGTCGTCTCCAGCGACCATTCGCGCGGATGCCCATGGCCGAACAGACGGTCGGCCAGGCTATGCCCCTCGGCGATGGCAACCGGCGTCAGGTTCATCCGGTTCGTCACGTCGCCAATGGCGAAGATGCCGGGCACATTCGTCTCGCTCACCGCATCGACGACGATCCGCCCCCCTGCCGTCACCGACACGCCAGCATGGTTCAGGCCCAGCGCGCCCACATTCGGATTGCGCCCGGTGGCGAAGAACACGCAATCGGTCTCGATCTTCGCACCATCGTCCAGCGTGACCGTGTAGTGGCCGCCGTGTGCGCGGATCGCGACCGGCGACCGCCCCGCATGCTGCCGGATCCCCCTGCCCGCGATAGCCTCGTGCAGGGACGTACGCAGATCATGGTCGAACCCGCGCAACGGCAGATGCTTGCGATAGACCAGATCGACCTCCGACCCCAGACCCTGGAAGATGCCGGCGAATTCCACCCCGATATAGCCGCCGCCAATCATGCAGACCCGCTTCGGCCGCGTCTCGAGATGAAACGCCTGATCCGAGGAGATCGCATGCTCGATCCCCGGAATCTCGGGCAGGTCCGGCCGCGACCCGGTCGCGATCACGATCCGCGCCGCCGTCACACGCCGCACCGGCGCCTCCGGCGCCAGCTCGCCCGGACCGACCACGATCGTATGCGCGTCCTCGAACCGGGCGGTGCCGGTAAACAGCGTCACCCCGGACTTTTCCAGCATCGAGACATAGATGCCGTTCAGGCGCGCAATCTCATGGTCCTTGGCGGCGATCAGCGCCGCCCAGTCATGATGGCCGGGGGCGAAATCCCAGCCGAACCCGTGGCTGTCACGGGCCAGGTCGCCATATTCGGCGGCCTGGACCATCAGCTTCTTGGGCACACATCCCAGATTGACGCAGGTGCCGCCCCAATGCCGGTTCTCGGCGACGGCGACGCGGGCACCGTGCGCGGCGGCAATGCGCGCACAGCGCACACCGCCCGACCCCGCACCGATGACGAACAGGTCGAAATCATACGTCATGTCGGTTTCCGCTCAGCGCTCGGCAAACGCCTTTTCGACCACATAGGCACCGGGGTTCGAGTTGTTGCCCTCGTCGAAGCCACGGGCTTCCAGCAGTGCCTCGGTATCGGCCAGCATCTCGGGCGAACCGCAGATCATGACGCGGTCATGCTCGGGGTCCAGCTCCGGAATGTTCAGGTCGGTAAAGATCTTGCCGGACTCGATCAGCTTGGTGATGCGGTCGGTCACGGCGAACTCCTCGCGCGTTACGGCCGGATAGTACAGCAGCTTGCCCGACACGTCCTCGCCCAGGAATTCATGCTGCGGCAGCTCGTGGCGGATATGGTTGGCATAGGCCAGCTCGCCCGAGATCCGCACCGTGTGGCTCAGAATCACCTTGTCGAACCGCTCATAGGCCGTCGGATCCTTGATCAGGCTCATGAACGGCGCCAGCCCGGTGCCCGTGGACAGGAAATACAGGTTGCGGCCAGGACGCAGATTGTCCAGCAGCAGCGTGCCGGTGGGCTTGCGGCCGATCAGCACCTTGTCGCCCGGCTTGACGTGCCGCAGGCGCGAGGTCAGCGGGCCGTCCGGCACCGCGATCGACAGGAATTCGAGCTGCTCTTCGTAATTCGCGCTGGCGATCGAATAGGCACGCAGCAGCGGCTTGCCCTCGACCTCGATGCCGATCATCGCGAACTGCCCGTTCTCGAATCGCAGCGCCGCATCGCGGGTGGTGGTGAAGCTGAACAGGCGGTCGGTCCAGTGATGGACGGTCAGCACCGTCTCGGCGTTCAGGTGGCCATAGGTCTTGGTCGGCTCGGCCAGATGATACACGCCCGCCTCACCCGGAACGGGTTCCAGACCGCTCGGCACGGTCCCGGCAGGCATGGTCCCAACAGGCATGGTCAACGTATCGGACATGAGATCAGAACGCTCCGTCATCACAGGGATTCAGTACGCCACGAGCCGCGGCAAGGCCCCGTTCGTGCAGAAGGGAGTGATGTTTAAGCACCCAACGCCCCCGATGCCAGCACAAAACCGCGATCGGAGGGTTGAGGCAGCGGCAGGCCTGCCCACGCACGACCGTTGAGACTTGACGCGCGATGGCGCACAAACCGGGTATGACATCCAATTCCCCCGCCGCCAGCGCCGTCGCCGCCGCCATCGCCGAAACCGGCCTGACGGTCGAAACCCGCGAACTGCCCAAGCTGGAACGCACCGTCGCCCGCGCCCTCGTCCCGGGCCAGGACCGCGTCGACGACGCCACCTTCCGCGCGGCCCTCTGCACCGTCCGCCGCAAGCCATGGGGCTCGCGCCTGATGGACCTCACCCGCCGCGCGGGCGAGGTCTGGGTGACCCGTGCGGATACCGAGGCCGCCGCCGCCACAATCGACGAGCCCGAACCCGCCGACGCCCAACTGCTCGACGCGCTCGCCATCGTCGTCCGCGCGCGCCTGCGCGCCAGCGCCCCCACGCCCGAGGCGGCCGTGGAAACCGTCCGCGCCGACCTGTTCGACGGCACCGGCCGCGTCTTGACGCCGGCCGAGACCGAAACCCTGTCCCGCGCGGTGGCCGAAGCCTTCGCCCTGGACCCGCAATCGGGCTTCGTCGAGGGCATGCGGCGCGACGCCGACATCAGGCGACAGGAACAGGAGGCGATCGAACAGGCGGCCCGCACCCGCCGCACCGAGGAAGAACGCCGGCTACAGGAGTGGGAAACCAGCCTGGTCGGCTTCTCCGAGGTTCCGCGCCTGCTGCGTTGCTCGGGCAAGGAGGCCCTGCGCTGGATCGCCGAGAACCGCCTGCCCGTCGCCCGCCGCGTGCCGCAGCCGGACGGCACCGAACACTGGGAATTCGACCCCAGGGAACTGGTGGCCCTGCGCAAGCATCTGCCGGAATGGCGCGGCGGCGCCCCCACCGGCCCCGCCCTGGCCCCTGACGCCGGCACCCGCAAGGTCGGCAACGCCGTCATCGCCCGCGTCGCAGCACTCGATCGCTATGCCGCGCATTTCAAGACCGCACGCGCATTGAAGCGCCGCATTACGCTGGTCACCGGCCCCACCAACAGCGGCAAATCCCACACCGCGCTGGAAGCCCTGGCCCGCGCCGAAAGCGGCATGGCGCTGGCGCCATTGCGCCTGCTGGCCCACGAGTTCCGCGAAGCCCTGACGGCGCGCGGCGTGCCCACATCCCTGGCCACGGGCGAGGAACGGATCGACGTCCCGGGCAGCCGCCACCTGGCCGCCACGGTGGAAATGTGCCCCCTACATAACCCCGTCGATGTCGCGATCATCGACGAAGCCCAGATGCTGTCCGACCCCGATCGCGGCGCGGCCTGGACGGCGGCGATCATGGGCGCCCCGGCACGACATCTCTATGTGCTGGGCGCCCCGGACTGCGTGCCGATGGTCCGCCGCATCGCCGAACTGTGCGGCGACCCGCTGGACGAGGTGCGGCTGGAACGCAAGGGCCCGCTGGTCACCGCCAGCGAGGCCGTCCAGATCAAGGACCTGAAACCCCACGACGCACTGATCGCCTTCTCCCGGCGCGAGGTCCTCGATCTGCGGGCATTGCTGCTCGCGCGCGGCCGCAAGGTCGCCGTGGTCTACGGCGCCCTCAGCCCCGAAGTCCGCCGGGCCGAAGCCCAGCGCTTCAATGACGGCGCGGCCGATATCCTGATCGCGACCGACGCCATCGGCATGGGCCTGAACCTGACGATCCGCCGCGTGATCTTCACCGCCCTGCGCAAGTTCGACGGCACCCAGACCCGCGACCTGAACGCGCAGGAGGTCAAGCAGATCGGCGGCCGCGCCGGCCGCTACGGCAAGCACGAACAGGGCGTGGTGGCCGTGCTGGCCGGCGCGGGCAGCGTCAGCTTCGTGCGCGCCATGCTGGCCGCCCCACCCGCCGATCCCACCGACCTGCGCCCGCAGGTCCAGCCCGACGCCGACATCATCCAGGCGGTCGCGGCCGAAATCGGGTCGGAAAGCCTGTTCGGCGTACTCTCACGCATCCGCCGCGCCGTGCTGCGCCATGACGATCCGAACTACCGCCTGGCCAACATGGAGCAGGCCTTCGCCATCGCCACCGCGCTGGAAGGTGTCACCGGCCTGACGCTGGCCCAGCGCTGGGTCTATGCGATGTGCCCGGTCGACGACCGCGACAACGGCATCCAGCGCCTGGTCCAGTGGGCCGCCGACCACGCCGCCGGCCGCCCGGTCATCCCCCCCGGCACTGGCCGCCTGCCCCCCGCCGAACGCGCCGACCGTATCGAACTGGAACGCGCGGAAAAGCGCCACAAGCGCCTGGTCGCCTGGCGCTGGCTGGCCCTCCGCTTCTCCGACGCCTACCGCGCGAGCGAAGACGCAGAGGACGCCACCGCCCGCCTGAACGACTGGATCGAAGACGTGCTGCGCCAGCAGAGCAGCCGCGCCCGCGCGGACAATGCCGAACAGCCGGCACACAAGCGCCCCGGTCCCTACAAACCGGGCAAGGGCAAGGGCCCAGGCGGCAACGGGCGCAAGCCCCGATCGGCTGCCCGCGCCTGAACTATCCCCCCCGGACGCGCGCGTCCGGGGGCAAACGGGTCAGCCGGCGGTGATGACGGCCAGCCCGCCCATATAGGGAAGCAGCACCTCCGGCACCGTGATGCTGCCGTCCTCGTTCTGATAATTCTCCATCACCGCGATCAACGTCCGTCCGACCGCCAGGCCCGACCCGTTGAGCGTATGGACGAACTCCGGCGCCTCGCCCTCGGCGGGGCGGAAGCGCGCATTCATCCGCCGCGCCTGGAAATCCCGCGTGGTGGAACAGGAGGAAATCTCCCGCCACGCATCCTGCCCCGGAAGCCACGCTTCCAGGTCGAACGTCTTCGCAGCTCCAAAGCCGGTATCCCCGGCGCACAGCAGCATGCGGCGATAGGGAATGCCCAGCCGCTCCAGCACCGTCTCGGCGCAGCGGGTCATGCGCTCCAGTTCCGCATCGCTGTCTTCCGGCCGCGTGACCGACACCATCTCGACCTTCTGGAACTGATGCTGGCGCAGCATGCCCCGTGTATCGCGCCCCGAGGCCCCGGCCTCGCTGCGGAAACAGGAAGACAGCGCCACCATCCGGCGCGGCAGGACCGACGCCGGCAGAATGTCCCCCGCCACGCTGGCGGTCAGCGGCACCTCGGCCGTCGGCACCAGCCACCGCCCATCCTCGGTACGGAAGGACTGGTCGGCAAATTTCGGCAGCTTGTCGGTGCCGAACATCGCGGCCTCATTGACCAGCACCGGCACGGAAGTCTCGGTATAGCCATGCTCCTGGGCGTGCAGGTCGAGCATGAACTGCCCCAGCGCGCGCTCCATCCGCGCCAAGGCCCCACGCAGCACCACGAAACGCGCGCCCGACAGTTTGGATGCGGTTTCGAAATCCATCTGGCCCAGCGCCTCGCCCAGCGCGAAATGCTCGCGCGGGGCAAAACCGAAATTCCGCCGCTCGCCCACCTGATGCACCACCACGTTCGCGGCCTCGTCCGCACCGTCGGGCACGGCCTCATCCAGCCGGTTGGGCAGCGTCACCAGCAGGTCGCGGATTTCCGCATCCCGGTCCCGGACCACCGCCTCAAGCTGCTCGATCCCCTCGCGCAGCGCGACAGCCTCTTCCTCCAGCGCCGCACTGTCGGCACCCGTGCGGCGCAGGGTCCCGATCTCTTTCGAGAGCGTCTTGCGCCGGGCCTGACGGTCCTGCAACGCCGTCACGGCGGCGCGCCGATCCTCGTCCAGCCGCACGACATGCGCGGCGACGGGAGCATCCCCCCGGCGCGTCAGGGCGGCGTCGAAGGCGGCCGGATCGGCGCGAAGCGCGCGAAGATCATGCATGAATATTCTCCTGGTCCAGATCCTCGGGGCGTTTGGGCTGGACCAGACGCGCGCAGACGATGGAAATTTCGTACAACCCGATCAACGGCACCGCCAGACCGGTCTGGGTGATGATGTCCGGCGGCGTCAGGATCGCCGCGACCACGAAGGCCCCGACATAGGCGTAGCGCCGGAACCGCTTCAGCGTGGCGGCGGTCACGATCCCCACCCGCGCCAGCAGCGTCAGCGCCACCGGCAGCTCGAACGCCACGCCGAAAGCCATGATCAGCTTCATGACCAGCGCCAGATATTCCGACACCTTGGCCTGGAGCTGGATCTGCAACCCGTCCTGCCCATCGGCGGTCTGGAACGAGAGGAAGAACTTCCAGGCAAAGGGAAAGACGAAATAATAGGCCAGCGCCGCGCCCATCACGAACATGATCGGTGTCGCCACCAGAAACGGCAGAAAAGCCCGCTTCTCGCTGCGATAAAGCCCCGGCGCCACGAACATCCAGGCCTGCATGGCCACCATCGGAAAGGACAGGAACGCCGCCCCGAAGATCGCCACCTTGATGTAGGTAAAGAACGCCTCGTACAGCGCCGTATAGATCAGGTGCGGCTGCTCGCCCTGCGCGCGCATCACGTCGCCCAGAGGCTGGGCAAGAAACAGGTAGATCCGCGCCGAGAAATGATAGCACAGCAGGAAGCACAGGCCGAACGCCACCGCCGACCAGATCAGGCGGCGGCGCAGTTCCACCAGATGCTCCAGCAGCGGCATGGGCTGGTCGTGGATCGGATCGTTATGGCCCGGATCGTCGTTCAGGATCGTCTCTCCCGGCTTGGCTTGGTCCATTATGTCGGCTCTCCCGCAGCCGCGGGCGGCACCGCCGGCCCGTCCACGGGCACGCGCCGCGCCCCATGGATCACCCGTACCGGCGGCAGGAAGGCGGGCGGATGCAACCGCGCCCGGTCGGCGGCCAGCCGCCGCGCGACGGATGGCGGCAGCAGCGCCGGCGCCGGACCGGCATCCGCAACCGGCGGAAACGTGGCGTCCTCATAAGGCTGCGCCGGCGGCACATAGCCATAGCGATGCTGCCCGTCAGGGTCGAAACCGGGCGTCGCGGCCGGGGGCTGGACCAGCGGCGCGGAAGGCCGCGCATCCAGCGGCGATTCGTTGAAGGTGCGCTGAAGCACGCCGTCATCGTCGATCGCCCGCATGATCTGGTTGCGGACATTGAAGCGCCGGATGCCACCCAGCGCGTCCCGCGCCTCGGTCAGGTCCGCCTCGCGCACCATCTCGTCGACATGGGTCTGGAATTCCGAGGCCATCTTGCGGGCCTTCTTGATCAGGCCGGTGATGGTGCGGATCGCCACCGGCATGTCCTTGGGCCCGATCAGCAGCAGGGCGACGACACCGATCAGCGCCATCTCGGACCATGCGAAATCAAACATGACCGATCCCTGGCTCAGAGCCTGACTGGAAAATGCGGGCTGGCGAGCGAGAGCGGCCCGCAGGGCCGCGCCCGGCGTGTGTTGCCGAGCATCGGAGCGGAGTGGCCTTGATGACAATGAGCACCGAAGCGCAGGCAACGCGCGCTGGATCGCCGCCAGCGCGTATTTTCGGTCAGGCTCTCAGACTTGGACATTAAAACGGACCCAGACATGGCATGACGCGAACCGCGCGCCGGCACGCGCCGACATGCGCGGAAAGGATGGACACCTATCACGCCCCCGGCGGGCCGGAAACCGCTTCCGTTTTCGCCCCGTCCGTCTTGGCCTCCTCCGGCGCGGCAGCCCGCAGCGCCGGATTGTCCGGCACATCCACCAGCAGTTCCTCGCGGCGCGGCAGGTCGCGCAGGTCGCGCAGGCCGAAATGACGCAGGAAATCGGCCGACGTTCCCCACAGGATCGGCCGCCCCGGCACCTCCTTGCGGCCACGCGGCACGATCAGCGACGCCTCCAGCAAATTATCCAGCACCTGCTGGCTGAGCGACACGCCGCGAATCTCCTCGATTTCCGCGCGAGTGCAGGGCTGGTGATAGGCAATGATCGCCAGGCTCTCCAGCGTGGCCCGAGGCAGCCGCCGGGGCCGCTGCAACACGCGGGTCAGGCGCGGCGCCAGATCGGCCGCCGTCCTGAACTGCCAGCCGCCCGCCACCAGAACGGGCGCCACCCCCCGGCCGGCATATTGCGTCACCACGCCGTCGATCACGCCGCGCACATAGGCGGCCAGATCCTCCGCCTCGGGCGGCACCAGCCCCTGTGCCTCCAGCAGATCGGCAATCGCGCGTTCGGACACCGGGTCGGGGCTGGCGAAGATCATCGCCTCCACCAGCCGGACCGCAAGCTCCACGACACCCGCGCCCGACTCCTCATGCGTTCCAGGAATCGCGGCGCGCGATTCGTCACCGGAAACCGGCGCGGCCGGAATCTGCTGGCTGTCGTCGGTCATTCCGCCGCGTCCATCCTGTCCATGTCCGGATCGTTGGCTGCCTCGCCCCCCACATGGGGGCGCAGCATGATCCGGCCGAATTGTTCGTCCTGACGCAGCTCGATCGTACCGTTGCGCGCCAGTTCCAGCCCGGCGATCAGCGTGCCGGCCATGGCCGCCCGGCGCTGCTGGATGCGCTCTTCCGCATCCTCGCCCTCCATGGCCGGACCACCCTCGGGCAGGAAGGAGCCAAGCTCGCACCATTCCCCACCGCCGGGAATGCTGTCCGCCCCCAGCAGCCGGTGCAACCGGGCCAGCGCGTCCTGCACCGTCCAGAAATGCATCCGCCGGGGCTGGTAGACACGCTTGCGCGCCCCCCGCCGCATGGCCGCCATATAGGCACCCATCAATTGCGACAGATCCAGCGCCAGCCCCGAGCGGTCGATTTCCGTCAGATCCTCGCGCTCGCCACGGGCAAACACGTCGCGGCCCAATTGGGGGCGTGCCCCCAGCCATGCCGCCGCCTGCCCGATCCGCGCCAGTTCGACCAGCCGCGCCTGGAGCAGTTCGGCCGCCTCCTCGGCGTCCACATCCTCGCCGTCCTCGGCCGGCAGCAGCAGGCGCGACTTCAGCCAGGCCAGCCATGCGGCCATCACCAGCCAGTCGGCCGCCAGCTCCAGGCGGATGCGGCGGGCGGATTCGACGATGGCCAGATATTGCTCGACCAGTTGCAGGATCGAAATCCGCGCCAGATCGACCTTCTGCGCCCGGGCCAGCTCCAGCAGCAGGTCCAGCGGCCCTTCGAACCCATCCAGATGCAACATGGGCGCGGTCAGCCCATCGGGCAGGTCCCCCTCCTGCCCTTCCCCCGGCATGCGCTCAACGGGCTCCGTCACCAACGGCCCGGTCCTAGAACCCGGCCAGCGTGCAGGCCAGCCCGTTCAGCCGCACATGCTCGCAGAACGACGTGGCCTGGGCGATGCTGGCAAACCCGCGCGTGCGCAGCCGGAAGAAGACCGCCCCGTTGCGCTCGGTCCGCTCGATGATCGGCGTATGGCTCCCGAACAGGTCCGGATAATGCTGCGCCAGCCGCGCCCATTCCTTCTCGGCGGCCTGCTGCGAATCCAGCGCCGCAAGCTGCACGCCATAACGCCCCCCCGCCACCGCAGCCGGCGCCGCCGCTGGCGCGGCACTCGCGGCCGGCGGCACAGGCGCGGCCGGTTCTTCGGCAGGCGGCGTTGCCACCGGCGCGGAAGGTGCCGGGGCAACCGGCGCCGGCGCGGCAGCACTCGGCCCCGCCGGCACGGCGCTGGCAGCCGGAGCCTCGGCCACAGGCGGGCTGACGGATGCCGCCGCCGCCGTAGACGCCGCCGAGGGTCCGGGCGCCGTGGCGTCGGTGGCCGGTGCTTCCGGCGGCTGACCATATTGCTGGGCCAGACGATCGGGCCGCGGCTGTTCCGGCCCCGGCGCCAGGCGGGCAACCGCACCGTCATCGCCGCTCGGCGCCTCGGCCCCCAGAACCTGCATGCCACCCGGATCGACCGGCCGCACCCGCACCGGGCCGGGCGGCGGCCCGATAACGGGAATACCCGTCTGCTGATGCCCCAGCAGCGCCCAGCCGCCGATGGCGATCACCAGCAGGCCACCCAACCCGGCCGCGCCATAGGCCAGGCGCCGCGTGGTGGGGTCGGCGCCCAGCAACCCATCCAGCATGCCGCCCGCCCGGCGGGCCGGGCGCGAACGCGGCGGCGGCGCATCGTCATCGCCATAATCCGCGCTCATGCGCTCACGCACGCGGTTCAGGCGATCCTCATACGGGTCGCGGCCGGACGGATCGGTATCGCTCATCGCATTTCCTCAACCGGCTCGACACCCAGCACCGCCAGACCGGAACGGATGACGGTCGCCGTCGTCTCGACCAGCGCCAGCTTCGCACGGGTGGCAACCAGGTCGTCTTCCTGCAGGAACCGCAATGTCGCATCATCGCGGCCACGATTCCACAGCATATGGAAATCCCCCGCCAGTTCACCCAGATAGAAGGCAACCCGATGCGGTTCATGCGCCTGGGCAGCACCCTCCACCGTACGCGGCCACTGGGCGATTCGCCGCAGCAGCGCCAGCTCGGCATCCGACCCGATTCCATCGAGCCCGGCCTCGGCCAGCGCCACGGGAGCGATCGCGGCCTCGCCCAGCATCTCCTGCGCCGCCCGCAGGACGGAGCGGCAGCGCGCATGCGCGTACTGCACGTAAAAGACCGGATTGTCGCGCGTCTGCGCCACCACCTGGTCCAGGTCGAATTCCATCTGCGCGTCGGCCTTGCGCGTCAGCATGGTAAAGCGCACCGCATCGCGCCCCACCTCGTCGATCAGGTCGCGCAGCGTGACGAAGGTCCCCGCACGCTTGGACATGCGCACCGGCTCCCCATCGCGCACGATCCGCACGATCTGGCACAGCAGCACGTCGAACCCGACGCTCTCCCCCCCCACGGCCAGCGCCTGCACCGCCGCCTTCATCCGGGTGACGTAGCCGCCATGGTCGGCGCCCCAGACATCGATCAGCAGGTCCGCGCCGCGACGCACCTTGTCGTCGTGATAGCCGATATCGTTGGCGAAATAGGTGTTCGACCCATCCGACTTGCGCAGCGGCCGGTCCACGTCGTCGCCGAAGGCGGTGGAGCGGAACAGGGTCTGGGGCCGGGCCTCCCAATCGTCGGGCAGCTTGCCCTTCGGCGGCTCCAGCACGCCTTCATACAGCAGGCCCTGCGCATCCAGCCGGGCAATGGCCTGGTCGGTCACGCCATCGGCCAGAATCTTCGCCTCGCTGGTGAAGACGTCATGCCGCACGCCCAGCGCGTCCAGATCCTCGCGGATCATCGCCATCATCGCGGCCACTACGAAGGGCTTGACCGTACCCATCCAGGTCTCGGGCGCGGCCGGATGCCCATCCGGACCGGCCAGGCCGGTGCCGTGCTGCTCGGCCAGCGCCTGCCCCACCGGCACCAGATAATCGCCACCATACTGGATGCCGCCGGGCACCAGGGCCGCGAAAGCCTCCCGGTCCATCGTCGTGCCGATGGCCTCCAGGTACCGCCAATAGGCCGCCCAGGCCAGGGCGATGACCTGCGCCCCGGCATCGTTGATGTAATATTCCTTGGTGACCGCATAGCCGGCCTTGGCCAGCAGATTGGCCAGCGCGTCACCCACGACCGCGCCCCGGCAATGGCCAACATGCATCGGCCCCGTCGGGTTGGCCGAAACATATTCGACATTCACCCGCACGCCCTCGCCCAGCGTGGCATCGCCATAGGATTCGCCGGCACGCAGCACGTCACCCACCACGGCACGCAGCACCGATTCGTCCAGCGTCACGTTGACGAAACCGGGCCCGGCGGGCTCGGCTCGGGCAATGCCCGACACCTCGACCAGCGCCGCCGCCAGCTCGGCCGCGATCTCGGCCGGGCGCCGCCGCGCCGGCTTGGCCGCCAGCAGGGCGGCGTTGGTCGCCATGTCGCCATGGGCCGGGTCGCGCGTCGGGGTCAGTTCCACGCGCGCCGCCACCTCCTCCGGCAGGTCCGGAACGATCCGTCGCAGGGCATCGCGCACATGCGAGAGATAGCGGACGTACAGGCTGTCGGACATGCGATGCGGCTTCCCACTGAAATACCGGCGCCGGGCGGATGCCCCGCCCGGCGCGTCAGAATGATGATCTGGTCGGGCGTTTCAGCCCGGCACGGACAGATCCGTCAACCGTCGATGTTCTTCCATCGCGAATCGATCCGTCATCCCGGCTATATAATCGGCCACGATCCGCCGCGCACCCATCGCGTCGGTGGCCCGCGCCTCCTGCCGCCAGCCATCAGGCAGCAGCGAGATATCGTTGGCCAGAATCGAGAAGATCGATTCGACCGCGATCCGCGCCTTGCGCGTCATGCGGTTCACCCGCCAATGCCGATACATCCGCGCGTAAAGGAAAGTACGGATCGCCCCGTTATCGCGCGCCATGGCCGGGCTGTAGGCCACGACCGGCATGGCGGCACGGCGCACATCATCAGCCGATTGCGGGGCCAGTTCAGCCAGGTTGCGTCTTGTCTGCTCCGTCAGGTCCACCGCCAGGGCATTGATGACCCGGCGGATGGTCTCATGCCGCATCCGGTCCTGCACATGCGCCTCCTCGGCAGCGTCACCCGACATGGCGACCCCGCCCGCCATTTCCCGAACCTGCGCCAGCGCCGCGCCCACCACCGGCAGATCCGCCAGATCCGCCAGATCCAGCAGGCCGGCGCGCATCCCGTCATCCAGATCGTGGGCGTGATAGGCAATATCGTCGGCCATGGCGGCAATCTGCGCCTCGACCGAGGCGTAACTGCCCAGGTCCAGCCCCAGCCCATCCGCATAGCGGGCGACATAGCCGGTCGGGTGGTCCACCGGGCCGTTATGCTTGATCAGCCCTTCCAGCGTTTCCCAGGTCAGGTTCAGCCCGTCGAAGTCGAAATAGCGGCGCTCCAGCTTCGTCACCTGCCGCAGGGTCTGGGTATTGTGGTCGAAGCCGCCCCAATCCTTCATGGCCGCAGCCAGCGCATCCTCTCCCGCATGGCCGAACGGGGTGTGGCCCAGATCGTGGGCCAGCGACAGCGTCTCGGTCAGGTCCTCGTCCACCGACAGGCTGCGGGCGATCGAGCGCGCGATCTGCGCCACTTCCAGCGAATGCGTCAGCCGGGTGCGAAAGAAATCGCCCTGATGATTGACGAAGACCTGCGTCTTGTATTGCAGCGTGCGGAAGCCGGCGGAATGCAGCACCCGGTCGCGGTCGCGCTGCCAGGGCGAACGGCTGGGGGATTCCGGCTCGGCATACAGGCGCCCCCGGGCGGTGGCGGTCTGGACAGCATAGGGTGCGACGCTCATATATAACCCCAATCCCGGATGGGTGGCGGGCGCCCGGCGCCATAAGAACCGGACCGCCCCCTGTCGATAACCCGCCCGGCGCCGCAAGGCCAGCATGCTGGCTCAGCATGCCGACCCGGGCCGCGCGACGATGGTGACCCCGATGGACATGCCGCTCCCTTCTTCCCCCTCGCCCGACACCGCCTTCCGTGTCTCGCCCGAGGCCGCAACCCGGCTTCAGGACATCATCGCCGCCCAGCCGGGCGTCGATGCCACCTCGACGGGGCTACGGGTCACGGTGCTGGCCGGCGGCTGCAACGGCTTTCAGTACAGCTTCGCCCTGGATGGCGAAGCCCGCCCCGACGACATCGTGGTGCCCGCCGGCAGCGCCCACGTGCGGGTCGACCCGGCGAGCCTGGACCTGCTGTCGGGTGCGGAACTGCATTTCAACGATTCGCTGATGGGCGCGCATTTCACCGTGCGCAATCCCAACGCCACCTCGTCCTGCGGGTGCGGCACCAGCTTCTCGATCGATTGAGCAGGCCGCCATTCCAAGATGAAAATCGCAAGCTGGAACGTCAATTCCATCCGCCAGCGCCAGACCCATGTGCTGGACTGGCTGGAGCGCGAAAAACCCGACATCGTCGGTCTTCAGGAAATCAAGTGCGAGGAAGGCATCTTCCCCGCCGATACCTTCCGCGCCGCCGGCTACGAATCCGTCGTGGTCGGGCAGAAGAGCTATAACGGCGTCGCCATCCTGTCGCGCCTGCCCTTCTCCGTCAGGGCCCGATGCCTGCCCTTCCTGAACGACGACGCCCCCCAGGCACGCTACCTCGAAATCGAGGCGAACGGCCTGATCTTCGGCAATCTCTACCTGCCCAACGGCAATTCCGGCGGCGAGGCGGGATACGAGGCCAAGCTGGCATTCATGGAAGCCCTGGCCCTGCATGCGCGCGCGCTGCTGGATGCGGGGCGGGATTTCGTCCTGGCGGGCGATTACAATGTCTGCCCCACCGATGAAGATTGCGCCCCCGGCGCCCTGCCGCCCACCGATGCGCTGGTGCGGCCGGAAACACGCGCGGCCTTCCGCCGCCTGATCTGGCTGGGCCTGACCGACGCGGTGCGCGCCCTGCACCCGCACGGCAGATATTACACTTTCTGGGACTATCAGGCCGGCGCCTGGCCCCGCGATTGCGGCCTGCGGATCGACCACGCCCTGCTGTCCCCGCGCCTGGCCGAACGCCTGCGTGACGCCCATCCCGACCGGGACGAGCGCGGACGCAACCAGCCGTCGGACCATGTGCCGCTGGTCGTCACCCTGGAAGACACGCACGCCTGAAGCCGCTCCCCGCCAGCGGTCACGCTGGCGGGGACCTCGTTACATCATCCGGTCAGCGCCAGCCGGGCCGCACCCAGACCCAGCGCGGGCCGCGCTGCATCCAGCGTCCCGGTCCCCAGCCACCATGCCGGCCGCCGCGCACATAGCGCCCCGGAACCCACATATATCGGCCATTGACCCAGTCCCAGCCGCCGCCGACCCAGACCCAGCCAGGGCGCTGCGGGGGCATTCTTTCAAAACGCGGCGGCGGCATGGGCGGCGGCGCCCAGCCCGGCGTCACCGGGCCATAGCGATAGGCCTGCGCCTGGGCCGGGGCCGCATCCACCACCATGGCGCCCCCGGCAATGATGCCCAGCGCCAGAAGGGCACCCCTGACAATCTGCCTGTTCATTGCGAACCAACTCCTGTCTGCACACGGGATCTTCACGTCCCGTCAGCCTCAATATGGTCCGACCATCATGGCGCTGGAATGGCGAAATATGACCGTATGGAACAGCGAGCCATCACGATGGCGCACGGCCGCCCCGGCGCGGCGCAACCGCACCCAGCGCCACGATCAGGACCAATGTCAGGCTGCCCAGCTCGATCTGCACCCGCGTGTCCGGCGTCAGCATCATCGTCACCATCACCAGCAGAATGGCCCCCACCGTCAGCCAGGACAGATACGGAAACAGCAGCATCGGAAAGGCCGGCTGCCGCCCCTCGCCATGCATCCTCCGGCGCAGCGCGATCTGGGCGAAGACCACCATCAGATAATCGAACAGGATGATCGCCCCGGATGCATTGAGCAGAAAGCCGAAGACCTCGCCCGGGAAGGTCGCCGCAATCACCGTCAGCACAACGGCCACCAGGCTGCCGATGGCAATCGCCCGGCGCGGCGCCCCGCTGGGCCCGGTACGCACCAGCACCGCCGGCGCATCGCCATGCGCCGCCATCTCGAACAGGATGCGCGAGGTCACATACAGCGTGGAATTGAGGCACGACGCGATCGCCACCAGCACTACCACCGTCATCGCGGTCTCGGCCCCCGGAATGCCGATCCGGTGCAGCACGTCGAGAAACGGCGAATGGCCGATACGGATCTGGTTCCATGGGATCAGGCACAGGATCACCGCCAGCGAACCCATGTAGAACAGCATGACGCGCACCACGACGGTACGGATGGCCTGGACGATATTATATCCGGGATTGTCCGTCTCCGCCGCCGCGACGGTCGCGATCTCCGCTCCGGCGAAGGTAAACAGGATCGCCGGCATCAGCGCCAGCGAAGCCCCGAAACCACGGGGCATGAATCCGCCCTGGTCCCACAGATGCGCGATGCCGCCATGCAGCGAAGACCCGATCACCCCGAACAGCGCCAGCCCGGCAATGATCGTGAACACGCCGATCGCCGAGATCTTCATCAGCGAGAACCAGAATTCGAACTCGCCATACCCCCGGACCGACCCCATGTTCACGGCCGTCATCAGCCCGATCAGCGCCAGCGCCACCGGCAACTGGGCAACGCCCAGCATGGGCGCCACGATCAGCGCCGCCGCCTTGGCCTCGACCGAGGCCACCACCACCCAGAACAGCCAGTACGACCAGCCGGTGACGAAGGCGGCCCGATGCCCCAGCCCCCGCCGCACATGCCCGACGAACGACCCCGCCTCCGGGCACTCGATCGCCATCTCCCCCAGCATCCGCATGACCAGGAAGACGATCAGCCCGGCCATCAGATAGGACAGCAGCACCAGCGGCCCCGCCCCCTGGATCATGACCGACGTGTTCACGAACAGCCCGGCCCCGACCATCCCGCCGATGGCAATCATCGAAACGTGGCGGGTCCGCAACGAATGGGCCAGGCCGCCCCCGTTGGCGGGCGCCGCGTCCGGCTGGCTGTCATCGATCGGTGTAGGGTTCAGCATCGGTGACCTTCCGGGGCCGGGGTGAAACTGTGCAGCGTGCCGTGCATGCGGAAATCTCCGAAATCCATGTCCAGATCATCGGATACGCCATTGGCGAAATACCGCATCCCGATCTCGTAATCGGGACGCATGTCGTGCGACGAGGCGGTATAGAACGCCACATGCACCCTGCCGGACGGCAGGCGGGCCAGTGCCGGAAACGGGCTGGCCGAAGGCGGACGGTTCCACCCCAGGATCATGATATACGTATCCTGCGCCCCATCATCGCCCGTGCCGTCGAACAGGCTCGGCGCCAGCGACGCCTGTCCCTGCTCGCCGGCACTGATGATCGCCCTGGTATGGGCCATCGGGAATAGAACCCCGGCCGGAAGGCTGACCGTATGGGCGCGCGGCTGGGTATAGCGGATCTCGCCGCCGGTCGGCGTCATCGTCGCCTCGCCCATCACCCGGCTGGCCGGATGGCCATTCGCGGTCTGGACGGTCTGGAACACCAGATTATGCCCGTCCTTGGCTTCCAGCGTCGCATAATCCGACACCATCTCGGTCACGGCGCCCGAGCGCGAGACCGTCTGCAGCTTCAGCTGCTGCTGGGTCGACCATGCCGAACACGCATCGCTGACCGCATAAGTCATGGTTCCGCTGGCGGAAATCGTATCGCCTCCGGTCACGGCCGCCAGCGTCAGGTCATACACCGCGCGATGGGGCGCCAGCGCGACCGGCGCCTCCGCCCAGGCAGGGCTTCCCATCCCCGGCAGAGCCAGGAGGGCCGCCGCCAGCAGCGCCCTGCCCGGCCGCGCCATGGCGGCGCATCGGATGCTTGGTTTCATGACCGCAGCAGAGCCCATCGCGTCATTCCGCGCAATGATGCTCCGCTGGCAATGCGCCATCTCCGGCCTATTCCGCCGGCTTGGCGTCCTTGCTGGCCGAAGGCTTGGGCCGTGGCAGGTCGAGTGCCAGCGACAGCTCCTTCAGCCGCTCGGGCGGCACCGGCGCCGGGGCCCCCATCATCAAATCCTCGCCCTGCTGGTTCAGCGGGAACAGGATCACCTCGCGGATATTCGGCTCATCGGCCAGCAGCATGACCATGCGGTCCACGCCCGGCGCCGAACCGCCATGCGGCGGCGCACCGTAGCGGAAGGCATTCAGCATGCCGCCGAACCGCGCCTCGACCTCGCTGGCCGGATACCCCGCCAGCTCGAACGCCCGGATCATCACATCCGGACGATGGTTGCGGATCGCGCCCGACGACAGTTCGATACCGTTGCAGACGATGTCGTACTGATAGGCCGTGATCGTCAGCGGGTCCTGGCTGTTCAGCGCCTCCAGCCCGCCCTGCGGCATCGAGAACGGGTTGTGCGAGAAATCGATCTGCCCCGTTTCCTCGTTGCGCTCATACATCGGGAAATCGGTGATCCAGCAGAAGCGGAAGGCATTCTGCTCGATCAGCTCCAGCTCGGTCGCGACGCGCGTGCGCACCTGGCCCGAGAATTTCACGACCTCGTCGCCCTTGCCCGCCGCGAAGAACACGGCATCGCCCGCCTTCAGCCCGGTCACGGCACGAATCGCCTCCACGCGCTCGGGCTCCAGGTTCTTGGCAATCGGCCCCTTGCCACCTTCCTCGTCGAAGATGATGTAGCCCAGCCCACCGGCCCCGGCCTCGCGCGCCCAGGCGTTCAGCTTGTCGTAGAAGGCACGCGGACGGTCGCCCGCCCCCGGCGCGGGAATCGCGCGCACCTCGCCGCCCGCGGCGACGATGCGGGCAAACAGGCCGAAGCCCGAATCGGCAAACGATTCGGTCACATCGCTGATCAGCAGCGGATTGCGCAGGTCCGGCTTGTCGCTGCCATACAGCTTCATCGCCGTAGCGTAAGGAATCCGCTCGAACGGCGCCGCGCTGACCGTGCGCCCACCGCCGAACTCGCGGAACACGCCTTCCATCACCGGCTCCAGGGTCGCGAACACGTCCTCCTGGGTGGCGAACGCCATCTCGAAATCAAGCTGATAGAACTCGCCCGGCGACCGGTCGGCACGCGCCGCCTCGTCACGGAAACAGGGCGCGATCTGGAAATACCGGTCGAACCCGGCAACCATCGCAAGCTGCTTGAACTGCTGCGGGGCCTGCGGCAGGGCATAGAACTTGCCCGGATGCATCCGCGCCGGCACCAGGAAGTCGCGCGCGCCCTCGGGCGAAGAGGCCGTCAGGATCGGCGTCTGGAACTCGATGAACCCCTGGTCGGTCATGCGGCGGCGCAGGCTGGCGATCACCTGCGAGCGCAGCAGGATGTTCCGATGCACCTTGTCCCGCCGCAGATCGATATAGCGGTAGGTCAGGCGCAGATCCTCGGGATAGTTCTCGTGGCCCGCGACCTGGAACGGCAGCACCTCGGCCGCCGACTGCACGTCCACCTCGCGGGCGCGCAGTTCGATATCGCCGGTCGGCAGGTTCGGGTTGCGCGTCGCGTCGTCGCGCAGCACGACCTCGCCCGTCACCGTCAGCACGCTTTCCACGCGCACGCGCTCGACCGCCTCCAGCACCGGCGAACCGGCGGGAATCACGATCTGGGTGATGCCGAAATGATCGCGCAGATCGATGAACAGCAGACCGCCATGATCGCGCTTGCTGTGCACCCAGCCGGAGAGGCGGGCGGTCTGCCCGGCGTCGCTGGCCCGAAGCGCGGCACAGCTATGGGTACGGTAGGGATGCATGGTCCGGTCCTGTGTCACCAAAAAACAAGGGACGGGACGCGACGCGCCCCGTTCGATCGAAGGCGGAGGAAGCCGGGCCGGGCCGCCCCTGTCAAGGGTTGCCTGCGCCCACCAGCCTCCGCCCCGCCATCACGCCTCGGCGTGTTCCGGAAACAGCCCGGCCAGCCCCAGTTGCGAGGCCGCGCACAGCCCGCGCTCGGTGATCAGCCCCGTCACCAGCCGCGCGGGTGTCACGTCGAACGCCGGATTGGCCGCCCGGCTGCCCGGCGGCGTCACCCGCACGGTCTCGACCCGCCCGTCTTCGGTCTGGCCGGTCACACTCGTCACCTCGGCGCCAGCGCGCTCCTCGATCGGGATTTCGGTCAGCCCGTCGGTCACGCGCCAGTCGATGGTGGTCGACGGCAGCGCAACCCAGAACGGCACGCCATTGTCATGCGCCGCCAGCGCCTTCAGATAGGTGCCGATCTTGTTGGCCACGTCCCCGCCGCGCGTCACGCGGTCGGTGCCCACGATCACCAGATCCACCGATCCGTGCTGCATCAGGTGCCCGCCGGCATTGTCGGCCACCACCGTATGCGGCACGCCATGGCTGCCCAGCTCCCACGCCGTCAGCGCGGCGCCCTGGTTGCGCGGCCGGGTTTCATCCACCCAGACATGCACCTTCAGCCCGCTGTCATGCGCCATATAGATCGGCGCCAGCGCGGTGCCCCAGTCGACGGTGGCAATCCATCCGGCATTGCAGTGGGTCAGGATATTGACCGTCGCCCCCTCGCCCCGCCGCGCCGCGATCTCCTGGATCAGGCTCAGCCCATGCCGGCCGATCGCCTCGTTCTGCGCCGCATCCTCGTCGCAGATCCGCCCGGCCTCGTCATAGGCGGCGGCAACCCGCGCCTCGGCCGGCAGCGGGCGCAGCCGCGCCTGCATGCGCTCGATCGCCCAGCGCAGGTTGATCGCGGTCGGCCGCGTGTCCGCCAGCAGGGCGGCATCGCGCTCCATCGCGGCGTCGGAGGCATCGACGCGCAACGCCAGCGCCAGCCCATAGGCCGCCACCGCGCCGATCAGCGGCGCACCGCGCACCTGCATGCTGCGGATCGCCTGCGCCACCTGGTCCCGCTCGGTCAGGCGCAGGATATCCAGCGCCCAGGGCAGGCGGGTCTGGTCGAAGATATGGACCGACCAGCCATCATCCTGGTCCACCCATACGCTGCGATAAGGGATGTTACCGATCTTCATGTCGCATGTTTCCAATGGCTGGGAAAAAGGCCGCGCAGGGAAGCACCCAAGCCCCGCGACATCAAGCCCGCAACCATCCGGCTGCGGGCTCCACGCGACAGAATATCAGGTTCATGCGGCAGATGCGCGTGAACCTGTCATGGCAGGCTTTAAGCCGCGCCGCCCTGAATATGGGTCAGCGTCGCCGTCAGCCGGCTGGCAAACGCGGTCGGGTCCTTCAGGCTCTCGCCCTCCTGGATCCGCGCGATATCCAGCAGGATCAGCGCCGTGTCGGTCACCGATTCACCGCGCGCCACCCGCGCCGCCAGATCGCGGATCAGCGGATGCGCCGGATTGACCTCCAGCACCGGCGCCAGGTCCGGCACGGCCTGGCCACTGCGGCGCAGCAGGCGCTGCAATTGCAGGTCGGGCCCCTGCCCGGCCGACGCCAGCACTACCGCGCTGCTCACCAGCCGCGTGCTGCCGCGCACCTCGGATACCGCATCGCCCAGCGCGTCCTTCAGCGCCGGCAGCAGCGTGTCCAGCTCCGCCTTCTCGCCTTCCGACAGCGGGGCCTCGAACTTCTCCAGGTCGGCATGGCTCTGGCTGACGCTACGCAGGGATTTACCTTCGAACGTGCCCAGACGATCGGGCCAGAAGGAATCGACCGGATCGGTCAGCAGCAGCACCTCGATCCCGCGTGCCTTGAACCCTTCCAGTTGCGCCGAGGCCGGCAGCGTGTCCGGATTGTCGCCGGTCAGGTAATAGATCGCCTCCTGCCCGTCCTTCATCCGCGCCACGTAATCGGCCAGCGTGGTCCAGCCCTCTTCGGTGCTGGGGAAACGGGCCAGACCCGCCAGGTCGGTGCGGTATTCCGCGTCGTCCCAGATCCCTTCCTTCACCACCGGGCCAAAATTGTCCCAGAAGCCGGCATAGGATTCGGCATCCTTGGCACGGTTGCGCAGCTCGTTCAGCACCCGGTTGGTCACGGCCTTGCGGATCCGCTGCAACACCGGCGTCGCCTGCAACATCTCGCGCGAGACGTTCAGCGGCAGGTCCTCGGTATCCACCACGCCCTGCACAAAGCGCAGCCAGGGCGGCAGCAGCGCCGCATCGTCGGTGATGAACATGCGGCGGACATGCAGCCGCACCCGGCTCTCGCGCACCTGCTCGCCGAACTCGAACGGACGGCTGCCGGGGATGAACAGCAGGGCCGTGAAATCGATCGTGCCTTCGGCATGCCAGTGCAGCGTCGCCCAGGGCGTATCGAAATTATGGCTGACATGGCGATAGAATTCGGTGAGCTGCTCTTCGGTGACCTCACTGCGCGGCTTGCGCCACAGGGCCGTGCCCGCATTGGCCGCCTTGTCCTCGCCATCGCTGTGGATCGTGATCGGCCAGGCGATGTGATCGGCCCATTTCCGTACGATCGCTTCCAGGCGCCATGCATCCAGAAACTCGTCGGCATCCTCCTTCATGTAGAGGATGATGTCGGTGCCGGGCTGCTCGCGCGTCGCGGGGCTGAGGGTGAAGCTGCCCTTGCCGTCCGACGACCAGCGCCACGCCTCGTCCGTACCGGCACGGCGCGACACCACGTCGACATGCTCCGCCACCATGAAGGCGGCATAGAAACCGACACCGAACTGCCCGATCAGGCCGGACCGTTCCTCCGGCTTGTGCTTGGCCAGCTCCTCGCCGAACGCACGGGTGCCCGAACGCGCAATGGTGCCCAGGTTGCGCGCCAGCTCGTCCTTGCTCATGCCCGCGCCATCGTCGCTAATGGTCAGGCGCCGCGCATCCTTGTCGGGCTCGATACGCACCTTCGCGCCCTCGGGCAGCGCCTGGGCGGCATCGGTCAGGGCCTCGAAGCGCCGCCGGTCGGTGGCGTCGGCGGCGTTGGCCACCAGTTCACGCAGGAAAATCTCGCGCTCGGAATACAGCGCATGCACCACCAGATCGAGCAGCCGCCCGACCTCCGCGCTGAAAGCATGCTCCTCGCCACCCGTCGCAGCGGGGCGGCCCGCATCGGAGCCCGCAGCCTGATCGACCATGTCGGAAATCTCTCTGTTACGTAAAATCATCCAATGGCAGCATATGGGTCACGAACATCATGATTTCAACGCCCTGCGACCCATCCATCTTCCATCACTCGAAATCGGCCGGCAGGCCGGGCGCGCGGTAATGCTCGAACATGCGCCGTATCTGCCCCGGCAGCACCCGACCCAGCGACAGGTCGGCCGGAATCTCGTCCGGGCCGAACCAGCCGATTTCCGAAGTCTCGATACTGGTGGCCGCTTCCCCACCCGCCAGATCGCACAGAAAGAAGAACTTGGCGCAGGAGAACGCCTTGTGCTCATGCCCCTGCCGGTCGCGGTCCCACACCGCCGCCAGCCTGCGCACCGTCACGATATAGCCGCTTTCCTCCTGCACTTCCTTCACAGCGTTCTCGGCCGGGGTCAGGTTCACATCCGCCCACCCACCGGGCAGCGTCCAGCGCCCGCCGTCCAGCACCTCGCGCACCATCAGGATACGGCCCGCCGCGTCGAACACGGCGGCACGCACTTCAACCTTGGGCGTCGCATAGCCTTCCTGCCCGGCAAACAGGCTCTCGATCCACGCCACCGGCGCGCCGGTCCCCACCGCCATCATGCGCGCGGCGATCACCCGCAGCATCTCGTACCGCTCGCGGTCGAACGGGTCGCGGGTAAAGCTCAGGCCGGTCTGGGCAATGGCCTGGATCTCCCGCCCCCAGACCAGCCAGTCGGGCTCGCCGCTCATGCCGCGGCTCCTTCCGGCACCCAGCCCGGCGGGGCAAGTTCGAAGCCCGAGAACTGGAAGGCCGGGGCGACGATGCAGCCCACCACGCTCCACGCCCCCAGCGATTCGGCCGCCTGCCAGCCCATCACCGGCACCACCGCCTGCTGAAGATGCCCTTCGCCCGGGCACGGCCCCAGAATCACGATCTCTTCCACCCCGTCCCGCGCCATGCGCAGCCGCAGCGGTGCGCCACCCTGCCAGCACCAGATTTCAGCCGCATCGACCCGGTGCCAGTGCGACCGCTCGCCCCGCGCGAGCAGGAACTGGATGGTCGTAGCCGTCCCGCGCCCGCCATCCGGCGGCGTATCGCGCCACAATTCGCGATACCACCCGCCCTCCGGGTGCGGCGACAGGGCCAGCGCCTCGCGCACGGCATCGGCCGGCAGGTCGGGATTACGCAGATCGATCGCAGGCCGGGTCATGGCGTCTCCTCACTTCGACGGGCCGTCAGCGGGCGGCGGCGGAAAATCCAGCATGGCGCCGGTATAGGTCTCCACCACCTCGCTGAACGGCACACCGTCCTGACGATATAACAGCGCACGATGGCGCAGGATTTCGGCCGGAATCACAATCCTGCCCGCGCCGGGCGGCGGCAGGCCCCGCCGCTCCCAATCGTCGGGCAGCGGCGCGAACAGGCGGGCGCTGTCCAGCGTCCGGCGGGTGAAATGCAGGTCCGCCACCACATGGCCGAATGCGGTGTCGGTGCGTGACAGAAGGTCATTCATCGCCGGGGTCAGGCGCGACGGCACATACCAATTATCCGCCACCGACAGCACGCGGCCCCCGCATGCCAGCTCCACCCGGCGATAGGCGATCGCCTCGTCCGGCCCCACGGCCAGTTCCTGCCGCTGTTCCGCACTCGGCACCCGCACCACGCCCGCTATGCGCCGCGCCACCACATGGGCCACCGGCGCCAGATCATGGTCGCGGCACCACCCTTCCAGCGTCAGGGTCGCGCTGGGGTGAGACAGCAGACGTGCATCCAGCGTCGCAATCAGGGTTTCCAGCTCCAGGCGCGCACGCGGCGTATCGGGCCACATCGTCCCTCCTTCCGCCGCCGCGGCGGGCACCGCGCAGGACAGGCCCGACAGCAGCGTGAATGCGCGGAGCGCCTTCACGTACCGCCCCCGATGCCGCTGGCCAGTACCAGATAGAAAATGAACACCCCATCCAGCAGCAGCAGGATCGGCGTGATCTCGCTCCAGCGCCGCGCCACGACTGCCAGAACGGTATAGAGCAGCAGTCCCAGCGCCAGGCTGACCATGAAATTGCCGGTCATGACCGTCACCAGCACCATCAGCAGCGGCGCCAGGATTCCCCCGGCATCGTCCTGCTCCGCCCGCCCCATATCGGCCAGCATGCCCAACCCCACCAGGATCAGCACCGGCGCGGTCGCCACCGCCGGGACGGCGGTAATGATCGGCCACAGGACCGACGACAGCGCGAACAGCGCGGCCACCGTAATCCCCACCAGCCCCGTCCGCCCCCCGGCCTCGGCACCAACCAGCGATTCCAGATAGGCCGACACGGTCGACGTCCCGAGTATCGACCCCACCACGCTGGCCGTCCCGTCGGCGACGAAGGCAGCCCGACCCAACACCGGCTGCCCGTCTTCCACCGACAGGCCGGCCTTGCGCGTCACCGCCATCATGGTGCCGGTCGCATCGAAGAAATCGCCAAGGAAGAAATACAGCGTCACCGGCAGCACGAGGCCGAAATGCGTGACGAACCCATGGAAATCGAAGGGAAACAGCATGTGGACCGGATAATGCGGCCATTCCAGCCACGCCGACGGCCGGGCCGTGACCGGCTGCCCGCCGGGATGATGGACGAAACACCCCGCGATGGTGACGGCAATGATGCTCAGCAGCATCCCCGCCGGTACACGCAGCATCCGCAGCACCCCGGCCAGGAACAGTCCGCCCACCGCCAGCAGCACCGCCGGATCACGCAGCGAGCCAAAGGCGAAACCGTCCGCGCTCTTCACCGCCAGCCCGCCGCTGACCATGCCGATATGGGCGATAAAGGCACCGATCGCGCAATGAATGCCGGTGCGAACCGACACGGGAAAGCCCATCACGATCTTCTGCCGCCAGTGCGTCAGCGACAGCGCGACGAAGGCCAGCCCCCCGATGAAGACCATGGTGAAGGCCACCGGCGGCGCGATCCCCATCTGCACGACCACGACCTGCGCGAAGATGAGGTTGCTGCTCATGGCCGGCGCCAGGGCGATCGGCAGGTTGGCCAGCAGCGCCATCAGCAGCGATCCGATAACCGAGGCCGCGATGGTCGTCATGATCATGTCGTGCCGGTCCAGCCCCGCCAGGGCCAGGATCGCCGGATTGACGATCATGATATAGGCCATGGCCCCGAACGTGGTCAGCCCGGCGATCAATTCCCGCGACAGGGTCGAACCTCGGCGCGTCACATGGAAAAAACGGTCGATCCAGCCGGTTGCCCCGGCGCCGTCATGCGTCACTGCCAGTCTCTTCCCTCAACAAGATGAGGCGACTGTCCTACCGCTTCCGATATGATGCAAGGGAGACCGGCCCGTTAATGGAACCGTTCCGCAAAGGCCGCCGCCGCCCCCAGCAGGCCGGGCTGCGGATGCGTGATCAGCTTCACCGGCATCCGCGCCATCATCGATTCGAATCGCCCCTTGGCCACGAATCGCTCTGCGAATCCCGATCGCGGCAGATGGTCCGCCAGCCGCAGCCCCACCCCACCCGCGATCACCACACCATTGGCGCCCTGTGCCAGGGCCAGATCACCCGCAACGCCGCCCAGCGCCAGGCAGAACCGCTCCACCGCCGCCGATGCCATCGGGTCACGCCTCTCCAGCCCCAGGGTCCATAATTCCTTGTCGTCGTGGATTCGGGTCGGCTGGCCCTCAAGCTCGGCAATCGTCTCGTACAGGTTCACCAGCCCCGGCCCGGAGACGATCCGCTCGGCCGAAACCCGGCGGTAACGCTGCCGCAGCCGCTGGAGAATCCGGTCATCGACACTGTCCAGCGGCGCGAAATCCACATGCCCGCCCTCGGTCTCGCACACCAGGCAACGCCCGTCGCGCCGCACGACATAGGCCGAACCCAGCCCGGTGCCGGGGCCGACGATCGTCGTCACCCCGTTGGTCGGCAGGTCACGGTCGGGGCCGCACAGATGCCGCAGATGGCTCGCATCGACCTGGGCCACCGCATAGCCGATGGCGCCGAAATCATTGACCAGGACGTGCTCGTCCACCCCAAGCTGCGCCCCAAGCTGGGCGGGCCGGATAACCCATGGGTTATTCGTCAGCTTCAGGATATCCCCCTGAACCGGACAGGCGACGGCAATGCCGGCGGCACGCGGCAGCGCGCGCCCGATCTGCCGGCCGAAGGCCTCCCACGCCAGTTGCAGGCTGGCATGCTCGGCGCATTTCAGGGTCAGCGCGTCCCCCAGCGCGGTCACGCGCCCGGCTTCCACCGTGGCAATCGCGAATCGGGCATGGGTTCCGCCGATATCCACGGCGACGATTTCTTTCATGTCCAGGCCAGGCTCCCTGCGGGTGGTATGCCGGCGCACATCGTCGCCGGGGGATTCATATCGTCGGTCGAGGCGCCTGTTCAGCCTTCAGGCGCCTCAGCACGAAATCCCGTATCGGACGCGGCAGCACAATGTCCAGCAGGCGCAGCCCCGCGAAGATCCGGGGGAAGATCAGATGCGGCCGTTCCTCCTCCACTGCCCGCGCGATCAGGCGCGCGGCCTGGGGCGCACTTTGCAGGAACGGCTTGGCACTGCTGACCCGGCGACTCATCGGCGTATCGACAAATCCCGGCGACACCAGCGTCACGCCCACGCCATGCTCCAGCAGCCCATTGCGCAGCGCCTCGGAGAAACGCGCCAGCCCGGCTTTCGATCCCGAATAACCAGCCGCGAAGGGCAATGCATGAAAAGCCGCGACCGAGCCCAGCAGCACGATATGCCCCCGCCGCCGCGCCACCATCCGCTCGGCCCCGGCAGTGGCCAGCGCGGCCGGGGTCGCGAAATTCACCAGCCCCAGTTCCAGCACCGTCTCCGCCCGTTCGGTCAGCGCGGTCTGCTGGCGCATGTCCCCCAGCCCGGCGGCAAGGATCAGCAGATCGACCGGGTGCGCGTCGTCATCCTCGCGAAAGGCCGCGATCGCGGCGGCTCCGTCGGCCAGGTTCAACGTGCGCGTCGCCACCGTGGCGCCCATGGTCCGGCAGTCGCGTGCCACCTGTTCCAGCCGGGCCGGATCACGCCCCCACAGCACCAGCCGGCGGCCAGACCGGGCATAGAAGCGAGCCAGTTCCGCCCCGATGCCGCTGGAAGCCCCGGTAATCAGGACGGTCGCCGGATCAAAACGGATTTCGCCACCCTGATGTGTCTTGGCCATCGGGCCCCTTTCTTTGACTACCAATTCCATGTCATCAGCACAGGCTGGCCGTCGCGGCCAATCCATTCAGCCACTTGCCTACCCCACCGCCAGAAAACGGACCGGTCATGAACGAAGCGGATCAACTTGTCATCACTCCCGTATCCGGCCTTCGTCAGCTGTCGCAGTTCATCCGCCTTCCCCGCCGGCTCTATGCCGGGCTGCCCGGCTATGTGCCGCCGCTGGACATGGAGCAGAAGGACCTGCTCCATCCGCGCAAGAGCGCCTTCTTCGGCCACGGGCGGGCGCAATATTTCCTGGCCCTGCGCGGCGGGCGGCCCGTCGGCCGGATTTCCGCACAGATCGACGATCTGGCCATCGAAAGACTCGGCGAAAATATTGGCTTTTTCGGGGCGCTGGACGCGATCGACGACGCTGCGGTGGTCTCGGCCCTGCTGGACGCCGCATGCAACTGGCTGCGCGAGCGGGGCATGGTCACCGCCCGCGGCCCCTTCACGCTGAATTCCAACGGTGAAACGGGCCTGATGATCGAGGGCCATGACGCCCCGCCGATGATCGCGATGCCCTGGCACCCGCGCTGGCTGCCGCCACTGATCGAAGCCTCCGGCTTCGCCAAGGCGATGGATTTCCTCGCCTACCAGATGGAAATCGGCCCGCAGGCCGAGCAGAAGCACTTGGTCCCCTCCAGCCTGCGACTGGGCGAAGGGCGACTGGGCACCGTGACCACGCGCACCATGCGCAAGGACAGGATGGCGGAAGACGGCGAGATCCTGCGCGGCCTCTACAACGATGCCTGGCGCAACAATTGGGGCTCCCTGCCGCTGACCCAGGACGAGATGACGGCAATGGTCGCGCAGATGAAGCCGATCCTGAAGCCCGAGCATTTCGTCCTGATCGAACAGAAAGGCGAGCCCGTGGCCGTCGCCCTCGTGGTGCCGAACCTCTACGACGTCGCGAGCGACCTCGGCGGCGCCCCCTCGCCGCTGGGCTGGGTCAAGCTGGCCGCGCGACTGCTGCGCCACCAGTTCCATACCGCCCGCGTCATCCTGCTGGGCGTCAGTTCCAAGATGGAAGGAACGGCGCTGGGTGCCATCCTGCCCGCCCTGGCCATTACCGAACTGATGCGGCGCGGCCATTCCCTGCCCTACCGCATGGTCGAAATGAGCTGGATCGTGGAAAACAACATGCCCATGCGGCGCCTCATCGAGCGCCTCGCCCCGGACCCCTGCAAGCGGTACCGCGTATATGACCGTTCGCTGACAACGAACTGAAATCCGGGGCTACAGGTGGCTCCAGCCGGTGCGATCCAGCGCCAGCGTGCCGCCCGCCCCGTCGCGCACTTCGACCCCTTGCAGCGCGCGGTCGAAGCGGCCGATCCGCGTGACCGGCACGCCGCCCTGTGCGGCGGCCTCGCGCAGGGCGTCCTCCCGTTCCGGCGGAACCGCCAGCAACAGCTCATAATCGTCACCGCCGGTCAGGCAGGTCGCCAGCCAGTCCGGCCCCGCCCGCCGCGCGGCATCCGACAGCGGCACGCATGACGCATCGAGCCACGCGCCCAGCCCGCTTTCCCGCGCCAGATGGCCCAGATCCTGCACCAGCCCGTCCGACACATCCATCGCCGCCGAGGCAATCCCCCCCAGCCCCAGCCCCAACCTTGGTTCCGGCAGACGATAACGACGGGCCAGAAAGCCCGAGGCATCCGCCAGTTCGCCCCGCAGCACTCGCAACCCCAACGCCCCGTCACCAATCGTCCCGGTCACCCAGACATCATCCCCGTCACGCGCCCCGCTGCGCCGCAGGGCACAGCCGGGGCGGACATGGCCCAGAATGGTCAGGGACAGGACCAGCGGCCCCGCAGTCGCGGTGGTATCGCCCCCCAGCAGGGTCAGGCCGTAACGGGCCTGGTCATCGCCCAGCCCCGCCGCGAACGCGCCGAACCACGCCTCATCGCGCGATTGCGGCCGGGTAAGCGCCAGCAGATAGCCCAGCGGCGTCGCGTCCATCGCCGCCAGGTCGGACAGATTGCAGCGCAGCAGCTTGCGGCCCACCGTATCGGGCGGATCGTCCGGCAGGAAATGCACCGATTCGACCATCGTATCGACCGCGATCACCAGTTCGCGGCCTTCCGGCGGATGCACCAGCGCAGCGTCATCCGTCAGGCCAAGCGCCCCCTCACCCGCAAGGGCGCGGAAATGCCGCCGGATGAACCGGAATTCCGACGGAAGGGGCGCCATGCCGCGCCCCGCCGGATCAGGCGCCTTCGGCCCCATGGGCGTCCTCGGGCGTCTCCTCGGCCACGGTCTCGGCTTCAGCCTCACTCGCCGACGCGGTATCGGATGCACGCAGCCGGCGCGCCAGCGTGTCGAGCACGCCATTGACCATCTTCGGCTCATCCCCGGAGAAGAAGCCGTGGGCGATGTCGAGATATTCGTTGATGACCACCCGCGTCGGTACCCCACCAACCACCGCCAGTTCCCCACCGGCTGCGCGCAGCAGGGCACGCAGCACCGGGTCCAGGCGCCCGACCGGCCAGGAAGCCGGCAGCACATCCACAATCAGGGCGTCGATCTGCTCTCGCTGCGCCACAGCCGAGCGCACCACCTGCTCGAACAGGCGGATATCCGCCTCGGGCACGCGCCCGTCTTCATACTCGGCGCCATGGTCCGCGGCCGGTACCACGCCCAGCCGATGGCGCAGAAATTGATGGATCACCGCCTCGGGCGTATCGCCGGCCTGTTCGATCTGGAAAAGGGCCTGCACCACCGCCACGCGCGATGCGGTCCGCGAGCGGGTCCGCGCATGGGTCCTGTCTTCGTCCTGCGATCCGTTCATGCGCCTGTCTCCTGCTGCCACGATTCCGCGAGAGGCGGCTTCATCGCCTCTTTACGTCGCCAGGTCCATAGCCACCCTCCGCGGGCGCGTCGTTCTTCCGTCCCCCGGCCGCCGCCGCCCGGGCCTCGGCCGCTCCGGGGATCGAGTCCAGGATCGCCGCGAAATCCTTGGTTTCACGAAAATCCCAATGCACGCTGGCGAAACGAATATAGGCCACGATATCGACCTCGCGCAGCGTGTCCATCACCAGCTTGCCGATATCGACCGACGGAATGTCGGTTTCCCCCGACGCTTCCAGCTTGCGGACCAGCCCGTTGACGATTCGCTCGATCCGCTCGTCATCCACCGGGCGCTTGCGCAGCGCGATGCGCACCGACCGCGCCAGCTTGTCCCGCTCGAACGGCACACGCCGGCTATCGGCCTTGACCACATACAGGTCCCGAAGCTGCACCCGCTCGATGGTCGTGAAACGCTGGCCGCATGACGCACAGATCCGCCGGCGACGGATCGCCGCGCCGTCTTCATGCGGGCGGCTGTCCTTGACCTGGGTATCGTCATGACCACAAAAAGGGCATCTCATGTGGGCTTCAGTCCTGCGCGGCGTGTTCCTGGCACGGGAAATGCGCACGAAATCAACCGGACGCAAGCCCGTGTGGACATGCCGGGTGCGCTTTGTCCCCACCCGGCATGCTGATAACCTCTCCGAAATGCCGAAGCCGAGGAGCCCATGACGCGACACGCGCTGCTGATCGGATTACTGGTCCTCATGAGTCAGGCCGCCCTCTCGGCCGCCCGGGCCGCTCCCCTCACGCCCGATGACGACCAGGCCGCCGCCGGGCAGGATATCGATATCCGCGATGCCTCGATCCAGATCCTCCGCCCCGAACGCCGGATCGCGGCCGGATATTTCACGATCGAGAACCGGGGCGAGGCCGTCCACCTGCTGGCAGGCGTCTCGTCACCCGCCTGCCGCAATCTGTTCGCCCACCATACTGAGCAGGAAAGCACGGGCGAAACCGCCGGCCTGTTCACGCATCTGGCCCTGCCGCCCGAAACAACCCTGGTCTTCCCGCCGGGCGGCTATCACCTCATCTGCGCCGGCTATGACGACAGTGTGCGCCCCGGCCAGCAGATCACCATCACGTTCCGCTTCATGGGCGGCGCGACGCGCAACGTCCCCTTCGCCGTCCACCCCGCGGCGAATACCGAGGAAACCACACCGTAGCCTCCCCGGACCGCGCTCAGGCCGCCTTCGGCGTCAGGGTCCGGCGCACCGCCTGGCGCCAGCCATCCAGCATCGTCTGGCGCTGCGCGCCGTCCATGCTGGCTTCGAACACGCGCCCGCGCGACCAGCGCGCGGCCACATCATCCAGGTCGCTCCAGACACCACAGGCCAGTCCGGCCAGGAAGGCGGCGCCCGTCGCCGTGGTCTCCAGATGCGCGGGCCGCTCCACGCCCGCCTGCAGAATGTCCGCCAGGAACTGGCAGAACCAGTCATTGGCCGCCATCCCGCCATCCACGCGCAGGGTGGTGACCAGCCCGCCCCCATCCTGCGCCATCGCCTCCATCAGGTCATAGGTCTGGTAGGCCACGGATTCCAGCGCGGCACGGGCGATATGCGCCGCCGTGGCATCCAGCGTCAGGCCGCAGATCAGGCCGCGCGCCTCCGGGTCCCAGTGCGGCGCGCCCAGCCCCACGAAGCCGGGCACCATATACACGCCATGGCTGTGCGGAATGCGCGTCGCCATGTCGTCGGTCTGCGAGGCATGGGTGATCAGGTGCAGCCCGTCGCGCAGCCATTTGATCGCGGCCCCGGCGACGAAAATCGCGCCTTCAAGAGCATAAACCGTCCTGCCGCCGATCCGATAGCCGATCGTGGTCAGCATCCGGTTCGCCGAGGTCACGGGCGCCTCGCCGGTATTCAGCAGCACGAAGCAGCCGGTGCCATAGGTCGCCTTGGCCATGCCGGGCGTAAAACAGGCCTGCCCGACCAGCGCCGCCTGCTGGTCGCCCGCCATGCCCGCCACCGGAATCGCACGACCCAGAAGCGCCGGATCGGTCTCGCCATAGATCTCGCTATTGCCCCGCACCTCGGGCAGCAGGCTCCGTGGGATATTGAACAGGCGCAGCAGATCGTCATCCCAGCACTGGCGATGGATGTCGAACAGCAGGGTGCGCGAAGCATTGGTCACGTCGGTGGCATGCACCCGCCCACCCGTCAGGCGCCACAGCAGGAAACTGTCGATCGTGCCGAAGGCCAGCCGCCCGGCCTCGGCATCCCGCCGGGCACCGGCCACATTGTCCAGGATCCAGGCGAGCTTGCTGGCCGAGAAATACGGGTCCAGCAGCAGCCCCGTCCGTTCGCGCACCAGCCCCTCATACCCCTCCTGCCGCATGCGGGCGCAAAGCGGGGCGGTACGACGATCCTGCCAGACAATGGCCCGATGGACCGGCTTGCCGGTCTCCCGGTCCCACACCACGATCGTCTCGCGCTGGTTGGTAATGCCGATCGCCGCCACGCTGTCCCTGGCGCCGCTCTGCTCCAGCGCATCGCGCGCGGTCGATACCACATCACGCCAGATCTCCTCCGCATCATGCTCGACCCAGCCATGGTCGGGATAATGCTGGGCGAATTCTGCACGCGCCGTCGCCAGGGGCCGCGCGTCATGGTCGAAGACGATGCTGCGGGTCGAGGTCGTGCCCTGGTCGATCGCCAGGATGGTGTTCTTCTTGCTCATGGTCGTTCCTCCCGAGTCTCCGCTCGATATCAGGGCTGGCCGGCAACGCGGCCATCGGTCGTCGGTCCATCCGCCAGGGGGCCGACGTCCGATGGCACCCGGTCGCGCAGACGCGGCATATAGGGGCGCACAAGGCATTCATAGGCACCGGCACCGATCACGCCGCCTGCCAGCGGGCCCACGATGGGCACCCACCAGTAATGGCCCGGCGACGGCAGCGCGGACGGCCCCCAGCCCGCGAAATAACAGAACAGGCGCGGCCCGAAATCGCGCGCCGGGTTAATCGCCCACGCTTCCAGATAGCCCGCACATCCACCGATCGCCGCCACCAGCAACCCGATGATCAACGCGCCCCCATTGGCCTGCGGCGCCTGGGTATTGTACTCGCACGTCACGGCGAAAATCCCGAACAGCAGCATCGCCGTCAGAATGGTCTCATCCATCAGCGCATGAATCGGCGTCACGAAATCACCGGGATGGGTAAAGAACACCCCGGCCGCCCCACCGTCATGCAGACGGTCCAGATGATGCGCCAGATTGAAATGATCGATCACCGGCGCATACAGCGCATAAACGATCGCCGCCCCGGCCAGACCGCCCAGCACCTGCGCGGCGGCATAGGGCACGACCTTGCGCCACGAAAAGCCGCGAAACAGCGCAAGCGCCAATGTCACGGCAGGATTGGCATGGGTGCCCGAAACCGCGCCCGTGACATAGATGGCAATGGTGACACCCAGCCCCCAGACGATGCACACGCCCCAATAGGCGTTCCGATAGGGGCTAGGATCGTACAGCGAATACATCGCCGCCACCGAATCACCGAACAGGATGATGATAAAGACTGCGATGAATTCGGAGATCAGTTCTCCGACAAACTGCTTGTTCCTGAACATGGTCCCGTTTCTTCTCTTTATTGATTTTCGGGTTATTGCTCTTGGGGCCCCTGAACCCGCCGCCATGCCCTACCGGGCAGCCGGTCCTAACCCGCCATGGCGGGCCAGCTGTCGGGCACATTCTCACGCCGGGCCTCGAGATAGCGTTCCAGCCGCTCCCGGCCCGCCTGGCCGACATGCAGCCCAAGGCGCGAACGGCGCCACAGGATATCGTCGGCAGTCACGGCCCATTCCTGCGCGATCAGATACTCGACCTCGCGCACGGTCAGCCCGCCGCCGAAATCCTCACCCAGATCGGAACGTCGCTGCGCCTTCCCCACGATTTCCCACGCCAGCGTCCCGTAATTGCGGACCAGCCGCCACGCCTCGTCGGCCAAGACAAACGGCACATCGGCACGCAGCCGCGCCACAGCCGCATCGAACCCACCCGCCCCCAGATCGCCGCCCGGCAATGCCCGGCTGGCGGTCCATCCCGGCCCACCCAGCACCGGCAGGCTGGGCGCCAGCTTTTCCAGCGCATGCTCGGCCAGGCGGCGATAGGTCGTGATCTTGCCGCCGAAGATCGACAGCAGCACCCCCTCGCCCGGCGGCGCGTCGACATCCAGCACATAATCGCGCGTCACCGCCGAGGCATTCTGCGCCGCATCGTCATAGAGCGGCCGGACCCCGGCATAGGACCACACGACATCCGCGGGCGTCACCGGATTGCGGAAATACCGGTTCACGCTCTCGCACAGATAGCGCACCTCATCCTCGGCAATCCGGACCTCGCCCGGATCGGCAGCCCACGGAATGTCGGTGGTTCCGATCAGCGTGAAATCCCGCTCGTACGGAATCGCGAACACGATCCTCTTGTCAGGATTCTGGAAAATATAGGCCTGTTCGCCTTCGAACTGCCGGGGCACCACGATATGGCTGCCCTTGACCAGCCGAACCTGCTTGGAGGTCCTGATCGCCAGCGTATTCCGCAACACGCGCTCGACCCACGGCCCAGCGGCATTCACCAGCCCGCGCGCCCGCACAACCCGCTGCCCGGCCGCATCCTCGATCGTCGCTTCCCACACACCATCGACCCGGCGGGCGCCGATCAACGCGGTGCGGGTCCGGATATCGGCCCCCTTCGCCTGCGCATCCATGGCGTTCAGCACCACCAGCCGGCTGTCCAGCACCCGCCCGTCGGAATAGATGAAGCCCCGCCGATAGTCCGGCCGCAACGGGCTGCCGACCGGGTCCCGGTCCAGCCGCACCCCGCGCGAGCGCGGCAGCGTCATCCGCCCGCCCAGATGATCGTACAGGAACAATCCCATCCGCAGCATCCAGGCCGGCCGCACCAGCCTGGAATGCGGCAGCACGAACGAGAGCGGCCAGATGATATGCGGCGCGATCGCCAACAGCCGCTCACGCTCGATCAGCGCCTCGCGCACCAGGCGGAATTCGTAATATTCCAGATACCGCAAGCCGCCATGGATCAGCTTGGTGCTGGCGGACGAGGTATGGGACGCCAGATCATGCTGCTCCACCAGCAGCACCGACGCCCCGCGCCCGGCGGCGTCCCGCGCAATGCCGACGCCGTTGATACCGCCACCGACAATCAGCAGGTCATAGGGTTCCCGCGCGGCATTCGCCCCGCGCGATGGATCGGACAGCATGACTCGTTCCTCCTGACGATGTTCGTAAACGAACACAAAAGGAAGAATCAACGCAAAACGAAGCAGAGAAGCGCGGTTACGAACTCTTGATGCCCGGCAAAGGCGTTGCCCTTGACCCACCAAAGGGCAGTCGCCCTTTGGAAACCCATTCGTTACCGAATGATTGGGGCGCAGAGCCTCAGGCACTGCCGAGTCATAGGTGGAGTTGGCCAAGGCTTCTTCGGCCGGAACGGCCGATGGAATACCCACGGAGAGAACCCGTATTATGCGTCAATCTCAAAGCGAGTTGACATAAAACCCGGCCACTATGTTCGTTTTAGAACATACCGGACATTTACGCGCCGACACCCGCAATATGCAGGGCAATCTGATGCTGCTCCAGCACCGCACGCACCGATGGCGGCGGCGGCCGATCGGTGAACAGCGCCTGCACCTCGGACAGATGCCCCACCCGCCCCATCGGCCGCCGCCCGAACTTGGTGTGATCGGCCAGCAGGAACACGGTGCGCGCATTGCGCATGATGGCACGCGCCAGATCGATCTCATCGAGGTCGAAATCCAGCAGCGTACCGTCTTCCTCAATGCCGCTGATCCCGATCACCCCGAAATCGGCCCGATACTGGTCGATCATCGCGGTCGCGGTCGGGCCGGTAATCCCCCCATCATGCGAGCGCACTGTCCCCCCCGCCACCACAACGCGAAAGCTGGATTCCGGCGCAAGGGTCGAGGCCACATGCAGGTTGTTGGTAATGACCCGCAGCCCCTGATGATGCCGCAAGGCACGCGCAAAAGCTTCGGTCGTCGTGCCGATATTGATGAACAGCGACGAATGGTCCGGAATTTCCCGGGCCGCGATCTGGCCGATCGCCTCCTTCTCCCGCCGGTTGAGGATCTGCCGCTCGGCATAGGCAATGTTCTCGATCGACGAGACCAGCCCCGCCCCGCCATGATGCCGGGCCAACTGCCCGATGCTGGCCAGATGGTTCACGTCGCGGCGGATCGTCTGCACCGCCACGCGCAGGCGCTGCGCCAGTTCCTCGTTCGCCACATAGCCACGCGCGCGCACCAACGACAGGATCTCGCGATAGCGTTCCTCGGTCGGGACCCCCGCCATGGAATCAGCCCGCCTCGGCCAGAACCTGCAGCACGGCGTCGCCGTAGCGGTCCAGCTTGGACGCCCCCACCCCCTTGATCCGCCCCAGCTCGTCCAGCGTCGCCGGACGTTCGATCGCGATGTCATGCAGCACCGCGTCATGGAAGATCACATAGGGCGGAATTTCCTGTTCCCGCGCCTCCCCCAGCCGCCAGGCACGCAGGGCGGCAAACGGGCCCTCGGCCTCCGGTGGCAGGACAATTGCCGGCCGGGCGGTGCCCGCAGGTTTCGCACCGCGCGTCGTCTTCAGTTCCTCAACCGGATCGTCGCGCAGCAGCACCTTTTCCTCGCCCCGCAGGATCGGGCGCGCCAGCGGCTCGTTCAGCGCCAGCGCATTGTAATCCCCGGTCACCCGAATGGCCCCGCGCGCGATCAACTGCCGGATCACCCCGCGCCAGAACTGCTCCGGCCTGTCCTTGCCGATCCCGAACACGCTCAGCCGATCATGGCTGTAGCGCGCCCCCATCTCGTTCACCTTGCCGCGCAACACCGCCGCCACATGCACGGCGCCGAATTTCTGGCCGATGCGATAAATCGTCGACAACACCTTCTGCGCCTCGACGGTACCGTCAAACGAAGCGACCGGATTGCGGCAATTGTCGCAATGCCCGCACGGCGTCGCCAGCGTCTCGCCAAAACAGCCCAGCAGCGCCTGCGTGCGGCACCCCGTGGTCTCGGTCAGGGTGATCATCGCCTCCAGCCGGGCGCTCATGATCCGCTTCTGCGCCTCGGGCGCGGCCGATTGCTCCAGCCAGTGCCGCGCCCGCGCGATATCGTCACCGCCATACAGCAGGACGGTCTCCGATTTCTCGCCATCACGGCCGGCGCGGCCAATCTGCTGGTAATAGGCTTCGGGCGACGAGGGCATGTCCAGATGCACCACCGTCCGCACGTCCGGCCGGTCGATCCCCATCCCGAACGCCACGGTCGCGACAATCACCACCGGCTCGCCGGAGCGGAAACGGGCCAGGGCCGCGCGCTTCTCGATCGGCGACAATCCGGCATGGAACGGCAGCGCCGGCCAGTCACGTTCGGACAGCGACTTCGCCACCCGCTCGGTCTTGTTGCGACTGCCGCAATAGACAATCGCCGCCTCGCCCGCATGCCGCCCCAGCACTTCCAGCACCTGCCGCAGCTCCGACGTCTTCGCCCGCACGGCGATATCAAGGTTCGGCCGATGGAAGCTGGCGCGCAGGACCAGCGCCTCGGGCATCGCCAACGCGCCCAGGATGTCGGTCTGGGTGCGCGGATCGGCCGTGGCCGTCAGCGCAATGCGCGGCACACCGGGGAAATGCTCGGGCAGGCTGGCCAGCGCCCGATATTCGGGCCGGAATTCATGCCCCCAGGCCGAAATGCAATGCGCCTCGTCGATCGCAATCACCGAGATCGTCAGCCGCGACAGCCGATCCAGCGTGCCGGGCGACAGCAGCCGCTCGGGCGAGACATACAGGATATCCAGCCGGCCGGCCGCCAGGTCGGCCCGCACCCGCGCCGCATCATCGGGTTCCAGCTCCGAATGCAGCGCCCCGGCATTCACCCCGACCTGCCGCAGCGCCGCCACCTGATCGTCCATCAGCGCGATCAGCGGCGAAATCACCAGCCCGGTGCCCGGACGCGCCAGGGCCGGCACCTGGTAGCAGATGCTCTTGCCGCCGCCGGTCGGCATCAGCACCAGGCAATCACGCCCGGCCATCACCGCATCCACCGCCTGCTCCTGCAGGCCGCGGAAATCCGGGAATCCGAACACGCGCGACAGGATCGCCCGGGGCGTATCCTCCGCCTCGGTACCCGTCATGCCGGCAAGGGGCGACCCCATCATGCGGTCCGCAACCGGGGCGTCAGGGTGCTGCAATCTCAATCTCGACCCGGCGCGATCCAACAGCGCCGTCCTCGTTCGAGGGCGCACGCGGCCGCTGCCGGATACGGTCGGCCTTCACCCCGTCAGCCACCAATTGACCCGAAACCTTCTTCACCCGATCAATGGCCAGCAGGGCATCGGCCGACAGGTCACCATGCGCCGAGGCATATCCCTCGACCGTCACGACCGAGAGCGGATACTGCCCGGCCTGCTCCGCCGCATGCTGCACCACCCACAGGGCCGGTTCTTCCAGCGCCGTGGAATCACGCGTGAAAAACACGACATATTTCCGTGACGGACCGTCGGCGCATCCCGCCAGCAGGCACAACCCCAGGACCAGAGAGAGGCGACGCATCGGCAGATCCCCTTGCTTGAACGGCTTACGGATGAATCCGCCGCTAACAATGCGGGAAAGTCAGCGACATATGGACAGGGGACCTTGGTGCCTCCTCCCCACCCCCACGTCAACCTCAGTTTCTGCCCGGAAAGGCGCGCTGGCGGCGATCCGACGCGCGTTTCCTGCGCTTCGGTGCTCACGGCCATCAAGGCCGCTCCGCTCCGATGCTCGGAAACACACGCCGGGCGCGGCCCGTTCCGGACCGCTCTCGCTCACCAGCACACCTTTCCGGGCAGAAACCCGTGCGCCTTGGAAGACATTTGCATCGGCAATCCGACGCCGTTTTCCGCGCTTCGCGGCGGGCGGCCATCAAGGCCGCTCCGCTTCGATGCTCGGAAACACACGACGAGCGTGCCGCTGCGCGGCACTCTCGCTCACCAGAACCCCGTTTCCGAGCAGAAACTCCATACATCTTTGTTGGAGAAGCCCCCGTTTCAAACAGCGGCGGCGACGGCCTTTCCGTCCGACAGGCGCCAGACGCGGTCCAGTTTTTCCACGCCGACCAGTCGATGCGCGATCAGGATCACCGTGCGGCCGGCCGTCACGTCATAGAGCGTGGTCAGGAATTCGCGCTCGGTCTCGGCATCCAGCCCGGTCGCCGGCTCGTCCAGGATCAGGATCGGCGCGTCGGAGAGCAGGGTCCGGGCCAGCGCGATCCGCCGCCCCTGGCCACCCGAGAGCGACGCTCCGCCCTCGCCCAGCCATGCATCCAGCCCCTCGGGCAGCGCGCGGACCACATCGCCCACCTGGGCACGATCCAGCGCCGTCCACAGATCGGCCTCGGTCGCATCAGGCCGGCCCAACAACAGATTGGCGCGGATCGTATCGGCAAACAGATGCGTGGCCTGAGACAGCCATGCCATCCGCTGGCGCACCGACCCACTTTCCAACGTCGCCAGATCCTCGCCACCCAGCATGATCCGCCCCGATGACGGCGACGCAACCTTCAGCAGCAGCGCCGCGAGCGAGGATTTGCCAATCCCCGACGGCCCCAGGATCGCAACTCGCGCTCCCTGCCGGATCTCCAGATTCAACCCGTCGAATACGGCAGCCCGATCCGCCTGCCAGCGGAACGAGACCTGCTCAAAGCGGATATCGGTGCCCACCGGCGCCGGCCGCGTACCCACGCTGACCGCCGGCCCGTCACTCTCGCCGACAGCAACCACCCGCGCCGCCGCACGGCTGATCCCACCGGCCAGCGCCCCGGCCCGCGTCAGGCCACCGGCACTCTCGAACCCCGCGATCACAAGAAACAGCAGCCCTACCCCACGCGCCGCCGGGATCGGCCCCAGCCCGACACCCAGGATCGCAGCCAGCACCGCCAGCACCGCCGCCTGACCGCACAGATAGGACACCCCGCCCATCACCGCCAGCAACCGCGCCTGCCGCGCCTGCCCCCGCAGCAACGCGGCGTCGCGCGCCCGCGCGTGCGACAACATGCGTCCTTCAGCCCCAAAGGCACGGATCTCGCGCAGCCCGGTGACCAGATCCAGCACCCCGATCCGCAGATCGGCCAGACGATGCGTCAGGATCGCGGCCTCGCGCCGCCCCATCAGCGCCGCCGCCAGCGGCAGCACAAAGGCGCCAACCACGAACAGCCCGCCGACAAGCACCGCCAGCACCGGATCGACAGGCCCAATCGCCAGTACCAGAAACGGCAGGACCAGACACGCCCCAGCCAGCGGAACCATGATCCGCAGATACAGCCCGTCCAGCGCCTCGACATCCGACACCAGGCGCGACAGCAGGTCGCCCGCGCGGCGGAACCCCAGCCCGGCCGCCGCCCCACCGGCAAGGCGGCGAAAGAACCAGACGCGGATATCGGCCAGCGCCCGGAACATCGCATCATGCGTGACCAGACGCTCGACATAGCGCAGCACCACGCGCGCCACACCCGATGCACGCAGCACCACCAGCCCCGCCACAGCGCCGCCGAAGGCCAGCCCGGCCATGCGCGCGCCGGCCCCACGCATCAGCACCAGCCCGGCCAGCAACGCCAGCAGCGACAATACGGCACCCGCAGCCAGTCGCGGCGCGCGGCGCTTCCACAACCCCATAATGCACAGCACCGGCACCAGACCATCACGATCCTCGGCCGCCCGGCCGGACAGGGATCTGTCAGACATGGACATGCCCCTCCTCGACAGGCGCCATCAGGCCCGCACCAGGCTGCGAACAGCGCATTTTTCCCAGATCGAGGCACGGACCGGCAAACGCCCGCACCCCCGCCGCATGGCTGGACAGGATCACCGTCCGCCCCCGCGCCAGAATGCGCAGGCTGGCGAAGATCTCGCTCTCGGTCTCCGGGTCCAGATGCGCCGTCGGCTCATCCAGCAGCAGCAGCGGCGCGTCCTTCAGATAGGCCCGCGCAATCGCCACCCGCTGCGCCTGCCCGCCCGACAGGCCGAACCCGCCTTCACCGATCGGCGTATCCAGCCCCTCGGGCAGATCCGCGGCAAAGCGGTCGACCGCCGCCGCGTGCAGGGCCGCGCGCAATGCATCCTCGTCGGCATCGGGCCGGGCGAACAGAATATTCTCGCGCAGCGTGCCGGCAAACAGCACCGGTTTCTGCCCGATCCACGATATCAGCCCCGATTGGGTCGCCGGCGCCATGGTGGCCAGGTCCACCCCGCCAACCAGCACGCGGCCGCTATCCGGTACGATAAAGCCCAGCAGCATCTCGATGATCGTCGATTTGCCGGCGCCGGAGGGCCCGACCAGCGTCAGGATCTCCCCGGCCGGGACGGTGAAGCTCAACGCTTCGAAGACCGGCCCGCGCGCGGCATCCCACGCAAAGGTGACGTTCTCGAAAGCCACCGATACCCCGCCCTCCGAGAGGACAGGCACCGCACCCCGTGCCGTAGCGGCCGATACCGTCCCGTCCGGCAGGTCCCCCATCGCCGACGCGGCACCGGACGCATGGGCGCGATCCTGATAGGCCAGGGCCAGCGCGCGCAGGGGGGCGAAGAATTCCGGCACCAGCAGCAGCACGAACAGGCTGCGCGCCACCGCATCGGCCAGCGCGGCCGATGCGCCGCCATGCCGCAGAACCTGCACCATCCCGCCGTCACGCACCACGATCAGCACCAGCGCCACCACCATCGCGCAATCGATCGACGCCGAGGACAGAAACGCCACCCGCAGCACCTTCATGGTCCGCCGGCGCAGTTCGTCGGCGGCATCGGCCAGCCGCCCTGCCTCGTCATCGGCCCGGTTCAGCAGGACGATGGTGGCAATGCCGCGCACCCGGTCGAGGAACCGGGCCTGCAACCGGGTCATGGCCAGAAACTGGTTGCGCGACGCCACGGCGGCACCGATGCCGAAGACGGCCTGCCCCACCGGCACGGCCAGGCCGCACACGATCATGATCAGCCCCGCGCCCGGCTGCATCAGCGCGGCCAGCGCCGCGATCAGCCCCGGAACCGCGATCCACAGAACCGAGGCCGGAATCCAACGCGCGAAGAACCCGTCCAGGGCCTCGATCCGGTCGACGGCCAGCGCCGTCAGCTCCGCACTGTGCCGACGCCGCAACAGCGCCGGCCCGCCCCGCAGGATGGCCCCCAGTACCTCGTCGCGCAGCCGCGCGCGGGCACCACGCCCGGCCCGGGCCGCCGAAACGTCACCCAGGGCCAGCAGCAGGGCGCGCAGCAAGGCCAGCCCCGCCAGGGCGGCCAGCAACTGGCCGGCACCGGGCCATGCGGCCGTACCGGGCCCGACCAGCCCCCGCGCGAGGATGGATGCCACACACCATGCCTGGCCGACGGCCACCAGCCCTGCCAGCATGCCGCAGCCCATGACGGGCATCGCCTGCCTTCGTCCCAGGCGCGACTGCGCCCGTGTCCAGGCACGCATCACCATTTTGTCACCGCTCATGACCGCGACCTATAATCGAAGCGCCCAGCCAGGGACACCCATTCCCGATCGTGAATCGCCCCGTCATATGGCCACCCGCCATGCGGATTCAGCGGACGAGATCGCCCGTTTCATCCGCTTTCAGAGGGAACAGAAGGATATAGCGCGTCCCGTTCTCCTCGATGATCTTCAGGCTTCCACCCAATTGCCGCGCGAAACCGCGGATCAGCTGCATGCCGATCCCGCTTCGCTCCTCGCCCGACAGCCGGTATCCACCGGCCAGCCCGATCCCGTCATCGGCAATGTCCAGCCGCGCCTGGCTGGGCTCCACCCGCTCCAGCCTGACGGAAATGGTGCCGCGCCGCCCGTCGGCAAAGGCATGCTTGATGGCATTGCTGACAATCTCGGTGATGATCAGCGCCAGCGGCACCGCCTGGTCGGGCTCCAGCTCCAGCGTCGCCGCATGGACCGAAAGGTCGAGGCGCCCGCTGCCCGCATGCCCCGCCGCCTGCATGATCTGGCTGCACAGCTCGGTGACGAAATGCTCCATGTTCATGCTGAACAGCTCGCCTTCGGCGTACAGGTAACGATGCAGGGTCGCCAGCGCCCGCACCCGGTCGCGGGCCTGGGCGAATTCCTCGCGCGCCTCGGTCTGGCGGATGCGGTTGGCCTGCAGGTTCAGAAGCGAGGCGACGATCTGCAGGTTGTTCTTGACCCTGTGATGCATCTCCTTCAGCAGCAGCTCCTGCCTCACCGCCGCCCGTGCCAGGCGCCGCTCGTCGCGGGCCAGGCTGCGGGTCGCCTGCGTGAAGGCCCGCGCCAGCTGGCGGATCTCGATCGGCACCACCCAGTTCGAACGCGCATTGAACACGCCGTCGCCCGCCTGCCACCGCTCGACCGAATCGGTCAGCCGACGCAAGGGCGCGATCAGCAGCGCATTGGCGCTCTGCGTCACCATGATCAGGCAGAATCCCAGCAGGCTGACGATGACGAACAGCCAGATCACGAACATGACCAGCGCCTGGGTTTCGGCCGGGTTGCGGCGGGTCATCGTCAGGGCCGCGACACCGCCTTCGATCGGGCCATACGCGAATGCGGCATCCCCGACGCTCAGGGTCTGCCGGGTATCGCGCTGTACGGACGTCATGCCTCCAAGCCAGCGCACGACATCCGGCGGCGGCGGCCCCGGAGAGGCGCAATCGTCGCACAAGGGGGAAAGCGTGCGGTCACGACCGATGATCCACGCATCGATCGCGCCATTCTTCTGCATGAAATCCAGCCGCGGATCGCCGATCTGCAAATGATGCCGGCTCCAGACCACAGGCATGACAGCGGTCAGGAAGCCGGATCGCACCGTCCCCAATGAATCGGCGATCGGCGTGGAAAGCGTGACCCGTATATAGGAATGCCGGACCGTATCTGGCGACGGGATATCCAGTTGCACCACCCGCACATCCCCGCTGAAGCGCGGCAGGTCCTCATACGGCACCTGGTCGGGCAGAGGCAGCGGCGTGTCGCCATTGACCGCCAGCAGCACGCGCCCCTCATCATCCAGCAACGCCAGCCGATAGAATTCCCCGGTCAGCGAGCGGGCCATCTGCAGGGTCCGCACAAACCCATTCTCGTCCAGCGACATGCGACTGACGGAAGACAGCAGGGCGCCGATGTGATCGACATCGTGGCGCACCTCCAGATCGATCCGGCTGATGGCCATGTCCGCCCGAAAGGCCGGCGCCTGAAGCGTATGACGATAGCTGTTCCATGCCTGAAAGCCGGCGATAATCGCCATCGGACCGGCCGCGCAGAAGATGATGGCGATCATCCGCGCGCTCACCGTCCCGAACAGCTGCAGAAACCATCCGCTATAGGGCACGCCCCACCCCGGCTGCCTCCGCTCGCCACCCTTGTCCATCTAGCCCCTGGTCTTGCGGTCTTCCTCGATCAGGCGCAACAGCTCCTCGGGAAGAGGCTCGGAAGCGACTTCATCGAAAAGCTCATGCAGCCCGCGCTTGAGCCATAGCTCGAACGGATCGTCTCGCTGGGTGGTCTTGCTGGCTTTCAACGGCCGCGTCGGACGGGAATCCTTGCGGGACGTCATCGGTGATCCCTGAGATCCACTAATACCCCGCCAACCCTCTGAAACCTGCATCCCGATCGTGTCGATGTCGGCGGACAGTAAAACAGCCTGCGACCTACCGTCCAGCCGTCCGACTCAGGATTTAACCGCCAGGCAAGCGAAGGGTTGCGGGGCGTGGATCAGGGACGTGTCGCTTCAGCCTCGCGTGTCCCCATCCGTGCGCCCAGCAGGCCACGCATGCGGGCCACCCGCGCCTTGATCTGCGGCGATTCCTGGTCCTCCCCGATCATCCAGCTTTCCAGCTGGCGACGGGCACGGAAGACCCGGCTCTTGGCCGTGCCGACCGCGCAGCCGGTCGCCTCGGCCAGATGTTCGTAGCTCATGCCGTGCAGGACCACCATGATCAGGGCCTCGCGCTGGTCTTCGGGCAGGCGGTCCAGTGCCATCGCCAGGTCCTTCAGCGCCAGCCGGTCCTCATGCGGGGCCGTGGTCGCCAGCACCGACGCGGGAATATCCTCGATATCGGTGGTCTCCCGCCGCTTGCGCAGGTCGGAAATGAAGCGGTTACGGAGGATGCGGTGCATCCAGGCAGAAAAATTGGTCCCGGGGATGAAACTGTCCTGGGCGGCCAGCGCATTGCACACGGCATCCTGCACCAGGTCCTCAGCCATCGTTCGGTTCCGTGTCAGGGCAAGTGCCTGAACGCGCAGACGCGGGAGGATCGCGATGACCTGGTCATGGAAATTATTTGCCATTGTTCTGTTCCTCGCTTGCCGAACTTGCATCAGTGTAATGGCAGGAGTGTGTTTTAATCATGACGAAGACGTGAGAAGCGTTTAGAAAACCCCAATCTCCCGTGAAAATCCCGTCATGGCCCCAATCCGATACTTTGAAATCAGCATCTGCCGCCGTTTGTGCACATATCCTGCCGGTCGCCACCCGCGGGCGGGGCGAAGCGTTCCATCCGCCGTCCGTATGTCGCGATAGCGACACGACCGTCCGGCGAAGGGCAAGCCTACTCCCTAGTTCCTCTTGCGGACAATTTTAACGCTGTCATGATCAACAACGTAACGTGTTTCTTGTTAACGTAACGTGTTCCTTGCGGAGTTGACCGTTCAATGCCCCTCTCACGGCGGCAGGATCTGATCCGGGCCCTTCCCTATGCCAGGCGATACGCCCGTGCCCTGACCGGCAGTCAGCCACGCGGCGATCTCCTGGTGGCCGAAAGCCTGCGGGGCCTGGCGGTGGCGGAAGCCGGGCCATTGCCGGCACGGCAGTGCCTGTACCAGTGGATCTCGCGGCAGTTCAGGCCCGGACCGGCCTCGGAGGCCGAAGCCCTGAACATTCTGGAGCGCAAGCTCCTGCTTCTGACATCGCTGGAAGAACTCACGATCGCCGACGCCGCGCAGGTCCTGGACCTGGGCGAGGCCGAAGCCGCCGAGATCCTCGCCCGCGCCCATGCCGGCCTGCGCAAGGTCGCCCAGACCTCCATCCTGATCATCGAGGATGAGCCGATCATCGCGATGGATATCGAGGATCTGGTCCGCTGGTGCGGCCATCAGGTCGCCGGCGTGGCCGCGACCGAGGCCGACGCGATCGAACTGGCCCGCCAGACCAAGCCGGGCCTGATCCTCGCGGACATCAATCTGGGCACGGGCGGCGACGGCGCGAACGCCGTAGCCAGCATCCTGCGCCATCACATGGCACCGGTCATCTTCGTCACCGCCTACCCCGAACGCCTGCTGACGGGCGAGGCCATCGAACCCGCCTTCGTCATCACCAAACCGTTCGAGCCGATGACCCTCGTACCAAGCAGTCACCGGCGGCCCCCAAAACCTGCCTTGAGAGCCGGTCTGGCGGCGGTCCGACGCGTGTTCCCTGCGCGCCGGTGCTCACGGCCATCAAAGGCCGCTCCGCTCCGGTGCTCGGGAACACACGCCGGCCGCGGCCCCTTGGGCCGCTCCCGCTCGCCAGACCGGCCCTCAAGGCAGGTTTCCACCTCACGTCACGCGCTTCTGACCCGGCGCGGTCGATGCCGCCCCGATACCCGGGAAACACACACCGGCCGCGGCCCCTTGGGCCGCTCCCGCTCGCCAGACCGGCTCTCAAGGCAGGTTTCCCCCTCACGTCACGCGCTTCTGACCCGGCGCGGTCGATGCCGCCCCGATACCCGGGAGACGCACGCCGGCCGCGGCCCCTTGGGCCGCTCCCGCTCGCCAGACCGGCTCTCAAGGCAGGTTTCCCCCCACGTCACGCGCTTCTGACCCGGCGCGGTCGATGCCGCCCCGATACCCGGGAAACACACACCGGCCGCGGCCCTTTGGGCCGCTCCCGCTCGCCAGACCGGCTCTCAAGGCAGGTTTTCTCGCTTAACAGGGATTTGGCCCTTTCCCCTTGCGTGCCGCCCTTGCCATGGTCCAGAACCCGGTCATGTCGCCTCCTCTCCTTCTTCTTCAGGACATCGTCCTGACCCTCGGCGGCGCTCCGCTGCTCAACGGCGCCGGTTTCGGCGTCTCGGCCGGCGAACGGATCTGCCTCGTCGGGCGCAATGGCAGCGGGAAATCCACCCTGTTGCGCATCGCGGCCGGCGAACTGGCGGCCGATGACGGCACGCGATTCCTCCAGCCCGGTACCACCGTCCGATACCTGCTTCAGGAGCCCGACCTGTCGGGCTTTGCCACGACACTGGATTACGTCCGCTCCGGCATACCCGCCGACGGGCCCGATTACCGCGCCGCCCTGCTGCTGGGTGAACTGGGCCTGACGGGCGAAGAGAATCCGGCGAACCTTTCGGGGGGCGAGGCCCGCCGCTGCGCCCTCGCCTGGGCACTGGCGCCCGAACCCGACCTGCTGCTGCTGGACGAGCCCACCAACCATCTCGACATGCCGACCATCGAGTGGCTGGAACGCGAATTGCTGTCCCTGTCCTCGGCCATGGTCATCATCAGCCATGACCGCCGCCTGCTGGAAACCCTGTCCCGCAGCGTCGTCTGGCTGGATCGCGGCGTCACGCGGCGCCTGGACCAGGGCTTCGCCCGCTTCGAATCCTGGCGCGAAGAAATCCTGGAACAGGAAGAACGCGACGCCCACAAGCTGGACCGCCAGATCGCGCGCGAAGAAGACTGGATGCGCTACGGCGTCACCGCCCGGCGCAAGCGCAACGTGCGCCGCGTGGGCGAACTCGCAGCCCTCCGCCAGGCACGGCGCGAGGCCGTGCGTGCCCCCGGCGGCGTGAAGATGCAGGCCAACGAAGACGGATTGTCCGGCAAGCTGGTCGCCGTGGCCGAAGACGTACACAAGGCCTACGGCCCCCGCACGGTCATCGACGGGCTGGATTTGCGCGTGCTGCGCGGCGACCGGCTGGGCATCGTCGGCGCCAACGGCGCGGGCAAGAGTACCCTGCTCCGCCTGCTGACCGGGCAGGACCAGCCCGATTCGGGCGAAATCCGCATCGGCACCGCCCTGTCGGTCGTCACCCTCGACCAGCAGCGCCGCACGCTCGACCCCACCCGCACGCTGGCCGATACGCTGACCGGCGGCGGCGGCGACATGGTCCAGGTCGGCAGCGAGAAGCGCCACGTCATCGGCTACATGAAGGATTTCCTGTTCCGCCCGGAACAGGCGCGCACCCCGGTCAGCGCCCTGTCGGGCGGCGAACGCGGGCGGCTGATGCTGGCCTGCGCCCTCGCCCGCCCGTCCAACCTGCTGGTGCTGGACGAACCGACCAACGACCTCGATCTGGAAACCCTCGACCTGCTGCAGGAGATGCTGGACGCCTATGCCGGCACAGTGCTGCTCGTCAGCCACGATCGCGATTTCCTCGACCGGGTGGCCACGTCAGTGCTGCTGGCGGAAGGCGCCGGACGATGGGTTGAATATGCCGGCGGCTATAGCGACATGCTGGCCCAGCGTGGGGGCATCGCCCCGGCGGGCCGGGGTGACCGGCGCGCCGAAGCCGCCACGCCTTCGGCGCCACAGAAACGGGCGGAAAAGGGCCCGGCGCGCAAACTATCCTACAAGGACCAGCACGCGCTGGACCGCCTGCCCGGCCAGATCGCGACCCTGGAGGAGCAGATCGGCCAGTTGCGGACGATCCTGTCGGATGGCGGCCTCTACGCCCGCGATCCGGCTTCCTTCACCGCAACGACGGAAAAACTGGACCGCGCCGAGGCCGAACTGACAGCGGCCGAGGAACGTTGGCTGGAACTGGAAATGCTGCGCGAGTCGCTGGGTTCATCCTGACCCAGCCCGCGCGCGGCCGGCTGAAGGATAATAGCCCATGCCCCTATCCGCCGCCGCAACCCTCGCGCGCGAGGTCATCGCCCCGTGCCCCCGCAACACACCGGCCCTGACGCGCGCCGAGGCCGAAACCCTGCTGGCCCAGATCCCCAACTGGACCCTGTCGCCGGACGCAACGATGCTGATGCGCTCCTGCGTCCTGCCCGATTTCGCCAACGCCTACGCGCTGGTCGAACGCATCGCGGCCCTGGCGGAGGCCGCCGACCACCACCCGGATATCGCCTTCGGCTGGGGTTATGTGCGCCTGACGCTGCAAACCCACAGCATCGGCGGCCTGCACCGCAACGATTTCATCATGGCGGCCCGCATCGAGACGCTGCCCCACTAGAGCATTTCCACCGAACACAGGTTCGGTAGAAATGCTCTAGTTTATTGTTTTTACGAGCATCTTCACCTGTTCGAACGCACACGTTCAAACAGGATCTGCTCTAGCCACCCGTCAGCCGGGGCTGACCAGCCCCGACTTCTCCCACAGGGCCCGCACCGAGGCGATACTGTCCGTCACCGCCAACGCCGCCGCCAGCGCGCGCCGGCCGGCCTGTGCATCCACCAGCACAGGCGCCCCATCCAGGCACGCGGCAGCGAAGGCCACATGCTCGGCGGCCAGCGTGTCATGGTCGTCCCAGCTCACGACCTCGCGGCGGAAGCCCCCGGTACCGGGCAGCGGAAGCCCCTTCTTTCGGCCGATCATCGTCAGCTCGCGCTTCACGAAATCGGCTGAGAGATACCCTTCTTCCGAAAACAGGCGCATCCGCCGCTCCGTCTTCAGCGAGATCCGGCTGGCGGTGATGGTGGTCACGCACCCGTTCGCAAAACGCACACGGGCATTGGCAATGTCCTCATGCTGCGAACTTACCGCCGCCCCCAGCGCATCGACATCCACGATTTCGCTGTCCACGATCGCCAGCACCAGGTCCAGATCATGGATCATCAGGTCCAGAATTACCGAGACATCGGTGCCGCGCGGCTTGAAGGGGGCGATGCGCGTCGCCTCGATATAAAGCGGGCGCGTGATCCGCCCCGTGATGGCATGGTGCTCGGCCGAATAGCGCAGCAGATGCCCCACCTGCAGCACCAGCCCCGTCTCCACGGCCAGCGCCGCCAGCCGGTCGGCCTGCTCCAGGGTCGAGGCGATCGGCTTCTCCACCAGCACATGCCGGCCGTCCCGCAACGCGCGGTCGGCCAGGGCAAAATGATGTTCGGCCGGGGCCGCGATCACCACCGCTTCGCAACATTCCAGCAGCGCGTCCAGCGCCAGCGCCGGCGCGCCGCCGGCCTCGGCCCCGACAGCGGCCGCCCGTGCCTGGTCCGGATCGTGGATGCCCACCAGGCACTCGCGCGGCGACGCCGCCACCTTCAGCGCATGGAACCGTCCGAAATGCCCGGCACCGATGACGCCCACGCGCAATTGCCGTGCCGCCTCACCCCGTCCCGCTCCGCCACCGAACAGCCCCGCCATCGCATCCTCTCCGTATCCAGGATGACGAAGGGTTAGAGCACCGGCGCCCGATCGGCCAGAGGCCCCAGCCGTACGGGACAGGTGCAAGGCCGAATGTTCCCTTTTTGTTCTTGATGACGCAAAACCGGCCTGCCATCATGCCGCCCGCCCCCACCGGGCGCGTTACGCCGGAGCCCCCATGTCCGACTCTTCACCCATCCGTATCGGCCCCGGCCGGCCGACCCGTGACGCATCGCGCACACTGGCGGGCGAATCGTCCAGCCTGGCCGGCATCCGCCACGGGCGCGGCGCCACCCTCTCACCGCCCGACCGCTTCGCCCGGCACCAACCCTCCCCGGTCGATGATGGATGGGAGAGCCTGGCGGAGGACGAATCCGCCTCGCGCACCGAACTGACATTCGAGCCCGCGCGCACCATCATCACCCGTAACGAGAGCCCGGATCTGGGTTTCGACCGGTCGATCAACGCCTATCGCGGCTGCGAACATGGCTGCATCTATTGCTTCGCCCGCCCCACCCACGCCTGGATCGGCCTGTCCCCGGGGCTGGATTTCGAAACCCGCCTGACCTGCAAGCCCGACGCCGCCCGCCTGCTGGAGCGCGAATTGCGCCACCCCGCCTACCGGGTGCGCCCGATCGCGCTGGGCACCAATACCGACCCCTACCAGCCCGTGGAACGCCAGATGGGCCTCACCCGCGCCATCCTGACGGTGCTGGACCGGTTTTCCCACCCCGTCACCATCGTCACCAAATCGGCCGGCGTGCTGCGCGACCTCGACGTGCTGAAGGCTCTGGCGGCGCGCAACCTGGTGCGCGTCAGCCTGTCGGTGACGACGCTCGATACCGACCTGGCCCGCAGGATGGAGCCGCGCGCCTCCACCCCCGCCCGGCGGCTGGAGGCCATATCCGCCCTGGCCGCCGCCGGCATTCCCGCCAGCGTCCTGGCCGCACCGATGATCCCGGCCCTGAACGATCATGAACTGGAAGCGATTCTCACCGCCGCCGCCGGGGCCGGCGCCTGCGATGCCGGCTACGCCCTGCTGCGCCTGCCGCTGGAAGTCGCGCCGCTGTTCGAGGACTGGCTGGCGCGCCATTACCCCGATCGCGCACACCACGTCCTGCAGCGCATCCGCGCGGTGCGCGGCGGCAGGCTGAACGATTCGGCCTTCGGCCAGCGCGGCCGCGGCCAGGGAGTACACGCCGACCTGTTGGCCCAACGTTTCGCCCGCGCCCGCCGGGCGCTGGGCCTGACCCGCGGGCGGCCCCTGGACTGCACGCGCTTCGCCCCGCCACCGCCCCCACCCGAGGCACAACTGTCACTGTTCTGACGAGTACGGCTGCGAAACGGACGGATTCCGCACCGCCAGCGCCCGCCAGCGGTTGCATCCCGCGCGCCGGCCCGGCATGTTCCCGCGTCGCCGGCCGTCCGGCGGCATCGACACGCGAACAGGGAGCCGGCTGGGCCGGGCGTAAGGAGCACCCTTTTCAGTCATGATGTATTACAGCCGGCTCAAATTGGCCTCGGTCGTCGCCGTTTGCCTTCTGGGAGTGCTGCTCTGCCTTCCCAATGCCCTGCGCCAGCCCGCGCCGACGGTGCCGTGGCGGCAGATCCATCTGGGGCTCGACCTGCGGGGCGGCTCGTACCTGCTGATGCAGGTGGACATGAACAGCGTCACCGCCGACCGCCTGCGCACGCTGGCCGACGGCACCCGCCAGGCGCTGCTGGGCGCGGGTCTCGGCTATCGGGACATCGCGACCGACGCACATGCCGGCACCGTGACCTTCACGCCGCGCACGCCGTCCGAAACCGAGGCCGACCTCAAGACCCTGCGCGCCATGCCGATGGCGGTGGCCAATGAATTCGCGGTCGCCCAGCGGCCCGACGGCGCCATCGCCATCACGCTCTCGCCCGAGGCCATGCGCCTGCGCGCGACCGAGGCCGTCACCCAGTCGATCGAGATAGTCCGCCGCCGCATCGACGCGACCGGCGCGGTCGATCCCGAGATCACCCGCCAGGGCGACGACCGCATCGTGGTCGAACTGCCGGGCATCAGCGACCCGGAACGCGTCAAGCACCTGCTGGGCACCACGGCGAAGATGACCTTCCACATGGTGCAGGACAGCGCGCTCGGCGCCACACCGGGCCCCGGCGTCAGCCTGCTGCCGATGATGAACGCGCCGGACCAGAAACTGCCGATCGCGGATCATGTCGATGTCGATGGCTCCGACCTGACCAACGCCTCCGCCGCCATCGACCAGCAGACCGGCGAATGGGCCGTCGATTTCACCTTCGATTCCGTGGGCGCCCGCGCCTTCGCCACGACCACAAAGGCCAATGTCGGCCGCCGCTTCGCCATCGTGCTCGACAACAAGGTGGTGCAGGCCCCGGTCATCCGCAGCGCCATCACCGGCGGCAACGGCCAGATCAGCGGCGGGTTCGACGCGCAATCGGCCACCGACCTCGCCCTGCTGCTGCGCGCCGGCGCCCTGCCCGCCCCGCTGTCGGTCATCGAACAGCGTTCCATCGGCCCGTCCCTGGGCGCTGACTCGATCCGCGCCGGCATGATCAGCCTGGGCGTCGGCTTCGGGCTGGTGATCGTCTTCATGGCCCTGTTCTATGGCCGGTTCGGCTGGTACGCGAACGTCTCCCTGCTGGCCAACCTGGTGCTGATGGTCGCCATCCTGTCGCTGTTCCAGGCCACGCTGACCCTGCCCGGCATGGCCGGCATGCTGCTGACCCTGGGCATGGCGGTCGATGCCAACATCCTGATCAACGAACGCATCCGCGAGGAAATCGCCCGCAACCGCACCCCCCTGGCCGCAATGCAGGCGGGCTTCGAGCGCGCGACCTCCACCATCCTGGACAGCAACGCCACGGCCCTGCTGGCGCACATCATGCTGTTCGCCTTCGGTACCGGCCCGGTGCAGAACTTCGCCCTGACGATCATGATCGGCATCGTCACGACGCTGTTCACCACGCTGCTGCTGTCGCGGATGCTGATGGTGCGCTGGTACGCGCGCACCCGTCCCACTGTCCTGCCGGTCTGAGGCGCAACGCCATGTTCTCTCGCCCCCTCCTGCGCTTCGTGCCCAATGGCACCCGTATCAACTTCATGCGCGGCCGGTTCATCGGCCTGGCCACCTCCGCCGTGCTGTCGATCGCATCCGTCATCCTGTTCCTCCATCCCGGCCTGACGCTGGGGCTGGATTTCCGCGGCGGCATCGTCGTCGAGGTCCGCACCCAGGGCCCGGCCGATTTCGGCCAGGTCCGCGCGGCCCTGGCGGCCCAGCATGTCGATGCCGCCGGCGTCCAGTCCTTCGGGGCCCCCAACGACGTGCTGATCCGCCTGGATGCCCCCCCGGCCGCCAGCGCCGATCACGAGGCCCGCACCCAGGCGCTGGTCGATTCGGTCCGCCACGCGGTTGCCACCCTGCCGGGTGCGCAGGTGCTGCGCGCCGATGCGGTCGGCGCTTCAGTCTCGGCCGAACTGTTCCGCGACGGCATGCTGGCGCTCGGCATCAGCCTGCTGATGATCCTGGGCTATATCTGGTTCCGCTTCGAGTGGGAGTTCGCGGTCAGCGCCGTGATCACCCTCATCCTCGACCTGACCAAGGCCGTCGGCTTCCTGGTCGTGACGCATTTCGAGTTCGACCTGGTGATGGTCGCGGCCATCCTCACGATCTTGGGCTATTCCACCAACGACAAGGTGGTGGTCTATGACCGTGTGCGCGAGAATTTGCGCAAATACCGCACCATGCCCCTGGCCGAACTGATCGACCTGTCGATCAACGAAACGCTCAGCCGTACGCTGGGCACATCCATGACCGTGTTCCTGGCCGCCCTGCCGCTGGCCCTGTTCGGCGCCAGCCTGTCCAGCTTCGCATGGGTGATGCTGTTCGGGATCGTGGTCGGAACCTCGTCCTCGATCTTTATCGCGGCGCCGATTCTGCTGTTGCTGGGCGAGAAGCGTCTGCGGCGGGACGCCCGGCCTCCCCGCTGACCGGCGACGGCCCCAGGCAGGCAGCGGTCGACCCGCTGTTTGCCTGCTGGACACAGGCCAGCATCGTCTCGATGGCCAGTTGCACCCGGCGCTGGCCATCCGCCGTCGGGTGCAGCAGGTTCCCGGCGGTCAATTGCCTTGCATAGAGCGTACTGGCCACCAGGTCCCGCGCCTGGTCATGCATCAGCCGCCCATCCGACAACCGCCCCCGAACCATTCCCTGGGCGATGAAATAGGCATCCACGCTCAGATACGCCTGCAACGGCAGCGGCAACGTGTCCACCGGCTGAATGGTCTCGGCCGGCACTCCGGCATGGCACCCCGCCAGCCCGATAAAACCCGCCACCAGCAAGGCCACGGGCTTCCGCCGTCCGATCATGTTCCAGCTCTTCGTCATGGCCGAAGCCTAGAGCAGAATCGACCCCGATCAAAACCTCTCGTGCCGACCGGTGCGGATGGCGACATCCCTGTCAATTCCCGGCCGCACATACCGCGCCCGCACCATCCCTGCCGCCCAATTCCTTGTGGCCCGGCGGAACCCGCTGCATAGAGGATGAAGGCGCCTTGCCGGCTCGGCAACGGACATGTCCAGCGGCCCCAGGCAAGTCGGCACCTCAGCCTCCACCAGAAGCCAAGGATGAAATCCATGACCCAGCGTGTCGCCCTCGTGACCGGCGGAAGCCGTGGAATCGGCGCCGCCATCGCCGCGAAACTGGCTGAAGACGGTTTCGACGTCGCCGTGACCTATGCCAGCAACGCCACGGCGGCCACCCAGGTCGTGACCAGGATTCAGGCCCTCGGCCGCCACGCCGTGGCCATCCAGGCCGACGGCGCCACCACCGAAGGTAACACCGCTGCCATCACCCGGACCGTGGCGGCACTCGGCCGGCTCGACGTCCTGGTGTGCAACGCCGGGATGTATCCCTACGGCCCGATCGGCGAAATGAGCGTGGAACAGATCGACCGCACGCTGCACCTGAACGTGCGTGCAGTGATGGTCGAAACCATGGAAGCCGTGAAGCATATGGGCGAAGGCGGCCGGCTGATCTATATCGGCTCGGCTTTCGGCCAGCGCGCCCCCTTTCCCGGCATCTCGCTCTATTCCGCCACCAAGGCGGCGCTGGGCGGCTTCGCGCGCGGCGTGGCGCGCGACCTGGGCGAGCGCGGCATTACCGCCAACGTGGTGGAACCCGGCCCGATCGACACCGACCTGAACCCGGCGCACGGCGACGGAGCGGCGACCATCCGCAGCTTCACCGCCACCGACAGCTACGGCAAGGTCTCCGATATCGCGGATATGGTGTCGTTCCTGGCCAGCCCCCGCGCCGGCTACATCACCGGCACCTGCCTCGCCGTCGACGGTGGCCTGACGGCGTAAGAATCGCAGAAACAAGGGCCTGGAATGCCATGGTCGGGCTCGCCCGATCACGGCACTCCAGGCCGTGTCGGCTCAGGGTACGGTCTTCTTCGCGGCCAGCAGGTCGCGAATGTCTTCCAGCAGCACTTCGCTGCGCGGCGGCGGCGGAGGCGCGGCCGGTGCTTCTTCACGCTTCGCGGTCAGCTTGTTCACGGCCTTGACCACCCAGAAGATCACGAAGCCGATGATGACGAACTGGATCAGCGCATTCAGGAACAGCCCGACATTGATCGTCACCGCCCCGGCCTTCTGCGCGTCTGCCAGGGTCGGCAGGTGCGGCCCGCGCAGGGTAAAGAAGACGTTGGTGAAATCGAAGCCACCGATCAGCAGCCCGATGAACGGGGTAAAGATATCCTTGACCAGACTGTTGACGATCGCGGTAAAGGCCGCGCCGATGATGACACCGACCGCCAGGTCGACGACGTTCCCGCGCATGAGAAAGGTGCGGAATTCCAAAATCCATCCCGGAGTGTGGATGGACGGGGCCTTGACGGACATGAAGCCTCCTTGCGCATTGCCGACAGACAGTTGATAGCAACCCGGTTGATACCGCGTGAACAGGAAAACGCAGCTTCCACATGCCCGTTGCGGCCGTACCACCGCGGATCGACTGCCTCGCCCGTCCGGCAGATAGGCGTTGATCCCGCACCGAGCCTCATCTATACGGCCATGCAAACGCCCCCGGTCGGCATCGGCGGGCCCAGCATGAAGGTTTGACGATGAAATCCGGCATTCACCCCGACTATCACGAAATCAATGTCATCATGACCGATGGCACCGAATACAAGACCCGTTCCTGCTACGGGCAGGCCGGCGCAACACTGCGCCTGGACATCGACCCCAAGTCGCATCCGGCGTGGACGGGCGTGCAGCGCATGCTCGACACCGGGGGCCAGGTGGCGAAGTTCAACAAGAAGTTCGGCGGTCTGGGCCGCCGCGCCAAGGCGTAAAAGGCTGCGGGGGCATCGCTCCCGCCCGCCACATTGTCATGTTTGCAGAACCCTGCCCCTTGAACCGGGGGGCGGGGTTTCTCACATCAGGGCTACGGAAACGCCATCCGGGTTTCCGCCAGTCAGGCACCGATCCGCTCCATGAGGGGTCACCATCCCGCCTGCTGAATTGAACCTTGCTGTCGAGGAGGTTGACATGACCTATGATTTCGCACCGCTGTTCCGCACCGCCATCGGCTTCGACCGTCTGGCGCGCCTTGTGGACAATGCGGCCCAGAACCCGGCGGGCCCGTCCTATCCCCCCTACAACATCGAAAAGCTTGGCGAGGACAGCTACGTCCTGACCATGGCCGTCGCCGGTTTCGGGCCCGAAGATATCGAGCTGACGGTCCAGGACAACACGCTGGTGGTGGCAGGCCGTCTGGCCAATGTCGCGCCGGCTGGTGAAGTCCTGCATCGCGGCATCGCCACGCGGGCATTCGAACGCCGTTTCGTTCTTGCCGACCATATCGTGGTCGACAATGCGGACCTCACCAATGGCCTGCTGCGCGTCGCCGTCAGGCATTTCGTGCCGGAGGCCCTGAAGCCGCGCCGCATTCCGATCGGCACCGGCGCGCCCACGATCCCGGCCCAGGCCGCGCCGGAAGTGGCAAATGACGGCACCGCCGCGCCCACGGCCGAACACGCGGCCTGAGAGTCGCGCAGGTCCAAGGTACCGTTCAGAAACAGGGGGCCGGACGCAAGTCCGGCCCCTTTTTCATGGCCCGAAGGCCCCGCCTGCCCTTGACCCCTCCCCCCGAACGGCCCCATATCGGTAGTCAAGTCATTGCGCGTCTGCAGGCACGCAGGGGTGGACCGGGTTCCGGGACGCTGACATGGATCGGGTGCCTGCGCGGCGCCACCCATTGCGCAGTTAGGACCCGTTATCATGAACGCACTGCCCCTGATGCCGAAGGCCACCGCCGTGTGGCTCATCGAAAAGACGGCATTGACCTTCACCCAGATCGCGGAATTCTGCGGCATGCATCCGCTGGAAGTCCAGGCCATCGCCGATGGCGAGGTCGCGCAGGGCATCGTCGGTTACGACCCGGTCGCCAACCATCAGGTCCGCCAGGAAGACATCACCCGCTGCGAGGCCAATCCCGATCTGCGGCTGAAAGTCCTGTCGACGCCCAACCCGATCCATCGCCGCGCGAAGGGCGCGCGCTACACGCCCGTCGCCAAGCGCAACGACCGTCCGGACGCAATCGCCTTCATCCTGCGCAATTTCCCGCAACTTTCCGAGCCGCAGATCGTCAAGCTGCTGGGCACCACCAAGGACACGATCGCCAAGGTCCGCGACCGCCAGCACTGGAACAGCGCTAACATCAAGCCGCGCGACCCGGTCATTCTCGGCCTGTGCAGCCAGACGGACCTCAACGCGATGGTCCAGGCAGCCAACGACCGCCTGACCCGCGAAGGCCATTCCGTTCCCGTGCCGCTGGAAATCGGCGAAGACGCCACCTGATCCGCGCGGGCGGGCTCATGCCCGCCCCCGGCCAGCCCGCGTCCCGTCAGGGCTGGGACAGCCGTTCGATCTCTTCCTTGATCCGCAGCTTCTCCACCTTCAGCCGGCGCAGCACGCTGTGATCAGGCGATGGGCGATGGTCTTCGTCGAAGATCCTGTCATCAAGACGGGCATGGCGCAGGCGCAGACTACGAATTCTGGGTTCGTGGGACATGATGCCTCCAGCGAGTTTGCGTTTCCGACACCAGACAGCCTAAGCCAGCGGTGCCGACGCGGCGCATGCTAAAATTGCAGGACTCGTCGGGGCGGCCATGCGCGCTATCGGGGATCTCGCCATCGCTGCGGGAATCGATAGAATGGGCTGCCGACCACATGCCAGACGGGGTACAATGCTGACTGACCGGGATACCGTGCTCCGCAAGCTGCACGAACTGCGCAGCGAACACCGCGACCTTGACACCGTCATCAGCCGGCTGGCGCTGCATCCGATGGATCAGCTCCAGCTCCAGCGGCTGAAGAAGCGCAAGCTGCTGCTGAAAGACGAGATCTCGTGGCTGGAAAGCCGCCTGATCCCCGACAGCATCGCCTGAAATCACCCCTCATCCCTCTCCGCAGTCCCGAAAGCCGACCAGCGTGACCGATACGCCTCCCCCCCCTTCCCCCCATTCCGCCTCCCAGACCCCTCCCCGGGTCGGGCTGATCATGGGCAGCCAGTCCGACTGGGAAACCATGCGGCACGCCGTATCGGTGCTGGAGGCGCTGGACATCGCGCATGAGGTCCGGATCGTCTCCGCCCACCGCACACCCGATCGCCTGGCCGAATATGCCCGCACCGCCGCCGCGCGCGGGCTCTCGGTCATCATCGCCGGCGCGGGCGGGGCCGCCCATCTGCCCGGCATGTGCGCCGCCTGGACCATCCTGCCGGTGCTGGGCGTGCCGGTGGAATCCCATGCCCTGAAGGGCATGGACAGCCTGCTGTCGATCGTCCAGATGCCCGGCGGCGTGCCCGTGGGCACGCTGGCCATCGGCAAGGCAGGCGCGACCAACGCCGGCCTGATGGCGGCCTCGATCCTGGCCCTGAACGATTCCGCCCTGTCCGACCGGCTGTCAGCCTGGCGTCAGGCACAGACGGACGCGGTCGCGGACAGCCCGTCTCGATGAGCACGCTCGCTCCCCTGCCGCCCGGCGCAGTCCTGGGCATCGTCGGCGGTGGCCAGCTCGGCCGGATGTCCGCCGTCGCGGCCGCCCGCCTGGGCTATCGGGCCCACATCCTGACCGACGAGCCGGACGGCCCGGCGGCGCAGGTCGCCCACGCCGTCACCATCGGCGCCTATGACGACCCGGACGCCCTGCGCCGCTTCGCCATGGCGGTCGATGTCGTCACCTTCGAGTTCGAGAATGTCAGCGCCGATGGGCTGGAACTGCTGGCGGCCCTCCGCCCGGTGCGCCCGTCCGGCCACATCCTGCGCATCAGCCAGGATCGCGTGGCCGAAAAGCGCTTCCTGACCGAAGCCGGCATCCCGGTCGCGCCATGGCGCGAAATCCGCACGCTGGACGACCTGTCCTCCGCCCGGACCGAACTCGGCTTGCCCTTCATCCTCAAGACCACTCGCCTGGGCTATGACGGCAAGGGGCAGAGCCGCATCCATCGCGACGAGGATATGCAGGCCGCCTTCGACACCCTGGCCCCCCACCCGCTGGTCGCGGAAGGGATGGTCGATTTCGCATGCGAAGTCAGCGTGATGGTCGCCCGCGGCCTGGACGGCACGGCGGTGACCTTCGATGTGACGGAAAACCGCCACCGGAACGGCATCCTCGATCTCAGCCTTGCTCCTGCCCGCGTGCCGGAGACGGTCCGAGACGACGCACGCGCGATCGCCCTGCGTATCGCCACGGCTCTGGACCTCGTCGGACTGCTGGGCGTGGAAATGTTCGTCGATCGCGACGGGCAGGTCCTGGTCAACGAGATCGCGCCGCGCCCGCACAATTCCGGCCACTGGACCATGGACGCCTGCCCGGTCGACCAGTTCGCCATGCATGTCCGCGCTGTGGCCGGCCTGCCCCTGCCACCGGCTGTCCGGCATTCCGACGCGGTCATGAAAAACTTGGTCGGTCCCGACGACATGGCGCTCTGGCCGGCCATCCTGGCAACGCCCGGCCTGCTGCCGCATCATTACGGCAAGACCGAGGCCCGGCCCGGCCGCAAGATGGGTCACGTCAACGTGCTGTTCCCCCCCGGCGCACTACCGGGGGAGTTCGGCGTCGACGCCGCCCTGGGCCCGCTGGCCGAAGACAGGGGAAAACCCGCCTAGGCTTCGGCCTCGATCGACAGGGCCTTGATCTTCCGGTGCAGGGTCGAGCGGCTGATCCCCAGTTGCCGCGCCGCCGCGCTGACATTGCCCCGCGCGGAGGCCAGGGCGGCCTCGACCACCGCCTTCTCGGCGGCGCGGAAACCGTCCCTGCCGGGGCCCCGTTCGTCCATCAGGCAGAATTGCAGCTCATCGCCGTCCTTCAGCCCCATGTCCCGGCGCGCCGCATGGGTCGCGCCCACCACGCGGCGGTCGGCATCCAGCGCCAGCAGCGGGGCCGAGCTGCCATCATCCGCCCCCATCGTCACAATCATCTGCCCGCGATACAGGTCACTGAAACAGCGCGCCTCGATCCGCCGCGCCGCCTCGGTGATCGTGTTGCGGATCAGCGCAACATCGCGCGCATCCGGATCAGGATGGTACGAACTGGCATCCAATGCCCCTGCCAGACGCCCCAGCGCGTCATAGACCGGCACCGCGGTGCAGGTCAGATAGCGCAGGTTCACCCGCCAGTGCTGGTTCATATGCACGGTGACGGGCCGCTGCTCCGCCAGACAGGTCCCGATGCCGTTGGTGCCTTCCTCACGCTCATTCCACCGCGCGCCCGGCCATAAATGCCAGCGCCGGCATCCGCGCTCACTGTCCCGCACGGTCCGGCGGGTCAGGACAGTGCCGGTCCGATCAGCCAGCAGAACCGCGTATTCCATGTCGCGCACGATCGCATGCAGCCGGTCCAGTTCGGCATCGGCAAACCGCAGCAGCGGCCCGGCCTCGTCACAGGATTGGCGCAGTTCGAAGCATGACAGCAGGTCCGACAGCCCCGATTGCGCCGGGTCCAGGGCGTAATCGCCCTCGCAGCGTTGCCAGGACGCCGCCAGCAGCATCCGGGCAGCATTGCCGGCCGGGACAGGGCCAGCCACCCATGGTGATGGTATCTGCAACATCATCCGTCTCTTTCGAACGGTTATGGCCTACCCTTATTTAACTCGCCCGCCCTGTCGCAGGAACGCGACAGACCGGACAGACAGCGTCACATATTCGTTATTCGAATAACAGTCTTTCTTGTCGTCAGGGTCAATCGGCGCTCCCCTGCGGTGACGGATATCGGGATTCGATATCCCCGGAATAACAGGGAAGATTTCCAATGCAGATCGCACGGGAAACATTGCTTCGCTCCTATCGGGCCATGCGCACGATCCGCGATTTCGAGGAGCGGCTGCATGTCGAATTCGCCACGGGTGAGATCCCTGGCTTCGTCCATCTCTATTGTGGCGAGGAAGCCTCAGGGGTCGGCGTCTGCGCCAACCTGACGGACAACGACACCATTTCCAGCACCCATCGCGGCCACGGCCACTGCATCGCCAAGGGCGTCGAGGTCTCGGGCATGATGGCCGAGATCTATGGCAAGAGCACCGGCGTCTGCCGGGGCAAGGGCGGATCGATGCATATCGCCGATCTCTCGCGCGGCATGCTGGGCGCCAACGGCATCGTCGGCGGCGGCCCGCCGCTGATGTGCGGCGCGGCCCTGTCGCACAAGCTTCTGAAAGACGGCGGCGTCGCGGTCGCCTTCTACGGCGATGGCGCGTCGAACGAGGGCAGCACGCTGGAAAGCCTCAACCTCGCCACGGTGTGGAAACTGCCGGTGGTCTTCGTGGTGGAAGATAACGGCTACGGCGAAGCCACGGGTTCATCCTTCGCCGTCGCGGGCACCCAGAAGGCGCGCGCAGAAGGGTTCGGCATGCCGTACATGGAATGCGACGGCTCGGACTTCTTCGCGGTCTACCAGACGGCCGGCGAGGCCATCGCCCACGCCCGCGCCGGCAACGGGCCGGTCATGCTGCATGTACATCTGGCCCGCTGGTACGGCCATTTCGAAGGCGACGCCATGACCTATCGCGCCGCCGGCGAGGTCGCCGAGGCCAAGCGTGACCATGATTGCCTGGAGCTGTTCCGCAAGAAGGTGACCGAAGCCGGCCTGCTGGAGCATTCGGAACTGGACGCGATCGACGAAGCCGTCCGCGACGAGATCGAAAGCTCGGTCATCGCCGCCAAGGCCGCCCCGCTGCCCGGGCCGGCCGACCTGCTGGCCGACGTCTATGTCCGGTACTGACCGCCCCGCCGTCTCATCCCGCGAGCCAGAAAAGAGACCATCATGAGCAAGAAGAGCTATCGGCAGGCCATCAACGAGGCCCTGCGACTGGAAATGCGCCGCGATCCGCGCGTGATCATCATGGGCGAGGACGTGGCCGGCGGCCAGGGCGGTACCTCCGGCGTCGTCGACGCCTGGGGCGGCGTGCTGGGTGTCACCAAGGGACTGTATACGGAATTCGGCCCCGAGCGCGTCCTCGACACCCCGATCACCGAGGCATCCTATATCGGCGCCGCCGCCGGTGCCGCCGCCACAGGCCTGCGCCCGGTGGCCGAACTGATGTTCGTCGATTTCGTCGGGTGCTGCCTCGACCAGATCATGAACCAGGCCGCCAAGTTCCGCTACATGTTCGGCGGCAAGGCCCGCACCCCGCTGGTGATCCGCGCCATGTTCGGCGCCGGCTTCAACGCCGCCGCCCAGCACAGCCAGGCCCTCTATCCGCTGTTCACCCACATTCCAGGCCTGAAGGTCGTCATCCCCTCCTCGCCCTACGAGGCCAAGGGCCTGCTGATCGAAGCGATCCGCGACGACGACCCGGTGATCTTCCTCGAACACAAGGTCATGTATGATGACGAAGAGGATGTTCCCGACGAATCCTACACCATCCCCTTCGGCGAGGCGAACCTGACCCGAGAGGGTGACGACGTGACCATCGTGGCCTTCGGCCGGATGGTGAAGCTGGCGAACGAGGCCGCCGACAAGCTGGAGCGGCAGGGCATCAGCTGCACCGTGATCGACCCGCGCACCACCTCACCGCTCGATCGCGACACCATCCTGGACTGCGTGGCCGATACAGGCCGGCTGGTGATCGTCGATGAATCCAGCCCGCGCTGCAACATGGCCGCCGATGTCTCGGCCCTGGTGGCGGAAGAGGCCTTCGACGCCCTGAAGGCGCCGATCCGGCGGGTGATCCCGCCCCATACCCCGGTGCCCTTCGCGTCGGTGCTGGAAGCCCTCTATCTGCCCGACGCCGCGAAGATCGAGGCCGCCGTGAAGGCCGTCATGAACCATAAAGTCACCGAGGCAGCCTGAACCATGAACGCTTCCATCACCCCCATCACCATGCCCAAATTCGGTCTGGCGATGACCGAGGGCAAACTGGCCGGCTGGATGGTCCGCCCCGGCGCGACCGTCCGCGCCGGTGACGATTTGGCGGATATCGAAACCAGCAAGATCACCAACGCCTACGAAAGCCCGGCCGCCGGGGTGCTACGCCGCCAGGTGGCGCAGGAAGGCGAAATGCTGGCCGTCGGCGCGCTGATCGGCGTGCTGGCCGACGCCGACACGTCCGACGCCGACATCGATGCCTTCATCGCGCAGTTCAACGCCGAATTTTCGGCCGGAGCGGCCGAGGAAGCCGATGATACCCCGCCCGAGCCAAGCGTGATGGACGTCAAGGGCCGCTCGCTGCGGGTCCTGGATATCGGACATGGCGAGGGCGACCCGATCGTGCTGATCCACGGTTTCGGCGGCGATATCGGCAACTGGCTGTTCAATCACGCCGCCCTCGCGACAGGCCGGCGCGTCATTGCCTTCGACCTGCCCGGCCATGGTGGCTCGACCAAGGATGTCGGCCCCGGATCGCTGGAATTCTTCTCCTCGGTCGTCGTGGACCTGCTGGACACGCTGGGCATCGACCGTGCCCATCTGGTGGCCCATTCGCTCGGTGGTGCGGTGGCGCTGACCACGGTCAAGAATGCCCCGTCCCGCGTGACCTCGCTGGCCCTGGTCGCGCCGGCCGGCCTGGGTCCAGACATCAATATGGAATTCATCGACGGTTTCATCACCGCCGACCGGCAGAAGACCCTGATCCCGGTCCTGTCCTATCTGGTCCATGACAAGGGCCTGATCGGGCGCAAGATGGCGGACGACGTGCTGCGCTACAAGCGGCTGGACGGCGCGGTCGATGCCCTGCGTCAGGTGGCGGCAGCAAACTTCACCGACGGCCGCCAGACCGACAATCTACGACCGGTGCTGGAGACGGCCCCGCCCACCCTGATCATCTGGGGCAAGGATGACGAAATCCTGCCTTCCAGTCACGCAGCGAACCTGCCCGACGCAATCACGGTCGAGATCCTGCCCGATACCGGCCATATGCCCCAGATGGAACGGTCGGAAGAAGTCAACACCAAGATCCGAGCCTTCCTGGCCCACTGACGCTCAAGAAAAAGGGGCGTCACCTTCTCTAGGAAGGTGGCGCCCCATCACGACGCCCGCGGATAGCAGGCCGAAACCGACAACGACGACGCAAAGAACGGGAACGGCAAACCTGACCAGAAATCCGAACGGATCTGCACGATGACGAACCGCCCGCCCTGGACGCCCATGCCATGACAGGATGAGGCATTATCGTCGACCAACAATGAAGCGACCGCCCCCGGCAACGCCCAGTCGGTGGCCTGCCCTTTCGCGAAACCAACCGGATCGTCGCTGCACGCGCCCAGCGCGACGCAGCGTGCCGTCAGGTCGGCCGTCATCTGCAGGCAATCGCGCGTCCACCATTGCAGCCCCAGTTCGATCGCGCCCACCAGCATCACCAGAAACATGCCGGCCACGACGGCGAATTCGACTGCGGCGGCAGCCCGCGTGTCATGCGTCAGATCATGCCGACGGCTCATTGCAGCCTTACCGTGGCCATGTCGGTCAGGCTCGTCGGGGCCACCATCGCATAGAACGGCATGACCGGAGCATAACGGTAGGATGCCGCGATGGTCATGTACGTTCCCGGCATGGTCCCATCCGCACAGGTACCATCCGCCGGCACCGCGATCAGGCTACTGACAGGTCCCGACTGAATGCAGTTCGTGCTGGCAGAACCAACGGTGACATTCATATCCGACAGACCACCCGCAGCCAGCACCACGTTCCTGACATCGCCCGGCGAGAGCGAGCCATGTGTGCCCGACGCATTCTGCTCGACAGCGAAAGCGTAATTCGCTCCGCCTTCAACCGCCGAAATCACGACCATCCGATACCAGAAGGCCAAAGGGAAATCCGCCAGCCCCGCCAGAATCGCGAGCAGGAAAGGCGTCACCAGCGCGAATTCCAATGCGGCCACGCCAGCCTTGCCCGGTCGGCACCGGCGCTTGCCCATCATTCCACCAGGCTCGCAACACCCGACAGGTCATGAATCGGCATCATCCCCACCGCCTCGCAGTCACCATCGGCAAACCGGGCGCTCCCCTTTAGTGTCACGAATGCGGCGACGGCATAGACACAATCGCCCGCCGCCCCATTATCCCCATCGATGATCAGATTGGCATCCGGCGCATAAATCGCGCCGGTCAAGGTGGTCGTCGCCCCGCCAGTGAACTGGAACAGCCCACCGGTCGAGGCAAACAACAGCCCGGCCGAAGCCCCAGTCGTCGGCGCCGTGAGATGGAGCGAGGCAGCGCCGTCAATGACAACATTGCCGTTGGCGATGATTGTCACCCCCGTCCCGCTCAACGTCGTGCCCGCGTTCACGCGGAAATCCCCATTGATGTAATAGACTCCCGGCGCAAGCGTATACGCCCCGCCATCCGGCTGCCACGCATAGGCCACCCCCGTCGGCGGGGGCCCAAGCATCGTCTGCCCCAGCGGCAGTGTCACACTGTGCGGCGGCACACCCAGCAGCGCACCGTAGAGATCCGCATAGGGATCGGCCGCCTGCGCCGCATGCTGCACGCATGTGAGTGCCGAACAGACACTATTGCCATCCGGCCCAATCGTTCCGCCCGCGACCAGGTTCGCAACGTCGATTGCGGCCTCGGTGCCCAGGGTCAGCATGCCGTTGGTGCGCAGGTCGCATCCCGGCATGCTCAGGCTGGCGCCATCGTCCAGAACCGTTTCGCCCATGCCCGAAAGGGCGAGGATACAGGCGGTTCCACCGTGGGCACGTGGCATCAGCCGCGCCACGGCGCGGGCGGACACCGGCTGGGTGCCCGAGGTCAGGAACAACGCGCTGAACAGACGCGGCGCCTCCTTGACGATCGTCACGGTAAGGATGGCCGGCGGGGCGAATGTGATCGTCGCCACATAGGCGCCGGCACTGTCCGTCAGGGTTGTCGCCCCGTCCCCGCTACGCGTCCCGGCCGGCAGGCCGTTCAGTTCGGCAACAGCCGCCGCCGTGTCCAGCGCGTCAGCAGCCTGCCCCCTGGCCCCGTAGCGCGCAACCCCCTGCCACCGCGGCGATATCGGCCACACGCTGCAATTCCAGGCGTGTCATCGCCCAATAGCTGACATCGATCCCGAGACCCAGCACGCCCATCAGCACTGGCAGGGCCAAGGCAACCAACAGTGCCACCGCCCCACGCCGGTCGGACGCTATCCATCTGCTCCCGTCCGCCGCGCCCGGCATATCTATGGCGCGGCAATCTGGGGCGCCACGTTCCCAAGCCCCGCACTCTGCGGTGATAGCCCCGTGTCGCGCGCCGCCATATAGACCGACAGAGCCTCGGCGACCTGCTGTGGCGATAGATCGGACGACAGGATACGCGCGGCTTCGTCCCGCTGGCCGCCCATCGCCAGCACCGCTGCCAGATCGTGACGCAATTTGACGCTCGCCGCGGCCTCGTCCGCAAGGGGACGAACCATGCGCTCTGCCGCGCCTGCCTCGCCGCTCATCGCCAGGGACAGCGCCAGATTAACCTGCGCGCCGATCATCTGCGGGTTCGCCGCCAGCGCGCGGCGATATGCCATCTGGGCATCGTCATGCCGGCGCAGCAGATCCCGCGCCACGCCAAGATCGTTCCATGCGGCGGCATTGCCCGGCTCCCGATCAACCGAGAACTGGAACTGTCGCTCGGCCTCGGCCGGGTGCGTCGCCAGCAGGCATCGTCCCAGCCCCAGATGGGCGGCCGCCAGGCCCGGGCGCCCACGCAGAGCCGCGCGATAACTCCATTCCGCCTGCTCCAGCCGCCCAAGCGCCGTCAGCGCGTCGCCCTGGAGCAGCGCGGCCTCCACATCCGTCGGATCATCAGCCAGACGGGCCGTCGTGGCGCGTAGAGCGATCTGCGGCGCACCACCACGCAACGCTGCCCGCGCGACCTCCAGATTCCTGCTCTCACCATGATCCTTGCCACCGCCGACGGCACAGGCGGACAGAACCCCTGCCAGCACGACGAATGCCCATCTCGTCATCACGACCAATCTCACAAATGATATCCCGTCCACTGCATCAGGGGTGGCGATGGTGAAGAACATGCATCACCTGAATCCCGGCGGGGCCGCCGGCAATCAGGAACACGCAGGGCATGATGAACAGCAGCGTCGGCAGCGTCAGCAGAACCGCCAGCCGCGCGGCCCCGGCCTCGTAGCGCGTCAGGGTTTCCTGCCGCAGTTCTGCCGACAATCCGCGCAGCGCGCCCGTAATCGGCGTTCCATATTGCTGCGTCTGCAACAGGGTCGTCGTCAGCCGCTTCAGCCCCTCGACCCCGGTGCGCGCGCCGAGATTGACCAGCACCTGCCTTGTGTCGGCGATCACGCTCAGTTCGCTGGCCGTCTGGGCGAACTCGCCGGCAATCGCGGGACACATCTTCTGCAACTCGACGCTGACCTGGACAATGGCCGGCCCCAGCCCGATCCCGGCCTGGGTGCAGATCACCATCACATCCAGCGCGTCGGGCAGGCCACGCTCGACCTGCCGCAGATAGCGGTTGCGCCGTGCCCGCAGGATGAAATCCGGCAACAGCAGCCCCCCGATCGCGGCCGCCGCCGCAAGCGCCCGGTGCAGCAAGGGCGGCAGGTCACCCCCAAACCGGGACAGGAGGACGACCACCAGCAGCGGCAAAAGAGTCGCCAGCAGGATCTTGACCCCGATGAACAGGCTGACGGCGCTGGCACCTCGCACCCCCGTCGTGGCCAGGGATGCTCGGAGTTCGTCCAGCGTGCCAATGGACAACAACCCCCGCCTGACGATCCATTGGCCCAGGGCGGCGATCAGGCGCAGCGACGACGTGCCCAATCCCCTGACCCCGACCGACGATGCCGCGCGCGTCATCGGTTCCGCTTGCAGGTCGCGCAATCGTCGCCGTATCCGCCGCTGCCGTACCGTCAGCGGCACCAGCATCGCCGCCGCCAGCAGCGTCGCCCCCGTCGCCACACCCAGCACGGGCATCAGGCCTGTCATGTCAGCGTCCTGCGGATGATCGCGCGCATCATGAGAATACCCATCGTCAGCGACCCGGCAGCCAGCACCAGAATCGCATGCCCCGCCGGGTCCGAGAACAGCAGACGGATGTAGGCCCGGTTCGTCAGCCACAGCATCAGACCCAGCACCAGGGGCAGTACGGCCAGCACCGCCGCGCTGGCCCGCGCCTCGGACGCCAGAGCATAGCCACGGGCCTTCAGGGCCAGCCTCCTGCGGATGACATCGGCCAGTCCTTCCAATGTGGCGCGGGGCGAACCGCCGGTCTGGGCTTGCAACGCCAGGGCGGTGGCAAAGAACCGGTATTCCGGCAGGCCCGACCGGGCCGCCAGCTCGCGCAGCCCGTCTTCCAGCGAAACCCCGATGGAAAGCTGCTCCAGCATGCGGGAAAATTCCGACCCTGTCGGCTCCGGCGCCTCGCGGGCCACCCCTCGCATCGCCTCCAGCACCGGAATACCCACACTGACCGATCGGACGATTGTCGACAACACATCGGGAAATTGGCGAAGCTGCCGCCCCTGCCGCCTTTCCATCATCCAGCCGAATGTCGCGCGGCACAGGCAGATCCCGCCGGCAATCATGACCGGAATCGCAAGAAGGCCCAGGGCCTGTTCCGTCATGACCATAAAGGCGCCCGCCGCGATGAATGCCCCGATCGGCACCATCCACCACGGCACAGGATATAGAGCCGCCCCAGCCATATCGACGCCCAGAAGCCCGACAGCGCTTACGGCCAACGGACGCCGCACACGTTGCTGCCGCCTGAACGCCGACAGCTCGACATGCGGCGCCGGGCGATGGGGTTGCGCCACAGCCGCCAACCTTGCGTCGCGCTTACGGCTCCTCTTATGCGTCCGCTCGGCCAGCAGGCCGGTGGCGCTCATGGCCAACAGCCACAGGCCGGACAGAACCAGCAACACCATCGGCGAGACCCCGCCCATCAACATTCGCCGGCGGCCTGTTCAAGGGCGGCATGCCATTCGCGTTCCAGGCCGAAACAGACCAGCCGGCGCATGAACGCCGGCGGCATGCGGCTGACCGCATAGTGCCCGATCAGGCGTCCATCCGCCCCTTCGCCGCGGATCTCAAAGCGGAAGATGTCATTGAGTGTGACGACATCGCCATCCATGCCGCAGATTTCCGTAACCTGGACAATGCGCCGGCTGCCATCGCGCTGGCGCTGCACCTGGATGATCAAGTCGATGGCACCGACGATCTGGGTACGAATCGCGTGCAAAGGCAGAGCCATATTGCCCATCTGCACCATGTTCTCGATGCGTGTCAGCGCATCCCGGGTGGTATTTGCATGTACCGTGGACATGCTGCCGTCATGACCCGTATTCATCGCTTGCAGCATGTCAAAGGCTTCCTGCCCCCGGCATTCCCCGATGATGATACGGTCGGGGCGCATACGCAGCGCGTTGCGCATCAGTTCGCGCTGCGCGATTTCCCCGCCCCCCTCTAGGTTTGCCGGCCGCGTTTCCAGGCGCACTACATGCGGCTGCTGCAATTGCAGTTCCGCCGCGTCCTCGATGGTAATCACCCGCTCCCCGGAATCGATCAACCGCGAGAGGGCGTTCAGCAACGTCGTCTTTCCGGCCCCGGTGCCACCGGAAACGATGATGTTCAGCCGCGCCTGGGCGGCGATGCGCAGCACGCGCGCGACCGGCGCGCTCAGCGAACCGAAGGCGAGCAGCCGCTCGAAATCGATGATCTGCCGCCCGAATTTCCGGATCGTCAGATACGGGCCGTCGAGGGCCAGTGGTGGGAAGACAATATTGACGCGCGACCCGTCCCGCAGCCGCGCATCCGTCATCGGGTTGGATTCATCGATCCGTCGCCCGACGGCAGACGCGATCCGCTGGCAGACTGCCACCAGGTGGGCCGTATCGCGGAACCGCACCCCAGAGGCGATCAGCCTGCCCCTCGTTTCAACGAAGACCCTCTCAGGTCCGTTCACCATGATTTCGCTGATTGCCTCATCATCCAGAAGCGGCTCCAGCGGACCCAGTCCGAGCATGTCAAAGACAAGTTCCTCAGCCAGGACCCGCTGCTCGCGACTATTCAACTGGATGCGCCGCTCGGTCGCGATCTCGGAAATCAGCCGCTCCATATCCGCCCGCAGCCGCTCCGGCGCCATGACGGCCACGGCCGCCGGATCCAGCCGGTCCAGACAGATCGCACGCAGATCGGCAAGGATCGGAAGTGGCAGGCTGGCACCGGCGGGTTCCGTCTTGACCGGAGGACCAGACAGCCGCTCTACCCGCATGGCCGGATCGGGCGCCGAGAGCGGCGTACCCACGACCATGCGCCGGCCGAAGAGCGGAGGCCGAAACCCCGTCATCGCCAACCGAACGGCAGCCAGCGCCGTCCGGTCCCGGCTGTCACCGACACCGACAATCCGGACCCGACATCCAGCATCCCCACTGCGTCGACCTGCCGCGCCAGTTCCAGCATTGCATTGCGGAACGCGCCGCGCGTGGCTGCCGCCGCCTCGCCCAGCGTTTCGGCATTGCCGATCTGGCGTGGCAGGTCGGGAATGGTCAGGTCGACGTGACTTTTGAGCGCGTCCTCTACCTGCCGGCGGTTCAGCGCGCCCACTCGGCCCACGCGGTTCAGGACCAGAACCGGTCGCTGCTTCTGCAATGGGCCGGGAGGAACCTCCAACAGTCTCAAGGTCTCGCGCACCGATGCCAGGGTCGGCTCCAGAACCAGGACGCGCTGATGCACCTCCACCAGCAAGTCACGGCCGAACGCATTCGGCACGAACGGCACATCCGCCACGATAAAATTATATCGATTCCGCAACACACCCAACAGGGCGCGCGTCGCGCCTGGCGCGCAGTTCAGTTCGGTCATGAAATCGAGGCGATCCGCCAGCACATGAAGCCTTTCGGCCACCGGGACGGCTGCGCGTTCCGCCAGCAGCACGTCGATCCGCTCGGGCATCTCCAGCGCTTGGCACAACCCCGCTCCCGCTGCCACATCCAGCAGCAGGGCCGCTATCCCCCGATACAGGTCGGCATCCAGCAGTACCGTATGGCGCTGCATCGCCACACCGGACAACCAGGCCAGATTGGTGGCAATGGTCGAAGCGCCGACTCCGCCCCGTACGCCCGTAACGGTCACGCACCTGCCGCCATTGTCGCGCTCAGGGATCTGACCCACCAGCACCGGTCCGAATTCGCGCGCGATCTTCTCGCGCGTCAGCGGGCGCGGCAGATATTCCAACACACCGAGCCCGCGCGTGACCTCGCGATAGAAATCCGCGCTGTCGACACTGCCGATCAGCAACACCGAAACATCCGGCTCAACCACGTGGGCCAATTCGCGCAGGGCGCTAATCGGCTGCTTCTCGTCCCCGATATCGACAATCAGTATTTTCGGCGTCGCCTGCTTGCGCAAAGCGGCGGTGGCGGCCCGAACAGACCCACGGCGAAGATCGATCGTTAAGCCGACGAACGGTCCCAGCCCGTCGCGAATGATCGCCTCCGTCGCGGCGTCGCCTACAAAGCCCACCAGAAATGGTCTGTCATGCCGGCCCGCCGTATCCATTCCGCCCGTCATCGTTCAGTATCCGTATGCGGAAACGGGCAAGCCGCCGTTTCCACCGGCCGCCAATCCCGATCCGGATCCCATGCCACCGCCGAAAATCCCGCTGGTGGAAGGCAGGCGCTTCGGCTTGTCCTCCCGTACATGCTCGATCGCCAGCACCGCCGCCTGCCCGTCCGTCTCCTGGTCCGACCGTCCTCTCGCAAGATCATGCGGATCGGCCACCATAGCCGCCAGATTTGCCTGATTGGCGCCAGCCGGATGCCAGGCATACGGCTTGCGGTACGGTTCCAGTGAGGAGCAACTCGCCAAAAAAGCCAGGGCACAGAACAGCAGATCGCGCCGGAAATGCCTCATGCCATTCCCCTTCATTCGACGAAGAAACCTGCACTGCCGGGAACGACGACCGGCCGGGCGGCCTGCGTGGGCATCACCTGCCGCAGCAGCAACAGGCGGTCCAACTCGCCGGGTACCCCGGTCATGTCAGTCGGTGCCATCATGCGGGCGCGATCAGCTACCGGCCGCACCAGATACGGCGTGACCAGAATGACCAGTTCGGTCTCCTGCCGGTTGAAATTACCAGACCGAAACAGCGAACCCAGCACTGGGATATCGCCTGCGCCGGGAATGGCCTTGGTCGAATCCGTCTGCGAATCCTCCAGCAACCCGGCAATGGCGAAGGTCTCGCCGCTGCCTAGCTCCACTGTCGTCTCCGCCCTCCGGACGGTCAGGGCGGGAATGACGGAGGTAGAACCAGACGTGGTGACCGAGACGCTGTTCTGATTGCTCAACTGGCTCACTTCCGGCACCACATGCAGGTTGATCCGCCCGTTGCTGAAGACCGTCGGCAGGAATGCCAGACTGACGCCGTAGCTCTTGAAGGCAACCGAAATGGCTCCGGCCTGCTGCGCCAGGGGAATGGGATATTGGCCTCCCACCTGGAAGCTGGCGCTCTGCCCACTCATGACCGTCAGATTCGGCTCCGCGAGCAGGCGCACCAGATTGTCCTGAGCCAACGCATCCACTACGCCGTTAACGTTACTGCCCAGGCAAAACGGATTGCGGGTGGCGACGCAGGCGGCCGTGCTGGCATTCATGTTCAGCGTCAGCGCCGGAAAACTGCCGAACTTTCCCATATTGCCGACCGCCTGCCAGTCGATGCCCAGTTGGCGAACCACGTTCCGGTCCATCTCGGCGATCCGCACGACCAGCGTGACCTGGGTAGCCGAACGGATAGCGATCCGGTTGTTCACCCCTTGGCCATCGGCCAGAAACCCCCGCGCGATCTCCTCCGCCTTCGCCGCATCCTCGGGCGCTTCGACCACGCCCGTCAGCACCAGATTCCGCAGATCGGCCAGAATCCGGACCTGGCTGCCGGGCAGTTGTCGCGCGATCTCGGCCTCGGCCTGCGATGCCCCGTAATGCGAAGGCGTAACGTCGATCGTAAATTGTGCGATCACCCGACCATCGGCATCGCTCGCCATTACCGTGGTCCGGCCGGCTGCCACACCGTAGAGAACCATACTCGCCCCCCCGGCAAGACGAACCTGCACGATCTTGGGATCAACGACGAAGATCCTTGCGGCGGGGCCAGGCAGGTATTCCATGTGCCCGCTGCCGGCCTCCAGGCGAAGAGCATGCACCCCGTCGGCCGTTTCTCCCGCGCCGGTTTCCTGCCCACGGGGGCTCGCCAACGGCAGGGCGCAAAGGGCCGCCGCCGCGACCAGCCGCACCGCACTCCGGGCCGCAACCACGCTAACCCGCATCAGAACCGAACTTCCTTTCCATCCGCTCCGCCCTCATAGAGCATGACTGAACGGGCAGTCGGCGCCAGCACCGTGGCATCGCGCATGGTCCGTGAAACATCACCTGCCCAGGCGGCAGGCGGGGCCAGTTCGGGTTCGACGTCGGGCTGTGCTGAGCGCACCGCAAGCGACAGGCGCCCCATATGCGTCGCTACAGAAACCCGTTCCGCCTGGGTCGCGGTAACCTCCAGCGTCACCGTTCGCGCCTGTGGCTGCCTGCCAGCATCGCCTCCCTGCACCAGGCGGCGGTCGATGGCGATCACCCGCACGTTCGACAGAACGATTTCGGCCACCACGCGCCGTTCGGCCCGAGGTTCGGTGGGAAAAGTCTGGGTCAGGATCAGGTCAACATGGTCACCAGGCCAGATCAGCCCGGCCGTTCCCGTAATCGCATCGACGCCGACCGTCACCGCCCGCATGCCTCCATGCAGGGCAACGGCCAGAAATCCCCTATCGCCCGGACGCAATAAATCGCCGGATCGCAGAACCATCCGGCTCGCAGCGCCATGAAGCAGCATGGCACCTGTCAGTGCCTCACGCGCTTCGGGCGAATCGACCGTCATATCGGTACCTGCCCGTTCTCGGGGGATGTCGACTGTGGTGACGTCCTCCGGCTTCAGCAGATATCCTCCGTCCAGCGGCCGGGACGCAGCCAGCACCCTGACCATGACGACTTGCCGCACCACCGGTTTCGCGATCGGAGGATGGGTCGCGATCCATGCCACCGTCCCGAATCCCCCCAGCCCGATTGCCATAAGAACAAAGAAAACAAAGCGAAACATCATATGGACCCGATTACAGGAAGACGATCAGACTTCCTCCCGTTATGGCGCAGACATAGGGTAGAGAGCATCCGCGATGCAGCCGCCAGCGCTCGATCCGCAGGACACGTCCGATGCCGTTTCGAGGGACCGTTCCTCCATGTTGCGGCGGCAAGCTGGCCCTGCCCAGCAGATAAGCCAGCGCCAGCACGCCGCCAGCCAATGCGATATCCATAACCAGTACCGGCACCTGGTCGGGGCGCAACGCAAGGCCCACGGCCCCCAGCAACTTGGCGTCTCCGCCCCCCATCCAGCCACGCGACCAGCAGGCTACCCCCAATGCAAACAGGCACAGGCCGGACAGGAGCCCGCGCCACGGATGGCCAGCCAGACAGGCGAGAAGAAAATCCAGCCCCGCGACGCCCAGAACCAGTTGGTCGGAGACCTGCCGGGTCGCGATATCATGAAGAGCAGCGCGCAACAAAAGCACGACCACACCGCCCAGACAGGCCAAGGCCAGGAACCACCTGGCCGTTCCGACAAGGGCATGAAACATCACGAAGGATTTCGACCCCGCCCAAGGGCAGCCGACATGGTTATCCGCCCTCGTTACTGGGCATTCGCACCACCATTCTGGGGGGTCCCGTCAGTCGAGTCGGTCGTCGGAAGCTGGCTCGCCACACTGTTGAATGTATTGCCCAAATTCTTGCCAAGAGTCGTCAAGGCGGTAATGGCCACGACGGCAACCAGCGCTGCGATCAGCCCATATTCCAGCATAGTTACGCCCCGTCGATCGCACTTCAGGGCCATAATTTCCCGCAGGAACCGCATGACATTCGCCCTCTCCAAATATTCTTGAGAGCCCACAAATCCGCTGGACAGACTCAATACCGATTGCATTCACGATAGCGGAGCCCGAAACGGGCCAGCTTTTCAATCGATTTTTTAAGTCAATATTAATATGCTAGCCACGAAAACCCGGCCTGTCCATACGGTGCCCGTGGAAAACCACATGATAATATTATGTCGTTTGCGCCACCAGCCAGTTCCTCAAACGGGCGGGTTCTCATTGCCCGGCACCTTGTTTTCTTCGTTCTCCTCACCGCCATGACCCAGTAGCGCCGCGACGGCGTTGGCGGTAATTGTCGCTTCATCATAACGGCTGCGGGCACGCTGTCGCCCAGCTTCGCCCATCCGGTACCGCAGGTCCCCATCCCGTGCCAGACGCAGCAGCGCCCGGGCCAGCGGCGCGGCCTCGCCGGCGGGCACCAGCAGCCCGGTGCGCCCGGTCACCACCTGCTCGCGCGGACCACGGATATCAGTTGCCACGACCGGCAACCCGCTCAGCATCGCCTCGATCACCGACATCGGCAGGCCCTCGAAATAACTGGGCAGGACAAATATATCCGCAGCCGCCAGCAGGGCCGGAATATCCCGGCGATATCCCAGCCGGCGCAACCGGCCACCGAGTTCCGCCTCCGCCCGAGCGAAACTCTCGTCCAGCGACGGGCCATGATCCGAGGCCAGGCGTTCGCCCACCACCCAAAGTTCCGCCCCGGGAACCTGTTCCATGGCTTCGAGCAGTTCCGGATAGCCCTTGTGCCGCACCAGTCGCGAAACGACGATGATAACAACCGCGCTCGCGGACACGCCCAGTTCAGTACGAATCCGCTGCCGCGATTCGGGGTCGGGATGAAAGCTGGCCGGATCGCGGCCATTACCCAGCGCGAGCGGAGTTGGGTGGATGCGCAGGCGTTGCGCATCCTCGGCCTCCTGCGTGGAAACGGTGAAATAGCGGTCCGTGATCCGGCCGGCCATCCATTCCAAAGCCAGCGACAGGCCACGCCGAGGCATTGCTCCAGGCTGGTTGAACAGAAATCCATGGCAGGTATAGGCCACGCATTGAACGCCGCAGAGCTTCGCCGCCAGCCGCCCCAGCAGGCCGCTGATCGGCATATGCGCATGCACGATGTCCGGCTGCTCCCGCTGAATCAGGTTCATCAGCGCCGTCAGCGCCTGGATCTGCGCCCGCGGCGAAAAGGACCGCACCATCGGAACCGTCTCGACCCGAAATCCCTCGTCCCTCACCTCGGCCAGCAAGGGCCCATCCGCGCAGACGCCGACAACCTCGTGCCCCTCGGCCCGCAACCCCCGCATCAGAGGCAGAAGAAAATGCCGAAGGGAAAAATCGACGTTGGTAACTTCAAGAATCTTCATCGTCGTTCACACGCGATCCGCGCCGACCATCCGCATGCAGAACATTCTTTCCCTTCGTCTCCACGCCATGCCCCTCTCTTAGCATCGTGCCCTATCTTCCCGGAAACCCTCACGGGCATGTTCAGGACACGCAATGCCACGGCGACGGGCAGCATGGCCCGGTGGAGACCGGCCTATCCTTCCATCCGCATCAATCCCCAGCGAACGATCTGGCGCGTCCGCTCCCCGCTTCCTGTCCGCGCTGCGCGGGCGGGAGAAGCCGGAACATCCGCTTTCGTCTCAGGCGCCTCACTGTCACCGTCCCTGTCGGGCAGGGCCCCTTCACCGGGCTGCATCTCCATCGCGGCATCCGGTGGAGACTCTTCCGTCGCTTCAGCCGTCGGCTCGTCGCCCGGACGCACATGGATGACGATCTGGCGCGTCCGTTCGGGTTTCAGCCCACCGCAATAGATACTCTCCTCGACTGCGAGCGTCCCGCCATCAGCCCGAAATTTCCAGATCCGCCCGCCGACGTCCAGGACGACGATCTGCCCCTCAGCATCCCATTCCGCCCCGACTGAAGGATGAAGATGAAAACGCAGATCGAAGGATTGCATCCGCTCACCCTCGACGATTTCCTCGCCCCGCAGGTCTTCCCCCCCCTCCCCCAGATAGAGCCGGCGACGCCACGAGGCACCGAACGGAGCGTGATAGCCGTCATGTGACAGGTCCAGCCAATGGGCCCCGTCCTGGCCCATCTGTTCCGCGGTCACATGCGCGGGCCGACGCTGAATATCACCATCGGGCCCGATATCCGAAGACGACCGACCCTCCAGCACCAGCAGCGAATGCGCGGCACTTTCACGCAGCGCGCGCCGCCATTCCGCCGTTTGCCCGGCACCGCAATTGACGATCACGCGCTGCCGCGCCACCGAGAATTCGAAAGACAACGTCCCCGCATGGGCCAGCGCATCGAAACCAGGCGGCGGAGGCGCCGCCGCGTCGACCAGCAGCAGGGATCGTCCGACCTGCAACCGGATAACCCCCCCATCGGGCATGGTGGTCGCCACCACCCGCGACCGGGTCGATTGCGCCAGCACCATCTCGATCATCGCCACATTGCCGGCATGGCTGCCGTTGAACAGCGCCAGCCCCCCGTCACCATGCCGCATGGCCCGCAGCACCGGGCTCATGCGATCAAGTGCCAACGCCAGTGAGTCCGGCAACGGCAACTGGGCCGCCTGTAGCATCGCCCGCATTTCGGCCAGTTCGCGCAATGCCAGAAACTGGATTTCGGGGCTGCGCTGGATGTGACACCCATCCTGCATGATCTGCCGCGCCAGCTCGGCATCCAGATAGCGCATGAACCGGGAAAGGAAGCCACTATGTTCGGGCATCGCGATCGCCGCGGCCAGCAGGCCCTTGAAGGCGATCAGTGCCCGCCAGTCGTGCGTCTCGGGCGGCAGCAGCGCTGCGATCGTTCGCCCCTCGGCCAGCAGCCGCTGCATCAGGCGCTGGCGGAACCCGTCATCGGCCGATGCGGCGAAGAAATCATAATGCCCCAGCCACGCGGCCAGCCGGGCGCCAGTCACGGCGCAGTCGCGCACCATCGGGTCGGTCGGCGGATGGGCCAGCCAGTCATTGACCAGCGCGCGTGCCTGGAGCCGCGCCGAATCGGTTCCGACGGCGCGCAGGTCCCGCAGCCATGTGAAGCCATGCAGATAGGCCCGGAACGAATCGGGATAGGACGGATCCTCCCATCGCCCCGGCCCGATTCGCCGCGTAACCCCGGCGTAGGTCAGGCTGCCAAGGGCCAGTTGCGCCCCCGATGTCGGGTCACCGGGCCACAAATCGCGCACGGCATGGACCGGGGCCGCGGGAACGCGCCCCAACCCCGCCAGAGATGGCAGGCGAGCCAGCGAAAGACGCGCATCCTGGCTCCAACGTCGCAGGACCATCAGGCCCCTCTCATTTCACGAGACAGATCCATCCACCCCATGCATGACCGCCCGCTCTGGATCATACAGCCTGTCTGGCCGCCCCGCGCAGGCCCGCAATCGCCCGCTCGTAATCCGGCTGGCCATAGACCGACGTCCCGGCCACCAACATGTCAGCTCCGGCTTCGGTCGCCAGCGCGGCGGTCCGAACGTCCACGCCACCATCGACACCGATCCGGATGTCCCGGCCGGTCGCCTCTGCCATCCGGCGCAGCGTGCGGATCTTGTCCAACTGGCTGGTCAGGAATTTCTGGCCGCCAAATCCCGGATTGACGGTCATGACCAGAATCACATCCACCAGGTCCAGCACTTCCTCCACGGCCTGCGCCGGGGTCGCCGGACACAGGGCGACGCCCGGTTTCACGCCCAGCGCGCGGATATGCTGCAAAGTCCGATGCGTATGGGGCCCCGCCTCGATATGCACATGAATATGGTCGGCCCCCGCCTGGGCGAACATCTCCAGATATGGATCGACCGGCGCCATCATCAAATGCACGTCGAACACCAAGCCTGACTGTGGGCGTAGCGCCTTGATCAGTTGCGCACCGAAAGACAGATTCGGCACGAAATGGCCATCCATCACATCCAGATGCAGCCAGTCGGCTCCAGCCCGCTCGACGGCTGCGACTTCCTCCGCCATGCGGGAAAAATCGGCCGAAAGGACACTGGGTGCGATAAGGGGGGGGAAATGAATGGACATGGTTTGCAGTGTAACAGGAAATCACGGGCGGCATGCAAGCAGTTGCGTACCGCCCGTGGCGACCGATTTCTGTCACGTTCTCAAGAGAAGCTAGGCGCGACGGAAACGTGCGGCAAAGAACCCGTCCATCCCTCCCATTCCGGCCCATAGTGCGGGGTGGGTCCGCAGCCAGCCTTCCGGGGTGCGCGCCTCGGGTAGCATCGCCAGTTCCTCCACCGAGAACGGGTCAGGCACCAGCCCCATCGCGGCCGCGGCGCGGGCACGTTCCGGCCCCTCCTCGGGCTGAAGTGAGCAGACGGCATAGACCACGCGCCCGCCGGGACGCAGCATGTCGCGCGCGGCCGCCAGCAGCCGGTCCTGCCCCTCGGTCAGGGCCTGCAGGTCGCGTGGGCGCTTGATCCACAACACATCTGGGTGGCGTCGTGCGGTGCCGGTCGCCGAACAGGGCGCATCCAGCAGCACGCCATCCAGCAGCGCGTCAGGCCGCCAGGTGGTCGCATCGCCCAGCACAGTCGTCACCCGCTCCGTCAGGGCGAGGCGCGCCAGATTCTCCTGCAGCCGCGCCATCCGGCCCGCTTCGCGCTCGATGGCCGTAACCTCGGCCCCGGCGAAGGCCAATTGTGCCGTCTTGCCCCCCGGTGCCGCGCACAGATCCGCAATCCGCTCGCCCGGCTGCGCCGCCAGCAGACGCGCGGGCAGCGATGCCGCTGCGTCCTGAACCCAGAATGCCCCCTCGGCATATCCCGGCAATTCCGCCACCCGCGTCCCAGCCGGCAGCCGCGCCGTACCGGTGGGCAACAGCTCCGCACCGGGCGGGCATGTGGCACCGGGACGCATCGTCAGATCCAGCGGCGCCTCACGCCCCAGGGCTTCGGCGATGGGCCGTGCCAATTCGCCCCACGCGCTCCACAGCCACGGCGGCACGTCCAGCCGATCCTGGTCCAACCCATCCAGCGCACCCGCGCCGGCCTGCGCGACGCGGCGAAGTACCGCATTCACCAGCCCGGCGAACGGCGTCAGGCCACGCCGGCGCGCCAGGGAGACTGCGGTGCCGACAGCCGCATGTGCGGGCGTGTCCAGAAACAGGATCTGCGCCACGCCAATCAGCAGCACCGTCCGCACCGGCAGCGGCGGTTCCTTCTTCAGGAAAGGTTCCAGCACCATTCCGGCCGTTCCCAGGTGGCGCAGCACGGTCGCCGCCAGCCGGTGCGCGGCGGCACGGTCGCGTGCATCTGCACCGCGCGCCGCCAGCGACTGGTCCAGGCTGTTTTCCAGCATGCGGCGATGTTCCAGAACGCCCTGCACGATATCGAAGGCGATATCCCGTGTCGGGTCCGCCCCGGCCCCGCGCGGTCCGCGCTGCCCCCGTCCGTCTGGTGCGCCCTGGCTCATGGTGCGTCCGCTCCTCCCGTCCCGTTCCATATGCCGCGTGCTGATGGCATGCCCGTCTTCACGCCGCCACCCCTTCGGGCCGGGAATCTACGTCATATTCCCCTTGACCGGCGACCGGCCCCGGCCAACCGTAACGGTATGACGACCACGTTCTCCGCCGCCACGGCCGACACCCCGTCCTGCCCATCCCCGATCGCCACCGCCCTGGCCGGCATTCGGGAGCGGATCGCGGCGGCGGCCCACCGCGCACACCGCGCGCCGGATACGGTCACGCTGGTCGCGGTTTCGAAATTCCATCCCCAGTCGAGTGTGCTGGAGGCTCTGCAAGCCGGTCAGGCCGTGTTCGGCGAAAACCGCGTGCAGGAAGCAGCGGAGAAATTCCCCCCGCTGCGCGACGCCTGGCCCGCCCTGCGTCTGCATATCATCGGCGGCCTGCAGACCAACAAAGTCCTGGAGGCGGTGCGGATCGCCGACATGATCGAAAGTCTGGACCGCCCGTCCCTGGCCGACGCGCTGGCCCGGGCCGCCGACCGCGCGGGACGCCTGCCGGATCTGCTGGTACAGGTGAACACCGGCGACGAATCCCAAAAATCCGGCATCCCCCGCGTACAGGCCGACAGTTTCATCACCTCGTGCCGCCAGCGTTTCGGCGACGCCGTGCGGGGCCTCATGTGCATTCCGCCGGCCGACGCGGACCCGGTGCCGCATTTCCGCTATCTGGCGGACCTGGCCCGGGCGCACGACCTGAAGCTGCTGTCCATGGGCATGTCGGCGGATTTCGAGGCGGCGATCACGGCGGGGGCCACCCATGTGCGCGTGGGCAGCGCGATCTTCGGCCATCGACCTGCCAGCCCACCGAATAGCGCAATCCCGCCCGCTCGCCTTGCTGCCCCCGAATCATGACGCTATGCCGGAAGACAACGCGGCCGGCGCGCCGTTGCCTGCCAACAGTCCTCGGAGACGTCCCGACATGACGCCAGACCCGGTCGACCACATTGCCGGATCGACGCCGCCCGCCCAGGCTGCCGCAACGGCCGCCGAAACCGGCGGCCATTCGGACACGTCGTCCAGGATTACCGAATTCGGCGCCGACCAGCACGAACACGCAGCCAGCCCGGTCGGTTTCGCCGCCCTGCTGGCCGTTCTCGGCGTGGTCTTCGGCGATATCGGTACCAGTCCGCTCTACGCCCTGCGCTCCACCATCCTCGTCGTCTCGCAGCATCACCAGATCGATGCGTGGGAGGTCATGGGCGTCGAAAGCCTGATCCTCTGGTCGCTGATCCTGATCGTCACCGTAAAATACGTGCTGCTGATCATGCGCGCCGACCATAATGGCGAGGGCGGCATCATCTCGCTGATGGCACTGGCACAGAAAGTGTCCCAGGACAGCCGGCTGAAGCTGGTCCTGGGCATGGCCGGCATCGCCGGTGCCTGCCTGTTCTTCGGGGATGGGCTGATCACACCCGCGATTTCGGTCCTCTCGGCTGTCGAAGGCCTGGAGGTCAGCTTCCCCGCCGCGCGCGAGCTGATCATTCCCATTGCGATCATGGTGCTGATCGGCCTGTTCAGCGTGCAATCCTACGGCACCGGCAAGGTCGGCGCGATCTTCGGGCCGGTCATGGTGCTGTGGTTCACGATGCTCGGCGTCCTCGGCCTTCTGGCCATCGTACGCCATCCGCATATCCTGATGGCCATTTCGCCGATCTATGCCGTGCAGTTCATCATCTATCACGGCTGGCTGTCCTTCATCGCCCTTGGTTCGGTCGTGCTGTCGGTCACCGGGGCCGAGGCACTGTATGCCGACATGGGTCATTTCGGCCGGCAGCCCATCCGCTATGCGTGGCTGTTCTGCGTCCTGCCCTGCCTGGCGCTGAACTATATGGGCCAGGGCGCGCTGATCATTTCCGACCCATCGGCAATCAGCAATCCGTTCTTCCTGCTGGGGCCGCACTGGCTGCAGATCCCGATGATCATCCTGTCGACGATGGCGACGGTCATCGCCAGCCAGGCTGGAATTTCGGGTGGCTTCTCGCTCTGCCGCCAGCTTATCCAACTCGGCTACCTGCCGCGCATGCGCATCACCCACACCAACAAGAACGAGGAAGGGCAGATCTACCTGCCCGAATTCAACCGCGCCTTGATGGTCGGCGCCCTGCTGCTGGTGGTGGCGTTCCGCAGCTCCGACGCGCTGGCATCGGCCTACGGTATCGCCGTCACCGGTACCTTCATGTGTACCTGCGTCCTGGCGATGGTGGTCTTCCGTCGGCAATACCGCTGGTCGCGGGCGGCGGCGGCGGCCACGTTCGGCGGGTTTTTCATCATGGACAGCGTCTTCTTCGCGTCGAACGCGCTCAAGATCCCGCAGGGCGGCTGGGTGCCGGTCCTGCTGGGTACCGCGCTGACCCTGATGATGACGACATGGAAGCGCGGCCGCAGCCTGATCATGGCCCGGCAGAAACTGGACAGCCTGCCCGTCAACTCCTTCCTGGCCCGCCTGCCCCAATCGCGCACCATTCGCGTCCCCGGCATGGCCGTCTTCATGACCGCAACGCCGGAATTCGTACCGACCTGCCTGCTGCACAATCTGAAGCACAACAAGGTGCTGCACGAGCATGTGCTGTTCGTTACCGTCCAGACCCTGGACCAGCCGGAAGCCACGCGCGGCCACCGCGTCGCCCTGCAGCAACTCGCCCCGAACATCTACCGGGTGATCCTGCGCTACGGCTTCATGGAAACCCCGAACCTACCCCGTGCGCTGGAGGAACTGAAAGCAAACGGCGTGGAGTTCGACGCCATGCAGGCCTCCTATTTCACCAGCCGCGAACTGCTGGTCCGCTCCTCGGTGCCCAAGATGTCGCGCTGGCGGATGTCGCTCTTCCTGCTGATGGCGCGCAACGCCATCCCCGCCACCGAATTCTTCCGTATTCCCCCCGACCGGGTGGTGGAACTGGGCGTGCGGCTTGCCATCTGACGCGGCACCCCTCGCACTCTATGTCCATTGGCCGTTCTGCCTGGCCAAATGTCCGTACTGCGATTTCAACAGCCATGTACGCGACGCCATCCCCCAGGCCCGCTTCGCCGCCGCTCTGCGGCGCGAACTGGCGCATGAGGCCGCCCGCCTGACAGCAGACGGTCCGCGCCGGCTGGGGTCGATCTTTTTCGGCGGCGGCACACCGTCGCTGATGGCGCCGGAGACGGTCGCGTCCCTGATCGCCGATGCCCGGTCCCTGTTCGCCACGGCGCCCGATCTGGAAATCACGCTGGAAGCCAACCCCACCAGCGTCGAAATCGGGCGGCTGCGCGCATTCCGCGACGCCGGCGTCAACCGGGTGTCGCTGGGCATTCAGAGCCTGGACGACGACGCGCTGCGCCTCTTGGGGCGGCAGCATTCCGCCGGTCAGGCCGTGGCGGCGCTCGAGACGGCGCGCGACCTGTTCGGGCGGATCTCCTTCGACCTCATCTATGCGCGGCCGGACCAGTCACCAGCTTCCTGGCGCGCCGAACTGAACCACGCCCTCGCGCTGGTTTCGGACCATCTGTCGCTCTACCAATTGACCATCGAGGCCGGCACCCGCTTCGAGGGGCTGCATCGCCAGGGGCTGCTGGTCCTGCCCGATGAGGAGTCGGGGGCGCTGATGTACGAGGAAACCGCCACGGTCGCAGCCGGCCATGGGCTGGAGGCCTACGAGGTCTCGAACTACGCAAGGCCGGGGGCGGAAAGCCGCCATAACCTGACCTATTGGCGTTACGACGACTATCTGGGAATCGGCCCAGGTGCCCATGGGCGGATAACCCTGGCGGACGGACTGCATGCCACCCGCCGCCACCGCGCTCCGGAACCATGGGCGGAGCGCGTGGAACGGACGGGAAGCGGCCTGACACAGGACGATACCCTGACCGCCCGCGACCGCGCCCGCGAGATGCTGCTGATGGGCCTGCGCCTGACCGAGGGCGTGTCCGAGGCCCGATTCGCACAACGCACCGGCATGGCAATGGACGATGCGCTCGATCCGGTGATTCTGGCGGCGGCGCTGGAAGAAGGATATCTTGTCCGTGACGAAACAATGGACGGCGTCGCCCTGCGCGCCACGAATGCGGGCCGCCTCCGACTGGAAGCCCTGCTCGGTGCCGTGGTGCTCTAAGCTGGACTTTGGCGGTTTACGCGGCATAGCAGGCATTGTTCAGCAACGAGTTGAACAGGGCGCGTGGTATTTTTTGTTGCTCGCCCTTTGACGATGACGTGTGGAAATAAGGTGCGGCCCATAATTCGCGGCGGACGGCGGCTATGGCGTCGCTGAAGGTTGGCCCTTCCTTACGATACCATGCTGTTGCGGCCGGCTGGACACGTCCCTGTTTTTGCAGGTCGTTTGCGACAAGGGTGATGATGGAGAAAAGCCCCATCAGGACGGGTGTGGTGCGGGCGATGGCCAGATCCGACCACTGGCGTTGGGTCTCGATGCCGAGGTGACGCCTCGTTTCGGCGAACGTGACCTCCATCGACCAGCGCCGGACAAACCAGGCCAGGATGTCGACGGGCGACGCGGCAAGGTCGGTGCAGAGGAACGCCTGCGGCCGGAAGTGCCCGGCAGGGTCGCGAACCAGCACATACCGGATGGGAACGGCCCGACCCGGATTATGCCACAGCGCGGTGCCGGAGATGAATTCGACACGGTGTTCCTGACCGCCATACCATGCGCCGATTGTCGCTTCGCTCCATTGTATGGCGGGATTTTCCAGGCGGCTCGTCAGTGAAGGTTGCCGCGCGCCTGTTCGGCGGGGCCGGCCCAGTGTCCTGGCGGTGCGCCCTGGTGGCGGGTCGAACAGCCTGGCGTCGAGACGGAGACGACTGACCATGCATACCCGATCCCTGACGGCATTGAGCAGATCGATCGAGGCGTAGGAACTGTCGGTGACGGCGATGATCCTGCGTCCGGGAAGCCAGCGGGCGACCTGAAGCAGGCCCTGCCGTGCCCGGTCGGTCAACTTCCGGTGGGACGTTCCACGCTCATGCGTGTAGCGTTCCGAGGGACACAGCACAGTCAGGAACGGCAATCCCCACACCCGTCCGGTCCATGACAACGGCGCCAGAAGCATGAACGCTTGCCAGCGCAGGCCTCTGGCTTTCACGAAATGTCCGCGCGACGACCGCACCGGATCACGATAAATGCCACGCGCGCTGATCCTGCGCCCTGTCCGCCGTTCCAGCGTCTCGTCGATCCCGATGATGACCGGACCGTCAGGAACCAGAACCGAGACCAGCCAGACAATCAGCGTCCTGGACAGGGCCAGGGCGCTCCAGCGATTGCAGTTCAGGACGCGATGAAAGGAGGAGAAATCCGCCGCGTCCTCCAGGCCCATCGCACGGAGTGCGGAACAGATTGTCCGTCGTCCCGGCGACACGATCGCACCGGATGTCAGAACAAGAACCCGACGCCATGTCGGCGTCGTGAAAGCCGTCCGGAACCGCGCCAGCCACGAGGCTATCCCGCTGAACCCGACATCGCTGCCGCCCTCTCCCGCCATTGGTAATCTCCCGCTTCCTTCGCAGGAGAGTCTCGCCCGACCCAAGGCGCACAGGAATCCGACGCTTCTTCACATTCGATTCAACGCTCAAAAACACCAAAGTCCAGCTAAGGAGCTGTTTAAAAAGGTCGGTGCGGTTCAAGAACATCTTGGCGGCCACCTGCCGCGAAGCACTTAAAACACACCTCGGATTGCCAACAGCGGCACTTTTAAAACAGTCTGCAGGACGACCGGATAGCCGAGCTCTTGCACACAGGACGCAGCATGCCATTTTCCCCCTTCCGGCGCCGGGCGCGCGCCGGTTCACGCCCCCGCCACCTCCTGCCCGCCACATTGCGGGCATTCGCCCTGGGGGCGGGCCTGCTGGCCACTCAGCCGGCCGCCCATGCGGCAGAGCCGCGCCTGGTGATCGAGGACAATGATTTTCTCGGCCCGGGCGGTTCCGACCAGCAATCGGTCATCCCCCTGCTGTTCAATCCGGCCGTCAAGGTGCTGGGCTTTACCGTCGCAACCGGCGACGGCTGGGAAAATCAGGAATCCGCCCATCTGCGCCGCTTCCTCGAGATCATCGGCCGAACCGACGTGCCGGTCGCCGACGGTGCCGTCTACCCGCTGATCAACAGCGTGAAGCTGATGCGCCTGCGTGAAAAACAGTTCGGTACCATTCCCTGGAAGGGCGCCTGGGGCGCGCTGGGATCGATGGACAAGGTCCCCTCCGAACAGCCGCCGCTGCCGGCGATGAAGGATGGCGCCCCGACCCTGAAGCCCACGGCGGAAAGTGCGGCCCTGTTCCTGATCCAGCAGGTCCATGCCCATCCGCATCAGGTCACCATCGTCGAAGCCGGCCCGATGACCAACCTGGCGCTGGCGATCCGCATCGACCCGACCTTTGCCGCCACGGCAAAGGAGCTGATCTTCATGGGCGGCCTGCTGGACACCAGCATGCGCGCCCTGACCGGGAACGTCGATTTCGCCTCGGACTTCAACATGATCTTCGATCCGGAGGCGGCACATATCACGCTGACCGCCCCATGGCCGTCGATCACCGTCGTCGGCAACGTGTCCAACGACCTGATGATGACGCGCGATTATCTGAAGCGCATTCAGCAGAAGCGCACGCCAATGACCGACTATATCGGCACCTATTACGATCCTCTGCCGATGTGGGATGAAATGGCAACGGCAATCGCCGCCGATCCCAGCCTGATCACCGCGTCGCTCGACGCCTATATGGACATCGACATCGCCAACGGGCCGCATTACGGTCATGTGGTCGTCTGGCCCGATTCCACCGCCCCCAGAGAGATGGACATCCGCAAGGTACGGATCGTGCAGTCGATCGACGCCCAGCGTTTCCTGGATACGTTCCTGCACGAGGCACAGAGCGACGTGCGTTCCGCGGGTCACCCCTGATTCATGCTGCACCTGGTCAAGCTCGCTGTCGGAATCACCTCGCTCGAGGATCTGGCGCACCGGCAGCGTACCATGGCCGAAGGGGCCGGGGACGGGCTGGACGGCACCCAGCCATCCGGCCACCCTTGGCTGCGGACCCGCATGTTCCCCCGCCGGGCACCGGAGATCCTCGATGGCGGCTCGCTCTACCGGGTCATCAACGGGCTGATCCTGTGCCGCCAGCGTGTCGTCGAGATTCGTCCCGATACGCGCGAGGACGGCGTGGCCTGCGCACTGGTGGTCCTGGCACCGGAGATCATACCGGTTGCCCCGCGCCCGATGCGCCCGTTCCAGGGCTGGCGCTACCTATCCCCCGCCGACGCACCGCCCGACCTGTCCGTCGGCGGAGGCGATGGCGGAACACTCCCCGAATCGCTGCGGCGGGACTTGGCCGGCCTATGCCTGATCTAGTGCCCCCCTTCCGGCGGCGCGGCCGCCGTGCCGCCATGATCGGGCTCGCCCTGATCGGCCCTGCCATGCTCGCGGCATGCAGCAGCACGCCCGGTTCGCGCTATTCCCGCTATTACGCCCGCAATGGTGCCTATCGTGCCCCCGGCCCGCCCCAGGACCCGTGGCGGCCTTATATCGCCGATGCCTCGACCCGCTTCTCGGTCCCGCAGGAATGGGTGCGCGCCGTGATGCAGCAGGAATCGGGCGGCCATGAATATCTGAACGGACAACCGATCACCTCGTCGGCCGGAGCCATGGGCCTGATGCAACTGATGCCGCAGACCTATGCCGACATGCAGGCGCAGAACGGGCTGGGACCAGATCCTTACGAACCGCACGACAATATCCTCGCCGGCACCGCCTATATCCGGCAGATGTACGACCGCTATGGCGCGCCGGGCTTTCTCGCGGCCTACAATGCCGGTCCACAGCGTCTGGATGATTATCTCCAGACCGGCCGGCAATTGCCGAACGAGACGGTGAACTATCTGGCCTCCGTCACACCCAACCTGGGTACGGCGGTCGCCCTCAGCGGCCCGCTAGCCGCCTATGGCAGCGGCAGCCAGATGGTCTCGGCCACGCCGACCCCGCTGCCGGTTGCCATGGCGTCGGCGTCTCGCGCCACCCAACCGGTCGTCGTCACCCCAACCATCGCCGATCCGACGGGCGGCCAGCCTATCCAGTATGCGGCCTACATGCCGCCCCGCGCACCCGCCGGGCAATGCGCGCACAACCCCGACGCCGCCTACGATCCCGACGCCCCGTGCCAACCTCTGGCACCCCCGCTGTCGCCGCCGCTACCGCCGCCCACGCCCCGGGCCGACGCGGCCCCCATGCCCGCGCCGCCCGTCGCCGAACCGTTGGCCCCCGCCGCCATCGCGATACCGACGGCGGCTCGCGCCCCCTTGGGCGGCAGTGTCGCAGGCGGCGTGAATTACGGCCAATGGGCGGTCCAGGTCGGCGCGTTTACTTCTGAAGGGCAAGCCCGCTTTGCCAACACCATGGCCCGCCAGGCGGCGTTCACCGCCCTGAATGGCGCGCGCAGCGTCGTGCAACCCGTCCCTTCGTTCAATGGGCACCCGCTCTATCGCGCCCGGCTGGCCGGCCTGGCACGCAGCAGCGCCGCCACAGCCTGTTCGTCCCTGCGCCAGCAGGGGCTGGACTGCATGATTATCCGCCCCGGCCAATGAGTTTTGGCCCGTAACCGCGCGCAGGTGGCGATCCTCCGCGCGGTTCCGAACGTAACGAAGAGATCACCGCCAGAGCCCCACGGCCGCAGGACCGGTCGGTCAGGTCAGCCCGTCACGCCCCATGGCCAGGAATTTCTCCCGGCGCTGCGCCACCAGCATGGCCGCGCTGAGCGACAGCAGGTCGGGAAGCTCGGCCGCAATCGCATCGCCCACCGCGCGAATCGCGGCTTCAGGATCGCGCTGCGCACCACCCAATGGCTCGGGAATGATGCGGTCGACCAGATGCAGTTGCAGCAGGTCCTGAGCCGTCAGCTTCAGCGCCTCGGCCGCGCTGGTCGCCAGCTTGGGGTCGCGCCACAGGATCGATGCACAGGCCTCGGGCGAAATGACCGAATAGATCGCGTGTTCCAGCATCATCACCCGGTCGCCCGCGCCCAGCGCGATGGCACCGCCCGATCCACCCTCGCCGATCACGGTGGCAATCACCGGTACCGGCGCCGACAGGCAGGTATCAATGGACCGTGCGATCGCCTCGGCTTGGCCCCGCGCCTCGGCATCGATACCAGGCCACGCGCCGGCGGTGTCGATAAAGGTCAGGATCGGCATGCCGAAACGGCCCGCCAGTTCCATCAGCCGCTGGGCCTTGCGATAGCCCTCGGGGCGCGCCATGCCGAAATTATGCTCCAGTCGGCTTTCCAGCTCCGATCCGCGCTCGGTCCCGATCACCACCACCGGCAGATCCTGGAAACGACCGATACCACCGACCACGGCCTTGTCCTCGCCGAACAGGCGGTCGCCGGCCAGCGGCGTGAAATCCTGGATCAGGGAGCCGATATACTCGACCGTGTGCGGCCGCTGCGCATGGCGGGCGACCTGGACCTTCTGGCTGGGAGTCAGCTTGGCGTAAGCGGCACGAAGCTGCTTTTCCGACTTTTCGGTCAGACGGGCGATTTCCTCGGCGATATTGATGCCGTCGGGGCCTGACATATGACGGAGTTCGTCGATCTTGTTCTCAAGCTCGGCGACCGACTTTTCAAAATCTAGAAACTGGCGCATCCCGTGCGGATAGCACAGCCACGAATCCTGCCAAGTCCCCCCGTCCAGCCTCCCCCCAAATCCATGGGGCAGTGCAACCGCCCTCCCAACGGCCGCACGCCCCTATGGCTGCGTATCCGGCTGTTCGTCCGCGTCCTTGCGACCACCCGCAAGCGGATGATGCGCCTCGACTACCGCACGCAGCCGCTCAGCCAGTACATGGGTATAGATCTGGGTCGTGGCGATGTCGGCATGGCCCAGAAGCATCTGAAGCGCGCGCAGATCGGCCCCACGCGCCAGCATGTGGGTGGCAAAGGAATGGCGCAGCACATGCGGCGACAGGCGCGTCGGGTCCAGTCCTGCCCGCAGCCCGACATCATGCAGGATCCGGTCGAATCCCTGCCGTGTCAGGGGGCGCAGTCCATCCCGGCCTGGAAACAGGTACGGGCTGCGCAATGCCTGGTCTCGCACCGCCAACGCCTCGGCCGCCGCGCGCGCCTGCACGGACAGCGGCACGAGTCGCTCCCGCCCTCCCTTGCCCCTCACCAGCAACATGCGCGCGTCCCCCGCCAGGGCGCGGCGAGGCAGAACCAGCAGTTCCGAAATCCGCAATCCGGAGGCATACAGGATTTCCAGCGCCGCGCGCGCGACCAGCCAGCGACGCCCGTCATCGGGTGGTATGTCACACCCGCCCAGCAGCGCGTCGACCTCCTCTTCCGTCAGGAAGCGCGGCAGCGTGGCCGGCAGGCGGGGCGCATCCAGTAACGCGGCTGGATTGTCGGTCCGCATCCCCTCGCGCGTCAGGAACAGATAGAACTGCTTCAGGCAGGAGAGACGCCGCGCCTGCGTCCGTGGCGACAGGCCAGCACGTGCCAGGCCCGCCATGTAGTCGCGCAGCACGCCTGCGTCGGCGCGCGCTATCCCGCACCCGGCCTGCGCCGCGAACGATTCGAGGTCGCGCAAGTCGCGGGCATAGGCCCGCAGCGTGTTCACGGCCGCCCCACGCTCGGCCGCCAGCATTTCCAGGAACGATTCGGCCTGGACGGCCACGTTCATGAGTGGACGAAACGGTCCGGCGGCAGATCCTTGTGCACCGACATGGCCGGCGCCGGTGGCGGAAACACACCCAGCGACACAAAGCCGCCGATTCCGACCAGGACTACAATGCCCGCAAAAGCCAACAGGATGCGCCGCATGACCAAACCTCCACGCGATGGTGCTCGCCGCCTTGCCGGATGAGCCAGCCTTGATGCGACATGGCGAGTTGTCTTTGCTCTATGGTAGGTTGGCGCTCATGTCACGCCAGAACGCTTCCGATCCGCCCGAGTCCAACCCCCGGCCTTCTGCCGGAGGACCGGCGATATCATCCCCCCCTCCCATTCGCGAGGCCGTGACAGCCATTGCCTTCCCGCGGGGACCAGCTTCCCGCGACGACAGCATCGTCCTGGTCGGACTGATGGGTGCCGGCAAGACGACGATCGGCCGGCGAATCGCAACACGCCTTGGCATGCCGTTCATCGACGCGGACGTGGAAATCGAACGTGCGGCGGGATGCTCCATCGCAGACATCTTCGCCCAGTATGGCGAGGCCGAGTTCCGCAAGGGCGAACACCGTGTCATTCGCCGCATCCTCGATGGCCCCCCGGTGGTGCTGGCAACCGGGGGCGGCGCCTTCATGGACCCGATGACCCGGGCGATCATCCGCGACCGCGCCACCTCGGTCTGGCTGCGTTGCCCGCTGCCGGTCCTGGTGCGTCGGGTGCAGGGGCGCGGCCACCGGCCGCTTCTGAACGCCGGCAACCCGCGCGACATTCTGGCGCAACTGATGGACATCCGTCACCCGACCTATGCCGAGGCCGATATTACCGTGGATTGTGGAGAAGAAAGCGTGGAACAGAGTGCCGCGACCGTCATCAACGCCCTGGCGCTGGGCAGGCAGCCGCGGCTCGTTCCCGTAACGCTGGACCGCTGGCGATATGACGTAACGATCGGCGAGGATCTGCTGCGTCACGCCGGAACCCTGCTCTCGCCGGTCTTGCCGCAGAAGCGAGTCGTGGTCATCACCGACTCGACCGTCGAATCGTTGCACCTGCCCCGACTGCTCCAGGGACTGGCTCAAGGGGGAATCGAGACCCGGACCATCGTCGTGCCACCGGGCGAAGGCTCGAAAACGCTGGCGGAATACGAGCGCGTGACGGGGGCCGTTCTCGAAATGGGGGTCGAGCGCGGCACCACGATCATCGCGCTGGGCGGCGGCGTGGTCGGCGATCTGGCCGGCTTCGTGGCGGCGACCACGATGCGTGGCCTGCCCTTCGTGCAGATTCCGACCACCCTGCTGTCGCAGGTCGATTCCTCCGTCGGCGGCAAGACCGGCATCAATACCCCGTTCGGCAAGAATCTTCTTGGCGCGTTCCACCAGCCGCTGGCGGTTCTGGCCGATACCACGACCCTGTCCACCCTGCCGCCGCGCGAAATCCGCGCCGGCTATGCCGAAATCGTCAAGGCCGGCCTGATCGGCGACGCCGCCCTCTTCGAATGGTGCGAGAGCCATGGCCAGGCGGTCCTGGACGGCGATGCCGACATCCAGGCCGAAGCCGTGCGCCGGGCCTGTGCATTCAAGGCCGCCGTCGTGGGCGACGACGAACGGGAGGAAAGAAAGTCGGACGGACGGGCCCTGCTCAATCTCGGACATACGTTCGGCCACGCTCTGGAGGCCGAACTGGGTTATGACGGCCGCCTGCTACATGGCGAAGCCGTGTCGATCGGCCTGCGTCTGGCGTTCCTGACGTCAGAACGCATGGGCTTCTGCGACAACGCGGATGTCGAGCGTGTAACCGCCCATCTGGAACGGCTGGGCATGCCGGTGCATCTGCGCGACCTGCCGCAGGCATTTTCGGCTGAACGGCTGCTCGCCCACATGCAGCGTGACAAGAAAATGCGTGATGGGCGCCTGTCCTTTGTCCTGGTGCGCGGCATCGGGCAGGCCTTCACCTGCCGAGACGTACCGGACAGCCTGGTGCGGGAAATTCTGCTGGCGGAAGGATGCGCCACATGACATGCCCGTCATGCGTTGCGACATCGCAACACAGATGCGCGAATATCACATAACCCTGCCATAGAGCCGTCCCGAGCCTGCCGCTGAATACGCCCCGCCCGGAAATGGTTGCAATCAGCACGTAATCTTAGCGAAACAAACTGTTGCTTTTTCAACACGGTGCTCAGTGGTAATGGCTGCTTTGCCTATGATGCGGGTTCCTAAGCCGGAACCGGAAGATCTATAGGGGGTTAAGCATCACGCTGAGGTTAGCCGTCTGTGGTTTGACGGCTACTCGAACGGATGATCAAGAGGACGAAAAAATGCGTCTCCGCACGGCATTACTCGCCACCACGCTGATGGCGGCTGCTCCTGTTGCAGCCAACGCCACAATCATTACCGGTCCGTACGTCGATCTGGGCGCTGGTTACAACCTGGTCCAGAACCAGCACGGCCATTTCGCCAACAATCCGATGGCCGGCATGACCAGCTCGTCGCAGTACCGTCACAAGGACGGCTACACGGGTTTCGGCTCCTTCGGCTGGGGCTTCGGCAACGGCCTGCGCGTCGAGGTCGAGGGCCTGTATAACTATTCGCAGCTCAACCACCGCAGCGGCGCGCCGAACCGCACCAGCGGCAGCGACCAGTCCTATGGCGGCCTGGTGAACGTGCTGTATGACATCGACCTGAAGCAATTCGGGATCGACGTTCCGGTGACGCCGTTCGTCGGTGTCGGTGCCGGCTATCTGTGGCAGCACTACAACCCGACCACGTCGAGCTACCTCAACGGCAACGTCGACCGCCTGGGCGGCACGGCGGGCGGCTTTGCCTATCAGGGCATCGCCGGTGCGGCTTTCGACGTCCCGAACGTTCCGGGCCTGCAGATCACGGCGCAGTATCGCATGGTCGGCCAGACGTTCAACAACGGCTCCTTCACGATGTCTTCGTACAGCCCGGCTGGGCTGAGCCGTGGCAACGCGAACTTCGACCATCGCTTCAACCACCAGTTCATCCTGGGTCTGCGCTATGCGTTCGACACCGCGCCGCCGCCGCCGCCGCCGGCTCCGGTCGTTGTGCCGCCCGCCCCGACCCCGGCGCGCACCTATCTGGTGTTCTTCGACTGGGATCGTTCGGACCTGACGGCCCGCGCACGTGAGATCGTGGCCGAAGCCGCCCAAGCCTCGACCCACATCCAGACGACGCGGATCGAAGTCAACGGCTACACCGACAACTCGGCGGCTCACCCGGGTCCGCGCGGTCAGAAGTACAACCTCGGCCTGTCCGAGCGTCGTGCGCAGAGCGTGAAGGCCGAACTGATCCGTGACGGCGTGCCCGCGAACGCGATCGACATCCATGGTTACGGCGAGGCGCATCCGCTGGTTCCGACGGGCCCGAACACCCGCGAGCCGCAGAACCGTCGCGTGGAAATCATCCTGCACTGATCCTGGCGATTTTCGCCCGGTTCGACAGGGTAAAGAGGGATGCCTTCGGGCATCCCTTTTTTATTGCGCGGCATTGCCCGCATGATCTGAAAACGGCCCTTCATATCCCTAGCTGACGAGACCGCAGGACGTGCCGGATTCCCGCCCCTCTCCCGCAAATCCCCTCTCCCCCGGCGTGACGGGAGGCCTGCGCGCCCGGATCGTTCCCTTCATGAAATTCGGGATCGTCGGGGGCTCGGGATTGCTGTGGGATACGCTGGCTCTCTATGGATTCCGGCCCTTACTCGGCCTGACGGGCGCCACCCTGCTCGCCTATTTCATCGCGGCCAGCATGAACTGGCTGGCCAACCGGCTCTGGACGTTCCGTCACGTCGTTCACGCCGACCGTCCCCTGGTTCAGTGGGCACGGTTCCTGATGGCCAATTCGCTGGGTTTCGTCATGAATCGGGGCATGGTCTTCACGCTCTTCCTGCTGGCTCCGCTCTGCCGGACCATCCCCGTCCTGGCCCTGGCAGCGGGCGCACTCACGGGGCTGGTGGCCAACTTCACGCTCAGCCACCGGATGGTCTTCCGCCATCGCCAGCCGCCCCCCTGAACCGGTTCATCAAAGCATCCCGGATCGGCCCGCATTCCAGAACGCAGCCTCCAGCTTGACGGCGGTGCGGAATTCGGCAAGCAGCGCGGGATACCGCCCTTCGGCACCATACCGCCCGACCAGCGATTCCAGCGTGCGCAGTCCCGCATCCACCAGCCCGACGAATTTCTCGCCCCCATACAGGGCGATCCATTCCCAGTAGGGATTGCCTTCCCGCCGGGTCGTGGGGTCAGCCATCAATCTGGCACCGATTTCGCCATAGCCGATCAGGCAGGGCGCCAGCGTCACGATCAGGTCCAGCAGGTCGCCCGTCTGCCCCCGATCGAGAATGAAACGGGTATAGGCCAGCAATTCCAGCGATTCGGGCTGATTGTGCAAATCATCGACGCACAATCCCCATCCGGCACAATAGGCAATATGAAGCGCCAGTTCGGTATCCAGCAGACCCGACACGATGCCGGAGGCCGATCGCATGTCCTCCATCGTATCGGCCTTGTAGATCGCCAGCGCATAGGCCCGCGCATACTGGATCAGGTACAGATAATCCTGGATCAGGAACCGCTGGAAATCCGCCTCCGGCAATGTTCCGTCCGCCATGCCGCGCACGAAAGGGTGGTGGATGAAGCGCTCCCAATCCGTGCCGCAATCGCGCCGCAGCCTGCCGGCCAGACCCTGTTCCAGACTGGGCCAGTCCCGTTCCGCGATCCAGCTCATGGGTTCATCCTTCCTTCGGTGTTTTCTTGCGGCGCCGATTTGCCTTGCCGCGCGCCCTTGCTCTTCCTGCCGGGCACGCCGTGCGCTAGGTGATGTTATCCGAGCTTTCCAGCCTTCGCCATTTCAGGATCGTCAGCCCTCCGCCATGACCTCCACAAACGATATCCGCGCGACCTTCCTCGACTATTTCGCGGCTAACGGTCATCAGATCGTGCCGTCCTCGTCGCTGGTGCCGCGCAATGACCCGACCCTGCTGTTCACAAATGCCGGCATGGTCCAGTTCAAGAACGTCTTCACGGGGCAGGAAACCCGCCCCTATTCCCGCGCCACCACGGCACAGAAGGTGGTTCGGGCCGGCGGCAAGCATAATGACCTGGATAATGTCGGCTACACGGCCCGCCACCACACCTTCTTCGAGATGATGGGGAATTTCTCCTTCGGCGACTATTTCAAGCCCGAAGCGATCGAATTCGCCTGGAGCCTGATCACGCGCAATTTCGGCCTGCCGGCCGAAAAGCTGCTGGTCACCGTCTATGCCGATGACGAGGAAGCGGCCGCGCTGTGGCGCAAGATCGCCGGCCTGCCGGACCAGCGGATCATCCGCATCGGCACCGCCGACAATTTCTGGCGGATGGGCGATACCGGCCCCTGCGGCCCCTGTTCGGAAATCTTCTACGATCACGGGCCCGACGTACCCGGCGGCCCTCCCGGCTCACCGGACGAGGATGGCGATCGTTTCGTCGAGATCTGGAACCTCGTGTTCATGCAGTTCTTCGAGGACCCGCCGGGCGTCCGCTCGCCGCTGCCGCGTCCCTCGATCGACACCGGAATGGGGCTGGAACGCTTCGCCGCCATCATGCAGGGCAAGCGCGACAATTACGACACGGACACGATGCGCGCGCTGATCCTGGCCTCCGCCGAGGCCACGGGTCAGGATCCGGACGGCCCGTTCCGCGCCAGCCACCGCGTGGTAGCCGACCATCTGCGCTCAACCTCGTTCCTGATCGCGGACGGCGTGCTGCCCTCCAAGGACGGGCGCGGCTACGTCCTGCGCCGCATCATGCGCCGCGCGATGCGCCACCTGCACATGATGGGCACCAAGGAGACGGTGTTCCACCGCCTGGTGCCCGCCCTGGTACGCCAGATGGGCGCCGCCTATCCCGAACTGGTCCAGGCCGAAGCCCTGATCCGCGAGACGATGCGCGGCGAGGAAGAACGTTTCAAGGCGATGCTGGAACGTGGCCTCGCGCTGCTGGCCGACGAGACGGCGAAGCTGGGCGACGGCCAGAAACTGCCCGGCGACGTGGCGTTCAAGCTGTACGACACGTTCGGCTTCCCGCTGGACCTGACGCAGGACGCGCTGCGCGGCGGCAGTCATGAGGTCGACGTCGCAGGCTTCGACAGCGCGATGCAGCTCCAGCGCGAACGCGCCCGCGCCGCGTGGAGCGGCTCGGGCGACAGCGCGACCGAAACCGTGTGGTTCGAGGCCCGCGATACGTTCGGCGCCAGCGAGTTCCTGGGCTACGCGACCGAACAGGCCGATGCCGAGATCCAGGCCATCATCAGCAACGGCCAGTCGGTCCATGACGCGCCGGCGGGCACCGAAGTCGCGCTGCTGCTGAACCAGACGCCGTTCTACGGCGAAAGCGGCGGCCAGGTCGGCGATACCGGCCTGATCACCGCTCCGGGCCTGCGCATCGCCGTCACCGACACGCAGAAGCGGCTGGGCGACCTGCTGGTTCATTCCGGTAAGGTGATCGAGGGCACGGTTCGCGTTGGCCAGGCAGTCACCGCCACCGTCGACCACGAACGGCGCAGCGCGATCCGCGCCCACCATTCCGCCACCCACCTGCTGCACGAGGCGCTGCGCCGGCGCCTGGGCGAGCATGTCACGCAGAAAGGCAGCCTGAACGCGCCTGACCGCCTGCGCTTCGACATCAGCCAGCCCCGCCCGCTGACGCCGGAAGAAATCGCCGAGGTCGAGGCCGAGGTGAACGCCCGCATCCGCGAGAACAGCCCGGTCACCACCCGCCCGATGTCGCAGGAAGAAGCCGTGGCGCAGGGCGCGATGGCCCTGTTCGGCGAGAAATACGGCGACGAAGTTCGCGTCGTGTTCATGGGCCCGCCCGAGGATAATCGGCCAGCCTGGTCGATCGAGCTGTGCGGCGGCACGCATGTCAACCGAACCGGCGATATCGGTCTGTTCCGCATCACGTCGGAAAGCGGCGTCTCCGCCGGCATCCGCCGCATCGAGGCGGTAACCGGCAAGGCCGCCGAGGCCGCCGCCGTCGCCACCGAGCAGCGTCTGGCCCAGGTGGCGGCGATGCTGCGTGTCTCGACCGCCGAAGCCCCCGAGCGGCTGGCGGTGATCCTGGAAGAACGCAAGGTCATGGAGCGTCAGATCTCCGACCTGCAACGCAAGCTGGCCAGCGGCGGCGAGGGCGGCGCGACCACCGAGACAATCAACGGCGTGGGCTTCATCGCCCGCAATGTGGGTGACCTGCCGGCACGCGAGCTGAAATCGCTGGCCGATTCCCTGCGTCAGCAGGTTGGCTCCGGCGTGGTGGCCCTGGTCTCGACCGCCGATAGCAAGGGCAGCGTGGTCGTCAGCGTCACCGCCGACCTGACGGAACGTTTCGACGCAGTCGAACTGGTGCGGGCCGCCAGTGCCGCCATGGGCGGCAAGGGGGGCGGGGGACGGCGCGACATGGCCCAGGCCGGCGGCCCGGACGTAGCACAGGCCGATGCGGCACTCGAGGCAGTACGCAAGGCCCTGGCCTGATCTTCCGGCTGGACACATTGCCGTGTCACGCACACACGGCGATGTGTCTGCCCCCTGACATAGTGTGTCCCGGGCCTCCGAGGGAGAAACCGGACCTGTGCCGTCCCCGTTTCCATGCTATCTATGACGGACCCGGCTGTGTCGGCGCCCTGGCGTCCGCATGCCATGACGGGATTTTTCCGTCCGGGTGACCGTTCGAACGCCACTGTGAAGTCCCAGGCGGACTTCAGGACATAGGGACCTTCGATGGCCGATACCGATGCCAAGAAAACGCTGATCTCGCTCCTGCATGGAGTAGAGAAGTTCAATGCCGAAGTCTTTCCGCAGAATCGCGAACTGTTCGCGGAACTGGCCGGCCAGCAATCTCCGGACACGCTGTTCATCGCCTGTGCCGACAGCCGCGTGAATCCCAGCATGATCACGCAGACCCAGCCGGGCGACCTGTTCGTGCTGCGCAATATCGGCAATATCGTTCCGGCTTACGGCGAAATGCTGGGCGGCGTGTCATCCGCAATCGAATACGCCGTCCTGGCGCTGGGCGTGTCGACCATCATCGTCTGCGGCCATTCCGATTGCGGCGCGATGAAAGCCCTGCTGGACCCCGATCCATCCAAACTGGCGCACATGCCCACCGTCGCGTCCTGGCTGCGCAATGCCGAAGCAGCCCGAGCGGTTGCGGGTGCGTTGCAGGCCACCGACGCCGGCCCGCAATCCGTGCGCAGCCTGGCGGAACAGAATGTGGTACTGCAGATCGCGCATCTGCGCACGCACCCGGCGGTCGCCGCCGCGCTGGCGCGCAACACGCTGATCCTGCAAGGCTGGTTCTACGATATCGCCAGCGGCGAGGTCGTGATTCTGGACGAAGCCACGCGGTCCAGCATCCATGTGGACGAAGCCATCGCCCGCCTGACCCGCGAGGTGGATGGGAAGACTGACCAGGCCTGACCCGCGACCGGCGGCCATCCGCCTCCTGGCCTGTGCCGGGTGGCTGGTGGCCGTCCTGGCCACCCAGGGGGCCATGGCGCGCACGATCAAGGTCTCGACCTGGAACCTGGACTGGCTGACGGCGCGGGCGCCGGGCGACCCCGCCCTGCCCCGCGACCTTCCCCGCCGCAGTGACGCCGGGCTGCGCCAGCTGGCGGCCTACGCCACGCGGCTCGGCGGCGACATTGTCGGGTTTCAGGAAGTGGATTCCCCAGCCCTGGCCGCCCGCCTGTTCCCGCCCTCACGCTACCGGATCGTCATGAGCGACGATCATGTGGTCCAGCATGTTGGACTGGCCGTGGCAACCGGGCTGACCGTCACCCGCCATCCCGACATCTCGGAACTCGATGTCTATCCGCCCGACGCGCCCCATCGTTTACGCGCGGGACTGGATGTCACGATCGACGACGGCACTGCCAGCCTGCGCATCCTGATCGTGCATCTCAAGGCCGGATGCCGTAACGCGGCCCTGGCCGACCGTCGACCGGCCTGCCGGACGCTGGCGCGTCAGCTGACGGTGCTGGACGACTGGATTGCCCAGCGCCAGGACGAAGGCGTAGCCTTCCTGGTCATGGGAGACTTCAACCGCAACCTGACACCGTCCGACCCGTTCTTCCGGCAACTGGAAACCGACGGTCCCCTGACGCTGACAACGGCCGGGCGGGCGAGCCCGTGCTGGGGCGGTACCTATTTCATCGACCACATCCTGCTGGGCAACCAGGCCCGCGCGTGGCTCCGCCCCGACAGCCTCCGGGTCCTGACCTATGACACGCAGGACCCCGCCCAGGCGCCGGACCTGTCCGACCATTGCCCGGTTTCGGTCGGGCTCGATATGCCCTGACCAGGCGAAAGGCTTTCCTCATGGAATATCGTCACCTCGGCCGTTCCGGCCTTCGCGTTTCGGCCGTCGGGCTGGGATGCAATAATCTGGGCGGCCGTATCGGGCTGGAAGAATCCCGGGCGGTGGTCCATCAGGCCCTGGACAGCGGCATCACCCTGTTCGACGTCGCCGACGTCTATGGACGGCGCGAGGCCCATTACGGCGCGTCGGAGGAAACGCTAGGCGCGATCCTCGGGCCGCGCCGCAACGAGATCGTCCTCGCCACCAAGTTCGGCATGCCCATGGATGCCGAAGGCCGCCTCCAGGGTGCCTCGCGCCGCTATATCCGCCAGGCTGTCGAAGCCAGCCTGTCCCGCCTGCGAACCGACCGGATCGACCTGTACCAGGTGCACGTCCCCGACCCGGCCACCCCGATCGAAGAGACCCTGCGCGCGCTCGACGACCTGATCCGCGAGGGAAAGATCCTCTATGCCGGCTGTTCCAATTTTGCCGCCTGGCAGGTCGCCGATGCCTGTCATGTCGCACGCATTTCGGGCTATGCCGGCTTCATCTCCTGCCAGGACGAACTGTCCCTGCTGGCACGGGACGCATTGCGCGACCTGGTGCCGGCGATCCGTCATTACGGATTGGGGCTGCTGCCTTACTTCCCCCTGGCCAGCGGCGTCCTGACCGGGAAATACCACCGCAACACGCCCCCGCCCCCCGGCAGCCGATTGAGCGCCTGGATCCACCTGGCCGATCGCTACCTGACCGACGCCAACTGGACCCTGCTCGATCGGCTGGACGCCGTGGCACACGCAAGCGGGCGCAGCCTGACCGAACTCGCCTTCGGCTGGCTGCTGTCACACGATATCGTAGGGTCGGTCATTGCCGGCGCGACCCGCCCGGCCCAGATCGAGGCCAACGTCGCCGCCGCCGCCCGCCCGCTGACGGCCGAGGAACGCGACGCGATCACAGCCGCACTATCACCGGAATCGGCAGACGCACAGCAATGACGAACACGACCGGCCGGCAATCATACCGCCCGGTCAGGGCGCTGCAACCGGGCACGCGCCCGCCATGGGAAGCAGAAGGAGCCTGTCAGGCGGGCCAGACGCCAGAAAAGAAAGCCGCCCGCCAACCGATCAGAATCATGCCCATGACGAACAGAATCGCGCCCATAAGCTGAAACACGTCGCGTAGCGGGGTCTGGGGCGCATGATCCTCGATCTCAGGCATGAATCGCTCCCTTCCTGCATTGTTACTATTCTTAACATCCGGCACGACAACGCGAAAAGGGCCGCCCTCTCCGGGACTTGCTTTGTGACGAAAAAGTGTCCGCACAATGCCCAAAACCGCGCCATACGCCCGCTCAGACACTATTTGAAAAAACAGTCCACCAACCAGAAAGCGCAGCACAGGAAACCGCATCGGATCGTCGGCAAACCCGGCCGGCAGAGCCGCCCCTCACCCTGGGTGACGCAGCAGGCCCCCTTCCACCCGCAAGGTTGCTCCGGTGGTAGCCGAGGCCTGCGGCGAGCAGACATAAGCGACCATGCTGGCAATCTCCTCCGGCTCCGCCAGCCGCCGGATCAGCGAGGCCGGGCGATGCTGCGGCATGAACTCGGCCATGATTTCCTCGATCGGCCGGCCGGTCTCCTGCGCCGCCTTGGCGAACATCTCCATCACGCCCTCGGTCCGGGTCGGCCCCGGCAGCACCGAATTGACCGTCACACCGCTTCCAGGAATGCTCTCGGCGATGCCGCGCGCAATCACGACCTGTGCGGCCTTGGAAAAACCATAGGCGACCATGTCCGCCGGAATGTTCAGTGCCGATTCGCTGGAGACGAACACCACGCGCCCCCACGCCCGCTCGACCATGCCCGGCAGATAATGGCGCGTCAGGCGCACGCCGCTCAGGACGTTGACGTCGAAGAAACGCTGCCAGTCCTCGTCAGGGGTCTCAAGGAAAGGCTTCTGTTCGAAAATACCCAGATTATTGACCAGGATATCAGCCTGGGGAACAAGGCGGACGAATCCGTCGATCCCCTCTTTCGTTCCCAGGTCGGCCGGCACGCCGCGCAGCCGCGCCGTGGGCATGCGGGTCCGGATATAGGCCATGGCCTCATCCACCCTGGCCTGGCTGCGGCCGTTGACGATGACATCCGCCCCGGTTTCGGCCAGGGCCATCGCGATGGCCAGCCCGATCCCGGCGGTCGAGCCGCTGACGATCGCCGTTTTACCTGCCAGATCGATTTTCATTCCGCTTCCTCCTTCCGCGTGTCCGTCACCACAAGCGGGGTGTGTCGTCAGGCCGCCTTCTCCTGTTCCGCCAGGCGGCCCAGCGCCTGGACCGTATCCTTTGCCAACCGAATGCGCTGTGCGTTCGTCATTTCCCGCACCAGCGCCAGCTTGTGGTCGGGGCGCAGTCGGACATTGCCCTCTTTCTGTGTCGCCATCCAAGCGACCAGTCCGGCCGGATTGGCAAAATGATTGCCCCGGAACTGGATCACCATTCCCTTGGGCCCGGCCTCCAGCCTCTCGACCCCCGCCTCGCGGCACAGACGCTTGATCGCGACGACATCCAGCAGGTTACGCACCGGATCAGGCAGCGAACCGAACCGGTCGACCAGTTCGGCCTCCATCGCTTCAATTTCGGCATCATTCGCCAGGGCGGCGATGCGGCGATACAGCCCCAGCCGCACCGGCAGGTCCGGCACATACTCTTCCGGGATCAGCACCGGCAGGCCCAGGATGATGTTCGGCGTCCAGTCCCGATCCTCGGCCTTGCGCCGTCCCTTTTCGGCGCGCAGTTCGGCCACCGCGTCTTCCAGCATCTGCTGATAGAGCTCGATCCCAACCTCGCGAATATGGCCCGACTGCTCGTCGCCCAGCAGATTGCCCGCGCCGCGCAGATCCAGATCGTGGGACGCCAGCGTGAACCCCGCGCCCAGCGTGTCCAGCGTCTGCATGACCTCCAGCCGCTTTTCGGCGGCGGCCGACAGCACATGTGTCTGCGGCCAGGTCAGATAGGCATAGCCGCGCTGCTTGCCGCGCCCCACACGCCCGCGCAGCTGGTAGAGCTGCCCGAGGCCGAACATGTCGGCCCGATGGATGATCAGCGTGTTCACCGCCGGCATGTCCAACCCGCTTTCCACGATGTTGGTGGAGAGCAGGATATCGTATTTGCCGTCGCTGAACTCGGTCATCACCCGTTCCAGCTCGGTCGGGGTCAGGCGCCCATGGGCCTGCACCAGCCGTGCATCGGGCACGATTTCCTGCAGACGGGCCCCCATGCGGTCCAGATCCTCGATCCGCGGCACCACGCAGAAGATCTGCCCGCCCCGGAACCGCTCACGCTGGATCGCCTCGCGGATCACCACGCTGTCGAAAGGCATGATGAAGGTACGCACCGCCAGCCGGTCTGTCGGCGGGGTGGCGATCAGGCTCATCTCCCGCACGCCGGTCAGCGCCAGTTGCAGCGTGCGCGGCAGCGGCGTGGCCGACAGGGTCAGGACATGCACGTCCTCGCGCAGCGCCTTCAGCTTCTCCTTGTGGGCGACGCCGAAATGCTGCTCCTCGTCGATGATCAGCAGTTCCAGGTCGGCGAACTGCACACCCTTGGCCAGCAGGGCATGCGTGCCGATGATGATGTTGATGCTCCCGTCGGCCAGCCCCTTGCGCACCGCCGCCGCATCCTTCGCCGTAACCATGCGCGACAATTGCGCCACCGTGACCGGCAGCCCGGCAAACCGGGCCGAGAAGGTGCGGAAATGCTGCCGCGCCAGCAGCGTGGTGGGCACGACCACCGCCACCTGCGCGCCCGACATTGCGGCCACGAAAGCCGCGCGTAGCGCAACCTCGGTCTTGCCGAACCCGACATCGCCGCACACCAGACGATCCATCGGCCGGCCCGAGCCCATATCCTCCAGCACATCGGCGATGGCGCGCGCCTGGTCCTCGGTCTCGGCGAAGGGGAACCGGCTGCAGAATTCGTCCCACAAGCCTTCGGCCGGGGTCAGGCTCGGGGCCTCGCGCAGGGCCCGCATCGCGGCGGTGCGGATCAGCTCGCCCGCCATATCGCGGATGCGCTGCTTCATCCGCGACTTGCGGTTCTGCCAGGAAGCCCCGCCCAGCTTGTCCAGCGACACCCCGGCCTGATCGGAGCCGAAGCGACTCAGCAGTTCGATATTCTCGACCGGCAGGAACAGCTTTTCGTTGCCGTCATAGACCAGGCGCAGACAGTCATGCGGCGCGCTGCCGACCGCAACCGTCTCCAGCCCGTCATAGCGGCCGATGCCGTAATCCTGATGCACCACCAGATCGCCCTCGGCGATCTCCGACGCCTCGGCGATGAACTGGTCCGCCCGCTTGCGGCGGCGCGGCGGACGCGAAATCCGCTCGCCCAGCAGATCCTGCTCCGAGACGAAGGCCAGATTATCGGCGATAAAGCCGCGCTCCAGCCCCAGCGTCAGCAGCCCGACCGTACCGGCAGGCAGATCCTGCGCCTGGGTCCAGGTCTCGAACGTCTCGGCCCGCATGCCATGCTCACGCAGCAGCGTCGCGATCCGCTCGCGCGATCCACGGGTCCAGGCCGAGAGATAGGCCCGTCGCCCGGTCTCGGCCCATTGCCGAACCTGCGCATCGAGCATGGCAAACACGTTTTCGCGCGACCCGTCCCCGACCGACCGGGCGAACAGGATTCCTGGCCGGCCGAGCGCATCGATGCCCTCGGCCCCATCCGGGCGTGAGAAGGGATTGAACACCACCACCGGGTGGCCGGACAGCATCCCGTCCCACCCCTTGCGGTCCAGATACATCAGATGCGGCGGCAGCGGACGGTACGGGACCTCGCCCTCGCGCACCGGCTGGCGCCGCGCCTCGAAATGGTCGGCGATCATTTCCAGCCGCGACGACAGAACCTCGTCCGCCTGATGGGCCATGATCACCGCGACACCCGGCAAGTAATCGACCAGCGTTTCCAGATGCTCGTAGAATAGCGGCAGCCAGTGCTCCAGCCCGGCATGGCGCCGCCCGTCGGAGACATGCTGGTAGAGCGGATCGCCGGCGGCGGCAGGCCCGAACAGGTCGCGCCAACCAGTGCGAAAGCGCGAAATGCTGGCCTGATCGAGGCTGAAATCAGCCACCGGCCGCATCACGAACCGATCCAGCCGGTCGGAGGAACGCTGGGTGGCGGGGTCGAAACGACGGATATTCTCGACCTCGTCGCCGAACAGGTCCAGCCGCACCGGTTCAGCCTCGCCGGAGGGGAAGATGTCGAAGATACCGCCCCGGGTCGCGAATTCGCCCGGCTCCATCACCGTATCGGTGCGGTTGTAGCCGTTGGTCACCAGCAGTTCGATCAGGAATTCCTGATCCAGATTGTCGCCGGTCGTCACCGTCAGCGACTGGCCGCGAAAGGCGGCGCGCGGCGTTACCCGCTGAACCAGCCCGCCAACCGTGGTCAGCACGATGCGCGGGCCCTTCGCGGGCTCCAGCAATCGCGTCAGGGTGGCAACCCGTTCAGCGACGATCGCCGGATTGGGCGATACCCGATCGTAGGGAAGGCAATCCCATGCCGGAAAGCGCAGGATTTCGGCATTCGGCGCGATGAACGAGAGCAGATCGCCGATCCGCGCCATGCCCGCATCGTCGCGCGCCACATGCAGCACCGGCCCGTCATGCTCGCGCGCGCGCCGGGCGACGAGGAAAGCGTCATATCCGTCCGGCACGCCCCAGACATTCATCCAGCCGGCATGCCCGGCAGATACCGCAGCGGCGTGGTCCCTCCCCTCTGCTGTCATCGTTCTCCCCGGATCGCAGCCTGCCGGGCGGGATCGTTCGCATCGGCGATGATGGCCCGCATCATCGGGCAGTCGACCTCGGCCGGCACCGGCTTGCGGCCACTCAGCCAGTCCGCCAGATCGGCGTCCGGCAGGTCCATCACCGCTTCCAGCGCATCCATTTCGGCATCCGACATCGCCGCCAGGCGCGGGGCGACAAAGCCGCCGATCAGGATGTCCGCTTCATGCGTACCGCGATGCGTGGCGCGGAAATAAATCCGGCGACGGCGCGGATCGAGGGTCGAAAAGTCCGATGTGTCGAGGGACATGGTACCTGCCCGGATATGGTTTCGTTTTGTTCCTTCGCGTTGCTGTCCTATAGCCCTCCGTCAGGGTCCTGTCAGCCCGGCAGTCGCACCGGCCCGGAGAAACGGCCCCCGCAGAAAACGAACCGGGAAATTGAGGACGATCGAGCCCAGCGTGTCCGACATCATCATCCAGGACGATTCACGGGCCCTCCTCGGCCCGCTTCTGGCCCCGCTTGCCACGCTCCCCGGGGTCGGCACCGCCACCGCCAAACTGCTGGCGCGCGCGACCGGCGGCACGCGCGTGGCCGACCTGCTGTTCCACCTTCCCGAGTCCGTAATCGACCGTCGCTATCGTCCCATGATGCGCGACGCCATTCCGGGCCGGATCTGCACGATGCATGGCAGCGTGCAGCGGGTGGACGCACCCGCGCGCGGCAGGCGCCAGCCCTGGCGGGTCCGCCTGTCGGATGGCAGCGGGACGATCGACCTGGCTTTTTTCTCGCCCTATCAGGCACGGCAGATGGTGGTCGGCAGCGAGGTCGCGGTCTCGGGCATGCTGGACGAATTCGGCGACCGGCTCTCGATCGCCAACCCCGATTATATCGTGCCGGGCGGCGATATCGGCCGCATCCCGATGCTGGACCCGGTCTGGCCGCTGACGGCGGGCCTCTTCCCCCGCCACATTCGCAATGCGCTGCGCCAGGCCTTTCTGCGTTTCCCCGCCCTGCCCGAATGGCTGGACCCCACACTCGTCAGCCGGCGGCATTGGCCCGATTTCGAAACCGCATTGCGCCAATTACATTGCCCCGATGAATTTCCCGAGCTGCTGAAGGACGATGCCTACGCAGCGGCGTCCGAACGGGCGCGCCTGCGCCTGGCCTGCGACGAATTGCTGGCCGAACAGGTAGCGATGGCCGAGGCAAGACGGCGCAACCGCAACCGCCCCGGCCGCGCGGTCGTGCCGACAGGGGCACTGCGCACCACGGCGCTGGAGCGCTTCGGCCACCCTCCCACCGGCGCCCAGACCCGAGCCCTGCGCGAGATCGATGCCGATCTGGCCTCCCCCAACCCGATGCTGCGGCTGGTGCAGGGCGATGTCGGCGCGGGCAAGACATTGGTGGCCTTGCAGGCCATGCTGGGCGCGGTAGAGGCCGGCCATCAGGCCGTGCTGATGGCGCCGACCGAGATCCTTGCCCGCCAGCATCTGGCCACCTTCACCAGGCTGGCGCCCGTGCCCGTCGCCTTCCTCAGCGGCAGCGTCAAGGGCCGGGCCCGGCGCGACGTACTGGAGGCCATCGCCACCGGCCGCGCGCCGCTGGTCGTGGGCACGCACGCCCTGTTCCAGGACAAGGTGGTATTCGCCGACCTGGCACTGGCGGTCATCGACGAACAGCACCGTTTCGGCGTCGAACAGCGGCTTCTGCTGGGCGAAAAGGGGCACCTGACCGACATCCTGGTCATGACCGCCACCCCGATTCCGCGCACCCTCCTGCTGACCCAATGGGGCGAGATGCAGGTCAGTCGCCTGGACGAAAAGCCGGCGGGGCGGCTGCCGGTCCGCACCTCGCTGCACGCCATGGCGTCACTGGGCGACCTGTTGGATGGAATCGGCCGCGCCATCGCAGGGGGCGCACGCGTGTTCTGGGTCTGTCCCCTGGTCAGCGAGAGCGAGGCACTGGACATCGCAGCGGCCGAGGCACGCTTTGCTGTGCTGGTCGAGCGATTTGGGCCGGTGGTGGGCCTGGCACACGGCCAGCAGGACATCGCGGTGCGCGAGGCCGCAATCGCCGATTTCGCCGCCGGCCGAACCCAGATCCTGGTTGCAACGACGGTGATCGAGGTCGGGGTCGACATCCCCGCCGCCACCGTGATGGTGATTGAGCACGCCGAGCGGTTCGGCCTGGCGCAATTGCATCAGCTGCGCGGCCGCGTGGGTCGCGGCGGTGCCGAATCGTTCTGCCTGCTGCTGCATGACGACACGCTGGGCAAGACGGCGCGGCGCAGACTGGCCCTGCTGCGCGATACCGAGGACGGCTTCCTGATCGCTGATGAGGATTTCCGCCTGCGCGGCGGCGGCGACCTGACGGGCCGCCGCCAGTCCGGCCTGCCCGACCTGCGCCTGGCAACCGGCGCTCGGCTGGACCTGCTGGTGACGATCGCCGCACAGGACGCACAACGCATCGTCGAAGGCGGCGCCGAGGCAAGGCGCGGCGCAATCGCGCTGGCCGTGGAACTGTTCGACAGGCACGACGCCGCCAGAACCTTACGATCCGGTTAGGTTTTCCTCTCCTTGCCGCGAAGAGGCTGACCGGAAGTAATGAACCGTAAGCACCGAAGCACAGGAAACGCGCGCCGGATCACCACCAGCGCGCATTTCCGTTCAGCCTGTCAGAATTTGGCGGACAGGGCCAGCGACCCGTAATTGAACAACCCGCTGCGCGCACCCTGGAATTGCTGGGTCTGCCACACCTGGCTATAGGACAGGCGCATGCCATGCCACATGATCGCAACACCGGCATGGATCTCGCCCACATCCCACTTCACCGGCACATGCGGCGAATTGCTGCGCATCGTGTTGCCTTGCAGCGTGGCGTCATACCCGACCGCATAGCCCGTCACGTTGCCGAAGACATACCACGCCACCGGCCGGCTCAGGCGATAGGCGTCGGTCCCGTCGGTGCCCGGCCCGATGGTGGGCGTGCCGAAATCGCTGTTCAGCCCCTGGCCGATACGGAACGTATCCGCCACCGAACCATAGATGCGGTAATCACCGATCGCGGCCGAGGTAGCAGGCAGCATGTCCATCGAGATGCCATAGACGTCAGCCAGCGGCAGCCGCCAGGTCCGCCCGGCCTGCACCTGGAAGATCGGCTGGTTCTGCAGCTGATGCTTCCAGCCCAGGTTCTTGGTATCGCCGATCGCGCCGTGGAAGCCATTCTGCAATTGCTGGCCCAGACCCGCCGGTCCCATGACACCGACCTGGATACCGAAGACCGAGCGGGACAGATCCGTATCGTTGATCAGGTTGACGGTCCCCAGCAGCAGGCTGGAATAAGGCCGGTCACGCGATGACGGCACGCTGATCTGCGTATCGGTCGGCGTATAGATAAGCTGTTGCAGCCCCAGGCTGATGCGGGTGACGCCAGCGCCCATGATGGCATGGTTGATCGTCTCGATCGGGGCCGGCTGGTTGTCGGTGCCCGATGTCCAGTTGATGCGCAGGCCGCTGGTATAATACTGGTCCGACGTGCCCTTCAGGGTGCTGACCGCGTCGTTCTCCCCCTGGAGCGTCCAGGTGCCGTACGGGTCCTGCAGCGGCGTGGCATGGGCCGGGGCGCAGATGACTGCCGCGAGGCACCCCATTCCGGCCAGCGTACCGGCCCGCGCCATCCAAAGGGCTGTTCTTTCCGTCTTTGTCTGGCCCATCAGCTTCCCTTTCCACTGCGCGACGCCGTGTCTACCGCGCCCATCGACTGTCTAAAACGTCCCGGCGTTTCGAGAAAGCCCATGGACGTTTTTCGTGATCGACCAATCCACTCCGGCCGCCCGCCATGGCGGGCATCCAGGCCACCCACCACAGCCGCGCCAACATTAATCGTTGGTCACATTAAAGATGACGAGGTGATGGAACCGTGAGCCGAAGTTATGCTTATCTGTATTGGATGCCGACGCATTCGTGCTAGGGTCCGCGCGGGGAAAGGATGCTGTCCGCCACGGCCGCTCAGGCGGTTCGGAGAACGGTTGTGTAATGCCTTGATCCAGCAAAATTTCTTCATCCGGTGGCTCCTGGGACAGGACCCGCCAACTAGACCTCGGGATTACGACCGTTGAGAAGTAACAGGACCGACCGCAGCCCCCGTTCCCCGCGCCGCGGCGGATTTGACGACGATTTCATGTCGCCGCCGACGTTTGGTGATCGTGGCAGCAGCGCTCCCCGTCGCCCCATGGGTGGCGGCGGCGCCCCCTCGCAGGTGATCGCCTCGGGACCGGAGATCAGCGCCTCCGTCAAGTGGTTCAACAGCGAGAAGGGCTTCGGCTTCGTCGAACTGGCAGACGGTTCGGGCGATGTCTTCCTTCACGCCAACGCTCTGGCGCAGAGCGGCCACAGCTCCGTCTCGCCGGGCACGACGCTGGTCGTCCGCATCGGCCAGGGCCCCAAGGGTCGCCAGGTCGCGTCGGTCAGCTCGGTTGACGAAAGCACCGCCCAGCCGGAGCGTCCGCGCGGCTTCGGCGCCGGCCCCGGCGCCCCGCGTGCCCCCGGCGGCTTCGGCGGCCGTCCGGCCCGCCCGGCCCCCGACCTGTCGCAGGCGCAGGATATGCGCGGCATCGTGAAGTGGTACAACGCCACGAAGGGCTTCGGCTTCATCACCCCGGAAACCGGCGGCAAGGACATCTTTGTCCACGCTTCGGCTCTGGAGCGTTCGGGCCTGACGGGCCTGACGGAAGGCCAGACGGCGAACGTGCAGGTCGTCCAGGGCCAGAAGGGCCCCGAGGCTGCCTCCATCAGCGTCGACTGATCCGGCTACCAGCCGAATCAACAAGCAGGGCCGCCCTTGGGCGGCCCTGTTTTTGTTTGGGGGCCTTCTCCCTCGCACCTTCGCTCCACGCCGTTCAACCCAAAGCCGACCACTACCGGCACAAAGTGTCTGCCCACGTGACGATGCGCCTTAAAACAACGCGATAACGCGCCGAAACGCTGTCGAAGGGCCTATTCCTTGCCCTTGTTGCGCATCAGCCGCGCCTTGTCGCGCTGCCAGTCACGTTCGGCGATCGCGTGGCGCTTGTCGGCCTTCTTGCGCCCTTCGCCGATGCCCAGCGTGACCTTGGCCAGACCGCGAGCATTGAAATGGATATCCAGCGGCACCAGCGTCACGCCTTCGCGCGCCACGGCCCCCAGCAGCTTGTTCACCTGCTTGCCGTGCAGCAGCAGCTTGCGCGGCGCGCGGGGCTCGAAGCGCGACAGCACACCACCCTGATATTCGGGGATATAGCTGTTGAACAACCAGATCTCGCCATTCCGGTCTCCGGCATAGGCTTCGTTGATCGTGGCGCGCCCCATGCGCAGACTCTTGACCTCCGGCCCCTTCAGCACCAGCCCCGCCTCGACCGTTTCCAGGATCGTGTAATCGAACCGGCCCTTGCGATTCTGCGCCGCGATACCGTGCGAGATCATGCCGCTCTTGTTTTTTTCAGCCATGATCGTCAGTTCAGCAGGCCGACAGCGGCCATCGCCTCACGAACCTTGGCACGGGAATCCTCGGTCAGCGGCGCCAGCGGCAGGCGGCAGGTCTCGCCCGTCAGTCCCAGCAGGCTGGCGGCATATTTCACCGGCGCCGGATTGCTTTCGCAGAACAGTGCGTCATGCAGCGGCGACAACCGGTCCTGCAGCGCCATCGCATCGGCCACGCGCCCATCCTGCCATGCGCGATGCAGCTCGGCACACAGGCGCGGCGCGACATTGGAGGTCACGCTGATGCAGCCATCGCCTCCGGCCGCCAGGAACGAGACCACGGTGCCATCTTCGCCCGAAAGCTGATTGAAGGGCTTGTGGCCAATCGCCCGGCGAACCTGGATCGGCCGCAGCAGATTGGCGGTGGCATCCTTCACGCCGACGATCCGTGCATGCCGCGCCAGGCGCGCCATAGTCTCGACGGAGACATCCACCACCGACCGGCCGGGAATGTTGTAGACGATCAACGGCAGGTCGGTCGCATCGGCAACCGCCATGAAATGCCGGTACAAACCTTCCTGAGTCGGCTTGTTGTAATAAGGTGCCACGACCAGAACGGCATCGGCGCCGGCTTCCTTGGCGTGGCGCGCCATGATGACGGCCTCGGCGGTGCTGTTCGAACCCGCACCGGCGATGACAGGCACCCGTCCCGCCACGACCTGAACCGCATATTCGACCACGCGCGCATGCTCGTCATGCGTCAGGGTGGGGCTTTCGCCCGTGGTGCCCATCGGCACGACGCCCGACGACCCTTCGGTGACCTGCCAGTCGAGGAATCGGCCCAGAGCCGGAAAATCCAGCGATCCGTCATCGTTCATCGGCGTAATCAGGGCTGTGATCGAACCCTTGAACATAGTCGTTTCCACTCGAATCTCGCAGGCTGTGACATGGGCCACCCCCTCGGGCCGGCCCGACAGGATGGTGATCCTGCCTGTTCTGTTAAGAGGCTGTTTGCAAAGTCAGCCTCTGATCTATCCTGTTAATGCCGGGTATGGGGGCTAGGCAACCATCATCGGCCCGACGCCGCATCCTCACGGAACGGCGAACCCGGATAAACACCCAGAATCGCGGATGTTTCGGAAAAAAAGGCCAACTCCGCCAACGCCCGCCCCAGCGGCTCATCCTCGGGATGCCCTTCGACATCCAGCAGGAATTGCGTGGCGGCGAACGACCCGTCCAGCATGTAGCTCTCCAGCCGCGTCATGTTCACGCCATTGGTAGCAAACCCGCCCAGCACCTTGTACAGCGCGCCCGCCGTGTTGCGGACGCGGAACAGCACGGTGGTCACGGTCCCCTTCTGCCCCGCCGGCGGCCGGATGGCATCGCGCGAGGTGATATAGAAGCGGGTGGTGTTATGCGCCGCATCCTCGACATTATGGCGCAGCACCACCAGCCCGTTCAGCTCCGCCGCCAGGGCCGACGCCACGGCCACATCCTCGGGATTGTTCCAGCGAGCCACCAGCTCGGCCGCGCCCGCCGTATCGAATTCCACCACCGGGGTCAGGTTCAGCGCCTCGATAACGCCCCGGATCTGCCCCATGGCGACCGGATGGGTATGCACCCGCCGGGCCTGGGCGACCGTGCTGCCGGGAACACCCAGCAGGCAATGTTCGACCCGCTGGAAATGCTCACCGACGATGTTCAGTCCCGCCTGCGGCAGCAGGGCATGGATATCCGGCACCCGGCCCGCCAGGCTGTTCTCGCAGGCCAGCATGCCCAGATCCGCGCGCCCGTCATGCACCGCCGCAATGGCGTCGGCGAAGGTTTCGCACGGCAGCGTGGTCCAGCCCGGAAAAGCCTGCCGGCATGCCAGGTCGGAATAGGCACCCGGCCGCCCCTGGAAAGCGATGATCCCCATCGGCGGAATGGAAGGCGCGCCGCTCATGCCACGCCTGCCAGAATGCGGCGCGCGCGTTCCAGGTCCGCCGGCGTGTCCACGCCGAACGGCGCGACTCCGATCCGGGCGCATCCGATGATCATTCCGGCCTCCAGGGCTCTGAGCTGCTCCAGTTTTTCACGCCGCTCCAGCGCCGCTTCCGGCAGCGCCACGAACCGCGCGAGCGCCGCACGGCGATAGGCATAAATCCCGACATGATGCCATAGCGCCCCCTCGCCCCACGGAACCGCCGCCCGCGAAAAATACAGCGCCCGCGCCACGGCCTGCGGGGCGCCGTCGGGAAAGGCGCAGGCGACCTTGACCACCGATTCCGCCTGCGCCTCGCCAGACTCGGTGACGGGGGCAACCAGCGTGCCGATATCCACCGCCCGGTCGGCCAGCGGCAGCAGCGCAGCGACCAGGGTCTCCGGCGCCAACCCCGGCAGATCGCCCTGCAGATTCACGACCACGTCGTGCCGGCCATCGGGGTCCACGGTCGCAAGCGCATGCCAGACCCGGTCGGAGCCGGACGGCAACGCAGGATCGGTCAGGACCGCGGTGCCCCCGGCATCGGCCACCACCTGCGCCAGTTCGGGTTCGGCCACCGCAACCACGACCGGCCCGATATCGGCCGCGCGCGCACGCTCCAGCACATGCAGGATCATGGGCCGGTCGCCGATCATGGCCAGCGGCTTGCCCGGAAGGCGCGTCGAGGCCATGCGGGCGGGGATAATGACGATTGGATTCATGCGAACACGCAGGGGGCCTTGACACACGAAAGCGGCGGAAACGTCCGGCCGGGGAAACGCCGCTGCGGACATGCGCTCCGGCCCATCGGCACGATCCCACGCTGCTTCACACAAGGCGGCCGGCAGTCTAGGTAAGGACCGGCCCGCATGCAACCGAAACACGGATGGAGCATCGTATCCCGGATGGACAGCCACGACGCCAATCGCATCGGCGCCGCGATCCTGCTGACCGCGCTGGCCGTCGCGGGCAGTGTCGGGGTCGGGCGCCTGGCCGTCCCCGTCGCCATCCCGCTCCGTCCGGCCTTCGCCCTGCCCGAACCACCCGACGGAGCGGCCGGCCCGTCGATCGCCGACGCACTCGCCCATGCCGATCCCAAGGCGGGACAGACCCTTGCGGCACGATCCTGCACGATGTGCCACAGTTTCACGAAGGACGCGCCGCCCACGGTCGGCCCCGACCTGTTCGGCGTCGCCGGCACCCCCATCGCCGGGATTCCCGGCTATAGCTTCTCTCCCGCGCTGTCGGCACACCGGTCGGAGCTCTGGACCGACGACGCCCTTTCGACGTGGCTGGAAAGCCCGGCCCGTTTCGCGCCCGGCACCCGCATGGCATTCCCCGGCCTGCCCGATATCCGCGACCGCGCGGCGATCATCGCCTATCTGCACACTTTGTCCGACGGAGGACACCTTCCATGACCCAGTCCAATACGCCCCAGGCCGACATCCCCCTCTCCGATGCCGACCGCCTGCTGGAAGCCGCGATCGCCGCTGCCGATGCCGCCGGATGCGTGATCCGTCCGTTCTTCCGGTCCAGGCTCGCGGTGGACGACAAGAGCGACCAGAGCCCGGTAACCGTCGCCGACCGCACCGCCGAACGCACTATCCGGGCAACCCTGGCCGAACGCCTGCCCGACCACGCGGTTCTGGGCGAGGAATTCGGGCTGGAACGCGCGGGCTCCCGCTGGTGCTGGGTGATCGACCCGATCGACGGCACGCGGGCATTCGTGACCGGCCGGCCAACCTTCGGCACGCTGATCGCCCTGCTGGATGACGGGGTCCCGGTGCTGGGCATCATCGACCAGCCGATCACCGGCGAGCGCTGGATCGGCGTGCGTGGCCGGCCAACGCGCTACGAATCCCGCCTTCCCGGCGCCATCGGCACCCGGCGCTGCACCGATTTGAAGGTGGCCGAACTCTCCTGCACCTCGCCCGAGATGATCGAGGGCGCACCGACACCGCATTGGGACGCGCTGCGCCGCGCCGCCCGCCGCGTGACCTGGGGCGGCGACTGCTATGCCTACGGCCTGCTGGCGCTCGGCCAGGTTGACGTGATCGCGGAATGCACGATGAAGGTCTGGGACTGGGCCGCCCTGGTCCCCATTATCGAGGGTGCCGGCGGCCGGGTGACGGACTGGCACGGCCGCCCGCTGCGGGCCGAGGGCGACGGCACGGTGCTGGCCGTGGGCGATCAGGCGATCCTGGCGGATGCCGTCTCCCTGCTGAATACCGGCCTGCCTGCGCATTGAACCCACGCCACCGCCCGGCCGGCACATGGCACCGATGCCATCCTTCCCCTATCCATTTATCCGCGGATCGGATAGGAGCACCATCTTCACCGAATAAACGCGAGTATTCGAGATGAGCAGCGAAGCCACCTCCCACCTGTCCCTCCCCAAGGACAAGATCCGCATCCTGCTTCTCGAAGGCATACATGACAGCGCCGTGTCGCTGCTGAAGGCCAACGGATACGAGAACGTCACGCGCCTGAAGACCGCCCTGGAAGGGGCGGCCCTGCGCGAGGCGCTGGAAGGCGTGCATATCGTGGGTATCCGTTCCCGCACCCAGCTGACCGACGAGGTCATTGCCGCCGCCGACCGGCTGATCGCCGTGGGCTGCTTCTGCATCGGCACCAACCAGGTCAACCTGACGGCGGCGCGCGGCCACGGCATTCCGGTGTTCAACGCCCCGTTCAGCAACACGCGCTCGGTCGCCGAGCTGGTAATGGGCGAGGTCGTGATGCTGATGCGGCGGATCTTCCCCCGCTCGGTCCAGTGCCATGAAGGCGGCTGGAACAAATCGGCGGCCAATAGCTGGGAAGTCCGGGGCAAGACGCTCGGCATCGTCGGCTACGGCTCGATCGGCTCGCAGCTCTCGGTCCTGGCCGAGGCGTTCGGCATGCGGGTGATCTATTACGACGTGATCGACAAGCTGGTTCACGGCAACGCCACCCCGGTCGATTCTCTGAACGATCTTCTGGCGCAGAGCGACGTGGTCAGCCTCCATGTGCCGCAACTGCCCAGCACCGCGAACCTGATCGGCGCCGAGCAGATCCGCGCGATGAAGCCCGGCTCGTTCCTGATCAACAACGCCCGCGGCAATGTCGTGGACCTGGCGGCCCTGGCCGACGCCCTGCGCGACGGCCACCTGCTGGGGGCGGCGATCGACGTGTTCCCGACCGAACCCAAGGGCGCGGGCGATGCCTTTACCTCGCCGCTCCAGGGGCTGGATAACGTCATCCTCACCCCGCATATCGGCGGCTCCACCGCCGAGGCGCAGGAGCGGATCGGCGTCGAGGTCGCGCGGAAGCTGATCGAATATTCCGACGTGGGCTCGACCCTGGGCGCCGTCAATTTCCCGACCGTGCAGTTGCCCGAAAGCCCGCGCGGCACCCGCTTCATGCACGTCCACAGCAACGTTCCCGGCATCATGCTGCAGATCAACGAGATCTTCATGGCCGAGAACAGCAACATCACGGCCCAGTATCTCCAGACGGACGGCGAACTGGGCTATGTGGTGGTCGAGGCCGATACGGGACGCGATACCGACAAGGACAACCGCATCCTGCGCCGCCTGCGCGACCTGAAGGGCACGATCCGCGCCCGCCTGCTGTACCAGCAGCCCTGACCAAAATAGGGTGGCGGGGCATGATCCTCCCCGCCACCCTGCCCTCTTGACCCGTCAGGAAGACAGAGGCAAAAGCAGACAGTCTCCGACCAGGGTCCCAAACGGACACCCATGTCGCGGATAGCCTAAACGATGGCGTAACGCGCCCATCGCCGCCGGGTTAGCACAGCGGTAGTGCAGCGGTTTTGTAAACCGAAGGTCGGGGGTTCAAATCCCTCACCCGGCACCAGAAATCCCCACATTCCTCCCACGGGCAATAACGCAGGGATCGCGTCTCAAGCGATTCCAGCGTTTTCCATCAAACGTCCTCATTCTGACGGGCAGGATTTCGATCCAACAAGGATCGTCATTCGGCCTGCCCTGCCGCCATGACCAGTTCCCCGGCCTGAAGCACGCCCGGAAGATTCATGGCTTCTTATGGCCGCCGCGCATGCCGCCCGCGATATGGGGCGTTTGTTAACTTTTATATGACAATCTGAAATTCCGGTCTTCGAAGGGAAGCGTCAATCTCTGGAGGAGCACGACCATGTCGAGCGCAGGAACGTACCACACTTACGATGCAGCAGGTCATGTAGAAACTACGTGGACCATTACTGATGGAACTGTCTTTAATGGTGGCGTTGGAAACTCCAATATCGTCATAACAGACGCAAGCGGAAAGACGATCTCTACAATTAACGGCGTCCCGGATAATATTCTGGCTGAAAATATTCAGACAGGAACGAATGCGACCAACGGTAGCCTTGTGTCTGTTCTTGGCGGGGCGTGGGTCTCCACCCCTGGCTCCAGCGGAACTATCGATTTTCTTCTCGGCCTTTTGTCTGTCCCCACATTCACGATTGGCGGAACGACAGATATTAATTTTGTTGCGAACGCCGCGACGGTAGCAACTGTCAATATTTATGGTGGTACCGCATCATTCTCTGGTGGCATTCTGGCCGGCGCCCTCACCGGTTCGAACATCAACATCGGTTACGGTGGGGAGTACAACGGCTCAACGCAGCTCGTCAGCCTTCTTCAGGGAACGAATATCAAGTTCACGACAGGAGGCGGAACTCTTGTCCTGAATGGGAACAACGTCTTCCTTAACCTTTCCAACATAAACATCACCGGATACGACCCGCAGTACGATACTATAGAACTCCAGAATACAGTCGCTACCATTTCTGGTTATACCATAACAAACTCAGGAACAGATAAAACAATTACACTTTTTGGAAGCGACGGGACACAAATTGCAACTTACACTGCAACACCCGCAACAGGTGCATACCTTCCCGCCGGAACTTACAATAATCTGGCGACGACAGATACCGCGACGAACCCCCTGAAAATTACCTACAATAGCGGCAATACTTATATCGGTGTCTGCTATCTCGCCGGCTCCATGATCCGGATGCCGGACGGTGACCGTGCGGTCGAAGAGATGCGTATCGGCGACGAAGTATCGGTCTTCGACTGGCAGAACAACACGACGATCACCCGCAAGGTAATCTGGGCCGGCAGCAGGACGACGACTGTCAATCCAGACCTGCCGGATGACGAATCAGGTTACCCGATCCGCATCCTCAAGGACGCGCTCGCCGATGGCACCCCCTACAAGGACATGCTGATCACCGCCGAACATTGCCTGTTCTTTGATGGCAAGTTCATCCCGGCCCGCATGCTCGTCAACGGACGATCGATTTTCTATGACAAGTCCTTCACCACCTATGACTATTACCATATCGAGACCGAAGAACACGCCGTGATCATGGCGGACGGCGTTCTGACCGAAACCTATCTCGACACGGGCAATCGCGGCACATTCCGTCAGAACGGGCCAGTCCTCAGGATCGGCGGCCGCGCGAAGAACTGGGCCGAGGACGCGGCGGCCCCCCTCGGCGTCGACCGGAGCTTCGCCGAGCCCCTGTTCCGCCGGATCGAGACCCGTGCGACGCAGGCCGGCCTGAAAAACCGTGCCGAGGCACCGCCCCTGACGGCCGACCCGGAGCTGCATCTCGTCACCGACAAGGGGCAGATCCTCCGCCCGGTCCGCGAGGCGAACGGCTATATCAGCTTCATGATCCCGACCGGTGTCGCATCGGTGCGCCTGGTTTCTCGCTCCGGCCGCCCCAGCGATACGATCGGCCCATTCGTCGACGACCGCCGCCAGTCCGGCATCTCGGTCGGCGAGATCATGCTGTTCGAAGGCAATCACGCCCAGAACGTCACGACGCATCTGACCGACACAACCCTGTCCGGCTGGAATGCGCTCGAACAGGCTGACCGGCGCTGGACCGACGGCAACGCGCTGCTGCCGCTCGGCCAGCGATACCCCAATGGCGTTGCCCTGCTGGCCATTCAGGTCCGGGAATCCGGTCTTTACCTCACCTCCACCGGATCGGCCGGGGCCGCGTCGGCGCGAATGGCCTGACAATCCTGGCACGGTCGTTTCGTGACCGGGCCCTGCTCCCTTCACGGGAGCAGGGCTTCTGCTTTATCTACCATCCATGGCGCAAAGAATTCTCCTCCAGCCCGGACAAATCTGGAGCCCGGAAGATCCGTCTCTCCCGGCCCGCCGAGTACGCGATTTCCCCAAGGGCATGCTCTCCTACACCCTGGTTTCGCCTTCGGCGGACGATGGCGAGCATCTGGTCACCCAACAGCTCTTTCGCAAATGGATCCGGGAGAACAGCGCAACACTGGCCGGCAATGACGGCGAGAAGGCCTCACCGTCGGCCGAACTCGCCAAGAAGATCGCCACCCTGCGCTCAGCCTGCGGCATGAGCCAGTCCGAACTGGCCACGGCACTCGGCCTGAGCCGCTCCGCCATAGCGGCCCTGGAAACCGGCCGTAGTAGCGCACGCATCCATATCCCCAGACTGGCCGAACTGTTCCAGGTACCCATGGAACTCTTCCTCAGCGGCATGACGGAGCAGTCATTCCGCGCGGATCTCTCAGTGGACGAACACGATCTCATCACTCTTTACCGCCGCCTCCCGGTCGCATCGAAGATCAGCGTCCAGAAATATGTCGAACGCCAGACCAGGACCGCCGAAAACGACGATTGACTGCCTGCAGGCGCTCTTGCCGTCTGTCCATCAACTACCCGGTGATGATAATTGAAATTACAAGAGTATGCGGGTCGCGGAATATGACGGGAATCCTGGCGGGTCGGAGCAGTCTGTCGACGATATTGACCTGCGCGGTCTGGTGCCTTGCCGCCATTGTCAGTGTCGGATGGACCCGGCATGGCGGCAGTTCCTCGATGATCTGGCCCGCCAACGCAATCCTGGCGGCGGCGGCCCTGTGCATCCGGAATTTCAACTGGCGGCTGTTTCCCCCGCTGCTGCTGGTCCTGTCGACGATGGTCAATCTGGGTGACCATCGCCCCTGGGTCACCAGTGTCGGCTTCGCTACCGCCAATCTGGTCGAAACCGTACTCGCCGTTCTTCTGACCCGCCGTTTCAGCCCCATATCCGGCTTTTTCGAATATCCCGGATGGGCATTCCGTTTCGCTGTCGCGACGGTTGTGGCCGTGATCTGCTCTGCGGTCATCGCCGCGGAAGCACTTTACCTCAGTGAGGGACGCGACTGGCTGGGCGGCGCGATGGCCTGGACGATGGCCCACCTGCCCGGCCTTCTGATTACCGTTCCGGTTCTTCTGGCCCTGAATCCCTACGATACCAAGGGGAGCGCAGACCATGATGCCCCCTCGCGACTGGTGGTCATCGGCCTGATGGCGCTGGTCGCCGGCGCGGCAATCGTGGTCTATCGCCAGTCACACTATCCATTCCAGTTCCTGCTTCTGCCTCCGCTGGTCCTCGCCACCTACCATCTCTATGCCAAGGGCGCCGCGCTGGCCGTTGCGATCATCGCCATGATCGGCAGTTATTTCATCTTCACCGACGTCGGTCCCGTCATGCCCTTTCATGGGCCGGACTCGCTGCGGGTCTATATTTTCCAGCTCGATCTGGCGACGATCTTCTTCTGTGCCTTGCCCCTGGGGGCCGTACTGACCCAGCGCGACCAGAAGGCCTTACTGGCCGAGCGGCGGCTGCGCGATTTCCGTCACCTGGCCGACCGGGTGGGCGACGTGCTGTTCCGGGTGGATGCCTTCGGACGGTGGAGCTACCTCAACCCGGCGTCCGAGCAATTATTCGGCGTGCCGGTCGAATATCGGCTGGGCCAGCACATGCTGGAGAGCGTCATCCCCGAGGATCGCGTGGCGCTCAGCCGTGCGCTGGCCGAAATCGTATCGGGCAGCCGTGAAGATCTGCGCCAGATCGTCAGCATCTGCCGTCGCGACGGCACGATCCGACATGTCGAGATCCTGGCCCACCGCCTGGATGAAGATCTGGGTTATGGCGGGCTGATCCGCGACGTGACCGACCAGTTGACGCAGGACGAGCAGAACCGGCAGATCGCCGAAGCCAACGAGCATGCCGCCAACACCGACGAACTGACCGGCCTGCCCAACCGGCGCGCATTCTTCCAGACGCTCCACGCCTGTCTGGCGCAGAGGACATCGAAGATAGCAGTCGCGATCTTCGACCTGGATCATTTCAAGCTGGTCAATGACCGCTACGGTCATCCGGTCGGGGACGTGGTGCTGCGGCGGGTGGCGTCCACGGTGCTGGCTTCCGTGCGCGACAGCGACATGGTCGCCCGGATCGGAGGCGAGGAATTCGCGGTCCTGATCACCGACCAGAACCCGGAGCAGGCGATCAGCCTGGCGCGCCGCCTCGTCCGCGCCGTCTCGTCGGATTCGATCGCGATCCCGTCCGGTCCGACCCTGCATGTCACCATCAGCATGGGCATCGCCAACCACCAGCCCGGCGAAGAGCATGCGGCATTGATCGAGCGCGCCGACCAGGCGCTCTATGCCGCGAAGAGAGGGGGCCGCAACCGGCTGATGATCGCCGACGCCACCCTCACCTCACAGCCAGCCGACAGCGCCTGAACGGGCTCTCACAGCAGCCCGGACTGCCGGAAACTGGTCGCGCCGCCATTGCCCACGATGACATGGTCGCGCACCGTCAGCCCCAGCACGGTGGCGATCTGTTCCAGCCGCCGGGTCATCATGATGTCCTCGCGCGACGGCATGGGGTTCCAGCCAGGATGATTATGGACCAGAATCAGCTCACTCGCCTTCAGGCGGATGGCACGGCGCATGACCTCCCGCGGATAGACGGGCGTCTGGTCGATCGTGCCTTGGGCCAGGACCTCATCCGCAATCAGGCGGGCATTCCGGTCCAGGAACAGCACGCGAAACTGTTCCAGCGTCTCGCGCGCCAGAACGGCCTGCAGATAGGCCATCAGCGCATCATGTGACGCCAGCAGGCTACCCTGCCGGATTCGGGTACGCATCAGCCGGATGGCCGCCTCGCGCAGCAGCGGAAAGGTAACGACCACCTGAAGGCGCCCGTCGGCAACTGCCGACAATTCGTCGGCATCGGCGGCGAAGACGGCACCAGCCGTCCCGAATCGTTTCAGGAGGGCCTGCGCCAGCGCCGTCGGATCAGCGCCCGGCGGCAGGATCAGCGCCAGGATCGTGGACAGCAGCGCGGCATCCTCCGCAATGGTCGCGGCGGCGCTCATGCCGTCCCGCGCCCCCGGCCACCCGCAAGGAAGGCCGGCAATGGTCGCGAAGCGGCTGCGGTGGGGCTATAAGGGGTCTTCATGGAGCCAAAAGGACCATCGCCGGTATGAATGTTCTGTCGTCTCTCAGCCATCACGACGCGGTTCTTCTCGATCTCGACGGTACCATCATCGATTCCCGCGCCGGCATTATCAGTTCCCTGCACGACGCGATACGCGATCTTGGCCATGAACCCGATCCGGCGGAAGACCTGACCTGGGTTGTCGGCCCTCCCCTGCATGATCTGGTGGCGCGCGTCCTGACGCATTATGGCGATGACCGCGCCGAAGAAGCCGTACGCCGCTACCGCTATCATTACGAACGGCGCGGCATGCATCGCAGCCCTGTCTTTCCCGGCATGCGCGAGGTGATCGAGGCCGTGACGGCATCAGGCGCCCGGCTGTTCCTCGCGACCTCCAAACCGGTTCACCTGGCACGCGCGATCCTGGAATTGCGGGAACTGACCCCCTATTTCACGGCTCTGTACGGCGCACGGCCCGACGATACCGGCGCGGAAAAGCCCGAACTGATCGCGCAATTGCTGGAAGAACACCAGATCGCCAAAAACCGCGCCATCATGGTGGGCGATCGCCGGTTCGATATCAGCGGGGCGCATGCCAACCATATCAGGGGGCTGGGCGTACTGTGGGGATATGGCGGCGAGGAAGAACTGACCGAAGCCGGAGCAGACGCGCTGGTGACCGATCCGGGTGAACTGATGGCCGCCATCCGGGGCCAGCTTGCGGCAGCGCACATCCATCCGGCGGGGTAAAATATCTAGAGCCGCCGCTGCTGACGCAGGCTGAGCCACTGGCCCTGCCGCAGGAACACATGGTCCTGGATCGTCAGGGACAGATTCTGCGCGTGGTAGGAAATGGCCTGCATCAGCACCGCGTCCCCTTCGATCATCGCAACCGGCGGCGGCCATGAGGGCGCGATGCGGACGCCGACCAGCGCCGAGGCATGCAGGTCGAGCGCCCGCAGCAGGATATGGCGCTGGGTCAGTTCGGGCGTACCCTCATCCCACATATCGTCCACCGCTTCGTCCGCGATGATGTGATTGATGCTGTCGAGGAAGAGAACACGCAGTTGGCCGGGCGGCGCATCAGCCAGTTGCGTGTCGCAATAGGCCAACACGGCATCCCAGTCCCCCATCGGGGTGCGGGTCAATGGATCGGGACGCGACAGGCAGTCGGCCACCGAAGCCGGCAACCCCAGCGCCGCCGCCACCCGGTCCGACAGGCCCGCCTCCCGCAGGGCATCGGCCGAGGCCGACAGCAGCGCGCCCAGACTGCCGAATCGGTTCAGCAGGGCCTTGGCCTGCGGTTTGGTGTCCCGCCTCGGCACACCGATGAACAGCAGCATCTCCACGATCTCGTAATCCGCGAGCGACGCGGCGCCGGAGGCCAGAACCCGCGCGCGCATCCGCGCCCGGTGCCCGCTCGGCCCGGTTTCCCTGAAGGGAACCGCCTGCCCCGCGCCCTTTCCGCCGCTCCTGCCCACCCGCGTCATGACGCTGCCTGTCTCCGTATCCGATGGACCAGTCCCCCCGGTGCAGGAATCAGTCCGCAATGCGTGGTCGCAATGCTTGGTCATAGTCCCGCGACGCCCTATACCGAAACCGTGAACCAGACCCCAGCCCCCACCCCCAACGCTCCGGATTATCTCCAGCGCCTCAATCCCGAACAGCGGATGGCGATCGAGACAACCGACGGCCCGCTGCTGGTCCTTGCCGGCGCGGGCACGGGCAAGACCCGCGTCCTGACCACCCGCTTCGCCCATATCCTGCTGTCGGGCCGCGCGCGGCCCTACCAGATCCTGGCCGTAACCTTCACCAACAAGGCGGCGCGCGAAATGCGCGAGCGGATCGGCACCCTGCTGGGCGAACCGGTCGAAGGGCTGTGGCTGGGCACATTCCACGCCCTGTGCGCACGCATGCTGCGCCGCCATGCCGAATATGTCGGACTGAGTTCAGGCTTCACCATCCTCGATACCGACGACCAGCTCCGCCTGCTCAAGCAGGTGATCGAGCCCTTGCGCATCGACAGCAAACGCTGGCCCCCCCAGGGTATCCTGGGCGTGATCCAGCGCTGGAAGGATCGCGGACTGACGCCCGAGCGCGTCACCCCGGCCGAGGATTGCGATTTCGCCAACGGCCAGTGCCGGGCGATCTATGCCAGCTACCAGGCGCGGCTGGTCCAGCTGAACGCCTGCGATTTCGGCGACCTGATGCTGCATGTCACCGAGATCCTGCGCACCAGGCCGGACGTGCTGGCGCAATATCACCGGCTGTTCCGCTACATCCTGGTCGACGAGTATCAGGACACCAACACCATCCAGTATCTGTGGCTGCGCCTGCTGGCCCAGCGCGAAGGGCAGCAGGCGAATATCTGCTGCGTCGGCGACGACGACCAGTCGATCTATTCCTGGCGCGGCGCGGAGGTCGAAAACATCCTGCGCTTCGAGCGCGACTTCCCCGGCGCTGCCATCGTCCGGCTGGAACGCAATTATCGCTCCACCGCCCAGATCCTGGGCGCCGCCTCCGGCCTGATCGCGCATAATGACGGCAGGCTGGGCAAGACCCTGCGCCCCGGCCGCGACGACGCATCCGGCGAAAAGGTCCGCGTGGCCTCGGTCTGGGATTCGGACGACGAGGCCCGGCTGGTCGGCGAGGAAGTCGAACGCCTGCGTGCCGGCGGCCACCGCATGTCGGAAATCGCCATCCTGGTCCGCGCCGGCTTCCAGACCCGCGCGTTCGAGGAGCGGCTGATCGCACTCGGCCTGCCCTACCGGGTCGTCGGCGGCCTGCGCTTCTATGAACGCGCGGAAATCCGCGACGCACTGGCCTATATGCGCGTGCTGAACCAGCCGGCGGACGATCTGGCGTTCGAACGCATCATCAACGTGCCCCGGCGCGGTATCGGCGCCGTCGCGATGCAGAAGTTCCATCAGGCCGCCCGCGACGGCGGCATGCCGCTGACGGCCGCAATCGGCGCCATGCTGGAACGCGGCGAGATCAAGGGAAAAGCCCGCGACAGTCTGGCCGCGCTGCTGGCCTGCCTGGATCGGGGGCGCGAGGCCCTGCCGCGCGAGGGCCATGTCGTGGTCGTCGACACGCTGCTGGAGGAAAGCGGCTATATCGACATGTGGAAGGCCGATACCTCGGTCGAGGCACCGGGCCGGCTGGACAATCTGAAGGAACTGGTGCGCGCGCTGGCCGATTTCGAAAGCCTGGGCCACTTCCTGGAACATGTCGCCCTGGTGATGGAAAACGAGGAAAGTGCGGGCACCGAACGCCTGAGCATCATGACCCTCCACGGCGCGAAGGGGCTGGAATTCGACACCGTGTTCCTGCCGGGCTGGGAGGAAGGCGTTTTTCCGTCGCAGCGCACATTGGACGAAGGCGGCCTGAAGGGGCTGGAGGAAGAACGGCGCCTGGCCTATGTCGGCATCACGCGGGCGCGGCATCGGGCCATCATCAGCCATGCCGCCAGCCGCCGCATCTACGGCAACTGGCAGTCCGCCATGCCCAGCCGTTTCATTGAGGAACTGCCGGACGAATACGTGACCACGACCGGCGCCGCCAGCCAGGCGCGCAGCCGGAGCTTCGGCCAGGCTCCCGCCTTCTCCAGCACCTTCCCCATCACCGCGCGCCGGCCGCGCGTGGCCGATGCGGGCGACGCGGCGGCACCCGCCAAAGCGGCGATGCCGGTGGGCACGCGCGTCTTTCATCAGAAATTCGGATACGGGACGGTGTCGTCCGTCGAGGGCAACCGGCTGGAAGTCGCCTTCGACAAGGCGGGACCGAAACGTCTCCTGGACAGTTTTGTCGAGAAAGCACCATGACAAGTCTGACCCGTCGCCACGCGACGGAACTGGAAACCATTGCCGTCACCGTCCCCGCCGACGCCGTCATGGCGTACGAGGACGCGCTCTCGGTCGTCTGTTCCACAATCGGGATCTTCGAGGTCGACGATACCCAGATCCTGTGGCGGGTCGAAGGCGTGCGCGACCTCGGCTTCGGCGAGGCCGAACTGACGGCCGCCCTGGCCCTGGCCGCCGCCGTCAGCGGATACGCTGCCGAACTGGAACGCACGCGAACCGAGGCCGAAGGCTGGCTGGCCCGCACCTACGAATCCTTCCCCGAGCAGGATGTCGGGAAGCGTTTCGTGGTGCGCGGAACCCATCTGGAAGGTCCGTCCACCTCGCGTCGCATCGCAATCACCCTCGATGCCGGCATGGCCTTCGGGTCGGGCGAGCACGGATCAACCCGCGGCTGCCTCCGCGCCCTGGAACAGGTGGCGCATCGCCGGCCGCACCGGATCCTGGACATGGGCTGCGGCTCGGGCATCCTGGCCATGGCCGCCGCAGCATTGCTGCGCCGCCCGGTCCTGGCGGTGGATATCGACCCATGGTCCGTCCGCACCACCCGCCAGAACGCCGCATTGAACGGCCTGTCGGCACTCGTGACGGCCCGGCTGGGCAATGGCTGGGGCACACCGGGCCTGAAGCGCCATGCCCCCTTCGACCTGATCTTCGCCAATATCCTGGCCCGCCCGCTCTGCCTGATGGCGAAGGACCTGGCGGCGCATCTGGCGCCCGGCGGCACCGCCATCCTGGCCGGCCTGCTGAACAGCCAGGCCCGGATGGTGGTCGCAGCCCACCGGCGGCAGGGTCTGGTCCTGGAACGGCACCTGACCGAAGGCGACTGGTCGACGCTCGTCCTGCGCCGCCCCGACGGGTCCGCCGGCGCCTGACAGATCGTACGTCGCCACAGAAAAACGATAGAACAGATTGTTTATAAAGCAATAAGGACGATAACAATGCCCGAGATCCAAGCCCGCCTTCCCGCGCTGCGCCGCGTTCTGGAAGAAATGGATGTCGACGGCTTCGTCCTGCTGCGCGGCGACGAGCATCTGGGCGAATATGTCGCCCCCTACGCCGAACGCCTGGCGTGGCTCAGCGGCTTCACCGGCAGCGCCGGCCTAGCCGTCGTGCTGCGCGACGGGCCGGCGGCCATATTCTCCGACGGGCGATACATCACGCAGATGGACCAGCAGGTGGACGGCACGGCCTGGGCCCGCCTGCATATGCGCGACACCCCACCGGCGGAATGGCTGGCGGCACAGGGCGGCCGGGGCCTGCGGATCGGCTACGACCCCCATCTGGTGGGCGAGGCCGGGTTGCAGCCTTACCTCGCGCGCGGGCTGGACATGGTGCCGCTGGCGGCCAATCCGGTGGACCGGATCTGGAGCGACCAGCCGGCTGCCCCCGGCACGCCCTGCCTGCCCCACCCCCTGTCATTCGCGGGCGAGGACAGCGCCGACAAGCGGGCCCGCATGGCCGTCATCCTGCGTGCCGCCGGCCAGGACGCGGCCATCGTGGGCGACCCGACATCGATCGCCTGGCTGCTGAACATTCGCGGCAACGACATTCCCTACACGCCGGCCTGCCTGGCTTTCGCCATCCTGCATGCCGACGCACGGGTGGATCTGTTTATCGACCCGGCGCGCGTGTCGCCCGACGCCGCGGACTGGCTGGGCCCGCAGGTGCGGATCGTGCCCCCCTCGGGGCTCGACGCGGCCCTGGCGGCACTGGCCGGCCAGACAATACGGGTCGATCCGGTGGGCACGGCAATCTGGTTCATCCAGACGCTGGAAGCCGCCGGTGCCACCATCGCCCGCGCCACGGACCCGTGCGCACTGCCCCGCGCCTGCAAGAATGATGTCGAGCAGGACGGCGCACGCAAGGCGCATCTGATCGACGGCGTGGCCCTGTGCCGCTTTCTCCACTGGGTCGATACAGAGGGCGTCGGGCAGAATGAACTCCAGGCCGCGACACAACTGGATGGCTTCCGCGCGCTTTGCCCCGATTATCGCGAGGAAAGCTTTCCCGCCATCTCCGGGGCCGGCCCGAACGGCGCGGTCATCCACTACCGGGTCACCCCGGAATCCGCCCGGACTATTGGCGCCGACGAAGTCTATCTGATCGACAGCGGCGGCCAGTATCCGTTCGGCACGACCGACGTGACGCGCACCCTCTGGACCGGCAAGGGGCCGGGGCCCGATGGCGTGCGCGGCCCCTTCACCCGCGTGCTGAAGGGTCATATCGCCCTGGCGCGGGCCCGCTTTCCGGTGGGCACGACGGGCCATGCGCTGGATGCCCTGGCGCGCTATGCGCTGTGGCAGGAGGGGCTGGATTACGATCACGGGACCGGCCATGGCATCGGCAGCTATCTTTCGGTGCATGAGGGCCCATGTTCGATCTCGCCCGTTCATCGGCCGGTGGCGGTCGCGGCGGGCATGATCCTGTCCGACGAGCCCGGCTATTACCGGCCGGGGGTCTTCGGCATCCGGCTGGAGAACCTGCTGCTGGTCCACCCGGTCCCGGCGGAGGCCGGACGGACCTTCCTGGGGTTCGAGACTCTGACCCTCGCACCATTCGACCGGCGGCTGATCGACCCGGCTCTGCTGACCGGCGAGGAGGCGGCGTGGCTCGATACGTACCATGCACGCGTTTTTGATCTTATCGCGCCGCAACTGGATACAGACGCCCGTGCATGGCTGGCGACAGCCTGCGCCCCGATCGTGGCGGAATAGCGCGAAACATCCCCGGACAGCGCCAGATAATGTGACCGCGAAAGCCCCTGCGACGGGGGCGCGTGCAATTGTCACCCGTCTGCCACGGGCCTAGGACCATACGGGTTCCGGCCCGGCTGCCCCGCCTCGCGAACGCACGGTCGGCAGGTCGGGCCTGGCAAAGCACAGAGGGAGACGTTCGACAATGTCCGCTGAAAAGACCATTCCGGCTACCCTGATCCCCGGCGATGGGATCGGCCCGGAAATCATGGATGCCGTGACCGAGATCCTGGACGCGGTTGGCGCGCCGTTTGCCTGGGACAAGCAGCTCGCGGGTATGGCGGCGGTTGACGCGACCGGCAATCCGCTGCCTCAACAGACGATCGACAGCATCCGTCGCACCGGCCTGGCCCTGAAGAGCCCGCTGACGACCCCTGTCGGTGGCGGCTTCAAGTCCATCAACGTAACCCTGCGCCAGGAATTCGGGCTGTATGCCAACCTGCGCCCGACGCGGACATTCGTTCCGGGTGGCCGTTTCGACAAGATCGACCTGGTCCTGGTGCGCGAGAACCTGGAAGGGTACTACGCGGCGATGGAAAGCTACATCCCGGTGGGCGACGACCCGCACGGGATCGCGACGGGTGCCGGCTACAACTCGCGCGCCGAATGTAACCGCATCGTCCGCTTCGCGTTCGAATATGCCGTCAAGCATGGCCGCAAGAAGGTGACGCTGGTCCACAAGGCCAACATCCTGAAGCTGCTGACCGGCCTGTTCCTGGAAGAAGGCCGCAAGGTCGCCAAGGAATATGAAGGCCGCGTGGAATGCAACGAGCGCATCGTCGATGCATGCGCCATGCAGCTGGTCATCGACCCCTGGCAGTATGACGTCATCGTCACCACCAACCTGTTCGGCGACATCCTGTCCGATCTGACGGCCGGCCTGGTCGGCGGTCTGGGCATGGCCCCGGGTGCCAATATCGGCGAGAAGGCCGCGGTGTTCGAAGCCGTCCACGGCTCGGCCCCCGACATCGCCGGCAAGAACCTCGCCAACCCGCTGGCCCTGCTGCTGGCTGCGAACATGATGCTGGAGCATGTCGGCCGCGACGACCTGTCCAAGCGCATCGAAAGCGGCATCCGCGCCGTGATCACCAAGCGCGAACTGCTGACCCGCGACCTGGGCGGCAATAGCGGCACGCGCGAATTCACCGCCGCGCTGAAGCAGCACCTGGTCTGATCCACGTCCGCCGGTTCCCCCAGAACCGGCGGCCCCGCGCCCCGCCTCGGCGGGGCGTTTTTTAACTCCCCCTGTAGGTCGAAAACCCATAGGGCGAGACCAGCAGCGGCACATGGTAATGGCCGCCCTTGCCATCCGGCCCCGGAGCCGCAATCCCGAACGCGATCGGCACCACGTCCAGAAAGGGCGGGTCGCTCAGCGCCACACCCTGCGCCCGGAAATAGGCGGCAACCGCGAATTCCAGCCGATAGGCTCCCGGCGACAATTCCCCTGCCCCGGCCAGATCCGGGCACCGTCCATCGTCATTAGTCCGGCCACGGAACAGGCAGACCTCCCCCGACCAGAGCACGATCTCCATGCCCGCCGCCGGCCGGCCAGAGACCAGGTCGAGGACATGGCTCGACAGACTGCTCATGATCCCGGCTCCTCCCGTGCCAGCACACCCAGCGCATCGGTCAGGCGCAGGGCCGCGATCTTGCCGATTTCCACGATCGCGGTGTCCAGTTCCTCCGCCGGCGTATGGGCCAGGCGGCGCTCCATTTCCGACAGGATCAGCGCCTTGTCCGACAGGCGGACGCAGATCACGAACGGCATGCCGAAACGCGCGGCATAGCCGTCATTCAGACTGTTGAACCGCACATATTCCTCCGGCGTCAGCCGATCCAGCCCCGCCGAGGCCTGTTCGGCCTGCGAGGCACGGGTCAGGTCAGGGTCAAGCCCCGCCCGGCGCGCCAGTTCGGGATGCGCACGCACCAGCGCCAGCTTCTCTTCCACCGTCGCCCGGTCCAGCACACCGGTCATCGCCGCCAGCATCGCGCCCGGGTCCGCAAACGGGCGCAGGGGCGCCGCACGTTCCACCACCCAGGGCGAATGTTCGTAGAGCGCGCCGAACCGTTCGACGAACCGCGCGGGTTCCATCTCGTTCACGCGCTGCATGACCGGATTCATGCGGGATGGACCTCCAGCCAGTGGCGGGCGACATCCAGGCGCGTCGCCACCCAGACCCGTTCATGGGCCAGCACATGGTCCAGGAAGCGTGCCACCGCGCGGGCGCGGCCCGGACGGCCGGCGATGCGGCAATGCAACCCGACGGACATCATCTTCGGCGCCACGTCACCTTCCTCGTACAAGGTATCGAACGTATCGCGCAGATAGCGAAAGAACTGCTCGCCTTCGGTGAAGCCATTCAGCGCCACATAGCGCATGTCGTTCACATCCAGCGTATAAGGCACGATCAGTTGCGGCCGCCCATAACGGTGGTCGTAGTACGGCAGGTCGTCAGCGTAGGAATCCGCATCGTAGACGAAGCCACCTTCCTCGACGATCAACCGGGCGGTGTTCGGGCTGGTGCGGCCCTGGTACCAGCCCAGCGGGCGCGACCCGGTCAGGTGGGTGTGCAGCGCAATGCAATCGCGGATATGCGCGCGTTCGCGCGCCTCGGGAATATCCTGGTAATCGATCCAGCGCAGGCCATGGCTGGCAATTTCCCACCCCGCATCCAGCATCGCCTCCACCGCATCCGGGTTGCGGGCCATCGCGGCGGCAACCCCGAAGATCGTCACGGGCAGCCCCCGCTCCACGAACAGCCGGCGCAGACGCCAGAACCCGGCACGCGACCCGTATTCGTACAGGCTTTCCATCGCCATTGCCCGCGCGCCGGGCACTGATCGCGCACCAACCATCTCGGACAGGAAGGCTTCGGACCCAGCATCGCCATGCAGGACCGAATTTTCGGCCCCTTCCTCGTAATTGATGACGAACTGCACGGCGATCCGCGCCTGACCGGGCCAGCGCGGATCAGGCGCATCGCCGGCATAGCCGACAAGGTCGCGGGGATAGGGCACAGTCATGACGCCGCCTCATAGACAGCCCGGGCCGCATCGATGGCCGCGCCGGGCGGCGGCACATAGCCCTCGGCCCGCAACACGGCCTCCAGCGCACCGAGCGTGATCAGCACTTTGTGCCGCATCGCATTGTACCCCATCGCGCCGATCCGCCAGACCTTGCCCGCCAGCGGCCCGAAGGCGGTGCCGATCTCGATCTCGAACTCGCCGCGCATCCGGGCCCGCACCCGCTCGCCATCCACGCCGTCGGGGATATAAACCCCCGTCACATTGGTCATGCGGTAGGCATCCTGGCCATACAGGCTCAGCCCCATGGCC
>NZ_JABEQE010000006.1 GCF_014174375.1 Gluconacetobacter asukensis
CGACAGACATGACGTCATCCAGCGCTTTCGACGAAGACAGGCACAACCCGTCAGAAAGCGAAGCTCACAAGCTCAAGACCTCAGAAAATATTAACTTCGCGCCTATGGGGCAGCGCCCTGGTTAGGGTGCGTCGGTGTGGGCCGGATGAGCGGCCCGCGCCAGGCCGTGGGCGATCAGGCGTTCGATGATTTCGGCGTAGCTTACGCCGCTGGCCGCCATGGCCCTGGAATACATGCTGATATCGGTGAAGCCGGGGATTGTGTTCACCTCGTTCACGATGATCGTCATGTCCGCCGTCAGGAAGAAATCGACGCGCGCCATGCCGTCGCAGCCGAGGGCCCTGAAGGCCTCGGCGGCCATCTTGCGCATCCGTGCTTCGACGTCCGGCGGCAATTCGGCGGGCACCTTCAATGCCGCGCCGTGCTGGTCGATATATTTCGCGTCGTAGCTGTAAAAGCCGTGGCTGACGGAGGGGATGATCTCGCCGGGCCTGGAGACGAACACTTCGCCGGTGCTGTCTTCCAGGACGCTGAATTCGATCTCGCGCCCCGGAATGAATTCCTCGGCCAGCAGGCGGCGGTCGTGCCGGAAGCCCTCGGTGAGTGCCGGCAGGAATTCCTGGCTGCCGGAGATCTTTCGCACGCCGACGGATGAGCCCTGGCGGGCCGGTTTGAGGAAAAGCGGGAGCCCGATTGCGTTTTCCAGCACCGCGAGGTCAGGAACCGCGCCCTCGCTGATGGTGATCGCGCGGGCGACCGGAAGGCCGCTGGCGCGGAGGAGCTGCTTGGCGATTACCTTGTCGAGCGCGGTTGCGGAGCCGAGGATGCCGCAGCCCGCGAGCGGTACCCGCGCCACGTCCGCCAGCCCCTGCACGGAACCGTCTTCGCCATGAAGGCCGTGCAGCACCGGGAACAGGATGTCGATCTTTCCGGCCTCGGCGGCGCGGCCGTCGGTGCCGATCGCGATCATGCGCCCGCGGCCGCCGGGGATGAGGCAGAGTTCCGTGCCGGTTTCGGGGGTGGTGAGCGTGCCGGCTTCGAATTGGCTCATCAGCCATCGCCCGTCGCGCGTGACGAAAATCGGGACCGCGTCGTATTTCGCGGGCTCCAGGGCCTTCAGGACATTGGTGGCCGACAGCACGGAGACCTCGTGCTCGGTGGAGCGGCCGCCGAAAAGCACGGCGATCCGCAATCTGGTCGGGGGCACTGGCATGAGACCTCCTGAGGCCGGCGTTGAAAGGATGGTCTGAAAACGACCGCGATCAAGCGATGGCATGTTGAAAGTGGATCATTAAAAAGACAGGATCGATTCGATTGAAAGATCCACTTTGGAGGCGGGTCGTGAGCCACTTGGATGACGGGCCGAGGAGTTTGAAGCGGCGGCGGGAAACGCCGTCGGCGGTCTTTCGGCCCGAGATCGATCCGTCCCGGCCGGCGTCGCTGGCGCGGCAGCTCTATGTCGCGCTGCGCGAGGCGGTTGCCGATGGCCGGCTGGAGGCGGGGCAGAGGCTGCCCTCCACCCGTCTAGCCGCGAAGGAATGGACGCTGTCCCGTGGGACGATTGCCGAGGCCTATGACATCCTGATCGCGGAGGGCTATGCCGTCGCCCGCCACGGGTCCGGCACCTACATCATGTCGGAGGTGCCGGAGAGCGTTCCGAAGGGTGGCGGGGGGCAGGTGGCGGCGGCCCCTGTGACCGGCCGCGTGCTGTCGGATGCGGCGAGGCGGGTTTGCACCGTCGGGCCCAGTCTGGAACCGCAAAAGCTCCTGCCGTTCGTGACGGGGCGGATGGCCCATGACGAGCGGACGGCGGGGTTGTTGAACCGCATCGCCGGGCGGCACATGAACTACGCTTTCGAAGGCTATGGCGATATCCAGGGAGAACCCGGATTGCGGTCCGCGATCGCCGCCCATCTGGCGGTTTCGCGCGGGGTGCGGTGTACGGCCGATCAGATCCTGATCACTGCCGGCACGCAGCAGGCGCTTGATCTGGCGTTTCGCATCCTGGCGTCTCCCGGCGATACCGTGATTGTCGAAGACCCCTGCTATCCGCCTGCCAGGCAGTGCCTGGCGCTCAACGGCGCGACGATCGTCGGCCTGCCGGTGGATCGGGAGGGGATCATGACGGAGAGGCTGGTGGAGGGCGCGCTGCGGCCGCCGGCTTTCATCTATGTCACGCCGTCCAATCAATATCCGGTTGGTTCCGTCCTGTCCCTGCCGCGACGGCTGGAATTGCTGTCCTATGCCCGGGACCATGGCTGCTGGATTGTCGAGGACGATTATGACAGCGAATTCCGCTATGACGGGCACCCGATCGCATCGCTCCAGGGGCTCGATCAGGCAGGGCGCGTCCTCTATACGGGGACGTTCAGCAAGGCGCTTCTGCCCAGCCTGCGCATCGGTTATCTTGTGGTGCCGGCCGATCTCGTGCCTGTGTTCAGGGCCGTTCGTCCCGCGCTCGATCGCTGCCCGCCCACGTTTCAGCAGCGTGTTATCGCCGATTTTCTCAATGAGGGATATTTTCCGGCGCATCTGCGCCGCCTCAGGGAGCGTCTGCGCGTGTCGCGGGATCTGCTCGCGGCCATGCTGAGGGCGCGTGTCGCCGAGCATCTTGCGGTCATCCTGCCGGATCAGGGCATCAATCTGACCGTACGCAGCACCGGGACCTGGAGCAGCGATAGCGCCGTTTCGGAAGCTGCGTTGAAGCGTGGCGTCGTTGTCATGCCGCTTTCGCGGATGAATGTCGCCTCTCGCGATACATCACGATTGATGCTCGGGTTTTCGGGACTGTCGGAGCATGAGGCGGATATGGGAACGCGGATTCTGGCCGATGTTTTCAGACGCGGGGCGTTTGTCGGCGGTGCGGCCCGAGCGTGAAGGAAGGCGCGTCAGAGGCTGCGCCAGATCATGTAGGCGGCGACGCAGAAGATGACACCGGAGAAGAAGATGGTCAGCGCGCCGGTGGTGCCGGCCATGGCCCTTGCCGCGCGCATGCCGCCGAAACTGCCGGCGATTCCGCCCAGGATGAACAGCAGGGCGAGGTTCCAGTCGATCAGGCCGGAGGCCATGTAGCTGATGGCCGTGCTGGCGCCGAAGGCGGCGACGGCGACCAGCGAGGTGCCGATGGCGTTGAGGATCGGCATGCCGGTGGAGGCGACCAGGGCCGGCACGATCAGGAACCCGCCGCCGATGCCGAAAAAGCCCGACAGCAGGCCGGTGCCCAAGCCGGAGGACATGACGCGGGTGATGTTGTGACGGTTGCAGGCGGCGCCCGGGCAGCCGAGATTGCGGCGCCCGCGCAGCATCAGCACGCCGACCACCACCATCAGCAGCGCGAAGCACAGCAGTAGCCGGCGCCCGTCCATGGCCTTGCCCAGCGTGGCGCCGGCCAGGGCGCCGATGACGCCGCAACTGGCGAAGATCGCGGCGCAACGCCATTTGACGGTGCCCGCGCGCGCATGCTGGGCCACGCCCGCCAGCGCATTGACCGCGACCGCCAGTGCGCTGGTGCCGATGGCCACATGCGGATTGGCGACGCCGACCACATAGACCATCAGCGGCACGGCCAGGATCGATCCGCCGCCGCCGATCAGGCCCAGCGTGAAGCCGACCAGGGCGCCGGAGAGGATGTCCAGCGCCAGATGGGCCAGGTCGGCTTGCATGTCAGGCGCCCTGTGTGATCCGGGGTGCCACCATCAGCTCATGCCCGCGCAGCATGGCGTGCCAGTAGAGCGGGGGCATGATTTTTTCCTTGAGGAACCATGCCAGGCGGGTCGGCTGCGTGCCGCGCAGCAGCCACAGGGGCAGGGTCGGCTCCAGCTTTCCGCCATAGCCGAATTCGGCCAGCACGATCCGCCCGCGTTCGACCGTCAGCGGGCAGGCGCCGTATCCATCATAGGTCGCGACGGGGGCCTTGCCGTCCAGCGCCGCCAGGACGTTGACCGCCACCACCGGGGCCTGCTTGCGCACGGCGGCGGCGGTCTTGGCATTGGATGTGCCGGCGACGTCGCCCAGGGCGAAGACATCGGCGAAGCTGGTATGGCGCAGCGTCGCGGGGTCGACGGCCACGAAGCCGTCGGCGCCGGCAAGGGCGCTGCTGCTGACGATGGCGGGGGCGATCTGCGGTGGGACGGCGTGCAGCATGTCGAAGCTACGTTCGATGCGCGTCGTGCCCTCCGTGGTCGTGCGTTCGAAGGTTGCCACGCGCCGGTCGCCATCGACCGCCACCAGCTTCGAGCGCAGATGGAGGTCGATGCCGTAGCGTTCGATATAGGTCATGAGCGCGGGCACGAAGGCCGGCACGCCGAACAGGGCGGGGGTGGCGGTGTCGAACGCGACGGAGATATCCGTCAGCACGCCGCGCCGGCGCCAGGCGTCGCAGGCCAGGTACATCGCCTTCTGCGGTGCGCCGGCGCATTTGATCGGCATTGGCGGCTGGGTGAACAGGGCGGTGCCGCGCGTCAGGCCCTGCACCAGTTGCCAGGTATAGGGTGCGAGGTCGTAGCGGTAGTTGGAGGTGACGCCGTTGCGCCCCAGGGTTTCTGCCAGGCCGGGGATGGCCGACCAGTCCAGTACCAGCCCCGTGGCCACGACCAGGATGTCGTAGGACAGCGTGGTGCCGTCATCCAGCGCGACCTCGCGCCGGTCGGGCAGGAAGCCGGCCACCGCCTGGCGCACCCATGTCGCGCCGGCCGGGATCAGGCCTTCTTCCGGGCGCTTTGTCTGTTCCGGTGTGAACACGCCGCCGCCGACCAGGGTCCAGCCCGGCTGGTAGAAATGAGTCGGGGAGGGCTCGATGATGGCGAGGGAGATGCCCGGCCGGCGGCGCAGGATGCTGGCGGCGGTGGCCAGGCCTGCCGCGCCGCCGCCCGCGATCACGATGTTGAAGCGCCTTGGTGCTTTCTGCCCGCCGGCCGGCGGCGCCTCCGCCGGGGCGGTCAGGCGGGGCGAGAGCGGGGACAGGTCGATCCCGGCATTCCGGCCTGCCGCGAGGATGGCTTCGGCCGGCATTGTGCCGGCTTGTGCCAGTGCCCAGAGCCGTGCGGCCCGGCCGCCGCCCTGGCAATAGGCCAGGACCGGGCCGGGCATGGCGTCGAGCGCCGAACGCATGGCCTGCACCGCTACTTCGTCCGGCGTGCTGCCCGACGGGACGGGAATGGCGACGAAGGCCAGCCCCCTTTCCTGTGCCGCCTGTTCGATGGTGCCGGCCGGGATCTGGCCGGGCGTTTCGCCGTCCGGGCGGGCGCAGACGATGGCCTTGAACCCGTCGGCGGCAGCCTGGTCCACGTCGGTGATCGACAGTTGCGGAGAGACGGAGAAAAGGGGCGTCAGGGAGCGGAAGGGCATCGGTGGGGGACCTCTGGAATGGGAAGAAGGAGTGACTAGGTCGGAGAGGCTGTTTCAAAAGTTCCGATGGTGAGTGGAAGCGTGGCGCCAGCCACGCGTCTGGCGGTGGTTTTTGAGCATCGGAGCGGAGCGACCTTGTGGGCCGTGAGCACCGAAGCGCAGGAAACCGCCGTCAGGCCGCCGCCAGCGGGGCTTTTGAAACAGCCTCGCTCAGAGTGTGTCGATGGGGATTTTGATGTAGCGGGTGCCGTTGGATTCGGGTTCGGGCAGGCGGCCGCCGCGCATGTTGACCTGTACGGACGGCATGATGAGGTTGGGCAGCGAGAGGGTGGCGTCGCGCGCGGTGCGCATGGCGGCGAACGCGTCCTCGGTCACGCCGTCATGCACGTGGACATTGGTCTGGCGCTCGGCGCCGATGGTGGTCTGCCACGCGAAATGGTCGCGGCCGGGGGCCTTGTAGTCGTGGCAGAGGAACAGGCGGGTTTCGTCCGGCAGGGAGAGCAGGCGCCGGATGGAGCGGTAGAGCTGGCGGGCATCGCCGCCGGGGAAGTCGGCCCGCGCCGTTCCGTAATCGGGCATGAACAGCGTGTCGCCGATAAAGGCCGCGTTGCCGATGATGAAGGCCATGTCGGCCGGGGTATGGCCGGGAACATGGAGGGCGATGGCCTCGATCCGCCCCACGGTGAAGCGGTCGCCGTCATGGAACAGTTGGTCGAACTGCGAGCCGTCGCGTGCGAAATCGGTGCCGGCGTTGAAGATCTTGCCGAACACGTCCTGGACGCGGACGATTTCGGCACCGATGCCCAGCCTGCCGCCGAGCTGCTGCTGCAGCCAGGGTGCTGCGGACAGGTGGTCGGCATGGGCGTGGGTTTCGAGCTGCCAGCGCACATGCAGGCCTTCGGCCCGGACGTAATCGACGATCCGTTGGGCCTCGCTATGGCGGGTCCGGCCCGAGGCGGCTTCGTACTCCAGCACGCTGTCGATGATTGCAGCCTCCCGGGTCTCGGGATCATGCACCACGTGGCTGGCGGTGAAGGTCTGTTCGTCGAAGAAGGTGCGCACCATCGGCGCGGGGGCGCGTCCCTGTTCAACATCTTGGATCTGGGCGGCGGCTGCCGCCAGCACGGGGTCGGACATCGGGGTCCTCCTGATAATTAATGAAAATCATTAATTATTGCTTCGTAGTTTATTTAATAATGAAACTGTCTTGCGTCAAGCCGGATGGGCGCCTTATGAAATGGGTCATGAGCGATCCTGTTTCTCCGTCCCGTGCCGGATTGCCGGTTGTTGCTCCCAAGATTGGGGATGTGGCGCCGGATTTCAGTGCCCGCACCACGCAGGGCCGTCTGCGCCTGAGCGATCTGCGTGGGCGGTGGGTTCTGCTGTTTTCGCATCCGGCGGATTTCACGCCGGTCTGCACCAGCGAGTTCCTGGCTTTCGCGGCGGCTTCCGACCGGTTCCAGGCGATGAACTGCGCCCTGCTGGGCCTGTCGGTGGACAGCCTGTCCGCACATCTGGCGTGGGTCGAGGCCATTCGCGCCCAGTTCGGGGTGACGATCCCCTTTCCGATCATCGAGGACCCGTCGATGGCGATCGCCCGGGCCTATGGCATGCTGGACGAGACGGCGGAGAGCAGTGCCACGGTGCGGGCGGTGCATGCGATCGACCCTGAAGGGGTGATCCGTGCCGTCGTCTGGTATCCGATGTCGGTGGGTCGCTCGGTGGCGGAATTGCTGCGGTTGGTGGCCGCGTTGCAGAAGGTGACGGCGGATAATGTGCTGACGCCCGAGGGGTGGATGCCCGGAGACGATACCGTGCTGCCCGCAGTACAGACGCAGCAGGACGCGGCGGCGGCCGGGCCGGCCTGGTTCATGCGGATGCGGCCGGATCATGCCGCGTGAGCGGGGCCGCATGAGCGGGCTGACGCCGGACGAGGCGCGGCGGGTGGCCGATCGGCTGAAACTGTTCGCCCAGCCGCAGCGGCTGCTGATCCTGTCGCGGTTGCTGGACGGCCCGCGCGCCGTCAGCGTGCTGGAGGATGAAACCGGCATCGGCCAGCCGGTCCTGAGTCAGCAACTGGGTGCGCTGCGTCGTGCGGGGATTATCCGGGCCGAGCGGGAATCGCGCGCCATTTTCTACAGTTTTTCGGACGAGGGAGAGGCGAGGTGGGCACGGATGCTGCTTGGCGTGCTGGATGGGCCCCGCGGCCCGGCCGCCATTGCGCAACCCGGACGCCCGCCCGCCCTGCGCGAGGGGCAGGAGGAGGCCGGCGCGGTGTTCGCCCGCGTCGGGATGTCGGCGGATCGGGGATAGACGCGATGGTTCGCGTCTCCGTTTCTGCCTTCGTGCCCTCGGAGGTCATGTTCCGCCCCGGCCGGCGGGGCGGCTTTGTAAACAGTCTCTACAGGATATGGCCGCCGGCGGAGGCGGTCGGGCGTGGGGGAATGGTGCTGGTCCATCCGCCGCCGAGCGCCTTGTAGAGGGTCACGCTGTTGGCCATGGTCTGGAGTTGCGTCGTGATGCCGCCGAGGCGGGCCGTGTACAGGTCGCGCTGGGCGACCAGGGTGGTCAGGTAGGGGTCGTAGCCGGCTCGGAAGCGTGTGATCGCCAGATGGTATTGCCGGTCGTTCGACGCGATCAGGGCGTCCTGCGCGTGGAGCTGCTTCAGGTAGGTGTCGCGGCCGGCCAGGGCGTCGGCGACTTCGCGGAAGGCGGTCTGGATCGTCTTTTCGTAGCGGGCGATTTCTTCCTTCTTGCGGGCTTTCGCCACGCGGAGCTGGGCTGTCAGGCGGCCGGCGTCGAAGAGCGGCACGGTGATCTGGGGGGCGACGTTCCAGGCGCCCATGCCGCTCTGGAACAGGCGGGTGATGTTGTTGCTGGCGGTGCCGTTGGCCGCCGTGATCTGGATCTTGGGGAAGAATTCGGCGCGGGCGGCGCCGATATCGTCGTTGGCCGCGCGCAGCACGTCTTCGGCCGACAGAATATCCGGGCGGCGGGCGATCATGTCCGATGGCAGGCCGGCCGGAACGTCGGGAAAGGCCATGACGGAATCAAGGGATGTGATGCCGTGCAATGCCCGCATGGTGGTGTCGTCGAGTGGCGTGCCGACCAGCAGGGTCAACTGGTCCAGGGCCTGGGCGCGCTGCCGCGTATAGACCTGCAGGCTGGTTTCCGCGTCGTGCAGGGCGGATTCCGCCTGTGCGACGTCCAGCGCCGTGACCGTGCCGGTCTGGGCCGCCTGCCGGACAAGATCGTAGGTGCGCTGGCGGCTGTCCAGCACCTGTTGCGTCACCAGCACCGCCTGGTTGTCCGCCACCCAGGTCAGCATGCCCGATGCCACGCTGGCGATCAGGCTGAGTTGCATGTTCTCGCGGTTCAGCGCGTCGGCCATGTAGCGGTCGAAGGCGGCCTGCGAGGCGCTGCGGATGCGCCCCCACAGATCGACCTCGTAGGCCGAGACGCCGAAGCCCACTGCGTATTGGCGCATGTAGAACGGGCCGTTTGTCTGCGAGAGGCTCCAGATCCTGGCATATTCCTTCTGGACGTTCGCCATGGCGCCGCCGTTCAGGGTGGGGAACAGCGATGCGTTTTCGATGTCGAACTGCGCGCTGGCGGCCTCGACCTGGTGCTGGGCGATCCGCAGGTCCTGATTGTTTGCCAGCGCCAGGGCGATCAGGCGTTGCATGACCGGATCGCGGTAGAAATGCTGCCAGTCCGGCAGGCTGGCGGTGGCCTCGTTGCCGCCGGGCCATGACGTGGCGATGGCGGGGGCGGGGCGGTGCCAGGCCGGGATCATGGTGCAGCCGGACAGGAGCAGCGCGAGGCCGGCGGCGAGTGAGGCGAGGGGTCTGGTGGGCCGCACCGTCAGGCTCCCTTTGTGTCGGAATCGGAGTGGGGCGCGACGGGGCTGCCGTCATGCAGTGCGGAGGGTGGGTGGACGATCAACTGGCTGCCGTCCGGCAGGCCGCCGAGGATTTCGAGCCGGTCGCCATAATCGCGCCCCACCGTGACGTGCCGGATCGTGACGTGGTGGTCGGGCGAGACCGTATCGACCGACAGCCCGTCGGCTTCGTAATTCAGGGCCTCCGCCGGGATGAGCGTGATGCCGCCCGCGCGTGGCAGGTCGAAATGGATGGTGGCGTAGAGGCCGGCCGCCAGCCTGCCATCCGGATTGTCCAGTTCGATTTCCACCGGCAGCATGCGGCTGTCGCGTTCCAGAGCATGGCCGGTGCGGGTGACGGTGCCGCTGAAATGCTGGTCGGGCCGCGCGGGCAGCGAGAGGGTGGCCTGCGTGCCGACCGCGAGGCCGGCGGCCTGGTCTTGCGGCACATGAACCCGCACGCGCAGCCGGTCGGTGCGGGCCACCACAAACAGCGGCGCCGCCTGGACATTGTCGGCGTTGACCAGATCGCCGGCCTCGACCGTGCGGGCGGTCACGACGCCGTCGAAGGGCGCGGTGATGGTCGTATAGGCCTGGCGCTGGGCGATGTCGGCCAAGGCTGCGCGGGCGGCGTCCTGTTCGGCCAGCCTTGCCTGCTGGGTGATGCGGTCGACGTCGAAATTCTGCCGGCTGACGGCGCCGCCGCCGACGAGCCCCGCCGAGCGCCGCGCCGTGACGCGGGCCAGGTCGAGGTCGGCCTGGGCCTGGGCCAGTGCGGCCTGGGCGCGGGCGACCTGCCGGTCCAGTTCCGGGGCGCGGATCAGCGCCAGAACCTGGCCGGCCTTGACCGGGGTGCCGATATCGACGAACCGCTTTTCGATATAGCCCGACGCCCTTGCGCCGATTGCCGCCGTCTCCAGCGGGGCGGTTTCGCCCGGCAGGTCCAGCGCGATCGGTGTCGTGTCCGCGTGGACGACCATCGTGAGCACTTCGGGCGCCTGGTCGCGGCGGGTATCGGCCAGTGCCCGGACCGCGCGGGCGCGTTCGACATGCGTCACCGCGCCGTAGCCCAGCAGGGCCACCAGGCCCAGGCCGATCGCGGCCCCGGTGGCACGGCCGCCGCGCGAGGATGGAACTGGCGGGGAAGAGAGGTCAGACATCGCGATAATCCTCGAGAAGGCGGCTCTCGCGCCGCCGCAGGCGGCTGTAGAGCCAGGGCACCACGAACAGCGTGGCGCAGGTTCCCACCATCAGGCCGCCGATGACGGCGCGGCCCAGCGGCGCGTTCTGTTCGCCGCCGTCGCCCAGGCCCAGCGACATCGGCAGCATGCCGATCACCATGGCCAGAGACGTCATCAGGATCGGGCGCAGGCGTGCCTGCCCGGCGGCGATGGCGGCCTCGGCTGCCGAATGGCCGTCGGCGCGGCGTTCCTTGGCGAAGGTGACGAGCAGGATCGAATTGGCGCTGGCGACGCCGACGCTCATGATCGCGCCCATCAGTGACGGGACGGAAAAGGTCGTGCCGGTGACGAACAGCATGAACACGATGCCGCACATCGCCCCCGGCAGGCCCAGCACCACCACGAACGGGTCCATGAAGGACTGGAAGTTCACGACCATCAGCAGATAGACGGCCAGGGCCGCGACGATCAGCCCGATGCCCAGCCGGGTGAAGGCCGAGCGCATGCTGTCGATCTGGCCCTGCACCGTGATGGTGTTGCCGGGCGATAGCTGGCCGCGATGGCGGTCGACGATCCGGTCGATGGCGCGTGCGATGCCGCCCAGGTCGCGCCCTTCGACGCTGGCGTCGATATCCAGGACCGGCTGGATGTTGCTGTGCGAGATCACGTTCTGCGCCATGCCGCGCCTGATCGTGGCCACGTTGCTGAGCAATGAGGGCGTGCTGGTTGCGCCGTTGGCCGGCGAGATGACCGTATCCAGCAGGTCGCCCAGCCCGTTGACGCGGTATTGCGGCGTCTGCACCGCCAGCGGATACTGGATGCCGGTGGCAGGATCGACCCAGAAATTGGGCGTGACGGTATTGGACGAGGCCAGCGACACCATGACGTTGCGCGCGACGTCGTTGAGGGTGAGGCCCAGATCCTGGGCGCGTATCCTGTCGATGGCGATCAGCAGTTCGGGGGCCGCGATCTGCTGGTGCAGATGTACGTCCACCAGGCCCGGAATCTGTGCGGCCTCGCGCAGGATGTCGCGCATCACCTTGCGGTTGTTGGGCTGGTCGTAGCCGGCGATGCGGATATCGACCTGGGCGGGAATGCCGAAATTCAGGATCTGGGTGACGATGTCCGCCGGCTGGAAATAGAACACGCAGTCGGGGAAGCGCCGGGCCAGTTCGGTACGCAGCGTGCGGATGTAATCGGCGGTGGGGCGATGATGTTCCTTGAGCGCCACCATGATCTGTCCGTCATTGGGGCCGATCGTGGTGCCGTCGTCGAACGGCATGCTGTAGCGGAAGGGGATGCCGATATTGTCCAGCACCAGATCGCGCTCGCTGTCCGGCACGATCTGGCGGATCGTGTCCTCGACGCGATCGAAGATTTTCTCCGTGCTTTCGATCCTTGTGCCGGCGGGGGCGCGGACATGCAGGCGGAATTCGCCGGCATCGATGGCGGGAAAGAAATCCTGGCCGACCTGGGTGGCCACGAGTCCGGCGGCCACCAGCATCGTTCCTGCCAGCGCGGGCACTTTCCACGAACTGGCGATCAGCCGGTGCAGCAGGGCGATATAGCGGTCGCGCAGGCGTTCGAAATGCTGGTCGAACCGCTGCCCGAAGCGGGCGATGCGGCCGGGCGGCAGGCCGGCGTCGTGGCGGCGGCGGGCCTGCTCTTCTTCGGCGCCCAGCAGCAGGGCGGCCAGGATCGGCACCAGGGTCCGGCTGATGGCGTAGGAGGCGAGCATGGCATAGACCACCGCCAGCGCCATCGGCGTGAACAGGAAGCGCGACGGGCCGGTGAGGAATTCCACCGAGACGAACACGCAGGAAATTGCCAGCGTGGAGACCAGGGTCGGCAGTGCGATGCCGGCGGCGCCGTCCAGCACGGCAAGCCGCAGGTCTGCGCCGTCATGGCGAATGCGGTGGATGTTCTCGATCGTGACCGTGGCGTCATCGACCAGGATGCCGACCGCCAGCGCCAGGCCGCCCAATGTCATCAGGTTCAGCGTCTGGCCCGTCATCGACAGGATGGCGATCGAGGACAGGATGGCCAGCGGGATCGAGGCCGCGACGATGAGCGTCGAGCGCCAGCTTGCCAGGAAGGCCAGGATCATTGCTGCCGTCAGCAGGCCGGCGATGACGGCTTCCGACGCCACGCCGGAAATGGCGGCCTTGACGAAGACGGACTGGTCGAACAGTTCGTCGATCTTCATGCCCGGCGGGGCGGCGGCGCGGGTGACCGGCAGCACCTTGTCGCGGATTGCATTGACCACGTCGAGCGTCGAGGCGTTGCCGGCCTTCATGATCGACAGCAGGACCGAGCGTTGCCCTTCGCGCCGCACGACATTCTGCTGGACCGCCGTGCCGTCGCGGACCTGGGCCACGTCGGCGATCCGCACGATGGCGCCGGTTTTGGGGTCGCGCTTCAGGGGCACCTGGTTCAGTTGTGCGGCCACGTCCGGCATGCCGTTCATGCGCAAATCATATTGGGTCGGGCCGAACTTCGTGGTGCCGGCGGGCAGGGTCAGGTTCTGCACGTTGATGGCGTTGGACACGTCCAGCGGCGTCAGCCCCAGGCCGGCCAGCCTCGTGCTGTCGATATCCACCATGACCTGGCGGATCTTGCCGCCATAAGGGGGCGGCAGCATGGTGCCGGGGATGGGCGCGAGTTGCTGGCGCACGCGATAGACGCCGTAATCGTAGAGTTCGCTCTCGGTCAGGTGGTCGGACGACAGCGAGAGTTGCAGCACCGGCACGGACGAGGCGCTGTACTGCATGATGATCGGCGGCTGCACGCCTGGCGGCAGGAAGGCGCGGATCGAGTTCGTGGCCGAGACGGTCTGCGCCACCGCCAGGTCGACATTCACGCCGGGCTGGAAATAGAGCTTCTGCAGCACCAGGCCGGGCGTGGTCTGGCTTTCGATGGTGCGCAGATTGTTGACGAAGAAGCTTTCGGAAAACTCGGTATAGGTGCTGAGGCGTTTTTCAGTCTCGGCCGCGTCCAGCCCGTCATAGTACCAGACGACCGTCACCACCGGGATATCGATGGCGGGAAAGACATCTGTGGGCGTGCGAAAGAGTGCCGTGATCCCCATGAGCAGGATCAGGACGCCCGTGACGAGGAACGTGTATGGCCGTCGGAGCGCGAATGCGACGATACCCATGGGTCTCTCTATGTGATGGATGGACCGGGCGCGCTGGCGCTCCGGAGGCAATGGCGAGGGCGGCCTGCCGAAGATGTCCGTTCATGCCGGAGATAAACCGAACAGCTTCGTTGAGGCGCTCTTGTGGTCGGATCATGCAACCTGTGCGGGTTGGAGCGGTAGAGCGATCCGCTCTCGTTCTTGCATGATTCGCGCCTGCCGGCCGGTTTCGGGGGGGCGTGATGGCGAGCGGCGTCATCATATCATTATGTATAATATGGAGCTTTTGCCGATTTTTCTCTTCTCGCGATGGGGCGATGGCATGATCCGATCAAATGATTGCACGATCCTCTTGAACTGCCCGCAAGGACGGTGTGATCGGATCGGACATGCGCTATCATCGCGGGGAACTGGAGCATCGTTGCCCGTCCGGATGATCCTGGCCGGACGGGATGGGATATGTGGTTTCGGAGGGTTGGATGCGCGATCTGCTCGACCGTCTGCGCGATACGATCGAACGACACTGCGTCGCGCCCACCACGCGGACCGCCTTGCCAGGCCTGCTGCTGTTTCGGGCCGAGGCCCCGACCACGCCGATGAATGTGGTATACGAACCGCGTTTCTGCGTGATCGTGCAGGGCAGCAAGCAGGTCATGCTCTGTGACCAGGTCTTCGATTACGATGCCAGCAAATATCTGGTGACGGCGGTCGATCTGCCGGTGAGCGGCCATATCACCCATGCCAGTCCCGAGGAGCCCTATCTGGCTCTGTGCCTGACGCTGGACCCGGCCGATATCGCGGATGTGCTGCTGGAACTGCGCGATCGGCCGGAGGATCTTTCCCACCAGTGCCCGCGCTGCCTGACAGTCAGCGCCCTGACGCGGAATATCCTCGATCCGGTGACGCGGCTGGTGGGGTTGCTCGATACACCCGAGGATATCATCTTTCTGCGCCATCTGGCGGTCAGGGAATTGCTCTATCGCCTGTTGCAGGGGCCGCAGGGTGGCGTCCTGCGCCAGATCGCCACCGCCGGCAGCAACCTGTCGCATCTGAACAGGGCGATCGCCTGGATCAGGGATCATTATGCCCAGGCGTTCGACATCGCGGATGTCGCCCGGCTGGCGGGCATGAGCCCATCATCCTTCCATCGGCATTTCCGGGCGGCGACGATGATGAGTCCGCTGCAATATCGCACGCGTCTGCGCTTGCAGGAGGCCCGGCGGCAATTGATGGGCAATGCGGTCGATGCGGCGGAGGTGGGGTTTGCGGTCGGGTATGACAGCCCGTCGCAGTTCAGCCGCGAATATCGGCGCATGTTCGGGAATCCGCCGGCGCGGGACGCGCAGCGGATTCGGGCGGAGAATGCCGTGGAGGCGCGGACGCTGGAGGCGGTTTGATTGATGGCGGAGGGGAGGTCTGTCTTTTCTTCTTTTTCTGAAGAAAAAGAAGAAAAAAGACTTTTATCCGTTCAGGAGCCGTGTGCCAGGTGCAGACAATGTCCCTGAACGAATAAAAGTTTTTTGGTTCTTTTTTCAAAAAATAACAGAAACCAGAGCGAATCTGTTCAACGCCTTTACCCGGCGGTACCGAGCTTGTCCTGTGTCTTCGTCTCGAAATCACTTGCCTCGTGGCGTTCGCGCAGCTGGCTGGAGGGTTCGCCGCTCATGCGGTTGACCATGCGGCCGCGCTGGACGGCCGGGCGTTCCAGCAGGCGGTCGGCCCAGGCCTGGAGATGTTTGTAGTCCTGCACGCTCAGGAACTCGGCGCCGCCATAGAGCCAGCCTTTGGCCAGTCCGCCATACCAGGGGAAGATCGCCATGTCGGCGATGGTGTAGCTGTCGCCCGCGATATAGGGGCTTTCCGCCAGCCGGCGGTCCAGCACGTCGAGCTGGCGCTTGGCCTCCATTGCGAAACGGTCGATCGCATATTTGATCTTGTGCGGTGCGTAGGCGTAGAAATGCCCGAACCCGCCGCCCAGATAGGGGGCGCTGCCGACCTGCCAGAACAGCCAGTTGAGGCATTCCGTGCGCCCGGCGATGTCCTTTGGCAGGAAGGCGCCGAATTTCTCGGCCAGGTAGAGCAGGATCGAGCCGGATTCGAACACCCGGATGGGGGCGGGCCCGCTATGGTCGACCATGGCGGGGATCTTGGAGTTCGGGTTGACGGCGACGAAGCCGCTGCCGAACTGGTCGCCCGCGCCGATATTGATCAGCCATGCATCATATTCGGCCCCGGCGTGACCGGCCGCCAGCAGTTCCTCCAGCATGATCGTCACCTTCACGCCGTTGGGCGTGCCGAGCGAATAGAGCTGGAGCGGGTGGCGGCCGACGGGGAGTGTCTTGTCATGCGTCGGGCCTGCGATCGGGCGGTTGATGCTAGCGAACTGGCCGCCGCCCGACTTGTTCCAGGTCCAGACCTTAGGTGGGGTGTAGTCGGTGGGTTCGGTCATCATGGATCTCCGATATCAGGATGCAGGCGGATAATTCGAGGGGAACAGCGCGCGGAGGGCCTGTTCGTCGGTCGTGGTCTTGAAGGCGTGATCCTGCCCGACGGCGCGGGCGCGCGCTACGGCGGGGCGGCTGTCGATGGTGTGGAAGAAGCGTTTCAGGTGGGGCCAGGGGGTCAGCGGATCTTTCGTACCCTTCATGACTCGGGCCGCGCGATCGATCCAGCCCCAGGCTGACATGTCGGCGATCGTGTAGCTGTTGCCGGCGATATATTCCCGGCCTACCAGGTGATCGTTCAGCACCTGGTAGTGCCGCTGGGCCTCGCGCCGGTAGCGGTTGATGGCATAGTCCTGGTCTTCGGGCGCGAAATACTGGAAGTGGACTGCCTGGCCCGAATAGGGGCCGAGGCCGGTGGCGATGAACATCAGCCAGGACAGCAATTCCGGCCGGTCGGCCGGGGTGCCGAGAAAGCGGCCGGTCTTTTCGGCGAGGTAGAGAAGGATGGCGGTGGAATCGAAAACGTGTGCCGGCGTGCCGTCTGGTCCGTCCGGGTCGACGATCGCCGGCACCTTGCCGTTGGGGTTGATGGCGCGGAATGCCGGGTCATGCTGTTCGCCCTTGCGGGTGTCGACGGGAATGACCGTGTAGTCCAGGCCGCTTTCCTCGAGGAAGAGGGCCACCTTCGCGGGATTGGGGGTGGGGTGGAAATAGAAGCGGATCATGGTGCCTCCGTTCGTGCCGGCGCATGGCGCGGTGCGTTTTAGTATGATCGTTCTAGAATGACGCGTCGTATCTCATGTGGCAAGATGGGATCGTAATGCCTGCATGGATGAGGGAATGGCCCGGCCGCGAGAATTTGACGAAGATGCTGTGCTGGATGCGGCGGTTGCGTGTTTCTGGCGGCACGGGTTCGATGCGACGTCCATCAGGGACCTGGTCGGGCAGACCGGGTTGACGGCCGCGAGCCTGTACAATGCCTTCGGCGACAAGAGGTCGCTGTTCCGGCTGGCGCTCGAACGGTATATCGCGGGGGGGATTGGCCCGCGCCTTGCGCGGTATGAGGCCGCGCCGCCGCTGGATGGTGTGCGGGGCTATCTGGACGATGTGGTGGCGCGTTCGCTGGATGATCCGGCCAGCAAGGGCTGCATGGTGGTGAATGCCGCGCTGGAATTCGCGGCACAGGATGCGGAGTTCCGGCCGCTGATCATCGGGACGTTCGCCCGGATCGAGGCATTTTTTCTCGACTGCGTTCGGCGGGGGCAGGGCGATGGCAGCATTACGCGCGCGATGGCGGCCGAGGATCTGGCCCTGCACTGCCTGGCGGTGCTGATGGGGGTGCGGGTGCTGGCGCGTATCCGCCCGGAGCGGGCGGTATTGAACGGAGCCGTGGCGGCGCTTCTGGCCGCGCTGGCCGCGCGGCCGGAAGAGCGGCTGGACGGGGCTGCGGATCGTTCGGAACGTGGTATGACATGAAAGCCTGGCCGGAAATGTGACTGGCGAGCGGTGGCGCGCGGGGACGCGCGTCGGATCGTCGTCGGCGCGTGTGCCCGGTCGGGCCACAGGAGACAGACAATGATCTTGCCCGTTACCCATCTTGCCGCGTTTGCGCTGGTCGCGCTGGGCATGGCGCTGACGCCCGGCCCGAACATGATCTACCTGATTTCCCGTTCCATCTGTCAGGGGCCGCGTGCGGGGCTGGTCTCGCTTGGCGGCGTGGCGCTTGGATTTGTCTTTTACATGCTGTGCGCCGCGTTCGGGATTACCGCGCTGGTTATGGCTGTGCCCTATGCCTATGCCTATGACGCGCTGCGGCTGGGTGGGGCGGTGTACCTGCTTTATCTCGCATGGCAGGCGATCCGGCCCGGCGGACGGTCGCCGTTCCAGGTGCGCAAGCTGGCGGCGGATGGCAATCGCCGGCTGTTTCTCATGGGTTTCATGACCAATCTGCTGAATCCCAAGATCGCCGTGATGTATCTGTCGCTTCTGCCCCAGTTTACCGTGCCGGGCACGTCTATGCTGTTCCAGATCCTGATCCTGGGGACCATGCAGATCGTCATCAGCGTGCTGGTGAATGCCGTCATTGCGCTTTCCGCCGGCAATATGGCGAAATTCCTTGAATCCAACCCCCGTTTTGCCATGGCCCAGCGCTGGGTGATGGCAACGGTGCTCGGCGGTCTGGCAGCGCGGATGCTGACCGAGCAGCGGGGGGCCTGAAGGAGGCGCATCCCCGATCAGACGGATGGTCTGATCGGGGGCGTGTGCCGGAAGGCGCGGCTAGCTGCCGTGCCTTGCCAGTTCCCGGCTGGCGGTGTTCCGGGAGCCGGGAAGCCTGAAATGCGTGACGAGTTGCGTAAGCTTCTGCGTTTCTCCGGCCAGGCTGCGGGCCGAAGAGCGTGACGTGTCGGCGATGGATGCGTTTTTCTGGGTGCTCTGGTCCATGACGGTCACCGCGGCGCTGACTTCCTTGAGGCTGGTGGCCTGGTCGCGCGCGCTGTGAACGATCGTGTTCAGCTTTTCCCCCATTGTCGAGACCAGTCCGGAAATGGTTTGCAGGGCTTTCTCGGTATCGCGCACGCAGGTGGCGCCGGTGTGGATTTCCTCGACCGTCTTGCGCACGAGGTCGCCGATATCGCGGGCGGCGTCGGTGCAGCGCTGGGCAAGGACGCGGACTTCGTTGGCCACGACGGCGAAGCCTTTTCCGGCGTCGCCGGCGCGCGCGGCCTCGATGCTGGCATTGAGGGCCAGCACGTTGGTCTGGAACGCGACGCCGTCGATGACCTCGACGATGGCGACGACCTGCGCCGAGCTGGTTTCGATGCGCTGCATGGCCTGGCGGGTGCGGCTCATGATTTCGGAAGACGATTCGGCTGAATCGCAGGCCTGCGTGCCGATGGCCTGGGTGTTGTTGATGACATCCTCGGCATGCGAGACGTTTCGGGTGATCTGATTGATCGCAGCCGTCGTTTCCTCGAGGGCGGCGGCCTGCTGTTCCGTTCGGTCGGCGAGTTCCTCGGCGCCGGTGGAGACGGTCTGGCTGCCTTTGCGGATCGTATCGACCGCGTTGGAAATGCCTGTGATGGCCGTGGCGAGCTGCTGGATGGACCGGTTGAAATTGGTCCGCAGCGGTTCGAATTCCTGCGGTAGGGGCTGCTGGATCTGCGACGAGAGGTCGCCGGTCGACAGGGCGTTGAGGGCCGTGCCGATCGTGTCGATGACCCTGTTGACGTCCTTGAGCCTCTGCTCGTCTTCCTGGCGGCGCCTGGCCTGCTGCGCCTCGTTCCAGCGGCGCTCCTGCTCGGCTTCGGCGTCGGCCTGCCGGGCCCGGAGAAGGGAACCGCGGAAATTCTCCAGCCCGCGGGCCGTGGCGCCGAGTTCGTCGGATCGCTGCACGCCGTAGACGGTGACGTCGTAATCGCCATGTTCCAGCGCCGAGACGGACTGCAGCAGGTTGCGCAGCGGTGTGCTCAGCAGCTTGTTGAAGATGAACCACATCAGCGCGACCGACAGGATGATCAGCGTCACGCCGGGAATGACGAGGGAGAAGATGTTGTCCCAGACCGGCTTGGTGATGGCCTCGGACGGCACATCGACGATCAGGGTCCAGTACACATTGAAATTGTCGATCTTGAGCGGAACGACGATGCGGTCCATCGTGCCGTTATTGAAATTGCGAATGATGGAAAGCTTGTGTTCTGAAATGGCTTTTTCGACAAGCGTGTTGGGTGTGTCGTTATAGTGCTTCATCACCAGGGCGGGATCGGGATTGACGATCCAGAACCCCTGGCTGGATAGCAGGGAGATGGTCGACCCTTCGGCGATCTTGACGTTCTTCAGCAGCGGCGCCAGCCAGCCGAGCGGGACATCGGCCCCGATGACGGCGATTCTCTTGCCGTCGAATGTGATGGGATAGGTGGGGGACACCATCGGAACCTTCGTATCCGCGTCGATATAAGGTTCCAGCCCGTCGAGGTCGCCGGTCTTGATGATGTTCTTGTAAACGTCGCTGTAATGTTCGGGTGGTGTGTTGATCGTGACCTTGCCGTCGGCGCCGCGCAGGACATACGGAAAGAAGATGCCGTGGCTGTTGGTGCCCGGGCCGCCGGGAACCTGGGTGCCGTCAAATCCGCGCGGGACTTCCTTGAAGTCCATGCCGTAAATGTCGGGAAAGCGCTGCATGTCTTCATACAGGAGGTCGACGATGAACTGCTTGGTCAGCACGCCGGACCGGTGGGCGGTTTCAATCGTGCTTTGAATGCCGCGGACGACGGTGTTCTGCGCGGTCAGGGCCAGGGTGATCTTCTGTGCCAGGATCTGGCTGTTCGAAATCGCCTCGGAATAGATGTTCTTTTCGACCTGGGCCTTCATCTGCGTGCTGGACAGGGTCACCGCGACAAGCTGGATGATGATGAAGGACAGCCCGCATATCATTATGATTTTTGTGGATAGATATGCGCGGGGGCGCGCATTCGACGATGCGACCATCAAAGAGACACTCCGGGAGAAAGGTGAAGCAAAGTCATGAGGTAAAACCAGTTGCGGATACTCTGACATCTTCGTTGCTTCTACACAAGCGAAGTCTGTCCTTCAGTAAAGATGGACCAGGCAATGATATTATACGACTCAACAATGAATATATACGTCGTTATTGTTTATTTTTGTGTTTTTTCAATAGTATTCATTTATGAAGGTCGTGGAGTTCAATAATTTTCAGGCCCTGCGCTGGAATAGGGTGATTGTATTGGTTCTAGGATGGATTCTGGTCGGATGGAATTCTCTGCTTGGGTGAGGTGCCTGTCAAAACAACGCGATAGCGCGTTTTTCGTGATCCGTTGAGACAAAAATCCGCATAAGTGTTTGATGGAATTTGTTTTTCCGCCAGGTGTCCGTGTTCGGACGAGGATCGCCCGTGCAGGCCGGGGCGGTCTGTGTGCTGCCGGGCCTCGGCGATGTGTCGGATCGGGAAAGCGGGGGCGCGGGGAAGGCAGGGGCTGCGACCCGCTGGGGCGTGTGGTGCCGGGTATTGCGCGCGGCTTTAACCGCTCTGTGCGCGCCATGTGCGCCTGCATTGCCCGGACCGGGCGCAGGGCGGTCTTTCTTTAGTCTTTGAAGAAATAAGGAAAGGTTGGCTCCCGAAGTAGGACTCGAACCTACGACCCAGCGATTAACAGTCGCTTGCTCTACCAACTGAGCTATTCGGGATCAGCGCCGGGGCACCGTATAGCGGAGGTTCGGGACGGAGGTAAACCCCCTCGATACGTTTTTTTTTGACGGCTAGGAGAGGAGGCTCCAACCATGCGAAGACGTCTCATGCGCGATGGGCTGAATCGCGTCGGATAAGGGCTGAAGGGGGCCAAAGACACGGATGGATCAGAAGGCCGGTCATCCATGCGTGGCCTGACGCGGCGGCGCCTGCTGGTTGCCGCCGGTGGGGTGGCAGGTGGGGCGGCGGTCGTGGGGGCCGTTGTGACGCGCAATCGGGGGCCCCATCCGGTGGTGCGGCACAAGATTATGCCCGATGGCCGGGCGCGGCGGCTGGTCCTGTCCTGGCCGTCGTCGAATCGTCTGTTGTTCGCCGTCGCGCGGGCCCGGTTTTTCGGCCCCTACAATCTGGACGTGACATTGGTGGATGGGCCGCGCACCGGCCGCACGACCATTGCCGATGTGGCGGAAGGGCGGGCCGTGGGAGCGGCGGCGCCGATTCTGACCTGGCTGGACCGTTTTCGTCTTGGGCCGATTCCGGCCCATCTGGTCAGCGGCCTGCAATCGGGCAGTTTCCGCCTGCTGGTGCGGCGCGGGGTCAAGGGCTCGCGGCTGGATAATGTCGCCGGGATGCGAATCGCGGTGACGGACCAGGACATGGCCGACCGGCTGTTCTTCTCGGTCATGATGCGGCGCAAGGGCATTGATCCGGAAAGCGCGGTGCATTGGGTGACACTGGCGCCGACACAGGTGGAGCAGGCCGCGCGGGCGGGCGAGATCGATGCCGTGGCGGCCCATGATCCGCAGGCGTGGCAGTGGCTGCATTTGCCCGATCCGCTCTTCTTTGAGCTGGAGAACAGCACGACCGGCCATTACGGGGAGCGGACCAATCTGGCCCTTGGCCTGTCCGACGCCCTGTTGCGGTCCGACCCGGTGGCGGCGGCGTCGCTGGTGATGGCGCTGCGCGCCGCGTCGGACTGGATTCGCGCCCATCCCGACCAGGCGGCGGACCTGGTGGCCGAGGCGATGGAAGGCATGGGTGCGGGCCAGATCCTGGCCATGCTGCGGCATGAGAGCCTGGGCATCAGCCCCGTGGGCGGCGACCTGCGGGTGCAGGTGTCGCAATATGTGGACGAAATGAAGCTGCTGGGACGGGTGCCCGATACGGTCGGCTCGGCGGCCTATGCACGGCGGCTGTGCGTCAACGTGCTGGAGGCGGACGAATCCGGCGCGCTGTCGATTCCGGGGAACGGGCCGGCCTGACGCCGGCCCGATTGCGCTGCGATATTCGGGCGCGTGCCGGAACCGTCAGCCGATGGACGAGCAGAGATATTTGATTTCCAGATATTCCTCGATGCCGTGGCGTGAGCCCTCGCGGCCCAGGCCCGACTGCTTGATGCCGCCGAAGGGGGCGACCTCGTTGGAGATCAGGCCGGTATTATGGCCGACCATGCCGTATTCCAGGGCCTCGGCGACGCGCCAGACCCGGCGGACATTCTCGGTGTAGAAATAGGCGGCCAAGCCGAATTCGGTGTCGTTGGCCATGGCGACCACCTCCTCCTCCGTCTCGAAGCGGAACAGGGGGGCGACGGGGCCGAATGTTTCCTCGCGCGCCACTTTCATCTTCTGGGTGACGCCGGTCAGGATCGTCGGTTCGTAGAAATTGCCGCCGGCCGGGGGCTGCCTGCCGCCGGTGACCAGGGTGGCGCCATGGGCCAGCGCGTCGGCGACGTGGGATTCGACCTTTTCGACCGCCGCGGAATCGATCAGCGGGCCGATGGTCACGCCGGGTTCGGTGCCCTGGCCCAGTTTCATGGCCCGCACCGCCTCGGCCAGGCGGGCTGCGAAGGCGTCATAGATGCCGGACTGGACATAGAGCCGGTTGGCGCAGACGCAGGTCTGGCCCGCATTGCGGTATTTCGAGGCCAGCGCGCCCTCGATCGCCGCGTCCAGATCCGCGTCGTCGAAGACGATGAACGGTGCGTTGCCGCCCAGTTCCAGGCTGAGTTTCTTGATGGTGGGCGCGCACTGGCTCATCAGGATGCGTCCGACCTCGGTGGAGCCGGTGAAGGACAGTTTGCGCACCACGTCCGACCCCGTCAGCACGCCGCCGATGGCACGGGCGTCGCCGGTGATGACCTGGAACACGCCGGCGGGCACGCCCGCCCGCTCGGCCAGCACGGCCAGGGCCAGTGCGGTCAGCGGCGTCTGTTCGGCGGGTTTGACGATCATGGTGCAGCCGGCGGCCAGCGCGGGGGCGGCCTTGCGGGTGATCATGGCGGCAGGGAAGTTCCACGGCGTGATCGCGGCGCACACGCCGACCGGCTGCTTGATGACCAGCAGCCGCTTGTCGGTGGTGGGGGCGGGGATCGTCTCGCCGTAGATGCGCTTGGCTTCCTCGGCGAACCATTCGAGGAACGAGGCGGCATAGAGGGCCTCGCCCTTCGCCTCGGCCAGGGGCTTGCCCTGTTCGGCCGTCATCAGCGCCGCCAGGTCGTCGGCGTTGGCGACCACCAGATCGAACCAGCGGCGCAGGATGGCGCCGCGATCCTTGGCGGTGCGGGCCGACCAGGCGGGCAGCGCGCGGGCGGCCGCGGCGATGGCGGCTTCGGCTTCGGCCGCGCCCAGGTCGGGCACCTGGCCGACGACGCGCCCGGTCGCGGGGTCGGTCACGGGGGATGTCCGCTCGGGCGCGGTCACCCATTTTCCGTCGATCAGGCAGTCCGATCGCAACAGGGTCGGGTCTTTCAGCATCACCATTGCCGCCTCCATATCGTTCAGTATATTGAACGCGTGGTCATCATAATGAACTGTGGGTGCATTGAACGCCTTCGGTCAAGGCGGGAGAGGGGAATGCGGGCTCACGATGGGATCAGGTCCGGCGGGGCGCATGTGCCGGCGCTGCGGCGGGCGGTGGCGATTCTCGATCATATTTCGGCCTCCTGCGACGCGCCGACGCTCTCCGGACTGGCGCGCGCGCTGGGATTGCCCAAGAGCACGGCACATGGGCTGGTGCAGGCGATGGAGGAACTGGGGCTGCTGGTGCGTGCGGCCGACGGCACGCTGCGGACGGGGCCGCATCCGTTGCGCTGGGCGGGGGATTTCCTGGCCCGGACCGATCTGGTTTCGGTCTTCCGGCAGTCCATCGCCGAGGCGCGGCGATTCGAACGGTTTACCGTGACGATGACGGTGCTGGACGGTGGCGAGGTCGTTTATATCGCCTGTTCGGATGCCAATCGGCCGCTGGATGTGGCCTTTCGTATCGGCATGCGCCTGCCCGCACCCTTTACCGCCACGGGCAAGGCGCTGCTGGCGGCCCGGCCCGACGGGGAGTTGGACGCGCTGTTCGGGCTGGGGTTTCCGGCCCCGCTGACGCGCTACAGTGTTGCTTCACTGTCCGATCTGCGGCGGGAGCTTGTGGAGACGCGGCAGCGGGGTTTTTCGATTGATGACGGGCAGATCCGCGAGGGGTTGTTCTGCCTGGGGGCGACGGTGGGCGATCATACCGGCCAGGCGGTGGCCGCGCTGGCGTTGTCGCTGACGCGCAGCGAGGCGACGCCGGATACGATCGCCACCCTGGGGGGCGCCCTGGTCGAGGCCGCCGCCGATCTGTCGTGCCGGCTGGGGGGCGGCTGACCAGAGGGCTCGGCTTATGCCGCCACGTGGCGCTTGCGGGGCGCTTGTGTCTTTGGGGCGGCCTTCGTTCCGCTTTTCTTTTCGCTCTTCGCACGGGTGGCGGAGGCTTCGTGGCGGAAGATCGTGAGGATCTGGGCCGCGATCTCGGCGGGGGAGAGGCGGCCCTCGTGATACCAGGTATCCGCGGTATTGAGCAGGCGCAGCAGCAGGATGCGATAGATCTGGCGGTCCAGCCCGGGCGGCAGGGGGAGGGCGTCGACGATCGTGCGGAAGATGGTCTCGAACTCGTCGCGCTTCTTGACGAGGATGGCTTTCACCTCCTCGGGCACCGAGCGGAAATTGTTCATGATCGGCAGCGTGAGGGATTCGGGATTGAGCTGGATTTCCAGCATCTCGGTACACGCGGCCTCCAGCCTTGCCCACGGCGCGGTGTGCGGTGCCATGGCGGCGCGTATGCGCCGCGCCGCCGCGTCCAGCGCCCGGTCGTGGATTTCGATGAACAGCGCCTCTTTCGAGCGGATATGGTAGTACAGGGACCCGCCCATCATGCCCGCCCGCTCGGCGATCTCGCGGATCGAGGTCGCCTTGTAGCCGTATTCGGCGAACAGCTTGGCCGCGATTTCCAGAATTTCCTGACGGCGTTCCAGGTTGGGGGCGGCTTCGGCCGCTGGGACTGCCTGTGCGCGGCCACGCCTGACCGGGCGGGCCGGGGGCTCGTCATGCGTCCTGCCGGGACCGGTGGTCTTCTGTCTTTGCCTCGCGCTCACGCCGTCCTGTGCTCCTGCTATCTGATTCCAGATAATTCTTAGTGCATGGCCGGTTCATGTTCCATGGCCTGATGCGCGGTCTGTCCCGGAAATGCGTGCGGGCGGCGGGGCGGCGCTCAATCATGTGTGATGAGGCGGGACTGTTTTCGGCCTCGACAGGGGTGGGCGCGCTCCATAGAAAGTTGACTAACAAATGTTAGGCAAATTTCGGCCAGCGTGACGTATGAAGGGTGCGACATCATGAACATGGATGATCCTGTCGTCATTGTTTCGGCGGCACGTACGCCGGTTGGCTGGTTCCAGGGCGTGCTGTCGGATGTGCCGGCGACCGAACTGGGGGCTGTGGCGATCCGGGGGGCGCTGGAGCGGAGCGGTCTGGCGCCTGATTCCGTCGATACGGTGCTGATGGGGTGTGTGTTGAGTGCCGGGCTGGGGCAGAACCCCGCGCGGCAGGCCGCGCATGGCGCGGGGCTGCCGTTTGGCGCCGCGACGGCGACCGTCAACAAGCTGTGCGGGTCGGGGATGATGGCGATCGCGATGGGGCACGATGCGCTGAAGGCGGGCTCGGCCCAGGCGGTCGTGGCCGGTGGCCTGGAGTCGATGTCGAACGCGCCCTACCTGCTGACCAGGGTGCGGCAGGGCTATCGTCTGGGGCACGGCCAGATGATCGACCATATGTTCCACGACGGGCTGGAGGATGCGTACGAACCCGGGCAATTGATGGGGCATTTCGCGGAACAGACCGCGCGCGATTATGGTTTCAGCCGGTTGGAGCAGGATGCGTATGCCGCGATGACGCTGGCGCGTGCCCGTGTCGCGGTGGAAGGCGGGGCCTTCGCGGCCGAGATTTCGCCGGTTTCCGTCAGGACCCGCAAGGGAGAGGTGGACGTCGCGCAGGACGAGAATCCCCTCAAGGCGCAGCCGGACAAGATCCCGACGCTGCGTCCGGCCTTCGGCAGGGATGGCACGATCACGGCGGCCAGTTCGTCGGGCATTGCCGATGGTGCGGCGGCGGTGGTTCTGGCGCGCCGGTCCTGGGCCGAACGGCAGGGAGTGCCGGTATTCGCCGCCATCCGGGCGCTGGCGGTTCATTCGCAGGCGCCGCGCGATTTCACGCAGGCGCCGGTGCCTGCCATCCGCAAGCTGCTGGATCGGGCGGGGTGGCGCGTGGGCGATGTCGATCTGTTCGAGATCAACGAGGCTTTCGCAGTCACGGCGATGGTGGCGCAACGCGATCTGGACATTCCGTCGGACAGACTGAACGTGAATGGGGGCGCCTGCGCGCTGGGGCATCCGATCGGGGCGACGGGGGCGCGGCTGGTGACGACCCTGCTGCATGCATTGCGCGCGCGGGGATTGCGGCGCGGGGTGGCGGCTGCCTGCATCGGCGGTGGCGAGGCGATTGCGATCGCGGTGGAGCTGCCCTGACGACCGGGGCGTCGATCGACTGGAAGATGGCTGGCAGCTTCTCTATCGTCTGACATGCCCGATGTTCGTGGCGGTTGTGACGAGGTTCTGCATGTGCTGCCGCGCAGGGAATGTGCTGGAGGGGCTGTCGCGATTTCTGTTGCTGGCCGCCATGGGGGTTCTGCTGGCCTGCTGTGCCGGCGGGAGCGGGCCGTCGGCCTGCCGGCCCGGGGAGCTGAATTCGGTCTATCTGGTCGATCGGGGGTGGCATACCGAAATCGGGGTGCCGGTGGCGGCGCTGTCGGGGAAACTGGCGGTTTATCGCGAGATCTTCCCCGGCGCGCGGACCATTCTGTTCGGCTATGGCAAGAAGACGTTCTTCACCGCCCCGGCGAGCAGTCTGGAAGAGTATCTGATCGGGCCTTTTCCCGGCCCGGCCGTGGTGCAGGTCTTTGCCATGACCACCACGCCTGACCTGGCCTATGACCCGGATGCCGTGGTGGTGCTGCCGGTGAGCCGTGAGGGGATGGGTCGCCTGTCGGACTTTATCGGGGACGACCTGGAGACGGGGCGTGATGGCCGGCCACGGTTGGTTGCGGCCGGTCATGGGCCGGAAAGCCTGTTCTATGCGGCGCGCAGCCGTTACACGCTGTTCCATACCTGCAACGGATGGGTGGTGCAGGCGCTGCGGGAGGCCGGGTTGCCGGTCTCGGCCGATGGTGTGGTGTTCGCCGGCCAGGTCATGGCGCGCGGCGCGCGTGCGGCGGCGATGTTGTGCCGCAAGACAGCACCGTGAGGGATCTCAGGGTCTGACCGAATATGTGGGCTGGCGCGCGATCGCCGCCAGCGCGCATTTTCGGTCGGGCTCTCAGGGGCAGGGTGGGTGGTTGCCGTCGGGACAGACGACATCCGTGCCGCGCGGTACGACGATGACCTTGTGGTCGCGGGGCGGGTGGTCGTCGCCGTCGCCGCTGGCCGAACTGCATGCGGCCAGCGGGAGAAGGATCAGGCACAGGGCGGCGGAAAGGCGGAGCGGGCGGCACGGCAATGGAAGGTCGGTCATGGAAGCGCTTTCGCAACGGGAAGAGTGGATGTTCCTTCAATCGCATGGCGTTCGTCGGAGTTGCCGGTCGGGGGACATCGTTCTGTACCGGGCTGTTCAGCCGCCAGCGTGAGTCACGCCCACGATCCGTGCCGGGGCGCCGGCGTGGCAATCAAGCACCAGCAGATCGTTCCCCGCCGGGCGCAGGAACTCCGCCGGACAGAAGAGACGTTGCTGGGGGCCGATCGACCAGAAGCGCCCCAGCGCGTGGCCATTGATCCAAGCATAACCTTTTTTCCATTCTGCCATGTCGATATAGGTGGCGCCGATGCCCGGCATGTCGAAGGTGGCGCGGTAAAGCCCCGCAGGGTGGCCGGGTACTGATGGGTGGCGGGTGGCTTGGGCAAGCCGTGCCGCGTCGAGGGGCAGGCCGAAGATCGTCCAGTCCCGGAGAGGCGCGCCGCCCAGCGTGACAGGGCCTTCCAACCCCTTGCGATCGCCCATGGCGAGGCCGAAGCCGATATGGCCGAAACTGTCCACCAGGATATCCAGTCGCCTCGACCCCGGCGCAGGCGCGATGACGAGTGGTGTCCTGGTCGGAAAGAGGCGTGATATTGCGGCGATTTCCGTGCCGTCGAGGATCAGGCGCGCGTCGTCGTGGACCGGCGGCAGGTGAAGCGGGCCGCCGCGACCGGCCGGGACGACGCAGCGATAGAGCGCCATGCCGCCGGGTTGTCGCAGGCCGCGTTCCATCGACACCGGATCGCGGGCCCGGACCGGGTCGCCCAGCGCGTTCCACGGCGATCCGGCGGCACGCGCCATGACCGGGGCGAAGCCGAGGATCGGCGGGTCCGGAGGGACGGGCGGAAGGGGAAGGTTCGTGGCGCGCGCGATCATGGTGCGCAGGGTGTGATATTTCGGCGTGGCGCGTCCGGCCTCGTCGATCGGCGCATCGTAATCGTAGCTGGTCACCACGGGCTGGAAGCGGCTGCCGTCCCGATGGGCGTTCGCGCCCGCGCCGGAGCCGAAATTCGTCCCGCCATGGACGACATACAGGTTGAACGATGCCCGTTGATCCAGGATTTTCCGGAAATCCGGGACGAAATCGATCGTCGCCATGCTCTTCTCGCCCCAATGGGTCAGCCAGCCGGGATAGGCCTCGCTGATCCAGGGCGGCGTTTCCGTCGCCAGGTCGCGAGCCTGATCGAGCCGGTAGTCGCCGTCCAGCCCAATCGCGCAGCCGGACAGGATAGTGCGTTTCTCGCGCAGTTGGGCCAGCCCGTCGGCGGTGGTGCAGGCGCCGGTGATGCCGTGCCGGAACCAGGTGTCGCGGGTCCAGGCCATATAGGCGGGGTCGCCGCCGAAGGACGCATATTCGTTTTCGATCTGCGTCATCAGGATCGGGCCGCCGCGATCGGCCATGAAGGGGCGCACGGCCTGTGCGATGGTGGCGATATAGCGCCTGGCGGCGGCGAGGAAGGCGGGGTCCATGCTGCGGACGCGGATATCGCCGTCATAGAGCAGCCATGCGGGCAGGCCGCCGAAATCCCACTCGCCGCAGACATAGGGGCCAGGACGCAGGGAGACCCACAGTCCGGCCTGCTGGCACAGGGTCAGGAAGGTGCGGAAATCGCGCCGGTCCGTGGTCAGGTCGAACCGTCCGGGGGCGGGTTCGAGCATGTTCCACATCAGGTAGATGGCGATGGTGTTCAGTCCCATCGCCTTCGCCATCGCGATCCGCGCCGGCCATTCGCCGCGCGGGATGCGGATGGGGTGCATTTCGCCCGACCGGATCTGGAAGGGGGTGCCGTCGAGGCGGAAGCCGTCGCGATGCAGCGTGAAGGCGTGAGGCCGCCCGTCCGGTACCGGCTCCGGGCCGGGTGTGGCGGCCAGGAGCCGGCCGCCGGCTGTGAACAGGCCGACGGCCATGGAGCCGGAGAGGACGGCGCGGCGCCCGAAAACGGAGTGCGTCACCGGCTGGGGCCTTCGAGGCGCAGCAGGATGACGTCGCGGGCGGGGATCGTGAAACGTGTATGGGGGGTGAGCGGCCCGGTCTCGCGCCCCGTCCACAACTCGCGCGCACTCCGCTCCGTCATCGTGGCGCGCAATGCTGTTCCCGGTGTCGTGTCGATCGCATGATCGAGTGTATTGACCAGCGCGATGGCGGTTCCGCCGTCGGCAAGATGGCGCAGCCAGATCTGTACGGCGCCATTCCAGGAAACGAGGTGGCCAGGATGGGACGAAACGTCCTGGTCGATGGCGATGACGTCACGATTGGTCAGGATCGCACGAGTCTCCGGCGTCATGGCAGAGAGGTCGTTCCCCGCGATCAGCGGCGCGGCAAGCATGACCCACAGCGTCAGGTGCGTGCGTTCCGCGCCGGGGGCGGTCAGGTCCCCGTTGCCGATTTCCAGCATGTCCGGGTCGTTCCAATGGCCGGGTGGCGGATCGGGGATGGCCTGATCGCTCAGGGCATTGAACATCATGGCCGCGTAATCGGGGGTAATATCCGTCGTGGTGCGCCAGATCGTCCCGCCTGTCGAGGCGGCCCACTCCCAGACACGGCTCCAGCCGTACGAACACAGGGCAAGAATGACCGTGCGGCCGGTCGCGTCCAGAGCGGTGCCCATGCGGCGATACGCATCGATCATCATGGCGCGCTGGCGGTCGAGGTCCTGCCCGGCGAGATGTCGGCGGAAGCCGCAGAGATCATATTTGAGATAGTCCACGCCCCAGGCGGCGAACCGGCGCGCATCCTGCGCTTCGTGCCCTTCGCTGCCCGGCCGTCCGGCGCATGTGCGCGCGCCGGGGGATGAATACAGCCCGAACCGCAAGCCTCGGCCGTGGATATAGTCGGCGAGCGCTTTCATGTCGGGAAAGCGGGAGGGATCGGGCTGCAGGTTGCCCTGTGCGTCGCGCTGGCCCTGCCAGCCGTCGTCGATGATGACAGTGCGATAGCCGGCTGCCGCCATGCCGCTGGAAAGAAGAGCATCCGCAGCGTGCCGGATGTCGGCGTCCCGGATCTTGTCGCCGTAATGGTTCCAACTGTTCCAGCCCATGGGCGGCCCGGACGCGCGCGCGGGGCCGGTGGCCAGTGCCGCCATTGCGAGCAATGCCGCGCGTATCGTCCCGCGCGGCTGCATCAGGGTGTCAGCTCCAGCGTCATGACCTCGAATGGCGCCAACTGGATGACGACGGGCGTGGCGGCGTCCAGAGTCCGGGGCGCGGGAGATTTCGCCCACAAGGTATGCACGGTGTAGCGCATCGGCGCATCATCGGGCAGTTCGAGCACCTTGTCCGGTTCGATCAGGATGCGGCGCGGTACCTGGTCGGGATTGCGCAAGGTCAGGAAGGCCTTTTTGGGCGTCCAGGCCGCCCAGCCATAGGGTTCGAGGCGGCCGGGGTCGCCGCCGACCCAGTGGCTGTCCTTGAGTATCCCGGCGTTTGCCCGTGCCCATTTTGCCGTGTCGGCGATCACGTCCCAATCGGCGGGCTTGAGCAGGTCGGGTGTTAGATAGAGTTCCTGCTCGTCCGTGCCGGTGGCGAAGAAGCTGTGTACTTCATCGGGGAAATCATGGCCGGGGTCGGCGTCGAGGCGCTGGTTCTTTTGTGCGTAGATGATGCCGTGCAGCATCAGGGAGTTCAGGGGGAAGAGTGGCGCCTTGACGACGATGTTGTGGTAGGTGTCCGAATCGCGGTAGGTGATCCAGCGCTGGCGCCTGGTGCCCACGCCGCGCAGCCAGAAGGGCGACGGGAAGGTGCCGGTCGTCAGGTTGATGAAGGTGTTGGGGCGGGCGGCGTAGATGTCGGCAATCAGGTGGATGGCGGCGTCGAAATCACTGTTGAACACGCTGCCGGGCGCGACCTGGTCGGCATTGCCGGTACCGTCGAACTTGAACTGGTTGATGCAATCTTCCTTCAGCATCCGCATGACGGCATCGTGGAAGACGGCATAATATTTCGGTCCCGAAAGATCGAACCCGTCGTCGCGGATTTCCAGGCCGGCCTTGCGTCCATTGGCGACGCGGATCTGCTGCGGCTTGCTGTAGCCGCCCCAGGGGGACAGCCAGACGCCGGGAGCGGCGCCAAAGGACGAGGCCAGCGTGCAGAGCGGCCTGAAGCCGGCGGGGAAGTCCTTGCTGAACCGCCAGAAGCCGCTCCGGTCGTCCCATCCGTCGTCGAAAAGGTAGGAATCGAGCGTTACGCCCCGCTTGCGGACCAGTTCTTCGCCGATGGCGCGAATGCGGTTCTCGGCATCTTTCTGCGTGTAGGGCGTGAAATAGCCGATATCGTACCAGGAATTGTAGTTGAGGAACGGGCGGTAGGGATGGCTGCGCTCGCGCTCGACATAGATCTGGAAATCGCGGCGCAACTGGCCGTGGCGGACGATACCCGCGACGGCGGAGACGGTCAGCGCGTGGTCGGGTTGGATCGGCAGTGCCTGGGCCAGGGTCAACTGCGAGCGGCCGTTGAACACCAGGCTGTTGGCCAGCGGATTTTCGATGCCGAAATAGCTGTCATCGACGACAGCCGGCGAGCCCTGCACGTCGCCGACCACCTCGCCCGTTTCCACGTTGGCTTCGAACAGTGCCACGCTCTTCAATGAAAGAGGCCGGGTCTTTGGCGTCAGCGCCACGATTTCGCGCAGATAGGGCGATCCGTCGCGCTGTTCGACCCGCCAGGCGATTGTGAAACGGCCTTTCGGGTCGGTGAATTGTGCGGTGACGGCCCGGCCGGGCAGGCGGTCGGCCGCGCGTGCGCTGGTCGCGTCCGGCGCGATTGTCTCGACGCGCGGGGGCTGGATCACCGTCAGGTCGGCGCTGGAAATCGCTTTGCCGTCGGCGAGGGTGAGCGTGAACAATCCGCGTAGCGTGATCGTCCTGTCATGGACGAGGTCGGAAAACCGGGGATCGACGAGTTTGCTGGCCTGGGTCGTCCCCAGGGTGGTTCCCAGGGCGGTCCATGACAGGCGGACGGCCTGGTTACCGAAGCTCTGGTGGACGGCGGCCAGATCGCCGGCGGGATTGCCGGGAGCCAGGACCAGGGTGTCGTCAGCCTGCGCCGGGGGAATCGCGGTCAGGGCACTTGAAGCCAGGATGGCGCAGACGACCAGTTTTTTCATGTTCATGAATCAGAAGCCCGTCGTGACTGAAAAGACAATGCCGAAGCCACCGCCTACGACATAGGTGGGGGCCCTGCCGGCAAGCGTCGTGCCGTGAACGCCCGTCGTGGTCCTGGCATTGTAGCCGCCGTTGCCGGCCGCGAGATATTTGTTGTCCGTGACGTTCATGACATTGACCTGGACCTGGGGGGATTTGGCGATCCACAGTTTCTTGAATCGATAGCCCGCCGTCACGTTTCCGGTGGCATAGGCGGGCATGACCTGGTCGTTCATGAAGGTTGCGTATTGCGAACCGACATAGCTCATATACCCGTTGGCGAAGAAATTGCCGTTATCGTAGGAGAGCCCGACATTGACCGTGGTTTTCGGGCTGTAGGGTGCTATCTTGCCGGCGCTGCGGATGAAGTCGGTCTTGTCGGGTAGGTTGTTGTCCGTGGTGACGTGCAGATATTGGAACGACGCATAGGGGCTGAATCCGTGCCATGGCCGCAGGCCCGCCGCGAGCTGGAAGCCGCGCGAGGTCTGGCCGCCGGCATTCACGTAATTCGACACCAGCCGGCCGCCGATATAGCTGGAAATCGAACTCTGCTTGTTGGTCATGTTGTAGTTGAAGAACGACGCAGTGATGTTCACCAGGCCGGTGTGCCGGTAGCCGATTTCCTCGGAAATCGAGTATTCCGCCTTCAGGTTGGTCGAATGGGCCTCGTCGACGATCGGCGCAGAGCCGTCCCAGTATGTGCCGTAGACGAGGATACCGGTCGGTTCCATGAAGGCGGTCGCGCCGTCCAGATAGATCTGGTCGTGCGGCGTGATCTGGAAGGACGCGGAGACCTGTGGCAGAGGCTGGGCGTCGTTGCGGCCGTAATTATACATATCGCCCGGAATCGCATTCGTCGAATGATAGGACATCATGACGTATTTGAAGCCGGCATTCAGGGTCAGCCTGTCGCTCAGCGCCTTGTAGGTGTCTGAAATGAACAGGGAGTTGAGCTGCTGGATCAGGTGGATGTTGAACATCATCAGGGGCGCGCCGTCCTGGCCCCGGATCGGGTACATCCCCCAGTAATTCTCGCCTTCGCCATTGGCCCCGATTTGCGACAGTGGGGCGATTTCGTGCTGGTCGTAATAATTGTACCAGTAGCCGGCCTTCAGTTCGTTATGGCCGAGCTTCCAACTGAGCGTGTTGTTGAAACCAGCCGTGTGCTGGTTCCAGTTGTCGATGGCCAGTACCGACGCGTACCCGTCCTGAGCGTTGGGGATGTTGAGGTTTCCGGTGGGCTGGATGCCGTTATAGCCGTATTCCGCCTGGGTCTGCCCGTTATCGCCGGCGCCGTGGATATGCACGTAATAAGGCGAGGATTCGAAGGTCAGGCCGTGGCCCAGATTGAAGGAGAGCGGCGCGCCGATGATGACGGAATGCTGCTCGGTCGCGTTGAGCTTGTAATAATTATAGTCGCCCGTCGTGTAGGTTGGGTCGTAATAAGCTGCTGAGCGGCCGTATTGCTTCCATTGCTGCATCGTGATGCTCATCAGATACGGCTCACTGCTCTGATTGTAAGTCAGGAAGACGCGGGCGCTGTTTCCCTCGCCCCATTCCTTGAGCGCCATCGCATCGACATGTGAGCGGCGGCTGCGGCCCGGGCCGAGCCACATCGCATGGGTGCCGTAGGAGTAGGACGCGAATGTCTTGATGCCCGAATGGCCGATCTCGCCGCTGTCGAGGCGGATGAATTCGCGCGCGGCCTGATGGTTGCCGTAGCTGAGGTCGATCTTGCCGCCGAAATGATCGGCGGGGTCGGTCAGGGATTCCTTAATCGACCCCGCCAGGGCGTTGTAGACCGGCATCGCGATGTCCGCCACGCCCTGTTGGACCGTGAGGTGGCTGATATTCTCGGTATCGGCGGCCTGCGACGTATAGGGGACGTAATGCGTCGGGTCGGCGGTGGGAATGCCGTTGAGCGTATAGCCGACCGAAGTCTGCCCCATGCCGCGCATATAGAAGCTGCTCTGGTCCGACTGGCCGAACGCGTCGGCATTGGAGAGCGTGACGCCGGGGACGTACTGGATCAGCGAGAGCGGATTGCTGGTGGGCGACTGTTTGGCGATGAAGTCGCGCGTGACGGTTTGCTGGGCCTGTGCCGCGGTTTCGGGGGCCAGCAGGCCGCCGCCGGGCGTCGTGTTCGTCACGCCGGTCGCATTGGAGACCGCTCCGGTTACCTGGATGTCCTCTCCCTTCGCGGAAGTCTTTGGGGCCGCCGCCGGCGCGGTGCGGCTGGATGTCGGGCGTGGATGATCGTGGCGGGGCGCCGTCCTGCCGGCCGGATCCGTGGTGGCCCCGAGCGCGGTTGAACAGGAGAGGAGAAAGGCAAGCTGTGACAGCAGGTCCACGGATCGGCGGGGAGATCGACGGGGCATTTGGCAACGGGATGATTGATTGTGATCGTGCTGGCTCATGGCATTGCTTCGCATTGCAAGGTTATGACGCAGTTTAGCCATGGGCGGTCAGGAGATTGCAATACAAAAACGATCATAAACGATCATAAAAATTCCATTTTAAAAAATGTAATTAATACAGATAGTTAAATATATTTATTGTGTCGATCGTGGGGTTGTGTGGCGTATTGCGGCGAGAGAATGTCGGATTTTATCCGCGAATCGATTGGTCGTGGATCGGATCGATCTCTTTGTGATCGTTTTTCGCGTGCGAATTGAGAACGGGGGGAAATGATGCCAGAATGTCGGGCCCATTCTGTCGGAGATTTTCCATGCAGCCCGATCGATTGACCCAGATCCGCCATTACCTCTACCTCCATGGCATTACGGGAGTGAACGAACTGGCGCGTGTCGTGGATACGTCGGTCGTGACGGTGCGGCGCGACCTTCATCGCCTGGAAGAGCTGGGTCATGTGCGCCGGACGCATGGCGGGGCCGAAATCGTCAATTCCGGCGGGCTGGAAATCGGATTCGAGGCGCGCGAAAGTCATTGCCTGATGATCAAGCGTGCGATCGCCGAGGCGGCTTATGCGTCGCTGCGGCCGCATTCCTCGATTTTTCTCGATTCGGGCACGACGGTGCTGCAACTGGCGCGGCGCCTGCGGCTGGGGCCGATTCCACTGACCGTGTTCACCAACAGTATCGCCATCGTGCAGGCGCTGCTCGATACCCCGCAGCTTCAGCTCTGCCTGCTGGCGGGGCGTGTGCGGAACGAAAACCGTAGCATCGTCGGGCCTATGGCTGAACGATCCATCGAAGGGCTGTGGTTCGATCAGCTTTTTCTCGGCGCGAGCGCGGTGCAGCCCGATGGCGGGATCGCCACCCCCGATTGCGAGGAGGCCAGCCTGAATGCCGCCATGGTCCGGCGCGCGGGCGAACGGCTGCTGCTGATCGACAGCAGCAAGTTCGGGCGTCATGCGACGTTCCGTGTCGCGGGGCTGGAGGATCTGGGACATCTGATCACGGATGACGGTATTTCTGGCGAATGGCTCGCCCGCCTCGAACAGGCGGGGGTTGCCTGCACGCGGGTGCGGAGCGCGGGCGGTGAAGCGGGAGATGAGTGACGGGCGGGTCGGGCATATCGATCATAAACGATCATATAAATGACTTGACATGAGAGCTTTCTGATCGGAAGCATCGGGTCATCGCACGACACACCTGTTGGTCGGAGGAAAGAACGTGCCGCACGCTTCCGGCGAGCCCTGCCTTTTGGCGATGGATAGTGGCGGGTCGAAGACGCTGCTCGTCCTGATCGATCGGCATGCCACGGTGCTGGCGGTGCGCCAGGCCGGCGGCACCAATCCGTTCGATCGGCCGGACTGGCGGGACGAGATGGCCGGATTGCTGGCGGACCTGCCTGGCGGCATCGTCGCCGCCGCTTTCGGCATGGCCGGCTATGGCGGCAGCCCGGCGGTCAGCGCCCGGCAGGACGAGGTGCCGGCGGAATGGGGGCGGTGTCCGTACGTCGTGCGCAACGATGTCGATATCGCCTGTGTCGGCGCGTTCGGCGGCGGCCCCGGCATCCTGCTGCTGGCGGGGACCGGGTCGATGGTCTGGGCGGCGGACTCGGCCGGGCGCGGCCTTCGGGTCGGCGGATGGGGACATCTGTTCGGCGATGAGGGCAGTGCCTTCTGGATCGGGCGCGAGGCGCTGGGCACCCTGACGCGGGCGGTGGACGGGCGGGAGCCGGATGCCGCGTCCTTCATTGCCCCGTTCTGCCGGTTCATGGGGCTGTCGGACGATCCCGCCGGGATCGAGGCCGCCCTGCTGGACTGGTATGGCGGTCTGCACCATGCGCGGTCGGAGGTGGCGGCGTTGACGCGTGGCGTCGACATGCTGGCGGCGGCGGGCAACGGGCCGGCGCGGCGGATCGTGGAACGGGCGGCGGCGCATCTGGCCCGGCATGTCGGCGCGGCGCGGCGGATGCTGGCGCTGCCCGGCCTGGCCTGGTGCGATGCCGGCGGGGCGTTTCGGAACGCGTCGCTCCGCCGGGCGGTCATCGATCTGTGCGGCGTGCCGGCGGCCCCGATCCTGCCGCCCGTCGGCGGCGCGGCGCTGCTGGCGGCCCGGCGGGCGGGGTGGGACCCCGATGCGGCCTGGATCGTGAGGCTGGCAGCCGGCCTGACCGATGCCGGCCTGTTCGCCCAGGCGCCCTGATCCGGCCCGATGCCGAATATCCACACGAATATCCAAACGGAAGCAAAGGCAACGATTGACCATGAACGCAACGGAACGCGGCATCCGCGAGCAATTCCCGCTATGGGACAAGCTGGTCATGGACGGGGTGCGGCCGCGTGCCGGTCTGGTCCATGTGGTGGTGGGGTGTGGCACGTCGGTCCATATCGCGGATTCGATCGCCGCGGCGCTGAACATGCACGGGGTGCTGGCTCGCGCGGTGCCGGGCAACGAATGGACGCGGCGGCGGGACAATTACGTGCCGGCGGCCATTGCGCCGCATGTCGTCGCCCTGTCGCGCAGCGGCGAATCGACCGAGACGGTAGCCGCGGCCGCGGCCAGCCGGGCGGCCGGCCTGGCGGTCACGGCCTTCTGCTGCGCGCCGGGCAGTGCGCTGTGCCACAATGCCGATGAAATCGTGTTGGCCGAAACCCATCCCGAGGAAGGGATCGTGATGACGGCCTCAGCCAGCCTGATGCTGCTGATGGGCCTGCGCTATGCCGGGATCGCCGTCGGGCCCGAGACCACGAAGGCTGCCGAGGTGCTGCTGCGCGCGGCCGACCCGGTTCTGCCGGGGCTGATCGCGGGGCGGTCGCATTTCGTCTTCCTGGGGGCTGGGGCGCTGTATGGCGTGGCGCGCGAGGGCGCGCTGAAACTGCAGGAAATGAGCCTGAGCCAGACCGAGGCGCATCATCCGCTGGAATATCGTCATGGCCCGATCAGCCTGGTCGACGATCGCTCCTGCGTCGTCATGCTGTATCATCCGGATACGATCGAGGAGGAAGCGCGGCTTGCGCGGGAATTGATGGCGAAGGGAGCGCGGGTGCTGGGACTGGGCGGACCGGGTAGCATCGAACTGTCCGTTGACGGTCTGGCCGCCGTGCTGCCGCTGCTGTGCCTGCCCGTGCTGCAATTGCTGGGCGAATATGTGGCGCGCCAGCGCGGGCTGGACACGCTGGCACCCCGCCACCTGACCAAAGTCGTGACGGTCGCCTGAGCGGTCGTGGCCGGAAGGAAATATTTCATGTCCCTGGCCTTATTCGGCGCGCTGGTCGCGCAGGCGCATGATCCGTCGGTACCGCGCGCCGCGCGGGTCGGGTTGCCATCGGTCTGCTCGGCGCATCCGCTGGTGCTGGAGGCCGCGCTGGCGCGCGCCGGGCGCACCGGGCGCCCGGTTCTGATCGAGGCGACCTGCAACCAGGTCAATCAGGAAGGGGGCTATACCGGCATGACGCCGGCCGATTTCCGCGACATGGTATGGCGCATCGCGGATCAGGCTGGTTGCCCGCGCGGGCTGGTCCTGCTGGGAGGAGACCATCTGGGCCCCAACCCGTGGAAATCGCTGCCGCCCGATGAGGCGATGCGCCGGGCGGATGCGATGATCGCGGCCTATGCCGAGGCCGGCTTCGTGAAGCTGCATCTGGATGCCAGCATGGGATGCGGGGGCGAACCCGCCGCCCTGGCCGACGATGTCGTGGCCGGGCGGGCCCGCGCGCTGGCGGCGCGGGCCGAGGCCGTGGCCCCGGGACAGGCGGTGTATGTCATCGGGACCGAAGTGCCGGTGCCCGGCGGCGTGAGCGGCGCATCGGATCATCTGGACCATGTGGTCCCGACCACGCCCGACGCGGCCCTGCGCACCCTGGCGGTGCATGAGGCGGCGTTCCGCCCCACGTTGGGAGACGACGTCTGGTCGCGGGTGATCGCGCTGGTTGTGCAGCCGGGGGTGGAATTCGATGCCGAGGACGTGGCCGTCTACCGCCGCGATCCCGCCCAGCCGCTGGCGGCCACGTTGGCCGCGATGCCGGGCCGGGTGTTCGAGGCGCATTCGACCGACTATCAGCCGGAATCCGCGTTGCGCGCGCTGGTCGAGGACGGGTTCGCGCTGCTGAAAGTGGGACCGGGCCTGACCTTCGCGCTCCGCGAGGCGCTGTATGCGCTGGACGCGGTGCGCGCGGTGCTGTGTCCCGGTAGCGAAAGCCTGCGCGAGACGATGGAGCAGGTCATGACGGGCGCGCCCGGCCATTGGACCGGTCATTATGCGGGATCGCCCGTGCGGCAGGCGATGTTGCGCCATTACGGTTACAGCGACCGGATCCGCTATTACTGGCCGTCCGCCGCCGCGGAGGCGGCGGTGGGGCGGCTGTTCGCCGATCTGGAGGAAGGCGGCCTGCCGGATGCGCTGCTGCGCCAGTTCCTGCCGGCCGTCAGTGCGCGCGTGCGCGCCGGCGCGGTCGCGCGCACGCCGCGGGCCATTGTCCTGGCCGCGATCGATCAGGTGCTGAAGGAATACGCGCGGGCCTGTGTGCCGGCCGGGCCGCGACGCGCATGACGCGCCACCAGCCCCCGCCGCGTGGGCCGGCCGGCGATTTCGGCTGGGCGCCGCTGGCGATCATCGCCGGGCTGTTCTTCGTCATCGGATTCGTCACCTGGCTGAACGGCCCGCTGATCTCGTTCGTGCAGGTTGCGTTCTCGCTGGATGATGTCGGCGCGTTTTTTATTCCGCTGGTCTTCTACCTGTCCTATTTCCTGTTCGCGCTGCCGTCGTCGGCGGTCGCGCGGCGGATGGGGTTGAAGCGCGGGCTTGCGCTCGCCCTTCTGGTCATGGCCGTGGGGAGCGCGCTGTTCGGCCAGTTCGTCGCCAGCCGCTGGTATGCTGGCGCGCTGGCGGGGCTGCTGGTGCTGGGCGCTGGGCTGGCGCTGTTGCAGGTGACGGCGAACCCGTATGTCAGCCTGCTGGGACCTCCGGCGCGGGCTGCCCAGCGCATTGCTATCATGGGGATCTGCAACAAATTCGCCGGCATCCTGGCGCCGGTCGCGCTGGCCGTGCTGGCTATGCGCGATATCGGCGGCGTGGCGCAGCGCGCGCGGGCAGCATCCGACCCGATGGCGCGCGAGGCGATCCTGGTCGGCTTCGTGCGGGCGATCTATTGGCCCTATATGGGCATGGCGGCGGTTCTGGTGGCGATGTCGGCCGCGATCGTCCTGTCGCCGTTGCCTGACCTGGATGTGCCGTCGCTGCCGCCGTCGCGCCGGGCGGAGGCCGGCTGGAAGGCGTATGTCCTCCAGCCGCACCTGCTGGCCGGGATCGGGGCGATGTTCCTGTATGTCGGTGTCGAGGTCATGGCGGGGGATGCGATCGGTACCTATGGTCGGGGGCTGGGGTTGCCGCTGGATCAGACCCGCTTTTTCACCGCCCTGACGCTGGCGGCGATGATGCTGGGCTATCTGGGCGGATTGCTGGCGGTGCCGCGCCTGTTGCGGCAGGAACGCTGCATGGAACTGTCCTGTCTGGCGGGCTGTGTGCTGACCGTGCTGGCCTGGGCCACGCATGGCTATGTCTCGGTGCTGTGTGTGGCGCTGCTGGGCCTGAGTAATGCGATGATCATGCCGGCCCTGTTTCCGATCGCCATCCGGGACGCGGGCGCCTTTACGCCTCTGGCCTCGGCGCTGCTGGTCATGGCGTTCTGCGGTGGCGCGGTCATGCCGCAATTTTATGTCTGGCTGAAGCCGGTTGTAGGCTTTCAACGCCTGTTCGCGATGCTGGTGCTGCCGTCGTATCTTGCCATCCTTTTCTACAGTCGGCATTTCGGACGTGAACGGCTGCCGATCGCGGAGGAATCATGACGTCGTCTCCAGCTTTGGAGGGCCGGGTCGTCCTGCCCCAGCGGATCATGCCGGGGCGCATTGCCTTCGACGGGCATATCCGCGAGATCGCGGCGTGCCCGGATGCACCGCGACACTATATCCTGCCCGGCTTCATCGATTGCCATGTCCATGGCGGCGACGGTGCGGACACCATGGACGGGGTGGCGGCGATCGGGCGCCTGTCGCGCTTTCATCTGTCGCACGGAACCACGACGATCCTGCCGACGACCATTACCCGTCCCTGGCCGGATGTCATGGATGCCCTGCGCGCGATCGCCGAGGTGCGTCGGGTGGGCGTGGCGAATGGTCCCGACATCCATGGCGCGCATCTGGAAGGGCCGTTCGTCAGCCCGCACAAGCTTGGCGCGCAGCCGCCCTACGCCATCGCACCCGGTCCCGAGGTGGTACGAGAGGCGCTGGAGACCGGCATTGTACGCGTGGTGACCCTGGCGCCGGAACTGGACCATGCCGAAAGCGCCATGCAGGCTTTCGCTCGCGCGGGGGTGCGGATCAGTCTGGGCCATATGACGGCCGATTACGAACGGACCGAGCAGGCGATCTGCACGATCTGTGCCGCCGGCGGTACGGTGGGGGCGACGCATCTGTTCAATGCCATGGCGCCGATCGAGGGACGCCGCCCCGGCCCCGTTGCGGCGTTGATGTGCAGCGATGTGGCCTATGCCGAAATGATCCTGGACACGCATCACGTTCACCCCGCCACCTTCCGCATGGCGGCGCGCCTGATGGAGGGACGGCTGCTGCTGGTGACGGACGCGATGCGCGGTACGGGCCTGCCGGATGGGCCGAGCCAGTTGGGCGGGCAGGATGTGATGATCAAGGACGGGGTGGTACGCTTGCCGGGCGGGTCGCTGGCGGGCAGCGTGCTGACCCTGGATGTCGCCTTGCGCAACGCCGTGGAAAGTGGTGGCGTGTTGCTGACGCGTGCCGCAGACTTGGCCAGCGGTGCCCCCGCGCGCTATCTGGGCCTGTATGACCGGGGCGTTCTGGCGGTGGGGCGCCGGGCCGACTTCGTCGTAATGGACGAGGATCTGCGGGTTCGGCAGGTGTGGGTGGCCGGACAGCAGGTCGTCTGACGGCGCAGGGCTCTCAGGAGGGCTCGCTGCCCGGGCTTTCGGCCACACGGATGCCGCGCCTGGTCAGGGCCTCGCGCAGGAGGATTTCGATCTGTGCGTTTGCGCTGCGCAGTTCGGCGTCCGCACAGCGTCTGATGGCCGCCAGCAGGGCCGGGTCGAGACGCAGGGCGAAGGCCGCCTTGTCCGGTCCGCGCGGCCTTCCCCTGCTTCTCTCGTGGGTCACGAATAGAGCGTGCCCGTGTTGACCACCGGCGTGACATCGCGATCGCCGACCAGGACCACCAGCAGGTTGGAAATCATCGCCGCCTTGCGCTCGGCGTCGAGGACGCCACCCAGGCGGTCTTCGAGTTCGTTCAGGGCCTGTTCGACAATGGAAACGGCGCCGGAGGTGATGGTGCGCCGGGCGGCGATGACGGCGCTGGCTGCCTGTTTGCGCAACATGGTCGCCGCGATTTCGGGCGCATAGGCCAGGTGCGACAGGCGGGCCTCCTTCACCACCAGGCCGGCCAGTTCCATCCGTTCCCGAAGGTCGGCGGCGAGGGTGGCGGTCAGCCTGTCTCCGCCGTCGCGCAGGGACAGTACGCCGCCATCCTGGTGGAGCGTCTCCCCGGACTGCTGCAGGGTCAGGGCTTGCCGGTATTCCTCTTCGTCATAGGGGTGGCGGCTGGCCAGGCTGCGCAGGGCGGTTTCGCCCTGGGCGGTGACATAGGCCTGGTAATTCTCGACATCGAAGACCGCGCGTGCGGCTTCGGCCACGCGCCATGTCAGGACCATGCCGATTTCGACCGGGTTGCCGGCCGCGTCATTGACCTTCAGCGGTCCGATTTCCTGCGTGACCAGCCTGCGGGTGAGCCGCTTGCGGGCGGCGAAGGGATTCACGAGCCAGAAGCCGTCCTGGCTCAACGTGCCCGAATATTTCCCGAGGAATGTCAGGACCACGGATTCGTTGGGTTGCAGGGTGAGGAGGCCCCGCAGCAGGATCACGGCCGTGATGCCGCACAGGCCCGTGGCGACCGCGCACGACGCTTTCGCCATGTCGCCGGGGACGAGTCCGGCGGACAGCGCGTTGAGCAATCCTGCCAGGACCAGCAGTGTGACGATGCCGATCCCTGCGAAACCCGAAATGGCCCGTGCCTTGATTTCCTGCGTTCCCATGCGTGCCGCTCCCTGCTTTTTATCTTATATATTTATGATATCATAAAATAAGCAAGGAGAAGGTGCGCGCCGTCTGTCAGGGTGTGCTGCCGGCATGTAGCAGCCGGTGCAGGGCCAGTGCGGCGTCGGGGCGGTTCAGCGTGTAGACATGCAGGTCGGTCACGCCGTGATCGTGCAATTGGCGGCACAGTTCCGCCGTGACGGTGGTGGTGACCATGGCGCGCGCGCCGGGATGGTCGTCCAACCCGTCGAACAGGCGGCGCATCCAGTCCGGCACATGGGCGCCGCACATTTCGGCGAAGCGATAGGCTTGGGCGATGTTGGCGACCGGCAGGATGCCCGGCACGATCTCGGTCGTGATGCCGGCGGCCGTGGCACGGTCGCGGAAGCGCAGGAAGGTTTCGGCCTCGAAGAAGAACTGGGTGAGGGCACGGGTGGCGCCGGCGTCGATCTTGGCCTTCAGATGATCCAGGTCGGCGGCCGGGCTGATGGCGGCGGGATGGGTTTCCGGATAGGCGGCGACCGAGATTTCGAACGGCGCGATGCGGCGCAGGCCGGCGACCAGTTCCACCGCCCCGGCATAGCCGTCGGGATGGGCGACGAAGGGGGCGCCGAGTTCGGACGGGTCGCCCCGCAGGGCCACGATATGCCGCACGCCTGCATCCCAATAGGCGCGGGCGACGGCGTCGACCTCGGCGCGGGTGGCGTCGACGCAGGTCAGATGGCCCGCGACTGGCACATTGGTTTCGCGCACCAGTTCGGCGACCGTCTGCAGCGTGCGGTCGCGGGTCGAGCCGCCGGCGCCGTAGGTGACGGAGATGAAGCGCGGGCCGAGCGGGGCCAGGACCGATGCGGTCTGCCGCAGCGCCTCGGCCATCTTCGGCGTCTTGGGCGGGAAGAATTCGAACGAGAGCCCGGGGCCGGGGGGCTGGGACAGGGACATATGGCCGGTTCCTTGGAAGCGGAAAAAGGAAAGAAGCGGGTCAGGCGGACGGGGTGGCCGTGCGGCGGCCCAGCCACAATTTGACGGTGAGTTCGCCATCCAGATGGACCGGCGGCGCGCTGGCCAGGCCGGCGGCGGCGAACCAGTCCGCCATCTGCCGGTCCGTAAAGCCGAGGCGGACATGGGCGTCGCGCTCGCGCAGATCCTCACGGTCGTGCGGTGCGAAATCCACGATCAGCAGGCGGCCGCCCGGTGCCAGCACGCGCGCGGCCTCGGCGATCGCGGCGGCGGGATGCTGCGCGTAATGCAGGACCTGATGCATGATCGCGAAATCGGCCGCGCCATCGGGCAGGGGCAGGGCATACATGTCGCCCTGCCGCAATTCGGCATGGTCCGATCCCGGCTGCGCCAGCTTGGTGCGTGCCAGGCGCAGCATGGCCGGGCTGCGGTCGAAGCCGATGGCGCTGGCGGCCTGCCGGCCCAGCAATTCCATCATCCGGCCGGTGCCGGTGCCGATATCGACCATGCGCCCGATCGGCTCGGGCGCCAGCAGGCGTTCGATCGCGGCCTCGACATCGCGTTCGGCCACGTGGAGTGAGCGCAGCGCGTCCCAGTTGGCGGCGTGGGTTTCGAAATAATCCTCGGCCGCTGTGGCGCGGACGGCGCGTACCGCCTTCAGCCGGGCGAGGTCGGCCTGCTGTTCGCCGTCACCCTGGGGGCTCCAGCAATCGATCGCCTTCAGCACCGGGGCCACGATGCCGGGCGCGCCGAGGGTCAGGAAGACCCAGCTTCCTTCCTTGCGCCGATCCGCCAGTCCGGCGCTGACCAGGATCTTCACATGGCGCGAGACGCGGGGTTGGCTCTGGCCCAGCACCTGCGCGATTTCGCCGATCGAGAGTTCCATGGCGCGCAGCAGCGCCAGGATACGCAGGCGCGTCGGGTCGGCCAGGGCCTGGAACAGGGTGAGGGGGGAAGTCATGAAGGAGTGATATAATGATATCCTTATATATGCAAATTATATCGCTTCCTGGGGGATGTCTCCGTTCATGACCCCCAATAGCGACGCGGCCGCCGGACAATGTGTCCGGCGGCCGCGTGTCTGGAGCCTTGGGCCGTGATGAGGTGGGGGGCACCTCATCATGGCGGAGATGTTGAGAAACTCAGCCGTGCTTGAGATCGGCGAGGATCGCGTCGCCGGCGCGCAGCGACAGCGCGGCCATGGTCAGGGTGGAGTTGACCGTGCCGGAGGCCGCCATCGTCGCACCTGTCGCCAGGAACAGGTTGGGATGGTCGTGGGTGCGCAGCCAGCTGTCGACGACGGAATCCCGGGGGTCATGCCCCATGATCGCGCCGCCGGTGATGTGGTTGTTCGGCGTGAAGAACGACGACATCTCGATTTCCGTGCCGCCCATCGCCTGGGCGATCTTCGTCAGATGCTGGCGCGACAGGGCGGCGGATTTGCGGACATATTCGCCGACATCGTAGGTGACTTCCGGATGCGGGATGCCCAGCGCGTCGCGATGGTCCTTGGACAGGACCAGGCGATTTTCCGGGTTCGGCAGGATTTCGTGGTTGGCGTAGATATCCACGCCGTGCGCCGTGCGGCGACGGATTTCCTCGTCCAGCTTCCGGCCGACCAGACCCATGGACAGCGCCTTCATGCCGGCGCGGGAATTCTGGGCGGTGTTGTTGTAGCCGATCTGGATGGCGGCATACTCCGAACGGAACGGGCCGTCGCGGAAATTGGTGATCGAGCTCATCTGCACCGAGCCGCCGCCGGCCCAGACGGGCTCGGCTGCCTGGAAGCTCATGCCGATGCCCGGATGGTCCATCATGTTGCGGCCGACCTGGTCGGACGAATTGGCGATGCCGTTCGGGTTGCGGTCATTGGCGGCGAGCAGCAGCAGCTTGGGCGTCTCGATACCGTTGGCCGCGATGACGAAGGTCTTGGCGACGACGCGATGCGATCCCTTGTCCGGATCGTAGTAGTTCATCGCGACGATCTTGTTCTTCGCGTCGGTCTCGATCGAATAGACGACGGCGTTGGGGATGATCCGCGCGCCGGCCCGTTCGGCCTTCAGTGCCGAATAGATGCCGTTATACATGGCACCGATCGGGCAGATGGGCATGCAGTTATTGTTGCCGCAGCACTGGGGACGGTCGTCATAGGGACGGCTGTTGCGCGCCTGGGGCACCGGCGTGTTGTCATAGCCGAGCGGCTTGACGATGTCCGTGAAGACGCGGTCGCCCGGCCCGTACGGCATGGAGTCCATCGGCCACAGGTTCTTTCGCGGCGCCGAGGGGATGATCTCCTGCCCGTTGGGGCCCTTGACTCCCATTTCGCATTCCGCGGCGTAGTAATAGGCCTCGAGCTCATCATAGCTGAGCGCGTAGTCGCGGCCGACGCCATAGGCCGATTTCAGGCGGAAATCGTTGGGCAGGTAGCGCCAGCTGGACGCCGCCCAGTGCCAGGTGGTGCCGCCGACGCCCTTGATGATGCCCTGGCGATAGGCGCTGGCATCCGGGCCCTTGACGATCAGGTAGTTGTTGTCGGGGAAATAATTGGTGTGCGGCGCCCACGGAACCGACGGATAGGGCGTCGCGTAATCATATTCCGACTTGTTGTTCGGCGGCATGTTCCGCCAGTTCTCGACGATCTGGTCGCGGTCGCGATAGGGGCCGGCATCGAGCAGGATGACGGACACGCCGTTGCGTGCGAGCTTGTGCGCCAGCATGGAGCCGCAGATGCCGGCACCGGCGATGACGACGTCCGCCGTCAGCGTTTCTTGAGCCATGAGTGAATCTCTCCTGTTTTCCGGCGGCTTACGCGGCGCGTCTGGACTTGAGGATAAAACGAAGCGCCAGGGCGAGAGCGCCCAGAATGATCAGGCCGACAATGCCGAGGACCGCGAGAACGCGCGGTTCGGAAAGCTGTGCGATGGCGGGCTTGGGGCCGCCGGCGCGAATGGTGGCGACGCTTTCGGCGGTGACGGTCGCCTGCCCGCTGCCGAAATGACCCAGCACATAGTTGGCGAGTGACGCGACCTGCTGGTCGTCCAGGCGCTGCACCAGAGACTGGGGACCGAAGTTCGGCATCAGGATCTGATGGCCGTCGACCGTGCGGTCGACACCGAACAGGATGCTGGCGACCAGGTCGGCCGGGTTGGGCTGGCCCGTCGTCGTGTTGCCGATCAGCGACGGATAATATCCATCGGCCGATCCCTTGCCGTTCGACTGGTGGCAGCTTGCGCAGACGGCCTCATACAGCACGTTGCCTTCGGTCATGCCTTTGAGGGAGCTGTTATTGCGGCGCGCATTGGCGGCGGCGTAATTGAAGGGCGCCGCCTTGCCGTCATGGGCGAAATTCGCGGCGCTCTGGCCGGGCTCGGCAATTGCCGGCACGGTCTTGAGATAGGCGACCATCGCGGCCAGGTCGGTCGGCGTCAGATACTGGAAGCTATGTTCGACCGCTTCGGCCATCGGGCCCGCGGCACGCGCATGCGCAGATTTGCCCGTCCGCAGATAGTCCTGCAGTTCCTGATCGGACCAGCCGCCGATGCCCGCAACCTTGTCGCTGGTGACGTTGGGCGCCCGCCAGGAGCCGAGATCGCCGCCGGCGAGATAGGCCGAGGATTTCGGCGCCATCATGATGTTGCGCGGTGTGTGGCATTCGCCGCAATGGGCGAGCGTATCCACCAGATATTTGCCGCGGTTCCACGCCGCATCGTGCGTGGAATCGGGCACGAAGGGCTTGCCCTCGACGCCGCTCATCAGCTTCCAGCCCCACAGCGAGGCACGGATCGAGAAGGGGAAGGGAAGGTTGGTCTTCGGCGCGGGCTGGTCGACCGGCTTGACCTCGTGCATCAGGTAATCATACAGCGCCGCGACGTCTTCGTCCGTCAGCTGGCTGTAAGATCCATAGGGCATTGCCGGATAGAGTTCGGCGCCATCGGCGCGCACGCCGTGGCGGATCGCGCGCGAGAATTGCTCGGGCGTGTAATTGCCGATGCCGTACGTCTTGGACGGCGTGATGTTCGTCGAATAGATCGCGCCCATCGGCGAGGCGATGGCATAGCCGCCGGCCAGTTCCGCGCCCTCATGGCCGTTGGTGTGGCAGGCGGCGCAGTCGGCGGCGACGGCAAGATAATGGCCACGGCTCATGGACGTGTCGGCATGCGCGATCGCATGCCCCGTCAGGACCAGCGGGGCGGCCAGCCAGAGGCTGCGGAGGAGTCTCCGGGAGTTCGATACGGAATTTTTCATGATACGCCCCGGTCAGAATTGCGGCATTTGCTCAACGGGAGCAGGTTCGGCGACCCAGTAGTTCGGTCCGTTATGCGCATAGGTCGGGATGACCACGACATCGCGCGCAGGCTGATACATCAGGGCATTTTCAAAAGCATAGACGCGGGCGTTGGTGCCGTCCTCGATCACGCCGGAATACCAGGCCCGGATGATGTGCAGCAGCGTGTCGTGCAGCGGTGTGCCGCGCAGGGATTCCTCAAGCGCCTCGACATCGGCCGGCTTGTTGTCGGCGACCGTCTTGACCAGTGCCGCGAGTTGACCCGGGAAGAGCGCGCTCTGCGCACGCAGGGCGCCCAGCAGCGATTGGCCGACCAGCGGGTCCAGCGCGCTGTGTCCGGTCGCGAAACGGGAAAAGCTGATGAAATCAGCGGCTTCGTCTACGGTGGCACCGGTTGCTGCCTCGGCCGTGGCGGCTTGGAAGGACGGCAGGAGCAGGCCAAATGCCGACGCGGCGGATACCATCAGCATATGGCGGCGGGACATATGGCCGCGCACAGGCTCCCCCCGCGCTTTATCGGAATTTCCCATGTTTTTCCCAGACGAGTTCAAAGGTATGGATTGTGCAAATATCAAGGCGTACGAACTATGTTTCCGATGTCCTTGAGATCTGAAGCATCACTGACGGATGGCAATCCATAATCGCCGAAATATCGGAACGCAATGGATTGATATGGTGAGCGGAGGAGCAAGAAGAGATAACGTTTTTTTGAACACGAGAGTAATTTCAAATAGATTCCTGACTTTCAAAAAATTAATAATCAAAGACGAAAATAAAAATGTTATAACATGATGGGAATGGGTTGATGTGGGTGTGCTTATAAATAATAGATAGTTTCATTCTTTGATTTTGTCGTATATTACTAGAATAATGTTATAAAAATCCGAAAGAAATTTCTGAAAATCAGTATATGTATATAGTTTTTGGACAAATTTATTCCAAAATTTGAAAAATTGATCAAAAAATAGACGGTGGGATGGCTTGAGTCGCGATTTTATCCGGAAACTAAAATTTTTTTTAATGGGAAAACGTTTTCTAATTTGTATTCACGGATGGCATTCGCGCGCCGCTTTGTGAAAAAAACTTTACGCAAGGCTGTTTTGGAAATATGGATCTGTGTGGGTTTAGGGCAGGTTCGGCTTGGACCCATGACGGCCATCGCAGGGCCGCGCGGGCATATGATGATTAAAGAGAAATCATGGCCGATTGCGTTTTATTTCTTTATAATCATAGGCCTTTTCAAAAATGAAAGATGACCTGATGCCCCCCTCCCGGCCATAAACGAGACGAAGCGTTTCATAGAGAAAAAGTTTCGCCATATTCCCAATAGGACTCCGATGATCGGACACTGTGAATGTCACCGGTCGCGCCACTTTGTGAAAAGTGTTGGACGGTTTGTAGCGTTTTTTATTTTGGTATGCGGTCTTCATGCCGGCGACGGTCTTGCCCAATCGTCAAGCAGCAATAATCCCCCGTCGGCAACCAGCAAGGGCGAGGCGGTCGAATACGGCGCGGTCTCGTCCAAGGCTTACCAGCCGACGGCGTATCCGCTGGATGATGTGGGCGGATTCACGATCGGCCCCGTCATTCCGACCCTTGCGGGAGCGCCGCATCTGTTTGGTGACTGGTACGGCATTCAGCCGTGGCTGCTCAAGCACGGCGTCTTTCTGAACCTGGCCCTGAACGAGGAATATGTCGGCAATATCACCGGCGGCAAGACCCGGTCGAACGTGCTGGCGGGTCAGGTCGCGGGAGAGCTGGATATCGACTGGCAGCGCCTGGCCGGCGTGGAGGGGCTCTGGACCCATATGCTCGTCATCAACGGGCATGGTCGCAGCTTCAGCCTCAATTCCGGCGATTCGGTGACGAATCCGGAACAGATCTACGGCGCGCGCGGCAACGTCGTTGCCCATCTTGTCGAGATGTATGCGGACAAGAGCTTTTTCAACAAGCGCGTCATCGTGTCGGTGGGTGACATTCCGACCGGCAGCTTCTTCTCGTACGATTATACGGCGTGCTTTTTCATGAACGTCTCGGTGTGCAGCAACTGGGCGCCGGGAAAATACAATCCTGGTGGTCGTGACTGGCCGTCGGGGAATGTGGGCGGCGTGCTGAAGATCCGGCCGACGCAGCAGACTTATATCGAGGGTGGTATCTTCCTTGTCAGCCCGCATGCCTATAACGGCGGTATTTCGGGATGGGCGATTGCGCAGGACGGCATGGACAAGGTCACCTCGCAGGTCGAAATCGGCTGGATGCCCGAGTTCGGCAAGCACAAGCTGCGCGGCAACTACAAGATCGGCTACTGGTACGACAATTCGCGCTATCCGAACCTGTATGAGGATATTCACGGCAATTCCTTCCAGGCGACCGGTCAGCCGCGCCGCTATGAAGCCGGCATGAGCGTCGCGTGGTTCATGTTCAACCAGATGCTGGTCCGCAACGGAGAGGGCCTGACCAACGGCCTGATCATCGAAGGCGGCGCGGGCTATGCGCAGGGCAACCTGGTTGCGATGCGCGATCGCGAATGGGTCGGTTTCGTAGAAAGCGGCACGCCGTGGCATCGTCCGAACGATGCGATGGGCATCATGTTCCAGCATTACGACATGAGCCGTACCGTCAGCCTCCAGCAGGAATCGTCCCTGGCGCTCGGTCTTCCGTTCATGTCGAACCAGTGGGGCCCGGTCTACGGTATTCAGAACTGGGAAAATGCCTACGAGGCCTTCTACAGCATCAATCTGGCGCCGGCGACCAACCTGATGGCCGATTTCCAGTATATGCAGCATCCGGGCGCCACGACGACGTTCAAGGATATTGCGATCCTGGGTGGTCAGTTCACGACGAATTTCTGATCGTCTCTTGACGCTCCGCAGGCGTGGCCCACAATGGGCCACGCCTGAACCGTTATGGAAAACGGGTGGTCCTTCCTTGATCGTTTCGAGACGATCCATGTAAAGGTGACGACATCATGATTTTATTCTCCGGCCTTTCCCTCTCCTCGACCGAAGGGGGGCGCGTGCGGCGTGCGGCGATGCGCTGTGCGGTGGCCGCGTCCTGCCTGCTGGTGGCCGGGGCGGCGCTTCCGCGTGCGGCGCTGGCGCATGAGCGCACCATGGACCTCAAGACTTCGCTCGCGTTCATCGAGCGTGCGAAGCAGGCCGCCGAGGCGGTGCATGCGCATGTCGCCATTGCGATCGTCGATGAGGGCGGCAATCTGGTCGCACTCGAGAAAATGGACGGCACGCAGCTGGGCAGCATGAAGCTGGCGATCATGAAGGCCAAGACCTCCGTGAACTATGCGCGTCCGTCGGCGGACATGGAACATGCCCTGAATGGCGGCAATTACATGATCGGCACCCTGCCTGATACGCTGCCTGCCGGCGGCGGATATCCGATCACCATCGGCAACAAGATGATCGGTGCGCTGGGCCTGAGCGGTGGCGAAGGTGAGACCGATGCCAATCTGGCGAAGGAAGCTGTCACGACGGCTCTGCAGAGCCTCAAATAAGTTTTCTCCGGCTTTATTGTTTGAAGCGGGGCGTTTTGCCCCGCGATGGGGATATCAGCCTGGCCTCCAGGCTGGTATTCCGGCTCCGAAATCCGCAGGCGCGTTTCGGAGGTTTGCAGGGCGAGAGAACTTGGTGTGACGAGCCCGACGAGGCGCGGCATGCTCTCCCGTCCTGCCTTGAAGAGCGTCTTCACGCGATTGAGTGCGTTACCTCATCGCGACCCGCGCCGGCGGCAGGACCATTCCCTGACATTTTGTACGGTTCCCGGTCATGCATTAGCGCGGCGGGATCGTCGGGAATATCGAGAATATGTCGTGGATGCGTTTTATGGCGCTCTACATATAACGATATCCTTATATGTGCAAATTATGTTGACTGTCATGCGGGCGGGTGCCTTAATCCGGCACGTCATGGTTCCGCGTCCCGTTGGGGCGCGGCGAAGAGGGAAGCCGGTGTGATGCCGGCGCTGCCCCCGCAACTGTAAGCGGCGAGCATCGGTCCATTCGCGTCACTGGGGTTTGCGCCCTGGGAAGGCCGGACCGGCGATGCGCGGACCCGCGAGCCAGGAGACCTGCCATGGCCACAAAGATCCTCCGGCGGGGTGTCCGGATGGGGCGTGGATGATGCCGCGCCGGTCCCTGGGCCGGCGTGAGCGCGCGTGCGCACCTGTCCCGACGGCACCGCCCAACCTGACGAGGCAGTCATGAGTGTTACCGTCGCGACCCTGGGGTTTCCCCGCATCGGCCCCCGCCGCGAACTGAAGACCGAACTGGAGCAGCATTGGGCCGGGCGGAGCGATGCCGCGTCGCTGCTGGCCGCAGCGGCCCGGCTGCGCGCCGGCAACTGGGCCTGGCAGCGCGACCGGGGGGCGGATGTGATTCCGTCCAACGATTTCTCGCTCTACGACCATGTGCTGGATACCAGCGCGATGGTGGGGGCGATTCCGCCGGTCTATGGCTGGAGCGGCGGGCCGGTCGACGGCGCGACCTATTTCGCCATGGCGCGCGGCACGCAGGGCGAGGCCGCCTGTGCCCATGGCCATGCCGCGCATGCGGCGGGCGGTGTGCCGGCGGCGGAAATGACGAAATGGTTCGACACCAACTACCATTATCTGGTGCCCGAATTTTCTGCCGATCAGGTGTTCCGCCTGTCCTCGACCAAGCCGGTCGATGAGTATAATGAGGCCCGCGCCCAGGGGATCGAGACGCGGCCGGTGCTGCTGGGGCCGGTCAGCTACCTGTTGCTGGGCAAGGCGCGCGGTGGCGATTTCGATCCGCTGACGCTGCTGCCGCGCCTGCTGCCGGTCTATGTCGCCGTGCTGCGGGCCCTGGCCGATGCCGGCGCCGGCTGGGTGCAGATCGACGAGCCCTGTCTGGTGCTGGACCTGAACGATGCGGCGCGTGCCGCCTATGCGCAGGCCTATGCCCAACTTCATGCGGCGCTGGACGGTACGCGCCTGATGCTGACGACCTATTTCGGCGATCTGGGCGACAATCTGGCGACCGCGTTGGCGTTGCCGGTCGACGGGCTGCATATCGACCTGGTGCGGGCGCCCGGGCAGTTGCAGCCCGTGCTGGAGGGGGCGCGGCCCGACCTGGTGCTGTCGCTGGGCGTGATCGATGGGCGGAATGTGTGGCGGGCCGACCTGCATGCGATCCTGGCGAGGATTGCGCCGGCTGTGCGCTCGGGTCGGACGCTCCAGCTTGCGCCGTCCTGCTCGCTGCTGCACAGCCCGCTGGATCTGGACCGCGAGACCGCGCTGGACGAAGACGTGCGCTCCTGGCTGGCCTTTGCTGTGCAGAAGATCGGGGAACTGGCGATTCTGGCCCGGGCGTTGAACACGGGGGTGGAGTCGGTGCGCGGGGAACTGGATGCCGCCTCGGCCGCCGTTGCGTCGCGCCGGACCTCGCCGCGTATCAACAGCCCGGCTGTCCAGGCGCGCGTCGCTGGCGGAAGCGGGCAGGCGGGCCGCGCCACGCCGTTCCCTGTGCGGCAGGCCGCGCAGCGTGTGATGCTGGACCTGCCGCCTTTCCCGACCACGACGATCGGCTCGTTCCCGCAGACGCCGGAAGTGCGTCAGGCGCGCGCCGCGCAGGCCCGGGGCGCGCTGGCCGATGACGCGTATGAGGCCTTCCTGAAGGAGGAGATTGCCGCTGCCGTCCGCTGGCAGGAAGAGGCGGGACTGGACGTGCTGGTACATGGCGAGTTCGAACGCAACGACATGGTGCAGTATTTCGGTGAGCATCTGTCGGGCTTCGTGTTCACCAGGCATGGGTGGGTCCAGTCCTATGGCTCGCGCTGCGTGCGGCCGCCGATCATCTATGGCGACGTCGCGCGGCCCCAGCCGATGACCGTCGGGTGGTGGGAATATGCCCAGTCGCTGACGGCGCGGCCGATGAAGGGCATGCTGACGGGACCGGTCACGATCCTGAACTGGTCGTTCGTGCGCGACGACCAGCCGCGCGAGACCACCTGCCGCCAGATCGCCTATGCCATCCGTGACGAGGTGGTGGATCTGGAGCGGGCGGGGGCTGCGATCATCCAGATCGACGAGGCCGCGCTGCGCGAGGGGCTGCCGCTGCGGCGGCGCGACTGGCAGGCCTATCTGGACTGGGCGGTCGCGAGTTTCCGCATCGCCTCGTCCGGCGTGGCCGATGTGACGCAGATCCATACCCACATGTGTTATTCGGAGTTCAACGACATCATTGCCGCCATTGCGGCGATGGATGCCGACGTGATTTCGATCGAGACCGCGCGGTCGAAGATGGAACTGCTGGATGCCTTTGTGGACCATCGCTATCCGGCGGAGATCGGGCCAGGTGTGTATGACATCCATTCGCCGCGGGAACCCTCGGTGGACGAGATGGTGGCGCTGCTGAAGGCCGCAGCCCGGCGGCTGGACGCGCGGCAGATCTGGGTGAATCCGGATTGCGGGCTGAAGACCCGCAAATGGCCTGAGGTCTGGCCGGCGATCGCCAGCATGGTCGCGGCGGCGCGGGCGATGCGCGCGGGTTGAACGGAGCCTGTTGCATCCGGGCACGGAACGAGGTTGGTTGGGCGCTTCGCGCGCGATTCGCTCGCCCATCCCTTCGTTCCGGAGTTTGCCCAACGTGTCGTCCCGCCTGAATCGTGCCCTTGGACCCTGGCAACTGATGTTCACCGGGCTGAGTGCCATGATCGGGTCGGGGTGGCTGTTCGGGGCCGAGCGGGCGGCCTCCACCGCGGGACCGGCCGCCATCCTGGCCTGGCTGCTGGGGGCGTTCATCGCGCTGGTCATCGCCGCCATGGCGACCGAGCTGGGCGGCATGTTTCCGGTGGCGGGCGGCATGGTCCGTTACGCCAACCTGACGCACGGGCCGCTGGTCGGCTTCATGGCCGCCGGGGCGAACTGGCTGTCGATCGTCAGCGTCGTGCCGGTCGAGGCCGAGGCGTCGGTGCAGTATATGAGTTCCTGGCCGTTCTCCTGGGCGCGGGGGATGTATCATGACGGGGTGCTGTCGCCGAGCGGACTGGCGGCTGCCGCCGTGCTGGTGGTGGTCTATTTCCTGCTCAATTTCTGGGGCGTGCGTTTCTTCGCCCGGTTCAATTCCGCCATCACGGTCTTCAAGCTGATCGTGCCGGCGACGACGGCGGTGCTGCTGATGGCCAGCAGCTTCCATGGCGCTAACCTGACCGGTGCGGAGGCGGGAGGCTTCATGCCCTATGGCCTGTCCGGCGTGCTGACGGCGGTGGCGACCTCGGGCATCGTCTTCGCCTTCAACGGGTTCCAGAGCCCGCTGAATCTGGCAGGTGAGGCGCGCAATCCGGGCCGCAGCATTCCGTTTGCCGTGATCGGGTCGGTGGCGACGGCGACCGTGATCTATCTGCTGCTGCAATGCGCCTATCTGGGGGCGGTGCGGCCGGGTGCGGGGGGATGGGCGGCTCTGTCCTTTTCCTCGCCCTTTGCGCAACTGGCCATTGCCTTCAACCTGAACTGGGTGGCGGTGCTGCTGTATTTCGATGCGTTCCTGGCACCCAGCGGGGCCGGGGCGACGCATCTGGCGTCCAGCACGCGCATGACGCTGGGCATGCAGCGCAACGGCACGCTGCCCGACCTGCTGGGGGCGATCCATCCGGAATCCGGGGTGCCGCGCCCGGCACTGTGGTTCAACATTGGCGCGGCCTATATCTTCCTGTTCTGCTTTCGCGGCTGGGGTATCCTGGCGGCGGTGATTTCGGTCTGCACCGTGATTTCGTACCTGATGCTGCCGATTTCGGCGCTGGCGCTGCGGGGCACGCTGGCCGATCGGCCGCGTCCGGTGCGGGTGCCGGTGATGCGGGTGACGGGGGCGCTGGCCTTCATGTTCTCGTCGCTGCTGCTGTACTGGGCGCGCTGGCCGCTGAGCGGGGATATCATCCTGCTGATGCTGCTGCTTCTGCCGCTCTATCTGTGGTGCCGCCGCCAGGATAGCTGGGCGCAGCATCGCGCGGCGGCGCGGCATGCCATCTGGTTCATGGTCTATCTGCCGACGATCGCGGCGCTGTCCTATGCCGGCAGCCCGCAATTCGGCGGGCATGGGTGGATTCCCTATGGGTGGGACCTGATCGTGGTGGCGGGGGTCTCGCTGCTGTTCTGCGTCTGGGGGGTGCGCAGCGCCGTGGCCGCGCCGGATCTGTCGCTGATGGATGAAGCGGATGACGGGCTGCCGGATATCGGGCACTGAACGGGTGCTGGGCCCGCGGGGGCGGCTGTGATCCAGTCCGTCGAGCGGGCCGCCGCGATATTGGAGATTATCGCCCAGGAGGGTGGGCGGGCGCATCTGCGTACGATTCACGAGCAGATGGGGATCGGCAAGACGACCATCCACAATATTCTGAAAACGCTTGACCGGCTGGGCTATGTGCAGCGTGTGCCGGGGGACATGCGCTATCATCTCGGCAACCGTATCCTGAATATCGCGCGCATGGCCGGCGATGATTCCATTCTGCGCGACCGCGTGCGCCCGGTGCTGGAGGCGATTGCACGCGCCTGCGATGCGACGGTGCTGCTGGCCGTGCCGAGCGGGGATGAAGTCGCGTATCTCGACATGATCGAGACACCGGCCTGGAGCATGGACGGGGCGGGCTTCGGGCAGCGTGACAAGCTGGAAGGATCGGCCCTCGGCCTGGTCTTCCTGGCGTTTTTCCCTGGTGTCGAAAAGAGGATGACGCTGTCGCAGGGCAGGAACCTGAGCGCGGCGTTCCTGTCCCAGATCGAACAGGTCAGGACCAGGGGTTATGCGCTCGATCTCGAAGCCTCCCGGCCCGGATGGAACTGCCTGGCCGTGCCGTGGCGGGACCACGGGCTGGTGCAGGCGGGTATCAGCATTACCGGCCCGGCCGACAGGCTGCCCCGGCGGCGGCTGGTTGAGCTGAGTTGGACGATGATGACGCTGGTGGCCTGAGAACCGGCCGGGGCCCGGGGACACGGGTCATGGTCTGGTGGGCGTGGAAGTTCAACGATATTGAATAAATTCGTATTTATGGGATGGGACCGTTCCTTGCGGGCCTGTCTGGATTACAGTGCCGGCACGTTTTCCTGACAGGATCAGAGGTCTTTTTCATGCAGCTTTCATCTGCCACCCACATGCTCTCCGCAGCCCGTGCGGAGGCGGAGCGGCTGGGCGTCGTTGTGTGCGTGTCCATTGTGGACGCGGCGGCTTACCCGGTTGCCTTCCTGCGCATGGATGGACTCGCGCTCGGCTGCATCGACGTTTGCAACAAGAAGGCCAAGACCGCCGCGCTGTTCCATATGGACAGCGCGGATTTCGCCCTGGTTGCCTGCCCGGGCGGAGGGGCCTATTCCCTGGAGCAGACCAATGGTGGCCTGACCAGCTTTGGCGGCGGGCTGACCATACGCGACGGGAGCGGGGGCGTAATCGGCGGCATCGGCGTTTCCGGCGCCAGTACGGAAGACGATATCGCCATTGCCCGTGTCGCCCTGGCTGCCTTTTCGTAAAATATACCAGAATCCTGGACTGATCCGATGTCGACAGAGATGATTCCGGACGGGCACGGCATTGCCCGAATCCCGCCGCCGCATGGCGCGGCCCTGGCTTTCCTGACGCTGACATTCGGCACATTCGTTGTCGGAACCGGCGAGTTTGCGATCATGGGGATGCTGCCCCAGTTCGCCTCGTCGCTCCATGTGTCGGAATCCCAGGCCGGCTATGCCATTACGGCCTATGCGCTGGGGGTGGTGGTCGGCGCGCCGCTCTTCACCATTCTCGGTGCCCGCCTGTCACGTCGGGAGCTTCTGCTGGCGCTGTTCGTCTTTTTCTGCTGCGGGAATTTTCTGAGCATCCTGATGCCGACCCCGGCCCTGGTCGATGGTGCGCGCTTTATCGCCGGCTTGCCGCATGGCGCGTTGTTCGGGATTTCGGCGCTGATCGGCGCCTCGATGGTCGATCGCTCGCGGCGGGGCTGGGCGGTTGGCCGGGTGCTGTCGGGCATTGCGATCGCGACGCTGATCGGGGCGCCGTTTTCGACCTTCGCCGCCGATCATCTCGGCTGGCGGGTGGCCTATGCCGTGATCGGGCTGGCGGGGGCCGTGACCCTGCTGGGCGTGTTGCGGTATATTCCGGCGGACAAGCCTGATCGTGCCGTGACGCCGCTGGGGGAGTTGCAGGGGCTGGCCAATGCGCAGGTCCTGCTGACGCTGCTGACGGCGGCCATCGGCTTTGGCGGCATGTTCACGCTCTACACCTTCCTGACCAGCATCCTGCATAATGTGACGCAGGTCCCGGAATGGATGGTCATGGTCTATATGGTGGTCTGGGGCGCGGGCATGCTGGCGGGCGCGAATGTCGGGGCCTGGATTGTCGACCGCAACCTGAATGCGGCCGTGCTGGTCGCGCTGGTCGGCAGTATTGCCACCATGCTGGTCCTGCCGTTCGTCCTGCACAGCCGCATCGGCCTGATGGCCGATGTCTTTCTGGTGCCGACCTTCTTCAATGCGCTGGGGCCGGCATTGCAGACGCGATTGATGGATTTTGCCGGCAACGCGCAGACCCTGGCCGCGTCGCTCAACCATTCCGCGTTCAATATCGCGAACGCGCTCGGCGCCGTGCTGGGCAGCGTGCTGCTGGCCCATCAATTCGGCTATGGCGCGCTTGGCATGGGTGGAGCCCTGCTGTCCGTGGGCGGGCTGCTGGTTTATCTGGTGGCGCTGTTTGCTCTGAAGGTGCGGAACGCCCAATCCGCGTAAGGACTGGCGGGCGCTCATTACTCCAGGGCGGCCGCCATCTCTGCCAGTCTGGCGACCGTGTTCATGTTGCGCGCGGTTCCGGTCTTTTCGCTGAGGATGCGCAGGCGGGTTGTCGCCATGCCGTTGGGGTAGAAGACGAACAATGCGCGTGGTCCCAGGCGGATCTGTTCGTCTTTCATGCCCGTGACGCCGTCCATGGGATCGGCCGGCAGGGGGGTGTCGACGAACAGGGCCATGACGCGATTGCCCGGCATGTCGCGGAACGGGTTGCGTGCCACAACATCCGCGATTTCGGACGCGGTTCGGACGATCACGCCCACGCGCTTGCCGCAATAATCCTGTAGCCGGTCCTCGAGCGCTGTCCGCACATGTTCTTCGGGTCTGTCGCTGTGGAAGACGACGTTGCCGCTGGCGATATAGGTTTGCACGCGCGCGAGCCCGGCCGCCGTGCAGAGTTCGGCCAGGGTGGTCATCGGCAGTTTTCCGGTGCCGCCGACATTTACCGCCCGCAGCAGGGCAACATAGGCTGTCATGCGTTTTCCCTCGTCAGGACCGGGCTACCCGGCGCAGCCATGCGGCGGCGGCCAGTGCCGCGCCCAGCAGCAGGAGCGTGAAGCTGGCGACCCCGTTCCATCCCAAGCCGGACCACCACCAGCCGCCGACCGACCCGGCGATGCTGGAGCCCAGATAATAGGCCAGCAGATAGAGCGAGGTTGCATGCCCGCGGTCGGTGCGCGCCAGGCGCCCCACCCAGCCGCTGGCGATGGCGTGGGCGGTGAAGAAGCCGATCGTGAGGAATACGATGCCGAGGAAGATGATTGGCAGGGCGGGCGCCAGGGTCAGCACGATGCCGGCGGCCATGATCAGGATGCCGGCCGTGAGCACGCGTCCGCGCCCCATGCGGTCGGACAGCGCGCCCGCGACCGACGAGGACACGATGCCGAACACATAGACCGAAAAGATCAGGCCCAGCCTGGTCTGGTCCAGATTATAGGGCGGGGCCATCAGCCGGTAGCCGGCATAGTTGAAGATGGTGACGAACGTGCCCATCACCGTGAAGCCAATGGCGTAGAGTGCCGGCAGCGCCGGGTCCCGCAGATGGCGTGCCCAGGCCTCGGCATGGTGACGGGTGCTCAGCCCCGGCCGGCGGACGAAATTGCGCGAGGGCGGCAGCAGCGCCAGGAAGCCCAGTGCGGCGAGCAGTCCGGCGGCGCCGATGATGGTCATGGCGGCGCGCCAGGACAGCGCGTCGGTCAGGATGCCGGTGCCGACCCGGCCGATCATGCCGCCGAAGGCGGTGCCGGCGACATACAGGCCCATGGCCAGGCCCAGTTCGCCGGGATGGATCTCCTCGGCCAGGTAGGTCATCGCCACCGCCGGCACGCCGCCCAGCACGAAGCCCTCGGCCATGCGGGCCGCCAGCAGGGCCGGCCAGACCGGTGCCCAGGCGGCGACGATGTTCAGCAGCGCCGACAGGATCATGGACAGGGTCATGATCTCGCACCGGCCGATGCGCTCGGACAGGGCGGCGGCGAGCAGGATGGCGATGGCGAGCGCGCTGGTGGAGAGCGAGAGGGAGAGCGAACTGCTGGCGGCGCCGATGGCGAACTGGCTGGAGAAGGCCGGCAGCAGCGGCTGCACGCAATAGAGCAGCGAGAAGGTGGCGAAGCCCGCCAGGAACAGGGCCAGTCCGGCGCGCCGATAGGCCGGGCTGGCGCGGGTGATGAACGTGCCGGCATCCGCCGGAGCAAAGGGCATGAGGGCGTCCGATCGAGGGGTCAGAACATGGTCGTCGGAGGCTGTTTGAAAAAAGGCGGTGCTGGCAAGCCCTGTGCGCGTTTTTCGGGGCTGGGGGCAGCCGGACGGCAAGGCTGGTCTCGGCAGTCCCCCGAAAACGGGGACTGCCGGGCGGCGTCAATTTCGCGCGAGCCACCGATGGTGGGGTAGTCGGGCCTGCTTTGGATTCAGCCGATGACTGCCATCCGGCCGACATCGACCAGCCCGTGATCGGTGATTTTCAGGTGCGGCACCACCGGCAGGGGCAGGAAGGCCAGTTGCAGGAATGGTTCTTCCAGCGTCACGCCCATGTCCCGCGTTGCGGCGCGCAGGATTTCCAGTTGCGTGCGCACGGTCTCGAAAGGTGCGTCGCTCATCAGGCCGGCGATCGGCAGGGGCAGTTCGGCGCGGATCGCTCTGTTCTCGACGATCACGAAGCCGCCGCCGATTTCGGCCAGGCGGTTGACCGCCATTGCCATGTCCGCATCATCGACGCCGACGACGCAGATATTATGCGCGTCATGCCCGACCGAGGACGCCAGTGCCCCGTCGCGCAGCCCGAAGCCGCGCACGAAGCCCCGGCCGATATTGCCGTTCAGCCCGTGCCGCGCCACGACCGCGACCTTGGCGATGTCGCGGGGGATGTCGGGGAGTGTTTGGCCGTCCGCTTCGGGCAGGTCGAGGGTCAGGAACTCGGTGATGATCTGGCCGGGGATGATGCCCATGACCGGGCGGGCGGTGCCGCTGCCGGGTACCATGAAATCGTCCGCTGTTGCCGGCCGGTTCAGGAGGACGCTGTTGCGCCCGGGGGCGGCGATGGGCTGGCGCTGGTCCAGCGCCGGTGCGATCGGCCGGCCGCCGGCCAGCACGTCCGAGACCGTGCAGCGTTCCAGATCGTCGAGGAAGACGATGTCGGCGCGTTTGCCCGGTGCCAGCATGCCGCGATCGGTCAGACCGAAGGCGCGTGCTGCCGTGAGGCTGGCGGCGCGGTAGGCGGCCAGGGGCGGCACGCCGCGCGCGATGGCGCTGCGGATCAGGAAGTCGATATGGCCTTCATGCGCGATTTCCAGCGGGTTGCGGTCGTCGGTGCAGAAGGCGAGGAACGGCGAGGTTTCGACCGTCAGCAGCGGGGCCAGCGCCGCCAGATCCTTGCAGACCGAGCCTTCGCGGATCAGCACGATCATGCCCTTGCGGATCTTCTCCAGGGCCTCGTCGGCGCGGGTGGCCTCGTGATCGGTCGAGATGCCGCCCGACAGGTAGCCGTTCAGCTTCTTGCCGCGCATCAGCGGCGCGTGGCCGTCGATATGGCGGCCGGCGAAGGCGGCCAGCTTGTCCATGCAGTCGGGCGCGCCGGACAGCACGCCGGGCATGTTCATGAATTCCGCCAGGCCGATGACCTTGGGGTGGTTCATCAATGGCGTCAGGTCGTCCGCCATCAGGACGGCGCCCGAGGTTTCGACCGGCGAGGAGGGGACGCAGCTCGACAGATTGACCCGCAGGTCCATCACCATGCGGCTGGCGGCGTCGAGGAAATAGCGCAGTGCCGGTACGCCCAGCACGTTTGCCATTTCGTGCGGATCGCAGATCGCGGTCGTGACGCCGTGCGGGAGCACGCAGCGTTCGAACTCGAAGGGTGTGACCAGCGAGGATTCGACATGCAGGTGGGTGTCGATGAAGCCGGGCACGACGATGCGGCCGCGCCCGTCGAGCACATTGGGGCCGTCGTACCGGTCCAGAGTGCCGACGATGGTGTCGCCGCAGATTGCGATATCGGTGTCGATCAGCGCGCCGGTCACCAGATCGAACAGCCGGACGTCGCGGACGACCAGATCCGGTGGTTCCTGGCCGCTGCCCTGGCGAATGCGGCGGGCGATCAGGTCGGGAGAGATGCTTGCCATGTCGTTCTTAAGCACGGACAGGCGAGGTCGTCCATTATATCCGTGTGGCGTCCTGCCCGGCGAGCGGAAGGGCGGGGTCGGGTGACGGGCGCGGGGTCGTGACGTCGGGCATGGCCCACAACGCGGCGCCGCCCGCCAGGGCCGTGGCGATCACGTACAATGCGGGGGCGCGCGGATCGTGCCCCACCAAGGCCGAGACGCAGGCCGGTGTCAGGCCGCCGAAGACCGCGTAGGAGAGGTTGTAGGAGAAGGACAGGCCGGAGAAGCGGATCGCCGGGGGGAAGGCCCGCACCATCGCGATCGGCACCAGGCTGACATAGCCGGCGCCGATCCCCGCCAGGGCGGCCAGTGCCGGGAACCATGACGGATGGGCCGGGGCCACCGCATACAGCCCCCAGGCGCCGGCGACCAGCAGGGCGATGACCGGCGGGATGACGCCGCGCAGGCCCCAGCGGTCGGTCGCCGCCCCGATCGCCACGGCGGCGATGGTGATGGTCAGCGTGGCGATCAGGCTGGCCTGCATGGTGCTGGTGGCGGAGAAACCGTGCAGGCTCTGCAGCAGGGCGGGCATCATGAGCAGCAGGACGACGATGGCGGCGGTCAGCGTCCAGGTGCCGATCACCGACAGGATGATGGCGCGGCGGCTGGCGCGCAGCACCGCCAGCAGCGGGGCCTGCCGCGCCAGCGTGTCGCTGGCCTGCATTTCAGCGAAGACCGGGGTTTCGTGCAGCCAGCGGCGCAGGCGCATGGCGATCAGCCCGAACACGCCGCCCAGGATGAACGGCAGCCGCCACCCCCAATCCGCGATCGCTGTGGGGGAGAGGGCCGCATTCAGCCCCAGTGCGACCAGCGAGCCGATCAGCATGCCGGCCGTCAGCCCGCCGGTCAGCAGGCCGCAGGCCAGGCCGGTATGCCGGGCGCTGGCATGTTCCGCGACGAAGACCCAGCCGCCCGGTGCCTCGCCGCCGATGGCGGCCCCCTGGGCCATGCGCAGCAGCAGCAGCGCCAGCGGCGCGCCGACCCCCAGCATGTCGAAACCGGGCAGCAGGCCCATCAGCAGGGTGGGGGCGGCCATCAGCAGCACGCTGAAGGCGAACATTTTCTTGCGCCCGTGCAGGTCGCCGAAATGGGCCATGATCACGCCGCCCAGCGGCCGGGCCAGGTAGCCGGCCCCGAACAGGCCGAAGGTCTCGGTCTGGCGCAGCCAGTCGGGCTGGCTGGCGGGGAAGAAATGCTGGGCGATGATCTTCGCGAAATAGGCGAAGATGACGAAATCATAGAATTCCAGTGCCCCGCCCAGCGCGGCAAGGGCGAGCGTGCGCAGGTCCTTCCATGTCAGGCTGGCGGTACGGGACGGGGCAGGGGATACGGGCATGACGGGGCTTGGTTCGCTGGGGCGTTGATGGGGCGGGCAGACGGCCCGCGTTCCATATGCTTTGTCAAGAGCCGGGTTTGCGCATCATTTGGAAAAGAATGTCTTGCGTTTGGGTCATATAGACCTCGAAACTGGGGTCCGGCCCGCCAAAAAGGCGGCCGGTGCAAGCATATAAAAAAAACAAGAACGCGAGTGCATCCCAATGGTCGATACAGGCCTGACCCGTTCCGAGGAACGGTTCATCCGCTGGTCTTTCGGGACCTATTCCGGCAGCAATCCCTCGCTGTCGGAGGGCATTATCCTGCCGACATGGAAAAGCGGGCCGCAGGTGGGCCAGCCGCGCATTCCGGCGTCGATCCGCGATCTGGTCGCGCGCGGCCTGTTGCGGGTGGCGGCCGGCGAGGAGCCGCCGCGCGCCTATTTCACGCCCACCGGCATCGACGCGGTCCGGCGCATGTTCATCAAGCCCCGGTTCGATACGCAGCGCTACGTGCATCTCTGGCGCGAGGTCGAGCATCGACTGGCGGGCGAGTAGCCCGTGATCCGGGCCGCCCTCTGGATTTATCCACAGAAATGGGGACAATCCTGTGGGCGAAGTCGGGGAAGACGGTCGGACGAATCGGATTCCGGCAGGCAGGCGCACGCAACGTCGCGACCCGTTCTGGAGGAGGCAGCCGCATGGTGCCGGTCGATCACATCCCGATCGCATTTTCGGCCGGTGTGCCGGAGGATCGGTGGCCCGACGTGCGGGCGGCCCCGCATTTCCGCCGCTGGCTGGAGCAGGCCGCCGCGCGCTTCGACCTGCGCCGTGTCGTGGTGCGGGATGTGGTCTTTTTCGGGACGCGGGTGGGGTTCATCCTGGTCGACGCCGATGCGTGGCATGATGGGCGGAAGGTGCCGGGCGCCGCGCTGTTGCGTGGGGATTCGGTCTCGGTCCTAGTGGTGCTGCATTGCCCCGGCCACGCGGCGCGGACCATCCTGACCCGCGAGCCGCGCCTGCCCGTGGCCTGTCCCGACCTGCTGGCGCTGCCGGCCGGGATGCTGGAGGGCGGGAGGCTGGTCAGCACCGCCTTGCGCGAACTGGCCGAGGAAGTCGGCACCGACCTGGCCGTATCCGCCGACCAGATGGTGGAGCTGACGACGGTATGGCTGTCGCCCGGCGGCTGCGACGAAGCGATCACGCTCTATGCCGTGGACCTGGAGATCGGCGAGGCGGCGATGCGGGCGCTGGACGGACGGCGGACCGGAAATGCGGCCGAACATGAATCGATCCGGCTGCATGTGGTCGAACTGGATGACATTCCCCGCATCGGGCGTAGCGATGCCAAGACGCTGCTGTCTTATCATCTCTATCGGGCCCGAGACGCGCGCAGGGGCGTGGCGACGCAGTGCTGACGCGTTTCCTGACCGACCTCGCCGACCAGGATGTCCTTCTTCCGGTCGAGGCGCTGGTGTTCGTCGCCCTTCTGTCGCTGCGTCTCTGGCGCCCGGCATGGGCCTGGGCGGTGGTGATGGGTGGCGGGGCGGCGCTGACCCTGGTCCTGAAACTGGGGCTGGAGGCCTGCGGCCCGGCACCGGACCGGATGCTGTACAGTCCCAGCGGGCATACGATGGCCGGCACGATGGTCTATGGCTGCCTACTGGCCATGCTGCGGATCCGGACGCCGGTCGTGGTCGGGGCGGCTGTCGTGATCGCCTGCGTGCTGGGATGGTCGCGCGTCGCGCTCGGCGCCCACACAATCACGGAGGTGCTGCTGGGCGGCGGGTTGGGTGTGGTGATGGTCGGCCTGTTTCGCCGCCTTGCCGAGCCGCCGTCTGCCATCTCCATGCAGGCGGTTCGTGGCCTGGTCGTGGCGATGATTGCGCTTATCGCGATCTGCCACGGCCACCGTTCGACAATCGAGCTTGCCATCCAGGATTTTTCGCGTTTCGATCTTGGGCCGCTTCTGTGCCGTGCGGACGGTCATGTTGCCGTCGCGGAGCGCGAAAGGGGAGGCGGGCTTTTCTCAGGCCAGGAATTTCACTGATTTTTTCATGATCTGTCGGGAGGCGCGTTCCGGTTCCCGCCGGCCTTTCATGGGCGACCTTCAAGACCATCCAGAAGGGGCCGCAATGTTTCGTCATCGGGGCGCCAACGCCCCACGGCATTGCGATAGAGCGGTTTGCGGACCTGTGCTGCGCTCGATGTCTTTACCAGGCGTTGGGTTTCGTGAAAGCGCAGGCAAGCATCGTTCCATGGCAGGCCGCAATAGGCGATGATACGGCGTGCGTTGGCCGCGAAATCCGCGACGACGTCTTCGTAGCGGACGTCCAGTATCGTGTCGGCCGGCAGGACCTGCCGCCAATGGGCCATCTGTTCCTGATATTGGCGGTGATAGCGGCCGAGTTCGCCCAGATCGAACGTGAAATCCAGATTGTCGAAGGCAATCGAGAAACAGGACAGGCACGTATCGATCGGATCACGAAATGTGTGGATGATGCGCGCATTGCGCCATAATTGCCGAATGATTCCGATATGGAAGAAATTATCCAGCATCTTGTTCGAAATGCGGGCGGGGGGATGGGCGCCCGTCCAGTCGGTCGCCAGCCTGTCCAGCCGATGCAGATAGTCCTCTGCGATGGCATGCCGGTCCTGCTCGCTCAGGCAGGCCAGGGAGGTACCCAGCGCCCAGGCCGGAAAGCGTCTGGCCGCGTCCTGCAGCGTGTCGGTCAATGTGCTGACCTCGCCGGCACCATAAACGTCCGGATGGCTCGCCAGTATCTGTTCGACCAGTGTCGATCCTGATCGCGGCATGCCGACGATGAAGACCGGGCGGGAGGAGGGATGCCCGGTCCCGGCGGTCGCTGCCATGGCTTCGGGCGTGAAATGTTCGCGGACTGCCCTCGCGGCACTGGCGACCCGTTTTTCGTCATAGGGGACGGCGCGGCGCCGGATGGCGTTTGCCTTCAGAAGATGGTCGAACGACGCACGATGTTGACCGATATCGGCCAGGGCCTTGCCGAGCGCGAAATGAAGGTTCGTTCTCCTGGTCTCGTCGAATGCGTCTTCACGTTCGACAAGCGCCAGCATGGCCGGCAGGGCGGGGTCATCGGGCGTCAGCTTCGTCAGGCGTGTCAGGCCCAGATAATAATTCGGCTCATCCGGTGCCAGGGCGACTGCCTGGCGCAGGTGAGCGAGCGCGGTATCGATCCGCCCGAGCTCCTGAAGGACCAGGGCCAGGACGGCATGGACCGGCGCTTCGTCGGGCTGCAGCGCGCAGGCCTGTTCCAGATGGTGCCGTGCTTCGGCATGGCGTCCGGCTTTTCGCAGCAGCGTTCCTGTTCCGGCATGGATGGCATAAAGGCTCGGGTCCTGTTCGAGAACGGAGCGATAGCAGGTGATCGCGTCCTCGATGCGTTCGAGCTCGACCAGAACCTGGACCAGATTGCGTGCCGTCTCCGCACAGGCTGGCGTGTATGTCAGTGCGGTGCGGAACTGTTCGACGGCCTCCTCGCGCTGTCCGATCGCCCATAAGGCCTTGCCCAGGCCGTTGAGGGCGGACACATCCGTTGTGTCGGCCACCAGGGCCGCGCGATGGCGGGCGATCTCCTCGGCGCTGGCTTCGGCTGCCAGTGTGGCGCGATATTGTTCGATCGCGTTCTTGTCGTGACTGCGGGCGGCCAGGGCCTGTTTCAATCGTGTCAGCGCGCTGGGGAAGTCAGGCCGCAGGTCGATCGCCTTGCAGAAGCTGCGGATCGCTTCCTCTATTCTTCCCGATTTGTGCAATGCCAGGCCGAGCGTGTTGAAGGCTTCTGCATTGCCGGGCATCAGGGTCGTGGCGCGTTGCAGGAAGGGGACAGCCTGTGCGAACTCTCCCTGCCACGTATGGATCGTGCCCATGAGCAGCAAGGCTTCCGGATGATCCGGAACCTGGGTGAGGCATGTGGTGGCGTACTGGATGGCATTGGCGATGGCGGCGGGGGGCGCGCCCGGGGACGGGCAGCCTGATGCGGCATTGCCATGGCCAGGCTGAATATCCTCGTTGGTTTCCTGCATTCTGCCAGCATAGGTGTCTGGCGGGTATATGTGTCAATCCACCCCGCCCGTTCAGCCCTGCGGCGCGGTGAAGGCGTGTTGTGTCGCGTCGGCCGGTACGGCATGAGGGGCGCTTGAAACGATCCCCCCTGAATGTCGGCAGGTCCTTAAGAATATGACGGAACATACACCCATCGGTCTCGGTCATGAGGCGGCGCCCGTCAGGGCGCTGACCCATTCGGGCAATTTTCATGCTGACGAGACGCTGGGTTACGTCATCCTTCATTATGCGCTTGCGCCGCGGGGCGACCTGCGGGCGCGGGTTCTGGGCGCGCAGCCGGATGACCGGCTGACATTCGTACGCTCGCGCGTGCCGGGGCAGATCCAGGCCGCGGATATCGTGTTCGATGTCGGTGGCGTGTACGACCCCGCCGCCGGGCGGTACGATCACCACATGAAGAACAAGCCGCTGCGCGAGGACGGCACGCCGTATAGCGCGGCGGGGCTGCTGTGGAAGGATTACGGCCTGGCGGCGATCCGCAACATCCTGGATGAGCCCGTGGAGGAGGCGATGGAAGCCGCCATCTGGCAGGCCGTCGACAAGGCACTGATCATCCCCGTCGACCAGGACGATAATGGCGTGGCGAAGATGGGCCGGCTGTCGCTGGCGGAAATCGTGTCGACCTGCGGCGCGCCGTGGGACACCGCCGAACGTTATGGCGTTGAAGAGGCCGGAAGGCGCGAGATGTCGGCCTTCGCGGACGCGGCCGCGATTGTCGGCCGGTATCTGGTCGGCGTCGTCGATCGGGCGCGGGCCAGCCTGAAGGCCACGGATCGCGTGCTGGGGGCCTACGAGCAGGCCGACGACAAGCGCATTCTGGTGCTGGAGACCGGCATGCCGGCCGAGAAGGTGATTTTCGAGCGCGAGCTGCCGGTCGTCTATGTCGTCTCGCCGGCCGGTGGCGGCCAGTGGAACGTCAAGGCCGTGCCGCCGGCGCGCGGTGAGTTCGGGCAGCGCGTGCCGCTGCCGGAGGCCTGGGGCGGGCTGGAAGGCCGGGCGCTGGCCGAGGTCTCGGGGATTGCCGACACGGTCTTTGCCCATCCGGCACGCTTTATCTGCGGTGCGGCCAGCCGCGAGGGGGCGCTGGCCATGGCCCGTCGGGCGCTGGAAATCGCTGCCGCCTGAGAGGGGCTGACCGGCTCCCCGGTCACGCCTGTGCCGATCCGCATGCCATGGCCCTTGTCCGGGGGGATGGAGACGGCCCATGATCCTTCCGCGATCAGCGGAGGGAACGAAGGTGGCGGATCATCAGCCGATCATGCTTTTGACCGGTGCCAGCCGGGGGATCGGTCATGCGACGGTCAAGCTGTTCCAGGAACGGGGATGGCGCATCCTGACCGTATCCCGACAGCCATTCGACCCGGCCTGCGCATGGCCTGCCGCGCGCATGAGCCATATTACCGCCGACCTGAGCGACCTGTCGGGCATCGAGCGGCTGGCGGAAGATGTGCGGGCCCGTCTGCCGGACGGCCGGCTGCATGCGCTGGTCAACAATGCCGGCATTTCGCCCAAGGGACCGGATGGGGGGCGGCTGGGCGTGCTGGACAGCGACCTGTCGGTATGGAGCAGCGTGCTGAACGTCAATCTGGTCTCGATCGCGCTGCTGGTGCGGGCGCTGGCGCCGGAGCTGGAGGCTGCCGCCGGCTCGGTCGTCAATGTGACCTCGATCGTGGGATCGCGCGTTCATCCTTTTGCCGGCGCGGCCTATGCGGTGTCCAAGGCTGGACTGGCGGCGCTGACCCGGGAAATGGCGCATGAGCTGGGGCAGCGGAACGTGCGCGTGAACGCGATTGCGCCCGGCGAGATCTCGACCGCGATCCTGTCGCCGGGGACGGACCAGCTTGTGGCGTCGGACGTGCCGATGAAGCGGCTGGGGGCGCCGCGCGAGGTTGCCGAGACGATCTATTTCCTGTGTTCCCCGGCCTCGTCCTATATCAATGGGGCCGAGATACACATCAATGGCGGCCAGCATGTCTGAAAGCCTGATGGCAAGGACGGATGAGGTGCCGCCCGGTCTGGAGGGGGCTTTTGCCCAGTTCTGCCGTGCCCGCCCTGACATCAGTCTGGAGCAGGCGCGCGAGATCGCGCGGAGCGTCTATGGCATGGAGGTGTCCGCGACTGCCCTGCCGGGGGAGCGCGATGCCAATTTCCTGCTGTGCGACGGGAACGGCCGCCGGACGGTGCTGAAAATCATGAACGCGAGCGAGACGGAAGAGGATGCGGCGTTTGTCTCGCGCGTCATGGAGCGTCTGGCCGGAGCGGTGACCGAGATCGGACTGGCCGGGATCGTTCCTGCCCTGGGCGGGGATGGCATCGCCATCCTGACGATGCCGGGCGCGGAAGGGTTGATGGCGCGCATGGTCGGGTGGGTGGACGGTGTGCCGATGGGCGGGCGTGCCGGCTCGCCACGTCTGGCGCATGGTACGGGGCGGGCGGTCGGGCTGATGGCGCGAGCGTTGCAGGGCATGGCCCCGCCCGAGCAGGCGCGGGCCGTCCTGTGGGATTCGCTTCAGGTGGATGCTCTGGGCGGATTGCTGCCCCATGTGCCGCAGCCGGCGCGCCGGCGGGCGATGGCGGGGTTTCTCGACATGTTTCGGGGGCGGGTGCGTCCGCTGGTGGATGCGTTGCCCCGGCAGCCGATCCATAATGATCTGAACGGATCGAACCTGCTGGTGGCCGCCGACGATGCCGAGCGGGTGGCGGGAATTGTCGATTTCGGCGATGCGGTGTTCGCCCCGCGCATCAATGATCTGGCGGTTGCCGCGTCCTACCAGATGGGGAGTGGTCGTGACCCGCTGGCCGGAGTGACGGCGATGCTGGCGGGGTTTGCGACGGTGATGGTGCCGGAGCCGGCGGAAATCGACTTGCTGTTCGATCTGGTCGTGGCACGGCTGGCCTTGCGCGTGCTGTTGACCGAATGGCGCAGCGTGCTGTTTCCCGACAATCGTGATTATATCCGCCGCAACAGCGTGCAGGCGGGACAGGCGCTGGACTGGGCGCTGGCCCTGCCGCCGGGATGGGGGCGGGCCGCCATCCGCGAGGCGTGGGCCGGACGGTAGGCTGCCGGCGGGATGTCCAATGCAGGCCCTTTGACCGGCGGGGGCGGATGCTGCAAGCTCCCGCGCCAATTCGTCCAATTGTTGGAGGCCCCCTGACATGTCGTCTTATCCGGATACCTTGCTGTTTATCGACGGCCAGTGGACCGCGGCGCGGGACGGGCGGTTTATCGACGTCGTCAACCCCGCGACCGAGCAGGTGATCGGGCGCGTGGCCCATGCCGGCCAGCCCGACCTGGCTGCCGCCGTGGCGGCTGCCGAACGCGGTTTCGCGCTCTGGAGCCGCATGTCGGTGTTCGAGCGCTATCGGATCATGCGTCAGGCGGCGACGCTGCTGCGGGGGCGCGTGGACGAGATTGCTCCGGTCCTGACCCAGGAACAGGGCAAGCCGCTGGCCGAAGCACGGACGGAATTGCTGGGGGCGGCGGATACGATCGACTGGCTGGCCGAGGAAGGGCGCCGGGCCTATGGACGGCTGATCCCGTCGCGGGCCGTGGGGGTGAGCCAGGCGGTGATCCGCAGCCCGGTCGGGCCGGTGGCGGCGTTCTCGCCCTGGAATTTCCCGGTCAATCAGGTGGTGCGCAAGGTCGGCGCAGCGCTGGCGACCGGCTGTTCGATCATCGTCAAGGCCGCCGAGGAAACGCCGGCCTCGCCGGCCGCGCTGATCCGGGCCTTTGCCGATGCCGGGGTGCCGGCGGGGGTGATCGGGCTGGTCTATGGCACGCCGTCGGAGATCTCGGAGACGCTGATCGCCCATCCGGCGATCCGCAAGGTGACGTTCACGGGCTCGACTGCGGTGGGCAAGATGCTGGCCGCGCTGGCCGGGTCGCACATGAAGCGCGCGACGATGGAACTGGGCGGCCATGGGCCGGCCATTATCTGCGCCGATGCCGATATCGACCATGCGGCGGCGACGCTGGCGGCGGCGAAGTTCCGTAATGCCGGGCAGGTCTGCGTCTCGCCCACCCGTTTTCTGGTGGAACGTCCGGTTTTCGGCCGGTTCGTGGAGCGGTTCGCTGCCGTGGCCAAGGAGATTCGGGTGGGCGACGGGTTGCAGCCCGATACAAGAATGGGCCCGCTGGCCAATGTCCGGCGGGTGGATGCGATGGAAAGCCTGATCGGCGATGCGACGGCCAAGGGGGCGAAGATCGTGACCGGCGGGCAGCGGATCGGCAATGCCGGCTATTTCTTCGCGCCGACGGTGCTGACCGAGTTGAGCACCGACATGCGCATCATGAACGAGGAACCGTTCGGCCCGGTGGCGCTGATGAACCCGTTCGATACGCTGGACGAGGCGCTGGCCGAGGCCAATCGCCTGCCATACGGGCTGGCGGCCTATGCCTTTACCGGTGCCGCCCCCACGGCCGCCCGCCTGCGCGATGAGGTGCGGGCCGGGATGCTGACGGTCAATCATCTGGGGCTGGCGCTGCCGGAAGTGCCGTTCGGGGGGATTGGTGATTCCGGCTACGGCTCGGAAGGCGGCAGCGAGGCGCTGGATGCCTATCTGGACACCCGATTCGTGACGATCCGCGACTATGCTGTCTGACGCTGCCAGTCTGGCGGCGCTGTGGGCGGCGCGTTACCGCGCGGGAATGGCGCCGGGCGGCCTGCCGGACGAGGCGATGCTCCGCCATCTGATGGCGCATCGTTCGGTGCGGGCCTATCGGCCCGATCCGGTCCCGGAGAGCGTGCTGGACGGGGCGGTGGCGGCTGCCCAGTCGGCTTCGACTTCGTCGAACCTTCAGGTGTGGAGCGTGGTGGCGGTCAAGGATGCCGAGCGGCGCGGGCGGCTGGCGGAACTGGCAGGTGGGCAGGCGCATATTCGCCAGGCCCCGCTGTTTCTGGCGTGGCTGGTCGATCTGTCGCGGCTGGCGCGGATGGGTGAGGCCCGGGCCCATGCCACCGAAGGGCTGGATTATCTGGAAACCTTTCTTGTGGGCGTCGTCGATGCGACGCTGGCGGCGCAGAATGCCGCCGCCTTTCTGGAAGCCCAGGGGCTGGGGATCGTCTATATTGGGGGGCTGCGCAACCATCCCGAACAGGTGGCGCGCGAACTGGGGCTGCCGGATCGCTGCATGGCGGTCTTTGGCATGTGCGTCGGCCATCCGGACCCGGACCGGCCCGCCGCGATCAAGCCGCGCCTGCCGCAATCGGTCGTGCTGCATCGCGAGCGTTACGATATCGCAGGCGAGGGTGAGGCGATCGGCCGGTATGACGGGGCCGACGAGGCTTTTCAGTGCGAGCAGGGGCTGGCGCCCCGTGCGTGGTCGGACGTCATGCTGCGCCGCGTCGCCGGTCCGCAATCGCTGAGCGGACGCGACCGACTGCGTGAGGCGCTGGATGTGCTGGGATTTGCGCTGCGATAAGGGCCGGACCTGACGGGGTGACACGTATGCAACGCCGCGCTTTTCTTCAATCTGCTTCGGCCCTGTTCGTTTCTCCGGCTTCCGCGCGGACGCCGGCGCCCGGTCCGATTGCGGCGTATGAGCAGGCGACCGGTGGGCGGGCTGGCGTTTTTGCCGCGAATGTCTCCAGCGGAAAGACATTTTCCTGGCGGCAGAACGAACGGTTCGTCATGTGCAGCACGTTCAAGGCGTCGCTGGCGGCGTGCATGCTGGCGCGTGTCGACCAGGGCACGGCGGATTTGGATGAGGTCATCGCCTTTACGGCTGCGGACATGGGGACGATGTATGCCCCGGTCGCAAAGGCGAATCTGGGCCGGGGGGCCCTGTCGGTGCGCGAGATGTGCGCCGGGGCGGTCGAATTCAGCGACAATGTCTGCGCCAACAAGCTGCTGGCGCGTGTCGGCGGTCCGGCTGCGTTGACGCGTTTCTGGCGGGCGATTGGCGACGATGTGACGCGCCTTGACGATATCGAGCCCTATCTCAACCGCACACCGCTGGGGGGTGTGCGCAACACGACGACCCCCCTGGCGATGGCCGGGATCGCGCGGCGGCTTGTCCTGGGCGACGTGCTGTCGGACGGGTCGCGCGCCACGCTGAAGAGTTGGCTGGTCAATTGCCAGACCGGAAAGAACCGGCTGCGCGCGGGACTGCCCGGCGATTGGGTCGTGGGGGACAAGACGGGGAATAACGGCAGGGATATTGCCGGTGATATCGCCATCGGGTGGCCCGGGACGGGTGGGCCGGTGATCATGGTCGTCTATACGCGTGGCGGTAATCCGACCGATGCGCAGTTTGCCGATGTGTTCGCGGGGATTGGCCGGCATGTGGCGGCGAGCCTGTCGTAACCGCTCGCGGGCCTGATGCGTGGGGCGCGGACTTGACGCGCCGCTTGATCTGGGGACTCTGGCCGGTCGGGACGTGCCGTGGGGCGCGTGCCTGTTGCGTCGTGCATGCGGCACGGAGCGTTTCGTCGTGAGAGAGCAGGATCATGGATAGCGCCGATCAATTCCGTTTCACGCATATTCCGCACCCCGCGCCGGTATCGGTCGCACAGCGTGTGGAACTGCTGGCCAATCCGGGGTTCGGCCGCGTCTTTACCGACCACATGGCGGTGATCCGCTACAAGGAAGGGCAGGGCTGGCATAATCCGACGATCGAGGCGCGGGCGCCGATCGCGCTCGATCCGGCTGCTGCGGTGCTGCATTACGCGCAGGAGATCTTCGAGGGCATGAAGGCCTATCGCGCTGCCGATGGCGGCGTGGTGATGTTCCGCCCCGATGCCAATGCCCGCCGCTTCCGCCAGTCGGCCGAGCGCATGGCGATGGCGGAGGTGCCCGAGGCGCTGTTCCTGGAGGCGGTGCGCGAACTGGTGAAGGTCGATCGCGACTGGATTCCGTCGGGGGAGAGCGCCAGCCTGTATCTGCGGCCCTTCATGATCGCGAATGAAGCCTTTCTGGGCGTGAAGCCCTCGTCGGAATATCTGTTCATCGTCATCGCCTCGCCCGTTGGCGCGTATTTCAGCGGCGGTGCGGTGTCGGTGTGGGTGTCCGAGGATTATACGCGCGCGGCCCCCGGTGGCACGGGTGCGGCCAAGTGCGGCGGCAATTATGCTGCCAGCCTGCTGGCCCAGCGCGAGGCGAAGGCGCAGAATTGCGACCAGGTGCTGTTCCTGGATGCCGCCGAGCATCGGTGGATCGAGGAGATGGGTGGCATGAACATCTTCTTCGTGATGGATGACGGCACGCTGGTCACGCCGCCGCTGGGGGGCACGATCCTGCCCGGTATCACCCGTGATGCGCTGCTGACGCTGGCGCGCGACAAGGGGCTGACGGTGCGCGAGGAACGCTACAGCATCGAGCAATGCTATGAGGACGCGGCCAGCGGACGCCTGGTGGAGGCCTTTGCCTGCGGCACGGCGGCGGTGGTGACCTCGATCGGCCGTTTCCGTGGGCAGCGCGGGGAGATCGTGATCGGTGCCGGCAATGGGGCCGATCCGGTGACCGAAGGGCTGCGTGATGCGCTGATCGGCATTCAGCGCGGTCAGCGCCCGGACCCCTATGGCTGGGTTCAGCGCGTCGACTGATTGACGCTAAGGGCGGGGCCTTCAGCCCCGCCTTGCCGGGCTCCAAGGGGCAGAGCCCCTTGGAGCCCGCGCGGCTCAGGGCAATGCCGCGATACCGGTCAACTCGACGCGCCAGGCCGGGTCGGCCAGACGGGCTTCGACGGTCGCGCGGGCCGGTTTGTTGCCGTGGTCCAGCCATTTGTCCCAGGCGCGGTTCATGTCCGCCAGATCGTCCATGTCGGCCAGGAAGATCTGGACCGACAGCAGGCGGCTCTTGTCCGTGCCGGCTTCGGCCAGAAGGGCATCGACCTGGTGCAGGATATCGGTCATCTGCACTGCGGCATCCTGCGACGGATCATCGGCGACCTGTCCGGCCAGATAGACCAGCCCGTTATGGATCGTTGCGCCGCACAGGCGGGTTTCGGGTTGCAGGCGGGTAATCGGACTCATGGCCGGTCTCTCTGTTCGTGGGGCGATGGAACGGACGATAGAATAACACACGCGCCTGTGACAGGGTTGGCCCTCAGCGTGCCGGCCGATCGGTCAGCATGTGCAGGAAGGCGATGATGTCCTGCCGTTCACGCGGGGTCAGGGCCGGTGCGTCGCCCGGGTGGCGGTCGAAGGGGGCATCCGTGACGTCGAGATTGGGGCGGTAGGGGGGCGGCAGGTCGTCATATCGCAGGACCTGGCCGTCGGTACCCCTGGGGTAGATCCGGTCGGGGGTGGTGTCGCGCAGCATGTAGAAATCCAGAACCTGGTCCAGTGTGCGATAGACGCCATTATGGAAAAAGGCATGTCTGGTGGCGCTGTTGCGCAAGGTCGGTGTGATGAACAGGCCGCACATGTCGGCGCGGGTTGCCATGTCGGTGCGGACCGGCCCGCAGAGGCCCAGATCGTGGAATGAAGGGTCGCGATTGGCGGACAGGGCGCGGTTGCGCGGAACGCCCAGCGCCTCGAACTGATGGTCGGTCAGGAGCGGGGGCGTGCCGTCTGGGCCTGGACGGTCCGGGTGGCAGGCCGCGCAATTGCCCTTTGCCGGGTCGTTGAACAGCAGGTAGCCCCGGCGCTGGGCGGGCGTCATGCGGCGGTGGCCTTCCAGCCAATCGTCGAACGGGCTGGCATAGGGGTGGAAGGACGGGTCCTCGATCTGATAGCGCGCGATGGCGAACAGGGCTTCGGAGAGCAGCAGATTGTCCGAACTGGCGACGGCGGGGCCGCCCAGGCGGCGCAGCATGGGGGCGTAGGGGCCGTGCGTCAGGCGGGCCAGGACGACGGCGCGGCTGGAGGCCATTTCGTCGGGATTGAAGAGGGGGCCGTCGGCCTGCTGTTGCAGGGTATCGGCGCGGCCGTCCCAGAACAGGCCGCCCTGAGGGACCAGATTGGTGGCGGAGGCGGTGGTGTTCTGCGCGGTCTTGGCGCCGTGGGGGCCGATGGCGGTGGTCGACGGTGTGGCGGCGGATTCGGTTTCGGCGTCATCGGGACCGATGCTGAAGCCGGGGCGGGTTTCCAGATAGGTCAGGGTCGGGACCGCGCGCAGTCCGTCGCGTGTCAGGCTGGTGCCGCCCAGCGCCACGGCGGCAGAGCCCGCGGGTGCGTAATGATGGGCGGGGTCGTGGCAGGAGGCGCAGGATTGCCGCCCCGATCCGGACAGGGCGGGATCGTGGAACAGGCTGCGCCCCACTTGCGCCATTGCCGAGAGCGGGGCGACGGGTGGGCGATGCAGCGTGACGGGGCAGGGGTTGCTGCCGTTGGGCGCCGGCAGGCAGGCGGCCGATGGCGCTCCGGCGGCGAGAGCCGGTGTGGCCAGAAGCGCCAGGAATGCGAATATCTTAAAAATCATTGGTGAATATCGAGATATTTCCCGAAACCGGCGATGCCCATAACCCCAGGGGTGAAGGGGACGACTGTCCCCTTCCGGGTGCAGGGCAGAGCCCTGCATACTCCATGTTCCTAACGCGCAACCGGCTCGCCGGTCCGAGGATTCAGCAGCAGGCGGCCGATCCGAGGCGGCTGGGTGAAATCGAACAGGTCGCGCAGGTCGGCGGCGTCGGCGTCGAAGGAGCCGCCGCCCAGACGCGCGCCGTGCAGCCAGTTATCCTCGATGAAGCGGGCGACTGAGCTTTGGGTCAGCAGGACGTGGCTGACATGGTTGGTCTTTGCCCATGGCGAGACGACCAGCAGCGGGATGCGGGTGCCGGGGCCGCAGCGGCCGTTGACGGGGCGGCCATCGACGCCCATCGGGCGGGGGGCGCTGCCGCAGCGGCCCGGGCCGTCCAGTTGGTCGGCCTCCGGATCGCTCGAAGAACGGGTGGGGGGGACGAAGGCGTGGTCGTACCAGCCATCGGAATCGTCCCAGGCGATGATGATGGCGGTGTCGCGCCATTCCGGCCGCTGCTGCACCATGTTGACGATCTGGACCAGGCCCTGCTGTTCGTCCAGCGGGTCGGAATAGCCGGCATGGCCATCCTGATAGGCTGGGAGCTTGAGGAACGAGACGGCAGGCAGGTTGCCCGCGCGCAGGGCGGTGGTGAAGTCGCGCAAATCATATTCATGATTGGCCGGATCGCGCGTGACGCCGTCGGCGGCGAAGGTGTGGCCGATGGATGCGACCGAAGCCGGGCGGGCATGGGTCGGGTTGGCGGTGCTGGGGAAATACTGGAACCAGTTATGGTGGGGGATGTAGTCGGTGATCGTCTCGCCGACCACGGGCGAGGGGGTGGAGCGGGCGCATCCGGTCGTGCCGTTCGGGTTGCGCGTGCCCAGGTCAAAGCCGCCCATGAAGCCGCCCCAGGTGATGCCGGCCTGGTTCAGCAGGTCGCCGACATTGCGCCCGCGCATCGTGACCTGGTTGCCGGGCACCGAGCAGACATCATAGGCCGGGTCGATGTCGTTGATCATCGTCCAGCCGCCCTGGCCGTCGGCGATATAGGGGGTGGCGGCGTGTCTGGTGGCCGGTTTCTGCGAGGTCTTGACGATCTGCATGCCGCCGGTCTGGCCGGAGACCACTTCCAGCGCGCCGGGGGTGGAGGGGCCGTACGTGTCGGTATAGGTGGCGTCGCTCATGGCGAAATGCTGGGCGTATTGCCATAGGGCGGTGACGGTGTTGCCATCGAAATAGCCCATCACCTGGCCGCGCGTGGCGAAGGCGCCCACGCCGCCGGGGGTGCCGCGCCCGGTATGGAGGGGGAACAGGTCGGCCTTGCCGCCATGATAGGCCTTCTGTTCGGCGGTGTAGGCGTGGTTCTGGTCGGCGGTGGCGGCCTGGGTGCGGTCCAGGCGGAAGGGCAGGCTGGCGTCGGGGCCGTTGGCGGGGCCGGCATTGGGGTTGCTGGTCAGCAGCCCCGCCGTGACCAGCGTATTGACGGCCGGCGTGTCGGGCCGCGCCGTGAAGGCGGGTTCGCCGGGCGGGTTGGCGGCCTGCGGATAGGTGGCGAAGTAATGGTCGAACGAGACGTTCTCGTCATACACGACGATCAGGTGCCTGATCGGTGTTGCGGTCTCTGTCGCCGGTGCGCTCTGCCGGGGGGCGGCCATGGCGGGCGTGGTGGCCAGCAGGGCCACCAGCGCGCTGGCGAGGCGGACAGGATGGGGGTGAGTCATACCGGGCGCGTATCCTGCTGATGTCGGTTTGGTGGCCGGAGCAGGGGTGAACCGATCGTGCGGGACGATCTCCCCCGGGCCATTGCCGTCCGGCGGCGGCCCCGGCGGTCGGCCCTCGTTCTATAAGGCGTCGTCCGGTCGTTGGCCAGAATGGAACGGAAGCGGAAGAGTGTGAATTCTTGATGATAGGTGCGGGCCCGGGCTGAAGCAGCGGTGTTGACGTAGATCACGTCCCCCCGGCCGCGGGCGGGCTAGCATGACCGACAAGGCGCCCCGTGCGCCGCCCCATGCAATGCGAGGAACGAGCATGACCGGAAAGATGAAGGCTGCCGTCGTCCGTGAATTCGGCAAGCCACTGACGATCGAGGAACTGGATATTCCGACCATCCGCCCCGATCAGATCCTGGTCCGGCTGGATGCGTGCGGTGTGTGCCACACCGACCTGCATGCCGCCCGTGGCGACTGGCCCGTGAAGCCGAAGCCGCCCTTTGTGCCGGGACATGAGGGCGTCGGGCATGTGGTGGCCGTGGGAAGTGCCGTCAAATGGGTGAAGAAAGGCGATGTGGTCGGCGTGCCGTGGCTGTATTCGGCCTGCGGCCATTGCGAGCACTGCCTGGGCGGGTGGGAGACGCTGTGCCCGACGCAGGATGATACCGGCTATACCGTCAACGGGTGCTTTGCCGAATATGTGGTGGCCGACCCGAATTACGTGGCGCATCTGCCGAAGAATATCGACCCGTTGCAGGTCGCGCCGGTGCTGTGCGCCGGGCTGACGGTCTACAAGGGCCTGAAGATGACCGACACAAGGCCCGGCCAGTGGGTCGCGGTGTCAGGGGTTGGCGGGCTGGGCCAGATGGCGGTGCAGTATGGCGTTGCCATGGGCCTGAACGTCATTGCCATCGATATCGACGACGAGAAGCTGCAGACGGCCAAGGTGCTGGGGGCGGCGCTGACCGTGAATGCGCGTTCGGTCGATCCTGCGCCCTATATCCAGTCGCAGGTGGGCGGCGCGCATGGCACGCTGGTCACGGCGGTCTCGCGCTCGGCCTTCGCGCAGGCGATGGGCTTTGCCCGGCGGGGCGGGACGATCGTGCTGAACGGTCTGCCGCCGGGGGAATTCCCGATTTCCATCTTCGACATGGTGATGGCCGGGACCACGGTGCGCGGTTCGATCGTCGGCACGCGGCTGGACATGATCGAAGCCTTGTCCTTCTTCGCCGACGGCAAGGTCAAGACGGTCATCGAGCCCGATCGGCTGGAGAACATCAACCAGATCTTCGCCGATCTCGAGACCGGCAACGTGCACGGGCGCAAGGTGCTCGATCTGCGGGACTGAGCGCGCCTCCCCCCGACGGGACCATGGTGGGGTGGTGTCGTTATGGGCTATGACTCCTCCATCACGGATGGATGGGTTGGGAACGGGCGATGCGAAACAGCGCGCGGATCTGGGAATGTGTCGAGGCGCGCAAGGCGCCGCTGATCGCGTTGAGCGACGCCGTATGGTCGGTGCCGGAGCTGAATTTCGGTGAATTCCGCTCGGTCGCGCTGCATGACGCGGCCCTGGAGCAGGAAGGTTTTCGGGTGACCCGCGATGTGGCGGGGTTGCCGACCGCGATCATGGGCGAGGCCGGGGAAGGCGGGCCGGTGATTGCCTTTCTGGGCGAATATGACGCGCTGCCGGGCCTGAGCCAGCAGGCGGGGGTGATGGAACACCAGCCCCTGGCCGGCGACGGCAACGGGCATGCCTGCGGGCATAATCTGCTGGGTTCGGCGTCGCTTCTGGCGGCGACGGCGCTGAAGGACTGGCTGGCCGAGACCGGGATGCCGGGGCGGGTGCGCTATTATGGCTGCCCGGCCGAGGAAGGTGGTGCCGGCAAGGGCTTCATGGTGCGGGCCGGCGTGTTCGACGACGTCGACGTTGCGATTTCCTGGCATCCTTATGCTTTCGCCACAGTCTTTCCGCCAGCGGCGCTGGCCAACATGCGCCTGGATTTCACCTTCATCGGGCGCTCGGCCCATGCCGCCGCCGCGCCCCATCTGGGCCGCTCGGCGCTGGACGCGGCGGAGTTGATGAATATCGGGGTGAACTACCTGCGCGAGCATATGCTGCCGAGTTCGCGCATCCATTACGCCTATCAGGACGCAGGGGGGGCCGCGCCCAATGTGGTCCAATCGCGGGTGGTCATCCGCTATACCGTCCGCGCGGCGGAGCTGGATGACATGCTGGCCCTGGCCGAGCGCGTGCGCCGCGTGGCCGAGGGGGCCGCGATGATGACCGAAACCCGGGTCGAATGCGAAGTGGTCAGCGGCATGGCGAATCTGCTGCCGAATCCGCCACTGGAAGCGGCGATGCAGGCGAATCTGGAACGGCTGGGTCCGCCGCCCTTTGACGCGGCGGACCGCGCCTTCGGCCGGGAGATGCAGAAGACCTTCACGCAGGAGGACATCGTGGCGGCATTCCGCCAGGTGGGGTTGCCGCCCTCGACCGACCGGCCGCTGTGCGATGTCGTGCTGCCTTATCCGTCGCCGGTCGGGCCGATTCTGCTGGGGTCGACCGATGTGGGGGATGTCAGCTGGACGGTGCCGACCGTCCAGGCGTTCGGTGCGACCTGTGCCATCGGTACGGCGCTGCATTCGTGGCAGATGACGGCGCAGGGTAAATCGTCGGTCGCCCACAAGGGCATGGTCCATGTCGCCAAGGTGATGGCGGCGACGGCGGTGGATGTGCTGTCCGATCCCGAGCTGCTGGCGCAGGCCCGGCGGGACCATGCCGCGCGGCTGGCCGAGCGCCCCTATGTCAGCCCGATGCCGCCGGACCTCATGCCGCCGATTATACGGCAGGATTCCTGACCTATATGGTTTCATGGACGTATTGTAACGATTTTTTTTGTTTCAAAGTTGTATTCAAATCACGCCTTGCTGCGGACGATTTTTTTTCGAGGCCGGAAAGGTCTGGGAAACAAATGATTTTTCGCCGCAAGGGCGTGGAGGATGCTTAACAAATCGTTACGACAGGGGGATCATGTCATTGCTCATATGGGGCAGACCCCTATAACTGGCTTGGTGTTTCTGCCCCCCGGACGGCCGCGCCGCCCGGGGAACGTCCTTGAATGGTAAGGCTTTCTGTCCTGTCTGCTGGGGAAACTTGATGACAAATGCTTTTCGGCGTCCGGTGGCCACCCGCCGCCAGATGCTGACACGAATCGGTATCCTGGGGGGCAGCGCTGCCCTGTACCAGGCCATGACGAGTCTGGGTCATGCCGCGGGAACGGATTTCAAGGGTGCGCCCGCGCTGACGGGCGGCAAGCCCGGCACGAAGGTCCTGGTGCTGGGCGCCGGCCTGGCGGGCATGCTGGCGGCGTATGAACTGCGCAAGGCCGGGTATCAGGTCCAGATCCTGGAATTCCAGGACCGTGCCGGCGGCCGCAACATCTCGCTGCGGGGCGGGGACACGCTGACCGAACTGGGCGGGGCTGTGCAGAAGGTGCAGTTTGCGTCGGGAAACTATATCAATCCCGGCCCGTGGCGGATTCCCTATCATCACCAGGGGCTGCTGCATTACTGCAAGACTTTCGGCGTCGAGCTGGAACCGTTTGTCGAGCTGAATCACAATTCCTGGTTGCATTCCAGCGACGTATTCGACGGCAAGCCCGTCCGCTACCGCGATTACGCGGCGGATTTCACGGGCTTTACGGCGGAGCTGCTGGCCAAGGCCATCGACCAGCACAAGCTGGATGAAGTGATCTCGCCCGACGAGCGCGCGCATGTCGTCTCGGCAATGCGCGGCTGGGGTGGGCTGACGGCCGATGGGGCCTATCGCAAGGGGGCGATCAGCTCGCTGCGCCGTGGCTTCGCCAAGCCGCAGGGTGGCGGGCTGGATGGTGCGCCCGTGCCGTCCGACCTGTTTGCGCGGGACGACGTCATGCGGTCGGGCCTGTGGCAGTGGATGGCGTTCCATGAGCGGCTGGACATGCAGACGACGATGTTCCAGCCGGTGGGCGGCATGGACCAGATCGGCAAGGGCTTCAACCGCCAGGTGCATGACCTGATCACGTTGAACTGCAAGGTGACGGCGATTCATCAGGACGATCGTCATGTGACGGTCACTTACAACGACATGTCCCATGGCGGCGCGGTGCGGCAGGCCGAGGCGGATTATTGCGTCTGCACGATTCCGCTGCCGGTGCTGTCGCAGCTGGACGTGCAGGTCAGCGGCCCGATGAAGGCGGCGATCGCGGCGGTGCCCTATGCGTCATCGGTCAAGCTGGGGCTGGAATTCAAGCGCCGGTTCTGGGAACAGGACGACCAGATCTATGGCGGCATCAGCTTCACCGACCAGCCGATTAGCCAGATCTCGTACCCCAGCCATGGCTATTTCTCGGACGGGCCGGCGGTTCTGCTGGGCGGCTACATGTTCGGGCCGGCGGCGTATGATTTCGCCGGCATGACCCCGGCCGAGCGGCTGGAGCACGGCCTGGCGCAGGGCCAGGTCATTCATGCCAACTACCGCAAGGAGTTCCGCACCGGCGTGTCGATGGCGTGGAGCCGCATGCCCTGGACCCTCGGCTGCTGTTCCATGTGGTCGGAACAGGCGCGCAAGACCCATTACAAGGCACTGTGCGACATCGACAACCGGATCGTGCTGGCCGGCGAGCATGCGTCGCATATCGGCTGCTGGCAGGAAGGCGCCATTCTGTCGTCGCTGGATGCCATCACCCGTCTGCATAAACACGCGCAGGGAGCTGCCTGATGCGGTCCGTATTTCTGCTTCTGGCCGGCCTGGCGGCCGGCGCGTTTCTTGCCCCGCAGGCGCGGGCCGACAGTGCCAGTGCCGTCGTGGGCAAGATGCAGCCGTTGAAGGACGGCGCCGACGTCTACAAGCATGTCTGCCAGAGCTGCCACATGCCCGATGCCAAGGGCGCCGAAGGGGCTGGCGCCCGTTTCCCGGCGCTGGCCGGAAATGCCAAGCTGGCCAGCGCGGACTACCCTGTCTATGTCGTGCTGAACGGTTTCGGCGGCATGCCGTGGTTTTCCGGCATGCTGACCGATCAGCAGGTCGCGGACGTGGTGAATTATATTCGCACCCATTTCGGCAATCATTACACCGACATGGTGAAGCCGTCGGATGTCGCGGCCCAGCATCCGACCATCAGCTCCGAAGAGGATTGACAGGGACATGACGATTTTCAAGACATTCCGCATCGCCGCGCTGGCTTCTGTCCTGGCCGGCGGAGCGGTCTCCGCCGCCGGGGCGGCCGATGTGGTCCGGCATAGCGATCCGGCCGGTCATTTCCCGATCTCCACCGCGATCGAGGTGCCGCCCGGTGCCACGACCATCTATCTGAGCGGCATGGGTGCGCCGCCGGTCGACAAGACGGCCGATCCGAAGACGCTGGCCGCCTATGGCGACACGGAGACCCAGGTGCGCGGCGCGCTGACCCGCATCCAGGGCGAACTGGCCAAGCTGAAGCTGACCATGGGCGATGTCGTCAACATGCACATCTACATGGTCGCCGACCCCAAGCTGGGCAAGATCGACTTTCCGGGGATGATGAAGGCCTACACCGAGTTCTACGGTACGCCGGCCCAGCCGAAGCTGCCGACCCGCTCGGCATTTGAAGTTGCCCATCTGGCCAATCCCGGCTGGCTGGTGGAAATCGAGGTTGTCGCGGTTCGCACCCACTGACGCCGGCCCCCGGGGGCTTGCCCCCCGGGGATACCCGATGATCGGCCCGTGATGGGAACCCGATGATATGTCCGGGCATTAAGAGCCTGATTGGAAACGTATGTCGGATCGCCGCCAGTGCGCAGTTCCAGTCGGCTTCAGGCGGGGATATGTGGCGGGGAGGGCCGACGGGTGACGGATCTGGTAAGGCGCGCGGCAATCTTTGCGACATCGATCCATGCCGCGACCGGTCAGCGCCTGCCTTATACCGACGAGCCGTTTATTGCCCACCCGATGCGCGTCGCCGAACTGGTTGCCGGGACCGGGGCCCGGCCAGAAGTTGTGGCGGCGGCATGGTTGCATGATGTGCTAGAGGATACGCCGGTGACGCTGGAGGAAATCGCCTCGGTCTTCGGGCCGGAGGTGGCGTCTCTGGTGGATATGGCGGCGATGTTGCCTCATTGCCTGGCCGACGACCTGCCGGGAGCGGTCGATCACGCGCAACTGGCCCGGGCTTCGGCCGAGGCGCAGACCATCTGCATTGCCAGCCTGATCGACCATACGACACAGATCCTGCGCTACGAAACCAGGCGGCGCAGCCTTCTGCTGCATGAAAAGCGTGAGATTCTGCGCGGCCTCGGCAAGGGCGATGCCGGGTTATACATGATGGCGGCACTGGTCGTCAGTTGAGGAAGTTTGTAGAGCCGCTTTGCCTACGAACAGTCGGAAGCAGGATCTGTACTGCTGACGGGCGCGCCCGAACAGGAGCGGGGGGCGGAACGAAGACGCGTTCACCGTGACCGGTGGGGCCGCAGGCGGCGGGTCGCGCCGAACCGGCCACGAATTTACGACGTGGCCGGCTGGCGTCAATGAAAATCGCCTGTCTTACGGCGTGGTCGATCCTGCCGCCGGCTGGTTGTCGGTGCGGCGGATGAAGTCGGCGATATTGTCGTGCAGTTCGGTCAGGGCCGGGATGTTGGCGTAGACCATGTGGCCTGACTGGTACTGGCGGAATTCGATATTCTTCTGCAAGGCGGCCGGGATCGGCAGGTGGCGCATTTCGTAGATCCCCTCGTAATACGGGGTCGCCAGGTCGAAATAGCCGGCGTTGAGCATGATCTTCAGCGTCGGGTTGGTCTTCATCGCCTGGGCGAGGTCGGGCATCACGTTGGCCGGGCCGTCGGATTCCGTCGCTTCGGGGCCGCCGGCGGCGTGGTGGAAGTTCCAGTGCTGGATGTCGATTTCCGGACGGTAGGTCAGGCCGTCGCCGTAATTCAGCGTCTTGCGCACATAGTCGTTGAACAGTGACACATAGGCCGAGCTGATGGCGGTCGATTGCGGGTCGTATCCGGCTTCCTCGCTCAGCGGGTCCAGCGCGGGGCCGGAGAAGCGGGTATCCAGCCGGCCGGTCGTCATGCCGTCATCCGATTGCAGGGTCTTGGAGAATTCGCCGCCGTCGATGCGCAACTCGGCACGGCGGATATAGTCTGCGGGCAGGCCGGTATAGGCATGCAGGCGCTCGACGATCCGTGTCCGGTCGGCGTCGGGCAGCCCTGCGCCCTGCTGCAATGCCGCCAGATAATCGGTGCTGGCGAAATGCTCGACCTCGGCCAGGAAGGTTTTGAGATCCGCGGGCTGCTGCGGCAGCTTGTGATGATACCAGGCCGTCGCGGCATAGGTCGGCAGGGCCAGCACGAACGGCTCGTCCATGCCGGGGTTCAGCGCCGGTTCGTCCACACTGTTGTCGTAGCTGAGGATCTGCGACAGCAGGATCACGCCGTTGAAATCGATGTTTTCCTGATTTTGCAGATCGTTGACCAGGACGGCCGAGCGCATGGTGCCGTAGCTTTCGCCGAACAGGTATTTCGGCGAGTTGTAGCGGCCATATTTCGCCAGGAACTGGGTGACGAAGCTGGTAAAGGCCTGGCCGTCGGCATCGACGCCCCAGAACAGCTTTTCCTTGTCCTTGCCGTTGATGCGGCCGAAGCCGGTGCCCGGCGCGTCGACGAACACCAGGTCGGTGACGTCCAGCAGGCTCTGCGGGTTGTCGATCAGCCGGTAGGGGCTGGCGGGGGTGTGGGTGTCGTCGTTCGTCACCACGCGGCGCGGGCCGAAGGCGCCCATATGCAGCCACACCGTGGACGAGCCCGGTCCGCCATTATAGATGAAGGTGACGGGGCGGGATTCCGCCCGGCTGTCCTTGCGGAAATAGGCGACATAGAACATCGATGCCGTGGCATCGGGATTGCCGTCGATGGCATGGGCGTCGCTGCCCGGGGTCTGGTGCTGGACGGTTTCGTCGGAATCGTCCCATCCATGGGGATGGACCACCAGCGTGCCGGCCACGGCCTGGTAGGCGACGGGTTTGCCGTCGATCGTGATCGTGCCGCTGCTGGTCCGTTCGATGGGCTGTGCAGGGTGGGCGGCGTGCGTGGTGTCAGCATGGGCCGTGTCGGGATGGTCGATGGCGGCGCGGGCCGGCGACAGGCCCAGGCAGATGAGCGACGCGGACAGCAGCAGGGACAGGCGTGTGGTCAACGGTTCCTCCGGTTCATCAGGGGCACGGGCGGGCCGGGGCCTGGGAAGGCGGGGGCTCTCCGTGGGCGGTGGTGGCGCGCCAGCCAGCGCGATCGTGAATGGCGCGATCGTCATCACGTAATTTTTCCAGATGCGCCAGCAGATTCAGCTCCGCCGCCCGGCGCAGTGTGGCCGGTATGGCGCGGTAGACACGCCGCATCATCTCTTCGAGCGTCGCGGGACCCTGGTGCAGGGCGGCGAGGATCCTTTCCTCGCGCGACAGGCGATGCGCGATCAGGGCCCGGATGCAGGATTCGGGTGTCGGGATCGGCGGCCCGTGGGCCGGCAGCAGCAGGGACGGTGCCAGGGCATCGATGCGGACCAGACCGTCGAGGAACTGGCGCACCGATCCATCGGGCGCGGGCGGGACCATGGTCGTCGACCAGCCCATGATGTGATCGCCGGTGAAGACGATCCCGTCCGCCGTCAGGAAGCACAGATGGTCGGTCGCATGGCCCGGCGTGTGCAGGGCCGTCAGCCCCGCCACGACCGACCCGTCATCGAGCGCGATGTCGGGCGTGAAGGAGGGGACCGCGCTATGGCGGAAGCCGCAGACCGGTGCGCCCGCCATCTGGCCCAGCGGACGGGCGCCGGTCAGATGGTCGCGGTGGGTGTGGGTCAGCAGGATATGCGTGATCCGCCCGCCAGCCGCTGCGAGGAGGGCTTCGAGATGGGCAGGGTGGTCCGAGCCCGGGTCGATGATGGCCGTGCCGCCGGGGTGATCGACCAGCCAGCTATTGGTGCCATGCCCGGTCATGGGGCCGGGATTGGGGGCGACGACGCGCCGCAGCCCCGGCAGGTGCGCCGCCGCCTGCAGGGGGCGGCCCGTGGGCGGCGGCGGTTCGCGGACCTGCCAGGAGGGGCGTGGGCGGGAGTCGCGCGAAATACTCAGCCGAAGGCTCCGACATGATGCATTACCGCGACGCTGGTTTCGCGCAGCAGATTGAACAGGCGCAGCATGGGCGCGAAGATTTCGGCATGTTCGCGGACATAGGCCCCCTCGGAGCGGGGGCTGTGGTCCTCGTGATAATCCAGTTCGAGCCCGCTGCGCGTGACCGAGGGGAAGACCTGGTCCAACTCACGCAGGGCTGCCGGGATTTCCAGGCACAGCACGCGCGTCGTCAATGCTTCCCGCGAGAAGGCGTTGCGCGGCGAGAAATAGGGGATGCGCGTCGACAGCAGCCAGAGCTGCTCGATCATGGCGATGCGGATGGCGTGCAGGAGCTTTTCCTCGGTGCCCATGGTGGGGGCCTGTGCCCAGGCGCGGCGCAGGGCCAGGTGGTCGGACTGGATGCGGCGGAACATGGCCTGGGTGCTGGCCCAGAAATTCAGCCGCTCCAGCCCCTGCATCAGGGCCAGATAGGCGTCGCGCCGGGCCGGGTCGGTCTCGGCCGTTGCGCGGTTCAGCCACATATCCGGGTCCAGCATGTAGATCACGGCGCGCAGCACCATGTCGTCGGAATGGGCCAGGGCGTGGGCCGCGAAATCCAGCGCGCGGCGAAAGCGCGGGCTGCGGTCGAGGAATTCCTCGAACGTTTCGGGGTGGCGGGCGGAGGCGGTGCCCAGCCCCTGGATGGTGTTGGCGCACCAGCCGAGCTGCTGGAGGATCGCATTGTTGGGGATGGCGCGCAACTGGCTGGGATGGCTGATGCGCGTGGTGGCGGCGCCGGCATCGCTCTGCCGGGCCGAGGGGCGCGATCCGGTCTTGTCGATCAGCGAGGGGCCGAAGGCGCCCAGCAGGGCGGCATAGCCCGGGTCCTCGACCAGGGCCGCCATGCCCGCGCCGATGGTCGAGAAGAAATCGGCGGAAAAATCGGGCTCGTCATAGACCGGGTCGCGGTCGCGGGGCGCGTGGGCGAAGGCATGTTCGGCGATGATGCTGACGGTGGCGTCGGCCAGGGCCTTGGTGCCGAACAGCAGGTAGCCGTCGCCGCCTTGGAAGGCGGTTTCCTCGCGGATATGCAGGCCGGCATCGGCGAAGATGGCGCGTGCCTGCGGCGGCGACAGATAGTCGAGCCGGTCGGCCAGGCGGAACGGGTGGGCGCCGCGGCCGATGCTCTCGCCATGGGTGTCGAACAGGATGACCTCGACCTCCGTCAGGTCCCAGCGCCGCAGGAGGTCGCAGATCTTCAGCCGCAGGCGTTCGATCAGGTAGGTGGCGGCGAGCTGCCCGACATAGCGGCCGGAATCCGAATAGCCGAATTGCAGGCTCATCCGCCCGGTGCGGCGCAGATAGTCGCGCCAGTGGGGGGAGCGCAGGGCCTCTTCGACGATATGGGCGCCGTTTTCCAGCGCCTCCTGCGTTTCGAAGAGCGGCGAGATCTCGACCTGGTCGGCGATGCCGAAAATGCGGGCCAGCCAGAGGGCGGCCAGCAGCGTGTAGCCGCTCTCGGTCTCGGCGATCAGGAAGCGGACCGGGCTCTCATGGTCGATATGGCGGACGATCTGGCGCACCGTCATCATCAGGCGGGCGGCGGTGGCCTGCTCGACCAGTAGCGATCCGAAATCGATCTCGACCGGCTGGGCTTCTTCCAGCGCGTCGTTGATGTGCGTCAGCAGCGCGCGGCGCTGTGACGGGTTTTCCGGGTTGTCCTCGATCCCCAGCCGCTGGCGGGCGACATTGTGGATCTGGGTCGAATTCAGCCGCACATGGGTGTGGGCGGCGCCCATGCCATGGGCCAGCAATCCGGCCCGGGCGACGGACAGGGCCATCCGGTCGTCGGGCGGAGCGGAGTCGATGGCCTCCTGGAACAAGGCGGCCAACTGGCTGGCTGCCGGGATCGCCTCGTCACTGCGGCCGATCAGCACGGCGGCGAAGGCGGCCACGGCTTCGGGCTGAACACTGGTGCCGACCGGGCAGGCTTCGATCTGCGCGGTCACGGCGTCCAGCGCGCGTTCGACCTGCGCATGCAGATCCTGGGCCGGCGGCAGCAGGGGGGCGATCTGCGCGTGCAGCCGTTCCAGTTGCAGCTTCTTCATGCGTAGCCGCAGGCGGATGGTGTCCCACCAGCCGATATCGGTGCGCCCGTCCGTGTCGTAGCCGACCCAACTGGTCAGGATCACCGGGCGGGGGCTGAGGACCGACCATTCATGCGGCCAGCGGGCGCGGGCTTCGGCCAGCAGGGCGCCGGTCAGCCGGTCCACCGCGTCGCGGCCGCGCAGGATCGCGGCCGAGGCGAGGGCGAATTCCTCCTCCAGGGTCGGCGGGGCGGCGCGGCGGTGGGTTTCAAGCTCCGGCAGGGCGGCGGGGGGCGTGGCGTCGGAAGAGGCCATCGTTGCCAGCAGGTCGTAGACCGGATTGGCCAGGGCGAAGGTCGGGTGGGCGGTGAAGACGGCCGCGAAGCGGGAGCGTTCCACGGTCTTGCGGAAGGCGCCGAAGGTGGGCGGCGTGCCGTCCGGCCCTGGTGCGCTGGCCACCGTGCGGGCGACGTCGCGCAGGCGGGTCGCGATCCGCGAATCGTCGGTGCCGTCGACATAGCTGCCCAGGCGCGCGGCCCGGTTGCGAAAGGCGTCGTCGCGCAGATGACGTATCACGCCGTCGAGCATGTCGGTGGTCAGCGTGCCGGCGGTCAGGCGCCGGCCGATTCGGCGGGCCAGCGTGATGATGGGATTGCCCGCGGACAGGTCTTCGGCCCCCGTGACCGATTGCCGTGCGAGGTCGAGCAGCATTTCCGCCGCATCGCTGATGGAGGTGTCGGTCATTAGCTGGCCTGTCTTTTCCGTAGTCATCCGTGCGTCACGCCCCGGCAGCGTTTCATGTTCGCGTTCCCATCGCAATGTCTCGCGGGGCGGATCACGCCGAATTTCGGTCGGCGTGCCCCTGGCGGGACAGCGGGTCGCGCGGGCGGCGCTTGGGTCCGTGCGTGCGGAGTGGTATCGAGCGGGGGATGAATACGAGCCCCGATGCGGAAAATGCCAGGTCCGACGCGGATCGGGCCGCCTGGCGGACATTGCGCCGATATCGCCGCGCGGCCGGCGGCCTGCTGGCCGGCATGGGGGCGGTGACCGTGGCGGCCTACGCCGCGCCGGCCGCCGGCCTGGTGGCCGATGCGCTGTGGCTCGACGTGCTGCGCGCGGGCGCCAAGGCGGGGGTGGTGGGCGGACTGGCGGACTGGTTCGCGGTGACCGCCCTGTTCCGGCGGCCGATGGGCCTGCCGATTCCCCATACCGCCATCCTGCCCGCGCAGAAGGCGCGCCTGGGCGAGGCGCTGGGCCGCTTCGTAGCGACGCATGTCTTTACCGAGGCCGATGTGGCCGCGGCACTTGAGCGGATCGACCTGCCGGGAATCGTGGCCGGGCTGCTGGACGACCCGGCGACCGCCCAGACAGTGTGCCGCACGCTGGCCGGCGCCGCGCCCGCGGTGATGGCGCGGCTGGAGGACGGGCGGGCCGGATCGGCTGTGGCGCGGATGCTGCCGCTGATTCTGGGGGGAGAGGAGGTGGCGCCGGTGGTGGCGCGGACCCTGCGGGCCCTGGTGGAAGGGGATCGGCATCAGGAAGTCCTGTCGTTTCTGCTGGCGCGGATGAAGGACGGGCTGAAAGCCAAGGAAGATTCGCTGCGCGCCATGATCGAGGACCGCGTGCGCGAGCAGGGCGGGCGGATTCTGGGCTGGGCCATCGGCGGCTCGATCGCGACCAAGGTTCTGATCGCGGTCAATCAGGAACTGGATCGGATCGATCCGCAGAATTCGGAGCTGCGCGAGGGGTTTACGACCTGGGTGCGGGGCGAGATCGACCGGATCGAGACCGACCCCGAGCGGCGCCGCGAGATCACGGGTGCGATCGCGGGTGTGATGACCCATGACAGCATTCGCGACTGGGGCGGGGATGTCTGGCGCCGGATGCGGCAGATGATCGAGGCCGACATGGCCTGTCCCGATGGCTGGGCTGCGTCGATCGTGCGGGACACGCTTCAGCGGCTGGCGGACCAGATGCGCACCGACCAGGCCCTGCGTGAGCGCGTGGTCGGGTGGGCACGGCGCATGATCCTGGGCAGCCTGCCCTTTGTGCGCGAGCGGCTGTCGCGCTTCATTGCCGGGGTGGTGGCGGGCTGGGATACCGACATGCTGGTCTCGCGGCTGGAATTGCGGGTGGGCAAGGATCTGCAGTTCGTGCGGCTGAACGGCACGTTGGTCGGCTTTCTGGCCGGGGCCGTGCTGTCGCTGGCGCTATACCTGGTTTTCGGAGCGCAGGTGGGATGATCGGCCTTTGCCATGCGGCCCTGGCGGCCCGGCGTGCGTGGTTTGCACTTGACGCTGGCGCCGTGGGGCATCATCTGGATCGTAAATCAGTACTGAATTGGTCCGCTATGCGGCGGGCCGCAATCCAGGGACGAAAAGGAGGGGGCGGGTGCTGAGACTGTCGAAGCTGACCGACTATGCCGTCGTTGCCCTGGTGCGCCTGGCGCAGCAGGACGAGGTGACGACGTCGCCGGCGCTGTCGCAGGCCACGGGGATTCCCGAACCCACCGTGGCCAAGGTGCTGAAGATCCTGGCGGCCGACGAACTGGTGATTTCCCTGCGCGGCGCGCGTGGGGGATACCGTCTGGCGCTGCCGCTGAACGAAATTTCGGTGGCACGGGTCATCACCGCCGTGGACGGGCCGATCTCGCTGACGGCGTGCGTCGATGGCGGGGAGTGCGACGCGCGCACCCTGTGCGGCCTGTGCGGGCAGTGGGATGCGGTCAATGACGCGATCCGGGGGGCCTTGTCCTCGATCACGCTGGCCGACATGCAGACCCGCGGGCAAGCCGTGCGGGGACCGGGGGCCGCGTGCGCGGCCCATGACATATCCGCTGCCGGCCCGGCCGCCGCAGTCTGAGGGAGCAGGAAGACATGCCAGCGATTGCCGAAACCCGCGATGCGGTCGAGAGCCTGGGCCAGTCCACCTATAAATGGGGCTTTGAGACCGAGATCGAGATGGATATGGCCCCCAAGGGCCTGACCGAGGATACGATCCGCCTGATCTCGCACCGCAAGCAGGAGCCGGAATGGCTGCTGGAATGGCGGCTGAAGGCGTTCCAGGCCTGGCTGGGCATGACCGAGCCGAGTTGGGCCAAGGTCAGCCATCCGCCGATCGATTTCCAGGACGCGCATTACTATGCCGCGCCGAAGAAGAAGGCGGGGCCGAAATCGCTGGAAGAGGTCGATCCGGAACTGCTGCGCACCTACGAGAAGCTGGGCATTCCGCTGCATGAGCAGGCGCTGCTGGCCGGCGTGGAACTGCCGGAAGGCGAGGTTGCGCGGCCGCCGGTTGCCGTGGATGCGGTGTTCGACAGCGTGTCGGTGGTGACCACCTTCCGCGAGACCCTGGCCAAGGCGGGCGTGATCTTCTGCCCGATTTCCGAGGCGGTGCGCGAGCATCCCGAGCTGGTGCGCCGCTATCTGGGCAGCGTGGTGCCGGTGGCCGACAATTTCTATGCGGCGCTGAATTCGGCCGTCTTCACCGACGGGTCGTTTGTGTATGTGCCCAAGGGCGTGCGTTGCCCGATGGAGCTGTCGACCTATTTCCGCATCAATGCGCGCAATACCGGGCAGTTCGAACGCACGCTGATTGTGGTCGAGGACGGGGCGTCGGTCTCGTACCTGGAAGGCTGCACGGCGCCGATGCGCGACGAGAACCAGCTGCATGCGGCGGTGGTCGAGCTGGTGGCGATGGACGATGCGTCGATCAAATATTCGACGGTGCAGAACTGGTATCCGGGCGACGAGCAGGGGCGCGGCGGGATCTATAATTTCGTGACCAAGCGCGGCGCGTGCCGGGGCGACCGGTCCAAGATCTCGTGGACGCAGGTCGAGACCGGGTCGGCCATTACCTGGAAATACCCCTCCTGCATCCTGCAGGGCGACGGCGCGGTGGGTGAGTTCTATTCGGTCGCGGTGACCAACAACCACCAGCAGGCCGATACCGGGACCAAGATGATCCATCTGGGGCGGAATACGCGCTCGACGATCATCGCCAAGACCATCAGCGCCGGCCATTCCGACAGTACCTATCGCGGGTTGGTGCGGATGATGCCCAAGGCCGCCGGCGCGCGGAATTTCACGCAGTGCGACAGCCTGCTGATCGGCGATCAGTGCGGTGCGCATACCGTGCCCTATATCGAAAGCCGCAACCTGTCGGCGAAGATCGAGCATGAGGCGACGACCTCGAAGATTTCGGAAGACCAGCTGTTCTATTGCCGCCAGCGCGGCCTGTCCGAGGAAGATGCGGTCGGGCTGATCGTGAATGGCTTCTGCAAGGACGTGTTGAAGGAGCTGCCGATGGAATTCGCGGTCGAGGCCCAGAAATTGCTGCAGATCAGCCTTGAAGGCAGCGTCGGCTGAACGGAGATGAGTGACGTGAGCAACGAGTTTTTGCGGATTGCCGGCCTGTGCGCCAAGATTTCGGATAACGGCGCGGACAAGGAAATCCTGCGCGGCGTCGATCTGGAGATTCCGGCCGGCGAGGTCCATGCCATCATGGGCCCGAACGGGTCTGGCAAGTCCACGCTCTCCTACGTGCTGGCCGGGCGCGAGGATTACGAGGTGACGGCGGGCAGCGCGACCTTCAAGGGTCAGGATCTGCTGGCGCTGGAGCCGGAAGAGCGCGCGGCGCTGGGTCTGTTCCTGGCTTTTCAGGCGCCGGTCGAACTGCCGGGCGTCAATAACGCGAACTTCCTGCGCACGGCCGTGAATGCGGTGCGCCGTGCCCGTGGGCAGGACGAGCTGGATGCGGTGGCCTTCCTGAAGGCGGTGCGGCAGGAGACGAAGCATCTGTCGATGTCCGACGACATGCTGAAGCGCAATGTGAATGTCGGCTTTTCGGGTGGTGAGAAGAAGCGCAACGAAGTGCTGCAGATGCGCATGCTGAACCCGTCCTTCGCCATTCTGGACGAGACCGATAGCGGGCTGGACATCGATGCGCTGCGCATCGTGGCCGAAGGCGTGAATTCGCTGCGCGCGCCGGATTTCTCGGCGCTGGTCATTACCCATCATCAGCGGCTGCTGGATTACATCGTGCCGGACCGCATCCATGTGATGGCGCGCGGGCGCATCATCCATAGCGGCGGGCCGGAACTGGCCAAGCAGCTCGAGGCCCAGGGCTATGCCCGTTTCCTGGCGGAGGCCGCGTGAACGCGATTGCTCCCGTCGGCGTCAGCGCCGCCGCGTTCCTGAACCGCTATACGGGCGGGGACGGGAACGCCACGCGCGCGCAGGCGGCCGACCTGCTGCGTAAGACGGGCCTGCCGCGCTCGGGTGTCGAGGCGTGGAAATATACCTCGCTGCGGACGCTGGCGGACATTCCCTTTGCCGGGGCGCCTGTGCAGGCGGACGAGGCGGCGGTCGATACGCTGCTGGCCGATGCCGTGCGGGCTTATGATCTGGATGCCGATCTGCCGCGCGCCGTCATGGTCAACGGGCGTTTTGCGCCGGACCTGTCGCGCCTGCCGGATGGGGTGTCGGTCACGCGGTTTGCTGCCGGCGCGGACCTGACGGCGCATGACGATGTTGCCAGCGCGCTGAATGCCCTGTTGGCTGAAGACGGGCTGACGCTGACGGTGGCATCTGGCGTCGATGCCGGGCGGATGGTGCTGCTGTCGGTCGTGGTTGCGCCCGATGGCGTGGCGCTGTCGGTTCATCCAAGGCATCGTATCGTGCTGGGGGCCGGGGCGCGGCTGTCGGTGCTGGATCTGTCGGTCGGGCGTGGCGATTATCTGAACAATCCGGTGCTGGATGTTGCGGTTGCCAAGGGCGGCCATCTGATCCACGCGAAGTTGCAGACCGAGGACCCGGCTGCCCGGCATCTGGCGGTGGTTCATGCCGAGGTCGGGGCCGATGCGTCCTATGACAGTTTCACACTGACGCTGGGCGCGGCCCTGGCGCGGCATGAGGTTCATGCGCGGCTGAATGCCGAGGGTGGCATCGTGCATGTCAACGGCGCGCAGTTGCTGGACGGGCGGCAGATTGCAGACCTGACCAGCGTGATCACCCATGCCGCGCCCTCGTGCAATTCGCGCCAGACGGTGAAGAACGTGCTGGCGGGCCATGCCAGGGGCGTCTTCCAGGGGAAGATCCTGGTGGAGCGTGTTGCGCAGAAGACCGATGGCTACCAGATGAATCAGGCCCTGCTGCTGTCGGACCATGCCGAGATCGACGCGAAGCCGGAACTGGAAATCTATGCCGACGACGTGCGGTGCAGCCATGGCGCGACCGTGGGGGCGCTGGATGCCGACCAACTGTTCTACCTGCGCAGCCGTGGCGTGGCGGGGGAAGAGGCCCGGGCCATTCTGGTCAAGGCGTTCCTGCACGACGCGGTGGAACTGATGGGGGACGAGGCCCTGCGGGCGGTGCTGAACCGCGCGGTCGAGACCTGGTGGACCCGAAAGGACGCGTAACATGGATGTCTCGCCTTCCGTGATGACCGACCCTATCGACGCGCTGCGCGACCGGCGTGCCGACTTCCCGATCCTGGGCGAGACGGTGCATGGGCGCCCGCTGGTTTTTCTGGACAGTGCCGCCTCGGCGCAGAAGCCGGTCCAGGTGATCGATGCGATGGGCGACACCATGCGCACGCAGTACGCCAACATCCATCGCGGCCTGCACTGGATGAGCGAGCGCACCACCGATGCCTATGAGGCGGTGCGTGACCAGGTGGCGGGGCTGATCGGTGCCACGGCGCGGGAAGAGGTGATCTTTACCCGCAACAGCACCGAGGCGATCAATCTGGTCGCCCATTCCTTCGGCAGCCTGATGCGGCCGGGGCAGGCGGTGGTGATCTCGGAGATGGAGCACCATGCCAATCTGGTGCCGTGGCAGATGCTGCGGGACCGGACGGGCATCGAACTGCGCGTGGCGCCGATTACCGATGAGGGCGACATCGCGCTGGACGCGCTGGAGCGGCTGGTGGCGGACGGCAAGGTGGCGCTGGTGGCCGTCACCCACATGTCGAACGTGCTGGGTACCGTGACGCCAGCGCGGCAGATTGCCGATATCGCCCATGCGGCGGGGGCGCGCGTGCTGTTCGACGGCAGCCAGTTCGTCGTGCATCGGCGGGTCGATGTGCAGGCGCTCGATGCCGATTTCTACACCTTCACCGGCCACAAGCTGTATGGTCCCACCGGGATCGGCGTGCTGTGGGGGCGGCGGGATCTGCTGGAGGCGATGCCGCCGTTCCTGGGTGGCGGGGACATGATTTCCTCGGTGAGTTTCGAGCGCTCCACCTGGGCCACCGTGCCGCATAAATTCGAGGCCGGCACGCCTGCGATCATCGAGACGATCGGGCTGGGCGCGGCCATCAGCTATATCGAAGCGATCGGGTATGATGCCATTGCGGCGCATGAGACGGCGCTGGTGGATTATGCGTTGCCGCGCCTGGCCGAGGTGCCGGGCCTGCGCGTCGTGGGGGCGCCTGCGGAGCGTGGGGGCGTGATTTCGTTCACGATGGACGATGTGCATCCGCATGACATCGCGACCCTGCTGGACCGTAACGGGATCGCGGTGCGGGCCGGGCATCATTGCGCGGAGCCGCTGATGCGGCGCCTGGGCCTGTCCGCCACCGCCCGTGCCAGCTTCGCGCTCTATACGACGCGCGAGGACGTGGATGCGCTGGCATCGACGCTGACGCAGATCCGCAGCTTCTTCGTCTGAGGCGGGAGCGGGCACGGGCCGATGGATCAGGACGGGCTCTATCAGCGGCAGGTGATCGAACGGGCGCGTGCGCCCGTCCATGCCGGCCCGCTGGAAGGCGCGGCCGGCCGGGGCGAGGGTACGAACCCGATGTGCGGCGACCGGGTGCGGATCGGTGTCTGGCTGGATGCGGACGGGCGGATCGGGACGGTTCGTCACCAGACGCGCGGATGTGCGATCTGCCTGGCTTCGGCCGACATGATGGCCGGGCTGGTGGCGGGGCAGGACAGGAGCGGGGCCGCGGCCATGGGGCGGGATTTTACCGCCCTGCTGCAAACCGGGCAGGATGGCGATTCCTGCCCGGAATTGAGGGTCTTCGCGCCCCTGCACCGGCACCGGTCGCGCATCCGCTGCGCGACCCTGGCATGGTCGGCGCTGGAGGCGGCGTTGATCGAGGCGCCTGCGGGAACGCCGGCGGGTGAGACGAGGGACGGATGAGGCGGGAATGATGGTTCAGACCGACAGGATGGCCGCGATGGAAGAGACTGGAAACGGAGCCGAGGGGCACGCCTTCTCGTTCGACGCGCCTGCGGCTGGGGATAGCCCCGCGGTGGAAGGCTGGACGCCCGACGGGGAGCCTGCGGCGGACGGTGCGGCGGCGGTGCCCGACGAGGAGGCCGTGATCGCGGCGATCGCGTCGGTCTACGATCCGGAAATTCCGGTGAATATCTATGAGTTAGGCCTGATCTACGCGATCGACCTGCATCGTGACGGCACGGTGCGCATTGAAATGACGCTGACGGCCCCTAACTGCCCCAGCGCGCAGGAACTGCCGGCCCAGGTGCAGGAGGCGGTTCGCGCCGTCCCAGGTGTGACCGAGGCGACGGTCGAGATCGTCTGGGACCCGCCATGGGACATGTCGCGCATGAGCGACGATGCCCGCCTGAGCTTGAACATGTTCTGACACGTCGCGGCGGGATGCCATGCCCGCCGGGATCGGGAGATTGCCAATGACTGTTTCCAGCAACGCGACGGCTGCATCGTCCGCTCCGACCCGGCGGGCGCTGCCGCCCCTGATGGCGCTGTCCGACCGCGCGGCCGATCGGCTGCGGGCATTGTATGCTACGGCCCATGCCGGGCAGTTGCTGCGGATTGCGATTTCGACCAAGGGGTGTTCTGGCCACGCCTACGATATGAGCTTTGTCGAGGCGGCCGGGCCGGGCGATGAGATCGTGACCGACAAGGGCGTGACGGTGCTGGTCGATCGCAAGGCCACGCTGTTCCTGATCGGCACGACGATGGACTACGAGGTCAAGCAGCTCGAATCCGGCTTTACCTTCAACAATCCCAACGAGAAGGGCCGCTGCGGCTGCGGCGAGAGCTTTCACGTCTGACGTGTGAGGCGGCGTTTTCTCTGATTGGCGATCTGATACGCGTCATTCTGTCATCCGAGCCCCGGGGCGATCTCTCACTCCTGCGCGCGGATATCCAGCCCGAGGCAGGCCGCGCCGAGCAGGCCGGCATCGGCCCCTAGCGCCGCGCGCTTGAGCAGCGGGCCGGACGTGGTGGTCAGGATGCGGGCGCGGACGGCCTCATCCAGCGCGTCGACCAGGGCGTGGGCGTTGCTCAGGCCGCCGGCGACCGGGACGATGGTGCTGCCGGTGACGTTGATCACATGGGCCAGGCCGGCGCCCATATAAGACAGCCAGATATCGAGCGTCCTGCCGGCTTGGCGATCGCCTGTCTGCCAGGCTTCGAGGATCGCCCGGCTGGTCTGCGGCGTGCCGCCCGCCCAGAGATGCAGCCGTTCCAGCGCGCGGGCGCCCGCGATCGTGTCGAGACACCCCGAGATGCCGCAGCCGCAGCGAAAGAGCGGGACCAGGGTCTCGGCTGCCTCCTGATCAAGGGGGGCAGGAGGGGGGATGACAACCGGCGCATGCCCCCATTCGCCCGTCACGCCGCCCAGGCCTGGCACGATCCGGCCATCGAGGACGAAACCGCCACCGATTCCCGTACCGAGAATCACGCCGAAGACATTGCGATGCCCCCTGGCGATGCCGAAATGGGCCTCGGCCAGTGCAAAACAATCCGCATCATTGGCGATCCGGACCGCGCGACCGGTTTCGCGGTGGAGATGGGCGGCGAGTGGCAGGGACTGCACGCAGGGAATGTTTGCCGCGCGGATGATGCCGGTATCGGGACATTCCACGCCCGCAATGGCGATGTGCAGCGGCATGTCGGGCCAGGGCGCGCAGAGCGCGACAAGTGCGCCGATGAAGGCGGGGGCGTTATCAAGCGGTGTCGGAACGGAGCGGCGGTGTTCGGTCCGTCCATCGGGGTGAACCACCGCGAAATCGATGAACGATCCACCAATATCTGCGCAAAGAATCATGAAGGTTCCACACTGAGATTGCCCGCCCGGACGACAGGCAGGCCCGTCTACCCCGACCATGTTTATAGGCCCTTTTTGTAAACAGGCATTTCCCTATCCCGTCAACATAGTTCATAATATGAACTATTGACCGGCGATTCCTTCAGGGACCTCTCAGCATGCTCTCCACCGGACATTATCTGATTCTGAGCAGCCTCAGTCGCAATGGACCGGAGAGCCGGAGCGAACTCGCCTTGCGCCTGGGCATGAGCAAGGCCGCCGTGTCCAGCCTGGTGCGCGATCTGCTGAAGCAGGAAATCCTGTGCGAGCAGACGCCGGTTCATGGCAGCGGGCGGCCTTCGGTGCCGCTTGCCGTGCGGGCGGAAGCGGCGTGGTTCATCGGCATTTCCCTGCAGGACGATCCGGCAATCGTGGTGCTGACCGACCTGCATGGGACCGTGCATGACCGCATGGAACTGCCGCGTCATGCCGATCTGGAAACATGCGTGTCGTCCTTGTGCGATGCGATCACGCACCTGCGGAAGGGGCTTCGGTCGGCCAAGGTTTCGGGCGTTGGCACGGCTCTTCCGGGTTTTGTGGCCAACGATCGTCAGACCTGCCTGGCATGTGCCGCCCTGGGCTGGCGCGATGTCGATATCGGGGGGGTGCTGTCGAAGCGGACCGGCCTGCCGACCTGGATCGAGAACGATGCGAATGCCCTGATCCTGGGCGAGCAATTGTTCGGAGCCTTGCGAAGCAGCCCCGATTTCAGCGTGATCTTTATCAGCAACGGCATCGGTTGCGCGAACATCGTCAATGGGCGGCTTCTGCGCGGTTATGCCGGCGGGGCGGGGGAAATGTCGCACGCGCCGATCGTGACGGACATGGCCCATGCCCTGCCGTGTCGCTGTGGCAATCGCGGCTGCCTGGAGACCGTGGCCTCGCTTCTGGCAATCGGCAATGCCGCCCGGCGGGCGGGGCTGCCCGGAGAGATCGCCGAATTGGCCCGGCTGGCGGCCGGTGCGCACCCCGAGGCGCTGTCGATCCTGCATCATGCCGGCGCCTCGATGGGACTTGCCACCGCCCATCTGATCCAGCTGATCGATCCGAGCCATGTCGTGGTGATGCTGGACCCCAACCTGCGTGACGGGATCTATGGCCATGCCCTGCAACGCGAGACCGAGTCCCACATCCTGCGGCGCCCGGTTTCGCGGGGTATGATCCAGTTCCGGGATTTTGAGCCCGACAGCTTTGCCTGCGGCGCCGCAAGCCTTGCGGCGCGCTACTTCATTTTCGGCCCGGACGGCGTTTGAACGGCCTGTGTGGCCGGCGAGATTGTGTCATTCCCGCAACAGTTTTGCGGATGGAGAACGAAAACACTTTGTTTTAAGTTCGAATTAAGTCACCCGGATTAAATTCCTGTTGCGCATTAAAAACCCGTTTGCGAGCTTGTTTCTGAAGAGCAATGATAAAAACTATTCACCGTCAGCCGGGTCGTGGAGTTGTCACCATGCGCATCTCATTCCGCCAGCTTTCCCTCTCCTGCGTTGCGTTGACCGGTCTTGCCGCGGCAGCCGCGCACGCCCAGACGAAAAAGACGGCCACCGGCCAGGACCGGAAGACCACGGCGAGCGCGCCGGCGGCCCGGAACGGGTCATCCGGCGGCGATGATCTCAGTTCGTCCGTCCTGGGGCAGTTCACCCGGTCATCAGAAGAAATCTCGGTCACCAACCATGCCGTGGCGGCGACCGGCATTACCAACCGTACGCCGGGTGGCGGGCTGATGCCGCCGCAATCCGCGCCGCGTTCGCAGAGCGGCATCACGCGTGATTTCATCGCCAAACAGGGGCCGTCATCCAACATCACGTCTTTGATCGCCGATCTTCCCGGCGTGACGGTGAGCAGCCAGGACCCGTTCGGCACCACCGGGGACCATCTTCAGGTTCGTGGCTTGAATGAAACCCAGTTCGGCTATCTGTTCGAAGGTGCGCCGCTGGCGGACCCGATCAATTACGCGCCCTATACGGCGACGCTGGTCGATACCGAGAATCTTGGTTCCGTCACGATCTCGCAGGGGGCGCCGGACCTGAACGCGCCGTTCTACAACGCCGTGGGCGGGCAGATCACGGCATCGGCGATCAACCCGTCGCACCATATGGGCGGATTTGCCGACCTTGCCGGCGGTTCCTATAGTTTCAACAAGGAATTCCTGCGGTTCGATACGGGTGACATCGGCAATTCCGGCGTGCGCGGCTTCCTGTCCTTCTCCCATACCGGCTACGATAATGGCGCGCGCGGTCCCGGTGGCTTCATGCGCTATCATCTCGATACCAAATTCGTGAAGGAGTGGGGGGACGGTAACAATATCGCCGCCATATTCTCCTACAACCGTCAGGAAGCGACCTCCTGGCGGGCGCCCACCATGGCGCAATGGAAGCAATATGGCGTCGGATTCTCCTACGACCCGAATTTCACTCCGGGCGACGCGCGTTACTACAAGCTGGCTAACCAGAATCTGAACCAGCAGCTTCTCGTGATGCCGATGAACTTCACGCTGACGGACCGGTTGAAGCTGCATGTGACGCCTTACTACGTCCATCAGTTCGGTCCGTCCCTGGGCGGCGAAAACATTCCGGCGGTCGGCGGGTATTACGGAACGCAGCAATATGGCCAGCTTTCGGGCGGAACCGTCGTCAATGGCAGCATCCTGACCGTGGGCCGCGATCCGTGGAACCAGAAGACGGGCGGGCTGAACATGTCGGCCGACTGGCGGATCAGCAAGAGCAACACGTTCTCCTTCGGCTGGTGGTACGCCTATACCACCCATGAGGAACTGTCGGATTTCCTGCCGGTCAATGCCGATGGCAGCGGCTGGTCGGGCACCCCGATCCGCGTGAACGGGCATATCCTGTCCGGGTACGATCTGAATTTCATGCAGCAGGTCAACACGCTGTTCATCGCCGATACGCAGCGGCTGCTGAACGACAGGCTGACCCTCAGCGCGGGCTTCCGCGTCGCCATGGTCTCGCGTCAGGGAACGAACCTGATCCCCGGGGCGGACCCGTACAAGATGCAGGGCAACTACTTCGAACCGCTGCCGCAATTCTCGGCGAGTTACAAGATCACGCCCCACGACCAGATCTTCCTCAACGGGACGACGGCATTCCGGGCTCCGGCCTCGGTCGAGGCCTATTCGCAGATCTTCGACCCGAATTCGTCGCACGCGGTGATGCAGCCGCAGACCCTCAAGCCCGAATATTCGATCAGCGAGGAAATCGGTTATCGCCACCAGGGCAGTCTCTATAATTTCTCGATGTCGCTGTTCAACATCAACATGACCAACCATCAGGTGACCTCGACGGGCTATATTCCCGGCACCAACCAGATGGTTGCGTCCCCGATCAATATCGGCGGCCAGACCTCGCGCGGCGTCCAGGCGGAAGTGGGGCTGGCGCGCTGGCATCATTTCAGCCCGTATGTCTCGGGCCAGTTCCTGCATTCGACCTTCGACAATGATTTCAACACCGGGATGGGCTCGCTGCCGACGGCTGGAAAGGTCGCGGTGGCAGCGCCGAAATTCACCGGCGCCATCGGCCTGAATTACGATGACGGCACCTTCTTCGGCAATTTCGACCTGCGCTATGTCGATACCCAGTACACGACCTTCATGAATGACGAGAAAATGCCGTCCTACATTACGTCGAACCTGGCGCTGGGTTATCGGATGAAGGGCATCGGGCCGATGAAGCACCCGCAGATCCAGCTCAACCTGACCAATCTCGGCGACAATCACTATGTCTCCGGCTCCAGCTACACCGCGAACGCCCATCCGCACGTGACCTCGACCGGTCAGATCGCCACCGGCGGCGGGCCCGTCTATTATGTCGGCGGCGTGTTTGCCGCCGTGGTTTCGCTGTCCACCGGGTTCTGACGGTGCAGGACGGATCGGATCTTTCGCCCCGGCCGGTGTCTTCACCGGCCGGGGGATTCAATGGATGGTCGTGGGTAGCCGGTCTCGCGGCACGCAGCCCCGCCGGGGCCTATGGCTGGCGCCCCATCCTGATCATGGCCACCCTGTTCTTCAGCATCGGTTTCGTGACCTGGCTGAATGGCCCGCTGATCACGTTCGTCCAGGTTGCTTTCAATCTGGATGATGTCTCGGCGTTTCTGGTGCCCGTCTGTTTCTACCTCGCCTATTTCATCTTTCCGCTGCCTGCGACGGCGCTGACGCGGCGGATCGGGCTGCGGCGCGGCCTGTCCATCGCCCTGGTCGTGATGGCGGCAGGGACCGCGCTGTTCGGGGAGTGCGTCAATGCACGATGGTATGTCGGTGCGCTCAGCGGCCTGACGGTGATCGGCGCCGGATTGTCGTTGCTGCAGATTACGATCAACCCTTATGTCAGCCTGCTGGGGGGGCATGATCGTGCTGCCCAGCGCATCGCGATCATGGGGATCGCCAACAAATTCGCCGGTATCGTGGCACCTGCGCTTTTCGCGGTCATCGTCATGCCGAATGTCGGGGGTGTGGCGGCCGATATCGCGCGCACGCCGCCCGGCCCCGCCCGCGAGGCGACGCTGGCGGCCTTTACCCACGCCGTTCATGCACCCTATGCGGCCATGGCTGGCTTGCTGCTGCTGCTGGCGGTCTTTACCGCGCGTGCCAGGCTGCCCGACATTGCCATGGAGACTGCCGCGCCGCGCGCCCGCGATCGTGGGGCGGCCCAGCCGGGATGGCTGGTGACCGGCGCCTTTGCCATGTTCCTGTATGTCGGGGTGGAGGTCATGGCCGGGGATGCCATCGGGCTCTATGGCCGCTCCTTCGGCCTGTCGCTGGACGTGACGAAATATCTGACGGCGTTGACCCTTGCCGCGATGATGGCCGGTTATCTGGCAGGCATGGTCCTCGTGCCGCGTGTCGTTGACCAGGAACGCTATATGCTGCTGTCCTGTGTCGGTGGAATCCTGCTGTGCATGGTGGCGATGGTGGCACCGGGCGTGCTGCCGGTCTTCTGTGTGGCGCTGCTGGGATTTGCCAATGCGATGATCCTGCCGGCGCTTTTCCCCATCGTGCTTGCCGAAGGTGGCCCCGAGGGGGGGAGGACGACTTCGTTCCTGATCATGGCCTATTCCGGCGGGGCGGTGCTGCCGCAGGTTTTCGTGCATCTTGTCCCGACGCTGGGCACGACGCCTTCTTTCATGGTGTTGGCCGTTCCATCCTATGTCTTCATCGGCGGATGGATCGTCGCGCTGCGCGCGGGGAGGCGACGGCCGGATCTGGCCATGGGAAGGAGCGAAACGCGGTGAAGGTCATCATCTGTCCCGATCCTGCCCATGTTGCTGAACTGGCGGCGCGGCTGCTGGCCGATCAGGTGCGCGGCAGGCCGGATTCCGTCCTGGGGCTGGCGACAGGGCGGACCATGGAGGCGATCTACCGCCTGCTGGTCGGGACTGCCCGTGCGGATGGTGTCGATTTCGGTGCTGTCACGACCTTCAATCTCGACGAGTATGTCGGCCTGTCGGGCGGCCATGCCCAGTCCTATCGCCATTATATGCGTGCGCACCTGTTTGCGCATGTCGATCTTGCTCCGGAGCGGAGCCATGTTCCCAATGGCGCGGCGCCTGATGCCGATGCCGAGGCCGCCGGATACGAGGCGCGTATCGCACAGGCCGGCGGGATCGATCTGCAGCTTCTCGGCCTGGGCGAGAACGGACATATCGGTTTCAACGAGCCCTTGTCGTCGCTTGCCAGCCGCACCCGCGTCGTCACCCTGGCGCAAGCGACCCTGGCGCAGAATGCCGGGATGTTCGGCGGCGACCTGTCGCGTGTGCCGACGCGGGCCATCACGATGGGGACGGGCACGATCCTGGAGGCCCGCAAGACGCTGATGGTCGTGACCGGTGCGCGCAAGGCCGCGATCGCGGCGCGTGCGATCGAGGGGCCGGTCAGTGCGGCGGTGCCGGGTTCCGCGCTGCAATTCCATCCCGATTGCCTGGTCCTGCTCGACCCGGCGGCGGCTTCGGGCCTGGCCCAGCGCGACGCGATCGAATGGCAGATGCGGCATGATGCGGAACTCGTCGCGATTCAGTCGGCGCAATCGGCAGGACGGTGATGCACGCGCGCTCCATCCTGCTGGAAGTCTGCGTCGATGGGGCTGATGGCCTGGCGGCGGCCGTGGAGGGCGGTGCCGACCGGGTCGAGCTTTGTTCCGCGCTGATGCTGGGCGGACTGACGCCTTCGGCGGGGCTGGTGGCGATTGCCGCCCGTGCGCCGTGCCCGGTCTTTACGATGATCCGGCCCCGTCCTGGCGATTTTGTATTTTCTCCGGACGAGGAGGCGGTCATGCGCGGCGATATCGCCGCCCTGGCGCAGGCTGGCCTGTCCGGTATCGTACTGGGCGCTTGTCTGGCGGATGGGCGGCTTGACGAGGCCATGCTGCGCCGGCTGCTCGACCATGCCCGCGCCTGCGGCCTGTCCCGTGCCACGCTGCATCGCGCCTTCGACCAGGCCACGGACCCGGACGCGGCGCTGGAGATCGCGGTCGGTCTGGGGTTCGAACGTATCCTGACCTCGGGTGGGGGTACCACCGCCTGGGAGGGGCGCGAGAGGCTGCGCCGTCTGGTCGATCGGGCCGATGGACGCATTGCCGTCATGGCCGGTGGCGGCGTCGCGCCGGCTTCGGCCGCGGCACTTGTCGCGGCCACCGGGGTCAAAGAAATTCACGGCTCCTGCCGCCGTGGCGATCCGCCGCGAGCCCAGGATGCGCGGAATGCCGGTTTTGGCGACAATCCGGTACCGACCGATGCTGCGGTGGTCGAAGCGATTCGGCAGGTCCTGGACCAGGCAGGCCGTGTCGCGACGATGTCCGGGGATTGTTCCAGGAGAGGATGAGCATGAAGTTTTCGACCGCGCGCGCGGCCCTTGTCGGGTCTTCGCTGCTTGCCGCGACGATGGCCCTTTCGGCCTGCGCGACGCCCTCGGGCGAACAGCCGGCGGCGCCGGAGCCTGTAGCTCCTGCTCCCGCACTGATGCCGCTTCCCTCTTCGGTTGCCTTCCCCGGTGGTGCGCTTCCGCTGTCCGAGGGCTTCGTCGTGTCGTGGAGCCATCCGCCTTCCGCGATGCTGCAGGCTGCGGCCGGGCGCTTCCTGCGCCGTGCCGACGCGCTTGCCGGACGGGTGATGCCCGCGGCCGATCGCCCCGTGGACCCCAAGGTTGCGCCGGTTCCGGTGCGGATCGAGGCCGGGCAGGATGCGGGCTGGCTGACCACGCGGGCGAAGGAGGATTACCGGCTGGTGGTCGGCCCCGATGGCGCCACGCTGACGGCCGACGGCCCCGATGGCGTGATGCACGGTCTGGCGACCCTCGTGCAATTGATCGGGCGGGACGAAAACGGCCCGAAAGTCGATTTCGCGACCATTGCCGATCATCCCCGTTTCGCCTGGCGCGGGATCATGATCGATACCTCGCGCCACTTCGTGACGGTCGAGACCATCAAGCGCCAGATCGATGCGATGGAGATGCTGAAACTCGATGTTCTGCACCTGCATCTCAGTGACGGCACCGGCTTCCGGGTGGAGAGCCATGTGTTGCCGGAGCTGACGGCGAAGGGATCGCACGGCCAGTATTACACCCAGGCCCAGATCCGGGATCTGGTGGCCTATGCGGCGGATCGGGGCATCCGGATCGTGCCCGAATTCGACGTGCCGGGCCATGCCCTGGCCCTGCTGCTGGCCCATCCGGAGCTGGCGGCGCAAAGCCCGGTCAATCCGGAGCCGAAGAACAAGAATACGGCCGCGCTCGATCCGACCCTGCCGGCGACGCTGCGCCTTGTGCGCCGGCTCTACGGTGAAATGGGCCGCCTGTTTCCCGATGCCTATTTCCATTCCGGCGGCGACGAGGTCGATCCCGACGAATGGATGAAGAATCCGAAGATCGTGGCCTGGATGAAAGACCATGGCTATGCGACGCCGCAGGCGCTGCAGGCGGCGTTTACCGCCCAGGTGCAGAAGGTTCTGGCCAGCCAGGGCAAGATCATGGTCGGGTGGGACGAGGTCAGCGAGGCGGCCATTCCGTCCGACGTGGTGGTCGATGTCTGGCGCGGTTCGAAATTCATCGGCTCGGCCACCGAAGCCCATCATCCCGTCATCGTTTCCGCCGGATATTATCTCGATCTGCTTCAGCCGGCGGGGCAGCATTATCTGGTCGACCCCTACGATCTGACCGCGAACGGGATTACCCGTGAGCAGGCCGACAAAATGCTGAAGAAGGGCTCGCGCCCCGATCTGGTCGCTGCCTTCCTGAAGGAGCCCGCGCCACCGCCGTTGACCGAGGAGCAGAAATCCTTCGTGCTGGGTGGCGAGGCGCCGCTATGGGCGGAACTCGTGACCGACGAGATGCTCGACGCGCGGATCTGGCCGCGCGCCGCCGCGATCGCGGAACGGTTCTGGTCGCCTGCCGAGGTGCGGGATGTCGACGATATGTATCGGCGCCTCGCCGTGGTGAATTCCGAACTTCAGATCACGGGATTGCAGGGCGAGGCGAATAGGTGGCGCATGGCGGCCCGGCTTTCGACGGGCACGGTCGATCCGGTGATGGTGCTGGCGAGTGCCACGGTTCCGCTGCGCAACTACAACATGAACCGCTATGTGGGGCGCCACGGCCACAGGCTGGATGAAATCGGGGAAATCGCGTCGCCCGATCCGGTACAGGCGCAGCGGTTCTCGACGCTGGTGGCGCGCTATGTGGCGGGAGACCACAGCGTGGTCCCGGCCCTGCGGCGGCAGCTTGTGACCTGGCGCGACAATGATGCGGCCTTTGCGCCGGTGGCGCAGGTCCGTGGCCTGTCCGACGCGCTGGTGACGTCCCGCCATCTGGCGGTCATCGCCGCGGCGGGGCTGAAGGCGCTGGATGGCGGACGGACGCTCTCGGCGCCCGAGAAGGCGATTTTCGATCAGGAAGATGCCGCCATCAATGGTTCCGCCGATGTCTCCGGTTCCTTCGCGGGCGTGAACCTGCCGCCTGCGGGGCTGATGGTCGCAATCGAGCCGGCGGTGAGAAAACTCCTCGCTCTGTGAGGGAGCGGGATCCGGGCGATTGGGGCGCGGCGAAGAGGTTCGGAGGACCGCGCTCCAAGCCCGGGCAGTCAGACCGAGGAAGTCCGCGCATTGAACGCGTATTTCCTGTGATTGTCAGATCTGCCCGGATTTCAACCGGTCTGCCAGGTGCGCGCAGGCCCGCATTGTCACCGCCATGACCGTCAGCGTCGTGCCCAATGTGCCGCCGGTTGGAAAACTCGACGCATCCGTTACGAGGAGGTTGGGTGCCTCCCAGCATTGTCCGTAGCTGTTGAGGACCGAATCGGCGGGGTTCGTCCCCATGCGCGCGCCGCCGCTTTCATGGACGGCGGCGCCCATGACCATACTCTTGGGGAACATGTATCGCATCAGCCATCGCTTGATTCGGGGCTCGGTCGCGAATGCCTGTCCCCCAACGTCGCCAGGCCGAGAGGCGAGCCCCAGAGTTTTACCTTGCCGCCGCGGGATTCGATCATCTCGATGCCGTCGCTGATCTGCCGGTGCAGCATCGCGCGCTCGTTTTCGTGCACCGCGCAGCGGATATGGGGAAGGGGCACATATCGATCATGCCCTCCGCATCCTCTCCGTCGCGGCGGCCGATGGACCCTTGATAGCTGTAGCCGCGCTGGAAGGACGGGTTCGCGATATTCCCGATATTGGCATAGCGCGGAATGTAGAACCCTCCGGTGACGCCATGGAAGGGATGGGTGGGCAGCGGCGCTGCCTCTCCCGCCACGGCCCGGGCCGGCCATCTTCCGTGCATGAGGACGGAGCATTGGTCCATGAAATAGCGGCCGAGTTGTCCGGTGTTGTTTCCCAGACCATGCGGATGCAGGGCCGAACGGGAATTGAGGAGCAGGCGCACGCTTTCGATGGGCGACGCGCAGAGGACACCGGCACGCGCCCGTACGACGTGACGCGCGCATGTCCGGCGGTCGGCATATTCCACGCCCGTCGCGCACCCTGTCATGGGGTCGGTCAATACGCGCACCGCGATGGCATCGGAACGGATCGTGGCATGCCCGGTCGCGAGGGGCCTGGCTGCGATGCTGCCCGTGCCGGCAAGGCGGCCGGCACCGTGGTAAAATGCGGGCTTGGAGCAGCCAAGTCGAGTGACGCGCACTGCCCTCCGTTTACGCCTGTCCAGGTGGCTGGATGGGTTTATTCCGTTCGCTTCCAGGGACTGAACGGAACCGGAAAAACCATCGCGATGCCGGAGATCGGTCTTGTGCTGCTGAACACGGCTTCGGCGGGATAGAGGCGGGGCTGGAAGGTGAAGGCATAGGGCCTGTCGGCCTGATTCCGGACCAGGCTGAATATCTTTTTGTTTTCCGTCACGGAAAATTCCGATCGGGGTGGCAGCGTGACGGTGAGGCTCTTCGTGGCGGGGACGAAGGCCGACAGGAGGAAGCCGGTCTTGTGGCTAATCTGGCGGTCAAGCGTCGATAGCCAGGTGCGCGCGTCCTGGCCTGTGAAGCGGTTGGCCGGAAACCGGTCCACGCTTGCCGTTGCCTGGAACCTGATTTCCTGGTTCGGGGACAGGGCTGCCACGACGTTGGGATTTTCCGCCGCCAGGGCCTCGTCGAGGGGCGGAACAAGTTCATTGCCGGCTTCGGGAAACAGGGAAACAGGGCCCCGCTTCGTGTCGAGAAAGAGATGGGCGTCTTCGGGGGGACGGTCCCCAGGCTCCAGACGTGCCGCGACATGGAGATGAAGGCCGCTTGGCTGGCCGTCCTTCAGGGCGATGGCATCCATCGTGTCCTGCATGCGGCGGAGATTCGATACCACGACGGGATGAACCGTCCCGCGAACGGAGATCTCTTCCGCCCATGCCGGAGAGAGCATGAACAGCCAGGCGAGAAGGGCGAGCCCGAACCTGAAGCGCATTCCTCGATCCTCGTTCCGTGGGCGCCCTCGTCTCTATCGGATCGCGCGGCGGGGCCGGCAGGGCGGCGCCCGCCGATTGTTCCGGACAGGATTTATCGGGTCCGTCGGCGGGGTGCCGGCGGGGCGGTGAAGGTGCAGACGGCTTCGACCTCGGTCGACCACAGGAACTGGTCGATGATCGTCACGCCGTCCAGCGTGTATCCTGCCGCCTTCAGCCCGGCGGCGTCGCGAGACAGGGCCTGGGGGTTGCAACTGACATAGATGATCCGCTGCGGCCGGCCGTCGACGATCTGCGCCATCTGGGCGCCGGCGCCCATGTAGGGCGGGTCGAGGACGATGGCGCCGGCCTCGGCGATCTGGCGGGCCATGACCGGCTGGCGGTTCAGGTCGCGCTGCTCGGCCACGACACGGGTGCCGCTGGTGGCGCGGCGCAGGGACGCGACGGCGTCAGGGTGGCCTTCGAAGGCCAGGACCCGGGCCTTCTCGCTGAGGGCGAAGGAGAGGGTTCCGCAGCCCGCATAGAGTTCGATGATCGCGTCGCGGCGGCCCAGCTTGCGCGGCAGTGCGGCCAGGACGGCCGCGATGATGGCGGCTTCGCCCGCGCTGCTGGGCTGGAGGAAGGCGCCGGGCGGCGGGGCGACGGCGATGCCCGAGAAGAGGTGGTGCACCGGGCCGGTCTGGGCGGCGGTTTCCGGCGTGTCGGTGGTGCCGGCGCGGCGCCAGGCGATGCGGGGGATGCGCTGGCTGCGCGCGAATTCCGCCAGTTTGGCGCGGTCGCTCGGCTCCAGCGGTCCGTCGGTTGCCAGCAGCAGGTCCGGCCCCGAATCGAGCAGGTTGATCAGCACGTCGCCGCTCTGCCGCAGCGCGCCCAGCGAGCGGGCCACGTCACGCAATGCGGGCAGCAGGGCGAACAATGCGGGGGCGAGGATCGAGCAGGTCGTGAGGTCGACCACGTCGCCGCGCCGTGCGTGCAGCCCGATGGCTACGCCGTCGGGCCGGCGGCGGATTGCCAGATCGACGCGCCGGCGCGAGGCGGGCGGGCTCTGGAACCGTGCGGTGACGAGGGGATCGGCAAAGCCGGCCCGTTCCAGGGCATGGACGACCGTTTCGGTCTTCCAGTCCAGTGCGGCCGGCAGGGACAAATGCTGGATGGCACAGCCGCCGCATTGGCCGAACAGGGGGCAGGGCGGCGCGACCCGGTCCGGGCTGGGGCGCAGCACGGACAGGAGATGGGCCGAGCGGGCATCGACCTGCTGGACGCTGACGCGCTCGCCGGCCAGGGCGCCGGGGACGAACAGGCGCTCGCCGTCCGGCATGCGGGCAATGCCATCCCCGTCCACGCCGAGCGCGCTGATATCGATTTCGGTGTTCATCGGTTTTCTATCCACGCTGTCCCGACCGGCGTGCGCCAATCAGGACGCCGGGGGCCTGGAGCCTGATTGTGGGCTGGTGGGCGGGAGCGGCCGGGCATGCGCGTCGGATCGTCATCGACGCGCATGCCCGGCCAGGCTGTCAGGCCAGTCCGTCGGCCGTATGCGTGCTCTCGTCGTCGGCCGAGGGCGTGATGCTGAACTGGCGGCGCGGCAGCAGCATGAAGGCGGGGATTTCCGCGCCGAAGCCCAGAACGGCGCTGCCGTTTGCCTGCGCGGTGTCTTCCAGTTCGCGCTCCCGCGGGTGGCGATGCTGGGGGGGCTTGCGCGCGGGCGGCGGCGGAGGCGGTGCGGCCGTGGCTTCGCGCGCGGGGGGAGGCTCGACCGGTGTGGCGGCAGCGGGGGCGGCCGGACGGGCGGGCTTGCCGCCGCGACGGTCGTCCTTCTCCCGGCCGCGTCCGCGACCCTTGCCCCCACGGGGGCGTTCTTCCTCGGACCATTCGAGCTGGGTCACGCCTTCGACCGCCAGGCGGGGAATCGGGTGGCCGGTCAGCGTTTCGATCGCCTCGGCCAGGCCCCGGTCATGCGGGGAGGCCAGGCTGTAGGCGTGGCCGGTGCGGCCGGCGCGGCCGGTGCGGCCGATCCGGTGCACGTAATCCTCGGCATGGAACGGCAGGTCGAAATTGAAGACGTGCGACAGGCCGCCGATATCGATTCCGCGTGCCGCGACGTCGGAGCAGACCAGAATCTTGAGATCGCCGGCCTTGAAGCGCTCGAGCGTCGAAAACCGGACCGACTGCGGCAGGTCGCCATGCAGCGCGCCGGCCGAGAAGCCGTGCTTGACCAGCGATTTGTACAGCACGTCGACATCGCGCTTGCGGTTGCAGAAGACGATGGCGTTCTGCACCGCTTCACTGCGCAGCATCTGACGCAGGACGCGCCGCTTGTCTTCCTCGTCGACCACGACCAGGCCGGCCTCGATGGTCGTGGCGACCGAGGACGGGCGGCTGACGGTGATTTCCTTGGGGTTCTGCAGGAACATGTCCGCCAGGCGCCGGATTTCCGGCGCCATGGTGGCCGAGAAGAACAGTGTCTGCCGCAGCGGGGACAGCATGCCGACGATTTTCTCGATATCGGGGATGAACCCCATGTCGAGCATGCGGTCGGCTTCGTCGATCACCAGCAGGCGGGTTTGCGTCAGCAGCAGGCCACCGCGCTCGAACAGGTCGATCAGCCGGCCCGGAGTCGCGATCAGCACGTCGACGCCGCGGTTCAGCACGTCCTTCTGTTCGGCCATGCTTTCGCCGCCGATCAGCAGCGCGTGGTTCAGCTTGAGGTATTTGCCGTATTTGACGAAATTCTCGGCCACCTGCAGCGCCAGCTCGCGCGTCGGCTCCAGGATCAGCGAGCGGGGCATGCGGGCCCGCGCCCGGGAACCCGAGAGGATCTCGAGCATCGGCAGGGTGAAGGAGGCGGTCTTGCCGGTGCCGGTCTGCGCCACGCCCAGCACGTCGCGGCCCATCAGCACATATGGGATGGCCTGGGCCTGAATCGGCGTGGGATGGCGGTAGCCGGCTTCGTCGATGGCGCGCTGGATCGGCTCGGACAGGCCAAGATCGGAAAAGAGGGGCTGCGGGGCAGCGTCAGCCTGCTCGGCCGGGAGATCCACGGCACCGGAAGCGGACGGCTCGCCACCGGGAGAACCGGCGTCCGTGTCAGGCGGAACAATGGAGACGGGATGGACTTCGGCGTCATGTTCGGCCGAAGCGGAGGCATTCGTCTTGGGGCTCAAAATTCTCTCGAACGTGTCAGTGGTGTGGTCCCGTCCATTCCGCCACGATGTGGTTGGGCAGGCTTTTTTCGGCCTGTTTTCCTGCGACGAAGCAGGGCCTTGCGAAAATGAAGGCGAATCCTCCGATTCCGCGTGACTGTCCGTATCGAGAAATGGGACGAAAATCAAGCGCGGAGCATCGGGGAGGGCGGGGCAGCCTTCCGGCGCCGCGTTGTGTTGGGTGTCATGTCTCTGGCGTCTTGTCTCTGGAGGAACCGTGGTCACAGTCACGCCGTTGAAAATCGAGGATTATGGCCTGATCGGCGACGGGCGCAGCTGCGCCCTGGTGGGGCGGAACGGGTCGATTGACTGGCTCTGCTGGCCGCGCTTCGACAGTCCGGCCTGTTTTGCCGCCTTGCTGGGCGACGGCGAGAACGGACATTGGCAGTTGGCGCCGGACGAGGAGCGGGGCGGCACGCCGATTACCGTGACACGGTCGTATCGTAACCATGGCATGGTGCTGGAAACGGTGTTCGAGACCCATACCGGTGTGGTCGCGATCCTGGATTTCATGGCCATCGGCGCTGCCGAGCCGACCCTGATCCGGATCGTCGAGGGGCGGCGCGGGGCGGTGCCGATCCTCAACTGGCTGGTGATGCGGTTCGATTACGGGCTGTCGGTGCCGTGGGTCACGCGCCTGCCGGACAATATGGGCATCAGTGCCATCGCCGGGCCGTCGCGCTGCGTGCTGCGCTGTCCGGTCGCGCTGCATGGCGAGGATCGCCATACCGTATCGCGCTTCATCGTGTCCGAGGGCGATCAGGTGCCCTTCGTGCTGACCTATATGGATTCGCACGGCGCGCTGTCCCAGCCGATCGACGCGCTGGCGGCGTTGCACCGGACGGAACAGTTCTGGTCGGACTGGATCGGGCGCTGCACCTATCAGGGTGAGCATGCGGCCATGGTGCGGCGCTCGCTGCTGACGCTCAAGGCGCTGATCTACCAGCCCACGGGGGGAATCGTCGCGGCGCCGACCACCTCGCTGCCCGAGGAACTGGGGGGCGGGCGCAACTGGGATTATCGCTATTGCTGGCTGCGCGATGCCTCGCTGACGCTGATCGCGATCATGGCCGGCGGTTATTTCGAGGAGGCGATGGCGTGGCGTGACTGGCTGCAGGCGGCCGTCGCCGGCAGCCCCGACCAGGTGCAGATCATGTACGGGATCGCCGGCGAGCGGCTGCTGAATGAATGGGAGGCCGGCTGGCTGCCGGGCTATGAGGCGTCGAAGCCGGTGCGGGTGGGCAATGCGGCGGCCGGTCAGCTTCAGCTCGACGTGTATGGCGAGGCCATTGCGGCGCTGCATGTGGCCCGGCAGACGCGCCTGTGCGCGATTACCGACGGCTGGCGGCTGCAGGTGGGGTTGTTGCAGCATCTGGCGACGATCTGGAAGGAGCCGGACGAGGGGATGTGGGAGGTTCGCGGGGGACGGCGCCAGTTCACCGTGTCCAAGATCTCGTGCTGGCTGGCGTTCGACCGGGCGATTCGCGATGTCGAGAAATACGGGCTGGAGGCGCCGCTGGAGGAATGGAAGGCTCTGCGGCAGGATATTCATGACACGGTGTGCCGGGAGGGGTTCAACGCGGACAAGAACTGCTTTGTCCAGTATTTCGGCGGCACGGGACTGGATGCGGGATTGCTGCTGATCCCGGTCGTGGGCTTTCTGCCCGCAGATGATCCGCGCGTGAGCGGCACCATCGCGGCGATCGAGCGCGAATTGCTGGACGAGCATGGATTCGTCCGCCGCTATCTGCCTGATCGGGTGATCGAGGGGGTGACCGGGGACGAAGGGGCGTTCATTGCCTGCTCGTTCTGGCTGGTGAACGCTTATGTCGCCCAGGGGCGGATGGAAGAGGCCCATGCCCTGTTCAACCGGCTGCTGGCGTTGTGCAGCGACCTGGGCCTGCTGGCGGAGGAATATGACGCCACCACCGGGCGGCAGGTGGGGAACTTCCCGCAGGCGTTCTCGCACCTGTCGCTGATCAACTCGGCATCGATCCTCAACGCCGGCCGAATCACCACCATGGGCGCGGCGCCGTTACCTGTTTTGTAGAAGTGCCGGAGGGGGCGGGGGTAGGCTGGTGCGGCGGCGTCGATCCTGAGCGAGAGCGGCCCGTCAGGGCCGCGCCCGTCGTGTGTTTCCGAGCATCGGAGCGGAGCGGCCTTGATGGCCGAGAGCACCGAAGCGCAGGAAACGCGCGTCGGATCGCCAGGAGCGGCGCTGCCGCGCCAGCCTACAGGCCGCGGGCCATGGCGGCGGATAGAATGGTGAGAACGCCCAGGCCGATATTGATCGTTACCAGCGAGCGGATGGTGTCGAACAGGGCGGGCTGGGGGCGGATGGCGCGGCGGGCCTTCTGGAACGGGCCGAAATAGATCCGTGCGAACACGGCCGCCATGGCCAGGCCCAGCAACTGCATCACGTTCACCTGCCACGGGATGGTGGCGAAACCGCCCTCGTGCAGGATCATCAGCCAGCCGGTGACCAGGACGGTGGGCATTGTGTGCCAGACGAGGCGGAAGAAGCGGGTGAGGGTCTGCAGGTGGACCGACGCGCGCTGGGTTGCATCCAGCAGCCCCAGGCTGGGGCGCAGGACGAACACGGCGTAAACCATGCCGCCGACCCAGGCGGTCATGCCGAGCAGGTGGATCGCGAGCACGAGGCTCCAGAGGATCGAGGAGGTCATGTCAGCTCCCGGCCAGGGGTAAGGGATGGCCCGCGTGACGGGACGCGGACGTCGAGGTATGCTTGATCGCCAATTCCGCCCCGGCGCGCAAGACGGCGGTGCGCGAGCGGCGCCCGCGAGAGGCCGCCCTTGACCGGAGGAGATTGTCCGATGGACCAGCTGCCGCTTCAGGCGTCGAACGCGCTGCTGTTGCCTGACCCGGCCGAGATGGCCCTGATCGACAAGGCGGGCAGCCGGACGGTGCCGGTGCGCGACCTGATGGAGCATGCCGGCCGGGCGGTGGCGCGTACCGTGATGCGCCATGTCGCGCCGTGCCGGGTGCTGGTGCTGTGCGGGCCGGGGAATAATGGCGGGGATGGCTATGTCGCGGCGCGGCGCCTGGCGCAGGCCGGCTGGCCGGTGGCCGTGGCGAGCCTGGCGCCGCCTCGGCCGGGTGGTGATGCGGCGAGTGCTGCCGCCGAATGGTGTGGGCCGCGCGTGGCTTTTACGGCGGAAGAGGTTGCGCGGGCTGACCTTGTGATCGATGCGGTGTTCGGCGCCGGGCTGAGTCGTGCGATCGACCCGGAACTGGCATCGGTGCTGGCGGCGGCCCGGCGGGTGGTGGCGGTGGATATGCCCAGCGGCATCGATGGCGCGACCGGGCTGGTCCTTGGCTATGCGCCTTCGGCGGAAATGACCGTGACCTTCGTGCGGGCCAAGCCCGGCCATCTGCTGCTGCCGGGGCGCGAGAAGCTGGGGCGGCTGGTGGTTGCCGATATCGGCATGCCCGATACGGTGTGGGACGCGGTGCCGGTCCGTACCTGGCGCAACGAGCCGGGATTGTGGCAGGTGCCGGGCCAGACGGTGGACAGTCACAAATATGCGCGCGGCGTGGTCAGCATCTGCGGGGGCGGCACGATGCCCGGCGCGGCGCGGCTGGCCGCCGGCGCGGCACGCATGGCGGGGGCGGGACTGGTGCGGCTGGCGGCCGGCCCGGCGGCGGGGCTGTATAGAATGACCGAACCCGGGCTGGTGGTGGATGACGGCGATCTGTCCTGCCTGCTGGAGGATCGGCGCCGGACGGTGTGGGTGTGCGGGCCGGGCCTGACGGAAGAGGAGGTGGGCCGGGTGCTGCCCGCGTTGCTGGGGGCGGGGCGGACGGTGCTGGCCGATGCCGGGGCGTTCGCCTGGGCCGCGGGGCAGCCGGAGCGTCTGGCCGGGGTGGGGGTCATCACGCCGCATGAGGGGGAGTTCGCCCGGGTCTTCGGGGCGCCCGCGGCCGGGCGGCTGGATGCGGCGCGGGCCGCGGCGCGCCGGATCGGGGCCGTGGTGGTGCTGAAGGGGCCGGATACCGTGATCGCGTCGCCCGACGGCCGGGCGGCGATCAACGCCCATGCCACGCCGGCGCTGGCCACCGCCGGTTCGGGCGATACGCTGACCGGAATCATTGCCGCCCTGCTGGCGGCGGGGATGGAGCCGTGGCATGCGGCCTGCGCCGGTGTGTGGATCCACGGCGAGGCCGGGATGCGCGCGGGGCCCTGGCCGGTGGCCGAACAATTCGACCAGCATCTGGGCGCGGCACGGGCTGAGGCGGTGGCGTTGGGCGTGCGGGCGCGCCGGAGCGCGGACTCGCGCCATTGTCGGCTTGCCGGATCAGGCGGCGTGCGCTAAAGCCGCGCGCTTGGAGGCCGGGCGCCGATGCGGGCGTGGTGGAATTGGCAGACACGCCAGATTTAGGTTCTGGTGGCGCAAGTCGTGGGGGTTCAAGTCCCTCCGCCCGCACCAGCCCGGCCAGTGTCCTGCCCGAGAGGTTCTTGCGAGAATTTTTCGGATCAGCAGGCCGCTAGCATATTGATTCTAGTGCTCTTCCGATGCCGGAATGCGCTTGCGCCTTCCGGCATCGGAAGAGCACTAGGCACTGATTGAATTGGTGTGGGGGGTGGCGCGCGTGCGGCCGCCGCTCGTGCCGGCTGCTTTTGCGTGCGGATGTCGCCGTCCCGGGTGGACTCGTGCGTTCTTTGGAAGTTCTGACCGAGAGGATGGCCTGGCAGATGCAGGTTACTGAAACGCTTTCCGACGGCCTGAAGCGCGGCTTCACCGTCACGGTGCCCGCCGGCGAACTGGAGAGCAAGCGGACCGCCCGCCTGAAGGAAGTGGGGCAGTCCATGAATCTGCCGGGTTTCCGTCCCGGCAAGGTGCCCATGAGCCTGATCAAGCAGCGCTATGGCGCCGCCGTGCAGGGTGAAGTGCTGGAGCAGGCCGTCAGCGACGCCACCCGTGCGCTGCTGGAGGAACGCAACCTGCGCCCGGCGCTGCAGCCGCGAGTCGACCTGGTTTCCGGCGCCGAGCCGGACGGGAAGACGGACCTGGAATTCAAGGTCGAGATGGAAGTGCTGCCCGAGATCGCGCAGCCCGATCTGTCGGACCTGGCCCTGACGCGCCTGAAGGCGACGGCCGATGCCGAGACGGTCGACAAGGCCCTGAAGGACATTGCGAGCCGCCAGCGCAACTTCGTGACGGTCGAAGAGATCCGTCCGGCCGCGCAGGGTGATATCGTGGTCGTCGATTTCGTGGGCAAGCTGGACGGTGTGCCGTTCGAAGGCGGCACCGCCGACGACGTGAATGTCGAGATCGGCGGCGCGGGCTTCATCCCCGGTTTCGCCGAGCAGATCGAGGGCCTGTCGCCGGGCGAGGAGAAGGTGATCACCGTTACCTTCCCGGCCGATTATTCGGCTGAGAACCTGGCGGGCAAGGAAGCGACCTTCGACATCAAGGCCAAGGGGCTGAAGCGCCCGGTCGATGTCGAGATCGACGACGAGCTGGCCAAGAAGATGGGCTTCGAGGGGCTGGAGAAGGTCCGCGAGCTGATCACGAAGCAGGTCGAGCAGGAATACGAGCAGCTGTCGCGCCTGCGCATCAAGCGCGAGCTGCTGGATGCCCTGGCCGAGAAGACCGATTTCGAGGCGCCGCAGGGCATGGTCGATGCCGAGTTCGGCCAGATCTGGCAGCGCGTCGAGGCCGACCGCAAGGAAGGGCAGCTCGACGAGGAAGACGAGGGCAAGGACGAGGAAACCCTGCGGGCCGACTATCGCAAGATTGCCGAGCGCCGGGTGAAGCTGGGCCTGCTGCTGGCCGAGATCGGCCGTGCGAACGCCATCACGGTCTCGCAGGACGAGATGCTGCAGGCGATCCGGGCCGAGGCCATGCGCTATCAGGGCCAGGAACAGGCGGTGTTCGACTTCTTCCGCAAGAACCCCCAGGCGGCCGAGAGCCTGCGTGGCCCGATCTTTGAAAACAAGGTCGTCGATTATGTGATCGAGCTGGCCACCGTGACCGACAAGGACGTGACGCCCGAGGAACTGGCCGAGATCCCGCCCGCCGATCTCTGATCGGTCCGGTATCCCGCCATCGGCACCCCATCGCTTTTATCGCCGCGAAATGATGGCGGTGGGGTGGTATCCGCTCGGTTTATCTCTATCTTGTGTGAGGTAACCGGGGAACGACCCGGCCACCTTCCCCGATGGACGCTCAGGCGCCGCCGGGGGTGGTGAGTCGGGTCTTCGCGTTTTCAGGAACGGGAATGAGACTATGAGGGATCGGGATCCCGTGGAGATCTTCAGCAACGCCCTAGTACCCATGGTGGTCGAGCAGACCTCACGCGGGGAGCGGGCTTTCGATATCTATTCCCGCCTGTTGCAGGAACGGATCATCTTCCTGACCGGACCGGTCTACGATCAGGTGGCCGCCCTGGTGTCGGCGCAGCTCCTGTATCTCGAGAGCGTGAATCCGACCAAGGAGATCTCGTTCTACATCAACAGCCCGGGTGGCGTGGTGTCGGCCGGCCTGGCCATCTATGACACCATGCAGTACATCCGCAGCCCGGTGAGCACGGTGTGCATCGGCCAGGCGGCCTCGATGGGGTCGCTGCTGCTGGCGGGTGGCGAGAAGGGGCGGCGCTTCGCCCTGCCGAACGCGCGGGTCATGGTGCATCAGCCTTCGGGCGGGGCGCAGGGGCAGGCCAGCGACATCGAGATCCAGGCGCGGGAGATCCTGACGATCCGCCAGCGCCTGAACGAGATCTACGAAACCCATACCGGCCAGACGCTCGAAGAGATCGAACGCAAGCTGGAGCGCGACAGCTACATGTCGGCTGACGAGGCCCTGGCCTTCGGCATTGTGGACGAGGTGGTGCGCAATCATGCGACGACGGTTGCGGCCAAAAGCTGAGGCCTGACACCGATATATTGATTTATTTAATGTTTTTGATCTGAAGTCTTCGGGCTTCAGATCCGGGGCATGAGGGGTGGGGGCGCTTTTTTCTGTTCGGCGCAACCCGCCGGCTTGGGCGGGCTTGATGGAAGGCCTGTCCTGAGTCAAGATTTTCGACCCCGGTCCGGGCAGTACGCGGCCTGGCATTCCGGGGGTAGGAGCGGTTATGAATAACAAGTCCAGCGATTCCAAGAACACCTTGTATTGCTCGTTCTGCGGCAAGTCGCAGCATGAGGTCCGGAAGCTGATCGCTGGTCCGACTGTCTTCATCTGTGACGAATGCGTCGAACTCTGCATGGATATCATCCGTGAGGAGCATAAGACGCATCTGGTGAAGTCGCGCGATGGCGTGCCGACTCCCAAGGAGATCTGCAAGGTTCTGGACGATTATGTGATCGGGCAGTTCCACGCGAAGAAGGTGCTGTCGGTCGCGGTCCATAACCATTACAAGCGCCTGGCCCACAGCCAGAAGAACAACGACGTCGAAATCGCGAAGTCGAACATCCTGCTGGTCGGGCCGACCGGATCGGGCAAGACGCTGCTGGCGCAGACGCTGGCGCGGATTCTCGACGTGCCCTTCACCATGGCCGACGCGACCACGCTGACCGAGGCGGGCTATGTCGGCGAGGATGTCGAGAACATCATCCTCAAGCTGCTCCAGGCTGCCGACTATAATGTCGAGCGGGCGCAGCGGGGCATCGTCTATATCGACGAAATCGACAAGATCTCGCGCAAGTCCGACAATCCGTCGATCACGCGCGATGTCAGCGGCGAGGGTGTGCAGCAGGCGCTGCTGAAGATCATGGAAGGGACGGTGGCTTCCGTCCCGCCGCAGGGCGGGCGCAAGCATCCGCAGCAGGAATTCCTGCAGGTGGACACCACCAACATGCTGTTCATCTGCGGCGGTGCCTTTGCCGGGCTGGACAAGATCATCGGTGCGCGCGGCAAGGGGTCTGGCATCGGCTTCGGCGCGGATGTCCAGTCGCCCGACGAGCGGCGGACGGGTGCGATCCTGCGCGACGTCGAGCCTGAGGATCTGCTGAAATTCGGCCTGATCCCGGAGTTCATCGGCCGTCTGCCGGTGGTGGCGACGCTGGAGGATCTGGACGAGGCGGCGCTGATCGAGATCCTGACCAAGCCGAAGAACGCGCTGGTGAAGCAGTATGCCCGCCTGTTCCAGATGGAAGGGGTCAAGCTGACCTTTACCGAGGATGCGCTGAAGCAGGTGGCGCTGCGGGCGATCGCCCGGCGCACCGGCGCGCGCGGCCTGCGTGCGATCATGGAGAGTATCCTGCTGTCCACCATGTTCGACCTGCCCGGGCTGGAGAACGTGGAGGAAGTGGTGATCAACAAGGAGGTCGCCGAGAACAAGACCAGCCCGGTCTATGTCTATGGCAAGGAAAAGCCCGCTGAACAGTCGGCCTGACCGACTGTTCGCCCTGGCCTTTTCTCCGGGACTGCCGTCCCGCATCGGGGGCGGTGCCCCATGCGGGCGGCGTTTCCCCATCGTCCGGGGTCTTGCCGTGGCGGCCCCGAATGACGACATGATATTATCCGTGATCGCGTCAGCGACACACCGGGCGGGGCGTGCCGCGAATGGGCGCCCACCCGCGATCGTCCTTCAGGAGGTCACACGATATGCCCAAATCCATCCGACCCGATTCTGATCGTCCCGAGAGCGGCTCCGCGGCGGACGAGAACCAGGATCTGCCCCTGACCGCCGCCGACTCCGATGTGGAAGGGGTGGGGATTGCCGATTCCGAGACGATGGCGGTGCTGCCGCTGCGCGATATCGTCGTCTTTCCGCACATGATCGTGCCGCTGTTCGTCGGGCGCGAGAAATCGGTCCGGGCGCTGGAAGCGGTGACCAAGCATGACAAGCAGATCCTGCTGGTCGCGCAGAAGAACGCGTCGCAGGACGATCCGTCGGCGGACGATATCTATCGCTACGGCACGGTTTCGACGATCCTGCAGCTGCTGAAGCTGCCCGACGGCACGGTGAAGGTGCTGGTCGAGGGGGTGCGCCGGGCGCGGATTACCGCGCTGCACGATATCGACGGGCATTTCGAGGCCGAGATCACGCCGGTGACCGAGGAGCCAGCGGCCGATAACGAGGGCGAGGCGCTGGGGCGCACCGTGGTCTCGCAGTTCGAGCAATATATCAAGCTGAACAAGAAGATCGCGCCCGAGGTCCTGGTTTCGCTGAACCAGATCGAGGATCTGTCGAAGCTGGCCGACACGATCGCCAGCCATCTGAACCTGAAGATCGCCGAGAAGCAGGAGATCCTGGAGATCCCCGGCGTCAATGCCCGGCTGGAGCGTGTGTTTGCGCATATGGAGGCCGAGATCGGCGTCCTGCAGGTGGAAAAGCGCATCCGCAACCGCGTCAAGCGGCAGATGGAGAAGACGCAGCGCGAGTACTATCTGAACGAGCAGCTGAAGGCGATCCAGAAGGAACTGGGCGAGGGCGAGGAAGGTCGGGACGAGACCGCCGAGCTTGAGGAAAAGATCGCCAAGGCCCGCCTGCCCAAGGAAGCCCGCGACAAGGCCATGGGGGAGCTGAAGAAACTGCGTGCCATGAGCCCGATGTCGGCCGAGTCGACGGTGGTGCGCAATTATCTGGACTGGATCCTGAGCCTGCCGTGGAAGAAGCGGTCCAAGGTGCGCCGCGACCTGACCGAGGCCGAGAAGGTGCTCGATACGGACCATTACGGGCTGGAGAAGGTCAAGGAGCGCATCCTGGAATATCTGGCGGTCCAGAGCCGGGCGCAGAAGGTCAAGGGGCCGATTCTCTGCCTCGTTGGACCGCCGGGCGTGGGCAAGACCTCGCTGGCGCGGTCGATCGCCAAGGCGACGGGGCGCCATTATGTGCGCATGTCGCTGGGCGGCGTGCGTGACGAGGCCGAGATTCGCGGCCACCGGCGGACCTATATCGGCTCGATGCCCGGCAAGATCATCCAGGGGATGAAGAAGGCGAAGGCCTCCAATCCGCTCTTCCTGCTGGACGAGATCGACAAGCTGGGGGCCGACTGGCGCGGTGATCCGTCTTCGGCACTGCTGGAGGTGCTGGACCCGGAGCAGAACGGGACCTTCGCCGACCATTATCTGGAGGTCGATTACGACCTGTCGGATGTGATGTTCGTCACCACCGCCAACAGCCTGAACATGCCCCAGCCGCTGCTGGACCGCATGGAGATCATCCGCCTGTCGGGCTACACCGAGGACGAGAAGGTCGAGATCGCCAAGCGCCACCTGCTGAACAAGCAGGCGGAAGCGCACAGCCTGAAGGCGGACGAATGGTCGGTCAGCGACGATGCGCTGCGTGAACTGGTGCGGAGTTACACGCGTGAGGCCGGCGTGCGGAACCTGGAGCGCGAGATTGCGACCCTGGCCCGCAAGGCGGTGCGCGAGATCGTGACCGGCAAGGCCAAGAAGGTGGCGATCACCCGCAAGAACCTGGAAAAATACGCGGGCGTGAAGCGGTTCCGCTACGGCGAGACCGAGGCCGAGGACATGGTCGGCGTCGTGACCGGCCTGGCGTGGACCGAGGTCGGGGGCGAGATCCTGACCATCGAGAGCGTGATGGTGCCGGGCAAGGGCGCGATCAAGCAGACGGGCAAGCTGGGCGACGTGATGCAGGAGAGTGTTGCGGCGGCCCTGTCCTATGTCCGCAGCCGGGCCGTGACCTTCGGCATCAAGCCGACCCTGTTCGAGAAGCGCGACCTGCATGTGCATGTGCCCGAGGGGGCGACTCCGAAGGATGGGCCTTCGGCCGGCATTGCGATGGCGACGTCGCTGGTCAGCGTGCTGACCGGCATTCCGGTGCGGCGCGACGTGGCGATGACGGGTGAGATCACGCTACGCGGCCGCGTGCTGGCGATCGGCGGGCTGAAGGAGAAGCTGCTGGCCGCCCACCGGGCGGGCATCAAGACGGTCTTCATCCCCAAGGACAATGAGAAGGACCTGGTCGATATCCCCGACACGGTGAAGAAGGGTCTGCGCGTCATTCCCGTCTCTCATGTCGATGACGTCATCGGCCAGGCCCTGGCCCGGCGCCCCGAGCCGATCGAATGGAGCCAGGAGTCGGAAGACGCGGTTGCCAATCCGGCCCCTGCAACGGGAATGGCTGCTGCGTCCCTGCCGCATTGACACCGCATTGATTGTGTCAAAATGGCACCAACCCCCCGGTTTGGCCGGATTTTCGGCTGATCCGGGCGGCGTGCTCGGTTGACGCGGCAAAAAACGGCTGCATAGTGCGGGCCAATGCGGCGTTGGCGAGAGCTCGGTTCCGGCGCGTGCACAGAGAAAGAAAGGCGTAAAATGGAGAAGCCACTTAACAAGCAGGAACTCGTCGCCGCTGTGGCCGATGATGCCGATCTGCCCAAGGCGAAGGCTGGCGAAGTGGTCGACGCCGTGTTCAGTGCGATCGAGAAGGCCCTGTCGAAGAAGCAGGAGGTCCGTCTGGTGGGCTTCGGGACCTTCGTGACGGCGACCCGCAAGGCGGCCAAGGGCCGCAATCCCCGCACCGGCGAGGAAATCGACATTCCGGCTTCGACCTCGGTTCGCTTCAAGCCGGGCAAGAACCTGAAGGAAGCCGTGAGCTGATCACGCGCTGATGTGACCGGAGCAGGCGGCCTGTCCGCCTGCTCCCCGGCTGGCCCTGACGGGCCAGCCTTGTTCTGGGGCGATTAGCTCAGCGGTAGAGCGTCTCGTTTACACCGAGAGGGTCGGCGGTTCGATCCCGTCATCGCCCACCATTATGCCGGCCCGGTGCCGGATGACTGTCCTGCTTCGTCGGGATACCGGACAAAATGACAATCGTCTGGTTGACGCGTCCCGGCTGCATGGTTAAACACCGCCTCACGCCTTCGCGGGTGTAGCTCAGTTGGTTAGAGCGCCGGCCTGTCACGCCGGAGGTCGCGGGTTCGAGCCCCGTCACTCGCGCCACGGTCGTTTCATGTTTAATAATGATCGACCATATGGCACCTGTTAAAGGTGCATCTTCCCAATAATCGGATCTGGTCCGGCTCCCAATATTTTGGTCCGACAAAAGACAGGTCGTCCCTAACGCGCATATCCGCGTAGCGTATTCATCATCACGGGAATGTTCATCCCCCGATGGCGCGTCGCGGTCTGGTCGCGTCCGGACGATGGGTCTAACCTCCTGACCATGACGACGCCCTGTTCGTCATGACGCCCGCGGCAAGCGTGCCATCAGTCAGGGAGACGCGCCATGAATTCCGTTCTTGCGGATTATTTTCCAGTTCTGGTTTTCGGTGTCCTGGCGGTCGTGATCGCCGGCGCGATGCTGGGAAGCTCCCTGCTCTTCGGTCATCAGAAGCCCTATGCCGAGAAGGTCTCGGCCTATGAATGCGGGTTCGAGGCATTCGACGATGCCAGGCATCGTTTCGATGTCCGGTTCTATCTGGTGGCGATCCTGTTCATCATTTTCGATCTGGAGGTTGCCTTCCTGTTCCCCTGGGCGGTCAGCCTGTCGCGGATCGGCCTGTTCGGCTTTCTGTCGATGATGGGGTTCCTGGGCATCCTGACGGTGGGGTTCATCTATGAATGGTGCAAGGGCGCCCTGGACTGGGATTGAGCCGGACCGGGATTGAGCGAGGGGAGGGAGACGAGGCATGAGTATCGCTGATGCGACAGGTGACGGGCAGGGCGCGATCGCCTGGAACCGCGACATGCTGCCCCCGGGGCCGGAGCAGGATGCCGTCATCAAGGGTATTACCGGCGAGATCACCGAGAAGGGGTTCGTCGTCGCCAACCTCGACAAGCTGGTCAATTGGGGCCGCACCGGCAGTCTGTGGCCGATGTCCTTCGGGTTGGCGTGTTGCGCGGTGGAAATGATCCACGCCTACATGCCGCGCTATGATCTGGACCGGATGGGCATCATTCCGCGGGGGTCGCCGCGCCAGTCGGACGTGATGATCGTGGCCGGGACCCTGACCAACAAGATGGCGCCGGCCCTGCGCCGGGTCTACGATCAGATGGCCGAGCCGCGCTGGGTGATCTCGATGGGGTCCTGCGCCAATGGTGGCGGCTATTACCATTATTCCTATTCCGTGGTGCGCGGATGCGATCGGATCGTGCCGGTGGACGTGTACGTTCCCGGCTGCCCGCCGACGGCCGAGGCGCTGATCTACGGCATTCTGCAACTGCAGAAGAAAATCCGCAGGACAGGGACGATTCTCCGTGGCTGAACCGGGCACCGAACTGACGACCCAGCAGGCCCAGTCGCGTGGCGCGCTGGGGTCTTTGGCCTTCGCGCTGTCGACGAGCGTGCCGGGTATCCATTCCGCCGCGATCGAGGATGGCGAACTGGTCGTGCGGACCAGCCGCGACCGGTTGCTGGCGCTGATGGGGCTGCTGCGCGACGATCCGCGCTATGCCTGCGAACAGCTGATGGATCTGTGCGGTGTCGATTATCCGGCGCGGGCGGAGCGATTCGAGGTTGTCTACAATCTGCTGTCGGTGACGCGTAACCACCGGATTCGCGTCATTGTGACCACGGATGAGACCAATCCGGTGCCGTCGGTGCATCATCTGTGGCCCTGTGCCACGTGGTGGGAGCGCGAGTGCTACGACCTGTTCGGGGTCCTGTTCTCGGGCCAGCCGGATCTGCGCCGTATCCTGACCGATTACGGGTTCGAGGGGCATCCGCTGCGCAAGGACTTCCCGCTGACCGGCTATGTCGAGATGCGGTACGACGAGGATCGCCGTCAGGTGGTCTACGAGCCGGTGAAGCTGACGCAGGATTTCCGCAATTTCGATTTCGAATCGCCATGGGAGGGCATCCTGACCCTGCCGGGCGACGAGAAGGCGCATGAATCCCGCCAGGGACTGAAATTGCCGCGATGACGGGACCATCCAGACATATGGCGAGGGCGCGCAAGGTGAGGGAGAGCGGACGATGAGCGACATTGTCCTTCACGAGGATATTCCGGAAGAGCTGCTGTCGGCTGACGCGGCCGCCAAGGCGGAAATCCGGACCGTGGAGATCGATTCCCACGCCCTGAATTTCGGCCCGCAGCATCCGTCGGCCCATGGCGTGCTGCGCCTGGTGCTGGAGATGGAAGGCGAAGTCGTCGCCCGCGCCATTCCGCATATCGGGCTGCTGCATCGCGGCACCGAAAAGCTGATCGAATACAAGACCTATCCCAAGGCGTTGCCGTATTTCGATCGGCTCGATTATGTCTCGCCGATGTGCGAGGAACAGGCTTTCGCGCTGGCGACGGAGAAGCTGCTGGGGATCGAGATCCCCGACCGCGCGAAATGGATTCGCGTGATGTTCGCCGAAATGACGCGCATCCTGAACCATATCCTGAACCTGACCTCGTTCGGGCTCGACTGCGGCGCGCTGACTCCCGCGCTGTGGGGGTATGAAGAGCGCGAGAAGCTGATCGAATTCTACGAGGCGGCGTCGGGCGCGCGCTTCCATGCCAATTATTTCCGCCCGGGTGGGGTCGCGCGCGACCTGCCGGCGGGACTGGAAGAGCGGATCGCGGAGTGGGCGAGGCAGTTCCCGCGCTGGATCGACGATCTGGAAACGCTGCTGACCAACAACCGGATCTGGAAGCAGCGGACGGTCGGGATCGGCGTGTTCACCACCGAGCAGGCGCTGGCCTGGGGGTTCAGCGGCCCCTGCCTGCGCGCATCGGGCGTGCCGTGGGATCTGCGCCGGGCGCAACCATATGACAATTACGACAAGGTGACGTTCAACATCCCCGTCACGCGCCAGGGCGACTGTTACGACCGCTATCTGGTGCGTGTGGCGGAGATGCGCGAGAGCGTGAAGATCGTCGAGCAGTGTCTGGCGCAGATCAAGCCGGGGCCGGTCAAGATTCAGGACCACAAGATCACCCCGCCGCCGCGCCGGGAGATGAAGCGGTCGATGGAAGCGCTGATCCATCATTTCAAGCTGTTCACCGAAGGGTACCACGTGCCGCCGGGCGCGACCTATACTTCGGTCGAAAGCCCCAAGGGCGAGTTCGGGGTCTACCTGGTCGCGGACGGCAGCAATCGGCCCTACCGGTGCAAGATCCGGCCCACGGGCTTTGCCCATCTGCAGGCGATCGACGAGATGTCGCGCCGCCACATGCTGGCCGACGCGGTCGCGATCATCGGGTCGCTGGACCTGGTGTTCGGCGAGATAGACAGGTGACAGAGATGTCCGCTCATTCCCCCATCGATCAGATCGAACAGCCCGACTCCTTCGCCTTCGATGCCGAGAGCGAAGAGCAGATCGCGGCGATCCTGGCCAAATATCCGCCCGAGCGTAAGGCCAGCGGCACGCTCCCGCTTCTGTATGTCGTGCAGAAGCAGATGGGCCGGCAGACGGGCAGCGCCTGGGTGCCGCGCGTGGCGATGGACGAGATCGCGCGCCGGCTGGAGGTTGCGCCGATCCGTGTCTATGAGGTGGCGACCTTCTACCTGATGTTCAATACCAAGCCGATCGGGCGGTATCATCTTCAGGTCTGCACCACGACCTCGTGCTGGCTGCGTGGGTCGGACGATGTGGTTGCGGCCTGCAAGACGGCGACCGGGATTTCGGGTTTCGGCCAGTCGAGCGCCGACGGGCTGTTTACCCTGACCGAGGTGGAGTGCCTGGGCGCCTGCGCCAATGCGCCGATCCTGCAGGTCGATGATGATTTCTACGAAGATCTGGACGGGCCGCGCACGATCGAGCTGATCGAGGCGCTGCGTCGTGGCGAACGCCCGACACCGGGACCGATGATCGACCGGGTGAACTCGGCGCCGGAAGGTGGGCGCAAGACGCTGGCGGATAGTCCGGCAGATCAGGGCTGAGCGGGAGAGACGGCAATGCTTCAGGATAAAGACCGGATCTTCACCAACCTGTATGGTCAGAATGACTGGCGCCTGGCCGGGGCGCGCCAGCGCGGCGACTGGGACGGCACCGCCGAGATCCTGGCGCGTGGCCGGGATGCCATCGTCAACGAGATGAAGGGCTCCGGCCTGCGTGGCCGGGGTGGGGCTGGCTTTCCGACCGGTGTCAAATGGTCGTTCATGCCGAAAAACTCGGACGGACGCCCGCATTACCTGGTCATCAATGGCGACGAGTCCGAACCGGGGACCTGCAAGGACCGCGAAATCCTGCGGCACGAGCCGCACAAGCTGATCGAAAGTGCGCTGATTGCGTCGTTCGCGATGGGGGCGCATGCGGCTTATATTTATATCCGTGGCGAGTTCTTCAATGAGGCGCGCCATCTGCAGATTGCGATCGACGAGGCCTATGCGGCCGGGCTGATCGGCAAGAATGCTGCCGGATCGGGCTGGGATTTCGATTTCTACATTCATCGCGGTGCCGGCGCCTATATCTGCGGCGAGGAAACTGCGCTGCTGGAAAGCCTGGAAGGCAAGAAGGGGCAGCCGCGCATGAAGCCGCCCTTTCCGGCGGCGATGGGCCTGTATGGCTGCCCGACGACGGTCAACAATGTCGAGAGCATCGCGGTGTCGTCCACCATCCTGCGGCGCGGGGCCTCGTGGTTCTCGGCGCTGGGGCGGCCGAACAATGCGGGCACCAAGCTGATGGCCATTTCGGGCCATGTGAACACGCCCTGCGTGTTCGAGGAAGAGCTGGGCGTGCCGCTGAAGGAAATCATCGAAAAGCATGGCGGCGGGGTGCGCGGCGGCTGGGACAATCTGCTGGCGGTGATCCCCGGCGGGTGTTCGGTGCCGGTGTTGCCGGCGTCGATCTGCGAAACGGTGCTGATGGATTACGACAGCCTGCGCGCCGAGCGCTCGGGCCTGGGCACTGCCTGCATGATCGTGATGGACAAATCGACCGACATCATCAAGGCGATCGCCCGGTTCTCGCAATTCTTCAAGCATGAGAGCTGCGGCCAGTGCACGCCGTGCCGCGAGGGCACCGGCTGGATGATGCGGGTCATGAACCGGATGGTCGAGGGGCGGGCGGAAATCGAGGAAATCGACATGCTCGAACAGGTGACGCGCCAGGTCGAGGGGCACACGATCTGCGCCCTGGGTGACGCGGCCGCGTGGCCGATCCAGGGGCTGATCCGGCATTTCCGGCCGGTGATGGAAGAGCGGATCACGGCCTACAAGGCGGCCCATGGCGGTGGGCGGATCACGCAGGTGCCGCTCGGCATTCCTGTGGCGGCGGAGTAAGGGCGATGGTGAAAGTAACCGTCGACGGGATCGTGGTCGACGTTCCCAGCGGGTCCAGCGCGCTGCAGGCGTGCGAGGCGGCTGGCAAGGAAATTCCGCGCTTCTGTTTCCATGAACGTCTGTCGGTCGCGGGCAATTGCCGCATGTGTCTGGTGCAGGTGGTGCGGGCGCCGAAGCCGGTGGCCTCCTGCGGTTTTCCGGTGGCGGAAGGGATGGAAATCCTGACCGACACCGAGATCGTGCGCAAGGCGCGGCGGGCGGTGATGGAGTTCCTGCTGATCAACCATCCGCTGGATTGCCCGATCTGCGATCAGGGTGGCGAATGCGACCTGCAGGATCAGGCGTTCGGCTATGGTGCCGATCACTCGCGCTATCAGGAAGCCAAGCGCGCGGTGAAGGACAAATATCTCGGCCCGCTGGTCAAGACGGTGATGACGCGCTGCATCCAGTGCACGCGCTGCATCCGCTTTGCGACCGAGATCGCGGGGGTGCCCGAACTGGGTGCGGTCTCGCGCGGCGAGAACATGGAAGTCACCAATTACGTCGAGAAGGCGCTGACCTCGGAACTGTCGGGCAACCTGATCGACATCTGCCCGGTGGGCGCCCTGACCTCCAAGCCCTATGCCTTTACCGCCCGGCCGTGGGAGTTGAAGCGGACGGACTCGATCGATGTCAGCGATGCGGTGGGCACCAATATCAGCCTGCATGTGCGCGGCACCGCCGTGCTGCGGGCTGTGCCGCGCGTCAATGACGCGGTAAACGAGGAATGGCTGGCGGACAAGGGGCGGTTCTCGGTCGATGGGCTGAAGCATCGCCGGCTGGATCGGCCCTGGGTGCGGGTCCATGGCAAGTTGCAGGCTGTTTCCTGGCAGGATGCGTTCGTGGCCATCGGTCGCCGGCTGGACGGCGTGCCGGGGGATCGGATCGGGGCGATTGCCGGTGATCTGTGCGATGCCGAGAGCATGCTGGCGCTGAAGGACCTGATGACGGCGCTGGGTTCGCCCAATATCGACTGCCGCCAGGACGGCGCGGATTACGATCTGTCGCACCGGGCCTATTACACGTTCGGCACCACCATTGCCGGGATCGAGGATGCCGACGCGCTGCTGATCGTGGGCTCGATCCCCCGGCAGGAAGCGCCGGTGCTGAATGCGCGGATTCGCAAGCGCTTCCTGGCGGCGGGCCGGGGTGGGTTCCCGATCGGGCTGGTCGGCGCGCCGACGGCCGACCCGACCTATAAGACGGAATTGCTGGGCGAGGGGCCGGAGGTGCTGGCCGCGCTGCGGGATGGCACGCATCCTTTCGCCGAGGTGCTGAAGGCGGCGAAGAAGCCGATGATCATCGTCGGGCATGGCGCGCTGACGCGGCCGGATGCGCGGGCGATCCTGGCTTCGGCCTGGTCGCTGGCGGCCGAGACGGGTGCGATCGGGGCTGGGTGGAACGGCTTCAATGTCCTGCATCGCACGGCCAGCCGGGTCGCCGGGCTGGATCTGGGGCTGGTGCCGGGCAAGGGTGGACGCAGCGCCGCCGGGATGATGAGCGGCGGCGTCGACGTGCTGTGGTTGCTGGGGGCGGACGAGTTCCATACCGCGCAGATCGGGCCGCAGACCTTCGTCATCTATCAGGGCCATCATGGCGATGCGGCGGCGGCGCGGGCGGATGTGATCCTGCCCGGCGCGAGCTATGCCGAGAAATCGGGCACTTATGTGAATACCGAAGGGCGGGTCCAGCGGTCGTTCCGGGCGGTCATGCCGCCCGGCGATGCGCGCGAGGACTGGCGCATCCTGCGCGCGTTCTCCGAGGTTGTGGGGCATACGCTGCCCTATGACACGGTGGAGGTGCTGCGCGAGCGGCTGGCGACGGTCAATCCGGTGTTCCGGGTGATCGGCGGGCTGGATGCGGTGGACGTGTCGGCGCTGCCGGGGCCGACGGGCGCCGGGGCGGTGTCGTCGGCGCCGTTCCGACCGGTCTTCGACGATTATTATCAGACGGATCCGATCTGCCGGGCCAGCCCGACGATGGGTGAGTGTTCGCGGATCTATGTCCATCCCCGGACCGTGGCGGCGGAGTAAGGCGACGTGGCGCATTTCTTTCTGCACACAATGATCGGCCAGGTGATCCTGACGGTTCTCGAGGCGCTGGCCGTTCTGGTGCCGCTTCTGCTGGGCGTGGCCTATCTGACGCTGGCCGAGCGCAAGGTCATGGCGGCGATGCAGCTGCGCAAGGGGCCGAACGTCAACGGCCCGTTCGGCGTGCTGCAGGCCTTTGCCGACGCAATCAAGATGATCACCAAGGAAACCGTGATCCCGTCCGGTGCCAACCGTTTCCTGTTCCTGTTCGCGCCGTTCCTGACCTTTTCGCTGGCCATGACCGCCTGGGCGGTCATTCCCACCAATGATGGCTGGGCGATCGCGAACATCAATGTCGGGGTGCTCTATCTGCTCGCGATCTCGTCGCTGGGTGTCTATGGCGTGCTGATCGCGGGTTGGGCGTCGAATTCGAAATACGCCTTTCTCGGCGGCCTTCGCGCGGCGGCGCAGATGGTGTCGTACGAGGTGTCGATCGGTCTGGTGATCGTGTCGGTGCTGTTGGCGGTGGGCAGCCTGAACCTGAACGACATCGTGCTGGCGCAGCGCCATGTCTGGTTCTGCCTGCCGATGTTCCCGATGTTCATCATCTTCTTCATCTCGGCGCTGGCGGAAACCAACCGCGCGCCGTTCGACCTGCCCGAGGGCGAGAGTGAACTGGTGGCCGGCTTCTTCGTCGAATATTCGGCGCTGGCCTTCGGCCTCTTCTTCCTCGGCGAATATGCCAACATGTTCCTGATGTCGGGGATGGTCAGCATCCTGTTCCTTGGTGGCTGGCTGCCGCCGATCGGGATCGCGCCCTTTACCTGGATACCGGGGCCGCTGTGGCTGATTGCTAAAATCCTGTTCTGCCTGTTCGTCTTCATCTGGGTGCGCGCGACATTCCCGCGCTACCGCTACGACCAGCTGATGCGGCTGGGATGGAAAGTGTTCCTCCCGCTCTCGCTGGTGTGGATGGTGCTGACGGCGGGCTTCCTGCTGGCCACCGGGCTGTTGCCCCAGGGAGGAGCGAGCTGATGGGCACTCTTGACCGAACGGTCCGTTCCTTCCTGCTGGCCGAATTGGTGGCCGGCATGGGGGCGACGCTGCGGGCCTTCTTCAAACCGAAGGTGACGATCAACTATCCGTACGAAAAGGGGCCGCTCTCGCCGCGTTTCCGTGGCGAGCATGCGCTGCGCCGCTATCCGAACGGCGAGGAACGCTGCATTGCCTGCAAGCTGTGCGAGGCGACCTGCCCGGCGGAGGCGATCACGATCGAATCCGAACCGCGCGATGACGGGTCGCGGCGCACCACGCGCTACGACATCGACATGACGAAATGCATCTATTGCGGCCTGTGCGAGGAAGCCTGCCCGGTCGATGCGATCGTCGAGGGGCCGAATTACGAGTTCGCGACCGAGACGCGCGAGGAACTCATGTACAACAAGGACAAGCTGCTCGCCAACGGCGACCGCTGGGAAAGTGTCCTGGCACGACGGCTGGAACTCGATGCGCCCTATCGTTGAGGGAGAGGCCGAGCCAGTGAGGCAGCGGGAGAAAAGAGCCATGCGGCAGGAAGGTCACCGATGATGACCCAAATCGTCTTCTACGTGTTCGCGACGGTACTGGTCCTGTCGGCCGGAATGGTGGTCAGCGCGCGTAATCCCGTTCACTCCGTACTGTTCCTGATCCTGGCCTTTTTCAATGCCGCGGGTCTGTTCCTGGTCGCGGGGGCCGAATTTCTCGCGATGATCCTGGTCATCGTCTATGTCGGCGCCGTCGCGGTGCTGTTCCTGTTCGTCGTGATGATGCTCGATGTCCGCTTCGCGCAGATGCGGGAAGGATTGCAGCGTTATGCGCCCTTCGGGGCGGCGGTGGGGCTGGTGCTGCTGGCCGAACTGGCGCTGGCGTTCAGCCACTGGCAGGTCGCACAGGATATCGCCTCGGTCCCGCATGTGGTGGCGGCGCCGGGGCGGACCAATACCGCGGCGCTGGGTGACGTGCTGTATACGCATTACGTCTTCCTGTTCGAAGCGTGCGGCCTGGTGCTGCTGGTGGCGATGATCGGCGCCATTGTGCTGACGCTGCGCGAACGGCCGATGGGGCGGCGGCAGAATATCGATCGCCAGCACGAACGCACGGCGGCGGATACGCTGGCCATGATGACCGTGCCCCTGGGGCAGGGCGTGGCGGCCAATGGCGGCTTCCGCCGGCCGGAACATTCCTACTACATCGCGTCGGTTCCGGGATCGTACGGGGTGACGGAAGAGCCCGTGCCTCAGGGCAAGCCGGTCGATAAGACCGCGCAGGGCGGGCACGGCACCGACAATCATGGAGGGCTGCCGCAATGACCGGCGGACTGGGAAGCATCGGCATCGGGCCCTATCTGACGGTCAGTGCCATCCTGCTGGTTCTGGGTGTGTTCGGCATTTTCCTGAACCGCAAGAACGTCATCATCATCCTGATGTCGATCGAGTTGATCCTGCTGTCGGCGAATTTGAATTTCGTCGCGTTTTCTTCCGCGCTCGGCGATCTGTCCGGGCAGGTCTTCACCCTGTTCGTCCTGACCATCGCGGCGGCTGAATCCGCCATCGGGCTGGCGATCGTGACGGTCTATTTCCGCAATCGCGGTTCGATCGAGGTCGAAGACATCACCATGATGAAGGGCTGAGCGGGCCATGCAAACGGCATCTACCCTTTTCGAGATCGCGGTCCTCGGACCCCTGTTCGCCTGCATGGTGGCGGGACTGTTCGGGCGGATGATGGGCGACGGGCCGGCCAAGGCGCTGACCACGTCCGTCATGGTGATCGCGGCCCTGTGCGGCAGCGGGGCGCTGTTCACCGCGATGCATGCCGGGGGCATGCCGGTCGTGGTGCAATTGGCGGACTGGATCCGTGCCGGCAGTTTCCATGCCGCCTGGACGCTGCGGCTGGATACGCTGTCGCTGTCGATGGTCGCCATGGTCACGGCGGTTTCGGCCCTCGTGCATATCTACAGCATCGGTTACATGGGGCATGAGACGACCCCGACCTATCGGTTCTTTTCGTATCTCTCGCTCTTCACCTTCGCCATGCTGATGCTGGTGACGTCGAACGACCTGATCCAGCTCTTCTTCGGCTGGGAAGGCGTGGGTTTGGCCAGCTATCTGCTGATTGGCTACTGGTACGACCGGCCCAGCGCCTGCGCCGCCGCGATCAAGGCCTTTGTGGTCAATCGCGTGGCCGATCTGTTTTTCATGGTCGGTATCGCGCTGCTGTTCGTCGAATTCGGCTCGGTGACCTACGACAATATCTTCGCGCTGGTGCCGGCGCATGGCGACGACACCTATACGCTGTTCGGCACGCACCGGATCTACGAGACGATCTGCCTGCTGCTGTTCATCGGTGCGATGGGCAAGTCGGCGCAGCTTTTCCTGCACACCTGGCTGCCGGATGCGATGGAAGGCCCGACACCGGTCTCGGCCCTGATCCATGCCGCGACCATGGTGACCGCCGGCGTGTTCCTGATGGCGCGCATGTCGCCGCTGGTGGAATTCGCGCCCGACACCAAGGCCTTCATCCTCTTTATCGGGGCGACGACCTGCTTCTTTGCCGCCACGGTCGGGCTGGTGCAGCCGGATATCAAGCGCACGATCGCCTATTCGACCTGTTCGCAGCTTGGCTACATGTTCATGGCCGTCGGGGCCGGGGCCTATCAGGCGTCGATGTTTCATCTGACGACGCATGCCTTCTTCAAGGCACTGCTGTTCCTGGGCGCGGGCTCGGTGATCCATGCCGTGCATGATGAGCAGAACATGTTCCGCATGGGCGGGCTGTGGAAGAAGATCCCGCTGACCTATGGCGCGATGTGGGTGGGCAGCCTGGCCCTGGCCGGCATCTTCCCCTTCGCCGGTTATTGGTCCAAGGACGCGATCCTGGAAGCCACGTGGATGGCCCATAGCAGCCTCGGCTTCTATGGCTGGACGCTGGGCTGCGTCACGGCCTTCATTACCGCGCTGTATAGCTGGCGCCTGATCTTCCTGGTCTTCCATGGCGCGCCGCGCGATGCGCATCTGCATGAGGGGGCGCATGAAAGCCCGGCCTGGATGACGCTGCCGCTGGTTCTGCTGGGGGTGGGCGCGGTGCTGGCCGGGCTGCTGCTGGCGCCGTACTATGTCGGCGAGGGCCAGGCGGCCTTCTGGAACGGGGCGATCGTGAATGCGCCGGGCAATACCATCATCGCGACGCTGGAACAGACGCCGGAACTGATTGCGCTGGTGCCGACCATTGCCGGTGTGCTGGGTATTCTGGTCGCTTACCTGTGCTACGTGGCCAGCCCCGCCATTCCGGTGTCGCTGGCGACCAGTTTGCGGCCGATCTACCTGTTCCTGCTGAACAAATGGTATTTCGACGAGCTGTATGACCATCTGTTCGTCCGGCCGTATCGGGCGTTGGCCAACCTGCTGTGGAAAGGCGCGGATGAAGGGGTGATCGAGGGGATTCCCCACGGTCTGGCCCGGATGACGGCGGGAACCGCCGCCCAGGCGGTGCGGACCCAGACCGGTTCGATCGCGATCTATGCCTTCACGATGCTGATCGGCCTGGTGGTGCTCGTCTCCACCCTGCTGGTCTTCCACTGATCTCCGGGAACGGGTTTGAACCGATGAACTGGACACTTGCTCTGCCGGAAATCGTCCTGGCACTGTGCGGCCTCGCGATCCTCGTCTTCGGGGTGGTGCAGAAGAAGGGGCAGCCGTTCCTCGCCTGCTCCATGCTGACGATCGGCGCCTTCGTCCTGACCGCGTTCCTGGTCGTGATGTCGCCGGACGGGACCGGCTACAACCACATCTTCATCAATGACAGCTTTGCCCGCTTCATGAAGCTGCTCAGCCTGGCAGGCGGGGCGCTGGCGACGATGCTGACCGTGGGCTACGCGCGGGACCTGAAGGTGGAGCGGTTCGAATTCCCGGTCCTGCTGCTGTTCTCGACGCTGGGCACCATGATGATGGCGTCGTCGGGTAATCTGATGACTCTGTTCATCGGGTTGGAGCTGTCGTCGCTGGCCATCTACATCCTCTGCGCCTTCGCGCGGGACGATGTGCGGGGCGCCGAGGCGGGGCTGAAATATTTCGTGCTCGGGTCGCTGGCCTCGGGCCTGCTGCTCTATGGTTCGGCGCTGGTCTATGGCTTTGCCGGCACCATGGAATATGGCGCCATCCAGACGGCGCTCAGCGCCACCTCCGCCGTGCCGATGGGGTTGATGATCGGCATTGTGTTCATGCTGGCGGGGCTGACCTTCAAGCTGTCGGCGGTGCCATTCCATATGTGGACGCCTGATGTGTATCAGGGCGCGCCGACCCCGGTGACCGCCTTCATGGCCGGCGCGCCGAAGATCGCGGCCTTTGCGCTGCTGCTGCGGGTGATGGCGGGGCCGTTCGGCCATGTCGCGCCGCAATGGCAGATCCTGGTCGAGGCCATTGCGATCGTCTCGATGCTGTTCGGGTCGCTGGCCGCCATTCCGCAGACCGATATCAAGCGACTGATGGCTTATTCCTCGATCGGCCATATGGGCTATGCGCTGATGGGCCTGTCGGCCGGGACCGAAGAGGGCATGCGCGGCACGCTGGTCTATCTGACCACCTATCTGCTCATGAATGTCGGGGCCTTTGCCGTGATCATCGCCATGCGCCGCAAGGGGCGCGCGGTGACCGGGATTGTCGACCTGGCCGGCCTGGGCCGTACCGATCCGGGGCTGGCCACCGCCATGGCGATCTTCATGTTCAGCATGGCGGGAGCGCCGCCGCTGGCCGGGTTCTTCGGCAAGCTGATGGTGTTCTATGCCGCGATCAACGCCCATCTGTTCGGGTTGGCGGCGGTTGGTGTCGTCAGCAGCGTGATCGGTGCCTATTATTATGTGCGCATCATCAAGGTGATGTTCTTCGATGAGGCGGCGGCGCCGCTCGACCGGCGGCCGCTGTCGCTGTCCTTCGTCTCGGTTGGGATGGGGGTTGCGACGGCCGGGTTCCTGATCGTGCTGGGTCCGGTTTCGACCGCGGCTCAGGCAGCGGCGCAGGCCCTGTTCAGGTGACGGTGGGGTTGGCGCCGGGTGCGACCGCCTGGCGCCTCGAGATCCATGACGAGCTGGGCTCGACCTCCGATCATTGTATCGCGCGGGCTGGCGAGGGAGCGGAGGCCGGACTGGCGGTCATGGCCCGCCGCCAGACCAGCGGCCGGGGTAGTCGGGGCCGCGACTGGCAGGACCCGGGCGGCAATCTGGCATTCTCGGTCCTGCTGCGTCCCGCCGAGGCGGATGGCGCGGTGGGGCTGTGGCCGTTTGTGGCCAGCCTGGCCTTTCACGGGGCGATCCTGCCGTGGATTCACGATCCGGCGCAGTTGCGGCTGAAATGGCCCAATGACCTGCTGCTGGCGGGATGCAAGACCGCCGGCATCCTGATCGAGCGTGGGAGCGATGCCACGGGACGCTGGCTGGTCATCGGGTTCGGGGCCAATCTGCGGGCCGTGCCCGCGATTGCCGGACGGAGCCTGGCCTGCGTCGCCGCCTATGGAACGGCCCCGGACCCCGAGATCGTGGCCCGTGCGATCTGCGCCGAACTGGACCGCTGGCAGGCGGTGTGGCGCGCGGAGGGCTTTGCTTTGCTGCGCGCGGCATGGCTGGAGCGCGCCCACCCGCCGGGCACCAGACTTGTGGTGCGCGGCGAAAGCGGGCAGGTAGAAGGTTCATTCGTCGGCCTGGACGAGCAGGGGATGCTCCTGCTGCACTGCGCCGACGGGCTGAAACGGATTTCGACCGGCGAGATCCTGCTGCTGGACCGCGATGCCGCCGGGGCGTCGGGCGGCACGGGAACCTGACAGCCGGTCTGGGTTTTAGGGTCGCACGGGTCTGATGATCGTCGAGCGGGAAGAGTGATTCCCGGCTCCGATCTCATGGGACCGCGCGGCCGGACGCGGCGGGATTGCCCCCAGGAGGGGCGTTGGAGTCTGATGGACAGGATTGCTGTCCACAAAGGGAGAGATGTCGGCAGGCCCATCGCAGGCCATGCGGACCATCCCGATATGCATATTCCCATGAAGGGACTGTTTTCCCGTCATGATTCGTGTTGGTACAAAAGGATAGGTTATGAACGACACCAATGATGGTCTGGCCTTTCTGCCTCTGGGCGGAACGGGCGAGATCGGCATGAATCTGAATCTCTACCGGCTGGGGTCCACCTGGCTGGCCATCGATTGTGGGATCGGCTTTTCCGGCAACGACACGCCGGAAGCCGAGATCCTGATGCCGGACCCGGTCTTCATCGTCGAGCGCAAGAACGATCTGGCCGGGCTGGTCATTACCCACGCGCATGAGGACCATCTGGGGGCGGTCGCCCATCTGTGGCCGCGTCTGGGCTGCCCGATCTATGCCACGCCTTTTGCCGCCTCGGTGCTGCGCCGCAAGCTGAGCGAGGCGCATCTGACCCAGCAGGTGAAGATCCATGTCATCGCTCCGGGCGGCGCCTTCAATGTCGGGCCGTTCGACCTGCGTTTCATCCCGGTGACGCATTCGGTGCCCGAGGCGCAGGCGGTGGTGCTGCGCACCCCCCATGGCATTATCGTGCATACCGGCGACTGGAAATTCGACCCCCAGCCGATGGTGGGCCCGCCCACCGATGTTGCGGCGTTTGAGGCGCTGGGCGACGAGGGCGTGCTGGCCATGGTCTGCGACAGCACCAATGTGATGACGCAGGGGCCGTCGGCGTCGGAATCCGACGTGCGGCGGAGCATGACCGACCTGATCGCCTCGCTGAGCGGGCGCATCGCCGTGACCTGCTTTGCCAGCAACGTGGCGCGCATCGAGACCATTGCCAAGGCGGCGCAGGCGGCCGGCCGGTCGGTGGTGATCGTTGGGCGTTCGCTGCGCAATCTGGATGTGTCGGCGCGGGAATGCGGCTATCTGGCCGATGTGCCGCCCTTTCTGTCCGAGCAGGAAGCCAATTCGCTGCCCGACGATGAAGTGGTGATGATCATCACCGGCAGCCAGGGCGAGCCGCGTTCGGCCCTGTCGCGTATCGCCAGCGACAGCCACCCCAACATCTCGCTGGGTGAGGGGGATACGGTCATCTACAGCAGCCGCATGATCCCGGGCAACGAGCAGGCGGTCATGCAGGTGCAGGACAATCTGACGCGTCGCGGCGTGCGCGTGCTGACCGACCGTGACCATCTGGTGCATGTGTCCGGCCATGCCACGGGCGGCGACGTGCGGCGACTGTTCGACCTGGTGCGGCCGCGCTTTGCGGTGCCGGTGCATGGTGAATGGCGCCACCTGACGGCCAATGCCGCGATCGCCCGCGAAAAGGGTGTGCTGCCGATCCTGCTGGAGGATGGTGACATCCTGAACCTGGCGCCGGGTGCGGTCGAGGTGGTGGATACCGCGCCGACCGGCCGGCTGGTGCTGGATGGCGGGCGGCTGCTGCCGATGAATGGCGGCGTGCTGGCGGCGCGCCGGCGCATGCTGTTCAACGGCATCGTGATGGGCAGCTTTGCGGTGGATGACGAGGGCTATCTGATCGGCGACCCGAAGGTGAGCGCGCCCGGACTGCTGGACCCCGAGGACCCCGAGACCAGCCGCCTGACCGAAGAATTCGGCAATGCGCTGGATGAGATCCCTGACGAGCTGCGCCGGGACGACAATACGTTCCGCGAGGCGGCGAAAACGGCGCTGCGCCGTGCGCTGGGGCGGAAACTGCAGAAGCGGCCGCTGGTCGACGTCCATCTGTTGCGGGTCTAGGCCTCTTCGGAAGAGGCGCCCCCAAAGAGGGGAGACCGGGAGGGTTGCGGCAGAAAGGTGCGTCGTCCTTCCTGCCGGCCCCGGACGTTTTTTCCCTAAACCCGGCGTTTCTCCGGATTGGGTGGCCGCACTTTATGAGCCCTGACCCGGCATGTCACGGGTTGGGGCGGCTCCGGCCCTTCACAGTTGGGTGTTGTCCATTCCGGCGCGCGCCGTGTTGCCGGACATGGCGGCGGCGCGGATTCTGGCGTATTCGTCTTGTCCTGAATAACGAACCATCCGGCGCTGCGCCGGTCTTTCGAGGTTGATAACGGTATGCGTCTGTCGCGCGGCTTCCTGCCCACTCTCAAGGAGAATCCTGCCGAGGCGCAGGTCATTTCCCACCGGCTGATGTTGCGGGCCGGGCTGATCCGCCAGACGGCGGCGGGGATCTATGCCTGGTTGCCGGCGGGTTGGCGCGTGCTGCAGAACATTTCGCGCATCGTGCGCGAGGAGCAGGATGCGATCGGGGCGCAGGAACTGCTGATGCCGACCGTCCAGTCGGCCGAATTGTGGAAGCGGTCGGGCCGCTATGACGCCTACGGACCGGAAATGTTGCGCATTCAGGACCGGCATGAGCGCGAGCTGCTCTACGGACCGACCAACGAGGAGATGATCACCGATCTGTTCGGGCAGGTGATCAAATCCTACAAGGAACTGCCGCAGGCGCTTTACCATATCCAGTGGAAGTTCCGTGACGAGGTGCGGCCCCGCTTCGGCGTGATGCGTGGGCGCGAGTTCCTGATGAAGGACGCCTACAGCTTCGACATCGATTATGCCTCGGCGGTCGATTCCTACCGGCGGATGATGCTGGCCTATCTGCGCACCTTCCAGCGGCTGGGCGTCAAGGCGATCCCGATGGTGGCCGATACCGGGCCGATCGGCGGCGAGTTGAGCCATGAATTCCTGATCCTGGCGCCGACCGGCGAAAGCGGCGTCTTCTTCGACAGCGCGTTCGAGGCGCAGGACTGGCTGTCGGAGCCGGTGGATATCGACGACCGGGAGTCGCTGGACGCGTTCTTCACCCGCATGACCTCGTTCTATGCCGCGACGGACGAGAAGCATGACGAGGCCGCCTGGGCAAATGTGCCGGACGAGCGCCGGCGCGAGGGGCGGGGCATCGAGGTCGGTCATATCTTCCATTTCGGCCGCAAATATACCGAATCGATGGAGATCACCGTCAGCGGGCCGGACGGCGCGCCGCTCTATCCGGAAATGGGATCTTACGGGATTGGCGTTTCGCGTCTGGTGGCCGCGATCATCGAGGCCAGCCATGACGAGAACGGCATCATCTGGCCCGACAGCGTGGCGCCGTTCCGTGCCGCGATCCTGAACCTGAAATCGGGCGACGCCACCTGCGATGCGATCTGCGAGAAGATCTATGCGGCCTCGCCGGAGAATTTCCTCTACGACGACCGGGGCGAGCGTGCGGGCGTGAAGTTTGCCGATGCCGACCTGATGGGCCATCCCTGGCAGGTCATCGTCGGCCCGCGCGGTGCCAAGGATGGGGTGGTGGAACTGAAGCGTCGCGCCGACGGTACGCGCGTCGAGCTGCCGGTGGATGAGGCCCTGACGCGTATCCTCGGGGGCTGATCCATGTTCGGTCCGTTCGAACGGGCGGTTGCCGGCCGGTATCTGCGGGCTCGCAAGGGCGAGCGGTTCGTATCGGTCATCGCCATCTTCTCGCTGGTCGGCATCGCGCTGGGTGTGGCGACGCTGATCATCGTCATGTCGGTGATGAACGGGTTCAAGGCCGACCTGATGGGACGGATCCTGGGCCTGAACGGTGATCTGAGCCTGTTCGGCGTGAGCCGGACCATCGGGGATTATGACGATCTGGCGGCGACCGTGCGCCAGGTGCCCGGCGTGGTGACCGCCACGCCGCTGATCGAGGGGCAGGCGCTGCTCAATTCGGGCTCGTACAACGCCGGCGGCATGGTGCGGGGCATGACCATGCAGGGGCTGCGGGACCTGCATGAGGTCAGCGATTCGCTGGTTGCCGGGTCGCTGGACAAGTTTGTCGGCAATGACGCGATCATCATCGGCGTGACGCTGGCGGAACGGGCGGGCCTGTCGGTGGGGTCGAAGATCACGCTGATCTCGCCCAACGGGGCGGCGACGCCGTTCGGCACCATGCCGCGCATCCGTGCCTATCATGTGGTCGGCATCTTCGATGCCGGCATGAACGATTATAATGTGGGCTATGTGTTCCTGCCGCTGGCGGCGGCGCAGATCTATTTCGAGATGCCTGCGCAGGTGACGCAGATCCAGGTGATGACGCGGGACCCGACGAATGTGCGGCCGGTGCGTCAGGCGATCGAGCAGGCGGTGGTCGCCGATCCGCGCGTGCGGGTGCTGGACTGGACACAGAGCAACAATGCGTTCTTCGGTGCGGTGCAGGTGGAACAGAACGTGCTGTTCCTGATCCTGACGCTGATCGTGCTGGTGGCAGCGTTCAATGTGATCTCGTCGCTGATCATGATGGTGAAGGACAAGACCGGGGATATTGCGGTGCTGCGCACCATCGGCGCCACGCGCGGGGCGATCATGCGCATCTTCCTGATGTGCGGGGCTTCGGTCGGGGTGACGGGGACGGCGATCGGCACCGTCATCGGGATCGTGTTCTGTCTGAATATCGAGCGTATCCGCCAGTTCCTGCAATCGCTGACCGGGACCAACCTGTTCAATCCGGAAATCTATTACCTGGAGCGCCTGCCCGCGAAGCTGGTCTGGCCGCAGGTGTTCGAGGTGATCGGCATGGCGCTGGTGCTGTCGCTGCTGGCGACGCTCTATCCATCCTGGCGCGCGGCGCGGACTGATCCGGTGGAGGCCCTGCGCCATGAATGACGCATCCGATATGCCGCTGGTGCTGCGTGATGTGCGCCGCACCTTTCGCAGTGGCGACGAGCGGCTGGACGTGCTGCGGGGTGTGGATCTGAGCCTGCGGGCCGGCGAGATCGTGGCGCTGGTTGCGCCGTCCGGCACGGGCAAATCGACCCTGCTGCATCTGGCGGGGCTGCTGGAATCGCCCGATGCGGGCCAGGTTATCGTTGGCGGGCAGGATGCCGGGCGGCTGGGGGATCTGGAACGGACCGCGATCCGTCGGCGCATGATCGGCTTTGTCTATCAGGCGCATCATCTGCTGCCGGAATTCACGGCGCTTGAGAATGTGGTGTTGCCGCAACTGATCGCGGGCGTACGCCGGGCCGATGCGCGGGTGCGGGCGGAGGCGCTGCTGGGCTCGTTCGGGCTGGCGCATCGGCTGGACCATCTGCCGGGGCGCCTGTCGGGGGGCGAGAAGCAGCGTGTGGCGATTGCGCGGGCCCTGGCCAATCGGCCGGGAATCCTGCTGGCGGATGAACCGACGGGGAATCTGGACGTGAAGACGTCCGAGGCCGTGTTCGATGAATTGCTGCACATGGTTCGGGGGCAGGGGGTGGCGGCGCTGATTGCCACGCATAACGAGGAACTGGCGGCGCGGATGGACCGCGTTGTCACTTTGCGCGACGGGCAGTTAGTGGATCTGGGTTCCTAGGCGGGGGAAAGGGTCTCTTCTTTTTCTGAAGGAAAAGAAGCAAAAAGACTTTTGATTCGTTCAGGGTATCGTAACGTGCAAGCGCAAAGCTGCTGAATGGATCAGAAGTTTTTTGGTTCTTTTTTTCAAAAAAGAACGAAGGACCCTGTGATAGAATTCCCGGCATGTCCTACGCCGATTTCGTCCATCTTCGTGTCCATTCCGCCTATTCGCTCAGCCAGGGGGCGATCCGGGTGCCGGATATCGCCGGGCTGGCGAAGGACATGCGGATGCCGGCGGTGGCGATCACCGATACGGGCAATCTGTTCGGCGCGCTTGAATTCTCGCAATATTGCTCGGGCAAGGGCGTGCAGCCGATCATCGGCTGCCAGATCGGCCTGCCGCCGCGCGGGGACAAGCCCGGCCTGCCGGCGGAGCCGGTGGTGTTGCTGGCGCAGGACGATATCGGGTTGATGAACCTGCAATATCTGTCCTCGCAAGGGTTCCTGCAGGGCGATACTGCCGAGCCGACGGTACCGCTGGAGACGCTGTGTGCGCGCGCCGAAGGCTTGATCCTGCTGACCGGGGGCACGCGGGGGCCGCTGTTTCGCCTGCTGGCCGATGGGCAGCAGGCCGAGGCCGCGCGGTGGCTGGAAACGTTGCGCGAGGCGTTCGGCGACCGGCTGGCGGTGGAGTTGCATCGCCATGGCCTGCCGGTCGAGCAGGCGGTGGAGCCGGGCATGATCGCACTGGCCGACCGGCTGGGGCTGCCGCTGGTGGCGACCAATGAATGTTTCTTCCCTAATCCGGGGATGTACGAGGCGCATGATGCGCTGCTGTGCATCGCGCAGGGGCGCACGATCGCCGAGCGCGACCGCTGGCGGGTGACGCCGGAACATTGGTTCAAGCCGCCCGAGATGATGCGCGAACTGTTCGCCGACCTGCCGGAGGCCTGCGACAACACGCTGGCCATCGCCCGGCGCTGTGCGGTGCGGGTCGAGACGCGCAAGCCGCTGCTGCCGGTATGCCCCAAGGTGCAGCCGGGATCGACCGAAGAGGAAACGCTGCGCGCGATGGCGGCCGAGGGGCTGGAAGATCGCCTTTCGCGCATGACGATGGATGACGGGACCCGGCAGGTCTATCGCGACCGGCTGACCTTCGAACTCGACATCATCGCGAAGATGGGCTTCCCCGGCTATTTCATGATCGTTGCCGACTTTATCCAGTGGGCGAAGGCGCATGACATTCCGGTGGGGCCGGGGCGTGGATCGGGTGCGGGGTCGCTGGCTGCCTGGGCGCTGACGATTACCGATATCGATCCGATTCCCTTCAACCTGCTGTTCGAGCGGTTCCTGAACCCGGAACGCGTGTCGATGCCCGATTTCGATATCGATTTCTGCCAGGACCGGCGGGACGAGGTGATCCGCTACGTGCGGGGGGAATATGGTCCCGACCGGGTGGCGCAGATCATCACCTTCGGAAAATTGCAGGCGCGGGCGGCGGTGCGCGATGTGGGCCGTGTGCTGGGCCTGCCGTTCGGCATGGTCAACAAGGTGGCGGAACTGATTCCGAACAACCCGGCCAAGCCCGTGACCCTGAAGCAGGCGATCGAGGGCGAGCCCCGGTTGCAGGAGATGCGCGACGACGACGAGGCGATCCGTCGCCTGCTGGAGATCGGCCAGCAGCTTGAGGGCCTGTATCGGCATGCCAGCACCCATGCGGCCGGCGTGGTGATCGGCGACCGCCAGCTTGTCGAACTGGTGCCGCTCTATCGCGACCCCAAGAGCGACATGCTGGTGACGCAGTACAACATGAAGTTCGTCGAGCAGGCGGGGCTGGTGAAGTTCGACTTCCTGGGCCTGACCACGCTGACGATTCTTCAGCGCGCCGTGCAGTTCCTCAAGGGGCTGGGGGAGACGGTGGAATTGTCTGCCCTGCCGCTGGACGATGCGCTGACCTACGAGATGCTGGCGCGGGGCGATACCGGCGGCGTGTTCCAGTTCGAAGGCGCTGGCATGCGCGACGTCCTGAAGCAGATGCGCCCAACGCGGCTGGAGGATCTGATCGCGGCGGTGGCGCTGTATCGGCCGGGGCCGATGGCCAATATCCCGGATTATTGCCGCCGCAAGCATGGCGAGGCGTGGGAGCCGCCGCATGAGGAGATCCGCTCGATCCTGGAAGAGACCTACGGCATCATGGTCTACCAGGAACAGGTGATGCAGATCGCCCAGAAGATGGCGGGCTACAGCCTGGGCGGCGCCGACCTGCTGCGCCGTGCGATGGGCAAGAAGATCCGCGCCGAAATGGATAAGCAGCGCGAGATCTTCACCGAGGGCGCGGTGGGGCGCGGCATCGACCATGACAAGGCGGTCGAGGTCTTCGACCTGATGGCCAAGTTCGCGGATTACGGGTTCAATAAATCCCATGCCGCCGCTTATGCGCTGGTGTCGTACCAGACGGCGTGGATGAAGGCGAACCATCCGGTGCCCTTCCTGGCGGCGTGCATGTCGCTGGCGCGGGAAAAGACCGACAAGCTGGCGGCCCTGCGGCAGGAGGCCGAGCGGCTGGGCATTCCGGTGCTGCCGCCCGACATCAACGCCTCGGGCCCGGATTTTACCGTCGAGCGCCTGGCGGACGGGCGGCTGGGCATTCGCTATGCCCTGGCGGCGGTGAAGAAGGTCGGGTTTTCGGCGATGGAGGCGCTGGTGGCGTCGCGCGGGGGGCGCCCGTTTGCTGACCTGGCCGACATGGCGGCGCGGGTCGATCCGCGGCAGTTGAACAAGATGCAGATCGAAAACCTGGCCAAGGCCGGGGCCTTCGATACCATCACCCCTAACCGGCATCTGGTTGCGGCGGCTTCGGAAACCGTGCTGCGCCGCGCGAACGCGCAGGCGGAGGAAGCGGCCAGCGGGCAGATCGGCCTGTTTGGCGGCGGGGGTGCTGCGGCGGCGCCCGAGCCGCTGCGCCTGCCCGACGTGGCCGACTGGCCGGAATTCGAGCGGCTGGGGATGGAGGCGGAAGCCATCGGCTTTCATCTGACGGCGCATCCGCTGGATTCCTATGGGCCGTTGCTGCGCCGGCTGGGGGCGGTGCGGGCCACGGGGCTGGAGGCGGCAGCCCAGGCCGGGCTGACCCGCGTGAAGATCGCGGGGTGCGTGGTCGACCGCAAGGAGCGGCCGACGCGCACCGGCAGCAAGATGGCGTGGGTTCGCCTGTCCGATTCCAGCGGCGGGTGCGAGGTCACGCTGTTTTCCGAGGTTCTGTCGCGCACCCGTGAGATCCTGACCGCCGGGACCGCCATCCTGGTGACGGCGGATCTGCGGCTGGATGGCGAGGCGCTGCGTATCACCGCCAGCGATGTGGTCTCGCTGGAACAGGCGGCGGCCGACGCGGCGGCGGAACTGCGCATCTGGTTCGACCGCGAGGATGCGGTGCCGCCGATCCATGACATCCTGTCCGACAGCAGGGGGGGGCGCGGCAAGGTCGTGCTGTTGCCGTCGGTGGCCGAGACGCGGGATGTCGAGGTGACGTTGCGGGGCGCCTATCGCGTGACGCCGCGCATGGCGCAGGCGATCCGGGCGGTGGCGGGTGTCGCGCGCGTGGAGCAGGCCTAAGGGCTTCAAAAGGCCGCTGCTGGCGGCCTGACGGCGGTTTTCCGCCACGCGCGGCTTGCATTCCGCGGCGAAAATGGCCATAGGACGCCCGTCGGTGGAAACACCGGCAATTCGCACGCGAGGCAATTCCTCTGGTGTCCCCCTGTGGGACCGGGGCCTCGCGGAGGAACAACCAGAAGATTAAGGATTCAGCCGCCATGGCTATGCCCGATTTCACCATGCGCCAACTGCTGGAAGCCGGCGTCCATTTCGGACACCACACCCGTCGCTGGAACCCGCGCATGGCGCCGTTCCTGTTCGGCGTGCGCAACCAGGTCCATATCATCGACCTGCAGCAGACCGTTCCGATGCTGGACCGCGCCCTGAAGGCGATCCGTGACACCGTCGCCGGTGGCGGCCGCGTCCTGTTCGTCGGCACCAAGCGCGCCGCCGCCGACCAGATCGCCGAAGCCGCGAAGCGCTCCGGCCAGTATTACGTCAACCACCGCTGGCTGGGCGGTATGCTGACGAACTGGAAGACCATCACCGGTTCGATCAAGCGCCTGCGCCAGATCGACGACATGCTGAGCGGCGACACGCACGGCCTGACGAAGAAGGAAATCCTGGACATCACCCGCAACCGCGAGAAGCTGGAGCGTTCGCTGGGTGGCATCAAGGAAATGGGCGGCCTGCCGGACATCCTGTTCGTGATCGACACGAACAAGGAGAAGCTGGCGGTCGAGGAAGCCAACAAGCTGGGCATTCCGGTCGTGGCGATCCTGGACAGCAATTCCGACCCGCGTGGCGTGACCTTCCCGATCCCGGGCAACGATGACGCCATCCGCGCCATCGCGCTGTATTGCGAGTTGGTGTCGGGCGCGGTGCTGGACGGCATTTCCGCCGAGCTGGGCGCGTCGGGCGAGGATTTCGGCGCTGCCGAGGAACTGCCGATCGACACCGCCGCCGAAGTGGCGGCAGCGGAAGCCGAGACCGCCCCGGCGGTCTGATCCCGGCGGATCGACTGAAGGGACCCCGGCCCATCCACGGGACGGGGTCTTGATGATGATGAAAGCGCGGGCGCGTCCGGCCGGAAGGCAGGGCGCGCCCCTGCCTTGAGGAGAGACGGATATGGCGGAGATTACCGCGGCCCTGGTGAAGGAACTTCGTGAGAAGACCGGCGCCGGCATGATGGATTGCAAGAAGGCCCTGAACGAGGCCGCTGGCGAGATCGAAGCGGCCATCGACTGGCTGCGCAAGAAGGGTCTGGCCGCCGCGGCGAAGAAGTCGGGCCGTGTCACGGCCGAGGGCCTGGTTGCCGTGGCTTCGGCTCCGAACCGCGCCGCCATCGTCGAAGTGAACGCCGAGACCGATTTCGTTGCCCGCAACGAGAGCTTCCAGGGCTTCGTCGAGGCCGTGGCCAAGGCCGCGCTGACGGCCGGCGAGGATCTGGAGAAGATCAAGGAAGTCGTGCTCGAGAGCGGCCGCACGGTTGCCGAGGAACTGACGCATCTGATCGCGACCATCGGCGAGAACATGTCGATCCGCCGCGCCCGCGTGCTGAGCGTGCCGTCGGGCGTCGTCGCCAGCTACATCCACTCGGCCGTCCGTCCGGGCCTGGGCAAGATCGGCGTCCTGGCCGCCATCGAGGCTCCGTCGGAGAGCGAGGCGCTGGAGATTCTGGGCCGCCAGATCGGCATGCATGTGGCCGCGACCCGTCCGGCCGCGCTGGATATCGACAGTGTCGATCCGGCCGCGCTGGAGCGTGAGCGCGCGGTGCTGGTCGAGCAGGCGCGTGCGTCGGGCAAGCCCGAGGCGATCATCGAGAAGATGGTCGATGGCCGTATCCGCAAGTTCTACGAGGAAGTCGTTCTTCTGGAGCAGGTGTGGGTGCATGACGGCGAAAGCCGCGTGCGCAAGGTCGTCGAGAAGGCCGGGGCGAAGCTGAACGGCTTCGAGCGCTTCCAGCTCGGCGAAGGCATCGAGAAGGAAGAGAACGACTTCGCGGCCGAAGTCGCGAAGGCCGCCGGCGGCTGATCGGCGCCCGGCAGGCGGCATGAACGGGGCGGGGCCTTCCTGATGGAATGGGAGGCGCCCGCCCTTGTGCTGTCTGCCGCCCCGTATGGCGAGAGCAGCGCCATCGTTCATCTGCTGACCGAGGAGCATGGATTGTTCCACGGTCTGTCGCGCGGCGGTGCCGCGCGCGCCGGGCGGGCGTTGTGGCAGCCCGGCAATCTGGTCCGGGCCGTATGGCGCGGCCGTTTGCCCGAACAGTTGGGCAATCTCTCCGGCGAACTGGTGCATGGGTCGGCGGCCCGGGTGATGTCCGCCCCGCTGGCGCTGGCCATGCTGGCCTCGGTCTGTGCGGTGGCCGATGGCAGCCTGCCGGAACGCGAGCCGCATCCGCGCATCTTTCATCTTCTGACCCGCTTCTTTGCCCTGATCAGCCTGGACCCCGAGATGGCGGCGTGGAACGGCATGGCGGCGCTGCTGCGGTGGGAGGCCTGCCTGCTGGGCGATCTGGGCTATGGGCTCGATCTGTCGGCCTGCGCGGTGACGGGGGCGACGGACGGGCTGGCCTGGGTGTCGCCTCGCACCGGGCGGGCCGTCAGCGACGCGGGGGCCGGCACGTGGCGGCCACGGCTGCTGCGCCTGCCGCCCCTGTTTCTGGACGAGGCCGATCCCGGCACCAGCACCGACTGGCAGGATGGATTGCGGCTGACGGGGCATTTCCTGGCGCGCGATGCCTTCGGCCAGCATCACCGGCCGCTGCCCGCTGCGCGATTGCGGCTGGCGGACATGATCGGGGCGATGGCGGCGCCGGGCTGAGCGCCCATTTGCCGTCGATCCGCGCGATGGACAAATCCTGCGTTTTCTCTATCTGTTCCTCCGGACAGGAGGAGTGCGCATGTCAGTGGAAACCAGTGGCCATATCGAGGAAACCCCCCTCGCGGAAGCGTTGAGCGAGCGCTACCTGGCCTATGCGATGTCCACCATCATGTCGCGGTCGCTGCCCGACGTGCGCGACGGGCTGAAGCCGGTGCATCGGCGGATGATCTACGCGATGCGGCAATTGCGTCTGGACCCGACTTCCGGGTTCAAGAAATGCGCCCGCGTCGTCGGCGACGTGATCGGTAAATACCATCCGCATGGCGATGCCTCGGTCTATGAGGCGCTGGTGCGGCTGGCGCAGGATTTCGCCGTGCGGTACCCGCTGGTCGAAGGGCAGGGGAATTTCGGTTCGATCGACGGCGATAACGCGGCGGCCATGCGGTACACCGAGGCGCGGATGACCGAGGTTGCCCGTGCGCTGTTGCAGGGAATCGACGAGGATTCGGTCGATTTCCGCCCGACCTATGATGGCGAGGAAGAGGAACCGGTCGTCATGCCGGCGGCCTTTCCGAACCTGCTGGCCAATGGCGCGGCGGGAATCGCGGTGGGCATGGCCACCAATATTCCGCCCCATAATGTCGGTGAGATCTGTGACGCGGCGATGCTGCTGGTCCGTAAGCCCGATTCCAGCGTGGCCGACCTGATGGAATTGATGCCGGGCCCCGATTTCCCGACCGGCGGTGTCATCGTCGAGGATCGGGTGACGCTGTTGCAGGCCTATGAGACCGGGCGCGGCAGCATCCGCATCCGTGCCCGCTGGGCGGTGGAGCAGGGGCGGTTCGGCACCTGGCAGATCGTGGTGACGGAAATTCCGTATCAGGTGCAGAAATCGCGCCTGATCGAGCTGATCGCCGACCTGATGGAACAGAAGAAGCTGCCGCTTCTGGGCGATATCCGCGATGAGAGCACCACCGACATCCGCCTGGTGTTGGAGCCGAAATCGCGCGGCGTCGAGCCCGAAGTGCTGATGGAGACGCTGTTCCGCGCCACGCCGCTGGAAAGCCGGTTCGGCCTGAACATGAACGTGCTGGGGGCCGACCGGGTGCCCGGCGTGCGCGATCTGCGCGAGGTGCTGCAGGCATGGCTGGACCATCGGCACGAGGTGTTGCAGCGGCGCAGCCGCCACCGGTTGCAGGCGGTGGATCGCCGGCTGGAGATCCTGGACGGTTTCCTTGCGGTCTATCTCAACCTCGACGAGGTGATCCGCATCATTCGCGAGGAGGATGATGCCAAGGCCGGGCTGATGGCGACGTTCTCGCTGACCGAATTGCAGGCGGATTCGATCCTGAACATGCGGCTGCGCAGCCTGCGCCGGCTGGAGGAGATCGAGATCCGCAAGGAACATGCCGACCTGACCGCCGAGCGTGCGGGCCTGAATGCCCTGCTGGAGAGCGAGACCCTGCGCTGGAAGACGATTGCCGGGGAAATCAAGGAGATCCGCAAGGCGTTCGGCAGTGGCAAGCTGGGCACGCGGCGCACCGAGCTGGCGGCCCCGCCGCGTGCCATCGACGTGTCGGTGGTCGAAGCCGTGGAGCGCGAGCCTCTGACACTGATCCTGTCGGCCAACGGGTGGGTCAAGACGGTCAAGGGTCATGCGGTCGATCCGGCGGCGCAGAAATTCAAGGAGGGGGACAAGTTCCGCCTGGCGGTGGAATGCCAGTCCACCGACCGGCTGTGCTTCTTCGCTACCGATGGCCGGGCCTTTACGGTGCGGGCCGCCGACCTGCCGCGTGGGCGGGGCGACGGCCAGCCGATCCGCCTGCTGGCCGATCTGTCGAACGACGAGGACGTGATCGCGGTGTTCCCGGTGCGCGAGGGCGGGCGGCATCTGCTGGCGTCCAGCGCCGGGCGCGGCCTTGTGGTCCGCGACGAGGACATGGTGGCGGAAAAGCGCACCGGGCGGCAGGTGCTGAACCTGAAGGACGACGAGAGCGCGCGCATCTGCCTGCCGGTCGAGGGCGATCATGTGGTGGTGCTGGGCCAGAATCACCGCATGCTGGTCTTCCCGGTGGCGCAATTGCCGGAAATGGCGCGCGGCCTGGGCGTGGCGCTGCAGAAATACAAGGATGGCGGGCTGCTGGACGCGTGCATCCTGTCATCGACGGATGGCGTGGCGTGGCCCGATCCGGCACGGGTGCGCGCTTTTGCCGATTTCCGCGATTATCTGGGCAAGCGGGCCGATGTCGGCCGTGCGGCGCCCGCTTGGGCGACGCGTAAACCTCGTCCGAAGGCATAAGGCCGGGCGTAGGCGTCCCGCTATTCCGGCAGGCCGATCGGGAAGCGGGTCGCGCTGCCGCCATTGGCGGGCAGGTTGGCGGGGTCGAGCGCCGTCCAACTGCCGTGATGCAGGATTTCCGCCGGGCGGAAGCGGGATTTATAGGCCATCTTGGCGCTGTCGCGAATCCAGTAGCCCAGATAGAGATAGGGCAGGCCCAGGCGCCCGGCATACGTGATCAGGTGCATGATGGCGTATGATCCCAGCGAATGCTCTTCCATGCCGGGGTCGTAGAAGCTGTAGACCGCCGACAGCCCGTCATCCAGCCGGTCGATCAGGCTGACGCAGACAAGCTGGTCTTCCGGGGTGCGGAATTCGACCATCGCCGTATCGACGGGCGTGTCCTCGATCATCGCACGGTAATCGTAGAAATTCATCGCCGCCATGTCGCCTTCCGCATGGCGGGCGAACTGGTAGCGCTGGAACAGCACGAACTGCTCGGTCGTGGCGTGGGCCGGGACTTCGAACCCTTCGATCGTCGCGTTGCGGCGCAGGGTGCGGCGTTGCGTTCGGTCGGGGCTGAACGTGGCAACCGGGACCCGGATGGGCACGCAGGCATTGCACGACGGACAGACCGGGGCATAGGCGATGGTGTGGCTGCGCCGGAACCCGGCGCGGGACAGGCGGTTGTGCAGCCGTTCGGCGTCCGGGCCGCCGATATCGGTCACGACCTTGCGTTCCATGCGGCCGGAAACATAGGGGCATGGCATGGGAGCGGTCGTGTAGAAAAGCTGCGGACGACGCGGCGATGTATAGGTCATACGCCTCCTCGACTGGCTTCAGCGCCCCATACGGGCCGGGGATGACAACGCGCCCCGTACATAACCTGAAGCGTCACGAGGCAGCGGTCCGAACCGATGGTAACGGCAAAGGAACCGGCTTGCATCACAAACCGCCATGAGGATGACGATTTGTGACGTGTGCATGACGGGGGCCTGCTGGCGGCCCCTGGTGGGTCAGCCGTCGCGCAGGCGGCGGGCGGCCTCGACCGCGAAATAGGTCAGCACGCCGCTGGCACCCGCGCGGCGGAAGGCCAGCAGGCTCTCCAGCATCGTGCGTTCGGGGTCCAGCCAGCCATTTTCCATGGCGGCGGTCAGCATCGCATATTCGCCCGACACCTGGTAGGCGAAGGTGGGTACGGCGAAGCGCTCGTGGACGCGGCGGATGACGTCCAGATAGGGCATGCCCGGCTTGACCATCACCATGTCCGCGCCTTCGGCCAGGTCGAGCGCTACTTCGCGCAGGGCCTCGTCGCTGTTGGCCGGGTCCATCTGATAGGTCTTCTTGTCGCCTTTCAGCAGGCCGCCCGAGCCCAGGGCGTCGCGGAACGGGCCGTAGAAGGCGCTGGCATATTTGGCGGCGTAGGACATGATCCGCGTGCCGACCAGGCCTTGGGTGTCCAGGTCGCGCCGGATAGCGCCGATGCGGCCGTCCATCATGTCGGAGGGGGCGATGATGTCGATGCCCGCCGCCGCCTGGTTGACCGCCTGTCGCGACAGCACATCGACGGATTCGTCATTGACGACGTAGCCGTCGCGGATCAGCCCGTCATGGCCGTGGTCGGTATAGGGGTCCAGCGCCACGTCGCCGATCAGGCCCATTTCGGGGAATTCGCGCTTCAGCAGGCGGGCGGCGCGACACATCAGATTGTCCGGATTGACGGCCTCGGACCCTTTTTCGTCACGCTGGCTGGTGGGGGTGATGGGGAACAGGGCGAGGGCCGGGATGTCCAGCTTCGCCGCCGGTTCGACATGGGCGGCCAGCCGGTCCAGCGTCACGCGGCGCACGCCGGGCATCGACGCCACGTCGGTCTGGCTATCGGTGCCTTCCATGACGAAGATCGGCCAGATCAGGTTGTCGACCGTCAGTTTCGTCTCGGCGACCAGGCGGCGGGTAAACGGGTCCTGGCGGTTGCGGCGCAGGCGGGTGGTGGGAAACTGGCCGAGCGTCATGATGCGGTCTCCGGAAATGACCGGCATATTATGGAACGCGTTCACCAGCGTGGCCAGACGCGCGGGGCGGGGGCCGATATGCCCCCGCGCCCGCCGCCGGGTCAGCTATCCTGGGCCAGGTGGCTGTTGCGCCGGCTGTAGCCGAAATAGATCGCCATGCCGATGACCAGCCAGACCGCCAGCCGGATCCAGGTCAGCCCGTCCAGCGACAGCATGACCGCCGTGCAGCAGACGATGCCGAGGATGGGGATGGTCGGACCGCCGGGCACACGGAAGCGGCGCTCCATGTCCGGGGCGCTGCGGCGCAGGAACATGACGCCGATACAGACGATGACGAAGGCCAGCAGGGTGCCGATCGAGGTCATGTGGGCGAGCTGGTCGATGGGCAGGAACGCCGCGAGCGCGCCGGTCAGGACCATGAACAGCAGGTTGGAATACCACGGCGTGCGCCACCGCGGGTGGATGGAGGCGAACAGGCGCGGCAGCAGCCCGTCACGCGACATGGCGTAGAAGACGCGGCTCTGGCCCAGCAGCAGGACCAGCAGGACCGAGGTGAAGCCGCAGATGATGCCGAACTTCACCGCCAGCTTCAGCCACGCGAAGGGGGTCTGGTCGATCGCGGTGGCAACCGGTGCCGCGTCGCCCAGCATGTCCTTGTAGTTCACCAGCCCTGTCAGCACGAGCGAGAACAGGACATAGGCGATCGTGCAGATCAGCAGGCTGCCCAGGATACCGATCGGCATGTCGCGCCCGGGATTGCGGGCTTCCTGCGCCGCGGTGGAGACGGCGTCGAAGCCTACATAGGCGAAGAAGATGGTGCCGGCCGCGCGCATGATGCCCGAGAAGCCGAAATGGCCGAAGGTGCCGGTATTGTCCGGAATGAAGGGGATGTAGTTCGCCGTCTTGATATAGGGGACGCCGAACGCGACGACGGCGACGATGATCGCCAGCTTCACCACCACGATGACGGCATTGACCCGCGCCGATTCGGACACGCCCCGGATCAGCAGCGCCGAGACGACGCAGATGATGAAGGCCGCCGGCAGGTTCATCAGCCCCGCCACGTGGCTGCCGTCGGGCAGCGCGACGGTTTCGAAGGGCGAGGCCAGCAGCCTGGGTGGAAGCGAAATCCCCCAACTGCCCAACAACGACGCGACGTACCGTGACCAGCTGACCGACACGGCGGCGGCGCCGACGGCATATTCCAGCACCAGGTCCCAGCCGATGATCCAGGCCACGACCTCGCCCAGCGCCATGTAGGCATAGCTGTAGGCGCTGCCGGCGATGGGGATCATGCTGGCCAGTTCGCTGTAGCACAGCCCGGCGAAGCCGCAGGCGATGGCGGCGACGATATAGGACAGCACCACGGCGGGGCCCGCATTCTCCGACGCGGCGATGCCGGTGAGTGAGAACAGGCCGGCGCCGATGGTGCAGCCGATTCCCAGCGCGATCAGGCTGGCCGGGCCGAGGACCCGCCGCAGGCCCTGCGTATCGGACGGAATTTCGATTCGTTTGCGGCGTAGCAGGCTCGAGCTGGAACGAGTGACGGGCGGCTGCGCCATGCAGGGCGTCTCCTGATAAGGGAATGTCGGACGGGAACAAACCGGGTCGCGGCGCGACCGGCAGGCGGGTATCGGCTATTCGGCGTGTGGCCTCTCCGGCGTGGAGACGCTAGAATGCGCAAAATTGCAATGACGCGCGGATCAATGACGTGCGGACAGGGGCCACTGGAACTCTTCTGGGGGACGGGCTGAAGCGTTGCATGAAAGTTTGGAGATTATAACGATGCCGGACCAGTTGAGCCAGAGCGGGTTGCAGTCCTATTTCCGCGCTTCCCTTTCCGAACGCGATCCGGCGGTGGCCGGGATGATCACGGGCGAGCTGGAGCGGCAGCGTGACGGGATCGAGCTGATCGCCAGCGAGAACATGGTCTCGCAGGCCGTGCTGGACGCCCAGGGCAGCGTCCTGACCAACAAATATGCCGAGGGTTATCCGGGCCGCCGCTATTATGGCGGCTGCGTCGAGGTGGACAAGGTCGAGGCCCTGGCGATCGAGCGGGTGAAGACGCTGTTCGGGGCCGGGTTCGCCAATGTGCAGCCGCATTCCGGCGCCAATGCCAACCAGGCCGCCTTCATGGCGCTGGTCAGCCCCGGCGACACCATCCTGGGCATGAGCCTGGCGGCCGGTGGCCATCTGACGCATGGGGCGGCGCCGAATTATTCGGGCAAGTGGTTCAATGCCGTGCAGTATGGCGTCCGCCGCGAGGACGGCCTGCTGGATTATGAGGAGATGGAGCGCCTGGCCCGCGCCGAGCGGCCGAAGCTGATCGTGGCGGGGGGATCTGCCTATCCGCGCGTGATCGATTTCGCGCGCTTCCGCGCCATCGCGGATGAGGTCGGGGCCTTCCTGATGGTCGACATGGCCCATTTCGCGGGGCTGGTGGCCGCCGGCCTGTATCCCTCGCCGCTGCCGCACGCCCATGTCGTGACCAGCACCACGCACAAGACGCTGCGCGGTCCGCGCGGCGGGCTGATCCTGACCAACGATGCCGACCTGGCCAAGAAGATCAATTCGGCGGTGTTTCCTGGCCTGCAGGGTGGACCGCTGATGCATGTCATCGCGGCCAAGGCGGTGGCGTTCGGCGAGGCTCTGCAGCCTGAATTCCGCACCTATCAGGAAGCGGTGGCGGCGAATGCCAACGTGCTGGCCGAGACGCTGCTGGCGCGGGGCTTCGACATCGTGACCGGCGGCACCGACAGCCATCTGCTGCTGGTCGATCTGCGCCCCAAGAAGGTGACCGGCCGCGCCGCCGAGCGTGCCCTGGAGCGCGCCGGGATCACGGCGAACAAGAACGCGGTGCCGTTCGACCCGGAGAAGCCGGCGGTGACGTCGGGCATTCGTCTCGGCAGCCCGGCCGCCACCGCGCGCGGGTTCGGTGTCGAGGAATTCCGCGCGATCGGCGTGATGATCGACGAGGTTCTGACCGCCGTGGCCGAGAAGGGCGACGAGGGATGCCCCGCGACCGAGCAGGCGGTGCATGAGAAGGTGAAGGCGCTCTGCGCCCGCTTCCCGATCTATCGCTGATCTTCCATCCGTCCACGCGCGCTGGGTTGCGATTCGGTGCGCGTGGAGGCCCTGCTGGCCATAGATGCCGGGAACGACGGTGTTTGCCGGCGTTTCAGTTCAGGGGAGCGGGCTTGTCCTGAAGGACAGGGCGTGGCGCCGATTTCTCCAGGCCGGCGACGGTCGCCGCATCGACCGGTGAGGCATTGTTGCCCCAGGCCCCGCGAATGAACGTCACGACGTCGGCAATCTGCTGTGTGCTCAGCATCCGGCCATATGCCGGCATGACGAATGCCGAAGGTGCCTTGGCCATGCCGGGGAGTGCCGCGCCGCTTTGAACGACATGGACCAGGGAATCCGGCTTGTCGCTCATGACCACGGGGTTGCCCGCAAGCGGAGGAAAGGCCGGTGCGTAGCCGCGGCCGTCCGTGCGGTGACAGGCGGCACAATGATCGACATATAATTTGGCCCCCTGGGCCGTGGTGTCACCCCGCTGCAACGCCGCCGCGGCCGCCGGGTCGTAATGCCAGGCCGTTGCGGTGGGATGGCCGGGGTCGAGGGAGAGGAGGTATCGGGCCATGGCGTGCAGGTCCTCCTGGCTGAGATGCTGCGTGCCGTGGGAGATGGCGTCCGTCATGCCTCCGAACGCTTCACCCTTCCGGTTCCGTCCGGTGGACAGGAACGCCACGATGTCGTCTTCCGACCAGGACGCCAGGCCGGTTCGCTGATCCTGGCGGAGGCTTGTCGGAACGAAACCGTCGATCGGCGCACCGCCTGACAGGAAGAGGGGGCCCCCGCTGCCGGACAGGGCTTTCTCCTGCAGGGCGACTCCGCGCGGAGAATGGCAGGCGCCGCAATGGCCTGGCCCTTCCACCAGATAGGCGCCTCGGGCGATGGCGGGGTCCGGGAATGGGCGCGTGACGTCTTTCTGCGCGGACGGGACGGAGGGGGCGAATGCGGCCCTCCAGAGTGACATCGGCCAGCGCATCGACAGGGGCCATGGAATGTCGCTGGCAGGAGGCGCCTCGGCGACGGGCTGCACGCCTTTCATGAAATAGGCGTAGAGCGCGTGAATATCGCTGTCGCTCATGCGGGCGTAGGAGGGGAAGGGCATTGCCGGGTAAAGACTTGCCCCATTTTGACGGGTCCCTTCACGCACGGCGCGGGAAAACTCCGCCTCGGACCAGCCGCCGATGCCGTGGGCCGGGTCCGGTGTGATATTGGACGAATAGATCGACCCCGTCGGCAGTTTGAATGCCATTCCGCCCGCGAACGGGCGGCCGCCTTTGACGGTGTGGCATGCGCTACAGTCGGAAGCGTCGGCGATGTAGCGTCCCCTGGTGATCAGGTCTTCCGCATTGTCCGCGTGTGCCTGCGGCAGGTGACCAAGCATGAGAAGGGCGGCGGTGCCGAGAACCGTCGCGCGCGAGAACACGCGGTATGTCATGCCCGCACCATGGGGCCGGGGTTTTTCAGATAGGTCGTACGGATGTGATGGGCCGACCAATAGGCCAGTGCCGCGACCATGCCGGTGGGGTTGTACCCCATGCCCTGGGGGAACGCGCTGGCGCCGATGACGAAGACGTTCGGGACATCCCAGCTCTGGAGATAGCGGTTGACGGCACTCGTCTGTGGATCGGCGCCCATGACGGCGCCGCCACCCAGATGGGTCGTCTGATAGCGGCGCGTATCGAAGAGCTGGTCCGTCGCCAGTTTCTCGAGGGAATAGCGCGTTGCCCCCATTGCCTTCATGATGGGCTCGATCTTGCTGACGACATATTGGTTCATGCGGATATCGTTGTCTTTCCACGTGAACGTCATCCTGAGCAGAGGCTGCCCGTAGGCGTCCGTATAGGTCGGATCGAGGTCCAGATAGACGTCGCGGTACGCCATGTTGCTGCCGTGCGCGTCGATTGTGAGCGAATGGCGGTATGTCTCCACCATCGCGTCCTTGTAGCCTTCGCCCCAGGCCGGCGCCTTGCCGCCTGGGCCGCCGATGGCGGCGGCAATCGGCTTCGCACCAGCCTGATTGACCCAGACGGGTGAGCCGCCCACGAAACCGAGCGGGCCGTGATCGAAATTCATGCTGTTGAAATCGTCGATGGCGACGCCGGCGCCGCCGGCGCCGATGAACTGATTGGTATAGTGCGTGGAGGGGAGCCAGGCGCGGGATGTCGTGATCGTCTGGTAGACGAAATTCCGTCCCACGGTTCCGGTATTGGCGACCGGGTCGTAAGGCTGGCCGATCCCGGACAGCAGCATGAGATGAACATTATGGAACTGGAAGGCGCTGACGATGACGAGATCGGCCTCCAGTTCGACCTGCTGTCTGGTTTGCAGGTCCAGATAGGTGACGCCCGTCGCCTTTTTCTTCTCGCTGTCGAGGTTGACCTTGAGGACATGGGCTTTGGTGATCAGCGTGAATTTCGGGTCCTGGCGCAGTGAGGGCAGGATATTCACGTTGGGGGATGCCTTGGAATACATGTAGCAATCATACCCGCTGCAATATCCGCAGAAATTGCAGGGCCCCATCTGCACGCCATAGGGGTTCGTGTACGGGGCCGAGGCATTGGCCGCAGGCAGGGAATAAGGGTGATAGCCGACATTGGCCGCGGCGGTCTTGAAAAGGCTTGCGGAATAGACGTCTTTCATCGCGGGTAGGGGAAAGGCGTCTGACCGGTCGGGTGCGAAGGGATTGCCCTTGCCCGCGATCTTTCCCTGGATGGTGTAGGGCTCGCCCGACGTGCCGAAGACCTTCTCCGCCTTGTCGAAGAAGGGTTCCAGTTCTTCATATGTCACGTCGTAATCCTGAAGGTTCATGCCTTCGGGAATGAAGCTCTTGCCATATCGGGCGATGACGTTGGTCCGCAGGGCGAGATCGTCCGGTGCGACGCGAAAATGGACCCCGGACCAGTGAAGTCCGGCCCCGCCGACGCCTTCGCCGGGCAGGAAGGCGGCGAGGCGACGATAGGGCACCGCCACCTGTCCGACTGTATTGCGAATGGTGACGGTTGTCTGTGACAGGTTCTGAAACAGGCGATGGCGGATAGCGCCCCTGAGTTCGTCGATGGAACTGGGATAATCGCCCTCCACCGCCGTTGCGCGATCATCCCCACGTTCCAGGACGGTGACCGAGAGGCCCGCTTCGGTCAGTTCCTTGGCGAGAATCGAGCCGGCCCAACCTGCGCCGATAACGATCGCGTCGGTCTTCCTTGCGTTCATAATGAAAAATCCTTAGGCCGTTTCGCCGGAGATCGAGACGGGGCCAAACGGGTAGGGAGCACCTTGCTGGTTGACCCAATCCATGAAATCCGCACGGGCGCCGGGGAAGCCGAGCAGCGTCCAGCCTGCAAGACCCTTGTTGCCGCCATGGAGCGGATCGGAAAAAACGCCTTCGAGCGTGTTCTGGCGCAACTGTTCGAAGAAAAAGTGCGCCGGAACGGAGCCGAGCGGCATTTCGCTATGTTCCAGATCTTTCAGCACAGCAGTCTGGGCGGATGCGTCAAGGTCGGCAAAGCTGCGGCCGTCATGGTGCTGACGGGCATAGGCGTCGGCGGCCGCGATGCCCTGCCGATAGATGTCGCGTGGGGGGAGGGAAAGCTGATAGCCGAGATTTTCCGGCGCATTCAGGAAAGGTCCTGACATGTACCACAGTTTTCCGTGTCCGTAGGGCGTGTCCATCTGACGGTCGATGAATTCGGGCGCGCCGAGGCTGCGCGCGCCGGGACCGTGTGCGTCCGTCGGAAAGATCCGCTCGCAGGCCGCATTCAGAAAGCGCCATTCCTCCTGGTTGAAATAGCGGGGTGTGTAGGGACCGGCGTCGACGGCGGTCAGAGCATCGGCCCAGACCTCATGATCGCTGTAAAGCCAGAAGGATGCGGACCCCAGGAGGCCCCCCATGAAGCGGCGTCGGGTCGACGAGGGTCGTTTCACGGCAAACTCCATAACACTAAAAAATTATATACGATGTCTTGTGAATAAAATTTTCACTCTTGATTTTGCATATCGGCTCGACGTTGGGAAAGCTGAATATTTAAAACTAAAATTCATTTATTTTGTGGTCTGTCTCGTTGTGTTCTTTTTGGTTTGCGCTTTTATCCCGCCGGTCGATAGCCCAACCTTTAGGAATTCCTGCCGAACGGCGGTTGTCGGGAGGCGGCTTATGGCCGGATGGGAACTGTCTGGGCCAGGCGGACGGCGGTTTGTCCGCGGCTGGGGCGCAGATTGGGCATCACCAGCATGCAGTCCGGGTAGGGGGTGCGGATCTCGTCCGGGCCGTCCTGGGCCAGCAGGGTGCCCCGGCGGCGGATCACTTCTCCCCCCTCGAAAGGCCTGACGAAGCGGAAGCAAGGTGTCTGTGCCGTCACGATATCGGTGACCACCAGGTGCCGGCATATGGCGGCCGGCGGCGCCGTGTCGGCGGGCAGCAATCCGCAATGCCGCAGCAGCGCGCGCACCGCGCTGTCCGTCGTCTCGACCGTGTGGGCCGCCCAGTGGGCGCCGGCTTCCAGCAGGCAGGCGGCGTACGGGCTGGCGGGGTCGGAAAAACGTTCATAGTCGATCAGGCGCGGGCCGGCCTGGTGGCCGTGGTCCGAGACCACCAGGGGCGGGTCGCCGATCATCGTCGACAGGCGGCGGCCGCTCTCGGTTGCACCGGCCAGGATCAGCGGGGCGCCGGGCCAGAGCATCGAATGCAGGTCCATCAGGATATCGGCGGTTTCGATCACCGGCAGGATCGCGCGTGCCCGGTCCAGCTCCACCGAATGGCGCGGGCTGGAGAGGATCTGCCGGTTCCAGACCCGGTTCATGTCTTCCTCGATGAAGCGCGAGGCGACCGGGTTGTCGGGCGTGAAGCGGGCGAAGGCTTCCAGGTTCGCGAAGATCAGGGACAGGCGGCCGCATGCCGGCCGGACCTGCTCGCGCAGCAGCCGGTCCAGCACGATGGCGCCGGCGAACTCGTTGCCGTGGACCAGCGCCGTCAGCACGACGTGGGGGCCGGGGCGGGTGGCCTCGTGATGCACCACGCCGGGAATGCCGCAATGATCGGTCAGCCACGGCGACAGGTCGGGCGGGGCGATTTCCTGCGCGAAAGTGGGCAGGGCCTGGGGCGGGGGTGGCAGGGTCTCGAGAAATTTCGGGCGCGCACGCACGCGTGGCGAAGAGCCCGGGCGGGAGCCTGTGCCGCAGCTCATCCCGTCAGCCTCCGCGCGGCGGCGACCCGCGTCGCGCGTCCGGCGTAAGAGTGCCGGACAGGCCATCGTCATGCACCATGGGAGCGGTCGGACAGGTCATGGAGACGATTTTATAGCGTCGCGCCGGACCTGCAATGCCGTGGGGCGCTCAGGATGGATCGATAGCCGTGATCCTGGCGCTGGTCTGCCGTTCGATTTCGCGCAGCAACTGCCGTTCCTCCGGCGCGCACAGCGACAGGGCGGTGCCGCGCCGCCCGGCGCGGGCCGTGCGGCCGATCCGGTGGATATAGGTCTCGGGCTGCTCGGGAATGTCGAAATTCACCACCAGCGTCACATCTTCGATATCGATGCCGCGTGCCATCACGTCGGTCGCGACCAGCACCCGCAGCGTGCCGCGCCGGAAGGTGGCGAGCGTGCGGTCGCGCCGGGCCTGGCTATGGTCGCCATGCAGGGCCGCCGCCGACAGGCCGGCGGATTCCAGCGCGCGGGCCACGCTGTCGCTGGCCTGTTTGGTGCGGGTGAACACCATGACCCTGTCCGGCGTGTCGCGCTTCAGCAGCGCGATCAGGGTGGCGTTCTTGCGTGCGGCCGCGACGAAGGCGACCTGCTGGCGGATGCGGGGCGGCGGGGATGTGGCCTCCGGCGGGGCGACGTGCAGCGGCCTGTGCAGCAGCCGGCGGGCCAGGGTGGCGACGGCGGGCGGCATGGTGGCGGAAAACAGCAGGGTCTGGTGCCGGGTCGGCAGGCGCTCGGCGATGGTCTGGATATCTTCGACGAAGCCCAGTTCCAGCATTCTGTCTGCCTCATCCAGGACCAGGCAGGTGGTCTCGTCCAGGGCGATCGTGCCGTCGGTCAGGTGATCCAGCAGGCGGCCGGGGGTGGCGACCAGGATGTCGGCGCCTCCACGCAGGGTACGGGTCTGGCGGTCCTTGGGCACGCCGCCGATCGCCAGCCCGATCATCAACTGGCAGCCATGGGCGCAGGTGCGGATGGCATTCGCGGTCTGGCTGGCCAGTTCGCGGGTGGGCGAGAGGATCAGCGTTCGCACCACGCCCGGCACCCCTTCCTGCGGTGCCTTTTGGTCGTCCGTCGCGGGGCGGGGGGCGGCGAGCAGCCTCTGGACCAGCGGCAGGGCAAAGGCGGCGGTCTTGCCGCTGCCGGTGCGCGACAGGGCCTCGATGTCCTTTCCGGCCAGGATCGGCGGGATCGCCAGGGCCTGGATCGGCGAGGGGGTGGCGTAGCCGGCGCGGGCGACATTGGCCAGGATACGCGGTTGCAGGCCCAGCTGTGCGAAAGAGGGGGCGTCAGGGCTGGGCGTGTCGGCAGGGGGTGGAACGTTGGTCATCGTATGAGGGGATACCGTGTGTGGCGGCCGGGGGGAAGAAAGCGAATGTTCGGCAGCCGGGCGGTGGCATTGACGGTCGGCGGGGATGGACGGCAGATGGCGCGATGAGCATGCGCGATACCCCATCTGTTCTGCCTCATGGAGATCGCGCGGTGGCGGTCGTGGCGGAAGATCTGGCCGGGATGCGGTCGCAGGCTTTCGGGCTGGCGGCACGTGCGGGGCTGGACCCGTTTTTCTGCCCGGTGCGGGCGCGGGGGCTGTGGGGCCGGATGCCCGCCGCGTGGTGGCCGGCGCCGTTGCGTGCCATCGATCCGCTTCCGCTGGATGCCGGGGCGGCGGGGCTGGTCTTCAGCGTCGGCGGAACCGGAGGGGCGGTGGGGGCCGCGTTGCGGGACCGTGCGCGGCGGGTGGTGCAGATCCAGAATCCGCGCATGCGGCTGGATCGGTTCGATCTGGTGGTCGCCAATCGGCATGATGAAATCAGCGGCCCCAATGTGTTGCTGTCACGTACCGCGCTGCATGGCGTCTCGTCCGAGCGGCTGGCGGCGGCGCGGGCGGAATGGCAGCCGCGTCTGGCGCATCTGCCGCGCCCGCTGGTGGCCGTGCTGCTGGGGGGATCGAACGGGCGGTTCCGGCTGGACGAGGTGGTGGCGGCGCGTCTGGCCGGGCAACTGGCGGAAATGATGCGCGCGGATGGGGTCGGGGTGGCGGTGACGCCGTCTCGGCGAACCGGCGAGGGCGTGTGCCGGATCGTCCGTGAGGCGCTGTCGCCTCTGGGCGGGTGGGTGTGGGACATGCAGGGTGACAATCCCTATCTGGGATTGCTGGCCTGTGCCGATGCCGTGGTGGTGACGCAGGACAGTGTCTCGATGGTGTCCGAGGCCGTGGCGGGCACGGCGCCGGTGATGGTTGTGGATTTGCCGGGACGTTCCCGGCGGATCGGGCTGTTCCTGCGCGAACTGGCTGCTGCCGGGCGCATTCGCCGCTTCGCGGGGCGGATGGAAGACTGGCCGGTGACGCCGCTGGACGACACGATCGAGGTGGCGGAGAGCATGTGCCGCCGGTTGGGGCTGCGCTGACACTTTCTGCCAAACGGCATGATTTCTGGGCGCGGGATTATGCGGTATGGATTCCCTATGCTGGACATCCATACCTATGACGCCCAGGCGGGCGGCAATGTTCTCTACAAGGCGCTGGCCCATCCGCTGGCGGCCGAGGCGCTGGCGGGGCTGGCGGCTTCGGTCCGCGCGGCCGGGCCGGTGGCGGTGTACGATCCCGAGGGCATGTTCGCCATGGTGCTGGCGCTGTGCCCCGGCGGCGCGGGCGGCGTGTCCGGACTGGGCGCGATCGAGGGTGTGTATGTCCATGATACGCAGCGCGTCGGCCAGCCCACGGCGGCCGGTCCGGCGCGGGCGCTGGTGGATCTGCCGCGTGCATCGGTGGGGGCGGTGCTGGCCGTGAGTTTCGACGGCGCGCGCGTGCGCGACCGGATCGCGCATCTGCTGCCCGACGGCGCGCGGGTCTTCGTGCTGGATGGTGTGCGGTTGCCCGATACGCTGCTGACCGTGCCTGGGCGCTATCTCGACCGGCTGAATTTCGCGACCAACCATGCCTTCTTCCGCGACGCGGATGGATTGTCGACCCGTCTGGTCACGGCGAATTACTGGGCGCGCTATGGCGCGTCGGAGGTGAGGTTGTGGCTGCGGCTGTTCGGCGCCGGGGGCGAGGTGCTGGCCAGTTGGGAAGAGCGTGTGCCCGACGGCGAGAGTGCCATCGTGATCGACAGCCGCGAGGTGCGCGAGCGTTTTGGCCTGCCGCCCTTTGTCGGGCAGTTGTTTGTGCATGCGATCGGCGTGGCCGGGCATGATGTGGTGAAATATGCGCTGGATACCTACGGCACCGGCGATAATCGGAGCCTGTCGGTCACGCATGATGCCAATGCCTGGCCGTCGGACCGGTATGCCAACCTGCCGGCGCCGGATGAGGGCGATGAGGTCGTGCTGTGGGTGCAGAACAGCCACGCGGTGCCGATCCCGCCTGGTGCGATGTCGCTCAATCGCATGGGGGATGAGCGGCGGGTGCCGATTCTGCGTGGGATTGGTCCCTATGAGACCGTGGCGATCCCTGTTGCCGACTGCCTGCCGGAGCTGCGCTGGCCGGCGCAGATCGAGTTGCGGTCGGGGCGGTATCTGGTGCGCCCGCGCTATGAGGTGACGCATGCCGCGCGGACGCGCATTGCCCACCTGAACGTGGAGCGTGCGGATCTGCGCCCCGATCCGGGAATCGCCGACCTGCCGGCCAGCCTGGGGCGAGGCTATCTGTTGCCGTTCCCGATTCTGGACCCCGAGCGCTTCCGCACCGTCATCCAGCCGTCGCCGATGGCCGAATCGCAGGTGACATTGCCGCTGCGTCTGGATTGTTTCGACGCCCAAGGGCGGCTGACCGGCCGGAAATTCCTGGGCTGCCTGCCGCGCGACCATGATCTGGCGCAGGATGTGGCGGAATTGGGTGTGCCGGAGGGGCATGGGGAACTGGTCTATGATTTCCGCGATGGGGGTGAGGCCGATGGCTGGCTGCATGCGCTGATCCGTTTTACGGCGCGGCAGGGCGGGAATGCGGCCGAGACCAGTTTCGGGGCCCATATCTTCAATACCGTGATGACCTATCGGGGCGAGCCGCAATCCTATTCCGGGCCGCCGCCGGGGCTGACCACGCGCCTGTTCCTGAAGGGCGGGAACGGGTTGGGCGAGGCGTTCTGCTGCCTGATCTATCCGGCGTCGGCCGCCTGGCGCCCGTGGTCGCAGACCATGCTCAGCCTGCATGACGGGCGGGGGCGGATGGTCGCGAAGGTGGATCTGGAAATCGCCTGTTCGGGATCGACGATGGTCTGGCCGCATCGGCTGTTCGGCGCGGCGGCCATCGAGCGTGCCGGCATGGGCGGATATGTCATGATCCGCGACGTCACGTGCCGGCTGTTCGGCTATCACGGTGTCATGCGGGCCGATGGCGCCTTCTCGCTGGACCATATGTTCGGCTTTTGAAGAATGTGTGACGGGGTATCTTGCAGCCCGGAGGGAGATCGATTAAGAGGTCCCCACCGGGCACGGATGGGTGCGTAGCTCAGCGGTAGAGCATCGCCTTCACACGGCGGGGGTCACAGGTTCAATCCCTGTCGCACCCACCATCCGACCGGGAAAATCCCATTTAAATCCTGTCTTTATCTATCGAATATCGTTGCTGCGTCGCGGCGCAGCCGGCCCTGGCCGCGCGTGTGCTGTCGCGATTTCTCTTGACACTTAAAAGTGATTTGAGTCATCAAAATCACGTTGCAGCGTTTCGTTTGAACAGCTGCTTCTTGGACGTTTCCTCCCTAAACTTGGCGGTGCTTCGGCACCGTCTTTTTTTTGTCCGGGCACCTTGGTCGATCCCTTATGATCGGCGCTTACTGAAGCAATCAGCATTGAAGGTGGATCATGGCGGGATTCTTTGACGGACTGGTGAACAAGCTGACGGAACTGGCGGACAGCACGGGCCTGACCGACACGGTGCATCAGCATCTGGCCGACCTGACCTCGCCCAGCGGCATTTCGACCTTGCTTGCCCAGGCCGAACAGGCAGGGCTGGGGGACAAGGTCCGGTCGTGGATCGGCAATGGCCAGAACCTGCCGGTCTCTCCGGATGAGCTGCGTTCGATTCTCTCGAACCAGCAGGTGCAGGCCCTGGTCGACAAGACGGGCCTGCCGGCGGCGACGATCCTGCCGGCACTGGCGCAGTTTCTGCCGGCGGCGGTGGATCATCAGACGCCGGGCGGCGCGCCTCCGGCAGCCTGAAAAATCGTTCTGCGGGCAGGCGCGCCCTTGTCGCGTCAGGTGGCCCGGACTGCGGACGTGCGAGCCAGGTTGGTGGCAATGTCGGCCAGCGCGCGCAGCAGGGCGGTCATGACGGTGCGGATATCGCTGAATCCGGCGTTCGGCGTCAGCTTGTTCTCATCCATATAGAGTGCGCGGCTGATTTCGATCTGCAAGGCGTGTCGTCCCGTGGCCGGCCTGCCATAATGCCGGGTGACATATCCCCCGGCATAGGGGGCGTTGCGGTTGGTCCTGAACCCATAGGATCGCAGACAGGCCTCGGTCGCCTCGGTGATGCCAGGCGCGCAGGACGATCCCCACGCATCTCCCAGCACGAAATCGGGCATGTCGTAGGCCCGCAATCCGGCGCCGGGCATTGAATGGCAATCGACCAGCACGCAGACCCCGTGTGCTGCGATCTGGGCTTCGATCAGTGCCGACAGAGCGTTGTGATAGGGGCGCCAGAAGCGGGCGATTCGGTCCGTGGCCTCGCGGAGCGGCAGGCGGGTGCGATAGATCGGGGTGCCTGATGCCGAAATGCGGGGAATGACGCCCAGGCCGGCACGCACTCTTGGGGTGATGCTCGTATGGTTGGGGGGCAGGGACTCGGTGAACATCGTGGGGTCGAGTTCGTCCGAATCGCGATTCACGTCGCAATAGATGCGCGGAAAGGTGGCGTGGAGCATATGCGCGCCCACGCCGGGTGCGCCGGTCAGCAGGGCATCGACACAAAAATCCTCGCTGCGGCGCAGGGCCGGGCGGTCCAGCCGCGACAGCGCGAGGAATTCCTGCGGGTATTCATGTCCCGAATGGGGCGAGGCGACGACCAGCGGCACGTCGGCAACCGTGGGCGGTACCACCATGAAAGGGAGAGGCGTGGCCGGGGGTGGGTCTGATCCAGGATTTGACCCGGGGGCCACCCGCGATTCCATTTGCATCACGTAGGGTTATCCGGCGCGAAGGGAAGGATATTATCCTTGTTTTTTAATGTGTTGCTGGAAACGGTCACCGGCTCGTCATTTTTTCCGTACGGATGGGTTGCGCAACGCCGGTTGCCCGGCTAGAAGCCTGTTCACCGAACGGATGGGCGCATAGCTCAGCGGTAGAGCACTACCTTGACATGGTAGGGGTCACAGGTTCAATCCCTGTTGCGCCCACCATCCTTCGGGCTCCCTTTCTTGAAATTGCTGAAGACCATTTGAACAGATGGTCCGCCGGGTGAGCGTGCCGCGTAGCGGCCCGCCCGGCAGGCCGATTGTTCAGACGGTTTCCGGCCGTGTGGCCGAGGCGTCCAGCGCTGCCTGGAGCATGTAGGCGGCGGCCAGCTTGTCCACCAGTTCGGCACGACGCTGGCGGGTGAGGTCGGCGTCCTGGATCAGCATGCGGTTGACGGCGCTGGAGGACAGGCGCTCGTCCCACATCGCGGCGGGCAGGCCGACCAGGTCTGACAGGTTCAGCATCCAGTCATGGGCCGCCTGTGCGGCCGGGCCGAAGCTGCCATCCATCGACAGCGGCAGGCCGCAGACCAGGCCCCCGACCTCTTCGCGCGCTGCGATCCGGCCGATTTCGGCGGCGATGACGGACAGTTTGCCGCGTTTCAGCGTGCCGTAGGACGAGGCCAGCATCAGCAGCGGGTCCGACAGGGCCAGGCCGATCGTCTTCTGGCCGGGATCGATGCCCAGCAGGCGTTGGCCGCGACCCAGATGGGTGCGGATCTGGTGCATGTTGAACAGGGGCATGGTCTGGGTCTATGGTCCGCGCGGTGTCCTGACCGGCAGGATATTCCCCCCAGATGATAATGGAAAGTTGTGCTTCATGTCGCTTGACCCCGCGACGGTCCGACGTATCGCCAGATTGGCACGGATCGGTATCGATGAGTCCGACCTGCCCGCCCTTCAGCGGGAACTGAACGGCATTCTCGGCTGGATCGAGCAATTGAACGAAGTCGATATCGACAATGTCGAACCGATGGTCGGCACCGGGCATGCCGCCCTGCGCATGCGCGAGGATGTGGTGACCGATGGCGACGCGCGCGAGGCCGTGCTGTCGAATGCCCCCGATGCGGCGGGGCCGTACTATACCGTGCCGAAGGTGGTGGAATGATGCTGACCGAACTCACGATCGCCGCGGCCCAGGGGGGGCTGCGTCGCCGCGAATTCTCCGCCGAGGAACTGGTGGGTGCCCATGTCGCCGCCATCGACCGGCTGAATGGCCGGCTGAATGCCTTTATCACCGTGACGTCGGAGCAGGCGCTGGACGCCGCACGGCGCGCCGATGCGATTCTGGCCGGCGGCGGGGATGCGCCGGCGCTGACCGGGATTCCGCTGGGGATCAAGGATCTGTTCTGCACCGACGGCGTGCGGACCACGGCGGCCAGCCGGATGCTGGAAGAATTCGTCCCGCCCTATGAAAGCACGGTGACGGCGAACCTGCTGGCCGATGGCGCGGTTTTTGTCGGCAAGACCAACCTGGACGAGTTCGCCATGGGCTCGGCCAACATCACCTCGGCCTTCGGTTCCGTGGAAAATCCGTGGAAGCGGGCTGGGGATGCGGAGACCGTGCTGGTTCCCGGCGGGTCGTCCGGCGGATCGGCGGCGGCGGTGGCCGCGCGGCTGGCCATGGGCGCGACCGGTACCGACACGGGCGGGTCGATCCGCCAGCCTGCGTCCTATTGCGGTATCGCGGGGATCAAGCCGACCTATGGGCGGTGCAGTCGCTGGGGGACGATTGCCTTCGCCAGTTCGCTGGATCAGGCCGGGCCGATGGCGCGCACGGTCGAGGATTGTGCCATCCTGCTGCAATCGATGGCGGGCTTCGACACGCGCGACAGCACCAGCGTGGATATCGCGGTGCCGGATTATCGCGCCGCCTGCGGCCGGTCGCTGAAGGGTATGAAGGTGGGTATTCCCGCCGAATACCGAGTGGCCGGCATGCCCGCCGAAATCGAGGTGGCGTGGGAGCAGGGTATTGCCTGGCTGCGCGACGCGGGATGCGAGATTGTCGAGGTCTCGCTGCCCTACACGAAATATGGTCTGGCAACCTATTATATCGTCGCGCCGGCGGAATGTTCGTCGAACCTCGCGCGCTATGACGGTGTGCGCTTCGGCCGCCGCGTTCCCGGTGCGTCGCTGGACGAGCTGTATGAAGCGACCCGGCGGGAAGGGTTCGGGGCCGAGGTCCGGCGCCGTATCCTGATGGGGACCTATGTGCTGTCGGCCGGCTATTACGACGCTTATTATCTGCGGGCGCAGAAGGTGCGGAACCTGATCCGCAAGGATTTCGAGAACGCGTTCCAGACGGTAGACGTGCTGCTGACGCCGACCGCGCCGTCGCCCGCCTTCGCGCAGGGCGAGAAGATGGATGATCCGGTGCAGATGTATCTGAACGACGTGTTTACCGTGCCGGCCAGCATGGCCGGTGTGCCGGCGATGTCGGTGCCCGCCGGGTTGAGCGCGTCCGGCCTGCCGTTGGGCCTGCAGGTGATCGGCCGTTCGTTCGACGAGGAATCGGTTTTCGCGGCGGCCAGCGCCCTGGAGCGGGCGGCGGGCTTCACGCATCGTCCGGCCGTGCGCGCGGAGGTGGTGTGATGACCTATCTGATCGAAGGGCGCGACGGCCCGTGGGAACTGGTGGTGGGGCTGGAAGTCCATGCCCAGGTCATCAGCCAGTCCAAGCTGTTCTCCGGCGCCTCGGCTTCCTATGGTGGTGAGCCGAACACGCATGTCAGCCTGGTCGATGCCGGGTTTCCGGGCATGCTGCCGGTCATCAACCGTGAATGCGTGGCGCAGGCCGTGCGTACCGGTCTGGGGCTGAAGGCGCGGGTGAATCTGGAAAGCCGGTTCGACCGCAAGAATTATTTCTACGCGGACCTGCCGACGGGCTACCAGATCAGCCAGTTCACGCATCCGATCATCGGCGAGGGCGCGATTGAGATCGAACTGGCCGATGGTTCGACCCGCATGATCGGCATCACCCGCCTGCATCTGGAACAGGATGCCGGCAAGTCGATGCATGATCAGGACCCGGCGCGCTCGTTCATCGACCTGAACCGGGCGGGTGTGGCGCTGATGGAAATCGTCAGTGAGCCGGATATCCGCTCGCCGGAGGAAGCCGGGGCCTATCTGCGCAAGCTGCGCATGATCCTGCGCTATCTGGGCACCTGCGACGGCAACATGGAAGAAGGCTCGATGCGTGCCGACGTGAACGTGTCGGTCCGCAAGGCCGGCGAGCCGTTCCGCACGCGTTGCGAGATCAAGAACGTCAACTCGATCCGCTATGTCATGCAGGCGATCGAGGTCGAGGCCGTGCGGCAGGTGGAGATCTGGGAAAGCGGTGGCTCGGTCGATCAGGAGACGCGCCTGTTCGACCCGGCGCGTTCCGAGACCCGGTCGCTGCGCAGCAAGGAAGATGCGCACGATTACCGCTATTTCCCCGATCCGGACCTGCTGCCGTTGGTGATCGAGGAGGCGTGGGTGCAGGATCTGGCCGCGCATCTGCCGGAACTGCCGGATGCGAAGCGCCAGCGTTTCCAGGACGAGTATGGTATCCCGCGCTATGATGCCGGGGTGCTGGTGGCCGAACAGGCGACCGCCGATTTCTATGAGACGGTGGCGCGCGGCCGCGATCCGCGCCTGGCGGCGAACTGGGTGATCGGCGATTTCTTCGCGGCGCTCAACCGTACCGGCCGCACGATCCAGGACAGCCCGATCAGCGCCGACGCGTTGGGCGGCATGCTGGACCTGATCACCGACGGCACGATCAACGGCAAGATCGCCAAGGACGTGTTCGAGGAAATGCTGGAGAGCGGCGAATCGGCGGCGGAGATCGTCGAGCGCAAGGGGCTGCGGCAGGTCACCGATACCGGCGCGATCGACGCCGCCGTGCAGGCGGTGCTGGACAAGAACCCTGACAAGCTTGCGGAATATCGCAGCGGCAAGGACAAGCTGTTCGGCTTCTTCGTCGGTCAGGTCATGAAGGCGATGGCTGGCAAGGGCAATCCGGCGCTGGTGAACGAAGCCCTGAAGAAAGTGCTGTAATCGCTGGAGAGGTAGCAGTTTGGGGTTTGACGGCGCTGCGGTGACGGTCTACAAGCAGCGCTGCAAACGCCGTGTTAACAAACACGCTCCTCGGCGGAGGGGTGGCCGAGTGGCTGAAGGCGGCGGTTTGCTAAACCGTTGTACGGTGTCAAGCCGTACCGTGGGTTCGAATCCCATCCCCTCCGCCAACACTTCCAAAAACATATGATTTATCAGGCTCGTGGGCGAGAGACGCCGTGCGCCTCTGCGTCGAGACGCGTTACGGGATTTCCTGCCCGGCGACGATGTCATACAGGGCCTGTTCCATCGTGATCATTGTGCGGATTTGAGGCAGCGACGCCTCGAATTCTTCGATATCGCGGGCCTGGGCCGTGATGTCGCAGGCGTTGCGGGACCCGGGGGCGGCGCCGAGAGGCGGCAGTCGCAGCCGTGCCCACATCGTGTCGATGAAATGGGGCAGCCGGCGTGTTGTCCCGAAGACATTCCCCTCCTGTTCGAGAGCGAGTCGGGCGCGATCGAAGATATCCTGCTCCACTTCTGGGCCGTAGATCCTGTCGAACGCGAAACCCAGCACGATTGTCTGCTGGCAGATTTCCATCGGCGCACCGGGGTCCGAGAGGAATTCCGCCAGAGGCCGCTCCCGCATCAGGCGCATCGCGCTGGTGAACGTCTCCGGGTCCTCGTCTGAACGCCTGCAATGCAGGAATGCCGAGCGGAAGCGGGTAATGGGATCGCGGAGCAGGGCGGCGAAACGATCTTCAGGCGCCGCCGCGCGTGCGAGGATCGGCAGGGAGATGTGGCCGCCGATCAGGTCGAAATTGCGTGCCTGTGGTGGATGGCGGTTAAACGCCTCATAATTTTCGCAATAGAGCTTGGCAGGCACCTGGTTGCCGATTGCCCTCCCAGATGGTCGTGCCTGCCGTTTTGGGAATATGCACGAAGAAAGTGGTGTTCCGGCATCGCTTGAGTTTTCGCGCATTCAGGAACTCGCTGACGGGCCGATAATGCGCCGCACGTCGGCGTTCCCGATCCTGCCGGCGTTCCCGACTCAGGAAATGGGGCAGCAGGGCCGGTGATCTGCGTCGCTTGAAGCAGGTAAAAACATCATTGGCGTAAATCGGTGGCCACGTATTGTAGATTTTCTTCAGAACAGTGGGAGAAATGCCCGACATCCGCCCTTTGTAAAGAAAGAGGACCGTGGCATCGCCGATGTCTATGACATACCGATAGGTTCGCATGTCGGCGACTTCGGTTGAGGGCCAATGGCCGTCGGGTACCAGAACGCGATCGTCTTTCGACAGATGCGGCAAGACTGCCTGCCATGCGTTCTGCCACGCCGGATCGTTCCATTGCGGCATTACTGTCAGGAGCGACAGGAAAGAGAAAAGAGCATGAAAATGTCTCCATATGTCGGAACATGGTCGGGAAGCTGGACAGGGAGCATGCGCCGGAAGCAGTAAAAGAGGGCTTTGCTCGGGCGGCTACATGAACAAGGTCCCAACCTGTTCGTGCTGTGAGGCGACGCCTCCATCAAATATTTGTAGTGATTCAATAAGGGAGAGTTGTGTCTGTTCAAGTAACGACTTGATACAGTGTTACAATACTTAACATTCCGGTTCGGCCACTCTTGCCTCCCGGGCACTAACGTTTCGACGGGTTCATCGTCTCAAGCGGGAGAAGCATTGCCTTTCTGCTTGCTGCGACTGGCCAGGTGTCCGGTAGGCTCGGTCGTTGGTGATCACAATCTTGTGAGATTTGCGGCGGAATGTGAACGCGCGGCCTGGGCTGCGGGACAGGTTGCGAGAGGCTGTATTCTTTATCTGGAATGGTCTGGACGATTTTCCTGCGATGGTGGTCCGTCGTGTCCGCCCTCCGAATCCGGCTGGCGTCGTGCGGATGCGGATCGTTTCCCTGAAACCGGGATTATTTCATATCGTTCATCATCTCCGCGTTCCGGAGAAGAAACAATGAACAGCGATGAGGCAGCGGCTATCAGCCGGGATGAGACTGCGACTGTTGCTTTCGAAATGGAGGATATCGGACTAACGCTTCCCGAAACGGCACCAGCCGGGGTCGGGGAGACGCTGGCCGAGCCGGTCTTTCCCTATTTGCCGGACAGTGTGCTGGCACGCATTGTCGAGGACATGCACCGGAACGGCTTTGGTGTGGCTTACGATTGCATCGACCCTGCGCGTCTGGCGGCCCTGCAGGATTTTGTTGCCGGGAAGATTGCCGGTGTGGGCGGCGAATATGTGGCGCTCACGGGCCGGGGAGCCGTCAGCGGCACCATGCTGGAGGCGTTGTCCCTGTCGCCGGAATTCAACCGTGCCTGCCGGACGATCTACCGGATGGGAACGGGCCGAGTGGGTCCGGATGTGCCGTTCTACCAGGTTCTGCGCGGTCTCTCGGGCAAAACCGGTGAGAAGCATGCCTATTTCTTCCATTACGATTCGTACGTCATTACCGCATTGGTGCCGATCCTGATGCCGTCGGTGGGCAAGGCGGGCGACCTGATCATGTTTCCCAACCTGCGCGGCATCAGAAAGACCTATCTGGCCAATCTGCTCGACAAGGTCCTGCTGGATAACCGCCTGACGCAGATCGTCCTGAGATGGGGTGCCACATCCGGCCGTCTGCGGTTCACTCGGCTTCGCATGAAGCCGGGGAATGTCTATTTCTTCTGGGGATACCGGTCGGTGCATGCGAACGAACCCTGCGATCGCGACCAGATCCGGGCCACCGCCTTGTTCCATTATGGCAATCCCCATGCCGATAGTTGGGTACGCCGCCTGACCAGCCGCGAGGCGCCGGTCGATTGAGAACGGCCGGCAGGGCCGCGCCCGGCGTGTGTTTTTGAGCATCGGAGCGGCCCTGCCGGCCATGAGCCCCGAAGCGCAGGAACGCACGTCGGATCGCCGCCAGGGTGCATTTTCGGTCAGGCTCTGAAACAATTCGTGCCGGAGAGTCTGATCGCCAGGAATGCGCCCGCGCCTGTATGGGGAAGCCTGGACTGGCAAGCGGCGTTATGTGTGGATGATGGTTGAAAAGGTAAGCGGGCGCTGGGGCGTGCCCGATGGTGTGATGCGGGGGATCGCTCTGGCGATGACCCTGACGCTGCCGTTCTTTCAGTTGCGGGGACGGGCGATCAGCGACGGATTCATGTCCTGTATCGCGGTGTTGTTTCTTCTGCACTGCCTGCGCGCCCGGGATCGTGGCTGGTGGCGTGGATGGCCGGTGTTTGCCCTGGCATTCTGGGCGCTGGCCATCCTGTCGTCGGTGATGCATGGCACCGGCCATGCGGTTGCCGAGGCCGTCGTGCTGGGGCGGTTCTTCCTGTTCTGCGTGGCGCTGGAACGCTGGGTGCTGCGCGATGGTGACGCGCGACGCTGGCTGGGCGTGTCGGTGACGCTGGCGGCCCTGTGGCTGGTCGTGGAATGCTGGCAGCAATATCTGCTGGGGACCAATCTGTGGGGCTATCCGCGCTGGGTGGATGGCGCGCTGACCGGGCCGTTCTACAAGCCCCGCGCGGGGGCGGCCCTGCTGATGGTCGTCTTTCCGGGGCTGATGGTGTTCGCCACGCGCTGGCTGGAAGCGTCATCGTGGCGCGCGCGGCTGGCGGGGATCGGCCTGATCATGTTCCTGACGCTGACGATGATCCTGATCGGCCAGCGCATGCCCGCGCTGCTATTCGGCCTGGGGCTGGCCGTCATGGCCGTGCTGATCCGTCGGCTGCGCTGGCCGGTCCTGGCTGCCGGGCTGGTCGGGGCCGTGGGGCTGGCATTGCTGCCTGTGCTGTCGCCGCCTGCCTATGCCAAGCTCGTGGTGCATTTCATGGACCAGATGCGGCATTTTTCCGACAGCCCGTATGGGCAGATCTATATCCGCGCCGGGGTCATGCTGGACCGGCATCCCTGGCTGGGCGTGGGGGTGGATGGGTTCAGGGGGGCATGTGCCGACCCGGCCTATGTCCGTGACCTTGTGCTGTTCGGCCATACGTTCCCGACCCGCGATGTTGCGCTGGGGTGCAACATCCATCCGCACAATATCTATCTGGAGGTTGCCACTACGGCGGGGTTGGCCGGGCTGGCCTGTTTCCTGGCGATGGTGGCATGCTGGCTGTGGCGGATGATCCGTGCCCTGTCGCCGGCACAGGCGCCGCAGCAGGCGATGCTGTGCGTGGCATGCTGCGTGATGCTGTGGCCGCTGGCCTCGAGCAGCGCGCTGTTCACCGTACGGACGGCGGGCTGGATCTTCCTGATGGTCGGCTGGGGGCTGGCGGCCTCGGCCGATATCGCGGGGGAGAGAAGGGCCGAGCGTCGGCTCTGATCGGGCTGGTGCCGATCTGGCAGGCTTTGGCCGGTTCAGGCCGCGTCGAGATCCTCGGGGCCGAAGGCGTCGGGGAGCAGGTCGGCCAGCGTGCGGACCAGCAGGACATCGCCTTCCGGCCCGACCATGCGGATTCTCAGGTCCGGGGTGCCGAATTCGCGGATTTTCTGGCGGCAGCCGCCGCAGGGCGCGCAGGCGCGGTCGCCCCCGCCGCAGATGACGAGGTCGGCGATGCGCCGGCCGCCGGCCGCCACCATGGCCGAGATGGCTCCGCCTTCGGCGCAGATGCCTTGGGGGTAGGCGGCGTTCTCGGTATTGCAGCCGACGAAGAGGCGCCCGTCGGCGTCGTGCAGCGCGGCGCCGACCAGAAAGCGCGAATAGGGGGCGTAGGCGTTGTTGCGAACGGCGATCGCGGCGTCGATCAGCTTGTCGTCGGACATGGCGGCCTCCCTGGGTTTGTCCAGCCTGATGAATGCTCTATCGGATCGTATGGCGAAAGAACAGCATCGGGGGCCTGTGGCGCTTGGAACCGGGGCGCCGTCCCGGTATTCTCGGTGCATGCTGGATTGCCCTTCTTCGCCTGCCGAGCAGGACCCGACCGTCGCCGACCTGCTGGCCGCGCGACCGCATCTGTCGATGCACGCCCTTGACGGCCTGGTGCTGGAGGACGTGCCGTTGAACGCGATCGCCGACGCGGTCGGCACCCCGACCTGGGTGATGGGGGCGGGGACCCTGCGGGCGCGCTATCGCCTGCTGGAGAATGCGATGCGCGGTGCGGGGCTGGCGCCGTCGATCCATTTCGCGGTGAAGGCGAACGATCATCTGGCCGTGCTGCGCATTCTGGCGGCGGAAGGGGCCGGCGCCGACGTGGTCAGTGGCGGCGAGTTGCGCCGGGCCCGCGCGGCCGGGGTGCCGGCGGCGCGGATCGTCTTTTCGGGTGTCGGCAAGACGCGCGAGGAAATGGCGCTGGCCCTGGCCGAGGGGATTGGCCATATCGCGGTTGAGAGTGCCGAGGAGCTGGACATTCTCTCCGACGTCGCCGCGTCGTCGGGCCGGGTGGCGCCGATCACGCTGCGGGTGAATCCGGACGTGGATGCCGGCACGCATGAAAAGATCACCACCGGGCTGTCGACCAACAAGTTCGGCATCGCTTACGCCCGCGCTGCCGCGCTGTATGAACGTGCGGCGGGGCTGCCGGGGCTGAAGCCGCTGGGGTTCTCGGTGCATATCGGCAGCCAGATCGTCGCGATGGCGCCCTATCGGGCCGCGTTTGCCCGGGTGGCGGAGCTGGTGCGCACGGTGCGGGCGCGTGGTCTGCCGGTCAGTCTGGTGGATTGCGGCGGGGGCCTGGGCATCTGCTATCGCGATGAGGCCGAAGGGGCGCCGGAGGCATTGGCCGGCGCGATCCGCGCCGAACTGGGCGATCTGGACGTGCGGCTGGCCATCGAGCCGGGGCGCTGGCTGGCGGGGCCGGCCGGGCTGCTGCTGTCGCGGGTGATCTTGCGCAAGGCGGGTGAGGATGGGTTGCCATCCTTCCTGATTCTGGACGCGGCGATGAACGATCTGATGCGCCCCAGCCTCTATGAGGCCTGGCATGGCATTCTGCCGGTTTCGGCCCGCGATGCGACGCGGCCCGTGGAGGCGGTGAATGTGGTCGGGCCGGTTTGCGAGAGTGCGGATTCCTTTGCGGATGGGCGGGTTCTGCCGCGTCTGGACGAGGGGGCGCGGGTCGCGCTGCTGGATACCGGGGCGTATGGCGCGGTCATGAGCTCCACCTATAACGGCCGGCCGCTGGCGGCGCAGGTGCTGGTCGATGGCGGGCGGTGGTCGGTGATCCGCGAACGCCAGCCGGTCGAGAGCCTGTGGGCGGCGGACCGGATTCCCGACTGGGTGACGCCCGTTCCGGCGGGCGGCTGAGCCCGGTATGGCAGGCGGGTCCACATCCCTGCGGGACGACGGGGCGCCGGCGGCTTCCATCGTGCCGTTTGCGGTCCGTCTGGCGGCGGCGCGGCATCGGGCGCGGCTCGTCCTGTGGATCGAGGCGATCCGGCCTGTCCTGCTGCCGGTGCTGGGGATGTTGGTTGCCTATGTGATCGCGGGTCTGCTGGGGGTGCCGCAGACTCTGTCCGACCTGTCGCGCGGGACGATTCTGGTCCTGCTGGCCGGTGCCTGTGTGGGGTGGATCGTCTGGCGGGGGCGGCGGGTGACGGGCCCGACGCCGGATGACATCGACCGGCGGATCGAGCGTGCGTCCGGCCTTGCCCATCGTCCGCTGCAGACGCTGGCCGACCATCCGGCAGTTGGCGGGGCGGAACAGGCGGGATTGTGGGCTGCGCATCTGTGGCGCACGGGGCTGACCATAGGGCGGTTGCGCGCCGGGTGGCCGCGCTTGTGGGCGGGGGCGCATGATCCGTGGCGTCTGGGCATCGTTCTTCCGGTCGCGCTGCTGGCGGCGCTGGGCTGGGCCGGACCGGAGGCGCCGGGACGGCTGGCGGCTGCCTTCTGGCCGGGGCTGGACGATCCGGGTGCGGCGCGGCCGCATATTCAGGCCTGGATCACGCCGCCGGCCTATGCGCCCGGCGCGCCGGTATTTCTGGATGAGGGCACCGGTCGGGCGACGGTGCCGCAGGGATCGGTGCTGAGCGTCAGCGTGACGGATCTGCGGGGGCGGCCGAGCTTGCGTGTGGCCGCGATGGCGTCGGGGCCTGCGGTAGCAGATGACCGGTTCCGTGCGCTGGGGCCGGGAAGCTGGTCGGCGGAGGTCAGGCTGCTGGGCAGCGCGACGCTGGCCCTGCGCGGGCGGGGGCGGACCTTCAGCGACTGGACTGTCACGGTTCTGCCCGATGCGGCGCCGACGATTGCGTGGGGTGCGCGGCCCGGAGCCCCGCCGGGCGAATGGCGCACGCGGCTGCCTTATGCCGCGAAGCAGGCCTATGGCATCGCGTCGTTGCACGCCGAGCTGCGGTTGGCGCAACAGGGCAAGGGAGCGGCGGCCACGCGGGTATTGAGCGTGCCGATTCCGCTTGATGGCCAGCCGCGTGATGCGACCGGCGTTGCCACGCCCGATCTGTCGGCTGATCCGTGGGCCGGCGAGGAGGTTGTGGGCCGGCTGGTGGCGACCAGCACCAGCGGGCAGCCGGGTACGAGCCCGGTGGCGCGGTTCCGTCTCGGCGCGCGCAAGTTCACGAGCCCGGTGGCGAAGGCGGTGCTGGATATCAGGCGCCGGCTGGCGCTGGGGCGCGAGGAACCGGCCGATGGTGCCGCCGATCTGGCGGCGCTGGGCGAGATGCCTGATCCGTTCCAGGCCGATGAGGGTATGTTGCTGAACCTGGCATCGGCCGCCGACATGCTGGAAAGCACCGATGTGGAGCCCCACGCGGCGCTTGATCAGGTGGTGTCGCGGCTGTGGTATCTGGCGCTGGAGATCGAGGATATCCGGCATGGCGGGCGGGCCGGTGCGCAGGCGGCGCTGGATGTGCGCGCGGCGCAGGATGCCGTGACCGCGCAGTTGAACCGCATGCGGGCACTGGGCGCGCAGGGCCAGTCGCCCGCCGAGCAGAGTGAATTGCAGCGGCGGATGGAGGCGTTGCGTCAGGCGATTTCCCGCCGGATGCAGGCGCTGGCCCAGCAGGCGCTGCAATCGCATACCGCCATCCCGGATCTGCCGGGGATGACCCAGGATGGGGACCGGGCGCTGTCGAAGATGATGCAGCAGATGCAGGATGCGGCGAAGAACGGCCGGTCTGCCGATGCGATGCAGATGATGCAGCGTATGGAAGACATGCTGGAACATATGCGCACGGCCTCGCCACAGGATCTGGCGAATCTGGCCGCCCAGATGATGGCGCGCCAGCAGGCCGCCGAACAGCAGGAGGCGCTGCGGGACCTGATTGGCCGCCAGTCCGGGTTGCTGGATCACAGCCAGGCACGCCTGGACCGCGAGCAGCGCGCCCGCGAGAAGGCCGAAGCCGAGCGGCGCGCGCGGCAGGAGGAAGAGGCGCCGGATTCGGATGGTGATCTGGCGACGATGCCGGCGGCCGAATTGATGCGGCGTCTTGGCCTGCGGCCATTGCCGGGCATGCAGGACGAGCAGTCCGGGCATGACGGTCAGCCGGGTGGTCCGCCCCCGCCGCAGGGAAGCGCTTCGGCGGAGGGGGCTGGTGGCCCGCCATCGGCCGGCCCGGATCGGCATGGCGGCGACGCACCGGGTGACGAGACGGCGCGACGGGACGACCGGACCGTGCAGCGCGCGCTGGGGCGGGCGCTGGACGAACTGGGGCGTGAATTCAAGGGGCTGACGGGGAAGGATGCGCCGTCGGGCTTTGCCGATGCGGGGCAGTCGATCAAGAACGCGCGCACGGCCCTGGCTGGTGGCGACGATGCGGCGGCCGCAGCGGCACAGCGCAAGGCTCTGGCCGATCTGCAGAAGGGCGACCAGCAGATGCGTCAGGCCATGAAGGGATCGGGCGGCGGTGGGATGGCCAGCTTCCTGCCGGGCTTCTCGAACGGTTCGGGTGGCGGCAAGCCGGGCGAGGGCGACGAATCCGGGGAGAGTGCGCAGGAAGACCAGAAGGGTGATCGCGACCCGCTGGGCCGGCGGACGGGTGAGGGCAAGGAAGGCATGGATGCCGACACCCATGTGCCCGACGCCGTATCGCGCGAGCGGGCCCGCGAGATCGAGCAGGAACTACGCCGCCGCGATTCCGACCGCACCCGCCCGCGCGAGGAACTGGAATATCTGGACCGCCTGCTGAAACCGTTCTGAAACGCATCGAAGCGGAGCGGCCAACAGGCCGCGAACGCCAGATCGTCATCGGTTGGCGTGAGGCTCGCAAATTTGTGTGGGGAAACGTGGGCTGGTGAGCGAGAGCGGCCCGAAGGGCCGCGGCCGGCGTGCGTTTCCGAGCATCGGAGCGGAGTGGCCTTGATGGCCGTGAGCACCGAAGCACAGGAAACACGCGCCGGATCGCCACCAGCGCGCGTTTCCACACACAAATTCAGTCGGGCATGGGGTAGGTGCGGGGATACGTCATATGCGAGGCCGGGCCGGGGGCGGAGGGCGAGCCCTTCTTGCCGCAGGCCGCGAGGCCCGTCAGCAGCAGGGCGAGGCCCAGCATGGTGCCGACGGGACGTACCATGCGCCGGATCATGGCGTATCGCCTAAGGCGGCCCGCCAGCGTTCGGCCTGGGCGCGGACATTGTCGGGTGCGGTGCCGCCCTCGCTGGTGCGCGAGGCGAGCGAGGCCTCGACGGTGAGGACCGAGAAAATGTCCTGCGTGATGCCGGGCTCTTCGGCCTGCATGTCGGCTAGGGAGAGGTCCGAGAGGTCCACGCCGCGGCTTTCGGCCAGTGCCACCAGGCGGCCGGTGACGTGGTGGGCGGTGCGGAAGGGCAGTTTGAGCACCCGCACCAGCCAGTCCGCGAGGTCGGTGGCGGTGGAGAAGCCGGAGCCGGCATAGGCGCGCATGCGCTCGGTATTGGGCTTGAGGTCGCGGATCATGCCGTCGCAGGCGGCCAGCGACAGGGCGGCGGCGTCGGTGGCGGCGAAGACGGGTTCCTTGTCTTCCTGCATGTCCTTGGCATAGGCCAGCGGCAGGCCCTTCATGACCGTCAGTAGCCCGACCAGCGCGCCCGTGACGCGGCCGATCTTGGCGCGCACCAGTTCCGCCGCGTCCGGGTTGCGCTTCTGCGGCATGATCGACGAGCCGGTGGTGAAGGCGTCGGACAGGCGGATGAAGGCGAACGGCGCCGAGCACCAGATCACGATTTCCTCGGACAGGCGTGACAGGTGCATGGCCATGATCGACAGGGCCGAGAGATATTCCAGCGCGAAATCGCGGTCGGACACGGCGTCGAGTGAATTGGCGGTCGGGCGGTCGAAGCCCAGCGCCTGCGCCGTCATCCGCCGGTCGATCGGGAAGGAGGTGCCGGCCAGGGCCGCGGAGCCGAGCGGGCATTCGTTCAGGCGGCGGCGGGTGTCGGCCAGGCGGCCGCGATCGCGGGCCAGCATTTCTACATAGGCCATCAGATGATGGCCGAAGGTGACGGGTTGGGCGGTCTGCAGATGGGTGAAGCCGGGCATGGGGTCGGCGGCGTGTTCGCGGGCGCGGCGGGACAGGGCGCGCATGAGGGAGGCGATCTGCCCGTCCAGCCCGTCGATGGCGTCGCGGACCCAGAGGCGGAAATCGGTGGCCACCTGGTCGTTGCGCGAGCGCGCGGTGTGCAGGCGCTTGCCGGCCTCGCCGATCCGGTCGGACAGGCGGGCCTCGATATTCATGTGGATGTCTTCCAGCCGGGGGCTGAAATCGAACTGGCCGGCTGCGATCTCCTCGCCGATTCCGGTCAGGCCGTGACGGATTTCGGCCTCGTCTTCGGTGCTGATGATACCGGTTTTGGCCAGCATTGCGGCGTGGGCCAGCGAGCCTGCGATATCCTGCCGCCACAGGGCCTTGTCGAAGCCGATCGAGGCGTTGATGTCCTGCATGATGGCCGAGGGGCCACCCGCGAACCGACCACCCCACTGGACATTCGCCCGTGCGGAGTCATTGTCGGTCGCATGTTCTTCGTTCACAGACATGCCATGCCCCAGATCCTGTCGAAAACCGTCGGTCGGCGAGCGTTGCTCGCGGATGGCGGCACCCTACTGGCCGCATGGCTCGGGTGCAATTCCATCCTTGCGCCGCCGGCGCGGGCGGAAGGGCCGGAGCCGGTGGACCTGCCGCAGCATCGCGCGACCGCGCCGCGCGCGCTGCCGGACCTGACCTTTCTGGATGAAGCCGGAGCCACGCGGCATCTGGCCGATTGGCATGGCCGGATCGTGGTCCTGAATCTGTGGGCCACCTGGTGCCAGCCCTGCGTCGCGGAGATGCCGGCGCTGGCCGCGCTGGCGCGACAGATGGCGCCCGAGGGGGATATCGCGGTGCTGCCGGTCTCGATCGACCATGGGGGGACGGAACTGGTGCGGCGATTCTATCGCACTCATGCGATCGCCGACCTGCCGGTGCTATGTGATCCGCATATGCAGATTCCAACCGCTCTGCGCGAGGACGGGGTGCCGGTGACGCTGGTAATCGACCAGGCGGGGCGCGAGGTTGCGCGGGTCGTCGGCCCGGTGCGCTGGGACCCGACATCGACGCCGGACCGCGTGCGCGGGCTGGCGGCCGGTAGGTGAGGCACGACTCCTTTCGTGATGGCGGGACGCGGGGTAGAACCGGCCGGGGCTGGATGATCAAGTGAGGGACGAGACGATGCGACAGGACGGGCCGCTGCTGGGCGCGGACGATCCGCGGCCGGTGTGGGTGCATGGCCGGACGGGCCTGTCGCCCTTCGTTCTGGTCAGCGACCATGCCGGACGCGCGGTGCCGGCCCGGCTGGGCGATCTGGGCGTGCCGGCTGCTGAATGGGACCGGCATATCGCCTGGGATATCGGCATGGCCGGGATGGGGCGTCTGCTGGCTGAGCGGCTGGAGACGATTCTGGTCGAGCAGGTCTATTCACGCCTGGTGATCGACTGCAATCGCGCGCCGGGGCACCCGACCTCGATCGTGCGGATCAGCGACGGGACGCTGGTGCCGGGCAATGCGGAGCTGGATGCGGCGGCGGTGACGGAGCGGGTTGAGGGGATCTTCCGGCCCTATCACGCGCGGATCACCGAGGAACTGGATGCGCGGCAGGCAGAGGGGCAGCCGACGGTGCTGGTGTCGCTGCACAGTTTTACGCCCGAGATGGATGGGATCGCGCGGCGCTGGCATGCGGGCATTCTGCATAATCATGGTCCGCGCTTTGGGCTGATCCTGAAGGATCTGTTGGACCGGGAGCCTGGTCTGCTGGTCGGCGACAACGAGCCCTATGCGCTGACCGATACCAGCGACCATACGGTGCCGTTCCATGGCGAGGCGCGTGGCCTGCCGCATGTGGAACTGGAGATCCGGCAGGATCTGGTGGCCGATGCGGCAGGACAGCGCGAATGGGCGGATCGGCTGGCGCGGCTGCTGCCGCTGGCCTGGGCGCGATACACGGCGTGAGTGCGGCATGAATAACGTGGTGGATGCTTCTTCTTCGGCGCGGGTTGAGCCCGGCCGGCTGACGATTCGCGGGACGACGGGGCTGGCCGGGGTGATCGGCTGGCCAGTGGCCCATTCGCGCTCGCCGCTGCTGCATAATTTCTGGCTGGCCCGGTATGGCATCGACGGTGCCTATGTGCCGTTGCCGGTGCGGCCGGGGGCGTTCGACGTCGCGGTGCATGGTCTGCGTGCCGCCGGGTTCCGGGGTGCGAACGTGACCATTCCGCACAAGGAGGCGGCGTTCGCGATTGCCGACCGGCTGCATCGCTCGGCCGTGCGCTCCGGTTCGGTCAATACGCTGGTCTTTGCGCAGGATGGGACGATCGAAGCCCATTCGACCGATGGCGACGGGTTTGTTGGCAGCCTGGAGGCGAAGGGCGTGGATGTGACGCGCGGGCCGGTGCTGCTGCTGGGGGCCGGGGGGGCCGCGCGGGCGGTCGCCGCCAGCCTGCTGGATCGTGGCGTGGCGGTCTCGGTCGCCAATCGCACCACCGCCCGGGCCGTGGCGCTGGCCGAGGCGCTGTCGGCAGAGGGGCCGGCGCCGATTTCGGTCATCGACTGGGCGGGTTGGACGGATCATCTGCCGGGTCATGCGCTGCTGGTGAACACCACGTCGCTGGGCATGCATGGCGGGCCGGGTGATGTGTTTGCGCCCGACCTGACGCGTGCGCCGGATGACATGGTGGTGTCGGACATTGTTTATGTGCCGCGCATGACGCCGCTGCTGACCGCCGCGGCGGCGCGGGGGCTGCGGATTGTGGACGGTACCGGCATGCTGCTGCATCAGGCGCGGCTGGGCTTCAAATGCTGGTTCGGTGTCGATCCGGAGGTCGATGCCGATATCCAGGCGCTGTTCGACGCCGACCTCGCGCGGTGACGATGCGTATCCTCGGCCTGACGGGCGGGATCGGGATGGGCAAGTCGACGGTGGCGCGGATGCTGCGGCGAGCCGGCTTTCCGGTGTTCGATGCCGATGCGGCGGTTCATGCGTTGCAGGCGCCCGGTGGCAGGGCGTTGCCGGCGATCGGGCGCCTGGTGCCCGGATCGGTGCGGGATGGGGTGCTGGATCGCGCGGTGCTGCGGCGCGCGGCCGTTGCCGATCGGGCGGTCCTGAAGGGGCTGGAGCGCATCATTCATCCCATGGTGCGCCAGGAGCGCGACCGTTTTCTGGCGCGGGCGCGGCGGGCGGGTCATTCCTGGGCGGTGCTGGATGTGCCGTTGCTGTTCGAAACCGGGGGCGACCGGTTGTGCGACCGGGTGGCCGTGGTCTCGGCACCGCCGGAGGTGCAGGCCTATCGGGTGGCCAAGCGGCGGGGCATGGGGCCGGCCGAGGTGGCGGCGGTGATCGCGCGCCAGATGCCCGACCGGGAGAAGAGGCGCCGGGCGGACGATGTGATCTGCACCGGCCTGTCGCGGAATGATACGATTCGCCGGGTGCGGCGGCTGGTCGCGCGGCTGCGCGCGGAAGATGGAATGCGGCTGCGCGCGGAAGGAAAAACGTCATGAAGCGATCGATCCTGTTCGATACCGAAACCACAGGTCTGGACCCCAGAAAAGGGGATCGGGTGATCGAGATCGCTGCGCTGGAGCTGATCGACGATCTGCCGACCGGGGAGCATTTCCGGGTGCTGATCCATCCGGAGCGGGACATTCCGGAGGAGGCGACGAAGGTTCACGGCTTTACGCTGGCGGATCTGGAGGGCAAGCCACGGTTTCATGAAATCGCAGACGAATTCTTGACTTTTATCGGCCCGGACGAGATGATCGCGCATAATGCGCGTTTCGATTTCGGCTTCCTGAACGCGGAGCTGGAGCGTGCCGGACGGCCGGTGCTGTCGCTGGACCGGATGGTCGATACGCTGGATATCGCGCGCGAGCGCTATCCCGGCCTGCCCAACAGCCTGGACGCGCTGTGCCGGCGTTTCTCGATCGATCTGTCGGCGCGCACCACGCATAATGCGCTGCTCGATTGCCGCCTGCTGGCCGAGGTCTATCTGGAACTGATGGGCGGCCGGCAGCGCGGGCTGGGCCTGATGGTCGAGGATGGGGGAGGTGGCCCGGCCGCGCACAGCTACGAGCGCGTGACTGGCCGCACGCCCCGGCCGATCGTGCCGTCACCCGAGGAACTGGCCGCGCACAGCCGTTTTCTGGAAAAGATCAAGGAGCCGATCTGGTCCGCTTGACCGTGGATGGCAGGCACGCATCTGGCGGGTTGGTTTTTACGGTGACGGTACCCTATCCTCGTGAGGCAACCGTCGTGCGCTCTGGGCCAACAGACCGGGAAGAGATCGTTGAACGCTGACGAAATCGTGGACCCTGCCGATGCCCGCTCGGACCAGGTCAGGCGCTTTCTGCTGCATGTCGGTGTTCCCATCTTCGGCGTCGTGCTGGTGGTTGCGGTCATCGGCGGGATCGGACTGCATTCGTACCGATCGATCCGATCCGGCGCGCTGGCGCTGACCCACGACCTGCTGGTCAGCGAGCAGAATTATATCGCGCAGGAGGTGGGCGATTATCTGGGCCCGGCCACGGCGGGGACGGTGATCGCGCGCGACATGCTGGAGCATGGGTCGCAGACGGCGATCATCAAGATCTTCAATTCCTATGGCGGCAGCATGCTGCGGCATGTGCCGCAGGTCCATTCCTTCTATCTGGCCGATTCCGACGGGCATTTCGACCTGATCGAGCGCGACCCCAAGGGCAAGGGGCTGGAGACGACGCAACTGACCGGCGAGGGAGCGGGGGCGCAGTTCGTCCATCAGTTCCACGACGAGAAGGGCGAGGTGCTGCGCAATGAGAGCAATCCCACGGGCGATTACGACCCGCGAACCCGCGACTGGTTCAGGGGCGCGACCGAATCCGGCAAGCTGTACTGGTCGGCGCCCTATCTGATCACCCAGACGGGCCAGATGATCATTACGGCCTCGATCGCCTATCAGGGGCAGGATGGCCGCCGGTTCGTCTTTGCCGTCAACCTGTCGATGAACGAGCTGACGAATTTTCTGGATTCCCTGCAGATCGGCAAGAGCGGCCATGCGCTGATCCTCGACCAGGACGGGCATCTTCTGGCCGGCCGGCACATGCTGGACGTGGCGAAGAAGGCGAACTGGGACCCGGCGAAGATGGTGCTCGACCCCACGACCTATCCGGTGCTGGCGCAGGCGTTCGATGTCTATCGTGTGCAGGGCTATGGTCCGCATTCGATCCGCAACCGCAAGCGCAATTTCGTCACCATGGCGGCGCCCCTGCCGTCGACGGCGAAGAAATGGGTGTTGATCCTGGTTGCGCCGGAAAGCGATTTTGCGAATTTCGCGATGGTGGACGGCCGGCAGAATTTGATGTTCTCGCTGTTGATCGTCGCCCTTGCGGCCGTGCTGGGGGCGTTGCTGTTCCGCCAGGGGCGGCGGACCGATCGCGTGTCGGCGGAGCTGGAGGGACTGCGCGCGGTCTCGGGGCGTGAAAGCCAGATGCTCCGCACGGTGGCCAGCTATCCGGCGTTGTTCGACCCGACCGACGAGGCGCTGATCCTGACGCGCGGGCTGGCGGAGATGGCGTCGGCCCGGCGGGCGTCGGTGTGGCGCCTGATGCATGACGGGGCCACGCTGCTGTGCGTCGATTCCTACGATTCGCGTCATGACGCCCATTCGGGCGGTTTCGAACTGTCGCGCAACGATCTTCAGGCCTTCTTCGACCTGGTGGCGCATGGTGATGCGATCACGGTGCCCGATGCAGGGGCCGATGAGCGGACGGTCAGTTTTCATCGGCTGTTCATGCGGGCTTTCGGCAGTCGCAGCCTGTTCCTGGTGCCGATCCTGGGGGCCTCGGGGCCGGTCGGGATGATCACGCTGGAGGATGCGCCGCGTGCCGGGCTGGTGTCGCATTTCGTGGCCATGATCGCGGGCATCGTGGCGGCGCGATTCTCCGCCCAGCATTACAGCGCCGTGGCGGCGGCAGCCGAAGAGCTGGCCGCGCCGCCGGCCGAGGAAGCCGAGCATTCGCTGGGCGACGGGTTCCTGATCCCGCCGGGCAGCACCCGGCATGATGGGCAGGGTGGCGTGGTGGAAGGGCTGTTTCCGGCCGTGGCGGTGATGGTGATTACCTTTGCCGACATCATCACCTCCTCGCGGGCCGATCCGGCGCGGATCATCGCGCTGGTCGAGGCGCTGGCGGTCCAGCTTCAGACCGTGGCGCGGGATTATGGCCTGTATTCGATCAAGATGCTGGGTCACCGGCTGGTCTGCGTGGCGGGCTGTTCGCACACGCCCGATCCCGGTGCCGCCGAACGGATGGCGAATGCGGCGCTGGTGATGCGCGAGGCGTCGCTGTCGATCCTGTCGCGCGCGGATCTGGACCCGGTCTTTCGCATGGGGATCGATGTCGGACCGGTTTTCGGCGGCCTGCTGGGCGAGGACCCGAAGGTTTTCAACCTGTGGGGCGATGCCATCGGCATGGCCGAGATGATGGCCCAGGGCGCGCCTGATGTCGGCACCATCCAGGTGTCGGAGGAGGTCTATCAGGTCCTGCGCGGGCGGTTCCTGTTCCGTGAGCGGGGGCGTTTCTTCGTGCCGCATGCGGGCATGACGCGCACGTACGTGCTGGCGGGGCGGCGATGACGGCCGCGCCGGTACCATCCGACGCGCCGGGGGACAGCCCGCCGGACGGTCGGCTGGGCCGGCTGATGTCGATCCTGGCGCGCGTACGTCCTGTGCTGGCGTGGGTTGGCCGTCTGACGCGCCATCAGGTGCGGTTCGTGCTGGCGCTGGTGGGCGCGGCCTGGGGGGTGGTGCGCGAGAGCATGCGCCCCAATTCCTGGCGGCGGACAGTGCGTGAGGAATTCCGCCTGTGTCTGCGCCAAGTGGTGGCTGGCGGATTACTCAGTACGCTGATCACCGCCACGCTGACCGGGCTGATGGTGGTGTGGCAGGCGGTTTATTGGCTGGGCTTTGCCGGCATGGCGCAGATGACCGGGTCGATTCTGGTGTCGGTGCTGGTACGCGAGATCGCGCCGGTGCTGGTGGGAATCATCCTGCTGGGGCGCAGCGGCATGCTGGTCCTGACGGAGATCGGCATCCTGACGTTGGGGGGACAGATCCGCGCGTTGCAGGCGCAGGGCATGGACCCGTTCCTGCTGCTGGTGCTGCCGCGTACCTGCGCGTTCATGGTCGGCGGCTTCACGCTGGGTATACTGTTCGCCACCATATCGCTGCTGATGGGCTTCATCATTACTCACTCGGCGGGTGTGATCACGACCTCGGTGTGGACGTTCTTCGCCAATGTGCTGATGGCGATGTCGTCGTGGGATTTCCTGGTCATTCCGCTGAAATTCATCCTGGTCGGATTCTTCGTCGGGTTGGGGGCCTGCATGACCGGGCTGCTGGTGGATGCTGAGGATACGATCGCGACCCTGATGCCGCGTGGTTTCGCGCGGGGGATCATGACGGTGCTGGTCGTCAATATCCTGTTCAGCATGGGGGGCTGAGCCATGGCGCAAGATGGACCCGTCCTGGATATTCGTGCCGCCCAGCCTTCGTTCGACGAGAGCGGCATGGCTCCGGTGCCGGTCGATCTGCGGCTGATGCCCGGCGATTGCGCCGTCATCGAATGCCGGGATTTCGCGCGGGCTACGCTGTTTGCCGACCTGTGCAGCGGCATGATCGCCCTGGCGTCGGGCAGCGTGCGGTTCATGGGGCTGGACTGGACCGAACTGGGGGATCGGCAGCTTTATGCCCTGCGCGGACGAATCGGGCGGATCACCCGGCGCGGGTCATGGCTGGACCTGTTCGGTACGCACCAGAACATCATTCTCCAGCAATTGCATCATACCACCCGTCCGACCGACGATGTGGTGGCGGATGCGATGAGGCTGGGCATGGCATTCGGTTTTCCCGGCCTGCCCTTGACCGGTCCGGGGCGCCTGTCGGCGGCCGATCTGGCCCGGGCGGCCTGTGTGCGGGCCTTTCTCGGCCGGCCCGACCTGCTGGTGCTGGAAGACATCTCCGACATGCTGCCGCCGGACGCGACGGTGGCATTTCTGGAGGCGATCACGGCGGCCCGGGACCGGGGCGCGGCCGTGATGTGGTTCGCGCGCCATGCGGCGACCTGGGCCGACTATCGGCCGGCGGTGAATGTTCATCTGCGCCTTCTCGATGAAGGTCTTTTCCCGGTGCGGGGGGTCTGATGGCCAAGGATCAAGTGAAGGGCCTGACACGGCAACTGGTGCGCGTGCGGTATGCCGACGAATGGGTCGGTCTGCTGGTTCTGCTGGCGCTGGTGATCTGTTCGGCCGCCGTGATCGAGGCGGGCATCCTGCATAACTGGCTGACGCCGGCCGGGCGGTTGCAGATCGTCCTGCCCGATGGCGGCGTCAGCGGCCTGTCGCCGGGCGACGATGTCGAGGTGGTGGGCATTCGCGCCGGCACCATCCGGCGCATCCGCATCAACCCGACGGGCGGCATGTATGCGATTGCGGATATCGATCCGGATATCGAGCCTTTCATCCGCCGCGACAGCACTGCCACCATCCGCAAGCGGTTCGTGGTGGCTGGGGCGAACTATATCGACATCACACGCGGCGCGGGCCAGCCGATGGACTGGCATTACGCGGTGCTGACCGCGCATCCCGCGCCCAATCCGGCCGACATGATCACCCAGACCTTTGCCGATATCCGTGCGCGCGTCCTGCCGGTGCTGGACAGTTCGCAGCATATGATGTCGATGCTGGATGCCACGGTTACGGACCTGCATGCCGGGAAGGGCACCGCCGGACAGTTGATGACCGACGACAAGCTGATTCGGCAGGCCGAGACGCTGGTTGCGTCGCTGAACGAGGCCGTTACGCGGCTGACGCCGATCGAGCGGCAATTGTCGGGGGTCATGGCGAAGGCCGATGCCAGCATGGCCAATGTCCGCGCCATGTCCGCCGATCTGCGCAAGGCCAGCCCGAGCATGCCCGCGATCACCCGCAACCTGCAGGAGACATCGGCCGAACTGCCGGTGTTGCTGACGCAGGCGCAGACGACGGCTGCCAGCCTGCAGAAACTGACCGACCAGCTACGCGGCCTGTGGCTGCTGGGCGGCGGCGGGGCGAAAGCGCCGCCCTCGAACCGCCTGCCGGCCGGGAGGATCGCGCCATGATGGGTGGATGCGGGCGGGCCGCCCTACTGTTGGTGCTGGCCATGCCGGTGCTGGCCGGGTGCGGAGGCGGCAAGGTGGCGCCGGCTGGCGATACCGTTCTGGATCAGGCGATGGATGCGGGGCATCAGTCGGCAGGGCTGGAGCGGCTGACGGTGGCGGAAGCCCAGTACCGGCTGGCAGGCACGCGCGCGCTGGCGCGGGACGATGCCGGGGCGATCGGCGATGCGGGGTATAATCTGGCGGTGGTGCAACTGGCGCAGGGTCGCCCGGCTGATGCGCTGTCCACCATTGCGGCCACGCGGGCCGCATTGGCGGTGCGGGGGCGTCAGGGGGCCGATGCCGGGTTGGACCTGACGCAGGCGGCCGCCCTGCATCGCCTGTCGCGGGACGATGAGGCGGCGCCGCTGGCCGCCGGTGCGATGGCGAGCCCCGATCCGGCGGTTGCCGAGCAGGCCAGCCTGCTGACCGGGTTGATCGCGGACGCGAGGGGCGACAGGGCGACGCTGGCGCAGGCGGTGGCGCATCTGGCGCATGTGCGCCCCGTGGCGGCGAAATGGCAGGCGGACGAGGATGAATTGCAGGCCCGGCTGAGGCTGGCGCAGGAGCCGGCGGCGGCGCAGGAATTGGCTGTTCATGCCGCCGATCTGCGGCGGCAGCTTGTGGATTATCGCGGCATGGCGCGGGCGCTGACCCTGGCCGCCCGCGCGGCGGGGCAGGCAGGCGATTCCGGTGGGGCTGCGGCTCTGTCGCTTCAGGCCGCGCAGAGCCAGCACGCGCAATCGGCCAGCGCGCCGGTTGTCGCCGGGGCGCCGGACCCGTTTGCGGAGCCGGCGCCGCCGATCTGAGGCGTGTGGTGCCTCACGGAACCGGGCTGGAAATGTGGGCTGGTGAGCGGGTGCGGCCAGCCCGCATTCACAGCCTACTTCTCAGGTCTGGGGCGCGACGTTGAGATCTGAATGGCGATCGATCAGGGTGGCGCTGGCGCTGTTGAGGCCCAGAAGTTCGACGGTCAGGCCATGGCTTTCCATGCGTGCGACGATGTCGCGCAGGGTGCCGACGGCCGTGATGTCCCAGAAATGGGCGTGGCGCAGGTCGATGCGGATGTGGCGGGCGGTGTCGCGCGTGTCGAACCCCTCGGCGAACAGGTCGGCCGAGGCGAAGAAGATCTGGCCCGTCACGCTGTAGGTGCGGGTGTCGCTGGCGGCGTCGTAGCGCGTTTCGACCGTGACCAGACGTGAGACGCTGGCGGCGAAAAACAGGCCGCTGAGCAGCACGCCCACCAGCACGCCCGCCGCCAGATTGTGGGTTGCCACCACCACCGCCACGGTTGCCAGCATGACCAGGCTGGCCCCGCGCGGGTGGGTGCGCAGGTCGCGCAGCGACGACCAGGAGAAGGTGCTGGCTGAGACCATGATCATGATCGCCACCAGGGCGGCGACCGGCACCCGGGCCACCCACGGCCGCAGCGCCACCATCAGCAGCAGCAGGAACGCCCCGGCGACGAAGGTCGAGAGCCGCCCGCGCCCGCCATAGCGCAGATTGCCCACCGTCTGGCCGATCATGCCGCAGCCGGCGATGCCGCCGAACAGGCCGACGGCGACATTGGCCAGCCCGAGCCCGACGCATTCGGTGCGCTTGCTGCTGTGGGTTTCGGTCATGTCGTCCACCACGCTGGCGGTCATCATCGATTCCAGCAGGCCGACCATCGCCATGGCGGCGGCAAAGGGCAGGATGGTTTCCAGCGTGGACAGGGATAGCGGCACAAGCGGCCAGACCAGATGCGGCAGGCTGTCGGGCAGGCGGCCCAGATCGGCCACCGTATGCAGGGGCATCGGCCATATCGTGGCGACGGTCGTGAGTGCCAGGATGCAGATCAGGGGGGAGGGGATGGCGCTGAAGAGGCGTGGCACGCCATAGATGATGGCTAGGCCCAGCGCGATCATGGCGTAGGTGTGCCATGTCACATGGAGCATGTGCGGCAGTTGCGCCGAGAAGATCAGGATGGCCAGCGCGTTGACGAAGCCGGTGCGGACCGGGCGGGAGACGTAGCGCATCAGCAGGTGCAGCCGCGCCGCGCCGGCCAGCATCTGCAACAGGCCGGCCAGCAGGGTGGCGGCCAGCAGATATTGCACGCCGTGCGCGCGCACCAGCGCCGCCGCCACCAGTGCGACCGAGCCGGCGGCGCCGGAGATCATGGCCGGGCGGCCGCCGGCGATGGCGATGACGACGCTGATGACGAACGATGCGTAAAGCCCGACCTCCGGGTCCACGCCGGCGGCGAAGGAGAAGGCGATGACTTCGGGGATCAGGGCGAAGGTGCCGACCATGCCGGCCAGGATTTCGCGCACCGGATTGGCCAGCCATTCGGCGCGGTAGCGGGCGAAACCGGTGAGGGGTGATGCGGCCATCGGTGCTTCAGACATCGGCAATACTGTCGTCGGCGCGCCGCCACCAGCAGTTGGTCGCGGGGCGCGGGGTGGGGAGCGCTTCCAGCGGGTCGCCCTCGTAGCGGACGGTGTTGGTCGGGGTTTCCTGCAAGGTGATCTCCGCGCAGCGCAGCAGGCCGCCATCGTCGTCCAGCAGCGCGTTCAGCTTGGCCATCATCAGGCAGGCCATCAGTTCGGTGGTCGGGTCGCCGGGAGTGACGACGATGCGGCGGGCGCGTTCGGGCTCGTGCGCGCGGAACCAGGCCAGCAGCGGGTCGTCCTCGGCCAGTTGCAGGGCATGATCCAGCCGTTCGTCCACGAAGCGGTGCCAGCGCGACTTGGCGCGCTGGAAGGAGACGACCATGTTGCCGGACCCGTCCAGCGGGCGGGGCGCGGTAGGGCGCAGGCGCACGGTGACGAATTCGTTGTGGCCGTGCGGCAGGGCGCAGCTTTCGCTGGCGCCGTGGATCAGCCGGTGGCCCATCGAGAAGCGGCGGGTGAAGACCAGATCAAGCATCGGCGCGACCCGCCATGTAGCGCTCCCACCCGACGCGGCGCAGGTCGCAGGCGGGGCAGGTGCCGCAGCCATGGCCCCATGGGTGCATCGTCTCGCGCGTGCCCAGATAGCAGCTATGGCTCTCGCGGTTGATCAGCGCGACCAGATCGGGGCCGCCCAGGCTTTCGGCCAGGCGCCAGGTATCGGCCTTGTCGATCCACATCAGCGGCGTATGCAGGACCAGCCGGCTGGCCATGCCGAGATTCAGCGCCACCTGCATGGCCTTGATCGTGTCGTCGCGGCAGTCGGGGTAGCCGGAATAATCGGTCTCGCACATGCCGCCGATGATGTGGCGTGCGCCGCGGCGGGCGGCCAGGGCGGCGGCGAAGGTCAGGAAGATGAGGTTGCGGCCGGGCACGAAGGTGCTGGGCAGGCCGTTCTCGTTCATCGTGATGGCGGCGTCGCGGGTCAGCGCGGTGTCGGAGACCGCGCCCAGCGCGTCGAGCGCCAGCGTATGGTCCTCGCCCAGCCGGGCCGCCCAGGCGGGATCGTGCGCGGCCATGCCCGCGCGCAGCGTGTCGCGGCATTCCAGTTCCACCGCGTGGCGCTGGCCGTAGGCGAAGCCCAGTGTTTCGACCCGGCCGAAGCGCGACAGCGCCCAGGCCAGGCAGGTCGCGGAATCCTGGCCGCCGGAGAACAGCACGATCGCGCTTTCCTGTTTCGGGTCGGCGGGGGTCAGCGTTGCGGCCATATCAGGGAATCCCGATCAGCTTGTGGGTCTGCAGGGACAGGCGCCAGCGTGGGTGGGTGCGGCAATAGGCGACGGCCTGCTGGGTATTGCGGGCCTGGTCGGGGCCGTCCATCGGCTGGAGCCAGAATTGCTGGAAGTCCAGATCGGCCACCGCTTCGGGCAGCAGGCCGGGCTGGGGGTAGACCAGTTTCAGTTCGTGGCCGCTGCGCTGGACCAGCGCGGCACCTTCCTTGGGGCTGACGCAGATCCAGTCGATGCCCTCGGGGGCGGCCAGGGTGCCGTTGGTCTCGATGGCGATTTCGAAGCCGCGTGCGTGTACCGCCGCGATCAGCTTTGCATCGAGTTGGAGCAGCGGCTCGCCGCCTGTGAAGACGACGAAGGCGTGGTCGCGGCCCGGTGCGGCCCAGGTTGCGGCGATGGCGTCGGCCAGGGAGGCGGCATCGGCGAAACGGCCGCCGCCTTCGCCGTCGGTGCCGACGAAATCGGTGTCGCAGAAACGACAGGTCGCGCCCGCGCGATCGGCCTCCCGCCCCGACCAGAGATTGCATCCGGCGAAACGGCAGAACACGGCGGCGCGGCCGGCATACGCGCCCTCACCCTGGAGGGTCGCGAACATCTCCTTGATCATATAGGCCATGGGGGTGATGTCGGACAGGCGGTGCCCGGACGCAAGCGTTAAATCATGGTACCGCGCTGGTCGTGCGATGTGCGCAGGGGGTGGCAGGTGGTTCGTCCTGCGTCGGGCCGGAATGGCTGCGTGTGACGACAGGGGGTGCATGATAGGGATGCGGACGGTTTTCGAGGGGCATGAAGGGACACGTCATATGGCGGACAAGACGCATCGCTACGCGGTCACGGTGCGCTGGACCGGCAATACCGGTGCTGGAACGCAGAATTATCGTGGATATGAACGTGCCCACGACATCGTCGCGGAGGGCAAGCCTGTCATTGCGGGATCGTCCGATCCTGCTTTTCGGGGCGATGCCGGCCGGTGGAATCCGGAGGAGTTGCTGGTCGCGTCGCTGTCCGCCTGCCACAAGCTGTGGTTTCTGGGCCTATGCGCGCAGGCCGGTATCGTGGTGACGGCGTATGAAGACGATGCGGAAGGCTGCATGATCGAAGAGGCGGACGGGGGCGGGCAATTCACCTCCGTCACGTTGCGCCCCCGGGTGACGGTTTCGGCCGGGTCGGATGTGGAGCAGGCCAGGGCGCTGCATGAGAAGGCCCATGGCCTGTGCTTTATCGCCCGATCCGTGAATTTTCCGGTGCGCAATGCGCCCGTGATTGTCAGGGAGCCGCCGGTCGATCGGTGATCGTCGGCGGCCCGGCCTGTCAGGCCTGGACGAGGCTGGTGTGCATGCCCAGGCGGGCCAGCAGGCGGGCATCGCGGCTGGCTTCGGGGTTGGGGGTGGTCAGCAGCTTTTCGCCGTAGAAGATCGAGTTGGCGCCGGCCAGGAAGCACAGGGTCTGGGCTTCGTCCGTCATGTCCTCGCGCCCGGCGGCCAGGCGGACGCGGCTGGCGGGCATGGCGATGCGGGCGGCGGCGATGATGCGCACGAAATCGATCGGGTCGACCGCCTCCGCCTCGGCCAGCGGGGTGCCGGCCACGCGCACCAGCAGGTTGATCGGCACGCTCTCGGGGTGTTTGGGCAGGCTGGCCAGGCTGGCGATCAGGCCGGCGCGGTCGCTTTCGTCCTCGCCCATGCCGACGATGCCGCCGCAGCAGACATTGATCCCGGCGTCACGGACATTGGACAGCGTGTCCAGCCGGTCCTGATAGGTGCGGGTGGAGATGATGTTGCCGTAATGCTCGGGCGAGGTGTCGAGATTATGGTTGTAGTAGTCCAGCCCGGCATCGCGCAGGCGCTGGGCCTGACGGGCGTCGAGCATGCCCAGGGTGACGCAGCTTTCCAGGCCCAGGGCCTTCACGCCCTCGACCATGGCGCAGACAGTCTCGAGATCATGATCCTTGGGCGAGCGCCAGGCGGCGCCCATGCAGAAACGCGCGGCCCCGGCATCGCGCGCGGCGCGGGCTTCCTTCAGCACGGCTTCCACCGCCATCAGGCGGCTGGCCTTGACGCCGCCATCCTCGTGCATCGCGCTCTGCGGGCAATAGGCGCAATCTTCCGGGCAGCCGCCGGTCTTGATCGAGAGCAGGGTGGAGATCTGCACCTCGGTGGGGTCGAAGCGGGCGCGGTGCACGCTCTGGGCCCGGAACAGCAGTTCGGGGAAGGGCAGGGCGATCAGCGCCGCGATTTCGTCGCGCGTCCAGTCGGTGCGGACCGGCGGAAGGGACGGATCGGCGAAAGCGGGCGATGCGGCCGGCATGAGACCATCGGGCATCGGGCGGGTTCCTGGACTGTTGGCGATAGGAGGCTGTTTCAAAAGCCCCGCTGGTGAGCGGGCGGTGGTTTTCAGGCATCGAAGCGGAGCGGCCTTGATGGCCGCGCGCCCCGAAGCGCAGGAAATCGCCGTCAGGCCGCCGCCAGCGGGGCTTTTGAAACAGCCTCGAAGGGACAACGCTGTGCCACAGAAGCGGGGGGTATGTCACCCATGTCGGTTTGTCGGGGCTTGTTTCGATCGTCCAGGAGGCAGGCAGGGCCTTGCGGAAAAAAATCGTTGACCGTTGAACAAGTGGGGCGGCCCGTGGCTATGCCCCGTTTTCCTGGGCTAACGAATAGAAAGCTCGCTCCGGCGGTGCTAGGGTGGACGGCTCGACACTGAACAAGGACGATCTGGTGCCGTTCCATCATACTCCGCTCAGTCGACGCAGGGGACGCCCGGCGAAGGGAACGCCCGCGGCGCGCGACGCCATGCTCGGCGCGGCCCTGCATGGATTCTCGCGGAAGGGCTATGACGGAACGGGGCTGCGGGAGATCGCGGAGGAGGCGGGCGTCGATCCCGCGCTGATTTCCCATCATTTCGGCTCGAAATTCGCCCTGTGGAAAGCGGTGGTGGACGAGATTGCGCTGCGCCTGGCCGCGGCGCGCCGGTCGATCGAGGAATTGCATGGCGCATCGGGGCCCACCGAAGAACGGGTGCGCGAAGGGCTGACGCGTTTCATCACGGCCAATTGCGATATTCCCGAACTGGCGAAATTTCTCTCCGACGAGATGAGCCTGCCCGGGGAGCGGCAGGAATATATCGTGCGTGAAATCTGGGAACCCTATCAGGACGCGATGCTGCCTTTGTTGCAGGAGGCCCGGGCGGACGGGTTGCTGCGCCATGACGGATCGCCCGAACTGACCCTGATGATGGTCATGGGGGCCGTGATGCTGCCGTTGCTGATGATGCGCCGGCGGGGGCTTTCGAAGGGGGACGAGGCGGAATTGTCGCGCCGGCTGATCTCGGACGTGTTGCCGATGGTACTGGCGGCCTGAGAGGGCGCGGTAACGCCGTCAGGCTGGGACGATCAGGGTGCCGCGTTGATCTGTTTCGTCCACAATGGAAGATTGTAGTAGTTGGTGACGCGCGCGATCTTGCCGCCCCGGATTACGAAGAAGGCACCGACCGGCAGGGCGTAGGTCTGGCCTGTTGCCGGGGGCAGGCCCTGTTCGGTCTTCAGATAGGCGCCATGGACGACGAATTCTGCCGCGGCGCGCGTGCCGTCCGGTGTCGTCATGATCACGAGATCCTTCGACTCCTCGCGATAGAATCCTTCCATGTGCCGCAGGAAGGTCTCGAATTGCGGACGGCCGATTTCCTGCCCGCCCTGGTTGATGTCATGGACGACATCCTCGGTCAGCAGGTCGAGGACGGCCGGGATATCCTCGCGATTGAAGGCGTCGTAATAGGCGCGGATCAGCGCCTGGGTCTGTTCGGCTGACATGGGTTTTCTTTCCTAGGTCGAGAAGGGGATGCGGCGGGCGACGGGAACCGTGACCGGCCAGTCGCGGCAATTGCGCACGGCGCCGTTTTCGCGCACCGCGTCCAGCGTGGCCGGATCGAGCGTGATGAAGATCCACCCGCCCTGGTCCAGCCTGCCTTCCGCCATGATGCCGTCGGCCGGGAAACCGCGATCGACCGGGCCGTAAACCCCGGCACAGCCATGGTTCTCGTCCAGCGTGGCCAGCCAGGGCGCGTCGCCCACGGTCGGCGAGACCGCGACGAAGCACTGGTTTTCCAGCGCGCGGGCCTGCGCCGAAATCCGCACCCGGTTGAAGCCGTGCATGGAATCGGTGCAGGTGGGCACCAGGATCAGCCATGCCTCGGCCTCGATCTGGGCGCGTGCCAGCATCGGGAATTCCGAATCATAGCAGACCGAGGTGCCGATCAGGCCCCACGGGGTTTCGAACACGCCGGGCGGATTGCCCGCGCGGACACCCCAGGATTCGTTCTCGAACCGGGTCATGACGTGTTTGTCCTGGAACGCGACCTGGCCGTCCGGGGCGATGAGGGGAGCGCGGTTGCGCACGCCTGCGGCCTCCGGCCGGGGGAGGGTGCCGGGCATCAGCCAGACCTTATGGCGCTGCGCCGTTTCGCGCATGATGTTCAGGATGGCGTCGCTGTACCGGCAGACGGCCTCCAGTTCCGCCGCCGGATCGGGTCGGTCGGTCAGTGCGGCGGCGGCTTCCATGCAGGAATATTCCGGCATCAGCAGCAGGTCGGCGTGCGGTGCGGCTTCTGCCACCAGGGCGTCCAGATGGCGGGCGTAATCCTCGATCGTGTGATTGCGTGCGACTTCCCAGGCCAGCACGCCCAGTCGGATTGGTTTGTTCATGCATCATGCTCCTGCGTTTCGAGGCTGGCGGGGATCGGCGTGCCGCGAAGCGGTTTGATGAAGAAATCGAGCGTGTGGGGTGTTTCGTCGGCGTGGCCCGGCTCTTTCCAGTCCAGTTCGCACGTCACGCCGGGCAGGGGGCGGAAGCCGCGGCGGGCCCAGAAGGCGTGCAGCGTTGTGGCGCCAGGCGGTCGGGCCGGATGATCGTCCGGGCGGCGCACCGAGCAGAAGGTCGCGAAACTGGCCAGGCTCGTCGCCAGCGCGTGGCGTTCGCGCTCTTCGAAGAAGCGTACGCCCAGCCCCTGACCGCGATAGGCATCGAGAAGCACGGACTCGCCGAAATAGAAGAAATCGTCCGCGCACAGGCCGCGTGTTTCGAAAGGCGCGCGAATGGCCTCCTGTTCGTCCCGCATCGGCAGGCAGGTGGAGGCGCCGACCACGCTGTCGCCGTCGCGGGCGATGATGACGGCTGCCCCTTCGCTGCGGACATAGAATTGGAGGTATTTTTCCTCGTAGGCTACGTCTCCGTCATACAGATAGGGCCAGTCGCGGAAGACGCCGATGCGCAGGCGGGCGAGATTCGGAAGAACCGGAATGATGCGCTCGCCTGTCAATGTTTCGATCGTCACGCGCATTCTGGCTGATCCTTTTCAGTTGCTTTTCCAGCCGGCCTGCGGCGAGGAAATCGGCGCAAGGGTGGCGTCGACCGCACTGCGCGCATCGTCCGGCGCGATCTTGACGACCAGGCCCCGCGCGCCGGCATTGACGTAGATATAGTCCTTGCTGGACGCGGCGGCGTCGATCACCACCGGCACCTGCGTTTTCTGGCCGAACGGGCTGATGCCGCCGACCTGGAAACCGGTCAATTCCTCGGCCTCGGCCGCCGGGATCATGCGGGCATTGCGGCCGCCGAACAGGGCTGCGACCTGCTTGAGATTGACCTTGCCGGCGGCGGGAACGATCAGGCACACGGGTTTTTCGCGGTCGACCCGCACCATCAGGGTCTTGAAGACGAATGAGGGATCTTCGCCGATGGCGGAGGCGGCCTGCATGCCGATCAGGGTGCCGGCGGGATCATATTCGTAGCGATGGACGCTGAATCGCACGCCGCGCTCCGTGAGGAAGGAGGTGCCCGCCGTCTTATCCTGCTGCATGCGGGCGCTCCCTCGCGCACATTAAATCACCGAATGTTGAATATAAGGCCGTCGGCGGAGCGTCAAGGGATGGGCGAGCGGGTCGGGGAGGGCAATTCGCAGGGCCACAAGACGGGTGATTCGTTTCAGGCGCGTGCCGATGGAAAGGCGTTGCCTCTCATTGCTCTCTTTACACTTCACAGGCCGGTCAGCGAAGATATCCTTAGGGATCAGGCCATTGCCCGGGATGGGAAAAGTCTGATATTTCGTATCCTGGGAGGCGATTCTATGAGTAATGATCCGAGACACATTATTATCCCGATCTTTTACAACCATCGGGGTGCCATGATTTTCCGTGATCGGCCGCTCAGGGTAAAGCCCACCCCCTCCACGATGCAGAGCATCCTGGGATTGGTTAATAAAAATTCTCTCCCAAAAGAAAAAACGATCTATCAGGACTATTTTTACTACGGGTTTGAATTCAATCCGAAGAAAATGCGTCTGGTAAACGCTCTCATGGGTGGTATTTTTGATTATTTCCATTCCATCGGGGTGACTTTTAACTACCCTGGAGTCGATCAGAGCTCGATCGCCGAGGACTGGGTCGGGAGGACGCGTTATCATGTCGTAGCCGTCATGGCCGATGTGCGTAACCCATATCTCTGTGCCTATGGCTATCTCGATCCGTCAACCAATGCCTTTATCGAGGACGACAACGAGACGAATCCGCGCTCCAAGATGAAGTCGCCTGCCGTATCCGTGGCGACAGTGAAGAATATGATCCGCAAGGGTGAGCTTGGTGAGGCGCATATTCGTCTGGCACAGGTGCAGCTATCCGCTCCGTGACAAAATAGATCTTTACTGGCTTCCATTCTCTTTAGCCGCGTGTCCCCTCAGTGCAGAAATGCGGTTCGGATTGGTAGATCTGGCTGCTTCGGGGATTTAGGCGACCTCGGCGGCAGGGCCCGCTCTTTCAGGTGAAATGCAGGTGCGAAGCGTGTTGGATTGCCGGCAGCGCGCGCCATTATCGCGATGACGATGTGCTGTTCTGGTCTCGGCGTCGGGTCGAATGCGGAAAATGTGACTGGCTTTTCTGGCCGGATGGATCGGTGTCTGAATATCTGATGTTCCTTGCGTGAAGAATGTCCGGAGGGCGGACGATGATTGGTGGGGCAACGAAGCTTTTCGGCCTGGTGGGGCATCCGGTCGCGCATGCCCGCACGCCTCAGGCGATGAATGCTCTCTTCGAACGCAACGGGCTTGATGCGGTCATGGTGCCGTTTGACGTTCCGGGGACGGATCTGGCGCGCTGTCTGGCGAGCCTGTCGCGCGTCGGGAATTTTCAGGGGATGGTGGTTACGGTTCCGCACAAGATGTCCGCGATCGCGCTGTGCCGGGATCTGACGCCCCGTGCCAGGCTGGCGGGGGCCGTCAATGTCATGCGCCGTGTCGGCGAGGATGCATTCGCGGGGGACATGCTGGATGGCGAGGGCTTTGTCGTCGGACTGGCTGCTGCCGGGCACTCGGTGGCCGGGCGACGGATCTGCATCGTGGGGGCCGGCGGGGCGGCCAGCGCGATTGCGGTGGCACTGGCCGAACGGCAGCCTGCGAAGCTGACCCTGATCAACCGTTCGCGGGAACGGCTTCTGGCGCTTCACGAGCGGCTGAGATTGCGGTTTCCGGATCTGGAGGTCGTGATCGGGGAGCATGTCGGAGGACATGATCTGGTCGTCAATGCGACCTCGCTCGGTCTGCGGGAGGACGATCCCTTGCCTTTCGATCCGGAGCAGATCGGGCCGGGTGTTCTGGTAGCCGAGGTGATCATGACGCCGGAGATCACGCCGATACTGCACGCGGTTGCCCGGCGGGGGGCTGCCATTCATGCGGGGCGGGCCATGCTGGACGGCCAGTTGGACGCGATTTTCCGTTATTTCTCGGAAGGCGGGCGGATTGCCGTTCGCCGGGGCCGGGAGGCCTGATCGGTCCGCCCCGAGGGGCGGACCGGGGGGTGTGTCAGGCGCGGCCCGTCAGCACGTCCAGCAGGGTCTGACCCAGCAGGGCCGGGCTGGCGGAGACGTGGATGCCGGCGTCGCGCAGGGCCTCGATCTTGGCGGCCGCCGTTTCGTGCCCGCCGGTGATGACCGCGCCGGCATGGCCCATGCGGCGCCCCGGCGGGGCCGTGGCACCGGCGATGAAGCCCACGACCGGCTTGCGGGTTCCGCTGTCGCGGATCAGGGTGGCGCCGTCGATTTCCGACGTGCCGCCGATCTCGCCGATCATGATGATCGAATCGGTGTCGGGGTCCGCGATGAAGCGTTCCAGCACGTCGGTGAAATCCATCCCCTTGACCGGGTCGCCGCCGATGCCGACGCAGGTGCTCTGCCCCAGCCCGACCGCTGTGGTCTGGGCCACCGCCTCGTAGGTCAGGGTGCCGGAGCGCGAGACGATGCCCACCTTGCCGGGGCGGTGGATCGCGCCGGGCATGATGCCGATCTTGCATTCGCCGGGGGTGATGATGCCGGGGCAGTTGGGGCCGATCAGCAGGCTGTCGGACCGGTGCAGCACCTGCTGCACACGCACCATGTCCAGCACCGGAATGCCTTCGGTGATGCAGACGATCAGGGGCACGCCGGCGGCGATTGCCTCGAGGATCGCATCGGCGGCGCCGGCGGGCGGCACGTAGATGACGCTGGCATCGACCCGCGTGGCCGTGCAGGCCTGGGCCACCGTATCGAAGACCGGCAGGCCGAGATGGGTCTCGCCGCCCCGGCCGGGGGTGACGCCGCCGACCAGTCTGGTGCCGTAGGCCAGGGCCTGTTCGGAATGGAAGGTGCCCTGGGCGCCGGTGAAGCCCTGGGTGATGACGCGCGTATCGCTATGGACCAGAATGGACATCAGGCGACTCCTTCCGCGCGCACGGCGGAAACGATCTTGCGGGCCGCATCGCCCAGGTCGCTGGCCGGGATGATCTTCAGGCCGGAGCGGGACAGGATTTCTTCGCCTTGCTCGACATTGGTGCCGGCCAGGCGGACCACCAGCGGCACGCGCAGGCCCGTCTCGTGCGAGGCGGCGACGATGGCTTCGGCGATGATGTCGCAGCGCATGATGCCGCCGAAGATGTTCACCAGGATGCCGCGCACCTTCTGGTCGGACAACACGATGCGGAACGCCGCCGCCACCCGCTCGCGCGAGGCGCCCCCGCCGACATCGAGGAAGTTGGCCGGTTCCTCGCCCTCCATCTTGATGATGTCCATGGTCGCCATGGCCAGGCCGGCCCCGTTGACCATGCAGCCGATGGTGCCGTCCAGCCCGACATAGGCCAGCCCGTGGCGCGCGGCCTCGCGCTCGCGGGGGTCTTCCTCGTTCTCGTCGCGCAGTTCCTCCAGTTCCGGATGGCGGAACAGGGCGTTGTCGTCGAAGCTCATCTTGGCGTCGAGCGCCACCAGATCGCCCGAGCCGGTGACGACCAGCGGATTGATCTCGACGATCGCGGCGTCCAGCGACACGAAGGCCTCGTAGGCCGCGCGCAGCACGGTGGTGAAGGCGCGGATCGAGCGGCCATGCAGGTCCAGCCGGGCCGCGAGGGTGCGGGCCTGGTAGTCGGACAGGCCGGTGGCGGGGTCGATTGATTCCTTCAGGATGCGTTCGGGCGTGGCGGCGGCGACGTCCTCGATCGCCATGCCGCCATCCTGCGACGCGACGATGACGATGCGGCCGGTGGCGCGATCGACCAGCAGGGAGAGATAGAGTTCGCGCGCGATCTCGCAGCCGGCCTCGATATAGAGGCGGCGGACGACGCGTCCGGCTGGGCCGGTCTGGCGGGTGATGAGGGTGCTGTCCAGCATCGCGACGGCGGCCTGCTGCGCATCGTCGGGGGTGCGGGCCAGGCGGACGCCGCCCTTGCCGCCGGGATCGTCGGCGAAATGGCCGGCGCCACGGCCGCCGGCATGGATCTGCGCCTTGACGACCACGATCGGGCCGCCGATCGTGCGGGCAGCCACCAGGGCCTCGTCGGGTGAACGGACGACCCGCCCGTCCAGCACGGGCATGCCGAATCCCTTCAACAGGGCTTTCGCCTGATATTCATGTATGTTCATACGGTTATGATCCGCGTTTGTTGTCATTGCGCCAGGGGGAGGCCGGGCGGTGTGCCGGTCGCGTATGCGCCGACTATCGTCTGCATGGCATAATCGGACGGTTTATGCCATCTCCCAGGCTGAAAAGGACTTGTTCAGGCTTCGTATATGCCCTTCTGCACGGAAGGGCGGGAGAGAGGGAAACGGGGCATGATGGCATGAAAGACGGAGCACGATGAAACACTGGCGCATTGAGCAGATGGATTGGGACAGTTTCGATCCGGCCCGTGTCGATCCCGACATCGTCCAGCTGGTCAAGGCGGCATCGGTCGTTGAGCGGAACGGCGTGGATTACGCGCTCTATCTGAACAATGTGTTCTTCGATGACCCGGCCTTCCGCGAGGCGGCGGACAATTGGGCGATCGAGGAAGTGCAGCATGGCGACGCCCTGGGGCGGTGGGCGATGCTGGCCGATCCGTCATGGGATTATCCGCAGGCGTTCGAACGCTACCGCAAATCGTACAAGCTGGAGCTGGAGGTCGATCGGTCCATTCGCGGGTCGCGCACCGGGGAACTGATTGCGCGCTGCATGGTGGAGACCGGGACGTCGTCCTTCTATACCGCGCTGGCCGATGCCACGGAGGAGCCGCTGCTGAAGGCGATCTGCCGGCAGATCGCAGCGGACGAATACAGGCATTTCAAGCTGTTCTACGACCACATGAACCGTTACCTGAAGCGCGAGAAGCTGGGCGTGTGGCAGCGTATGCGTATCGCGCTGGGCCGGGTGACGGAGAGCGAGGACGACGAGCTGGCCTCGGCCTACCACACCACCAACGAGCCGGCCGGCATGCCCTACGACCATGGCCGATGCATTGCGGCTTATATGGCGCGGGCAATGCGCTATTATCAGCCCAGGCACACCGTGCGCGTCACCGGCATGGTCCTGAAGACCATCGGGATCGCGCCGCATGGCTGGGTGCATGAACTGGTCGCGCGGGGCATGTATCATCTGATCCGCATACGGCAGAAGAAATTCGCGCGTCAGGCGGCCTTGGCCTGACGGGGACGGGAACCTGGAGGGAGTGACGATGTTGGTGCGCAAAATGATCGCGGCCGCGAGCCTCGGCCTGACCGCGGCGGTATTATGCCCGGCGGGGGCCGCGCTGGCCCAGCCTTATTCCCTGCCGATCGCGACGTCGCCCGCAGCGCCGCCGCCCCCCGATGCCGCCGCTGTCGCGGTGCAGCAGGACCTGGCCCAGGTCGGCGTTGCCGCGTTTACCGCGCCCGCCTTTCGGCCGGCCCTGATCCGGCATGTGGTGCTGTTCCGCTTTCTCAAGGACGTGACGCCGTTTCAGAAGGCCGAGATCGCCCGGCGTTTCCTGGAGCTGGCGGCCGATTCCCGCCGTCCCGACGGTCGGCCGGTGGTTGAATCGATCGAGACCGGTTTTCAGAACAGTGGCGAGGGCGTGGATGAGGGGTACCAGATGGGGTTCCTGGTCAGTTTCCGCTCGGAAGGGGACCGGAATTATTATGTCGGTCGTCCGGTCGTGACCCAGCCGGGATTCTTCGATCCCGCGCATGATGCCTTCAAGGCCTTCGCAGCGCCGTACCTGGCTGGCGTCATGACGTTCGATTATCGCGTGGCGGCGCTGGCGCGTCCGCCGGAGCCTGTGAAAACCGCTGGATCGCGGGCTGGGCACCGCAAATAAACCATCATACTGTATCCCGTTCGTAATAGAATTAAGGGAAACGGGATGTCGGATTCCAGGCGATATGGGCGGAGCGGTTCGGCGCGGCGCGCATGGTTGTGCGGCGTCGCGCTGCTGACGGCGGCGAGTTGGGGTGGCGGGGCGCGGGCGGCCGAGCAGGCCGTGGCGGCGAAGGTGGCCGACGGGGTCGACGCGCCGTCCTATGGCGCCTGGGGCTTCGACGTGGCCGGACGGGATCTGTCGATCGCGCCGGGCAACAATTTCTTCGGCTACGCCAACGGCCAGGCGGTGCACGACATCGTCATCCCGCCCGACATGACGGCCTATGGGCCGTTCAACATGCTGCACGAACTGTCGCGCAAGCGTGTGCAGGGCATTCTGAACGACCTGTCGGCCCATCCGGTGGCCGAGCCCGCGACGGTCGACCAGAAGCTGGGCACCTTCTACGCGACCTTCATGGACGAGAAGGGGATCGAAGCCCTGGGGACCCGGCCGCTGGCGTCGGATCTGGATGCCGTGCGCGCGGTGAGCGACCGGACAGCCTTCGCCGCCCTGCTGGGACGCGCCCAGACGGGATTCCAGTATTCGCTGTTCGGGCTGGGTATCCAGCCGGACGCCAAGGACCCGACCGTCTACGCGCTGATGCTGGACCAGGCGGGCCTGGGCATGCCGGATCGGGATTATTATCTGAAGCCTGAGCTGGCGGCGAAGAAGACCGCCTACCAGGCCTATGTCCAGCAGGCCCTGACCCTGATCGGCTGGCCGGATGCCGCGCGGCAGGCCCAGGCCATCGTGGCATTCGAAACGCGGCTGGCGCAGGTCCACTGGGCGCGGCAGGACCTGCGCGACCCCGACAAGATCTATAACCCGATCACGGTCGTCGACCTGGCCAAGCGTGCGCCGGGCTTCGACTGGACGGCCTATCTGACCGGCGCCGAACTGCCCGAGACGATCGTGAAATCGGGCACGCTGATCGTCGGCGAACCTGATGCCATTATCGGCGAGGCCCGCATTGCGTCGGAAACGCCCCTGGATACGCTGCGGGCCTGGCTGGCCTTCCATCTGGTGGACAATGCCGCGCACTACCTGCCCAAGGCGTTCGTCCAGGCGTCGTTCGACTTCAACGACAAGACGCTGGGTGGCCAGCCGCAATTGCCCGACCGGTGGAAGCGCGGCGTGACCGCCACCGGCAATGCGATGGGCATGGCGCTGGGCCAGACCTATGTCGCGCGTTATTTCCCGCCGGAATACCGGCAGATGATGGAGTCGCTGACCACCGAGCTGAAGGCGACCTTCCGCGTGCGGTTGCAGCATAATGCGTGGATGGGCCCGCAGACGCGTGCGGCCGCTGTGCAGAAGCTGGACCATTTCACCATCCAGATCGGCTATCCCAAGCGCTGGCGGGATTATGCGACGCTCGTCGTCAAGCAGGGGGATGCCTATGGCAATGCCGGGCGCGCCGTGGGCTTCGAATGGCGCTACTGGCTGGGCCATCTGGGCCACCGGGTCGATCGGGACGAGTGGGACATGACCCCGCAGACGGTCAATGCCTACAACAACCCGCTGTTCAACGAGGTTGTGTTCCCGGCCGCGATCCTGCAGCCGCCCTTCTTCAACCCCAAGGCTGACCCGGCGATCAATTATGGTGCGATCGGCGGTGTGATCGGCCACGAGATGACGCATTCCTTCGACGATGAGGGGCGCAAGTTCGACTATCTGGGCCGCCTGAAGGAATGGTGGACCAAGGACGACGAGGCCCGCTTCAACAAGCTGGCCGATCGCTTCGGCAAGCAGTACGACGCGTTTGAGGTGCTGCCGGGCGCGCATGTGAATGGCAAGCTGACGATGGGCGAGAACATCGCCGATCTTGGCGGCCTGACCCTGGCGCTGGATGCCTATCATGCCTCGCTGCACGGCAAGCCGGCCCCGGTGATCGGCGGCCTGACGGGGGACCAGCGCGTGTTCCTGGGCTGGGCGCAGGTCTGGCGGCAGAAGCTGCGTGACGACACCGTTCGCCAGCGGGTGATGACGGACCCGCACTCGCCGCCGCAGGCGCGGGTCAATATCCCCATGCACAATATCGATGCCTGGTACAAGGCCTGGAACGTCAAGCCGGGCGACACGCTGTATCTGAAGCCCGAGGACCGGGTGAAGATCTGGTAACGGCGGGGAGCCTCGCACGCCGGGAGCAGGGGGCATGCAGGGACGGTTTTTTGGCGTTCCGCCCCTTGCGCAAACGGGTGCCACCTGCTGGAACCACCTCGTGATCGGGGAGAGGTGCGATGACGACGGTGACGCTTGGCCATCCGGAAACCATCCTGCATGCGGCAGCCGCGGCGGCGGTGGTGCGTGTGCTGGAAGCCTATGACCTGGAGGTCGAATATGTCACCGGCAGCCAGGACGAACTGACGGCCGCGATGAAGGCGGGCGGGATCGACCTGTTCGTGTCCGCATGGCTGCCCGATGTCGATGCCCGGTGGTTGGACCCGTCGCTGGGCATGGATGTGCTGGGTGAGTTGTACAAGCCCGTCTTCGGCTGGTTCATGCCCGAAGGGTGCGCGCCGGATGTGGCCTCGATTGCCGATCTGGGACGCGATGACGGGGTGGTCAATCGCAATATCGTGGCGCCGGAATCGGCTCTCGAACGGGTTCGGCTCGGCGTTGGGGCCTATGGGCTGACGGAGCGCGGCTTTACCATCGAGGCCCGTCCCGATGAGGAAGCCTATCAGCACGCGGCAAAGGCGATCGAAGCCGGCGAGGCGTCGATCCTGCCCTTGTGGCAGCCGCATTTCCTGCATCATGGCGGCCGGCTGCGGCCGCTGGAGGACCCCAGGAACGTGCTGGCCGGCGAGCAGGCCGCCCGGATGCTGGTGCGCCGGGAGGCACGCGCGGAACTGGATTCCGACCTGCTGGACGAGCTGGACGAGCTGATGCTGGGCCACAAGGTGGTGAGCGCGCTGGAATATGCCGTTCGCTGCGACGGCATGAGCACCGACGAGGCGGCTGAGGCCTGGCAGCGCGGAAAGCTTCTGCCCCGCTAGGGCCATGGAGCATGCTGATTATCTGACCATTGGAACGGCCGGCGACCTGAGCGAAGCCGATTACTGGCTGTTCGGGGCCATACGGCCGCGTTCATGCCCGTTGTGCGTGCTGGTTGCCGGGGGCGACGCCGCCGTTGCGGCCCGGCTGGCCGAGGCATTCGGTGCCGGAGGACGGCCCGGTGCGGTTGCCTTTCTCGCGCCCGGCGCGCAGCCCGCGCATTCTGTTCATGACTATATCGACTGCGACCTGAGCGCGGATGCGGACCCGCGGGCACGACTGGGAGCCCTGGCCGGCCTGCTGGCGCCCGGCGGGGGGATGCGGATCGCGGTCGCCGCGCCGGATGGGCGTGGTGGCGGCTACGATGTCGCGGGGCTGTTCGACCTGCTGGCGGCGGTCGGATTGGCGCCAGTCTGCCTGATGGCGCCGCTGGAATATGACCCCGCGCTGCTGGATGCTGAGCCAGCCTTTTGTACCGACCTTGATTTCCAGCCTGATCGCGCCCGGGCCTGTCTGACCGAATCGCGGGCGGGGGAGCGGGCGTTCCATGTGGCTTATGTCCGCCGGGTGGGGGATTGGGTGCGGCGGGCCGATCCGATGGACCGGGATGCTGTGCCGGTTCTGCATGGCGGGGACGGGTTCGCCCTTTCACGGCTTATGCGGCCGGATAACCGCCTGCCGGTTCGTCTGGGCGGCCATGTGGTGCTGGTGCCGGTACCGTCGCAATCGCGCGGGCTGCTGCCACTGATCGATGGCAGGCGCACGATTGGGGACCTGATGGCGATTCTGGACAATCGGGGCGTGGAAGCCGATCAGTTCCGGCAGGTCTGGCGGACGATGTTTGCCACTTTCGCGGGGCTGAACCGGCTTCTGCTTCAGGCACCGCCGTGACCGGGCGGCCGGATGCGCCGTTCGCCATCGTGATCTTCGGGGCGGCGGTGCGTCCCGATGGTACGCCCACGCCGACATTGCGTCGCCGGGTGGCGGCCGCGGTCGCCTTCGGGCGGATGTGCGCGGCGCCGCTGTTCGTGCCGACCGGCGGCAGCCTGGATGGGCGCCCGGCCGAGGCGCCCGTGATGGCGGACCTGCTGCGTCGGGCGGGTATTCCGGACACGGCGATCATGATCGAGGCGACGGCGCGCGATACGCTGGATTCGGTGCTGGCCTGTTCCGCGCTGCTGCGGGCGCGGGGCTATCGCGGCCCCGTTGCGGTTGCCAGCAGCGCGTACCACCTGCCGCGTTGCCTGGTGCTGATGCGGTTGGCCGGTTGGCGGGTGGTGCGGGTGCCGCCGCCGCCCGTGCCGGCCGCCCGGCGGCTGGCGCGCCGGTGGTTCTGGCGCCTGCGCGAGGTCCCGGCCCTGCCGTGGGATGCCTTGCTGCTGCTGTGCCGTCGCCGGGATGGCGTGCCCCGCGATTGACAGGCGCCGCGTCCTGTCGGCATCTCGCGGACCGGAACGCGAGATTTCTTTTGGATAATGAGGACAGCATGACCGTTCACGCCTTCATCTTCCCCGGTCAGGGTAGCCAGTCCGTTGGGATGGGGGCCGAACTGGCCGCTGCCTTCGCACCGGCGCGCGAGGTGTTCGAGGAAGTCGATGACGCGCTGGAGCAGAAGCTCTCGACCCTGATGTTCGAAGGGCCGATGGAGGAACTGACCCGCACTGAAAATACGCAGCCTGCCCTGATGGCGGTGTCGTTGGCGGTGCTGCGGGTGCTGGAGAAGGAAGGCGGGCTGGAGCTGAAGCGCGCGGCCGCGCTGGTGGCCGGTCATTCGCTGGGTGAGTATTCGGCATTGGCGGCGGCGAGGTCGCTGGGGATTGCCCAGACGGCGCGCCTGCTGCGCCTGCGCGGCACGGCGATGCAGAAGGCGGTGCCGGCGGGCGAAGGCGGCATGGCCGCGCTGATTGGTGTGGACCTTGAGCAGGCGCGTGCGATCTGCGCCGAGGCCGCGATCCTGCGCGTGGAGGGCGAGCCGGACCGGAGCGAGATCATCGAGGTCGCCAATGATAATGGCGGCGGGCAGATCGTCATTTCGGGCCGGGCGACGGCCATCGAGCGCGCGATCGCGGTCGCCAAGGCGCGCGGGGTGAAGCGGGCGGTGGTGCTGCCGGTTTCGGCGCCGTTCCATTGCTCGCTGATGGCGCCGGCGGCCGATGCGATGGGTGAGGCGCTGGAACGGGCCGAGATCGCCGCGCCGGTGGTGCCGCTGGTGGCCAATGTCTCGGCGGCGAAGGTGACCGACCCGCAGGCGATTCGCGACCTGCTGGTGCGCCAGGTGACGGGCACCGTGCGCTGGCGCGAGAGTGTCGAGGCCATGACGGCGATGGGCGTCGACAGTTTCGTGGAACTGGGGGCCGGCAAGGTCCTGTCGGGGCTGGTCCGGCGCATCGCACCCGAAGCGGCGACACGCTCGGTCGGCACCCCGGCGGATATCGAGGCGTTCCTCGCGTCTCTCTGACGGCGAGGCTGTGATGAGTGGTTTTTCAGGCAAGGACGGGCTGATGTTCAGGTTGGATGGCAAGACCGCGCTGGTGACGGGCGCATCGGGGGGGATCGGCGCCGCGATTGCGCGGACCCTGCATGCCCAGGGGGCGCGGGTGGTGCTTTCCGGTACGCGTGAGGCCGTGCTGGCCGCGGTGGCGGCCGAGATCGCGCCCGATGGCGAGCGGGTCCATGTGTGCCCGGCCGACCTGTCCGACCCGGCCGCGGCCGATGCGCTGGTGTCGGCCGCCGAGGTCGCGGCCGGCGCGCCGCTGGACATCCTGGTCAACAATGCCGGCCTGACGCGTGACGGGCTGGCGATTCGCATGAAGGACGAGGACTGGAACCGCGTCCTCGAGGTGGACCTGGCGGCGCCCTTCCGCCTGTGCCGCGCCGTGCTGAAGGGCATGCTGCGCCGCCGGGCCGGGCGAATCGTCAGCATCGCCTCGATCGTCGGTGTGACCGGCAATGCCGGCCAGGCGAATTATGCGGCGGCCAAGGCGGGCATGATCGGCATGACCAAGTCCCTGGCGCAGGAAGCCGGGTCGCGCGGCGTGACCGTCAATGTCGTGGCGCCGGGCTTCGTCCAGACCGCGATGACCGATGTGCTCTCGGAAGGGCAGCGCGAGAAGCTGCTGGGCGGCATTCCGCTGGGTCGCATGGGAAAGCCCGAGGATATTGCTGCCGCCGTCGCCTATCTGACGTCGGACGAGGCCGGCTGGATCACGGGCACGACGCTGAACGTCAACGGCGGGATGGCGATGCCCTGATCGCCGGGGGAGCACGCTGATTCCGCTGGACGCAGGCAGGGATATGGCGGACAACAATCCGATTTTGCGGGGCCGGTTTCGGGGTTTGGCAGCGGATTGTGACGGAAAGAAGATCCGCCGCCTTGGCTATTGCCGGGGAACCGTGCTAATCCGCCGCTGCTTCGTCCGGAAGCGGGCTGGGCATGTTCCGGCGGTTCCGCTTCGCGGGACGTCAGACAGGACGAATGAATTTCGAACCGCCCGTATCTCATTGGGGCAGACAGGAAGCGAAGACAGATGAGCGAAATCGCTGACAAGGTTAAGAAGATTGTGGTCGAGCACCTCGGTGTCGAGGAAAGCAAGGTCACGCCGGAGGCCTCCTTCATCGACGATCTGGGCGCGGACAGCCTGGACACGGTCGAACTGGTGATGGCCTTCGAAGAGGCTTTCAGCGTCGAGATCCCGGAAGATGCGGCTGAGAAGATCGCCACCGTGAAGGACGCGATCGACTACATCGAGAAGCAGAAGGCCGCCTGAGGCTGCTATTACCGAACGTCGGATTTTGTGATCAGGGAGCGGTGCGGGTTGATACAATCTGCCGGAGGAGCGTCGGGACATCGACGCGTTGTTGTTACCGGTATGGGCATTGTCAGCCCGCTCGGGCTCGGGCTCGAACATAACTGGTCGCGCCTGATCGCCGGCGAAAGCGGGATCGGCCGCATCGCCTCGTTCGATCCATCGGACCTGCCGGCGCATGTCGCCGGCGAGGTGCCGGGGGGGCCGACCGAGGCGGGCGGCCTGACCCTGTCCGACTGGGTCCCGGTCAAGGACCAGAAGAAGATGGATCGCTTCATCCATCTGGGCCTTGTCGCGGCGACCGAGGCGGTCGAGGATTCCGGGTGGAAGCCCGAATCCGAGGAAGATCGGTGCCGGACCGGCGTGATGATCGGTTCGGGCATCGGTGGCCTGCAGACGATTTATGATGCGTCGATCACGGTGCATGAGGGACGGGCCCGCCGCCTGTCGCCCTTCTTCATTCCGTCGGCGCTGATCAACCTGGTCTCCGGCCATGTTTCGATCAAATACGGCTTCAAGGGCCCCAACCATTCGGTCGTGACCGCGTGCGCCACCGGTGTGCATGCGATCGGCGATGCGTCGCGTCTGATCATGCTCGGTGATGCCGACGTGATGGTCGCGGGCGGTGCCGAAGCGGCTGTCTGCCCGTTGGGAATTGCGGGCTTCAGTTCGGCGCGTGCGCTGTCCACCGCGTTCAATGACGCGCCGGAAAAGGCCTCGCGCCCCTGGGACCGTGATCGCGACGGCTTCGTCATGGGCGAAGGTGCCGGCATCGTGGTGCTGGAAGAATACGAGCACGCGAAGGCGCGCGGCGCCAAGATCTATGGCGAGATCATCGGATATGGCATGTCCGGCGACGCCTACCACATCACCGCGCCGGCCGAAGGGCATGAGGGTGCGTATCGCGCCATGCAGTCGGCTGTGCGCAGCGCCGGTATTGCGGTCTCCGACATCGGCTATGTGAACGCCCATGGGACGTCGACCATGGCGGACGATCTGGAATTGCAGGCGGTCGAGCGTCTGTTCGGTGACGCCGCGAGCCAGGTTGCGATGTCGTCGACCAAATCGGCCATCGGTCATCTGCTGGGTGCTGCCGGCGCCGTCGAAGCGATTTTCTCGATCCTGGCGATCCGCGACAATGTCGCGCCGCCGACGCTGAACCTGGACAATCCGTCCACTGAAAGCGTGATCGACCGGGTGGCGCATGAAGCCCAGCGCCGCCAGATCGACATTGCCCTGTCGAACAGCTTCGGCTTCGGTGGCACCAACGCCAGCATCATTGTACGCGGCGTCTGACCTGCTCCCGGGCCGGTCTGGCCCGGACAGACGGATCGGGCTGCCGGCCTGATCCGCGTCCGGGGTTCTTGTCTTTGGCATCGTGACGCGGAAGAAGAGCATCATGCTCAAGCGTCTTCTGATTTTCAGCCTGAGTCTGCTGCTGGTAATCTGCGCGGCAGGCGGGGGCATTGCCGCCTGGGGATGGTGGCAATATGGCGCGCCTGGACCGGCGCCCGAATCCCGCGCGGTGGTCATTCCCCGTGGCGGCCTGACCAGTACGGCGGCAACCTTGCAGCATGAAGGCGTGATCGCGCCGGGCCGTGTCGGCAGCCTGCTGTTTCGCGTGGCCGTTCATCTTACGCGTCATGATGGTGTCCTGCATGCGGCGGAACTGGAGTTTCCGGCCCATGCTTCGCTTCGCGACGTGCTGCTCGTGCTGCGCCATGGCAAGCCGGTGGTGCATTGGCTGACGGTGGCCGAGGGCCTTTCCGCCCTTCAGGTGGCGGAACTGATCGACCGCGCGCCGGTGCTGGCTGGCCCGCCGCTTTCGCCGCCGGCCGAGGGTGCTGTCCTGCCGCAGACTTACGATTATGAATGGGGAACGCCGCGCGCTGTCCTGCTGGGGCGAATGCAGGCGGCGATGGAGGCGGCGCTGGATGCGGTCTGGCGTGATCGGGCGCCCGTGCCGGAAATTCCCGATCGGCGGACGTTGCTTGTCCTCGCCTCGATGGTGGAGCGTGAGACCGCGATTGCGGGCGAGCGCCCGTTGGTGGCCCGCGTCTTCATCAACCGGCTGCGCCTTGGCATGCGGCTGCAATCCGATCCGACCGTGGTTTATGGGATCAATCGGGGCGCCGGGCCGCTGGGCCATGCCCTGACGCGGGCCGAACTGGAAGCGCCGGGTGCCTACAACACGTACACGCTGCCGGGCCTGCCGGCCGGACCGATCTGCTCGCCCGGTCGGGCGTCACTGGATGCGGTGGCGCATCCCGCCGAGAGCGATGCGCTGTATTTTGTGGCCGATGGGAGCGGGGGGCATGCCTTCGCCAGCAGTCTGGCGGAGCATAATCGCAATGTCGGAGCCTGGCGCGCCCGCCAGGCTCCGGGCAAGTGACTTCAGGGGGGTGAAAGAGGCTGGCTGCTGACGGGGCCGGATGCAGGGACATTGACCTGTGACGGCTCGCCCGCGCCGGGCTGGGCATAGGCCGGAGGCGACATGGACGGCGCGCCGGCGGTGGCCCTGGCCTGCACTTCGCTCAGCGCGGCGCGCAGGGGGTCGGCACCGGGATTGTTGACCCGCATCGAGACGACGATGTCCTCGGGGCCGACGATCTGGTTGTAATAAGCGCGATTTGCGCCGCTGTTGACCGTCAGTTTCGAACCGCCCAGCGCCGCGCCGGCAAACAGGCCCTTGGATTTCTGCAAGGCCATGATGTCGGTATTGCGCTCGCCCGCCGTGCCGCTTTCGATGCCGGACCCCATCGTCGCGAAGGACGCGGCGGCGTTGGCGCCGAACTGGAACTGGCTGTCCAGCAGCGCCTGCAGGCCGCGATCGGTCATGACGAAGAACATCATCTGGGAATCCTGCATGCCGAGCTGGATTCCGACATTGGCCGAGCTGAGCGTGTAGAAGGCAGGATCGGACCACGATCCCCTGGCGTCGCGCGACAGCAGGGCGCAGCCGCCGCCCGCACCGCCGAAGCCGATCGACATGCGGAAGATGGACGGGCAGACCATCACCGCGCGGGCCTGGGTCATGTAGCGGGTGATCTTGCTGTTCGGGCCGGCGCCGTTGAACATCTCGCGCACCGTCAGGGTGGCGCGGTCAACCAGGGCCTGCTGCCGTTCGCCCGCAGCCAGGGCCGGCGCCGCCGGCAGTGCCAGCGCAATGGCCGCCAGGGCCAGGGTTGTGCGGGAAAGACCGTCTCGCAAGGGCATGCTCCGTATGTTCGGCTGGGCGTGCGGTGGGCCACCGACCCACGCCCACTTCTGCCGGATTTTTATGGCGTAACCATGGCTGGCGGCAGTCGATCAGTCCAGCGGTACTGCAAGCGCCGCGGCCAGATCGTCGGCGATTCCGGGTGCCGTCGCAAGCAGGGTGATGCCGCCGTCCAGCCCGCCATCCCGCAGGAAGGGGGAGAAGCGGGCCCCGGCTTCCTCCAGCATGACCAGCGCCGCCGCGACGTCCCACAGATTGATGACCATTTCCAGATAGCCGTCCTGTCGGCCACACGCGACATCGGCCAGGGCCAGCGCGCCGGAGCCGCCGGAGCGGGGCATGGCGCCCAGTTCCAGGATCGCGGCCATCTTGGCCGCATAGACGCCGTCCGGGACCTTGTTGCTCCATCCCATCTCGACCATCGCGGACCTTGTATCCGTCACCGGCGAGGCCTGGATCGGCCGGCCGTTGAGGAAGGCGCCGTGGCCCCGCACGGCGGTATAGATCTCGTTCAGGGCCGGGGCATGGATGATGCCGGCGACCGGCTGGTCGCCATCCATCAGGCCCAGCGAGACGCACCAGCGCGGACGGCCGCGCGCGTAGTTGGATGTGCCGTCGATGGGGTCGACCACCCAGCGTAACTGGCCGGTACGGGTGCGTCCTTCTTCCTCGCCCTGGAAGCCGTCCTCGGGGAACAGGGCGCCGATCCGTTCGGAAATCAGGGCCTCGACCGCGCCATCGGCTTCGGTCAGCCAGTCCTGGGCGCTCTTCTGCTTGCCCGAGGGGCCGCCCGGCGGCGGGCGCATCGCCATGGCCAGATCGGCCGCGTCGCGGACGATGGAGCGCGCGGCCTCGAACCGGCACAGGATGGCGGCATCGGACATCGGGAAACCTTTCAGGGGTGGTTGGATGGGGCGGAGCGCGATCATTCGGCCCGCAGCGCCGTCCGCAGGGCCGTGGTGATGGCGGGGTCGTCCAGACGGGCCAGCCGTGCGGCCGCCTGGGTGGCGAACAGCCATGTCAGCTTCCGTCGCCGTGCGGAGGGCAGGGCAGTCGTGGCCGGTGGCCGCAGGATGGCGGCTTCGGCGATCACGTTCAGGCCGTCGGGGATGGTATCGGTGTCGGCGACCATGATCCCGGTCGCCTCGGGCAGCAGGGAGATGGGGAAAGTGCGATCGACGGCGAAGAAAAGCTGGTCGCACCAATCGCGGTAGCTGGCCCATTTCCTGTCGGTCAGGAAGTCGCGGGGGCCGGATTTGATTTCGATGCAGACGAATCCGTTATCGGGCCGCAGGGCCATGACATCCGCCCGGCGTCCATCCGGCAGGACCAGTTCGTTCAGTGCCGCCCAGCCCATCTGGCCGCAGAGATGATTGACCGCGCGGCGGATGGCGATCTGGTTCTGGACGGGGTCGATGGGCATCCTGCGCACCATGCCACGGGTAGGTCGGCGCGTCACGGTCGCCGAGGTTTGCGAATGCGGCCTGATGGGATAGACCGCTCGGCGGCCGTCATGGGGTGGCCTTGCAGCATGGGGAGCGGCATGGGCATCCTGCGCACCGATATCTGGCGGACGGGCATTCTGCCCTGCGCGTTGCCCGAAATCCTGGCGCGTGGCGGCGTTGACGGGTTGCCGGTGACCTGGCTGCCGGACCCCGGCCCGTTCCGTTTTCTGGCCGATCCGTTCGGGTTGTGGCGGGATGATAGGCTGTATCTGTTTGCCGAGGCCTATGACTATCGCGACCGGATCGGGCGGATCGACGTCTTCGTCTTCGATCGGTCCATGAATCTTCTGGATGCACGGTCGGCGCTGTCCGAGCCGTGGCATCTGTCCTATCCGGTGGTGGTCGCGGAGGGGGATGAGATCTATCTGCTGCCCGAAGCCTATCGGTCCGGTCGGCTGACATTGTATCGCGCCGTCTCCTTTCCCGATCGATGGGAGAAGGTCCCCGATTTCGCCTTTCCCGAAGCGGCGATCGATGCCTCGCCGGTGCGGATCGATGGCAGGTGGTGGATGTTCTACAGCCCCTCCAGCGGGTCGGCGGAAGACAAGCAGAGCCTGCTGCATGTCGCCTGGGCCGATACGCTGCGCGGCCCGTGGCATCTGCATCCCGGCAATCCGGTGCGGCGGGATCGTCGGAGTGCGCGGCCGGGGGGCACGCCGATCCTGGTCGATGGGCGGGTGGTGCTGCCGACCCAGGATTGCACGGGCACGTATGGCGGGGCGATCGTGCCCCTGACGATCACCGAACTGGGGCCGCAGCACTTTGCCGCCCGGGCCGGCGCACCCATCGTCGCGGCGGCGGATTGGAAGCCCTATACCGATGGGCTGCATACCTTGTCTGCAGCCGGGGATGTGACGCTGGTGGATGCGAAGCGTATCAGCCGCTCGCCGCGCCGGATCGCGATCGAACTGGCTCGTCTGAGCCGGCGGAGGATCGGCAAGGGCCGATAGGAGCCTCAGTCGCGCCGAGGAGCCGTGATTCGTGCCAGGATTGCCTCGCCGGCGGCGTCGAACCGTTCGGGGGCGAACAGGTCCAGCACGTGGGTTCGTGCGGCCTGGCCCATGGTGGCCATGGCGTGGGGCTGGCGCAGCATCCTTGCCAGGGCCTCGGCCAGGGCGGTGGGATCGGCGGGGGGAACCAGCAGTCCGGACACGCCGTCCTGCACGGTGTAGCGGATCTCGCCGACCGCGGAGGCGATGGGGGCCAGGCCCGCCTGCATGGCCTGATGCACGCCGATGCACAGCCCTTCATGCAATGAGGGCTGGACGTAGCCGTGCTGGCTGGACAGGAAGTCGGCCACCGCGCTGGTGAATCCTGCCAGGCGTAGCGTGGTCAGGCCGTGTTCCCGGATCAGACTTTCGAGTTGGGGGCGTGCGTCGCCTTCACCGGCGATGGTGACCTGAAAAGGTGGCAGGGACAGGTCGTTCTTCAGCAGCGCCAGGGCGTGACACAGTACGTCATAGCCCTTGACCGGATGCAGCCGACCCAGCGAGCCGATCCGTACGATTTCGCCGGCTTGCCAGGCGCGGGCGGGCGGGCAGGTGGGATCGGCGCGGAAGATTGGCCACAATGCGGCGCGGTTTGCCGGAATCCGCAGCCGGTGGCGCATGAAATCCAGCACGCAGCTGGAATCGGCGACCCAGATCCGGCTCAGTCCCCGCAGGCTGCGCAGCAAGCGGGTGTTGGCGGGACTTAGGCCGGCGGAGTGCTGCCAACTGACGACGGGGAGGCGGCGCTTCAGCCCCACCATCTGTCCCATCACGGTGGCCCGGGTCAGGGACGTCCAGATCAGGTCGGGGTGCCAGTCTCCGATCTGGCGGTCCAGCCAGCGCAGGGCTGCCAGGTGGTCGCGTCGTCCTTCGGGACAGATTTCGACCGGGAGGCCGGCTGCCTGCATCGCCGCCAGGGCGCGGCCGTCGCGGCGGAGCAGCGCGAAGATGGCCACCTCGTGCCCGGCGCGGCGCAGGACGCCGGTGATGTCGGGCACTGGGAAGGCAGCGCCGCCGCCCTCCAGTGAGTTGATGATGTAGGCGATGCGCATGGAGTTATGCGAACCGTGCGGTCTCTTTCTTCTTTTTCTGAAGAAAAAGAAGCAAAAAGACTTTTATTCGTTTGGTTTGTGACGATGCCCGCAGGATTTCCCTTAAGGAATCAAAAGTTTTTTGGTTCTTTTTTTCAAAAAAGAACAGAGAGGCGCCCTTCATTCGGGGGATTTCCGGAGCAGGGATTCCACTAGGAGCAGGTCGGCGGGTTTGTCGACATCTACGGCGGCACGGCCGTCGGGCAGGGCGATAAGTTTGACCGAGGCCTGGCTCAGGCTGCCGACCCTTGCGCACAGGGCCGCGCGGGTCAGGCCGCCAGTCACGTAGCGCAGCAGGGTGCCGATCCCCAGCAGGTGCGCCATGCGCAGCGGCCGTTTGCGTTCCTGCTCGATCCGCTGCCACAGCTGCACCACGCCGATCGACGCCGGCGTGCGGAATAGGAACAGGTTGCAGCCGGAAAAGGCGCCATCGGCCAGACGGATCATCGTACGTTTCGTGCCTGGGACGTCGCGCGCGATATCGGCCTCCATGGCGACGGCGGCAGCCATGTCGCACTGTGCGTCGACGGAGTCGAGGAAGGCGTCGATCCATTCCGGGCGCAACAGCGCATGGTCGGCGGTGGTGACCAGCAGCGGGGTGCCGAGCGTGCGCAGGGCCTCCATCACGCTGGCGCTGGGGCCGGCGGCGGGCGGCAGGAAATCCACCGCATGCTCCAGCATGAGGCCCGCCAGAATGCCGGGGGTTTCGATACTGATGACGATGCGGCCGACGCGGGGGCTGGCGGCGAGCGCGTCGAGCACCCGCGCGATCATCGGCCGGCCGGCCACGGGCAAGATCGCCTTGTGCGACACGTTGGCGGCGCTGGCCATCGGATCCTCGGCGCCGGCGCGGGTGCCGGCGAGGACCAGGACGGTCAGGGGGGCGACCGGCGGGGTATCGGACGTCACGCTGCGTTCCGCTGCGGTGTCGCCCCGTCCGGCCGGTCGCGCGGTGGCGCGCCGGTCTGTTCCATCACCCAGGGATAGCGGCCGGCTTCTTCCAGATCGTAGCCCAGGTTGAAGACATGCGCGCTGCGCGGCCGGGCGCGGGCATCTACGTAATAGGTGCCGAAGACGCGGTCGACGACGAAGCTGGTGATGCCGTAATTGCCGTCCTCGTCATGGAAGTGATGCAGGACATGGCGCTGCTTCATCTTCTGAATCCAGCGCATCCGCGGCTTGTAGTTCAGGTGCTGGATGCAATGGAAGAATTCATAGATGCAGGTGATGACCAGCCCGGTGCCCATTGCCGCCGCGGCGCCGCCGACATGGCCGATCAGGTAGCCGATCGGCAGGGTGATGATGGCGATGGTGGGGATGGTATTCAGCGGTGAGCCGAACAGCACATCCAGCAGATGCGGGTCCTGATGATGGTCGAAATGGATGCGCTTCCACAGCGTGGCCGTCCATTTCATCCGATAGAGGAAGCGGCCGTGCAGGATGAAGCGGTGGATCATGTACCACGCCAGCGGGTAGACCGCGACGACGGCACCGGCGGCGACCAGGGTCGGCCCGATGCCGGGGAACTGCCGCGCCAGGACCACGAAGCTGATCACGGCCAGAACGATATAAAGCAGGATCGTCGGATAAGTGAGGTAGGCGATCCACAACTGGCGGAGATTCATTTTCCCCAGGTCGAAGCTTCGGCCGGTGCGAAGATTCGTGTTGTGTAAGGTCGTGCCGATCATCTCTCTTCAATCCTCAACACCAGGGCACAGACGGCGAGCGTGAAGATCACGATGCCGGGCAGGGTTGCCGCCGGGGCGGGCAGCGTGCCGGCGTTGCCCAGTGCCCGCAGCATGCCCTGGAAGACCACGAACAGCAGGCCGGCCCCCAGGCACCAGACCGGCAGCCAGCTGCGTGTTCCGCTTCGTGGTGGGATATAGACCACCGGCAAGGCCAATAACAGCATTACCGCGAAGCTGAAGGGTGTGAGCACCCGTGCCAGCAGTGCAGTGCGGAGGGCCGCCGACGGCTGGGACGCGGGCATGCGGCCGCGCAGGATCGCGATGATGGTGGCGGCCGAAAGTGGGGGCGTGTCCATCGACAGCCGGATCATGTCGGCGGGGCGAATCCTGGCAGGCCAGCCATGCGCCAGCGCTGGTGCGGGGGACAGCGTGGCCGTACGGACGGTGGCGCCGGTCGGCTCCAGGCTGCGTCCGCCATTGTCGGTCCATGTACCGTCCGCATAGCGAAGTGTGTCGAGATGAACGGTGCGGAGCAGGCGGCCGTTCGGCCCCCGCTGATACAGGTCGACATGGGTGACGGTGGTGCCGCCATGGGCGACATAGCCGATATCGGCCAGTGTCGTACCGGCGCGGAACCAGAAGCCGTGCCCGGTTTCGGGATGGGGATCGGTGCGGTTCCACCAGCTTGCCAGCGCCAGTTCCGAGCGCGGCGTGATCTGGTCATCGACCAGGGCCCCGGCCACGCCCAGTGCGATGATCGCGGGCAGCATCAGGCGGGTCAGGCCGGGGGTGGTGAGGCCGGCGGCACGCAGGATCGCGATCTCGCTGCCGGTCGTCATCTGTACCAGCAGGACCAGAGAGCCGATCAGCACTGCCAGCGGCAGGATGCCGCCCACCAGCATGGGGGCGTGCAGCATCATGAAATAGCCGATGCCGCGCGCGCCCTGGTGCCGTTCCAGGATCGGCGTCAATTGTTCCAGCAGCGCCAGGATCTCCATCAGCGCCAGCAGGATGGCCGCCGTCGTCAGGATTCGTCCGACCAGTTCGCGCGTCAGGTAGCCGATCAGTACGTTGCGCGTCGGCGAGGGGGACGGCGTCCTCATGGTGAGGGGCTGGCCGACAGCCGGGTGAAGGGGCGTCGCCAGATCCGGCCACTCCCCGCCGATCCGGCCCGGTGCATGATCAGCCAGACGCAGGCGCCGCAGAACAGGGAGAATGGCCCCCATATGACGAGCCAGGGCGACATCGAGCGGCTGGCGACCAGGCTCAGCCCCAGTTGCAGCGCGTGATCGAAGCCGACCAGGCTGATGGCGGCGATGGCCAGCCCCAGATTGCGCCGCTGGCGCTTGGCCACGCCCGCGAGTGCACAGGCCAGGATCGGGATGAAGGGAATGGCCAGGGCGCGGGCGAGGCGGAAATGGAGTTCGGCCACCAGATGGGGCCGGCGGATTGCCGGATCGCCGGTATGCACGCCCCGCAGCAGTTCGAGCAGGGTCAGTTCCCGCTCGTCATTGCCGCGGCAGCGGAAGGTGTGGGCCTGCGAGACGGTCTGGAAGATACGCGTGGTGGTGTCGAACTGCACCAGGGTCGGTGCTGTGTCCTGCCGGTCGGTGACGATGATGCCATGCGCCAGGTCGAGCCGGACCGAGGTCCGGTCGTCGGCGATCCGCAAGGTTCCGCTCTCGGCGGAAATGTCGCGTTCCAGCCCGCTGCTCCGGTCGCGGATGAAGACGTGGTGCAGGCGCGTGCCGGCCCCGTCGACCCGGTCCGCAGTCAGCATCAACGTGTCGGCGGGGGTTGCGAACATCCCGCTTTGCAAATGGGGGGCCCAGCCCGCATGGGCGGCGAAATACATCGCCTGCCGGAAATCGTAGCGGGCATAAGGCTGGATGAAGCCATAGAGGCTGAACCCCACCAGGCCCATGACCGAGCCCACCATGACGAAGGGGCGCGCGATCCGCAGCAGCGAGATGCCGCTGGCCATCAGGGCGTCGATCTCGTTGTTCTGGCTCATCCGCCGAACGACCGAAAAGACGCTGACGCAGATCGCTGCCGGCAGGGCCAGGCCCAGATAATGGGGGATGAGGTCGGCCAGGAGCCCGGCGAAGATCTTGAGCGTGCCGCCATCCGCTGCCAGTACGTTCAGAAGGACCAGCAGCCGTTCCAGCAGCAGCGCTGTCATCACCACGGCCAGCGAGATCAGGAAAGGCGGTGCCATTTGCCGCACCAGATAACGGTCGAGGGTTCCCGGCGTGATCCTTTGCAGCAAGGCGGAAGGGCGAGGCGCGCGCATCATGTCGGCCCACACATACAAGCATCGCCTAGGGGAGGCGATAGACATCGAAGCGCCAGGGCGGCAGTTCCTGGACCGGCAGGCCCGGTACGACCAGCCGGCGGCGGATTTCGGCGGCATAGCCGCGCCCGGTGCGGGCGATGCGGATATGGTGCCATGCGGCCATGCGTTCCTGGCCCCGGGCCAGCATCGAGGCCGAGGCGATCCCCAGCACCGGCACCGTCGCCGTGGGGCCGGGTAGGGAGGACAGGCCGGAGCGATGGCTGTGGCCGTGCAGGACCAGTTCGGCCCCCGCCCGGGCAATGGCGGTGGCGAACAGGCCGCCATCCAGCAGTGCCTTGCGGCGGGACACGATGCCGGGAACCGGTGGATGATGGATCATGACCACGCGGAAGGCGCCCTCGCGGCCGGTTTCATGCAGTATGTCGGTCAGGCGGGTGGCCTGCGCCGCCCCGATCCGCCCGGCGGCGGAAAACCAGGGGGTGGGGCAGGCGGAATTGACGCCGATCAGCGCGAGCGGGCCGATCCGTCGGACAAAGGGAAAATCATCCGGCCGGGCCGCCATCCAGGGTTTCCAGAGCCCCAGCGTGGTGCCCCAGGGCGCGCGCACCAGCATGTCGTGATTGCCGGGGATGATCGCCGTCTGCTGGGGCAGGCGCGCCGACACCCATGAAGCCGCCCGGCGGCATTCCACCGCGAGGCCCAGATTGGTGAGGTCCCCCGTCAGGGCCACGGCATCCGGTGTCATGGCGCGGATATCGGTGACCAGGGATTCCAGAACGGTGTCGACATGCAGGAAACGGCGCTTTCGCCGCCAGGAGAGCTGGCTGGTCATGCGCTTGTTCAGCAGGGCCCAGGTCGGAAACCGCAATCCATCGTGCGCAAGGTGCAGATCGGACAGATGGGCCAGGGTAATATCGTTCACGGTTTCCTCCGCACTGTCGTCGGCCTCCATGTCCCGCGGGGGTTCACGATCTTGCAATAATGCCGGGAACGCGGCTTATGACCCTGAGAATGTCGGTGCCAGAGAGAAAGGTCGATAGGGAGTGAGCGAGCGGTTCGCCCTGATTCACAACCCGCGCAGCCGCCGCAATGGCCGTGAAGACGGCTCGTTCCGTCGGCGTGCGTCCCAGGCGTTGGGGCCGCTGTTCTTCCATTCGGCGTCCAAGCCTGCCCTGGTCGAGATCGTGACCGAACTGGCCCGACGGGAGGTCGGGGTGATTGCGATCGACGGGGGGGATGGCACTGTCAGCGATGTCATGTCCGCCATTCATCAATGCTATCCGGCGGACGCGTTGCCCGCACTTGCCGTGCTGCCGTCGGGGAATACCAATCTGATCGCTGCCGATGTGGGGTTCGGTCTGCGTGGCAAGGTGGCGCTTGAACGATTGAGCGTCCTGGCCGGCGAAGGCGCCCTGCGACGCCGCGTCCTGCGGCGCGACGTGCTGGCCGTTCGCTGGTCCGATCCGGCGCGTCCGGCCGTGCTGGGGATGTTTCATGGTGCAGCGGCCTTCACGCGCGGAATCCGTATCGCCCATCGGCCGGTCATCCTGAACCGCTTTTCGCATGATCTCGCGGTCGGGGTCGCGATCGCGTCCTCGCTGGGGCGGCTTGTTTTCCGCTCGACCCGCCGTAAATGGCTGGCCGGCGATCCCGTGACGCTTGCGGTCGGGGACGAGGTGTCGCGGATGGCGGACAGTTTCCTGTTCCTCGCCTCCACGCTGGCATGCCTGCCCGGAGGCATGTGGCCTTTTGCGTCGCGCGAGGGGCATGGCCTGTCTTATCTCAGCGTCGCAGCCTTTCCCGAACATCTGCTTTCCGCGACATGGTCGTTACTGCGCGGGCAGTCCGCCGCATGGCTGGATCATTCGCCATCCTACCGGCGTGGCCGTACCGATCGTCTGGCCCTGAAACTGGAAGGCGACTTTGTGTTGGATGGCGAAATCCTGGATTCCGGTCCGGATGGGCAGACCTATCTGTCGGCGGGGCCGGCTTTCGATTTTATCCGGAATGCCTGATCCCCATGGATGACGTGCGATACGATCTTTTCGCCGCCGGGCGGGTCGCCCGTATCCTGACGGACGAGCTGGTTCGGCCGGTGGAACCGGCGGTGACGGCTTTTGTCGGCGAACTGGTCGGGGATGCGCCGGTACTGGGGGTGCTGTTCTATGGATCTGGCCTGCGGCAGGTGGACCCGGAGGGCATTCTCGATTTCTACGTCGTGCTGGATCGGCAGGCGGACTGGCCGCGCAGCAGGGCGGCGCGCGAGGCGAATGCGCTGTTGCCGCCCAATGTGGAATATCATGAGCGCACCATCGATGGCCGATATGTCCGGGCCAAGGTCGCCATCCTGACCGTCGCGCAGTTCCGGGCGCTGACGGCGCGCGGCAATCTGGACACCACGATCTGGGCACGCTTCTGCCAGCCGGTGCGACTGGTCTGGGTGCGCGACGCGGCGGCGGCCGACGCGATCCTGGGCTGCCTGATCCGCGCCGTGGCTGTGGCCGCCTGGTGGGCGGCTCTGCTAGGCCCTGAGAGCGGAACGGCGCAGGCCTATTGGGAAAGCCTGTTCCGCCGGACCTATGCTGCGGAATTGCGGGTCGAAGGGGGGGATCGTCCCACCACGCTGCTGGCCGGTGATCTGGGGGCGCGCTTCGACGTGCTGCTGCCGGCCGCCTGGGCTGCGTCCGGCCTTTCGTTCGTGCGGGAGGGCGACATGCTGTGTCCGGCAGTATCGACCGACGCGCGCGCACGGGCGGGTCGCCAATGGCGGATTCGGGCCGATCTGGGGCGCCCGTTGAATGCGGCACGTCTGTTCAAGGCCGCCTTCACCTTCGCCGGCGGGGCGCGCTACATCGCCTGGAAGGTGCGCCGGCATAGTGGGTTCGACCTTGCGCTGACCCCGTTCGAGGCCAGACATCCGCTGATCTGTCTGCCCCGGCTGCTCTGGCGGCTGAAAGGGGCTGGGATATTCCGGCGCTGAAGAGCGTCGGGGGCTTCCCCGTCGCCTGAGGACGACGGGTGCGGGGCTGGGCGTTTAGTGACCGGCTCCTATTTCGCGGGCCACCGTAGCGAAGATTTCGATGGCCTGGTCGATCTGCGCCGCGTCATGCGTCGCCATCACCGAGGTGCGCAGCAGCGGGTGCTGATCGGGGGTTGCGGGCGGCAGGCTGAGATTGACATACACGCCCAGATCCAGGAGCCGGTTCCAGAACTGTACCGCCTGGGCGACCTCGTCCAGAACCACCGATACGACGGGGCTGGCCTGCGGACCGGTACGCAGGCCGATCGCGTTCAGGCCGGCATGCAGGCGGCGGGCATTGTCCATCAGCCTGTGCCGCAGCTCAGGCTGCTGCTCCAGCTCGCTCAACGCTGCCATGGTGGCGGCGATGACGTCCGGCGGAAGCGACGCGGTGAACATATAGGGCCGTGAGCATAGCCGGATCAGGTCCAGCCCGTCCTGGTCCGAAACGCAGTAGCCGCCGACCGTACCCAGGCTCTTGGAGAAGGTGCCGACGACGAAATCGACATCGTCCTCGACCCCGCAGGCTTCGGCGACGCCGCGCCCGTGTTCGCCCATGACACCCACGGAATGGGCCTCGTCCGCCAGCAGCCAGGCGCCGGTTTCGCGCTTCACTGCCGCGAACTCGGCCATCGGCACCACGTCGCCCATCATTGAGTAGATGCCTTCGACGACGATCAGCTTGGCGCCCGGTGTGCCGTCCAGGCGGCGCAGGCGCTTGTGCAAATCCTCGGGGTCGTTATGGCGGAAACGGATGACCTGCGCCTGGCTGAGCCGGCTGCCGTCATAGATGCTGGCGTGGCTGTCGGCATCCAGCAGCAGATAATCGTCCTTGCCGGCCAGGGCCGAGATCATGCCCAGATTCGCCTGGTAGCCCGTCGAGAATACCATGCAATGCCGACGGCGGAAGAAGGCGGCGATACGCTCTTCCAACTGGCGGTGCAGGCCTTGGGTGCCATTGGCGATGCGCGATCCGGTGGTGCCGACCCCATGGGTACGCAGTGTGTCGATCGCGGCATCGATCGCCGCTTCGCTCTGGCTGAGGCCCAGGTAATTGTTGGTGCCGAACAGCAGGGTCTCACGCCCTTCGATCACGCCCACGGTCGAGGACACGGGGTGGTCGATCACGACGGAAAACGGGTTGCGGCCTCCGCCATTGGTCACGGCCGCCAGCGAACGGGCCAGCGGCTCGTATTTGGTGAAGATCGACATGGAGTCAGTCGCCCTGCTTCAGCGACACGATGCAGTTGGCCAGGTCGTCGATGGTGCGAATGTCGGCAAGCCGGTCGAGCGGAACGGATACGTCGAGGGAATCCTCGATTTCCATTACGAAATTCATGACCGCGAGTGAATCGAAGGCCAAATCCTCGACGATCTTGCTGCTGCCGCTGATGTCGCGGGGAACCTTGGGATTCGCCAGCAGCGTCTGGATGATCAGGGCAGAGACGTCCGCGACCGTTTCACTCATTATAAATGCATCCTTATTGCGGGAGCCGTCCCCGTGTGACGTGCCCGAACCCCGCCTGCCATATCGGGGAGCGGGGCAGTCTGGCGGACTGCTTGCGCCCCCTCTCAACAAAGAGGATGTCCTTATATCGAAATCCGGTCGATTGGCCAGTATTGAAGCTGGGGCCTGTCGCGGGGCAGGCCCCAGCGGATCATGCGACCGATGCGGTCTCGCTGACCGAATCGAAAGCGCCCGACAGCAGCATGGCCTTGGCCCGTGCGCGGGTCAGCTTGCCCGACGAAGTCTGCGGCAGCGTATGGGGTGGGATCAGGATCACGGAGACATCGACCCCATGCTGGCGGCGGAACAGGCTGGCGGCTTCATTGCGCAGGGTTTCGCGGGCCTCGGGGGTGGACGCGCGGCACTGGATCAGGGCCACGACCTTTTCGCCCTTCTCCTGATCGATCGAGAAGACGGCGACATCGCGGCTGCGCAGGGCGCCGATTTCGGTCTCGGCGGACCATTCCAGGTCCTGCGGCCAGATATTGCGGCCATTGATGATGATCAGATCCTTGGCGCGGCCGGTCACGACCACCTGCCCGTCGATCATGTAACCGAGATCGCCGGTATTCAGCCAGCCGCTGGCATCCAGAACGCGCTGGGTTTCCTGGGGCTGGTTGAAATAGCCGCGCATGAGGCTGGGGCCACGGACGAAAATGGTGCCGACCTTGCGGTCCGGCAGAGGCCGCCCCGCAGGGTCGCGAACCTCCAGCTCATGCTCGGGCAGAACCTTGCCGCATAGGGTGAATGTTCTCAGAGCATGCGAGGGGTCGTTTGAGGGGCGTGCCACACCTTGCGTCTCCAGGAAACGCAGATCGACCGTATCGGTCTGGATGCCAGTATGGAGCGGCACGAAGCTGATGGCCAGCGTGGCCTCGGCCATGCCGTAGCTGGCGGTGAACGCCCGTCCGTCGAATCCGGACGCCGCGAAGCGTTCGGCAAATTCCTCGAGGATATGGTGACGGATCATGTCGCCACCGATTCCCGCGACACGCCAGCACGACAGTTCGAGCGTGACCGTCGAAGCACGGCGCGCGCACAGTTCGAAACCGAAGGAGGGGCTGTAGGAAATGGTGCCGCGATTGCGGCTGATCAGATCCAGCCAGACATGGGGACGACGGGCAAACTCGCGCGTTGGCAGCATATCGACGGTCAACTGGCAGGTGACCGGCGTGAGGAAGAAGCCGACGAGGCCCATATCATGATACAGTGGCAGCCACGACACGCACCGGTCGCCGGTTTCGCGGACCTTCAGGCCGTCGCGAGCGATTGCGCGGGCGTTTGCCATGCCTGATTGCTGGGTGACGGCGACCCCCATCGGAAAGCGGGTGCTGCCCGAGGAGAATTGGAGATAGGACAGATCGTCGGGGGAGACGGTCGGCAGCGCGACCGGGCCGACCGGCAGGGCCATCAGGTCGGCTGGACGCCCGCCGAAACGCAGATCGAAGCCTTCGACGATTTCGCCCGTCCAGCCGGCAATGATGTCGGGCACGATGACGGCGACGGCGCCGGCGCTCTCGATCATGCCGCGCAGGGTTGTCACATAGCCTTCGCGTCCGCCGAACGCGACTGGCAGCGGCAGCGGCGCCGGTACCAGCCCTGCATATTGGCAGCCGAAAAAGATTCGGGCGAAATCACCATCGCTTTCCGCGACGATTGCCACCCGCTCACCCGGGCGCAGCCCCAGTGTCAGCAGCCGTCGTGCGACATCCAGCGCCTGTTCGCGCAGTGTTCGGTAGGGGAGGGACTCCAGCAGTTGGCCACGGCCGGAATAGACGTTGAATCCCGCTTCCCCGAGGGCAGCGTAATCCAGAGCTTCCGGAAACGTGGCAAAATCGCCGAGGCGTCGCGTCTGACCAGAATCTGTCGGAGTCGGAGAGAGTGTCATTTCAGGTAACGAATCTTCCACCTGGAGCATGTAATCAAGGCAGGTTCAAAGCGATGGCGAAGGCGTTCATGAATGCGCCTTTCGGAGGAATTCTACGATGGCATCCGCGCCAATCGGCGCTGTTGGCCCGATATCCGCCAGGCCGAAGGTCTCGCGTATATACGATTTCTGCCGGTCAAGGAAATCCGGGTGCCCGGCGACGGCGCCATCCAGAGCCTGACCGAGGCTGGCCGCCGTGTCGATCACCGGCCCCAGGGACCAGAACAGATAGTCGGGATTGTCGTGCCATTTCGTCTCATGCGCGTCAAGAAACAGGCAGGGACGCGGGTTGATCAGAAATTCGGCCACCTGGCTGCTGACATCGCCCAGATAGAGGTCGGCACCCATGGTATAGGTCATGTCGACGCTCTTGGTGCTGCCCGGATCGATGAGCATGTGCGGTATTCCCTCATAGGCGCGCAGGATGCTCGCAGCTTTGTCGCGATGTGCGTCAAACAGCCGGTAATGCGGCGCGAAAACAAGATTGTATCGGTCCTGATTGGCAAAATAGTCCAGAACTTGAGTGCCCAACTTATACCATGATGTCAGCTTGGGATTGAAATGCGGATTATAGAGAACTGTCGGGCGCCTGTTGCCAAACAATGGTGGGGCGTTGCTATGCATCAGGCGCACGAGATCGAATTTGGCATAGACCCCTGTGACGTAATGTCCGGGGCGCAGCGAGCCCTGGGTCAGAAGGCGATTTTCCAGCTTTCTTCCTGCCATCAGGATAAAATCGAAATGTCGGACATCCCGGGCAAAGCCCACCGCGCGGTCTCCGGCTCCGTGTCGGGTCCAGATCAGGCGGGGTGCGCGTAGCCCGATCCTGCGCAGATAGAGGGATGTGCGCTCGGGAACGACAATCGCCTGAAATGTCTCGAAATAATTCTTGTTGAAAAGCAGGGTTGCCAGCTTGGTCAGGACGCTGGGCCCGCGACGGGTCAATTGTCGTCGTAACGGTCCGGGCAGGGTCAGCCGTTCATAAGCGACCTGCGAGTCCGGATAGAGGCTGGCCAGGCGCCGTATATAGGCTTCCTGCTCGTCGGTCAGGCAAGCGATATGGACCGCGATCTCCGGATATCGGCGCGCGATTTCCATAGCGACTGGCAGGGAATGGGCGATTTGGTGGGGCTGGGCGATATAGGGAAAGACGATGCGCATTGGGATCAGGCCGGCCCCGGATTGGACGCGCTCGGGGAGGCGGTGTTGGGCGTCAGCGTTCGGCGTGCATGCAACGCCATGGCCAGTTGCATGAGAACCAGGACAATCGCTCCGCCGACATTGGCTGGGCCTACGCCTTCCAGTCCATAGAAATGGATCAGAATCATCAGAATCGGCAGGAAGAAAACGACATCCACACAGCGTGCGATCACAACGGCGCCCGCGCGGCGGAATGTCATCAGCAACGGCTCCAGCGGCAGGCCGCAAATCGCCACGATCTCGGCACCGAGCATCCACAGCATAATGCTGACGGCTGCCTGATCCTGTGTGCCTATTACCAGCCCCAACAGTAGGCGCCCCAGCAGGAGCGCAAAGGCCATCAGCAGGCATCCGATCCCTCCCGCTGCCAGACTGGACTGCCATGCCAGACGGTACATCCGTTCGGTCGCGCCCTCCCGCCATAGGGAGGCCATTTCGGGATAGAGGGTCTGCTGCATCATCGTTCCGGGCTTGGCGATGCCGGCGGCGATCTGGCTGGCAATACGATAATAGCCCGCGCTGACGGGGCCCAGCACGCTGCCGACGATCAGCGTCGTCACATGGCTGAAGACCAGTGACAGGGTGGCGTTGGCATTGGTGATGAAGGCAAAGCGCCAGATCCCGGGAAAATCGACGGCGATTCTGCCTTTCATCAGATCCGGGATGATGTCTGCCATCCCTGTCCAGAAGCCGGCCATCAGTTCCCTCTTGTGCAGTTCGTGCCATGCCAGGCCGAACAGCAGCGTAAAGGACAGGATCTCGGCCAGCATCCAGACCAGTGCCAGATGCTCGAAAGAGGGGCCGATCACCGGCAGGGCCAATGTTCCAAGTAGACGCACGAGCGTCGCCGTGCTGCCCTGCAGGGCCAGCAGATCGAAGCGATTGAGGATGCGTAGCACGCCCGTCGGTGTGGCGGCGGCCATGAACAGGGGGGTCAGGCTGTAGAATGTGCCGATAGGGTGCAGGACCGGCGGCCAGCCCAGGATCTGTCCCATCGTCAGGCTGGCGATGACAGCGATCACGCAGCCCGCGATGCCTCCGATCAGATCCAGGATCAGACTGAAGCGCAGGACGCGATGGAAGCGTGGCAGATCCCTGTCGCCCAAGGGATGAAAGCCATACTGCAGCAGGGTCTGCCATGACTGAAAATCCACCAGATCGCCGATGGTGCGGGCGAAGGCGTAAAGCATGACCACCAGGCCGAAGCCGTAACCGCCCAGCAGGTGGATGGCGAGGGAAGCATGCAGCAGACTGAGCGGAGCATTGAGGGCCCTTCCGCCAAGCAAAACCCCCAGATTGCGGAAGGCGCGCCGAAGGCCGCGTCGTTCGTTGGGGGAGGCTTGGATCGGTGAGGCGGCGGACACGAGGAGATGGAGCCTGCTTTATCGGTTTCGATTTGGATGAAGAAGGCCGCGTGAAAGCGGCCGGCACCTGTCAGATAGGGCGGTGGAGTAAGAACATGAAAGGCGGCGGTGATGCAAAATCACTCTTCGCAGGGTAGGACGGGCCCCGCCGGTCTGGATGGCTCTAAATCAGGAATGGCGGTTTTCCGGGATATTTTTCCTGCCTGAGCAATTTTTTTGATTTTTTTTGAACTCCTGTGTTGACGGTGTATGGGGTGGGGTGTAGATCGCTCTTCACCGCCGGGCTGAGGTTCTTGACCTGGTGGGGATGATCTGCTAGTTTCTTTGGCCCTTCTGGGGTGGATGGGATTAGAAGTTGTTCTTTGACAATAGAATATGGAATGGAAGGGATATGTTGGCGGCGTTCTGGCGGCCTGTGGAAACGGGTTGTTAGGGATTGGTTTTGATCTGGGTTTAGCCTGGGTTTGATTGATGCCTGCTTGGACGCTGTGATGCATATTTCTTTGATTTATGCGTTTTTATAGCTTCGAGTTT